>NZ_JAWMTI010000001.1:0-1590291 GCF_036959255.1 Olivibacter sp. CPCC 100613
TCGCCTGCTTTGCTAACTTGGCAAAGCGTCGGAGAATGCCTGATAAAAGATGCACCAGATCCAAGCCTTTTAAATCTAAAAAAACAGGTAGTGCAACAGCCACTCAAGCCAAAAGTTAAATAAATTTTATCAAGAACCTTCCCGTAGGGAAAGCTTGAATGCCTTCGAAACGAACTAATGATGAAAAAAGTTGATTAAGAAAAACCTTCTTTTTTTAAAGCGAACTCCTATTGTTTTTAGGTGTTATATCCGATATACGCTGTTAAAATAAATTTATTTGTTGGTGAAGTTCTCCATAATGGCAGCAACCGCTAACGCATCCTCTATAGGACATGGATTCGTACCTTCACCACGCAAATAGCGAACCACCGCTTCTATCATAGGTTGTTGCACATGGGGCAATGGATCGAAATGAAAATGTTGAACGCCATCTTCATTCACTAGTTCGAGTGTATGTGGCGTAAAAAAAGAAAAAACAAGTTTTCCCTTGCTACCAACGATCTCACAACGATCCATTTCTTCATTTGTATTGAAGGCCCACAACCCGTTAAAAAGCACCTTACTTTCAAATAGAATGCGACCGGTTACGACATCATCGGCCAGATACGCTTTACCTTGGTTGAGGGCCAAACCATCACTTTGTTCGATCGAACCAAAAAGTCGATAGACAATATCCAACTGATGCGGCGCTAAATCATGGAACAAGCCTCCACCCGATTTGGCCGGATCTAAACGCCAAGCGATTTTAGGATCTTGCAACATCTCTTTAGTCAACGACTTTTTAAGTAATTGCAGTGTAACTACACGCGTATTACCAATTAGTCCATCGGCAATAATTTGTTGAATTTTCTTAAAATACGGCTGTTCTCTTCGGTAATGTGCCACAGATAGGCGTCCACCTTCCTTTTGTAAATAGGCGTACAAACGTTCAGCTTCCTCTACATTGACCGTAACCGGTTTCTCCATATAAACGGCCTTTCCTGCTCGCAACGCCATGATACCGTATTGAAGATGGGTGTCAGGTGGGGTTGCAATATAAACCGCATTTACTTCATCGTCATCAATTAATTTTTGCGCATCCGTATACCACTTGCGGATACCGTGGCGTGCTGCATAATCTTGCACTTTAACTTCATCACGACGCATAACGGCCACTAAATCTGAATGGGCTACTTTTTTAAAAGCCGGCCCGCTCTTTACCTCGGTAACATCTCCCGCGCCGATCATTCCCCATTTTATTATTTTAGTCATAAGCTCCTCTTCAGTAACGCTAATGTATGATTTTTCCTCTTCTATACGAAAGGTTAGCAGTCAATATACGGTTTACAAAAAATAACGAACGTTAATGCAGGTTATTCCACCACCAACCAGGTATATCCTTCAGCCGGAATCACAATTTTTATTGCTACCTTATCATGCCGATCCAGGTGATAAGCCTTTGCCGGCCCCTCCTCCTGCCGAACAGAAACACTTCCTTCTTTACCTGTATAATACAAGGGTAGGTGGATGGTTCGTTCGATGGGCTGTTTTAGCGGATTATACAACATCGCCAAGCCTTTGATTTCCTCGGTCGGATCCATATGCAATATACCATCCCAATCCCTTCCATCAGCGCGCCGCAAATGTACGATATCAGCATTGAGCACTTTTCGGTATCTTTTATACCAGTTAATCACTTCCTGAACGGTCTTTTTGGTTTCTTCTGTATCATATAATCGAGGGCCTCGGTAGCACGCCTGAATACCCGCGCCATAATATTGCATCATCAATTGCTTGTAATCATTCAGATGCTCATTTAATGGTTCCAAGACCGATGTTGAGTCACCACCATGATAGGCGGTCAGCGGAACGAATCCCCAACCCATTGAGGGAGTTTGCTCCCAAGTACCGTCGAAGATATTCTGTCGGTTTAAAATTCGTTGGTTTTCTCGTGGCAAAGCAAAATTGACCTCTCGGTATCCGATAGCGATTTTATTCGTTCCATCCAAAAAATACCAATCCGGTGCATTTATATAAACACCTCTCGCATTGAGCCAGTGATACAGTTCCTTTTGCATCGCAAATTGTTTCCATTGGCTATCTTCCACATCCTGGTGTCCGGGATGCGATGTCGAAGCACACTGGTCGCCCGGATAGGGACCATCATTTTCCCAGATATCAAAACCTGTCTGGTCAAAAAATGTTTTGATTTTCTGATGATAAGCGATGCCCCACTCGCTTCCAAAACAGGGTGCATTTCCGAAAAATGCATCACCGGTTTTACCGGTCTTTGGATTAATGACATCATCCTTTTCGCTGATCTTTCTCGAGCTGAACAAGGAATATCCACCAATTTTAATCTGTCGTTTATGCGCATAGTCTGCTAATTCTTTCCATCGTCTTAAATTATTTGACGAGGTATCCTCCATGTTAATATGGCTACCAAAGCTTAAAATAAGAGCTTCATATCCCGTAGCTGCACATTGGTCAATCGCGCTTCTTACTTCTTGATCGTTCTTACTTACTAAATGCATAAAAATGGGATTAGCCGTGGTCCAAGGGGCGATCGTCCGATACATTTTTCGAATAGCCAGCCCACGTCGTTCCCGATCATAACTGTCCATCAGAAGCTCCCAGCTTCGAATCGATGTTAAGGAATCGTTTGAAGCTAAAGCTACCCCTACACCGTTTTCAGGATATATTTCCAGCAAGGCCGGTGTATTTAGATCATAATTTACCTGAGAGGTATAAGAGGTATCTCTTTTCCAATGCAAGGTCTGATCGCTCAAATGATAACGCATCGCGTTGTTAAAGGCAAAATTACTTTCTACATAGAGGCCATGTTGTTTAAGCATGGCTTCGGTGCTTCCAACCACTGCGCTTTCCTCCTCAACGAGTGCTAATTGTTCGTGAATAATCTGATTCACTTTAACGATACGCCCCGTCTGATTTTGGATCGTAAGCCATTTAGCGATCAGCGGAAGACCACTGTAGATTGCATAATGCACCTGAATGTGAAAACCCTTCCATTGCGGCATGGATAATTTATAATGAAAAACCAGTTCCTTTCCAGTTGCAGCTTGCTGACCCGTTGCCCACCAATTGGTTCCTTTCCAGGCTAACAAGGGCTTTAGGTCGTGCACTTCATAGTGGGAAAAAGTAAAATCGCCGGACGACTGTTGAAGTGCATCCAACCATACAGGCAAGAAATAGGCTTTTTCTTGCTGTCCCTTTAGACCGCCTACTTGATACCACTTACCGTCTAATTGAATGCGCGCTTCCGGTGTTACAGCTCGAATAAGTTGTTGACCGGTTATCAAATTGCTGAAATCATAACAGGCTACATTAGGTTGCAAGCGGAAAACTCTTCTAACAAGTCCATTTTCTAAAATCAGATCCTGTTCATCTTGGCTCTTGATCGCTATAGCCTGATAGCCATCGGAGCTTAATAGCCAATCGTCATTCTCCTTGTATGCAAGGGCTCCACATGTTATTTGCCAAGCGAACATCCAACAAATGAACATATGAAGGTGCGCAAAACGTGTGCTCATAAATCAGGTTCTTTTATCATTTTCGAATGAACATATTTACGCAAAAAAGAAAAAGAAGTATTCAACTAAATAAACTGTTTGATCAATGATCTTAGCTATTTAATGCAACCGTCTGCGTTCACTTAATCTTATCCTTTGAATTGCTGCCTTTAATTAAAAGAAAAGCGATAACCAAGCAAACTAAGCACGCATTATATTTGTTTAATCTATTATCAAATTAAAGCATCATGAAACGGCCTTCCTGCCTTCTTCTATTCGTTTTTCTTTCCTTCGTTGCTTATGCACAAAAACGAGATACAACGGATGCTTTGCAACGGATGTTGAAGAACTTGGATACCTTCCAACAAAAACATCCCCAGGAGCGTGTTTATCTGCAGACTGACAGACCCTATTATGAAACAGGCGACGATATTTGGTTTAAGGCCTATGTTACTGTCAGTCAGTTCAATTTACTTTCGGCCATTAGCAAGATTATGTATGTGGAGCTATTGAATGATCAACAAGAAGTGGTACAATCAAGACGCTTACCAGTTATTTCCGGCTTGTCCATGGGTGATTTTAAGTTACCTGAAACACTTGTTGAAGGTCGTTATCATATCCGCGCTTATACTAATTGGATGCGAAACTTTGATGAGGGCCTATTTTATCACAAGACAATTACCATCAATGATAAAAGTTCGCCGATCGTCAGTCGCAGCAGTTTTATTTACAAAAATTCATCAAAGAAAGATAAACAGGTTGATGGCACTGTTCAATTGTTAGATTTTAATGGCAAGATGCTACCGAATCGACCGGTTATTTTTGAGTTAAAGAATAAGGGTAAAACCATCGCCAAGCAACAGGTGGCAACCGACGATATCGGACGCTTGCGTTTTCAATTTCCCTATGAAAGCCGAAAAAAAGATCAGCCGGATTTGTTGATACTCAACATCGACGGCGGTAATCAGGGAACACTTGTAAAAACGATTCCGGTGGTCATTCGGCCAGACAAACGCGCTGTACACTTCCATGCTGAAGGTGGAGCTTTGCTAGCAGGTGTCCAAAATCGTGTGGGTTTCCAGGTAGTTCGAAATGTGATGGACGAAGAAGAGGAAGTGCAAGGGCAGTTAGAAAGTAGTGGGCAAGTCGTCACGAAATTTAAAAGTGATTCGGCCGGTTTAGGGAGTTTCGACTTTATTCCCGAAAGTAATAAGGAATATACGGCATTCGTCCGTTTTGCCAATGGCGACACGATTCGGACTCCCTTGCCGGAAGTTGGAAAAAGTGGATTTCATTTAGCGGTAAATAATTTAATGGAGCAAGGAGTTGCCGCTCAACTATCGGCTTCAGAAGATCATATTCAACAACAGCAAATTGCTTGCATTATCCAAAGCCAGGGCATGGTATTTTATGCGGCTAAACAATCGCTGAACAAACCGGAAATCAGCTTTAATATTCCAAAAAAGGACTTACCGTCGGGTGTACTCGGATTAGCTATTCTGGATGAACAGATGAATGTAATAGGTTCCCGTAAAATCTTTATCCTAAACCCACGTGACAACCTCCCGCTTCAGGTCGAACCTACACAGGAAAGTTATGGCCCCCGGGAGCAAGTTACCCTTAACTTAAGAGGAGTGATGCCTGATACAGCGGATATCGGTGCCTTTTCAGCATCAGTGGTAAATATCGATAAAATACCCAAAATCTCGCTGACCGATAACAATATACTTTCGACCTTATTACTCCAAACCAACACCTACAATACCATTGACCAGCCGATGATTCCTTTTGATTATCAAAACAAACGGATACAACAACAAATTGAAATATTGATGCTTGCACAACCGGTTGATCCTCGTTTTTGGAAAGAGGTAAAGGCCGGCAAATTTCCGGAAATAGCCTATAAACCGGAGAAGGAATTAAGGATTAGTGGCATTGTAACAAACAACCAGGATGAGCCGATTGCCAACGCCAAAGTGACCATTGCGTCCTTTAAACCAACCACCACGGTTCTAGATACGGTGACGGATACTGCGGGGCGTTTTAATTTTGATAAACTTTTATTCTATGATCAGAGCGATTTTCTTGTTCAAGCAAGGGATGCCCGAGGTAAAAAAAATGTAAAAGTGAAGCTGGATGAAGTCCCCAGCCAGGCAATATCACAAGAAGATAAAGAGGGAGAGGTGAAAGTAACGGCTAAGGAAGGTACCTCAAACCAAAATAGCGAAAAATCACTCAGCGAAATACAGCAATATGGCTTTTCAGGAAAAAGCATTGTGTTGGAAGAAGTTGAAGTCAACGCAAAAAAAGAGAATCCCGCCAAGCATTCTGCTAACTTGAACGGAGCAGGGAATGCTGATCAGGTGATCAGCGGTGATGAACTCTATTTCAATGGTTGTCCTACGCTTGACGTATGTCTACAAGGCCGACTTGTTGGGGTTCGTTTCGTTAATGGTATTCCTTATAGTACACGCTCAATGAACCGCCCAATGCAGATCATCTTGGATGGGATGTATATGGATCCCTCGGCACTCAATATTATTAATCCCTTTGATGTGGCTTCAATAGAAGTGTTACGAACGGTAGGCAATACCGCCATTTATGGCATGTGGGGAAGCAATGGCGTGCTTGTGATCACTACGAGAAGGGGTGATCAACCGAGACGTTTCGGTCCAGAGCTCTACACACCCGGACTGACCACTTTTAGCCCGCAAGGGTTTTACGAAATTCGTAGTTTTGAATCACCTGATTACAGCTCAACGCAGGACACTGAAGGAATAGATCATCGTACAACCGTCTATTGGCAACCTGACGTGGTCCTTCAAAAGGACCACCCCGCCTCGCTCTCTTTCTATACGGCAGACCAACCGGGAATTTATCGCATCGAAATAGAAGGGCTTGATGTTAATGGAAGATTGGCTAAGTCTACATCTTATATTCGAGTAGAAGAAAAATAAATAGTGAATAAGGGATTGCTTAACATATTTGGTGTGTGTTCTATTTCGGTCATTAAACCCTAAAGGCACAAACAACTTAAATTAATTTTCAACCTTACATACTGAATCTTTTAGAAAAGGAAATAAGTCGGTTTCACACCTGCCCAAAATAAATTTTCTGGACAAAAAAGAGGAGGTTCTCGGCTATAGAGGCGCTATTTTTATTGGGAAAGCTAAAGTATCCCTGGGTGTTGGTATAAATTTAATAGGACTCTCGGCTTTCTGACCTAAAACAGGGATCAATTTAACACATAGATGAATTGTTTATATTAAAGGAACGATTATTTTGTCACTTTCTTCCGAAGACCACGAAGTAGCTTGAATACTATTGAAAACTAACAAATGATGAAAAAAGTAACCAAAGACTCGTCGCTTGGAACTTTGCTTTAAACGGTAATGCATCAACGTGCAAATCGCAAATTTCCTAGGCGACATTGCAGCAGAACGGGGACTTTTACTTTTAACCGGACGTATTATTATTTTCAGCCCTAATATAGCCCTGCGCGTGGGTAAAACGGCCTTGGAGGATACCGATGCAACGAGCAGTAAAGCATTTGCACGTCTGTTCATATGGCAATATGCAAGCGGATTGAGGAAGTGAAACGGCTCCAATACGCACCATGAATGCTTTGCCATCAGGTGCAAGGTAGCCTACACGGCCTTGATGTTTATTCGCTAATGTTTGTTTTCGAAGGAGCTCATGAGCTCGTCGTAAACTCCTCGGTTGCCTCACTTTGCATCGAAGGTAAAGTGAGATGAAACCGAGATGTAAATAATAATGGACACACAGGGCAATTATTATTTACTCGAGCTCTCATCAACCATTAAAAAGAAAACAATAGGATGAAATTAAAGAAAACAAAAATATGACTAAAATAATCGTTCTATTTTTTAGGTAAAACCGACCAACGGAGCTCCATATTTCCTAATTATTATTTAACGTTTTGGACGGATGTGCGTCAGTTTATTAAACGTTGAAGTCAATATGACTGAACAGTTCGCCAAATAAACTCAATAGAGATCCCTTAAAAATAAGAATCTTTGTTTAAGATATTCCAAAAAACCTTCTATGAAAAATCGTTATCAAAAACTCTTTTTTGTTCTCTTAATAGGTCTCTTATCCTTCAACAGTTTTGGGCAAACACGGCAATTTTATGTTTCTATGGATGGAAACAACACGAATAATGGAAGTGCCGAACAACCCTTGCGCACACCTAATGCTGCAAAGGAGCATGCTTTAGCCTTAAGAAGATCAGGTTATAAAGGCCGGATTGAGCTCATCGTGCGGGCGGGAAATTATTATCTAGATCAACCGCTCGTGTTTACACCGGAAGAATCGGGAAGCACAGAACAACCCTATATCATAAAGGCTCAAAATAATGACCTGGTTTATTTCAATGCCGGTCAGTACCTTTCATTACAATGGGAACCCCATACAAAAACCATTTGGAAGGCGAAGGTACCCGAGGGAGTTCAAATCGAAAGCCTTTTTGCCAATCATGAACCCAAAATTCGAGCTCGTTATCCAAATTATGACGCATCGATACTTCCTTTTCATGGATATGCGCCCGATGCCATAGACCCGCAAAGGGTAAAAACCTGGAAAAATCCGATAGGTGCCTATGTGCATGCTCTTCACCAAGGTCGTTGGGGTGGATTTCACTACCAAGTGACGGAAAAAAAGCCCGACGGAACATTAATACTCGAAGGTGGAAAACAGAATAACCGTCCGAGTGAAATGCATGCCACTTATCGTTTCATTGAAAATGTTTTCGAAGAGCTAGATAGTCCGGAGGAATGGTATTTTGATAAGAATGAACGTATCCTCTATTATTTTCCCAAAAAGGGAGAGAACATTCACCATTTAGTTTTCGAGGCCGCCAAATTGGAAAATATTATCACCCTTCTTGGTCATGAAAAACAACCTGTTCATGATATCAGCATCGAAGGTATTCGTTTCATTAATACACGACCTACGTTTATGAAGACGGCCGAGCCCTTGCTTCGTAGCGACTGGACCATCTATCGACAAGGAGCGATAAAAATAGAGGGAGCGGTTCATTGCCAGATCGTGAACAATAAATTTTACCATTTAGGAGGGAACGCTCTTTTTTTAAGCAACTACAATCGCGCCATCACCATAACTGATAATTTGATCGAAGATATAGGAGCAGGCGCTATCAATGTGGTCGGCAATCCTCAGGCAGTACGCTCCCCCTCCTTCCGGTATGAAGATTTCGTTCCAGCCGACCAAATGGATCTAGCTCCCGGGCCTCAATCGAATGACTATCCCGCTGGTTGCATCATACAGGATAATTTGATCCGACATATCGGACTCATCGAAAAGCAAGTTGCTGGTGTTCAATTGTCAATGGCATCTGAAATAAAGGTTATTCACAACACGATTTATGATGTTCCCCGAGCAGGTATTAATATTGGTGACGGTACTTGGGGAGGACATGTCATTGCCTTTAATGATGTCTATCGAACGGTTCTTGAAACAAGCGATCATGGTGCGTTCAATTCCTGGGGGCGCGATCGTTTCTGGCATCCTAATAGAAAAATAATGGACTCGATCACAGCTGTACATCCCAATTGGGTATTACTAGACGCTATTCGTCCAACACAGATTCACGATAATAGGTTTCAATGTGATCATGGCTGGGATATTGATTTGGATGATGGTTCTACAAATTATGAAATTTTCAACAACCTGTGCCTCAGTGGAGGCCTAAAACTAAGAGAAGGTTTTCATCGAAAGGTATACCATAACATTTTACTAAATAACGGATTCCATCCACATGTGTGGTTTAAAGATAGTCACGATATATTTAGGGATAATTTAGTCATGAGACCACATCAGGACATTCAGATTCAGTTTTGGGGTGACACGGTTGATTACAACCTGTACATGACGCAAGCGGACTTAAAGGCAGATCAAGCGAAGGGAATCGAAAGCCATGGAAAGGTATTGGATACAAACGTGATCAAAGTCTTAGATGGTACATTAAAGCCTTCAGGAACAATACCGGCTTGGTTTGCCCAACTGAACTTTCCGGAAGTCGGTGTACGCTCCCCGCTCTTAAAAAGACTTGTCGAAAAGCAAGCGATACCTAGGTTACACCTATCTAAAACGCCTCATACACAAAAGACCTTTCGATGGCAACAGGCTACTTTAAAAAACATTGAAACACTCGGTGAGCAGTCAGCCGCTGGCTTACCGGGTATTTCCGGTATATTAGTCGCCGGAATCGAGCGAACTTCCCCTCTTTTGAATAAGGGGCTACTCGTAGGAGATGTTATTATAGGTTGTAATGGGAAAAAAGTAGACACATTTCAAACTTTCGAGCAGATCATCAACGAAGCAACGCCTAAACACGTTTTGAAACTGACGATCTTCCGAAATCAACGTCAACAGGTGTTAACCATTCAAAACAACTAACTACACTCGTAGGAGAATAAAGGCTCTTATTGGAAATGAATATCAATGCTTATTGTCTGATCAACGGCCATCTTTTTCCACGCAGGCCCATTTTGTAGAATTTCGATAGCCCGCTTGTCAAGCGCCGAATCGATGCCTTTTACAAGCTGTATCTTTTCCGGTTTACCATCCTTGTTTAACTGAAATACAAGTATTACCTTACCTGCTTTACCTTTCATGGTTGTTACCGATTCTTGAAGATACTTCTCGTAAGCCTCCCATCCAATAAGTGGTTCGGCAACCAGTCTTGCTGAAGGGATCATCAACGAATCATTCATCACGTAAATACCCTGTTTACGACTTGCCAATTTCGATGATACCGTTCTTCTTGCTTTTGGCGTGGCACGGCTTGAGATAAGCACTTCCTCTAGTTCATTATTTGTCGCTTGCGCAACCATCAAATTACTATCCAGCGTCCTATTTCGACGGGCATATGCTTGATAGGCTACTTCGGGCATTTCGGCCTTTTCAACAACCGCATCTACTCGCGATTCCTTGCTATTCTCCTCGCCTATAGCCCCCTGCATCGGGCGGGCTGTCGGTTTTTCTTTAGGCACCACAGCTGCGATTGCCGTTTTGGCGTTAACATGTAACGAAGAGTCTGATTCGTTCTCTTTAGTAGCTGATAACTGCTGCTCTCCACGCTTATTTGGCGAAACTTCCGGTGCACCTTTCAACGTCGCGCGCGACCGAACAGACGATGGGCTCTGCGGGTTTGTCTTGCGTTCCTTAGCCGGTTTCATAGCCACCAAGGGTGTGGAATCTGCTTTAATAGCGGGCTGCGAATCCGTTATCGTTTTTTGTTCCTGTACAAGGGTTGGCGTCAGCATAGGTTCTTTGCGCAAAAACCAATATCCGACAAAGACGAGAGCACCCATTACAGATGCGGCCATCCACCACATCAACGACGACTTGTTTTCGGTGATTTCGCCCTGAAGACGTCGCCGCATCCGATCTTTAATATCCGACAAGTTTTCAAGATGCATACGCGTATCTCCTTCCTCCATTCCTTGCAATAGATCCATAAGCAAGGGATCGTTCTGTGCCCGCCGTTCCAAACGATACATTTCTTTGGCACTCAGCTCTCCCTTTAGATACCTTTTAATTAGCGCTATGTCGGACCTATGCTTTTTCACGATGATTATCCATACAATTCTTTAAATTCCTCTTGCCATTTTGAATATAACTTTTAACCTCATTGAGTGAATACCCAGTTATATCCACAATATCTTTATAGCATTTCTCATTTAGAAAAAAGAGATCGATGCTCTTTTTTTGTTTTTCAGGTAACTTTTCCAAACATTTCTCCAACGCCACCAAGGAAGTTTCCTTTTCTTCCCGGTCCTCAGGATGCACATCGACCGGAAATTCCACAAATTCTTGCATAGAAACCCATTGCATTTTTTTTTCTGAGCGTAATTGCATCAGACAGAAATTTCTGGTCAGCACATAAAGCCAGGTCACAAATTTCTTAACTTCTTGTTTCTCGACTTTTATTATCAGTTCCTCAAAAAGCTGCATTACGGCGTCTTTCGCCCGCTCCCCATCTTTCAAATAGCGAAAGCAAACATAATACACCATCTCGGTATGCCGTTCATATAACTCGCCTAGCAACGCTAAATCACCCGTGCTTTGATAGCGCGTTAACAGCGACTCATCGTCTAATGCTGTAGTTGATTTTTTTGAGCGTTGAAACCAATTCATTCTGCGGGTTAAAATAATGCTTTTTTTTGTGATTAGTGAAGTTGTCAATTAGTGAAGTAGCGAAGTAATTGAGTAGAAATAGTACCGGCATAAAACAGGTCTATGCCACAGCCGAAAAAAAATTATGGAATTATAGTTGTCGCTGCATCCTTGGGCAAAATTCACGATTATGAATACAAGAATAACAGCAATTTTGCTCCTCTTGAGCTTGTTTTCTTTCAAGCCAAGTCAAGAACTGATGGTCAGTGGCACTGTTTACAATCAAGAAGATCAACAGGCGATCGCGGGTGTTTTGGTTCTTATTGAAGGCACCAATATCCGTGCTCTAACGGATTCAAAGGGGCGATATAAAATCAAACGAAGTCCACAAGCGCAATTTTTAATTTTTTCTAAATCCGGTTTCGAAAGTTTACGCATGCCGATTGGAACAAAGGAACACATCGATGTGCGACTAAGTCCTTCCCTCGCATTGGATGAAATCGTGGTGGCTGAGCATGCACATGTCAAAAAAAGGGCTGTACGAACTTTGTTGGCCGCTTCGCCCGGTTTACAGGGGCGTCACGCGTTTCTTTTTAATCACCCTTCTTCAACCGAAGACTATCAGAAAATCACAGAAAACGGATTTCTTAATCCTAAAAAAGAACCCTTATCTACTTTTGCAGTGGATGTAGATGGTGCTTCTTACAGCAACGTTCGTCGTTTTATCCACATGGGCCAATTACCTCCTAAAGATGCTGTACGCTTAGAAGAGATGATCAATTATTTTCAGTATGATTTGTCAGGACCACGAGACAACGAGCCGGTAGCAATTCATACCGAATTGTCACAAGCCCCTTGGAATCCACAACACCGCTTATTGCGCATCGCATTGAAAGCAAAAGCCATTGAGGTTCCAAAGCTTCCCGCTGCCAACTTCGTTTTTTTAATCGACGTGTCTGGTTCAATGGATGGTCCGAATCGACTACCCTTGGTAAAGGCTTCCTTAAAAATGCTTGTAGACCAATTACGAGCAGAAGATCATGTAGCACTTGTTACCTATGCCGGTACCGCACAAATCAAACTGGAAAGTATTTCAGGAGCCGAAAAGACACGCATAAAAAATGCGATCGATGAACTTGAGGCTGGTGGTTCAACGGCGGGTGAAGCAGGTCTGAAAATGGCCTATCGTTTAGCCAAGGAACATTTCAAAAAGGCGGGTAACAACCGAATTATCTTAGCTTCGGATGGGGATTTTAATGTAGGACCTTCCAGTAATGAAGAGATGGAAAGCCTCATCGAGAAGGCGCAACAGAGTGGTGTGAGTTTATCGGTATTCGGCTTCGGAATGGGCAATTTAAAAGACAGCAAAATGGAACTTTTGGCAAACAAAGGACATGGAAATTATGCCTATATCGACAATATTATGGAAGCAAAAAAATCGATGATAAACGAATTCGGTGCAAGCTTCTTTACCATCGCTAAGGATGTCAAAATGCAAGTAGAATTTAACCCTGGAACGGTACGGGCTTATCGCTTATTGGGTTATGAGAATCGATTATTGGAACAAGAAGATTTTAACAATGATCAAAAATTGGGCGGTGATATGGGTACCGGACATACGGTGACTGCTTTTTACGAAATTGTACCCTACGGTACAGAAGAACCTTATGTCGGTAGCGTAGATCCCCTAAAGTACCAATCGGAAAAAGTCGAAAAAAGCACGAATATCTCCAATGAACTGGCTACCGTTAAATTTAGGTACAAAGAACCTACGGAGGCTAAAAGCAAAATGAAACAAGTAAGTATTTTAGATAAACCCCTGTCGCTGACCAAAACCAGTGACGATTTCCGATTTGCCAGTGCCATTGCTGAATTGGGAATGCTACTGCGTAATTCCAACTTCAAGCAAGAGGCTGATTATGACGCACTTATCAAGCGCGCCAAATCCGCTAAAGGAACAGATACAGAAGGCTATCGGGCCGAATTTATACAATTAGCTGAAAGTGCAAAAATACTTGCAAAAAATGGTGATTAACTTCGGAATCTTTCGGTTTGGCTAGATAAACCAAACCGAAAGATTTGCTTTTTATTCCGATAAAGTGCTTGGATCTGTAGCAGGTACCGGTAATCCTAAATTAGCCATTTCAGCATAGACGCTTTCATCTACTTTGAATCCCCATTTTCTAAAGAAGCTACTCAGGTTTTCCCCCGAGATCGCACAAGCTTTTAGCATAAAATAACGCATTTTTTCAGCATCCGTGCTTACCGAAGGAAGTTCTATGCGCGTTTGCTTATGTAGCTGTTTGTAGAATGAATCGCCATAAGCCAGCCATAGCTGATGAAACATACACAGTCGAACCCAAACACCATTAGGCATAGAGGAGTCATTAAAGTCCTTGTTCACACTGGTATCCGCTAAATAACTAAGTGCGGTCGGCCATACATTGTCTCTTTTCAGTCGAGAAGGTGTGACACCCATGGCCCGTTCAACGGCCAATGAATAAATATTAACCGTGACTTCGCCAAGCGTACTCCATTTCCAGGCTTGCTGTTGATGCATATGGCCTAATTCATGCCATGGCCCCCAGCCATCTACTGATCCGATTAAAGGAGTGAAGGCGTATGGTGCTGCATCGGTGTAATAGGCAGTTCGATAATAGGTGGCTACCATCCAATAATCTGAATTATCTGTTTCTGTCAGAAGCAGCCTAGTATTGGCGTTTGGTTGATGTTGTGGTGCCGATCCATCCAGTCCACTTAAGTCGTCTTCTACATTCATTGTTTGGTCTGCCTTTTCCAGAACATAATTATTGTCTTGCGTTTTTGTGTCAATGGCTCTTGAACGAGCATATACAAAGTATACACGGTCACCCACCAGGACCACATCTGGAGCGTTGGTATAGGTATTCAATTGATTCGCCCAATCGCTTAATGTGGTTTGGCCCTTAATATATACCGGCGATCTAACAGCGCCACTTACAAAAGTGATTTTTGCCTTGCTGGCAGGCGCCCCCGAAGTTCCATACCGTATCCATATAAGCCCGCCGAATTGATCGGCGGTGATCGTGTTTGTACCGGTGGTAAGCTGAACTTCTTGGGGATTCCATTTATTAACATATCGCGAGTAGGTCCCAATCAATAACTTCGGCAACGAATTTCCAGTTACTTGTTGCACATCTAATTGCAATGTTGTATTGGGCGCGAGGTAAAAACCCGTAGGCTCGAAATCAGTCCAATAAGATCCTAACGCCAGTCGGGTATTTTCAACAGCAGCACTCTTTTTCTCTTCAAACTCCTGTACAGCAGCGCCTATAGTGGCCAGATTCAGGGTTGATTCACCTGTTTTTTGTGCCATCGCAACACGTTCATTCTGCGGAGTTTCTGCCTTTTTACAACTATATAAAGCGAAAAAGCAGACGAATAAGGCCAGTAATGTTTTAATTTGATGAAGGTACATAATGATTTAAAATTTAAAATAAACATTCATTAATAAGCACTTTACATACATTAAGCAGGTGACAGGTTAAGTCAGGTATATTGGAGAGCGTATGTTCATATTTCTTATTATTGATGTGTCACGCCTAAGACGGTAACGGTGACTTTGTATGACCCAGGCACAAACACGCGCAACGAGAAGCGGGCATTGCAGGAATAAGCATCGTCTTCAAGCCCTAAATCCTCGTCAAAATGGACATATTGTGTCGGAATTCTATAATAATAATTAAAGCCATTGCCCAATGAATTCAAGGGAAAGGGAACAACACCGTAGGTAAATTCCATACGATCCTCAAAAGCTTCATAAGCCAACGAATAATCCTGCATGGTTTGTAACCACCCGCCCGTATTACCTGATGCCGGCCTGCGGGCAATTTCTCCCTTTGCAGGATTGAAGGGAACACCATTTTTATCTACAATCTCCACCGTGATTTTATCCGGTGCATCCCCTATTCTTTCAACAGAAATTGTACCCGTCGGTAGGGTTTTAGTGGTCCCTTCTTCTCCTACTTTCATGGCCACTGTACTTCTAACTGCCGGTATTTCAAAGTCGGGTGCGTCCGTTAAATCAAATCGACCAATCTTCTCGAAAACCCTGGACCCATTGCTGTTAGTTATCGCTAAATCGAATAAATACGAACCCGTGGGTAACTCCCTTGTGTTTATGTTGGATTCTAATTGCCCACTACGCTCATTGATCGTAATAGCTTTCATAAGCGTATCCTTCTGTTTCGCAGCGATCAAGGCTAAGGTCGTGTCACTTTTGGGATCGTAAAGTGCCGTCCATTTCTTTACAGGAAATTCTTTCGCAAAAATATCATCCACTAAATTGCCGGTCGACTGATCATATATATGAAGTAATTTCACTTGAAGGGGTTGACTGGATCCTTCCAAAAGCAAAGGTGTACTTAGCTTTACGCGCCCTTTCTGTATAATAACCGGATATTCTGTATAACGGATAATATCGCTTAAGTATCCATTCGGAACTTTTTTACATCCCGTATAGGTGATGATCATAATGGTAAAAATCACACCAAGCTTCGTTATTTTACTGTGCAACATCTTTTATAACTTTGGTTTTGAGAAAAATAATATGTGGGCATTGCTCAAGACATTCACATTTCCGGTGGTCGAAATAATCCCCGAGGTTTGCACAATCGTCCTTGCCCCATCTGAGCCACTGATTTCACTTGCAATAATGGGCGGTGTTATGGGTTTATATAAAAAAGTATAATACATTACCTGTGGCAATACAGAACTATTCTCATTATAGCCTAGGGCAGGATCGTCTGTAGACTCATAGGAGATTACCGCACGCGCGCCAGCTTTCGCGGTCTGAAATAAAATGCCATTCTGACTTAAATCCGCGTAGGCAATACGATTGGGAACAATATAGATATCGATAGAATCTCGAACCTTCTCGATTTCATACTTTAATAAAGAATCGATCGTCCATTTTCTAAAAGGGTCTATTTCCTGTTCTTCCAGGGCTCTTAAACTTAAATAACTGTTAATCGAATAATCAGTAGGTGCAAAAAAGGTGATGTCGGTCTGATTGATTTTCTCCTTTAACCCGGCCGCATCAATAACCATGAGTAGCGTATCAAAAAGCCCCCTGTTATTATTCTTCAGAAAATCGTATGTGCTCATATGAACGTTGGGATCGTGTAAGTTTCCACCGATAAAATAATCATCCTTTTTGCACGACTGGAGGCTCAACAGAAAGCCAACAAGGATTAAAAGAAACTTGAAATTCGTATTCATAAATTACTTATTTGGTTCATATTAATTATTAGACCTCCACCAATCATTTTGCGTCAATAAGGGCGCTTGTGGCAACAAAGTATTTAAGTCCAGCGGCCAATAATATCCCTTTTGTTCGATTCTTGCTTTCGTATATGAATTCGGGAACACGCGCTCCAACTGCTGCATTCGGATAGCATCATAGGCAAAAGTGCCTTCACCAATTAACTCCCTTCTCCGTTCATCTAAGATTTCCTCAGCCAGTAATTCACCACTCCCCCCATAGCTGGGCAATCCCGCTCTTGTTTTAATAGCATTTAAATCCGTAAGTGCTCCCCCAACGTTCCCATTCGCAAGGCGCGCCTCTGCCCGGAGCAATAGTATATCCGCTAATCTCATCAGCACCAAGTTATTGCTGACCACATAAGTGTTTTCATTGTTTGGATCATAATAGTCCACCTTATCATATTTTATCAAAATATAATTGCTCTCCCCAAATACGGGCGCTATTATTTTTGGGAAACGCAAATCACCTGAAGGAAAACTATTGATTATCTTTTCACCAATATAACAGACAGCGGCTATCTGGCGGTTCTTTATATAAGGTTCCGTTAAGAACAGGTTAAAAAAGCCATTTGTTGCCTCATTACTTACGGGATCAAATTGCATGAAAAGCTCAAAGATGTTTTCATTCGAATTACCCGTCCAAATATTCTTGTAGGTTTCAATATTTTCTAATGCATAGTTACCCCCATTGATCACCTCGTCACAAAATTTTTCTGCATTCGCATAATCATGGCGCCATGCATAAATTTGAGCCATTAATGCTTGTACTGCGCCAAGATTAGCATGTGTAGTAGCTGCACTATTATCGAGTAAATCCAAGGTAGTCTGTAGATCATCCATACAGAAATCCAAGGTTTCCGCTTCCGGTGATCTGCCTAAGGAGGGAACATTCCCAGGATCAGCGAAAGATTCCTTAACCAAAACCGGATCGCCCCAGGTACGGGCAATATAAAAATAGGTATAAGCCCGTAAAAATCGCGCCTCCCCTTCCAGACGCTTCTTTTGTGTCTCTCCACCGCTAAACTTAGCAATGTCAATGTTATTGATATTTTCTATTATTAGATTGCACTGGTTGACAATGGCGTAAAATCGTGTCCAATTATGTACCGAACCTTCCAAATAGGACGCATTTGACAGCCGCAATCCACCATCTTCGTCTTTGAAGCTTTGGTAATTCCATAGATCGGCTCCCATTAAAAAATTGTCACCGGCAAGATCTCCTGTAATAAAATAACTTCGATCCAGTCGGAAGGCTTCACGTAACATACCATAGGCACCGGCCAAGGCTTTCTCGACATTGGATCCGTTCACCCAGAATACTTCATCATAAGTTGCGTTTATAGGCGCTAGATTTAAGTATTTTTGACAAGAACTGCTTAAGCTTAACAGCAATAAGCACATCAGTTTCATATTATACACTATTTTTTTCATCATGGTCTTTTTTGTGAACTAAAAGGTAACTTCCAATCCCAGGGTATATTTTTTGGGCAATGGATATGCGCCTCCGCTATATTCACCCTGTGGTGTAACCAACTCCGCATCGGGCACGGACGATGATTGAATGATAAAAACATTATCGATCATGCTATAAAGTCGTGCACGCTTTATCCCCCAGCGTTGCAATAAGCTTCCTTCGAAATTATAACCAAGACTGATCGTTTTCAGGCGCACAAAATTGCCGTTTTCGTTCCACATGGTACTGAATGGAAGAAATTGATAATAGCTATTGCTGTAAGGATTTAAGGATGGAAAATCTGCTTGGTAATTTGGATCTTGCGCTTTTGAGGGAGTCCAGTAATTCACATCATCAAAATCAGGCAAGCGTCTATTTGCGAAGTCATTGATATTACCATAATTCCATACCCCCGCATATTGGTTGGACATAAAATTATTAATGATATCTCTTCCCAATGTAAACGTAAACAAAGCAGAAAGCGAGAAATTTTTATAGCTAAATTCGTTGTAAAGCCCGCCTGTAAAACTTGGATTAGGATTTCCTGTCGGTTGCAGATCCTGGCGATCCCAAACATCATAGTCGCCATTTACATCAAACCAGTTCGGATCGCCGGGCACGACTTGGCGATTACCGGTCCAATAGGTAAGTTTCTCACCGGTAATTGGATTAATGGGAATTTGATCCAAATGAGAATAAATCCCCTGATAAATCATTTGTCCCCAGGTATAGACTGCGCTACCGACGTTAAATAGCAAAGACTGGTTATAACCTTGTGAACTTTGATAAAAACCCCGATTACCGTTAGGCAAGGAAGCCAATCGGTTTCTATTATAACTTAGGTTAAAATTTGTATTCCATTGCAGCTTGCTTGTACTAGGTAAATTTTTGGTCTGAATTAAAAGATCGATACCCTCATTAAGAATATTCAGCGGTACGTTATAGGTAAGTGTAGTAAAGCCCGTGTAAAAGGGGTAAGGGAAACCCATAATTGGATTAATCGTTTCTCTTCGATAAGCATCGATGGTTACATTTAATCTACTATTAAAAAGATAAACATCGGCACCAACGTTGAGCTGTCGGGATTTATTCCATGTTAAATCGGGTTGTGTAATAGGGCTTGTAAAACTTGGGTTCGCCATGGTAACCCCATCGTAAGTTGCCGTTGAAACTTCCCATACATTGAACGGTGCATAAAAGTTCTCCGGTAATGTCCCTGATAAACCATAGCTTGCTCTAAACTTCAACAAACTCATCCAGGTAATATCTTTCATAAAATCTTCATCGGAGGCCACCCAACCTAAAGAAGCTGCTGGAAAATATCCCCATTTTGTATTTTTCCCAAAACGCGAAGAAGCGTCGGCACGAAGCGAAGCACTTAGTAAATATTTACCTTTATAATCATAAGCTACTTGTCCCAAATACGAAAGAAGGCCCGATTCCTGAAAATCAGAGAGGCCCGTCAAATCCCGCTGCGCAATTCCCTGCACGACCTGAATATCATCGGTTGGCACATTATTACCACTAACGTAAGTGCGTTTTTTCTGATCATATTGGAACGACTGCATGGCAGTAGCGGTTAAACTATGCCGGTCATTCCAGGTGTTTGTATAAGTCAACACATTGGCCAGATAATACGAGTTGTATCGAGAGGCATTGCTGAAAGCATTCGACACACCATTCGCGTCCAGTTCCGCCGGAAAAAAGCGATCCCTACTATCCACATTGGTAGAAATTGAACCTTGAAAGGAATAGCTCAATCCTTTTGCAAGTTGGAGGTTTGTCTGCGAGTACAAACTGAAGGCATCCGAAACATTTTTGTCCCGTAATTTGTCATATAAGCCATAATAAAAATCATAATCTGCCTGATCTAATCGTACAAATGAAGCTGGTAACTGAGCGGGGTTAACGGGAAGATTTTCGTCTACGAGCCCACGACTTCTACCTAAACCGCGTAACCTATCCGTTCTTGATGCAGAGACTATCAAATTGGAATTCAATTTCGGTGATAGACGAAAATCAAAATTTCCCCGTAAAGCATATCGTTTCAGACCGGTACTACGGATGATTCCTTCTTCATTATAATGGTTTAAAGAAAGTCGATAATTCATGATATCACTACCTGCCGAAATATTTGCATCATAATTTTGCAGCATACCCGTTTGGTAAAAAAGGTCTTGCCAATCGGTCGCATTATTATAAGACGGATTCAAACTGTCTGTCAACATTTGAGGTATATTTTGAAGCTGTGCATGACTGCCATAGGTTGTCAATAAACCCATTTTTTGACGCCGTTCTTCTGCCCCAGCATAAGTACGTTGCAATTCCGGTCGTTGTGTAATACCGCTGTAAGCAGACACCCGAATCTGCGGCGTTCCCTGACTCCCCTTTTTGGTCGTAATTACAATAACCCCGTTCGCACCACGAGAACCCCAAACCGCAGTCGCAGCAGCGTCCTTTTGTACAACAATCGTTTCAATATCGTTCACATTAATACCTGCCAAGTAATTTGTCCCGGTAGTAGAGGATCCCTCTAAATCTGTAATCGTCAAAGGAATCCCGTCAATAATGTACAAGGGTGTACTCATCGTTCTTGCCAGATCGAAGTCATCTGTATTAAATCCAGAAGAGATGGTTGAGTTCCCTCTAACAGTGAACGTATTACGCACACCCGGGGCGCCTGAAAAGTTTTGGATATTCACGCCCGCCACTCTACCTTGCAACAACGCTTCAAAGCTTGGAGCGGGCAAATTCTCAATCTGCTTTCCCGAAACAACCTGTACCGCACTGGTCGTTTTTCGTAACGATTGTTGCTGATAACCAACAACAACCACTTCATCCAGGCCTTGTCCCTCATCTAATTGAAGTGATACATTGAACGAAGTACCTTTGACCGGCAATGTTTTCGTTTTATAGCCCACAAAGGAAAAGCGAATGCTATCACCCATCGAAGCATTAATTTCATACACACCTCTGTTGTTTGTTACCGTGGTATAATTCGTACCTATTACTCGAACCGAAACTCCGGCGAAGGGCTGATGACGTTCATCACGCACCATTCCTGAAACAGCATGCTGTTTTGGTTGAACAAGGGTTACTTTTCGCCTTTTTACAATGACCGTTCCCTCGTATATCTGAAAGACGAACCCTTGATCCGTTAACGCTTCTTGCAATACGGTTTCTAATGGCGTCGCTTTTTTGATAACGGTTACGTTCGAACTATGATCCAGTAAACCTTCTTCATATAGAAAACGATAATTGGTTTGTGTTCTGATCTCTTTGAAGAGCTCTTCCAGCGAAATATCTTTGCGATTAAGTGTTACCTTTTGGGCCAGTGCATGAGCATGCACTCCGAGGCCGCAAGCTAACATCAAGATACATGTTAACTTCATGATAATAAGATTTTTTATGAAGGTTGATGCATAACCATGCCGATTCCGGTATTGGTCAATACGGAATTTATCCATAAATTTGTTTAATTAAGGTTATCGAAATATTTACACGAATCACGTATGCCTTATTGTATTCCCGGAGGTATGCCAGTACTTCCGGTTTTTTTGCATACTTATGGTGCTGTCAATCTAATGCATAGGCGCTCCTTTCAGGTTAGGTTACAATTAGTTTTCTACCATCAATCACAAACTGATGACCGCTTAAATCGCTTAACATCTTACAGACATTACCCAAAGTAACATCCCGTTTGATGCCTCCTTCATATCTTTTTTTTGTGATATCGCTTTGATATTCTACATCCACATCATACCACCTTGCCACTTCCTCTAATATTTCGTTTAAGTTTTTACCCTTGAAATAGAAATAGCCTTCCTTCCACGAAAGTGCCTCTTCTACATCCGCTTGTTGAACCACAAGTTTTCCTTCCATGAGACAAACGGCATAACCCGGTTCGATCGTTTTTTGCTCTTGCCCATTCTGTACACTGATCCTTCCTGCTGTCAGAATAGCTTTTATACGTTTATCCGACTGTACATTGATATTGAAAGCCGTGCCTAAAGCCTCTACACGCATGTTCCCTAATTCCACGAAGAAAGGAGATTGCTTTTTTGGAGCCACCTCGAAGTAGGCTTCACCCGCAATTAATCGTACGGTTCGCTCCGTCTCTTTAAACTTCTGTGGAAACGCCAGCGTCGTTTCGGCATTTAACCACACATCTGTCCCATCAGGCAAAGTCATTTGAAAAGTCCCCCCTTTTGGGACATGAATTTGATTGAGGCTTAGTGCTATTTTTTGATTTTCATATTCGGTAGGTGAAATTACTTTATCCCCCAACCAAGTTTTGTCATTTTGAAAATGGAGGGAATCACTTCTAAGCATAACCATTTTCCCATTGGAAAAAGTCAATGTTGCTTTTTTACTTGCCGGAAGTACATCATTATGATATCCAAAACGATGGTCAGGAACGATTCTTTCCGACTGATTGGTTTTAATCTGCCACCACGCTACGCCGCAAAACAACAATAAAATGGCGGCAACCCGTAACCATCTTTGCCTGAGCCAGCTGATTGATTTTCGCTCCGTGGTAACGGCCGCAAACTTTCGCATCACCTGATCCCAGTCCGATTCCTTATGGATGCTTTCGATCACGGCGATATCTTCGGCAAGTATCTCACTTTCCTTGTATTGTTGCAGCAAAGCCGCTACATGCTCATCCTCTTTGGCCCAATTGGACAAAGCAGTTTCTTCTTCCACACTGAGTGTCTTCTGTAGATATTTGGCGATGAGCTTTGCCAGCGCAAATTGTTCCTTACTCATAAACCTGCTAGGCTTCTTTCTTTCTAAGGAACCTGAATAGTAAAAAGGGGTGAAAAGATTTTTAAAAAAAAGAAAAATGAGCGATAAATAACTGTTTATCAGATCAATTATTTAAAAACAAATAGAGGATTACCGATAGAGCCTGCGGCGACAATTTATCTCTCAATAACATGAGTGCACGTTGCTTTTGCGTTTTCACTGTGTTGATGCTAATATTCAATGCTTCTGCTATTTCGAAGTTTTTCATACCTTCCAGATACCCCATTTTGCAGATAGTAGCACAGCCTTCCGGTAAGGTATTAAGAGCCGCCAATAACTCACCAACAACCTCCGCCCTTACCATTGCTTGCAACACTTTCGCCTCCTCCATTTCATCCAAGGGATATTGCTCGTGAACGCGCGTAACAATCTGCTGATGTCTTACACGATTTAAGGCTGCATGTTTTACTGTGCTGTAAAGATAGCTCTTTATAACATCGTTGCCACCTGCTATACGCAGTCCGTTCTCCATTAAGACAACGAAAGCATCTTGTGCTAAATCACGTGCTGTTTCACGACAATTTACTAAACGAAAAGCAAAAGTGCATAATCTAGCATAATATAGATCAAACCATTCTTTTACTTCATCAGGTGACATCCTATTCATAGTATACCCGGTTAAAAAGTACTTCTCCTTTACGCTGTAATTGTCCCTTAGTTCTCGGTTTTATTGGTCAGCCTCGCTATTAACGAACTAAATATGAAATCAATGTTAAGCGATAAAAACGACAATAACAAATTGGTTATAAACGCAATCGATTGCGTTTATAACCAATTTGTTATTGTCTTCTTAGGCGTTTTCTTAAAGCAATCTATTTGCCAAATCAAGCTCTTCTCTTGAAATACTATGCGCTTTGTTTTTATAGAGCTGCAAGGTTATCTGTCCACCAAGTTCTTCTAAAAGACTAACAGTTTCTGTTACACGTGAAACAGGTACGTGCGGATCAGGATCACTGCTTGTGATTAGAACAGGCGTATTTTGAAAATCTCCTTGATAACGTTGCCGAATCAATTGCTCTCCAATCAAACCACCGGTAAAAGCGATAATACCGCCATACTTCTTCGCATGCCTTGCTGTATATTCAAGGGTTAAACAAGCTCCCTGCGAAAAACCGAGAAAATAAATCTGCTCCTCTTGAATACCATTTGCTTTAAGCTCTTCTACGGCTTCTCCAATGGTGGCTATTGCCGAATCGAGCGCGGGCTGATTATCTTGTTCAGAAGCCATAAAGCTGTAGGGATACCAGCTATTATTAGTAGCTTGAGGGGCATAAATTGCCATATTCCCCAGCTTCAAAAAGCGACCAAGTGATATCATATCCTCCGCATGCCCGCCCCGGCCGTGAATCAAAACAATCGCTTTATCCGTTTCATTGAACGGCTTTCCTGCCTTTATAAATTGTTTATCGTGTGTGTACATGTTATTAAATGATGAGTTTTGAACGATGAGTTATGAATTTAGCCGTAGCACGGGCAGCGGCGGTTACAGGAGTTTAAAGCGTACACCTTATACCCTAAACCCAATACCTTCCTCAGCTTATACCAAAGAAGGAAGCACTTTTTCCAATTGTTCCCGATAGGGTTCATATTGTGAAGGCAATTTCAATCCTTTACCTAAATCTTCCACTGTTTCATCCGTGGCAAAGCCCGGATTGTCTGTTGCGATCTCAAAAAGTACACCTCCTGGTTCCCGGAAATAGAGTGAATAGAAATAATTTCTATCTATCTTTTCTGTAATCTGTAAACCAGCTTCCAGCACTTTCTGACGGTAATACATTAACACTTCCTCATTTTCTACACGGAACGCCACATGATGCACTGAACCTCCAGCCACGTGTCCAGCACTTTCACCCGGTGCTTCAACCAAATCGACAATATTGGCTTGTGCAGCATGATCGGTAATGAAACGAAAACGGTTAACATGCTGCTCGGCTAAATGATAGCCCAATATAGTTGTTAGCACATTTGCAGTAGCTTCGGCTTTATTCGTTGTGATTGTAATATGGTGAAAGCCTTTTGTCGCTACGAATCCGCTCACCTCATCTGTAGTCCAAGGCTGGCGTGTATCCTCCTTCTTCGGAACGGTCAATTCAAACTTGAGCCCATCAGGATCTAAAAAGGTAAGATATTGTTCACCGAATTTTTCGGCCACCTTGTTATAAGTTACATTATTGGCGTCGAAACGTTTCATCCAGAAATCCAAACTCCCTTCAGGCACGGCATAACCGATTTCGGTCACCTGACGTGTCCCGCGTCTTCCAGCCGAAATTCCACCCCAAGGAAAAAAGGTTAAAATACTACCTGGCGTACCAACTTTATCTCCATAATAAAAGTGATACGTTTCAGGGTCATCGAAGTTCACCGTTTTCTTTACGAGTCTTAAACCTAATACCCGTGTATAAAAATCATAATTCTTTTTTGCATTGCCTGCGATTGCAGTGATGTGATGTATGCCTTTTATTTGATTGCTCATGTTTTTGTCCTTTCTGTTATCTTATGATACAAAAGTCGGCATCTCATTGTTCAAAAAACTTAACCTAGGACAAGAAAATAATACAGCGAGTTTATTGATAAGTGCTAGCAACTATGTTTTCGCCTTTTCATATAATACATCACTATCTTGCTCTTTTTCATTCGTTTCTAATACAATAACTTTTGGCTCAGTCAGACGCTCTTTCAGGTAAATAAAATATTCGTCCCCTTCCACTTTACTGCGATGTATTTCCTCCGGATTGTAAGTCGTCGTTTTATTCGCAAGATCATAAAGTTTTGCGATACCCGCACCTGAAGCCACTTTGATCCTTAACGCGCCGGAAACGGGTGTATTGAAAATAATCAGGTAATATTTACCTGATTTTCTACTCCTCGTAATATACCCCCAGTCTTGTTTTTCCAAGTCAGCATAACCACAATCATAGATAGCTTCGTGATTCACCTTCATCCATTCCCCAATTTCTTTGGCCAGCTTTGTTTCTTCGACCCGGATTGCCCCCTGCCCATCCGGGCCGAAATTGAGCACGAAATTTCCGTCAAGAGATACTGACTTAGCCATCATCTCTATCAACTCCGTACTGGTCTTCACATGACCTCTCCATTCCGAATGGTAACCCCATTGATTTTCGGGCACGGTCATTACACAGTCCCAGTCATTACCATGTACATCTTCAATGGTGGCAGGCAGCTTACGTTCCCAACCTTGTTCATAATCTCCCATCAAATCACCATTGCTATCGAAATGTCTTCTACCAAATTCATCGGCCCGAAAACGGCTTCCGATAATCAGGCCGGGACGCATTGCGCGAAGCTCAGCTTCCAAACTATCTGCAAAGGCAGCCTGTTCAACCCATGCTTTATCCCAGCTTCCGTCAAACCATAAACCTTTCGTACTGGGATAATTGCTTAACAACTCTTTCAACTGGTTAGCAGTAAATTTCTTAAAGTCTTCATACGCCTGTTTTTCCTCCGGCGTTTTCGGCACATCCGAACGATAGCCTTTATGATGCCAATCGATGATTGAAAAATAGAGGTACACATCGATCCCTACGGCATCATAAGCCGCTACAATCTCTTTCAGCGCGTCTTTTTTATAAGGTGAATGGGCAATCGTATAATCGGTGTACTGACTTGGCCAAAGGCAGAAACCATCATGATGCTTTGTGGTGATAATGACATAACGAGCGCCCATATCTTTCGCTTGTGCCGCCCAAGCCTTCGCATCAAATTGTTTGGGATTAAATTGCTTGTAAAGATGATCATAGGCATCTTTTGGCATCTCTTTCCAAGAACGAATCCATTCGGCAGCACCGGCATAATACTTGCCATTCCAATGTCCGCCGGGAATGGCATAAAGCCCCCAATGTATAAATTGGCCCAATCCATAATTTCTCCACATTTCCATTTGAGCGTCGGTCCGTTTACCTAAACGATGTGCGCCGTGTTCTAGCGCTATCGAGGATCTTTTTTCAACCGCACCGGGAAATTGTGCCATTAAGACACGAAACGTTCCTATAAACAGAAATAAAGTGATGTATGTTCGTTTTTTCATGATCGATTTCTAATTAGCCAATGTGATCATTTGCTAATTGGCTAATTGTAAAATTGGCTAATTATTAATTCTCCTTCGCGTTTAAGTCTTTACGGTCTTTCTTAAAATAAACCGGTTCCGGGATCTCATCTGGCTGAAACGGGTTGTAAAAATAGAGCTCTTGTTTTCGGTATAGCTGGAGATGTTCTTTTAAACGCTCCTCAAAAGAGCGGTAGTTTTTTACCTCCCTACTACTCCAAGCAGCTTCTGCTAAACCGGCCAAGCGTGGGAAAAGCAGATAATCCACTCGATTTAAATTGGTAACGGTCTCAGTCCAAAGGTTCGCTTGTAAACCTAAGATCAGTTTTCTTTGTTCTGCATTTGAAACAAGACTGTCTGCAGAAAATGTATAAACATCCCTGAGGGAGCTGTATAACTTTCCCCATTTTCTTCCCGCACGATGGCTGCTGTCTTGCACAAAATCAAAATAAAAGGGTAAGCGTGGGCAAAGAATCGTTTGATAGCCTTTATCCAGTGATTTTTGCAATTGTTCCGGTTTATCATGCCGCCACCAACATATAATGGTACGATCCTTTGGTAAATTAATATCAGCCATTTCATCCCATACCAATAATTTTGCCTGAAGCTGGTAAACGGAATCGGCCATCCGTTCCATAAAATAGCGTTCCACATCTTTTAGGTTCTGTAGATGATGCTGATTCATCATTTTCTTAATCCCTTCATTTTGCATCCATTTATCCGATCCGAAACTCACTTCATCACCTCCGAGATGCAGCATATCGACCGGAAATAAGGCCTTTGTTTCACGAAGGATCGCTGATAAATAGGCATAGGTCTCTTCTTTTCCCGGATCAAAGGTAAAATCGGGATGCTGATCGCTACCACCACCACTATATTTCGGATAAGCTCTATTGGCAGCGGTAGCATGCCCAGGCATATCAATTTCCGGAATCACCTGAATATTCCGCTTACTAGCGTAGTCAATTACCTCCGCAATCTCTCTTTGTGTATAATAAGCCGCCGGTTTCAGCGGATTATTGTGATCACCAATCCCTCCGATCAGCGCTAGTTTAGGATATTTTTTGATTTCCAGTCGCCAAGCAGGTTCATCCGTTAGATGCCAATGCAGCTTATTTAATTTATAAAAGGCCATCCAGTCGATTAAATCCATCACCTTTTCTTTGCCAATAAAGAAACGTGATTCATCCAACATCAATCCACGCCAGGGATATGCAGGTTCATCTTCGATTTGCCAAGCCGGGATTAAAATCTTATTCCTATTTACATCGATATTAGCAACCAGCTGCATTAAACTGGAAGCTGCATTAAAGACTCCAGCCACCGAGCCAGCTTCAATGGAGATACCTCGCTCGGTAATCATTAAGCGATAAGCTTCTTCCGCATTGTTTTTCTTTTCAGCCAATCTTAAATGAATGGCAGCAGTATTTGACATTTTTTTGCGACTTGTAGCTAAAGGCAAAAGCTTCAAACGCAGCAACTCCTGTTGCAAATAAGAAGCGACATCCGCTAATGCAGGATCTTCCACCAACAAAGGTGTATTCATATCCAAGATAAATGCTCCCGCCTGAAGATTCGCTTTTAGCGGTGCGGGAATAATCGGACAATGCTGTTGTCCGTAACCGGGAAGCGTTAGCGCTAAAAGCACAATCCAAGTTAAAAGTCGGTTTATCATATCGTTGTAAGTTATTATCAGCTATCAGAAATCGGTTATCAGCCGTTCACACCTCCTTCGGTTGTTACAAATTATAATTAGCTAATCGGCTAATTATTACATTGGCTAATCAACCAAATCCCACACGATCGCATCTTTTAGAATTTTCTCCCTGCTTTCACCTATTGCTTCTATTTCATTCATACCTTTTTGTAATTTCACTTTGTCGAACAGCCAATGTTGTTTATTTACCCCTTGTTTTCCTACATAATATTGTCCATTCACGGAAAGCGAAATTTTTGTTAGATTAGAAAAGACTTGTATATGGGTAATTTCCTCTTTACGTTTATTATCTCTTCTATTAGCAATATAAATCATTGGCTCCGGATTCCAATTGGCCTTGTACCAATAAAAGCTATCTTTTTTTCGCTTCCGATCAAAGGTGATAAGTCCTTTTAGATTACGTGCATTGACGCCTCCGCGATTCCACATAGGTACTGCAAATTCAAAGGCATTCCATAGATAAGAAGCTAAAATATAAGGATGTTTTTCGATAATTGCCCATTGTTTTATATGCGTTTCTGTTTGATAGTTTTCAGGGAAGAATTCACCGCTTACCGGATTGATATCTTTTGCCGAAGGCAGTATTTCCGAAGATTGATCTATGTTTCCGTCAGCGCCATACTCCGTCAACATCACTTTATATTGTGGATACTCCTTTTCCAATCCGCTTGCCCATGATTCCAAATCGCCAATTTCCCCTTCATACCAGCCATAATAACGATTCATCCCTTGCACATCGCCCGCCAAATTTGCAGGTCTTCCCATTTCGCCATAACCGCTTACAGCTGCAGTAGGCCGATCGGGATCGTTCGTTTTGGCGATATCGTTCAGTTCCCTTGTTAAAACCGGCACATGTTCGTCCCTTGTTTTTGAATAAACTTCATTATGCATTCCCCAAATATAAATAGAGGGGTGGTTTCTGTTTTGGCGAATGAGTTCTGTCATTTGCTGCTTGGCATTCTCCCCCTCGGTCAGGGAAGTGCTGTTGACAAAAGGAATCTCCGCCCAGATGAGAAATCCTATACTATCCGCCAAAGCGTACATATCTTCTGCCTGCTGGTAATGCGCCAAACGAATTGTCGTAGCCCCCATTTCCTTGATCAAGTTCATATCCTCCAGGTGTTGTTCATGACTTAATGCATTGCCATGTTCCCAGCGATCCTGATGCCTGGTAACACCATACATGGGATATTTTTCTCCATTTAAGAACACCCCTTCACCAGCTCTCAGCTCAAAATACCTTATACCTAATGGCTGCTTAACTGCATCTAGCTCCTCTCCATCGGCTAATAGACTGGTTGTTAAGGTATAGCAATAGGGATCTTTTACTCCTTTCCACAAGTGTGGTCTTTGAATGGAGAAAGGCTGTTCTACGACTGTCATCCCTTGTGGACTTACTGCTACTTCTTTCTTTGTCTGTAAAACCTGTCTGCCGTTTGCATCCTTCACCGTCGTTTGCACCGTAATGTTTTTCAGTGTTTTTTTCCTATTCTCCAATTTGGCTTCTACCACAATGTCCGCCTGCTCAGCCGAAACGTTTTTTTGACGGATATAGATGCCGGGTGAAGCATAATCCGTTGTACTGATATTGACCTGATTTGTAATGATCATGCTAACAGGTCGGTAAATACCTCCGTATATCGGAAATAAGAACTGGTTTATGGGCAATACATCCTTTCTTGCTTCGTTATTTGTTTTTACCAGTAAGATATTCTCTTCCTTCCAATCGATTGAATTGGTGATTTCAAAAGCAAAAGCTGCATAGCTTCCTTTATGTGTACAAAGGTATTTGCCGTTCATATAAATTGTTGCAACCGAGCCCACGCCTTCGAACCGCAGGAAGACTCGTTTTTCCTTCCATGCAGGGTCGGGTTTAAACGCCTTCCGATAAAAAGCATCTCCGGCATAAAAGTTTTTGTCAAGCTGCATATCCGTTCGATTATAAGTATGCGGAACAGTAATGTATTCCCAATCGGCGCTCGTAAAATCAATTTCTTTGCTGTAATCAGCGGCACCTTTTTTAAATTGCCAGTGATCGTTGAAAGGAATCACTTGTCTACCACCCTGTGCCTGAACAGTGAAATACCCAAAGATAATGGTACAACAGATTCCAATGGAAACGTATTTAAAAAATTGCTGCATATGCATTTGTATATGAACACCGATGTATGTATCGTGGTATTCCCTTCTTTTGAATAATTTTTAGATTTTTAATGTGATTAATTCTTTCTTCACAAGATAAACAGGAATCTTTGCTTAAACAACTGACAGGCTAAATCAATCGGTTGCGCAGATTACGACAACCTTTTCGCTATGAGCCAATAAGTCTAATGTTTCACGTAACGCCTGGGTATAAATAACTTGCTCTGCAAATCATTTATACCAATTCGCACCGAACGATTAATACTTTTTTATTGGTTTAATTATAGCCCGGGTTTTGCGGAAATTCGGCTCCACTGTTCGCATCTATTACTTCCTGCGGAATAGGCCAAAGAACGTGATAATCTTGAATAAGCGATCTGGATTGCTCATTTAAAGTCCTTACACGATCAAGGAAAACCTGTTGCCCGAATCGGGAAAGTGTTATTCTGCGCATTTCCTCACCAATTAGTTCGCGAGCTCTTTCATCTAGCAGGTAATCAACATTCATTGCTGAGGGGGAAACAATACTGGCATTCGCCCGACTTCGAACTTCGTTAACAGCTTGTGCCGCTGCCGGCAGATTGTTCTGTTGCAGATAGGCTTCTGCCAATAATAGGTAGGTCTCTGCTAACCGTATTTTTACTCGATCTTTCATGTTTCCCTCAAAAGCCGGGTTATCTGCAGTTTTACCATAAAAGAATTTTGTCGTGGTAGGAAATAAATTTCCTGAATTGATCATTTGTTGAGTAATCGTAACTTTTTGACCATATAAAGCAGAAGTAGGATCATTGTAATACCAATTCCGTTTTATATTATACTCCGAATTACGGATGTCAGTTGTTTCGTAGCTGTTGAGCCACCAATCGAAAGGTCGAATTTGTCCAAGGCCACGTCCACCTAGCGAGTCAGCCAAGGTAAAACCTCCTACGTTGGCATAAAAGGGTACCCATGCTCTTTTGCTCCAGTCCGTATACAAGTCGCCTCCACCTTGTGTATTATACTCCAGTTGAATTGCCCATATGGTTTCCCGATTACCCGACTTTCTATTTTGGTTATGTTCGATAAATAGATCATGGAAAACGTCTCCTCCTTGATCTTTCTCCGCACCAAATCGCTCTCTATTCAGCGTATAGTACCCCGATTCCACAACCTGTTTGGCTGCAATGATCGCTGAATCGGGTTTCCGGGCTACTAAATAATCTTCTGCGAGATAATGCAATGCTGCCCACTTCGTAAGCTTGCCGTCTTCAATCGCGTCTGGATTCTCCGGTAAATTAGCCGATGCATATTTCAAATCGTCTATCATGTGTTGCACCACTTCAGCACGAGGGGTACGTGTAAAATCTGTTCGAGGATCGGATGAAATCTCCTCTACCCACGGTACATCCCCATATAAGTTGATGAGGTAACGATAACCATACGCTCGAAAAAACAGAGCGGTAGCGCGTACACGATTGGGGTCATTCGCCGGGTCGTCCCATACAATGTCGTGATGATCCAATGCATAGATAATACTGTTGGCATTACCTATTAAACCGTAAGCAAACCTCCAATAATTGCGCACATAACTGGAGGCATTGTCGAGCGTATACTGTGCAAAAGGAATCAGCGAACCGTCAGGTCCATTGGATTTGGTCGTTACAATATCAGTTCCTACTTGCAATGCTTCCTGCGGTGTCGCACCTTGCGAAAACAAATCATTATTCCAGGTTTGAAACTCTAACCGGGCATAGGCATACAGACCATTTAATCCAGCTTCAAATCCTGCCGTGGTCGTATACGAATTATCAGGAGATAAAAACCCACTGGTATCCTCATCGAGAAAATCCTTTTTGCAACTGCTGGCTGCTGAGAGCAGCAATGCGCTATATACTAGTCTATGTATTACTTTCATCTTGAATTTAGAATTGAACATTTACACCTAAAGAAAATACGCGAGCGACCGGATAAGGCGATAAAATATTTGTTGTTGTTGGATTTCCGGTTGCCGTATTAACACTTAAAGCTTCTGGATTATATCCTTTTACCTTGGTGAAGGTATATAAGTTACGCGCGTTGATAAACGTGCGAATACTGCCGATGTGCAATTTATCCAGTTGCTCTCCGCTGAAGGTATAGCTTAAAGTCAGATCCCTAATGCGCCAAAACGCAGCATTAATATAATACTTGTGGGTATTCACCGGTATATAGCCGGGAGATGGTACATCCTGACTCGGATTATCGGGTGTCCAGTAGTCCATATCCGAAAGATAGTTGGCTCCACTGCCCGGTATGAAACGCTCTACATTTGTAAAATTGTCTTCTTTGGTCACGCCAAATGCCCCGTTCATAAAGAAAGACAGATTAAATTTTTTATAGGTAAAATCATTACCGAAACCCAGGGTATATTTTGGGATTTTTGTACCCATCACCGTCCGATCGTTCGCGGTAATTTTTCCGTCACCGTCTAAATCGGCCAGTTTTGCATCTCCGGGTTTTGCATTTGGCTGCCAGGAATTAGCAATATCATCACTTTCCTGCCAAATACCAATTACTTTATAATCATAAAAGATGCGGATCGGTTGACCGATAATATAACCACTGGAAAGATTACTTTTTCCATCACCTGTCAATTCGACGATCTCATTGTCATTATAAGCAAAATTGATATTGGAATTCCATTTAAAATCGTCTTGCACGACGTTTTGTGTATTCAAGTTGATTTCAATTCCGAGGTTTTTCGTTTTTCCAATATTACTAACGATCGTGTTATAGCCGTTCATCACAGGAACTTGCCTGCTCATCAGTAGATCATAGGTACGCGTTTTATACACATCGATGCTCCCATTGATCCGATTGTTCAATAAGCCGAAATCAAGTCCTGCATTTAATGATTCGGTGGTTTCCCATTTCAAATTTTTATTACCAATCGCGTCGAAGGCTAAGGCCAAGCCATTGACCGCCATTCCGCCATCACCAAATAAATATTGAATATTTGTTAGCCGATCGTAAGTCTGATAGGCACTGATGGCTTGATTACCGTTTTTCCCATAGGATAATCGCAGTTTCAGGTTATTAATCAGCGAACTGGTAAAAAAATCTTCAGAAGAAATAACCCAAGCTCCTGCTACAGAAGGAAAGAAAGCCCATTTATCGCCTTCGGCGAAGGCCGAGTAGCCGTCCGAACGTCCTGTTAAGGTTAACAAGTATCGATCTTTATATCCATAATTGACCCTTCCCATGTAGGATAAGAGCGCTGTATTAATGAGTCCCGATTCAATTTGTTTATTATTTGAAGCTGATTCGAGGTTATTATACCCATTATCTGTGACAAAATTTTCGCCATAAAGCCGATTGTCTTTAATATTCGACTTCTGCGCGCTATACAAAGCCACTACATTGATTTTATGGTCACCAAAACTACGATTATATGTCAGGAGATTTTCCCAAGTCCAATCATAAGCATTCTGCCCTTCGATTTCACCATAGCCGTTTACTCCTTGTCCGGCCAAGGTGTTTGAGCCATAATAACTTCCGGTTTCCGTATTACGATAATTAATCCCAAAAGTGGTCTTAAAGTTTAGGCCTTCTACAGGCAATTGTACGTCTAAAAAAGAATTAGCGTATACGGAGCGTTTGGTTTGATTGTAAATACCATTTTCATCTGCAAATGGGTGCGCATAAAGCGTCTGTGCATACATCGGATAGATGGCAATATCCCCATTATCTTCACGATCTTTTCCATAAGGACTCATTTTGACGGCATTATCGATGGAAGGTTGTACACCGTTATTATCAGACTGCATCAGTTGTGCCATCAAACCGAGTTTAAGCCATGAACTCAAATTTTGGTTGAGATTCAAATTCACATTGTATCGCTTAAAAGGTGAATTTCTCACCACCCCCTCTTGATTAAGATAGGCAGCAGAAGCATAGTAAGTTGCGTTTTCATTTCCACCTGAAAAACTAACTTGATGCTCTTGCATTGGTGCATTGCTATTGAAGACACGGTCCTGCCAATCTACTTCAACGCCTTTTTTTGACTGCTCCAAGACATTGGCGAAGAGGTAATTTTCAGGATTAAGCTCGTCTCCCGTACGCCCCATCGCTACTTGGTAATCATGCATATATTGCAGGTATTCGGCACCATTCATCAATGGTAAACGCCTAGCTACGTTTTGTATACCGAAATAACCATTGTAGGTTATTTTAGGCCCGCCGGATATCCCTTTTTTAGAAGTGATCAGAATGACGCCGTTTGCGGCACGTGAACCGTATATGGCCGTAGAAGAAGCGTCTTTTAACACAGAGATATTTTCAATTGTATTAGGCGAAATATCACTCATGGAACCACTAAAAGGAATACCATCCAAAATAATCAGCGGATCGTTCGAGGCTGTAATGGAATTTTGCCCACGAACGTTCATCATCGCGGTTGCTCCCGGACTTGCATCACCGGTGTTTATGGTTAGACCTGCTACTTTTCCCTGTAATTTATCTACAATGTTAGGTGAATTCACATTTTCCAACTCTTTTGCTGAGACTGTCGCTATACTTCCTGTCAAATCGGATTTTTTTTGTGATCCGTATCCCACTACGACCACTTCATCCAACACGTCACTTTCCTGACGTAAGATGACGCGCATTGAGTCTTTTGTTGCCGGTAATTCTTGTGCCACGCTTCCAATGTAGGAGAAGATCAATAGCTCACCTTCTTTTATATCCTGAAGGACGAATCTCCCTTCGGCATCTGTCATCGTACCTTTACTTGTTCCTTTCTTCCGAACCGATACACCTGCCATAGGACTTCCTAACGAATCGACAACAACACCGCCAACCTTCTGTAGCTGGATGATGTCCGACTTAGATTGAACTATTCCCTGCTTGGGTTTTAAGGTAATTGTCTCCTCTACGATAGCATACACAAAAGGCTGATTGTTGAAAATCTGCTGCATGACGACTTTTAAGGCCTGGTTTTTTACCTGAATAGTGACCGGTTTGGCCGCAGCCAAATACTTTTGATCGTAAAAAAAGGTGTAACCACTTTGCTTTGTAAGGGCTTCGATCACTTCTTTTAACGAGGCGTTCTTTAGGTTCAACGAAATTTGTTGTGCATAAGCTGCGTAGCCAAATTTCCAACTACATAATAGCATGAAACATACCCAATATATAACATGACTTGGTTTGCTCCGCGTTTTCAATAGTTTTCTAAAATTCATATTTCATTTTGTTCGGTTAGATTAATGGGTATTTTCCTTTAGCAAAACCCACTTGCATTTAATTGCATGGAGAATGATTCAACACAACCCTTCTTTTTCAAGTCTATTCATATGTTAGTTTATTAATGAAGACGGGTGAAGGATGAGCAGGGGGGATGTAATTTGGATTTTTTTGACTTCAAAGGCCGCATTCCCTACTACAGACGCAGCTTCAAGCGCTCATCATCCCCTGTCAAATAGCTCTTTATGCGTATTTTACTGAATGAGTCGTATTTGTTTCCCTTTATCGGCGGTGCTTCCTTCTTCAATAGTAAATTTCAGCTCACTGGTCAATTCCAGAATCCTTAATACTTTTGATAAATTAACGGCACGTTTCATCTTACCATTGTAGGTATTATTTGGGAACTTGTCAAGATCGACCACTCGTACGTCATACCATCGTTCAAGCTGACGCATGATCGTCTTTAAGTCAGTATTATTAAAAACAAACTCGCCGTCTTTCCATGCGATGCTTTCTGCAGGATTTATCTGACGCACGGCTAATCGGGTTCCATTTTTGGGTAAAGAACTTTGTTCGTTCGGCTGAAGTACAACCGATGAAGCAAGATTGTTCGTTAAGATTTTTACCTTTCCTTCCACTAATGTCGTCCTTGTAGCTAGTTCGTTTTCATAAGCATTCACATTGAAATGTGTACCGAGCACAAGGACTTCCTGTTGTTTGGTTTGAACAATAAATGGCTTATAGTGATTGTGCTTCGTTACTTCAAAATAGGCTTCTCCTTCAAGTTCCACTCTTCGTTCATCTTCACCGAAATGAAGTGGATATTTAATGGAAGAAGAGGCATTTAGCCATACCTTGGTACCATCTGGCAGTTGCAGTTGAAATTGACCGCCCTTGGGGGTATGAACTTCATTAAACACCATGTCGGTAGCATCTTCGCGACTTTCTTTTATTGGTTTAGCTGTATATACTAATTGGCCATTCTCCTTTTTCAAGATATAGAATCCATCCTGTTCAATTGATTCACCGGGTTTTAAAGAGGTCAAGTCAATTTCCGAACCGTTCGCTAAAGTCAAGCTTGCCCGATCTCCTCCGGGGTGCACATCGTGCACTACCAGTCGATTTTCAAGCTTATCGGTGGAATGAGTTACATAATATTTGTACGAGAAGAGAAAAGTAACAAGGGTTATACCGGCAGCCACCATCCACTTTAAATAAGGGTTTAACCGTATGCGCTTTGCCGATTTTTTTTCAATTGTCTGCCACATTTCCTGTTCCGCTAAATCGAAATCCACTTCCGCTAAGGGCATATCTTCGTTATGCCAAGCTTCATACCAATCCATCAGCAATTGCTTTTCTTCTTCGGTACATAGCCCCTTCCTAAATTTTCGTAAAAGTCGATCGGCCTGTTGCTTTCTTCTCATTATACCCACAGTATTTTTGTATATGACGGTTGAACCTCCTTGAAAGGGGATACGAAGATTTTATTTGCTGAAAATAAATAAGAGGTATACTAGGATGCCCAATTTAGATCGTAAAATCTTTAAGGCTTTTTTTATCTGATCCGTAACTGTTTGATCCGAGATATTTAACTGTTGAGCAATTTCCTTGTGGGAAAGATGCTCCTTGCGACTCATTTCGAAGACTAAACGCATTCGTGACGGAAGCGACAGAATTGCCCGATCGATATGTTCTTGCAACTGATGTGTACGAACTCGATCGTCCGTTCGTTCCGAACCTTCATCCAGGAAAGTTTGGAGAGAGTTTAGGTAATCGTTCGCATGCTTGCTTTTTGATAGGGTATCAAATACCCGGTTTCTTACCGCCGTATGCAAATAGGAAGCCAAATTCAACGGTGCAAAATCTGCCTGTTGACTATAATTCCAAAGCTTTAAAAAGATATCCTGTACCACATCTTTTGCTTCTTCTTGATCCCTCAATTTGTTGTAGGCATGCGCGAAAAGTGTGCGATTGTATCTTTTAAAAATTTCCTTAAAGGCCAAATCATTCCCTGCTCGAATCAAATCGATCAAGGCCAGATCGGAAAGATGAATCAACGTATCCATGTGCATTTTTCTATTGCGTTCCGAATCAACAAATGAGGATTACAACCTATTGACCCGATAAAAAAACAGATATGCTCTCCGTGAAGTATAAATTATAAATTGGTTAACAGCTGTTGTAAGAAGCAATAATAGAAAGAAGCAGACTGATCTGCAATAGGTTTGTTACACGCAATCGATTGTGTATTTTACGAAAACGTTGTAGTTCGCTTAAATCGCGTTATCAGTCGTTGGATAATCGACGTTACTCGAAAATTTAACGGTAGAGAAGGAATAGAAACGACATGAAGGCATCTCAGCAGTCTGCTAAGATGCCTTGTGTGTCCGCTTATTATTCATCCCTTAGTAGGGTCAGATCTTCTGTGGGGCTTGGTAAGTTCAAATGAGCGATTTCATCATATACCGATTCATTCACATTAAATCCCCATTTACGGAAAAAATCACTTAAGTCTTTTCCACTGATGGTACATGCTCTCAACATAAAATAACGCATCTTTTCTGCTGTCGTTGATAAAGTCGGTTTTTCTTCACGTGTTTTTCTACTAAGCTGTATGTATAGTTGATCACCAAAAGCTAACCAAAGCTGATGAAACATAATCAGTTTTAGGTCGTTATCACCGGCATTGTAATCGCGCTCGGCAAGTGGTTTCGCCAAAAATGTGTCTAGCTTTGGCCAACTATTATTGATTGTGATACGACTATCAGGCAAAGCAAAGAGGCGTTCCGAAGCCATCGAATAGACATTAACCGTCGTTTCGGTTAAGCCGTCCCAGGTCCAGGCAGCCTGCTGATAGGTGTGTCCCACTTCATGCCAAATGCCCCAACCATTCACATTACTTAAGTATTGCGGCTGCAACATTCGATAGCTCAAACTCTGTGTAAAATAGATAGCGATACCGGCCGCCATATATCCGCCTGCAGCACGATCACGAACTGTAATTAAATGTTTATAGGGTGGTTTTGTGTGATCTGCCGAAGAATTATCCAAACCACTTATTGCATCTTGCGACTCAATGATGGAATCCAATCGACTCACTATCAGATCCTGATTTTCATCTTTATAAGTAATCGCATCTGTCAGCGTGGTAACCAGCACGGTACGATCTGATTCGAACACCACATCTGGTACGTTATCGATCGAATCCAAGGCTGCCAACCATTGTTGATGCGTAGTAACTCCTTTTTTATAATAGGGAACCGGTTTGCATCCCGCTTCAAATTTCACCTTCGCAGCAGCGCTCGGAGTTCCTGCTGTTACATAACGAATATAAATTAGCCCGCCATACATGTCGCCAGGCAAAGTCTGTGTTCCAGCTACCAAATTGTGATACGTACGCACCGGCCTAATGGCATCTCGAAAGGGAGTACCAACTGCCAGCACGGGTAATGAAGTGCCAGCTGTTGGTGTAACAGTAACGGTAATGGAATCACCTGGTGCGACATAGAACCCCGTGGCCTGCATATCATTATGCTGTCCTCGAAACCCCAACCGGGCTGCAACAGCTTCCTGTGTTGGACCTTCTCGAAATTCATTTTCGGAAGGTGCGAGTGCAATATCGCTGCTCGTATTACCTTCCGCATCTACGGAATGGAAGGTTTCCTTTTTACAGGACAAGAGTATACCGGAGAGGCATACAACAAGAAGTGCTTTTTTTAAGAAGGATTTTCTCATCATGAATCTAAATTTTGGTTTATGATAAATTTTCATGATGGCCACTTACCGCTAATGAAGGGCCATCTCATTAGTAAGACGGCCGGGTGCTCTAATGGGGGGATTCAACTAACGCATCTGTCGCATGCCGCGTCCACCAAATTGACGCAGATTATAGGTAAAGCTCAACAGAAAATACCGCTGCAGTATATTGGACTGTGAATCCTCAATATAACGTTCCGTAATATTCCGGGTAATTTGTGTATTACTGTTAAGCAGATCGAAAGCAGTAAGTGTTATCTCTGCTTCTTCCTTCTTAAATAGCTTTTTGCCGATGGAAGCGTTCCATAAAAGGAAACTTTGATCATAACCGGCAGCTAGACCGGTATTGTAGCGATAGTTTAAACTGGACGCCACACGCAGTCCCTTCCAAAAAATATAGGTGATATCATTTCGGATTTGCTGATTGTATGAATTATTGCTGAGATCGCTGTTGCTACTATTTCGCACCATATTATAGTTCCCACTATAGGAAAGACTAAAAATGATTTTCCGACTAATGTTGCTATTAATGCCGATACGCTGATTGATACCGAATGTATTGGTATGCGTCACGAGCTCGTTCAATATACCGACATCGCGGTTATGATGCAAGGTGGTGTTCGCATTTAAATTGATCTTTAATGCTTCTATCGGGATTCCGAATGAAGTATTGGCGCGTAAACTGTAATAACCATTTACGTTAACGGGCCGTGTAAACTGTGCGCCCTTTCCTAACAATACATTATCCAGGATAAAGGTATCAACCGCCGCTATGATCGTTGAATTCACAATACGATTATTCGTAAGCTCACCATTCATGCCAACGGAGAAGTTGGCACCCGACGCTCTATTTACGCTGTTATAATTTAACGAAAAGGTATGTCGGAATTCTTGCTTTAGGTTTGGATTTCCACCGGTGATATTCAACGGATTTTGGTTATTGATTACATCTTGTAACTGTAATACATTGGGTGGATTGGTAGAAGTATTGTAATTAAAACGAATACGGCGATCGCGTGAAAACCGATACATCAGGTTCGCATTGGGCAAATAATTGATAAATTGATGCGATGCATTCGTTACTTCCGGAAAAATTCGATCATTCGCCATTTTAGCCTGTTGATAATCGATCCCCAAATCAAACAGAAAACTTTCCGAGCTGTATTGGTAGTTTAAACCAGCTCCGTAAAATTTGTAATCATTTCTGAATTCATTAGAAAGCTCCCGATTTAATTCACTGTACTGTCCGGTCTCCAGCAAAAAGTCATACATTCTACGGTCTGAATAACTGTTATTGGTACGATGACTTACATTTCCCATAAAACGAGCATGCGCTCCGAAAGGTTCGGTATAAGTAAGCCGTGTATTCCAAAGTGTGCTGGTGGAACGGCTATCGTTTCGATTATTCACGGTGTCTGAACGGTTCATTGCACCCCCTTCGTAGAACATGTTATAAGAAAGCGCGAAAGCTTCATTTGTGTTTCGGTTGTAATTATTTTCCAAATGAACCGAGACGGATCGCCCTTTGTTATTTAATCGAAGACCATAATCGATACTACCACCTATTGTAAAAGCATCGTTATTTCCTCTATTCTCTCTATTTGATGTGTTGATCAATTCTTGGAGGGCATCTAAGGTTCGCGTATCGTTGGTATTGGTTGTTTTACCGCTACTGAAATTGATGCGGGGATTAACGGTTAAACGTTGCGTAGAATCACGTTTAAACACAACACGGACACTCGCGGCATGGCCCTGATTATTCCGATTGGTTTGCTGTGATGATAGATTAAACTGATTGGCCTCATCAGTCATTAAAACCTCCCTATTCGCCGTTCGGATCAATTCTTTATCAGCATTGTTAAAATGGTAATCGGCATTGAATTCAACTTCCTTCCACCAAGTATTATTATAATTGATAGCCATGCGATGGTTCGGACCGATGCCACCTCCACTCCCACCATCACCTCCCCGACCACCTCTGCTGCTGGCGCCGACCAATTCATTGCTCGAAAAACTTCCCTGATTGATGTTGTTGGAAAGAATATTACCGCTAATACGACGATCACCGTCAAATGCATTGAGAAAGCCCCCCGTATTGTAGCGATCCTCATTACCGATAGCACCTGCCATACGGCCGAAATAGCCGTGTCTTCTATCCGGTTTTGTTACGATGTTAATAATTTTACGTCTATTACCATCGTCAAAACCCGTTAGCTTTGATTGTTCACTTTTTTCGTCAATCAATTGAATTTTATCGATTACGTCCGCCGGAAGTGTTTTTAAAGCGACCGCTGGATCAGAACTAAAGAATTCTTTCCCGTCAACGATTATTTTTTGTACATCTTCGCCTTGTGCCTTAATTTTTCCTTCTGCATCAATTTCAACGCCGGGAATTTGGGCAACCAATGCATCCGCATCCGCATAGGCTTCTGTTTTATAGGCCGCCGCACTAAATTCGGTCGTATCTCCTTTAACGATCACGGGTGGCGGAGCAACTGTAATGCTAACTGCATCGAGCATGGTAAAAGCAGTACTTAAAGAAAGCTTTAGATTTAGGTCCTCATCCTCAATTTTCACCGACTGGCGACTTTGCTTATAACCGATATAAGTCAGCACGAGGGTATAGGCTGCATTCGGTAGCCGGTCCAACACAAAATGCCCTCCCACTTGTGCAACAGCTTGCTTGAACACCGAATCTTTTGCATTTAGCAAGCTAATTCGAGCCCCCTGAAGCCCATCGCCATTCGTACTATCGACAACGGTACCAATAATTTTGTGCTGAGAAAAAGCCAGGCAGGATGAAAAACAAAAGATTAGACAAATAAAGGTTCTTAAATGTATCTGACGCATTTATCATAAATTGGCGTGGATAAAAAAGAGCGACCTAACCTAACCGAGTTATTGACTAATTAGATACGCTCTTTTTTGCCTACTCGAGGCATCTATCCAGATGAATTAATGTTCTGTTCGTTTTAGTATAATTAAGACTGCAAATCATTTGCTTCGTTTAATTACCACTTAATTGTTACAAATTCTTTGTTAAACTTTGTACAGATTTATACCTTCGTAGATGCTGTGCCAAATTTGGCATAGCCAAAGCTAATATTTTCATCCTATTCACACATGAAAACAATTCATCTATTTACTTGGCTCCTTTTCTTTTGTCTGTATACACATGCACAGGAATTAACAATCATTAAAGAAAACAAAGGTACAGCCGTTAAGAATCAGGGCCAAAGCGGCACCTGCTGGAACTACTCCACCACTTCTTTAATTGAATCCGAATCCATTCGAAAGGATTTACTGCGCAATCCTGACTTATCGGAAATGTTCACTGTTCGCAATGTGTACATCGAGAAAGCAAAAAATTACCTGCTTCGTCAAGGCAAAGCTCAATTTAGCGAAGGGGGTTTAGGCCACGACTTAATTCATGCGATTGAGTTGTATGGGGCGATGCCTCAAATCGCTTTCAAAAGTGTAAATGGAGAAATTCCGAATCATGAAGGCCTCGATAAGCAATTGAAAAGCTATCTTGATAATGTATTGACCCAACGTCCCATCGCTGCCAATTGGTTGGACGGCTATACTAAAATTCTAGATGAAAAGATTGGAGTCGCCCCTGCAGAATTCGTTTATGAAGGGAAGAAATATACCCCGCTGTCCTTCGCAAAGGATGTATTGCATTTTAACGCGAATGACTATATCAGTTTGACATCCTTCACACATCACCCCTTTTATCAACAATTTGTATTGGAAGCGCCTGATAATTTCGCTAATGGTCTCTTCTATAACGTACCTTTATCCGATTTACTACAAATTACCGAAAAAGCAATCGATAACGGCTATACAATCATGTGGGACGCGGATGTAAGCAATCAAGGTTTTCAGCAAAAGAAAGGTTATGCCTTATTTTTCGAGCATCCCGAAGATGCGAAACAAGAAAAATTAAACCCCGATGCACCGGAAGCACCTTACACCCAAGACGCTAGGCAAGCCCTTTATGAAAATCTGACCACGCAAGACGATCATTTAATGCATATTGTTGGGTTGGAAAAATCTAAAGAAAACAAACTCTTTTTTAAGGTAAAGAATTCATGGGGGGAGGTAGGTCCTTTTAAAGGGTACATTGCGGTATCGCAAGCGTACTTCGCCATCAACACGGTGAGCATCGTGCTGCCTAAAGCCGCCTTATCCGAAGAGCTCAAGAACAAACTACAGGTAGAATAGCCAATGCAAGTTGATTGATCCGACATCGAATCACTGAAAACAGTGATTTTTAACACGAAACATCAAATTTCGCCTTAAAAATTTGGTGGGAGTTTGTTAAAATACCTAGCTTCACTCCTATATGAAATATACGAGTTCGGCCCTTCTTTTTTCGCTACTGCTGTGTGGATGTCATTTAGTGAGCCTTTGTCAGGACCAAAAGAAGCTATTTTACTTTCTCTCAGCTGACAGCTTATTAGGCGTTAAGGATGAGAAAGGCACCATCATCATTCCTGCTACCCACTACTTTCTTCCGATTGCCTACGATGATTTCAGTTTGCCTATCCAAGATAGCATCCTTATCCTCGTTCCAAAACCAGCCATCAATTTGAAGGATCCGAAGCCTTATGGCCTGGCTTATGATCGAAGCGGAAAGGTCTTGTACGCACCTTATTTATTTGACAACGGCCCTGATTATTTAGAGGAAGGGCTATCCCGTTATGTTGAAAATGACAAAATCGGCTTTGTCAATCGATGGGGTGAAAAGGTGATTAAGGCAAGGTGGGACTGGGTCAGTCCATTTGAATATGGCATTGCCAGGGCCTGCAACAACTGTCCCATTGATTATAGTAAAGACACCGAGCACCCCAGCTTAGACTTATCCAACGCACGCATTTATTACATCGATAAAAAAGGTCGGACACTAAGGCCACTTAAAACAAAACTGTCTGCACATGACCAAACATTAGATAGCCTCTACCTCCCTTACCAATTTACTTATAATACGTTTGAAACGGATCTATTAGAAAAAATAAGGGGTCTAGATTTAATCAGTAAGGCCTTCTTTGCCAATTATTATAACCAGCTGACCGACCAGGAAAAACAGTTACATTTTGAAATCGTGGAGAAACCGAATAAGGATTTCCCCTATTATGTTATCAATGCTTTTCGCTACGATGCAGATGGTTCCTACCATAAAGTCGATAACCCTGATTTATTATTTTACGCGACCAAGAAAGGCCTTATTTACCAGATTCCCTTTGATAATTTAGAAGAAAAAGTGCCCTTGAACGAATGGCTGTTGCAATATGACATAAAAGCTCGGCGCTATTTAAAAGAACATCCCGATGCACCTAATCGATACCCCTAAAACTCCATTTCCAAAAAAAGGCCGCCTCAAAAAGTTGTAGGCGACCTTACCAAACACATCTCTTCTATTCGTTATTAGTTGTGCTTTGCCGGTTGCGTGTTATTGACTATTAGTTACTCGTTACTCAACTACTCAACCATTTAACTACTTAACGACCCCACCACTTCCCGACTAACTCGAGCGTCTTCTTGGATATCTTTTAAAAAAGCATTCAACTGTATCTCATCCACACCTGGCATACAGACAACGTGGCTCAAGCCATTTTCGGTTGCCAATTGCCATTTTTGGCGTAGGCTCTTCGAAGGTTCAGGAAAAACCACCGTAATTGCAGAAGGATTTCGCCAAGCGGGTATTCCCATTTCCACCAGTCTATTTTCGAGTGAAGCTGCCATCAACAAACTATCTTCTGCCCTTTTTTTAAGTCCTCCTGTTCCCAATTGTTTAATAGCATACCATAAAAAAATCGGACTATGCCCGTTTCTGCTTCCCGTAATGGTTGTATCCACCGTTCCTATATAGGGTATCGCCTTTCCAATCCGTTCTTTGTAGTTCTTTTTTACCAATACCAAACCACAGGGTATAGGAGAACCGATAAACTTGTGGCCACTTATTGCTAAGCTATCCGCACCATGAGAAAAGTCAAATCCAGGTTTCAAATCCAACAAGGCGCTATAAACACCTGCAAGTGCTGCATCGCAATGGATATAATAGTTTTTTATCGCCGCCATCCGCAGTCGACTCTTAATTTCGAACAGGTCATCTTTAGCCTCCGTCATGGTTGTCCCGATGTTGGCAAAAATAATGGCAGGCTGATCACGGTGCATATGCAACATTTGTGATAGATCGGCATAATCCATTTCGCCTCGTTCATCGGTCCGGATAACGATACTTCTCAAATTAAGAAGCTGAATATTTTTTTGAACACTGTAATGGGTAGCTTCTGAATAATATACAATGCCGTTCGGATAAAGCTCTCGTGCGACGTAGAGCCCATATAAATTTCCCTCTGAACCACCATTCGTTACATAGCCCCACCAGTTATCGATCGGTGCGCTAAACAAATCAGCAAAAAAACGCAAAACCTCTTGTTCTAAAGAGCGCGAATTAAGATCATACGTAGATTCTACCAACGGATCACCTATGTTGTTTAAAGGTAGTTTTAGCAACGGATATAAAGCCGTATAATCAAAATCACGTGCAATGGGATATCCCAAAAAATACTGTGCTCGTTCCGTTGCCTTTTTTATATAACTGATCAGTCGTTCTTGATCAATAGCCTGTAAACCCATACTCCTATTAATGTTTGGCAAAAATACCATTATAAAAAATTATCATCTAACTTTATTTTCATATCAGAAAATAAAACTGAAAACAAAGATCACTCCAGAATTAAATACTTTTTACTTAGCTTTGCCGCGATTAAATCAGTAAAAATTTATGATGGATAAAATCGATAAGATGGATGCCCGAATTCTGAACATCTTACAACGAGATGCTTCACTAGGTGTTAAAGAAATTGCGGCAGAGATCGGTTTGAGTGTTTCTCCTACTTTCGAACGCATCAAACGCCTGCGAAAAGAGGGCTATATTGAACGCTATGTGGTGCTTGTCAATCGTGAAAAACTGGGGAAACACCTTTTGGTAATGTGTACGGTAACCCTCAAGCAGCAATCATTGGAAACACTTAAAAACTTCGAAGTGGCGGTTAAGCAGTTCAGCGAAGTATTAGAGATTATGTGTATTGCAGGCAATCATGATTATTTACTTAAAATTGCTGTAAAAGATGTAGAAGATTACCATTTATTCGTTATGCAACAGCTGTCCAGTATTCCCAATGTAGCCAATGTAAGCAGCAGCTTCGTATTAAAAGAAATCAAAAAGGAAACCGCTTTTGAAGTGAAAATCTGATCCTTTCTATTGAATACAGATAGGTACCAAATTACGACCTATTGTTCGTTAATCTTCAATTGCCGAGATATAGGGCCAGAGTTTCAGAAATAATTTTTCAGAATCCTTATCTTTGAAATGATCTTCCAGGCAAAATACTTCCCCTTCATTTTGAATACCGGCACCGACGGCAGCAGGCGCTTCGCTGTGTACTTTTTCTAAGACCTCTACTAAACATTCGCTTAAAAAGGTAGTAGGATGTCCGTCCTTTTTTAGGTCGGCAAAATCTTTGTACGGAGACAGTTGTACATTGGTAATAGACATGAGCACCTTTGCTACATTATCCAACTTAGGGCCCATAATTTGTTCAAAATCCACTTCTCCTGACTCGAGGCATCTACAATCAATGGAAGAGATCAGAATAGTCAATTCCAAAAATGCCTCCGGATTCTTTTCCCAGTCAGGGTGGTAAGACATCAATATACGAATTAAATCGATTTCTCTCAACATAGCGTTCTTGGTATAATTGGTTCAACAATCGTTTCTTCCTGCTTTTTGGAAATAGCATATAACAGATAACCAAACTTACTAATCTATGTTGAAGATTCCAAACGAACTTATTCACATTGAATGCTTTACAAAAATCTATTGCGCAACAACAACATTCCCTAGAAACACTTTGGCATCAGCATCGTAGCTAAAGGGTGCACTGAGATAGAAATATTTAACGGCTTCGGGCTTGAACATATCTGTATCGAGCATTTTTGATTTATTAACAAAAAGACGCATTCTCTTTCCTTCAACAGCGATAGCCACATGAATCAGGCCATTGGAATAACTATTAAAAGGAAACTTAAGTGTATTGTAGATTTCCGTATCACTACTTGCGTTGGTTACCTCCCGATTATGAAAATGAAACTGGCTGCTCGTGATTGCATTGTCATTATAGGCATCCATAATATAAGAACGATTGGAATTATCACGACCAAAACCAAAATTCATGCTGCCGATATCTTTGGCTTCAACACTTCGGGTAACTAAATCAAATTCTACCGTAAAGTTTTCAGGTAAATTAAGCAAGCTATCCATACGATAAGTTGTATAAGGAGCTAACAAAAGCCATTTCCCGGGAACGCCGGATATCGAAACTACACTTCCTCCCCCACTTGTTTTCCAATGTTTCGCCATACGGCCATCATCACTTGTTTTGAAGTCGTCTGCAAATAGGATATGGTCACCTGGCGTAAACGAATATACTTCTTCCAAATTGGGCAAACTTGCCGATTCAGCCTGTTCTTCCGTATTTTTAGCTCCTTGGCCGTTAAGTACATCGTCCACTTTTTTTTCCACTTTATCTTCCAGCTTCTGTTGCACTTTCTTCCAGATCTGTGCTTGTGCCATTGCCGTGTGCATAACCAACAGCAGCAGGGTTATCATTACTCGTTTATTCTTCATATGACTATTTTTAACGATTAAAACAGTCAAATTTAATAAACGAAGAGGCACCGAAACCGTTGGATAGCATGCTACCTTGTAATCATTGGAATCTTTTTTGTATTTGACTATTTCCAGGATAAATTGTTGAGGTAGTCAATAACAAGACCTCGCTTGCTTAAGGCTACAGGGATATCCAATTTATCCTCCAACACCAACAAATTACTTTTCTTCTTGAAGGATTTAACCGCCGACATGTTAACTAAATAAGATTGATGCACACGTAAAAAGCCAACCGCACTCAATTGTTTATCAAACTCCTTTAATGGCTGTGAAACGAAGACGCTCGCCCCTTCTTTAAGATGAAACTTGGAATAGGTATTATCGGCCTCTACCGCCAGAATATCTTTCACAAAAACTACTTGTATTTCCTCCAAGGTCTTCAGGATAATTTTTTTATCTAAAATACGCTCCTGTTTATAGTTATAAAAGAATGTCTCTAACTGCATTCTTGTTTTTCGATCATCCAACGCCTTCAATCCTTTATGTAAAGCCACAATGAGTTCTTCCGGCATAAAAGGTTTTAATATAAAATCCAAGGCACTAAATTTAAATGCCTGAATCGCATAGTCGGCATAAGCTGTTGTAAAGATAATATGCCCATCAAAGCCTTGCTGATACAACTCGGCTAACCAATCGAAAGATAAGCCGTCGGGAAGATTAATATCCAAAATCAGAATTTGCGGATTTTGCTGCCTAAATTCCCCCCTCGCTTCTTCAATGTCAGTGGAAACCGTCAATTTTACATCACGGAAAGAACCGTGAATGATGTCGACAATCATTTTCGCAGACATTACATCGTCTTCCAACAACAAACAGCTAACCGGGTTTATAAGCATTTTCTATCTTGATATACGCAAATGTACACAAGTTCCCTGAGAAGCCCCATCCATTTGTTTATTGGAAATTTCCATGCTAATCTGATATGGACCCGTTCTATTAAGCACCAAAATGCGTTGCTTCAATATATCCATGCTCATGGAACGATGAAGGGAATTGGCGTTTTTATTTACAGGAATACCATTACCGTTATCCTCGATTAAGAGATGAAGGGCAGCACCTTCTTTTTCAACATATATACGGATTTTGCCGTCTTCACGATTTTTGACCCCATGTACAATCGCATTTTCCACAAGCGGTTGTAACAACATGGAAGGAATAAGTACCTCTTCCTCCTTCAACTCAGGAGAAAATTGGATATCATAGGTAAAGGACCTACTGGCATTCAGCTGCTGAAGGTGCAGGTATTTATCAAGAAGGTCTAACTCCTCTTCTAACGGAATCAATTCCTTATCCGAGTTTTCAAGTACCAATCGAATCAGGCGGCTAAAGCTACTCAGGTATTGCATAGACAATGCACTGTTATTTCTGTAAATGTATTGCTGAACACTCTGAAGCGCATTGAAAATGAAATGCGGGTTAAGCTGCAATAATAAAAATCGTCTTTGCAAGATCGCTGTTTCCAACTGTTGTTTTACTTTCAGGTTTCTCCATCGGAGTACAATGAGTCCGATCAGCAATAAAACGATCAAACAAACCGCGAAGATCAAATACAACTGCTGTCGAAGCTGTTGCTTCTGAATGGCGTTTTCTCTTGCCAACTGCTCAATTTTCCGCTGCTTCTCTGCACTTTGATAAGCCGCTGTAAGCGCTGCCACTTTTTGTTCATAATCCAAGGTCGCAAGCGAATCTTTTATATTATCATAGGCTTCGATTGCTTTCCAAGATAAGCGATCACTCCCCATGCTTTTATAGGCTGTATATAAATTGTAGTACAATTGCTTTTTTTCGGACAGACTCGCATAGGGTAAAGCCTTTTTGAAAACATGGACCCCTTGTAAAAATTCACCTTTGCGGATGAGCGCATATCCCAAATTGTTGAGCGTGATAACAGAGGGCGTCTGACGCAACGATTCACGTATTGATAGACTTATTTTTGCATGTTCGATAGACTGGTCCCACGCTTTTTCTTCGATATAGAAATTGCTTAGGTTGGTGTAGAGAATCGCCTCTACCAGTTTATTTTTTTGGTTTTTTGCAAGGTGTAACGCCTTCTGAAACGTCAGCAATGCTTCTTTTCTCTTCTTTTGTTCGAGGTAAACACCAGCCAAGTTTGACAAACACTTCAATCGTAAAGCCGCGGGTAGATCTTTCGTTAACGCTTTTTGTAAATAGTGTTCAGCTAACGAAAATTGCTTTAGCTGTGAATACAGCGTACCTAAATTAATAAACACGGAAGCTCTTTCCTTGGCATGTTGTTTCCCAACTAAGTAATCTATGCTTTTCAGGTAAAAGGAAAGTGCGCTATCCGGTTTACCTTGTTGTAACAACACACTGCCCAGCCCCATATAACTCCGGCCCATCAGCCCATTATCACGAACGGTCTGACCTCGTTGGAGCAAGTGGTACAAATTGTTTTTGGCTTGTTCATAGTCCTTCTTTTGAAGAAGGCTATCCACCAAACTTAGCTCCTTCTGATAAGCCAGGGGCTCCACTGCTGCCTGTGCAAAGAAGCCCACAGATAAAATAATGTAAAAACCAAGAAGTCGTATAGGACCTTCGCAATAATTTGATGGGGACATATCGTTTGGTTGCTATCGCTTTCCAAACCTACTTATTTTTAGCCCCCTTTCAAAAGCTATTAAAAAATTTTGTGGTATTCAATTCCTTTTTTATCCCAACGGTGATAAAGATTTGTTAATCCCTTTTCGAAGCGGTCAAAATCCTTATTGGCTTTGCTGGTCCAACCGACTTCGGCATATGCAGCAATGCGTGGGAAAGTTTGCTGATTCATTGCCTGAACGGAAGGTATCCACTCGCCCCACATTTGTGCGCCCAAACCAAGTATTTGCTTATGGTAACGACGATCTAACCCTTCAGGTATGGGATCAAAATCATAGGCTTTCTTCAATGGAATTGTTTTATAATCATAATCTAAATACGTATACAGATGGTACGAGTTGACGACATGATAACCTTTACTCACCGCATCCTTTACCATCGCTAATTCCCCCTTCCAAAATTGTACAATGGTAGACTTCGACAAGGTGCCGGTAACGGGTGCAGTTTGTTGATTATAGTCATGCAACTTGGCTCCCATAATATCATTCCATCCCATCATCTGACGATTCTTTCCAGCAATATAGTTCGATATGGCGTTCGTGAAAGCTATTTGCAAATCGGCTGGCGACGAGAGTTTATGTGCCCTCATGTAAGCTTGGACTTTTTCCGACTTTAACCATTGATCGTATTTTACCTCATCACCGCCTATATGGATCACTTTCGAAGGAAATAACTCAATCACCTCATTTAACACCTCTTGCAAAAAGCTGATCACTTTGGGATCCGTTACATCAAAGATATCGTATTTGACACCGAAGCTCGTTGGTACCGAAATAGGCTTCTTAGTCACTCCCAGCCATGGATATGCGGCAATAGCAGCACTGGAATGTCCAGGCATTTCGATTTCAGGTACCACTTGAATATGTCGTGAAGCAGCGTACGCTATAATTTCCTTTACATCTTCTTTACTATAATACCCCTGATGGACCTTTCCGTCATATACTTTACTCTCCCAACTGCCAACTTGAGTCGAATCACGTTTTCCGCCAATACTTGTTAGTGCCGGATAGTTGTCAATTGCCAAACGCCATCCTTGATCTTCGGTCAGATGCCAGTGAAAAACGTTCATCTTCAGTAAGGCCATTTCGTCCAATATCTTTTTCACCACCTCTTTCCCTTTAAAATAACGTCCTTCGTCCAGCATGTAACTTCGCCATGAAAATCGTGGCTGATCCTTAATTTCCTGAAATTGAACTTGCCAATGTGCCGATTTTTTCATCAATTGCCGGAGTGATTGTATGCCGTAAAAAATACCGGTAGGGGTTGCTGCTTTAATTTCCACGCCCTGCTGATGAACCGATAACTTATAACCTTCCTCACCCAATTCAGCTTGTAAAGCTTGGTCGCTTTTAAGTAGAATGCCCGTCGATATAGATGTTGTCGATCGGTTCACAATCACACCGAAATCGCTTTGCCATAATGTAGATAAATAATCGACTTCATTCGTCAAAGCTTCATCTGCATAAACTGCAACCGGTGTATTAAAAGAAAAAAAACCTGTTTTAGTCACCACTTCCAATGGCTGAGGGATGATTTGTTGTGAAAAGGAGGGATGTATTCCTATTAGACAAAGTAAACCAAAGAATATCTTTTTTGAGTTTATCATTTTATTTTGTTTATAGTGGTCGATGCAATGTAAAGCTATTTGTATCCGGTAAGCATTTTACCGGAAAAAACAAGTATAAGAAGCCCATTGGACAAAACCAATAAACGTGCAAACGCAATCGGTTGTCTAATTTTCTGTAAAAAGCAAAGGCCGCCTTTCTCGGGAAAGGCGGCCTTTGCTTTTTACTTTTTAATTTTCATTTTTTACTTTTCTTCCCGTATACTTCGAGCTCTGCAATACTAAATAGAGGTTTACCATTATCGGAAACTGACTGCTTGGCTACCAATTTGACATATTGTCCGGTTACTTTATCCACTAAGGCCGTATATTGCAAAATGGGATTTGCTTTGATATTGGAAAATTCGCCACTTACTGCCAACCTCCAATCTTTTCCATTATCGCTCACATAGTATTCATATTTTTCCACGGTTCCTCCGGATTTGCCATCTTGCCGCGGCAAGTAACCGAATGCCGATATATGCTGTTTCGCTCCCAAATTCACAATGATTGCGCGCTGATCTGTAAGAACGAAGGTTTGTTGATCATTATCGAAGGCTTTTTTTGTTTCACTCGTTTCGCTTGACCAGCCAGCTTTATCCAAGCCTTTACGTTTAACAAGCGTTTGCTTTTTTAACGTGGGTTCAGCAAAAAGTCCCATATCACTCAGTGCAATGCTCACCGGTGCAAACACACGTAGCCGCAATTTGCTTGTTGTAATGGATTCAGGCAGTCGGATAATGCGATTGGCGCCTATACTTGTTACGCGCGTTACCCGCATCCAAGCACCCGATTTCCATTCATCCACCAAAACACTATCAATCCGTTGTCCTAATTTTATATTCTCGCGTAAGCGAATAATATTGAAAGTCCGTTGATTTGGCAGCTCTATTTCGAGTTCAGCTTGATGCACATCATCGTCGGTAGCCCAATAACTATATCGATCTTCATCTGTTAAGCGCTGTACACCATAACGCTGGTTATTATCATTCCGTATATTGGACGCTTTCAAACGGGCTCCTTTCAATAAGTTCTTATCAAAAACTTGCTTTAACAGGCTCCCAAATTCCTTAAGCGCCTTCACATCATTTTCATGTAAAAGACCATCTGTATTGGGAGATAAGCCCAAATCAAAAGCACCACCACGACCTACACTTTTACAATATAAGTCGAATAAGATTGCCGGTGTTTTCACCTGATCATCTTGCGAAGCATGGTAAAACCAGCCCGGTCGTAGTGGGACATCGCATTCTGTCGGGATCCAACTGGCACCATTTCTGGTACCCGTTCCCAAGTTGCTATCGTCCATATAACCTGGCATCGGATCCTTTCCTTCTTTACCAACAAGGGTTATGGTTGACCAGCTGGTTTCAGCGGCAACTCCCTTTTCATTACCTACCCACCTTACATCTAAGCCGATATCGCTGAAGATATTGGCACTTGGTTGCATGGTACGGGTTATTTCCCAGGTGTTCATCCAGTCATAATAGGTTGACTGGTCTACTTTACGTTTTTCTTTCTTTCCACCATAATAGCCATCACCTCCATTGGCACCATCATGCCAGCTCATAAAAAGCTCACCGTAATTGCTATAAAGCTCTTTCAATTGATTGCGGTAGATCGTCACATACTCGGGTGAACCATAGGCAGGATTGTTTCTGTCCCAAGGAGAACAATAGACCCCGAATTTCATTCCCAATTTTTGCGCCGCTAATTGAAACTCCTTTACCATATCGCCTCTACCGTCTTTCCAAGGACTCTCACTGATGTTATACGCAGCCGTTTTAGTTGGCCAAAGCGCGAATCCATCGTGATGCTTGGCAACAGAGATAATACCTTTAAATCCACCCGCCTTTGCCGCGGCAACAATTTGCTCCGCATCAAACTTTTTGGGATTAAATATAGCGGGATCCGCATCGCCATACCCCCATTCCTTATCTTGAAAGGTCGTTGGTGTAAAGTGGATAAGGCAATACATTTCGGTTTCATGCCAGGCTAATTGACGTTTACTGGGTAATACGCCATAAGGTTTAGGGGCATCATCAAAATCCTGCGCGAGACTGTTTGCTCCAAACAGACATGCTGCAATAAGAGTTAAAAGGCTTCTTCCTCGGTACATGTTTACAAACATAAAGGGTATCCAAAGTTAAACATTCAGGGAAATTAGCCTAATGCTCAGCTATATTAACTATGTTGGTTATTAGTTGTTAGTTACTGGTTATTTGTTGTCGGTTATGGGTTATGGGTTGTTAGCGATTCGTGATGACGTCCGTAAAGGCAATACTAATAAACATCTCATTAACAATATTTTAGCAATAAGCCATCCGTTTTCAGTCGCACGAACCTTCCCATTATCACCTTAACTAACCGACCCTAGGGAGCTCATGAGTGCCGAAAAAGCAAACACTTATGAATAATTGGCCAATCGGCTAATTTCCTACTCAACTACTCAACAAATAAACAGCCAAGCTTCGTGGCCCGTGTGCTCCTAATACCAAAGATTGTTCAATATCGGCCGTTTTAGAAGGACCTGCAATAAAAACCCCGAAGGGATCCTCACCCAGGCCCATCTTTTCATAAGCCTGATGCATATTGCTTATTATTTGTTTCTTGTCGACAAGCAACACTAGATGCTGACAAATAAAGGGTAATACGCGCACCACCGTTTCGGGCACCCATAATGCGCTATTTTCAGCTACGCCGAATTGCGCAGTCATGATGGCTATATCAATATCCTCCAGACTATGTGGATCAACATCAGCATCTTTTATTGGTTCCGCCAGATCTGCCATCTCCGATAAGGTAGACACCACGCGCAGCTTACGTTCAATAGACCACCTTGTTCGTATTTCAGGAATGTAAGTTTGTAAAAGGTGGTCCTTTACCGCTTGCTGCTCGGTCACTTCTAGCACACTGGTACCACCAGCCTTCGCAACATCCGAAAATTTTCGTAGCGGATCATCGAAAACAAGGGCATTACTTACTTCATCAGGTAAGAAAACCTCTTCAATCTGCGCAGCCTGAATGGCTTGTAATATTTTTTCTTTACTGGTCATTTTTATTTACTATCAGCTATCCGTATGCGATTTCAATCTAGTTTCTCCCTTGTTGTTAAGCTGTAAGCATAAAGCCTTCAATGCCGCATACCTCAAGCCTATGCCTTCCACGTTACACGTCCTTACCTCTTTCTTTATACCACTCACTAAAGGATTGCTTCGGAGGTGCCGGCATCTCACGTCCTTTGTACCAAGGATTGAGGCTATTATTAACGGTGAAGGGAACATATTTTAAAGCAAGACGCCCCATTTTTCCTGCCAGTTTAAATTTGGAAGGCGACGATAATGTATTTGCCATGAGTTTCATCGCTACGGTCTTTTTCTTATCGGTATATCCCGCCTTTACCAATTCTTGACGCCACTTATACAACTGATTATGGATATCAATTTTCACTGGACAAACATTGCTACATGAGCCGCAAAGCGTTGAAGCAAAGGGAAGGTCGGCAAATTTATCCATATCTAAGTTAGGTGCTAAGATAGAACCAATCGGACCCGATATGGCGTGATGGTAACTATGTCCGCCACTCCGTCTATATACGGGACATGTATTCATACAAGCACCACATCGGATACATTTCAGCGAATTTTTGAAGTCGGGCCTCGCCAATTGCCGACTTCTACCGTTGTCTACTAAAATAACATGCATCTCCTGCCCCTTCCTTGGTTTCCTAAAATGGCTAGAATAGGTAGTTATAGGTTGTCCCGTAGCGCTTCTTGTTAACAAGCGCAAAAACACCCCCAAGTGGGCTCTTTTCGGAATCAACTTTTCTATCCCCATACTGGCAATATGTATATTGGAAAGATGCGCCCCCATATCGGCATTCCCCTCATTGGTACATACAACCATTTCACCTGTTTCCGCAATCGCAAAATTCACCCCCGTCAATGCGGCCTTACGTGTAACAAAGACATTCCTTAAATGTTGTCGGGCAGTCTCGGTTAAAATCTGCGGATCAGACACCCCAGCTGCCGTTCCGAGGTGTTCATGAAAGATGTCGCCTATTTCTTCTTTTTTCTTATGAATACAAGGTAGCACAATATGGCTCGGCATTTCCTTGGCAAGCTGCACAATGCGCTCACCTAAATCAGAATCGATCACTTCAATGCCATTTTCAGCCAGGTAATCGTTCAAATGGCATTCTTCTGTCAACATCGACTTACTTTTCACCATCCGCTCGATACCTTGCTTTTTTAACAACGCACAAACGATTTGATTATGTTCTTGGGCATCTGCTGCCCAATGAACCTGTACACCATTTGCCAAGGCATTCTTTTCAAATTGGAGCAAATAATCTTGCAAACGGGATAATACGTGATTCTTGATTTGTGAAGCGGTATTCCGTAACACTTCCCATTCGGGGAGGTCATGCGTTAAACGATCACGCTTTGACCGAACAAACCAAAGCGTTTCATCGTGCCAGTTCACTCTGGCTTCATCTTTATTAAAGATATCCGCTAATGCCGCGTGTTTTTTATCTGTATGCATTTTTTGTGCGTTGTGTGTTATGCATTGTAAGTGGGCGTTCAAACTGCCAAAGGCAATGCATAAGCGGTAACTTATAGCTGACTATTCAATATCTCGGCAATATGTATCACTTTGGTAGCACTTTTATTTCGTCGAAGAATGCCTTCCATATGCATTAAACAAGACATATCCGCCCCTGTAATAAATTCGGCTCCATGCCGCAAGTGATCGGCCACTCGGTCCTTACCCATTTTTACGGAGACGGCTTCCTCTGCCACACAAAACGTTCCGCCAAAACCGCAACACTCATCTTTCCGATCCAGCTCAACTAATTCAATATCTTTGACCATATTTAACAGTTTACCTGGTTTTGAAAATGGTGCCGCTGTTAATTCGCTCATCTGTGAAAGCATCAAACCTCGTTGTCCATGACAACTTTGGTGCACTCCTACACGATGTGGAAAACGCGCATCCAGTTTCTCGACTTTCAATATATCTGTAAGGAACTCTGTTAATTCGAAGACACGATGACGAACCTCATCACTAAGTCCAGGAGATGAATCCGTATGCAGGTGATCTTTTAGATGTAAAACACAGCTTCCTGAAGGTGAGACGATATAGTCATATCCTTGAAAACATCTGATAAAATTCTCATTACATCCACCGGTAAGGTGCTCGTAACCCGAATTGGCCATCGGCTGCCCACAACAGGTTTGTCCATCAGGATAAGCAACCTTAACGCCTAGCTTTTCTAAAAGTTCAAGTGTGGCTCGGGCTGCTCCCGGATAAAATTGGTCTACATAACATGGTACAAATAAGGCAACCTCCATGTGTTATTCTGTTTAGTTAAAAAAGGATAGAAATACAAAGTAAAGAACTTTCAATATAGCTTCATTTCACAATCTTGACTATTTATTAAGCTATCTTTACTAGGTTTCCACGATCCCCCGCGATCGTTCAAAACAAAATAACAAATTTCTTCATTAACAACTGTCATGGGCAGTCAGCCTTGTCGTCTTATCAGTTGTTAGTTGCCGGTTGCGCGTTGTCAGTTGTGGGTTATTGGTTATTGGTTATTTGCAGTAACGTTCCCAAGGGTAATACTACGCAACGTCTCAATCCATTAACTAACCGACCGTAGGGAGCTCATGAGTGCCGAAAAAGCAAACACTTACGAATAATTGGCTAATTAATTAACTACTCTTCCCATAAACGGATCACTTTTGGAAGCCATACCATTTTCCACCCTACCGGCATAACGTCGCTCAAAGGTGGATTGCCCTTTAACAAATATTGAAAAATCGTACCATCCATAGTTTTTCGAGGTATCCAAGACTATACGAGTTGCTTCATGGCTTTTTATTTGCTTGCGAATTAGCTCCTGACCATAGGACCAATCACTAATCTCCACCTCTAACGTTGCTGCTTTTGTTTCTAGTAGTAATTCGATGTTACCCGTCAATTGTTGCGTAGCTTTCTTTTTTTCATAAAGACATCTTACCGAAATTCCATCATCGCTCAAGATGCCTTTCAACTCTCGGAAAAAACCATTAGGACCATACACCTGTAGATGATATTTTTCCTTATCAAAGTGATTGATAGGCCATCGATAATTTAATCTATCTCCTGCTTTCACTGCAAAAGCCCAGGTTTTTACCGTTTCCCATATGGGATGCCCATTAGAAACGGTCTTCAGGTAGTTACCTGGCGCATAAACATTAAAAGCCGCACCCGCCGCATGTTCGCCAAAAAAATCGTTAGCAGCAAGGAACGTAAGTTCAATCACGCTTGCATCTATCCGTTGTTCTTCCACATACAGCTCGTAGGGCAATGCGTTCGAATCCTTGATCCCTGTCTCTTGTTTTGGTAAGAAGGGCGAATCAAAAGGATGCCTATTAATGGAAGCGATTTCATTTTGTTCAAGTGCTTGGAAGCCTTTTGGCAGGTCTTTCGATTTTGCTTCATAAATCGCCCGTACAAATGCATTGCGTTGAACCGCATCGGGAAAGGAGAGCACCTCTCCGTTATAAGGACGGAATGCAGAGGTTAAATCACCGGTAATAGCACGTCTCCAACTGCTGATATTCGATTCCCGAACAGACTTCCCGGTTTTCTTTTCCACAAACTTCTCCATAAAACGAATGGTAGAAGTAATATCGCAAAGCTCCGAGTTGACCCATCCGCCGCGTGTCCAAGGAGATGCGATAATTAAGGGAACACGATATCCAAGGCCAACAGGGCTTTCACGAAGGTCTTTTTTATCTATTCCCTCCCGTTTCAATTCTTCCTCGATGCTGACATATTCGTCGCTGACATCCAATCCTTCTGAGATGCCGCCACTATGTATATCATTGGGTTTAGGAGCAACAAATGGTGGTACGTGGTCAAAATATCCATCATTTTCATCATAAGTAAGTATAAAAATAGTCTTCTTCCAAGTTTCAGGATTTTTGGTAAGAATATCCAAGACTTCCGCTACATACCACGCGCCAAACCAAGGAGAACTTGGATGATCGGAAAATGCTTGCGGTGCCACCAGCCATGATATCATGGGAAGTTTCCCTTCATTTACATCAGCTCGAAATTGATGTAGAACATCTCCTTTTGGTACTTGCATTCTCTTTTCCGCTCCCTGATCCATATAGGAAATCTCCTCAATCTCATAGTAGTTTGGATCATTTTTATTCGTGGTAAAAGCCCTTTCATGAAGATGTCGTTCAAACGGGCTAAGCTTTGCAAAATTCGCCGGATTGTATTTGGCCAGCTCCTCCTGGTATTTTAACAGTTGCGCTTTCTTTTGCTCCCGTTTTTTTTTGATCGCCTGTGTTTGGCTTGGTTTCATCTTCTTGATCTGCTCTTCCAGTTCGGCTATCTCTGCAGGTAAAGCTTTTTCCCGTTTCGTTAAGAATCGATGGTGTCCACTACTAAAACGTACGTGATATTGTTGAAACCATTCCAGGTTATTATCCGTAAAATTAGACAGCCAATACTCCCTATCACCTTCCAGTTCGGTTTGTATACTCAATTCATTCTGATATACCCGCCAGCTGATACCTTGCTCTTCCAATCGCTCCGGAAAAGTCTTCCAATTTACTTCTCTATTGAAATAAACATCTGAGTTTCTAACATTAGCCTGTGCTCCCGCTGCCCCTTTTAACGTTCCGCTCCAGAAGAAAAGGCGATTGGTTGTCGTACCCGTCAGGGAGGAGCAAAAATGCTGATCGCAAACGGTAAAAGCATCAGCGAAAGCATAGTAGAATGGGATATCTTCACGACTAAAATATCCCAGGGTAAGCGGCATATCCTTATAGGCTTTGTTTCCGGACTGTTTTGCTTTCAACCATCCGTCATACTTACCACCATTGCGCGCGTCTACCTGATTTTCCCACGAGTGAGGAAGCCCTCCCATCCAAGTGGATTTGGTCTCCTTCATATTAAGGCGAAAAGGGGCAAATGTATGACCGGCCTCATCCGACTGCAACCATACCAGGTTTTTATTAGGCAACCTGATCGCTCGGGGATCATTGAAACCGCGCACCCCTTTTAATGTTCCAAAGCAATGATCAAATGATCGATTTTCTTGCATCAGCAGCACGATGTGCTCCGCATCTTCGTAGGTGCTTCCCGGTGCTGGATTAATTTCCAGAGCTCTTTGCAATGATTTTGGTAAGGCGTTCCACACCCCCGTACTTCCCGCTAAAAATGCGGCTTTCTTTATAAAGTCTCTTCTATTTTCCATTTTATTAGCTATAAGTATCAAGACACCTGCCTGCCGGTAGGCAGGTAAGTATCAGGTATCAAGACGCCCTATTCATCACTCATTTCAGCTATTAGCTATCAACATTAGGTGTTCGATATTTGACTTAAGTCTGGCAACGTAATTCATCACTCATAGTTCATAACTCAACACTCATCACTACTTAACTATTTCCCAACTCCCTATTTACTACCTACCAAATGCCACCCCTTCGGCTTGGTAAATGCTCTTAAACCCTGGTGCGATAGCGTTGCTCCGATACCCGAATGCTGCCTACCGCTCCAAGGCAAGGCAGGGCTCACACGATCGCAACAGTTCCAATATCCCGATCCTACGTTTAGCTGTCTCAATATGGGCAATGCTCTTTCCTGCTTATCGGCGTACACACCTGCAGTCAACCCATAGGCTGTATCTTGCATCAATGCCAGTGCTTCGGCATCATCTTTCACTTTCATGATACCGATAATAGGCCCAAAGCTCTCTTCCCGCATAACGAGCATGTCATGTGTTACATTCACCAATACGGTGGGTTCAAAATAATAGCCTCTTCCTTTGATCACCTTGCCGCCTGTCAACAGCGTCGCTCCCTTAGCCAGGGCATCGGCCACCTGAGTTTCCAAGACCCGGAGATGTGCTTCTCGGGTGATCGCTCCAAAATAAACGTCATCTCTTGTTGGATCCCCCAATTTCCAAGCTTTAACTTGTGCAAGAAAAGCGGTGAGGTATTCCTCGTAGATTTTCTCATGCACGTAAATACGTTCTACCGAACAACAGCTCTGTCCATTATTATAAAACGCGCCATCCGCTGTTGCTTCCGCCACGGCTTTTAGCTCGTTGATATCTTCCGTAATATATATCGGATCTTTCCCCCCCAATTCCAGCTGACAAGGCACCATCTTAGTCGCTACCTGTTCATAGATATATTTACCTGTTGGATAGGACCCAGTGAAAAAATAACCATCCAGCGGTAATTTCAGCATTTCTTTACCAATGTCTCCGCCACCAACCGCGACCTGAAATATCGCTTCCGGAACCCCCGCTTCCCGTAATAAGCGCCCAATTTGTAAACCTGTATTGGCAGCAAATTCTGATGGCTTGTAGAGAACAGCATTACCCGCTAACAATGCCGGCACAAACACATTAACGCCTACCAAATAAGGATAATTCCATGCTGAGATATTGCCGATCACACCCAGTGGCTCATAACTGATAATTTCAGTAAACACTTCGTTTTTGCGTAAGACTTCATCTGAAAGGTAAAGTAGCGCATTCGCTGTCAACCATTCCACACGCTTTATGGCGCCGCTGATTTCATTGTTTGCTTGTTGCAATGGCTTTCCTGTTTCAGCTGTTAAGGTCGCCGCCAGCAAGGATTGTTCTTGGAACAATTGCTCTTTAAATCGCATCAATATGCTGACGCGCTCCGCTAAGGAAACATTCGCCCATTGTTTTTGCGCGTCCTTTAGTTCGCTGTATTTTTTTTTCAAGCTTTCTACAGAATCCACTGTTAGCGTGGCAATAATTTCTTCGGTTGCCGGATTAATGATATTCATTTTGTTATTGCTTATTCGTTACTGGTTATTTTTGTCAGTTGTGCGCTGCCAGTTCTGAGCTAATTCGTTTATTAGTTATTGGCTGTTTGTTATTCGTAATAACTTTCCTAAGCGTAATACGACTCAACCATGCAGCTACTTAACTCATTAACTAACCGACCGTAGGGAGCTCATGAGTGCCGAAAAAGCAAACACTTACGAATAATTGGCTAATTCACTAATTGGCTAATTAACGACTTAACTACTCCCCTACTCAACTATTCAACAATTTTACTTCCCTCAAAAAAGATTCCCTTATATTTTTCACAAAGGGACTCGCCACATCTTCCATTCGCTCAGGATGCCATTGCACCAGACATAAAAATGGCTTACCCTGTTTATCTTTCCATTCCAACGCCTCTACCACACCATCGCTGGAAATTGCCGACGCAACCAAATCGCCGGCAATTTTATCAGCACTTTGATGGTGTAAACTATTTACAAGTCCTTCTGTATATGCTACGATGTCAAATAGCTGCGAATACCGATCTACGTGGATAAGATGTTCCCGCAACCTGCCATCCGGCAACTTTGCATGATGAAATTTCCCCCAAGCAGGAATATCCGGAATTAAAGTACCTCCAAAGTACACATTGATTAGCTGTAGCCCGCGACACACACCTAAAATCGGAAGTTTACGTTTCGTTACATCGTTTAACAATTCCCACTCAAATGCATCCCTTTGCTCATCAAAATCCACCGGAACACAGTAAGGTAAATAATCCAATCGGTCATAATACTTGGGGTGTACATCTTCACCACCGGTAAAGACCATGGCCTGACATTTTTCTACCTCTGAAAAATTATCAAATCCATAACCGATTCGGATGATTTCGATCTGTTCCTCATTCCCTTTGATCCACTCGGCATACAAATCGTACATTCTGCCATCAGTCATTCCTATTGTTATCATGTTCTAGGTTAGTTATCCGTTACTAGTTATTCGTTGTTTGTCATCCTAATCCCCTACTTAACCACTTAACTTCTCAACTAGGCAACCAAATCTAAAGCGCTTCTTCATACAGCCTTTTAAAATCTGCTCTGCTAACCGGTTTTGGGTTATTAGGATGTGCAAAATCTGCTATCGCCAGATCGGATAGCGTCTCGATATGATCTTTTTCCACACCTATATCGCGTAACTTTTTAGGGATTCCTATACGCGCATTCAAATCAAAAAGATAGTCTACTACCGCCTCACCGTGCTCTTCCGAGAGCTCCAATGCGCGGGCGATTCTTCTGAATTTCTCTTCATTTCCTTCGATATTAAAAGCCATCCCATATGGAATATTAACCGCATTTGCCAACCCATGATGCGTATCCAGTAAAGATGACAACGGATGCGCCAACGAATGCACTACCCCCAAACCCTTCTGGAAAGCAATCGCTCCCATCATAGACGCCATCAACATATTGCTGCGTACCTCCTCATCGGGGGTCAGCACTGCTTTTTCCAGCGATTGCGCGATTAACCGCATACCTTCTAAGGCTATACCATCGCAAACAGGATTCGGATTTTTCGCCAAAAAGGCCTCCATATTATGGGTCAGTGCATCCATACCGGTGGCAGCCGTAATATGAGGAGGGAGCCCCATTGTTAACAAAGGATCTGCAAAAACGATACGCGCCATCAATTTAGGAGAGAATAGAATTTTTTTTTTATGCGTTTCGTCGTCTGCAATAATGGCGCTGCGTCCAACCTCACTACCGGTTCCTGCAGTAGTCGGAACAGTAATAAAAGGAGGGACCTCATGAATTACATACACGTCACCCCCTATCAAGTCATCGTATTTAAACAGATCATCCCGATGATTAACACGCAATGCAATGGCCCGGGCGATATCCAAGGCTGCTCCACCACCAATACCGACAATACTGTCACGATCTGTCTGATCCCATATGTCTGCCCCCTTATAAACATCCGACTTAACCGGGTTTTTGTGCGTATCAGCAAAAATTGCTACATCGACCCCATGTGTCTCCAGGTCCTGCACTATTTCCTTAAAAAAAGGGAGTGTTACAATCATGGGATCCGTCACCAGCAAAGGTCGTTTCAACCTATTTTTTTTTAAGTAATCGGGCAGTTCCTTTACCGCTCCGCATCCAAAGCGGATCGTTGTTGGAATATTGATTTGATGAATCATTTTTGTTGTTTGTTGCTGGTTATTAGTTGTTCGTTATTCGCTTCCACCTTTTCCTTTGCCACTTTTTTAATTTTTTTAAATTATCTCAAAATATCGTTTCATTTCCCAATCGGTCACCGCTTTCGAGAACTGTTGCCACTCCCATTCACGCGTACAACAAAAATGATCGACAAACTCCGCTCCGAAAAGCTCCTGTGCAATGCTTGATTGCCTCATCTGTTTCGTTGCCTCATTAAGATTCGCAGGCAATTTTCCATTTGAAAAATCCCGGTAACCATTACCCACCGTAGCTGGTTGGGACAAAACGATTTTATGCTTGATTCCATATAGGCCGGCGGCCAGGCAGGCAGCGATTGCCAGGTAAGGGTTCGTATCAGCCCCAACTACCCGTGTCTCAATTCTTGCCGATTTTGCGCCCAGCGGAAGAACACGCAGCGCCACCGTTCTATTATCTAATGCCCAAGTTAATGTAGTTGGCGCCCAAGCACCTTCAACCAATCGCTTATAGCTATTTACCGTTGGTGCAAATAGGGGTAAAATATGAGGCAGACAGTGTAATTGACCCGCTATATAATGTTTCATCAGGGTACTCATTCCCTGGGCTTCGGTATTGTCAAAAAACAAATTTGATGTGGAATCTTCATCCCATAAACTCTGGTGCACATGTCCGCTACACCCTGGTAAGTCTTCTCGCCACTTTGCCATGAACGAAGCCATGATGCCATGCTTATAGGCGATTTCCTTTACCGCTGTTTTAAAGAGTATCGCGCGGTCAGCAGCCTCCAACGCATCCGAGTAAGTAATAGCGGCCTCGTACACGCCAGGGCCTGTTTCCGTATGGAGTCCTTCCAGAGGGATGTCAAATTTAGCTAACAAATCGAAAAGATCATGGAAAAAATCACTTTTTAAAGCACTTCTCAAGATGGAATAACCGAACATTCCCGGTGTTAAGGGTTTGGGATCCTTAAAGCCCTTTAGGGCAAAACTATCCGGTGTCTCCTCAAAATTGAACCATTCGAATTCTTGAGAAAAATAGGGTTTAAATCCCAGCGAATGGCAGTCGGCAATCACTTTTTTAAGCACCTGACGGGGGCAAACATGAGCAGCCTTCCCCGTTGCATCATAAAAATCCCCCAAAAGGAAAGGTATATCATTTTCCCAGGGGATTTTTCTAAACGTGCGTGGGTCTAACTTCAGCAGCATATCAGGGTAACCCGAATGCCAGCCCGTAAACCTTGTGTTTTCGTAGGCCAAATCCTGTGCATCCCAACCAAATACGACATCACAAAATCCCAGATCACCTTTTAGCGTGGCACTGAATTTTTCAGTTGATATATATTTCCCTCGCAAAATTCCGTCAATATCCGCCGCCGCAAGCTTCACCTTTCCGGGAGCATACTGCTTAATATATGCTTCTATTTCTGCTGTCGTCATCTTTTAAAAATTTTAAATAATACATAGGAAATAAGTATAATAAGCAAATATCCCAAACCTATCTCCCAATTATACACAAACATGGAAGTTAAGGAAATAATCCCCACAATTAACACAATAACAGGAAATAAAGGATAAAGTGGAACACGGAACGGACGATACAGATCCGGATCTTTTTGGCGGAGTTTGATCAATGCAATCATGGCAATCACATATAAGGTTAAAGCGCCAAAAACTGACAAAGTAATAATTTCCGCTGTTTTTCCCGAGAGCAACGCCAGTACTCCGACCAACATGTTACCGATCAGTGCAGCAGCCGGTGTTCTGAATTTTCTGGAAACCGTTCCAAAAACGCCGGGAAAATTATGCGCCTTGCCCATTTCGTAAGTGGAACGACCAGCAGCGAGTATCAATCCGTGAAAAGAAGCGACTAAACCAAACAAACCCACCGTAATCAATAAATGGTACAACAGGTGATTATTACCGGTTATCATTGATAGGGCCAAAGGCAATGGCGAGTCAGCGGTTTCCCCTTCTTTCCCATTACGGAAAACAATGGTTTCCCAGCCACCAACACCCACAGCTGAAACGAACACCAGTACACATAACATAGCCAGCGTAAAAATCGCCCAACCAAAACCCTTCTGAATATCCCGTTGTGGGTTTTTAGTTTCCTCAGCCACATTCGCTATTCCCTCAATCCCTAGAAAAAACCAGATAGCAAAGGGTATAGCGGCAAAAGCTCCTCCCCAACCGTTGGGAAGCGCATTGCGAAGCAGGTTTTCTGCCTGGAAATGGGGTAAGCTAACCCCCACAAAAAGCAGAAGCTCAGCCACGGCCAAAACCGTAATGACCATTTCAAAGGTAGCGGCCGCCTTTACTCCTAAGATATTCAAGGCCGTAAACAATAAATAAGCAATAATGGCCACCTGAATGATTGAAGCTTCCGGAAAAAATGCATTAAAGTAAGCACCGATAGCAAAAGCAATTGCCGGCGGGGCAAAGACAAATTCAACGGTTTGGGCAATACCGGAAATAAAAGCCAGGTCCTTCCCAAGTACTTTTCCGGCATAATCAAAAACGCCACCGGCTTTGGGAATGGCACAGGCAAGTTCCGTGTAACTGAAGGTAAAGGTGATATACATTAACATCACCACAAGCGTAGCAGCAGCCATACCCAGTGTCCCTCCTTTTTCCAAGCCTAAATTCCAGCCGAAATACATGCCGGAAATGACGTAACCTACGCCGAGGGCCCAAAGGGCAAAAGGGGTCAATGTTTTCCTTAATGTTGTACTCATTCACGATGGGTTTAATGTTTAAGACGGTGTCCCCTCGTCTTTTTATCGGTTATTTAGCTAGCATTTATTTAAAAAATTCAGCTTTACGATACACATCAATAGCGTTTCAACAAACTATTCAAAACAGCATTGCTATCCGCCGAAATCCTGTCGCTTTTTTCTACCCATTCCCGCCGTTCTTCCATTGAATTATTGTTAAATATAGCAGAAAAATCACCAAGATCGTCGCCTAATAACATAATAATATTGAACTTATCTGCTACATGCGCCCGTCTGCTTTCTTTTGATGAATCATCTGCCAATAACAGCAAATGTGCTCGATCTGCATGCGTAAATTACATCGTTCTTATTTTAATAGCCACATTTCCTGATTCACATGATCGTTCCCGCCAAATTGCCGTTGTATCGCGTCAGAAACGTGCTCACCGTTATAATTTAACTCATCCGCCGGATACAACCATCTCTTTGGAAAGGTATTCGTCGGATCATTTAGATTGGTAGCTGCATTCAGGATAAAGGTCGGGTATCCCGTCCGTCTATTTTCAAACCATGCATTAAAATCACAAGCTTGTAAGAAATTAGCCAAGTATTTTTGTGTGATGATCTGCTCGATGTTTTGTTCACTTGATCCCTGCAAGGGATGCTCCTTTACATATTGCTGAATGTAGGTATCGGTAAGGGGCATATCATGATGATATTTTTCATTATCAGGCGTATAATGTGCCAAAAATTGCATAGAGGCCGTAATCCCCGCATCATAATAAGCTCCGGCGTCACCACTGATCCAAGTTCTCACACTAGCTTCTGCCAAAATAAACTGCAAGTCCCAATAATTGAATAAACCTACCGGTTCTGCATTAAATAAATCAGCATAACGATCGTTTAAATCACTAAAATCCTTCGAAGCATGAATCGTTTGCAAACTATTAAACGATGCCGATGCTTCTACTGCAGGATAAGCATCCCAGTCCGAAGCGTCCTTTCCTGCAGCTAACTTGACAACAGAAGGCTTCGCATAATAAAACAAACGCCTGTCTCCCATAGCCTTTAACGGATTGATTAAGTTTGCCGTCAACATTGGATATATGGTAAACGGATTCGAACTATTGATATTTACCCACGGATATTTTTGATTATCTTTATCCAGATAGGTGAGCGCAAAATTATCCTCATAGTTCCGCATTAAGGGGCGGTTATTAACAATTTCTCGAAAACGTGATATCACATTCAAATCGGTATCATCTGTCTTTTTGTAGAGGTTGATCAGCACATACAACGCAAAGCTATTGACTAAACGCCGCCATTGGTCGATATTTCCATTATAAATAGGATCACCGGCAAAATTTTCTCCCAGCTCAAACAATGCATCGGCTTGATCCAACTCAGATAGAATCCCTAAGAACACCTCTTTTTGTGTATCGTACGTTGGCTTTACCAAGCCCTCCGTCTCTCCCTTGATAGTCTCAGTATAGGGAATATCACCCATTTGCATGGTCAAAATAAAAAACTGCCATGCTCTAATAAAGTGACCCAAAGCTGTATAGGAATTTTTTAAACGCTCAGTCTCCGCATAACCAATCATCGGATCAACATTACGGAGTAATGATAAACGACTAAAATCACCACGTGTAATCCGGTTATATTGGTAATTTTCCTGACCTTCTTGCCAGGTGACATATTTCGCCAATAAAAAGGGTTGCATGAAAGATTTCTGTGTACCAATGTCTGTCCGCGTAATGTCGAGAATCATATTACTGGCTAACATGCCCGAAGTGACCTGGCCAGTGGCATTGGGATTACTGTTAATCTCATCAAATTTGGAACAGCTTACTAACAGCATAGCCAGCATACTCCATGCGCTGATATATTTTAAATATTTTTTCATTTTTATCACATTAAAAATTCAATATCCTTTATTTAAAACCCAAGACGTATATTTAATCCCAGCATACGTTGCGAAGGCGAATTTAAATTCTCCGTGAACACGTCCGGATCCGAAAATTTAAATTTGGTAAACAAGAGCACATTTTGCCCTGTTAGAGACACAGAAGCATTTTTAATACGTGTTTTGGACAAAAGCTTTGCTGGAAAATTATAACTGATTGCGATTTCTCTTACCTTAACGAAACTTTGCTTTTGCACACCATGCTCACCATCACTATCATTTAATGATTGTGCATAGTCCTGGTAATTTACCTGAACATCATTTGGTGCATATACACGCGTATCGCTCGTAATCTGACCATATTTATCATAAGTTGCCTCCCCGGATATTACTTTTACTCCCTCACCCACATAATTTGACAAACCATTCACTACTGCATCGTAACGGTATTGGTTATCCGTTTCAGGATTGGCACCGGTATCGAACATTTTATCCCAAATATAATTGTACATCAAACCGCCGATACGACCATCGATCGTGATTCCCAGCATAAAGTTTTTATAACGAAAGTTATTCACGAAGCCGAAAGTAAAATTGGGATCACCGTATCCCATCTTTTGCTCATAATTGCTTGTTTTTGGAATTCCGTTTACATGAATGATATTGCCTTCCGGATCCCTTTCCCACCGATTTTTGGTATAAACATCCAACCGACCACCTTTCTTTGTCCATAAATCATCTGCTGAATAAACCGGGTCTAGATTTACATAATAACGGTGATTGTTCGACCAATTAATGGTGGTATTCCACTCAAAGTTCTGATGCTTTATGGGACTTCCTGTCAAGGTAATTTCCAAACCTCTGCGTTCATAGGTCTCTGCCGTATTGACAAGTGTTGAAGAAAATCCAGCGGCAGAAGAAATGGTCACTGCCTTTTGCTGATTGTAATAATACTTGTTAAAGTAAGTGATGTCGAGCCCTATTCTTCGTTGCAGCAAAGCGATATTTGCACCGAATTCGTAAGTACGATGGGCATTAGCCAATAGATTGTTCCCCAACAAGTTGCCAGGATAATCCGCCGTATTATAATTATCCCATACACCCGGGGATACCGAATAGGTTCTATTATTAGCATAAACGTCCAGAGGTGATTTATCGACAGCCCAAGAGCCTCGTAGCTTAATCATGTCAATAGCCTCCGGTAGTTTCAGGTATTGCGAAAGGATAAAACTGGCTGCTATGGAAGGATAGAAATAGGATCTCGCCGATTTAGCCTGTGTAGAACTCCAGTCATTTCTGGCCGTCACATCCACAAATACGGCGTCATCCCAAGACAGACCGACTTTCCCGAATACACTATTAATTTGCCGTCTATATTCGGTTTCCGCAACCAAGGCTTTATCGACAGAAGCAGCCAAGGAATACCAACCCGGGACGCTCAGACCATTTTGCGTGGCCGCATCTAATCCACGGTCATTGTAGTAATAAATGGTTCCCCCACCGAGCGCGTTCAACCCAAACTTACCCCAATTTTGATTATAGGTTACGATCAAATCATTATTTGTACTAAAACCCCAATCTTTATTAATTGCGTAGGTACCCAATGAATTAAAGGGCACATTTATTCCAGGTGTTAATGCCAGGGATGGGTCTTCTCTTGAATAATATCTTCCCACATAAAATTCGCTTCGGGTTGAGTTGACACCGTTCGGATTTCTGATGGTCTCCACATTGCTATAAAAATCATATCCTGTACGGAACAGCACATTTAGATTTTTATTAACCTGATAATTAGCGTTGAAGCTGGCATAGAGTTTATTCTGCGTTATCCCATTCAATTTCTCATAAGCAATTAAGTAAGGATTGTCATACCAGGCGTCGTATAACCAGTTCTGCTGTTGGTTAGGTGTTACCCAATAATCACGATACTGCCGGATATCATAATCCGGACCCGTCCACATTAAAATTTGGTATAGATATCCTTGATTTCCATACCCGGTACCCCAAACCTGCGGAGAATTCTGCCGAGTGTAACCGGTTTGTGCACCAATTGTAAACTTATCGCCCAATTTCATCTCACCACTATTTGTAAAATTGATGATATTGAGTTTGGTATTTGGATATTGGCCCTTGTTCAAAATATGGTTCAAGCTGGTTCGAAAAAAACCGTTTTCACCGGTCTGCGTAATGCTAATGTTATTATTGGTAATAATCCCTCTTTCTAAAAAATTTTTGAGATTATCTTTTCCGCTCGATACAAGGGGCATTTCTTCATTTTGCTTCGTAAGTGGATTCCATTGTACGGCCGTTTGACCAATATCCAGTTTAGGTCCCCACACATAATCATCCGCAATGGCACCATTGATTCCGTGCCCATAGGACGTTTGTACCTCGGGAAGTGCCAAAAAGCCCATTTGGGTCATTGTATTGCTATTCACATCAATCGAGAACCCTTCCGTTTGCCCCCTTTTTGTAGTAATAATGATGGCTCCGCTCCCTCCTCGTGAGCCATATAACGCTGAAGCCGTTGCTCCTTTTAAAATGCTCATGTCGGCAATATCGTCTGTGGGAATATCCCGCAAGGTCATATTCCCATAGGGCACACCGTCAATAACGATAAGGGGTGATTCACCACGCAGTTCGATCGTAGGCTTGGCATTGAATTCGGTTGAATTCTTTATCACTAAACCCGAAACTTTACCACTCAACGAAGTTCCTACGTCAACTCCCTTGACCGTCTGTAATTGTTCGCCGGATACTTTTTGTACCGCATAACCCAGAGATTTTTCTTCCCGTTTAATACCGAGTGCTGTAACGACCACTTCTTCTAATTGACTTTCGCCGGGACGAAGCTGCACCTCTATGTGCACTCTGCCATTGACGACTTCTTCAATCGGCTGGTAACCCATATAGGAGAAAACAAGTACCGCATCGTTGCCAGCGCCCGTTAGTACATAGTTACCAGCGGCATCGGTTACCGTGCTTCTTGTTGTTCCTTTGATCATCACGGTTACACCTGGCAAGGAGGAACCATCCGCGGCGTCTTTTACAGTACCTGTAATTTCATCCTGCACTTTGCTGCTATTAGATCGTGATTCTACCGTTTGCTTTCTAGTTGCATTCTTTACGTGGTTGGCGGGCTTCACGACATAGAGCATGTCATCAATCTGTTCAACGATTAGTTTTCCGGCAACTATTTTTTCCAGAAAGGAAGCGATATCGCTCCTCTTGAGCTTACTTACATCCGGACTTTCGATCATTGCGGGACCAATCAGATCTGCGCTGTAGTTAAACCGTATGTTAAATTTTTGTTCCAGTGAACCGAGTAAATCCCGGAGGGGAATACGTTGTTCCGCAGCCTTTACCGAAAATAAGATGCCAAAAGTAAGGGCAATAAGGAGCATGATAGGCATTTTTTTGCCTAGTAAAACTAGTTTCATAAGTCTCCGTTTTTGTTAATTAATTTGGTTGATTGTTATTTTTTTATTGTCATGTATTATTATCTCGCAATTTAACGCCGCTGAAAGTGTTGCCACCGCCTTGTCGATATTATTGGAAGGCAAAGCACCTGTAAAATGTCTCTTTTCCAAACCTGTTTTTTTAAAGGACATCTCATAACCGTAAACTTCTTCTATAATACGGGCTATATTCGCTAATGACTCATTGTCAAAAGGAAGCAGATCATATTGCCATGCTGCATAGTAAAGTGTATCGACAGACTTTTTTACCCAAGTATCATCCTTGTCCAGCAAGATCATTTCGCCCGGAACCAGTACCTCCGCCTTTTGGTCTGCACGTTCCATTGCTACTTTCACACTCCCTCGATTCAATACGACATGGGTTTCCATATCTCTGGCCTTTAAGTTAAAGGCGGTCCCCAGTACCTGTACCTGCAATCCCGCTGCTGTGTGTACAACAAAAGGCCTTTTTTGGTTCGGTGCAATATCAAAGAAGGCTTCTCCGACTATCCAAACTTCCCTTTTATCCCGATCTAAAAACTGTTGATACGTCTCGACAGATGTGTTGGCATTCAGCAATAAGCGGCTACCATCGGGTAATACGATGGTTTTCTTCTCGGCAAAGTCTGTGCTATAAATGGTTTTGGCTGGTCTGAAAATTGTATAGCCCAAAATCCCCATTAAGAATAAAATGATAAGGCTGGCGGCTACCATTAACGTGGGTTTCCATCTATTTTCCGACAAGCTACTTTCTTCTCGTTTTCCACGTGGCGTGATAATCGCCTGAAATATAGCTTCCGATACCTGCCCATCCATGTAGACAGTCTCCTGTTCCAAAGCTATTATTTCTTCAACGGTCGGTAATCCTTCTTCGTGTTCGGTCGACTGTAACAGCTCGATCAACAAATCAATCTCCTGCTTGGTGCATTCCCCTTTAATAAATTTTAGATAGAGATTTTTTATTTGTTGATTGCTCATTGACTTCCTGTATACCATCTTATACAAAGAAGTAAAGGGGAAGGACGATTCAAAATAAAATATTTATCAATTATTTTGAATCACTTGCCTATCAAAAATAAGGTACCGATCAGCCCCATGGTGAGTTCTGTACGGGTCAGCATGTATTGCTTTATAAATTTGAGTGCTTTTACTATTTGATCTTTAACTGTATTTTTCGATATCGCCAATTGATCGGCAATTTCCTCATGGGAGAGAAATTCGACGCGACTCATTCGAAAAATCAATTGTCTTTGCTTAGGTAGTTTGTGAATGGCTTCTTCGTATATTTCTCGCAGCTCTTTACAATTCATCCAATCTTCCACCTCATTGTAGCTAGCCATCTGACTATAAAAAACATGCGAAATATACTGTTCTTGATGCGCGATTTGCTTTAATTTATTGTAAATATTATTCCGAGCAATACGATAAGTATAAGCCTTTATGTTTTGTTCCGGATCTATCCGTTCCCTGTATTTCCATATTTGCAAGAATACATCTTGAACGATTTCCTGGGCCAAATCTTTCGATCTGAAAAAACGATATGCATAGGTGTATATATCCTGCTTAAACAGGTCATAAAATACGTTGAACGCGTTGGCATTTCCGGCCTTAATAGCAGTGATCATACGGGTATCCATTCCATTCATATTGAAATTCCAAAAATAGCATATACACGTTTACCGCGTTTTAAATTCTTATTAAGTTAATAAGAATCTTATTTTCAATACAACCTACAGCTTATTGGTATATCATTGGTCAGCCATGCCTCACAGGCAAGGATTGGGAGCAAGTATATCTCTTCATTTTTTCTTTTCAAAACAATAGTGAAACGCAACCGATTGCGTAGATGAACAAATGCCCGGTTATGTAACAAACCACACCACCGCTTATTCGTTAAAAAAGTCGCTCATCGCTTTTAGAAAAAATTGTTTCCATCAAGGATGGCATATTGACTTGTCCTGCTAAGGCTTCTTCTATTAACTTCTCGTTCATTGGTTCGAGCTTTTGCTGTTTTCTTTTCATCAGCCAGCTTTGCATAAACTCATTGGCCTCTGTTTTTCGTTCCAATCTTACCAGAGCGGCTGTTTGTAACAACGAAATTGGTGATAAAACAGCTCCTTTTGCATTGGCAACTTTTTCCAATGCCTGCGTATACAAATCAGTTTTCCGCATTTCTTTATAAGCCTGTGCTGCCACCCAGTCGGCCATGCGTTCGTCCTTCTCTTCGGTGTAAGGTTCACCGACTCCTAAATTCAAGGGCCACAATTTGGTTTCTTGCACTTTTTTTAAGGTGAGATCAAGCTGCCCTTTATTTAATGCCGCTATTGCTAACAACAATTTAGTCTGTTCATACAACTTTCGTCCATCTGTAGCCCCTTCAAAAGGCAAAATATTGATTCTTTGCAAAACTCCTTCAGCTTCTTTCGCCTTTTTGTTCAATAATAGTGCACGTACATAATCTAAACCAATAACATAGTTTTCGGGTTCTTTTTTATAATAGGCTTGCAACACTTTTTCTGCGGCGGGATCCTGTTGATCTGCCTGTAAATAGTTGGCCAATAACTGCCCATAACGCCACTCCTTTTCATCGATTTCAATCGCTTTTTTTACGTTATCTATTGCACTGTCGAGCTGCGACGCATGCAATAATTTTGCTCTTAAAATATAAAAGGGAGCGAAGTCAACCGGCCCCTGTACTTGTTGAAGCAGATTTTCCGCCGTTGAGCGATTATTTCGAAACTGTTGAAGAAGTGCCATTAGATAAAAGCTTTGCCAAGAGGGATGTTTTTTTATCCCCCACTCGAAGACCATTGCACTCTCTTCTCTAAAAGGGAAATTATAGGCTAAATCAATCTCATCCACCTGCTTGAGCCAGGCTTCACTTTCTGCAGGATGCTCCCTACTGAGCCAAGCTAGCCAGTATAATACTTCGGCATTTTTTGGCGCCAAGGTCAACACCTCACGGGCCTCCTCTGTTAAATGTAGGTTCGCATACCAAACAGCCAGCTCTAAATAGGTTTCTGTCGGCAACTCGTTGCGTATTAAAGAGACAAAATCCGCTCTAGAAGCATTTGACTTATTGGCAAAATACTGCTCAAAACGCAAAAAATGATTGAGGGGATCTACGCTCGATAACCGTCGCTTTACGGTATCACATAAGGCCACTTTTTTAGACAATCTCGCGCCAAGATATTGAAGTTGAAGCGTAAACACATTCTCTTCATTTCGATCCAATGCTTTTTGCGAATAGCTTAGTGATTTTACGTACTCTTTCCGTTCCATATAAAGTGCACTGAGCCGTGTATAGGCTGCGCTTCGCCAGGAAGGATCAAGTGAAGCCACCTCGAAAGCATCCATGGCATCGTAGATTTTCCCTAAATGTGCCGCAGCAAGACCATAATAGTAGTTCGCCTCGCCGAAATAGGTATCAACACGTAATGCCTTCTGCGCATATATATAGGCAGAATCATATTGCAAATGAAAGAGCTTCAATTTTGTCATCTCCACCAAGGCGGGTAATAAGAACGGATCGCGTTTTAACGACTGTCTTATTTTAGGGAGCGCCTCACGATAATTTCTAAAACGCATCAAATCTCTTCCCTGTAAGTACAAACCATAAGCCGTGCTGCTGTCTACGGCTACTGGTTTCGTCAACGGGCGATTCAGTCTGTTTTGCTCCTGTTGCGCTGCTATATCGAATACTTCGTCCTGCAATTTTAATTTGGCGACAACTGCGGTGGAAGCTAGGGGAATATCTTGCTCCAATCGCCCGCCCGTGGGCAAGTCAATGGAAATGGAATGAATAGGTTCATTCGCGGTGTTGTACACAATTAAACGATCACGAATGGGACTATTTGCTTGTAATCGCAAGCGCATCCCCTCGTTTTGTCGACTTAATCCAAGAGTGGCCAAAGGGCGGCTAACGGTCGGTTTTCCTATACCTTGGTAGGGATACCAATACTCGATCCAAGTATCTGTTTGATACGGTGCAAATCCAATTTGTTTAAAGGGTGTGAAGCTACTTTTAAACATATTTTGATTAAAGAGGCGCCCGCTTTGAATTTCAACATATTGCCCGCTTTTATCTGTTAACAGTTGCTCCCATATTTTTCCCTCCCCAGATTGCGCCCATAGAAAGATTTTCTTACCTAATTTATCTTCCCGATCAGCAAAGCGGATCATACCATAATCGCTAGCTTCCCAATAAGCACTAAAATAATTGCTATGTACACCTAGCACATGGTACGATTTGGAACCGCCAAAATCGTTCTCTTTATAACGCGACAAATTTCTACCCATCTCATCGATCGGCCAGGAATGACTTTCTCCATCATGTCCGATATAATGTGAACCTGGATAAAGAAACTGTAAATCATCGCCCGCAGGTACACCTAAATTCATCCAAGTATAATAAGGTTGTTCTATCGGGTTCGAATTGGTCCAAAAAGATCGCGTGGAGAAATAGGCCTTATCTTTTTCCAACTTGATCTCGATTGTCCATCTTGTTCTTGTTAGTAAATCCAGTGTACTGATAAAACAGCTAACACTACCGTCTTTATTTTTACGGGTGAGGTAATCTACAGGTGTGGAGGTGTTGGGCGTATGCCCGATAATTCCATAATTCGCTTCAATCCCTCCACTTGTCCAAGGTCCTCGCATCGCGATATCCCGAAACTTGATCACCTCATTATTATAAATAAAATCACGTTTTCCTTTTTTATCGTAAGCCGTCCAAATTTTACCACCTATCTCCGGCATAATCTGTAGCTTCAAAAAATCGTTCTCCAGCTCCACGATCTTCCATTCCTTTGATATTGCTTTTTCAGTGAAACCATCAAAACGAAAATACGGATAGATTTTTTCCGAGGGGATCGGATCGGGATCCGAAAAAGGGTAAGTTGTATACCGCTTCATGGTTTCCCTTATGCTTGCTTCCTGTTGGGCTTGTGCCAAGAAAGGGAGCAGCCATAGCAACAATATCAATCTACAATTCATGGTTTAGTTAGTTAATAAAGATCAATTATTCTATTACCAGTAGCCAGCCTCGATTTTTCTCAACCGGAATTTTATCACCTACCTTAAACGTACGCATCGACTGAAAACCATTAATCTGAGGTGCCCGAATCAATGCTTTGTCAGGATTGATTCCGAGACGTTGCCAATCAATCACCAAATCAATCAGTGTCTTTTCATCTGCCCAGCTTGCCAAAGCAATCATTACTTTATTTTCTCTCTTATAAATAGTCGCTAAAACCCGCTGATTATTCGTTTTAATAGGGTTGTTTTCCACCCAGTAACCAATCATTTGAGATTCCTTGATACCGAAATCATCCCAAGCTTTCCAAAGGGCCTGCGGACCACTTTTCTGATACGGCAGCCGATTGGTCATGCCATAAATCATACCACGCCAAGGATTCCCACCATCTTGTAACATCTCTCCCATTAGGCCAAAGGGAATGCCACTCACTTCTGTAAGGAAAAAATCGGGTGTATTATTTTCATAGTCAAAATATTCACCAAACCAAAGTCTATTGATATAGGGAAAATGTTCGAGATAGAGATTTGCACTGTTGTTAAATCCGTCGCGCTCGTTATATTGATTTGCCGAGTGTAGGTCGATCAGGCCCGGATGACCGCCTTTGGTCATAACTCGCTTAATCCTTTTCATTGTCACACGATCAAAAGCTACATCGTCCAAGTAAATACCGTCAATACCAACTTGATCTACCAACCAGTTCATCCCTTCAACGTAATAATTATGCCATCGGTTCATTCCACTGTTAATAATTGCCGCATCCTTATAGAACGGAACGAACCAAGCAGCGATATAATCGTCATGCAAGTGCTCTTGAAGCCAGGAATATCCTTTTCCCGGCCCAGGAGAGAAAACCTCATGTCCCAGACTCCGTAGTGGATAGAGTTCATACATCCGATTAGAAACTTCCCGTACGGTATTATAGATTTTCACCCGAAGGCCTAACCGATGTGCCGAATCGATATAATTTTTCATCTCGTTCGTTGCAATAAAAGGATAATTGATATAGGGATTTAAGGCGTTGCCATGATGGATATTGATAACATTGGCGCCACTTTGCTTCACCGAATCAACGGGTTTATATGCATGAAAATAGCGTTCGCTCCATTGTGCTTCTGTATGAAGTGGGTGAAAAGGGGTCAACAATAGGGTAAAATTATAATAAAGGGTATCCCCTTTCTGCATCGTCCGTTCGCCACTATAGTTATTTACCAGCATTGCAGAACCTTTCATACCGATATCAATCCCTCCTTTATGTTCATTACCCCATGATTTCGGGAGCAACAAAGGCTTCTGCAAATAGAAATTTGTATTCAGGGGTCTTACATAATTTTCATCACGCAATGAAAATTGCATACCTGCGTTCACCTCACCAATCCAGGCACCATCTTGATTCTTCTTAGCAACGTCCCATTTCCAAGCCAGGTGCTCGGGTCGATAACCGCCCTTTCTACCAAGTCCTAACAGATAAGAAGCAGCTTGCGGTCGATAGGGTATATGCATTGCAATATCCTGTAACGCAATATTTTTTAAGGCAGTAAGTTGAACCGTGTAGCTCACAAAACCATCAAACTCCAGCGAAGCCTTCACATCCATGCGCAATTCATCTGATACATTGCGGCTCTCCCAGCTTACAAGCCCAGCCTGTTTTTCAGTAAACGAAAAATCACGTTGTTTAAACGGAATATCTTTGCCATCCTTTTGACGTTTCACATGAAAATGAATGGGTTCTGTTAGCAAATTGGTAGGCGCATCTCCAATACCGGTCATTTCCTGCGTAAAATAGCTCGACACTTGTTTAGGAAAACCTGCTGAATCGAGGATAAGCTTCCGCCCTAAGAGTGAGATCGCCGTGTCGCCCGATACGACGAGAGGTATGTACGGTTTTATTAAGGTGTTTTCTTGTGCCAGGGTTGAGTTCAACCAAGGCAACCTTGTCATTTTCCATGGTTCGTTTACACCTTTATTGACAGCAAGGGTTGATGTGATCTTTAACTGTATCGCCACTTTTTTTTCAGGCGCATTAGCCGAACGAACATGTAAATAACCTTCGTAAATACCCGGTTGGGCATTTTTCGGTATCATCACTCCACACCATAGGGCCTGAACTTTCAAGCGGGGAACATTCACTACTTTTGATAACTTTTCCCCGGTGTAGGTCGTCCCTTCGGTATTGAGACAATCAAAGGCTTCTGCCGGCAATGTAACTCCTTGTTCATTTTTTAAGGCTGAGAAATGAACAGTAACTTTTTTTAAATCAGCTTTTACGGGCCATAAGCCTAGCTGAAAAGCATAGTAAACGTCGCGTTCCGTTTCTCCTTTCAACGAATCATTGGTACGAGTTGGGTCCATCCATCTTTGCGGCACGTGCGACTGCATTTTAATCGGATGGGTGTACAACTCCGGGAAAACGAAATAATGATCATGCTCGTTTTTCCTCAAATAGGTTTGTATTTCAGCTTGTGTAGCGATCACTTCCATGGGGTCGTTCCTATTGAAACGATCGACCGATTCTAAACGTAAAAGCTCCGCCTGATTAGGAGGCTCGATGTTTGAACGTGTCGGATTGTTCGCCGAATGCTTGAGGTATGCTGCATCTGGGTAATACCGACTTCTACCACCCAAATGATAAGGTAAGTAATAAACATAATAGATTCCAGGACCAGCTGTAGCTTCAAAAACGAAATCGCCTTTCTCTTCGGATAAAGGACCATATATGATTGTTTCGACAGGTTGATTTCGTGCACTATCAACAATGATCAAACGCTGATCGGCTTTTACCGCTCGATTTCTCCAAGCGACAGATGCCTTTACAAATTTAGCCTTTCCGTCTACCCGTAAAACAGCCCGCTGGTTACCCAATGAATCAGCGTTCCATTTAGGCTCTTCCGCTGGATAGGGATGTTGTGCCCAAGCAATTAGGCCATTACCTAACAGGCAAAGCAAAATTAATAGTCTTGTTGTTTTAGTATCCATGATTCAGTTTTAATTCGGAACGGTCTGTACATAGTCATGCCAGAATCCAGCCGGTACGTATTCTGCACGATAGGGTATAAAATAGGTATTAAGCTCCCAGAGTACCTTGCCTCCTTTGTCGGATATGAGTACACTCCCTGTCTTTGAACTTGTTTGTAGCACGTGGCCATTGGGTAGGAAATAAGCGCTTCCCATTCTTGCCGTGTACTGTTTGCCCGGTAGCGGCACATCCATTTTTTTCGTCGCTGTTTTTGTTTTTTCGTTCAGGGAGAAAGACAAAGCTCTTGATCGCTTATTAGTTGTCGAAGAATCACGAGGAGAAAAATCTCCGTTATCAAAAAGCATTAAATCGCCATTTTGATTAATATGCGGTGCATGCTGAAAATAGAAATAAGAGGATGAATCTAGCCGAAAATCACCTCCCTTCCCGAGTCGCCACATCGTTTTACCCGTTTGCGCATTAACCTTCCATACTTGATTTTCAATCGGGGAGGATACCAGGTAGTTGCTGTCTTTATCAAATGATATGGTATTAATATGGAAACGATCATGTTTTAAGCTGTCTAGTCTCGTATCTTTTGCCAAATCCCAATGATCCCATGCCGACCATTTTTTCAAAACCTTTCCTGTGGTATCCATAACGACAACGCCATCGCCCCATAAAGTATCGGCAGGCTTGCCAATCTTTTCAGCCAGTATATAATCTCTTACCACCGCTACGATATGATTTGACTTATCCATTCGCAGGTCATGGTGAACGATTAATCCGAGTTTGTCGACATTCAATCGCCAACGCACCCGTCCCGTCAAATCGATTTCCGCTAGCTGTGATCCGCCCATATAACCCATTTTACCCGTTCGTAAACTATACCCCATACCACTCTTCACAAAAGCCTTATTAGGCTGTGGTTTATAAAACTCGTCTTTTCCGACCGGGGCCAAAAGGGCCAATATCGTACCACGTGGCGTAAGCGATGCGATTCGCACACCCATTTTCTCATCTTGCCAATACCATTTGATATCCCCTTTTCCATCAACCATAGCAATGTATCCGGGAAACTCCCGATAACAGAGCATGGTTAACCCATCGCCCATGGCGAGCGGATCGTGTGGATGGTCCTCCTTAATCCAATCATGCACCATCCAGGGCGACTGCTTTCGGGTTTTGAAATGCAAGGTTTTCGATTTAATGGGAATCAATCGATCCAGCACAATACGATAATAATAATCGGTACCTGCATCCAATAGCAATAAATTAAACGTGTGCTCCTTTCGCACTTCTTTTACAGTCGTGTAGCGATGGGCACCACTTCCGGTCCAGTACTCAACATAGGCTGCTGCCGGTCTGTTCAATTTGACATGAATGTTCTCTTTAATGGCCGAATTATCCGGTGAAGATAATTGAATATCAACGAGCTGCACCTGTTGACTATAAAAGTAGTAGCAAGCATATAAGACTGCTACCGACACCAGCCCAATAACGATTTTCTTTAAACGCATCATAAAAAGAACTAGGGTAGCCGTTGCGCATTCGCTGCAGCCATTTCAGGATGTAGATTAGCCTCATCCAAGGGATAAGGAAAATAACGTAGTTTTTCGGTCACCTTTGGTGCCATGCCACGCGCTGTTAAATACGCATTGCTAATTTCTTCGTATTTACCCAAACGAACCAGGTCCGCCTTCCGTTTATATTCAAATACGAGTTCGAACCCACGTTCATCAACTAAGGCATCGATGAACGCTTCTTTCGTTCCAGGAGCCGGAAAATCGGCACTTTCACCTAAAAGCGGTGCACCGGCTCTTCTTCTGATTTCATTGATATAAGGCAAACCTGCCGAGGGTCCTGATAGCGCATTTTCTATTTCGGCTTTACAAAGAATCACATCGGCAATACGAAAGACTTGTATAGTTCGACCATCCAGATAAGAGCCATTCACCATTTCATACGAGTATTTTTTTGTAGCCACATTCTGCAATAATTTTGTGGTATCATTGGGAGCGGTTGTTTGTCCCGGATTGGGAATCATATAATAAAAACCACGAGCGGTGGAACCATCCCGAGCTGCCTTTCCTTCGTAATTATAATAGAAGAATTGTTTTCGCGGATCGCGATCGTCAAATTTACGCCAGAATTGCAAAGAAACACCATAATATTGCCAACGATCCGTCACTTCTGGATGATCCGTTGGACCAAAGTGATTGGTAATCTCACCTCCATTGAGGGATGACTCATGGAGAATACCGAATATCATTCCTTTATCCATTTTATTTGACTCCGACCATTCATTTTTAAAATCCGTGTTCAGGACGTAAACACCTTTATCGCGCAATGCCAATACTTGGTCGATGTATACCTTCGCCTGTTCATAGTTATGTGCACGCATATAATTCTTTCCCAACAGCGTTAAGGCAGCACCTTTAGTTGCGCGGGCTAAGCCCAATTCACTTGTCCAACTCTCGGGAAGTACTTCGGCAGCAAAAAGACAATCACTGTGGATTAACGAATCTACTTGCTCAACGGAGGACAGAGGTGTATTATAGCTCTCCGCCGGATTTTTTGTTGAGGTGATTAACGGGACCGGCCCCCAAGCGTCCGTCAAATCATTATATGCCAAAGCGCGTAAAAAGCGCGCCTGGCCCGTCACTAGGTTTTTGCTTTCCTCACTCATTCCAGCCACAGCACTGATATTATCAATCAATAAATTCGCATTAGCGATAACTTGATACATGTTTTGCCAATTGCTCTTAAAATACCGGTTATTTTCATCGTAAGAAAAATTGCTTAAGTGAGTTGGGTTTCCCGCAGCAGTAGAAAAGCCCATATCCGTTGCATAATCGGTAATCATAACCAAGTACCCCGCATAGTAAAGATAAGCATCTCCGGGGTAGGGTCCCAAACTCGCATAGGTACCCGTAAGTGCGGCATTGATATCGCTCTCCGTTGAATAAGCATTTTCCGTTGTCAAGTCACTGTACAATTCCGGTTCCAACTTCGTACAGGCATTGATCGTTAGCCACACCGCAGTGAGACATAAAAAACGTTGACTTAATTTTATGACGTTCATTTTTTCTCTTTTTAAAAGTTAACATTCACACCAAAAGTAAAGGCGCGCATACTGGGATAGGAATTAAAATCCAGACCGGCACCTGCATTGGCTGTTTGCGCATTGGAGTTGTATTTAATCAATGCATCATTTTCATAACCTTTCGTATCCACTTCCGGATCCCAACCCGAATAACCGCTGATTGTAAATAAATTTTCGGCCATTACATACATACGTAAAGATTGCATAACCTTCGTTTTAAGGGGTAGTGTATATCCTAAGGTTAAGTTTTTCAATCGTAAAAAAGATGCATCTTCTACAAAATGATCGTTTACATAACCACCATATTCGGTATAATAGAATCCATTTCGGGGTAAATCCGTATTTGTATTTTCGGGTGTCCACCGGTTTAATGCATCCGTAGAGCGATTCCATTCCAAATTCATGCGCGTCATGTTCAATAGGTCGTTACCCAAATTTCCATAAACGAACACCGATAAATCAAAATTTTTATAGGCGAATGTATTGGTAATACCGTAAGTAAGCTTCGGATAAGCCGATCCGATAATGGTTCTGTCGGCAGCTGTTATAATACCGTCTCCATTTACGTCAGCAAATTTCGGATCACCTGCTTTTGAATTGGGTTGCGGTGAATAAGCTTCTCCTTGTTGGATAACACCCAAGTATTTATATCCAAAAAGCGAACCCAGTGGTTCTCCTTCACGAATGATTGCGTATGCTTCTTCGGAAACCGTTCCCATTGGTTTTGCAGAAGTGATAAAGATATCGTTATCCCCTCCTAAATCAAGTACTTTGTTGCGATTCATCGCGAAATTCAGTTTCGTATCCCAAGTGAAGGCGCCTGTCAAATTCTTCGTTGTAATAGCAAACTCAAATCCTTTGTTGGAAACCGAACCTACATTACTTTGACCAGAGGCATAGCCTGAATACAGCGGTAAATTCAATTTAATCAACAGGTCACTGGTCTTTTTGTAATATGCATCCATCGTAACAGCAATACGGTCGTTTAACAATGCGAAGTCCACCCCTGCATCATATTGACTGGTCGTTTCCCATTTAAGTTTTGTATTGGCCGGTGATGTACTATTTAGGTAAGTACCACTGGTATTGTTGATACCATCAAATGTATAATTGGCGTTGCTCATCAGTCCATAGGAAGCATAATTTCCAATGCGTTCATTTCCCGTTTTACCATAACCTAAGCGAAATTTAAAATCGGAAAACAGTTGCTGATTACGCATAAACGGTTCATTGATCAGTTTCCAAGCGAAAGATCCCGAAGGAAAAGTACCCCATTTATTGTCAGCACCAAAGCGAGAAGAGCCATCGTGTCTTACCGTAAAAGTGAATAAATACTTATCGTCAAAGGAGTAATTGGCGCGGCCAAAAAAGGAGATCAGCATATTTTCCGATTTATAGGAATTGACACCCGAAATCGTAGAAGCGGCACCTAAATTATTATAGCCATAGAGATCCGTCGAGAATCCGTACACATTAATCCCCTTATTACTGTTCGTAAACTTTTCATAAGAATAGCCACCCATTACATTTAGGTGATGTTTACCAAAACCTTTATCATAGGTGATAAACATATCGGCCAAATTATGCGTCAGATTATAGTCCGACTGTGAAGCCACACCTTTATCAATACTGCCTTGATAAGAATCTTGCGATAAGTAGGTTCCCAATTGATCGTGTAAGATTTCGGTTCCGGCATCAAATCTTGCGGTTAGGCCTTCAAATGGTTTTATTTCTAAATAAACATTCCCATTAAGCTTGTCTTTTTGCACATCGTTTTGACGGGCCATCAGGTTAGCTAATGGGTTATCGCCTCGACCACCGGGAGGACGACCAAAAGCACCATTTGCATCATAAACCGGAACTGTCGGATCGTAGGTCAAAACACTGTAAAGCACATTGGAATTGAGTATATTTCCATCATAAATTTGATAGTTGGAATTTTCCCGTTGACCAAAAATGGAAGCTCCGGCACGCACATAATCATTAATCGTTTGATCGATATTGACTCTTCCCGAAACACGTTTGAAGTCGGTGGTTTTCAAAATCCCCTTTTGATCGAAATACCCTACGCTACTTAACACCTTGGTTTTCTCACTTCCACCGGTAAACTGTAGGTTATGACTTTGTACGGTAGCTGTTCGAGTAGCCTCTTTTACCCAATCGGTATTAATCGTAGAATTCAATTGCGATTGCGTATAAACGCCGTTCTCAATTCCTTCCTGTCCGTTGATCTCTTTATATAGTTCATTTGCCAACAACATATACGATTTACCATCGAGCAAATGATAAGGATTAATTGCCTTTTGTGTTCCCACATAACCATTGTAAGCTACATTGCTTTGTCCTGCTTTGCCACGTTTTGTGGTAATCATCACAACGCCATTCGCTCCTCTGGAACCATAAATAGCAGTCGCTGATGCGTCTTTCAAAATTTCCATGGAGGCAATATCGTCGGGATTGATATTAACGCCATTATTGCTTGGAAAGCCATCAATGACGTATAGCGGCTCGTTGCTACTGCTTACCGAGTTGGATCCACGTATGCGAATAGACATACTTCCGCCAGGGGCTTTTGAATTCTGCGTAACGACCACACCGGAGGCTCTTCCTTGGATAGCCTGTGCTACATTGCTGATCGCTCCCCCTTTTGTTAAGTCATCTGCACTGAGCGAGGCAATGGAGCCGGTCAGATCACCCTTCTTTTGTGTACCATAACCAACAACGACTACTTCATCTAAGCGTGATTCCAAGTTACTTAAGACAACATCAATAGCCCCTGCACCTGTCACGGGTACTTCTTTCTCTCCGTAGCCAATAAATCTGAAGACAAGGGTAGCCCCTGCGGGTACTTTCAATTGGTATTGTCCACTCCCATTGGTTGTCGTACCACTGGAAGCGCGTCCCTTTACAAATACCGAAACACCTGCAAGCGTAGCTACCGAGTCACGCACTGTGCCATGTATTTCCAATTCCTGCTGCAGGGTTTCGTCATTTAAGATTTCCTTCGGTATCGGAGAAATCGTAATGGTGGTATTATGTCTTCTGTATTGCAATTGCTTGTTTTTTAAGGTTCTCTCTAGAACCTCCTCCATCGGTACATTCTCCAATTGTAAGGAGACCGTACCTGCACGCTTCAATTGCTCTTCATTATAGAGGAAACGGTAGTGCGTTTGCTTCTTTAACAGCGCGAGCACCTCTTTCAGTGGTGCATTCTTTAACGATACACTCACCTGCTGTGCATTTCCTGCTGCATATACACCGCACGAAAAGACCAAGACCATCAGCCATGTTAATTTCATAATCCTTACGATTTGTAAGGAAAGCGCCTTCCTTCTCGACGCCTTCTCTCGAGATAAACGATTCATATCTTTTTTGTTGCTACGTCCATATGTAGGCTCATGCCTATTATTGTCCAAGATGCGGTGAAGCAGAAATACATCGGCTGATTTCACAGAAACATGTCAATAATTTCATATTTTCGTATGGTTAAGGGGTTGGTTATTATATCCTTCAATCATAATACGAGCGCCTAACATTTACCGGGAGTGTTGGCCCACTTCCGGTACTCTTATGACGCAATGTAAAATCTAAGGTGGTTTTGCTTTCAAATTTATTTCCATTAGGGATTCACGATCGTTTGGAGCTTTCGTCCATCGATTTTAAAGTCCAGTCCACTTACTTCTTTTAACATTTCAAGTACTTCGCTCAGGTTCTCTTTCCGGCTAATACTTCCACCAATATGAATATCAGGTAGGCTTCCTTTGTACGACAATTCGAGGTCATACCAGCGAGCAACTTCCTCCAAAATTGGCTTAAGTTTATCTTCATTAAATAAAAAGTATCCTTCTTTCCAAGAAACGGCTTTCTCTACATCGGCGGTTTCAACGTGGAGATGTTGACCATTCACCGTGGCTTGCTGTCCGGGTTTTAGATAATAGGCATCATTTCCATGATGGATTTTAACGGCGCCACTGAGCAGGGTTGCTGCACGTTCCCCGTGATATGCCCGCGCATTAAAGCGGGTACCTAATACGGTAATTTTTGTATCGTTCATCACTACCGCAAATGGATGCTCTTGGTCCGTTGCAACTTCGAAATACGCCTCACCTTCTAACTTGACTAAGCGTTCATTCGCTACGAAATCGACAGGAAAGATAAGTTTGGACGCAGCATTGAGCCATACCTTCGTCCCATCCGACAGGGTAAGACGGTACGTACCTCCAGCTGGGACAAAAAGGGTATTATAAATCAGTTGATTTTTGCTTTTCGTTTCTGTTTGGTAAATCAGCTCATCTTTGGTTCCGCGCATATGGGTCCCATTATGTTCATTAAGTCTTACCGACTTACCTCCGAGCTGAATGGCACTACCATCCGAAAGAACCAATTGCGCCTTACTCTCGCCTGGCAAGACATCATTGGCATAGCGATGTGAATGATCAGGAATCACCTTGGCATCTTGATGATAGAAATACCGAGCCGTAACGACAAAAAGCAGGACGATGGCCGCCGCATACCCTATCCACAAAGGGCGTATCTTTCTTCTACGCCTTTTACTTGTTTTTTCTTTAAATCGATCCCAAGCCTCTTCACTGCTTCGACCTTTTAAAGTGCTAATACGGCTTTCTACGGCTGCGGTATCTTGGTACGCATTTAAAATATCTTGCAAGCTTTTATCACGCTGTAATAAATCTAAAAACTGCCTTTCCTCTTGTTCAGAAAGGGTACCTTGTATATAAGCAGCCATGAGTCGCGCCTTTTCTAACGGATCGTCGTACATACCTTAACATATTTACAACTAAAGCACCTTCAGTTTAAAAAAGTATGGAAAGAAATAAAAAATTTATGAAAAAATACTGGTTGCTCAGGAAAAGCAACTGCCTAATAAAATCAAACGATTATTTTATTCAACTTTTTTCATCATTAGTTAGTTTCAAAAAGGCATTCAAGCTTTCCCTACGGGAAGGTTCTTGATAAAAGTTGAGCAAACCGAAGAACGTAGTGATGAGTTCATGAACACCTTTAAAAATAAACAAGCGTGAATAAATCAAGGCTCTGTAGGTTCCCTTGCATCTGATTGCAAAGCATCTCACTGGCGCGTATTGGAGTCGTTTCACTTCGTCAATCCGCTTGGGTAATGCAACATGAATAGAGGTGCAAATGCTTTGCTGCTCGTTGCATCGGTATCCTCCAAGGCCGCTTTACCCCACACCCGAGGCCCTGTTGGCTGCCCGCAAAAACCCTCCGTTCTATTAAAATATCACCTAGGAAATTTGCGGTTTGCACGTTGAGGCACTACCTTTTATAGCAAAGTTCCAAGTGATGAGTTTTTGGTTACTTTTTGCGGAAAAAAGTGACTAAAATAATCGTTCTTTTAATCTAAGCGCCATTACGAAGTAAATGCGATTGAATACTCGTGGTACTGCAAGCTTATTTTAACAAGCTTACAAGAAGTACCGTAAAAAGCTCGGGTTTCAACTGTTCTTTAAGTAGGTGAAGGGCACGCTGTTTTTGACTTTTTACAGTATGAATACTTAGGCCCAAAAGCTCAGCAATCTGTGGATTCTTCAGCCCTTCTAAGTAACCCATCCTACAAACCATAGCACAACCTGCAGGAAGTTTATCTAATGCTGCCATTAATTCTCCGAGAACTTCGGCATGAATTAAAAATTTATCGATCTGAAAGTCTTCCAATAACTGATTAGGTTGTTGTTTTTGATATTTTTCAACTACTTTATCATGTCGAAACCGATTGAGTACATCATGCTTAATCGTTGTATATAAATACGATTTAATGGCTTGTTCACTCCAAAATATACTATTTACCTGTTCACAGAATACAACGAAAGCGTCCTGCACCAAATCTTCGGCCTCTTCTTCCTTACCCGAAAGCTTATACGCGAAGTCGTATAGACGCGGATAATACTTTTTGAATAAGTCTTCGACTGACAAACGATTCGGTTGATCCATGTAATTGGGTTCATTCATCATAAAGCACCTATGTATTAGATAATCAATATCTAGTAAATACCCTGCTTAGTATTGGTTAATATAATTGAACTAGCGATTCTTATCAGAAAGATTGATTGTTATCAATCAAGTGTAGAAACTTTTTAGATGAAATGCAAATCCTTTGCAAACGCAACCGATTGCGTGTTTTTTATATCAGCTGAAAGCCATAAGCTTTAGGTCTTAGGCAGCCCCCGCAAATGGAAAATTTTCGCAGCCGGCTATCAGCGATCGGCATAGACAATAAGCTTTAAGATTTAGGCCACCCTATTGCTCCTGCCGCTGTTATGAATAAAACCTACTCAACCACTCCTCTACTCAACGATTAAACAGCTCCCTACTATCGCCCCAGTAGCTTAATTTCAAATAATTTATCCCAATTCTTACCCGTCACATACAGGTGTTTCCCCTCTTGATCATAGGCAATCCCATTCAGTACATTGGTGTCTTCCGTCACATCTTTCTGCGGTAGCAGCCCAATCAAATTGATTTCTGCTTCCACCGCTCCGGAATGCGGGTCGATAACGACAATTACATCAGAATAGTAAACATTGGCATAAATTTTCCCATCGATGTATTCCAGCTCATTAAGCTTGTCAACAGCTCCTTTATTGTTATATACCTCGATAAAACCCTCCTCCTTATAATTATCCTTATTTAGAAAATAAAGACGATTGGTACCATCTGACTTGATAAGGCGCTGCCCGTCAAAACACAATCCCCATCCTTCTTTACTCGCCTGATAAGGGAATTCGCTTACCTTTTCAAAAGAGTTTTTATCATACACCAAGCCAACGCCTTCTTCCCAAGTTAGCTGAACAATTTTATCACCCACAATGGTCATTCCCTCTCCGAAGTATTTTGACGGAAGATCAATTTTCTTGACCACCTTGCCGGTCTTCAATTCCACCTTTCTTAAAGTCGACTGTCCTCGTTGCCCTGTACTTTCGTATAGAAAGCCATCACGATATTCCAGGCCCTGTGTATAGGCATGTGCGTCATGAGGATAGGTATTTACGACCGAAAAGCTATACTGTTCCGGTAGCTGAGACGGCACCACTACAATATTGGTATTGGCACTTTCCATTTGGCCTTCTTTAAAAACATTCGCTGTAATCAGCTGACTTCCCATGCCAAGACTATCTGTTTTCAACCAAATGGCATCACTATCTTTCGCTGTTATATAGGGCTTATCATTCAACAAATAAGTTATCGAATCAAAAGATACGTCAGTCGGTAAATTTAATCGTAAGGAAACGCTATCTCCTTTATTCACTAAAGTTCCTGACTCAATAGCACTAAAATTCAATGATTTATTGGACGAATCACCTGATTTTTCCCGATTACAAGCAGCTACACTACATAAAGCAGTCAATGCCAGAAGCAAAAATTTGTTCATACACAAATATAGAAGATGTAGTGTATATGACATAATTTATTCCTATGATACAAACTTAGCGAAAAGTAATGGTTAAATGGTTGAGTAGTTAAGTGGTGGAGACGTTGAGTTGTTGAGAAGTTAAGTGGTATTACGTTTCGGAGCATTGCTACGAATAAACCAACAGTGAATAATCAGTAACTAAAATGAACATAACTCACAACTGGCAACGCGCAACTAATCACCAGTAACGACCCAACCAATAACTAAGAATATCTCGGCCAAAAGGCATCTTTAATGTGCCTAATATTGTATTTTTTTTCTTTATTAACAAAAATAGAAACAATGTCGAATCTAATTTCTCCTTCATAGCGATGTTGGCGAATATAGATCGTGGCAGCTTGCGATAGTTTACGTTGTTTTTGCCAGTTAACAGCCTCATAGGGAAGTCCAAAATCACCTCCCGACCGAGTTTTTACCTCAACAAAGACCAATTCTGATCCGTCCTTCATAATTAAATCGACTTCCAGGTGTTTATAACGCCAATTTTGTTTCACCAGATAATGATGTTGTTGCAATAGGTATTGCAAGGCCGCCTGTTCTCCGTCCGAACCGATTATCTGATGTGTAGCCATTCCGAGAGAATCATTTTACAATAACAGTTCCCAGGAAACCGGTCAATTCCTTTTCCATCATCTTCAATTTTTGATACTTATCCATCAAAATCTCCAGATTGGCCTCGTTGTGTTCCACCTTCAATGTTTCTCGAATTTCTTGCATATTTTGCTCTACTTTTCGTTTCTTAATGCGATAGAGAGCTCCCAGTACGGCATTTTTTAAATTATCGGTTTCCTGTGCCACATAAATCTTTCGCTTCTCATCATTCCAGTTGGGACTTAAGCTATAAGGTGACGAAAGCAATGAAATAGCCAAATCGGCAATTTCCCGATCCCCATGTGTAATAAAAAATCGCTCATCCGGTAGCTCCTCCCGCTCGATAAATTCCAGGTAAATGCTTATAATTTTTTGACATAGGGGATCAGCAAATTCAATATCCTGCAAACCGGCAAATAGAACGAAAGCAATCGGATAATCCTGCTCCCACTTGGCGGGTGTTTGACCATAATTAATGAGCAGACGGATAATTTCACGCTCCTGTAAGGCAATTGATTGAGAAATAGCGGGAACCAGTTCATCCGTCGATGAAACTTCCGTCTCATCTCTTGGATCCATAAACAGATCAGGAGGTGGTTCATCGCCACCATAGGACGTGTTTACCTGCGAGGAGGTAGCTGCTGAATCTGCAGACTTTTGACTTTTCTTGAATGCCTGCAGTTTCTGCTTGTTCAATTCTGCAATCAACAGACGTTCCTCGATATCGAGTAACCGGCTACATTCCCGTATGAATACAGAAGCTTTGATATCATCCGGAATCAGTGCAATACTATCCACAACATCGTGGATTACACCCGCCCGCTTCACAGGATCATTTCCGGCATCTTTGAGTAAGATGTCCGTTTTATAAAAAATAAAATCCTTGCTATTTTCTGCGATATATTGTTTGAACAGGCTTGCACCATGTTTCATGGCAAATGAATCGGGATCATCGCCATCTGGAAAAAGAAGCACTTTTACGTTCATTCCCTCTTCCAATAACATATCCATTCCACGTAGTGACGCTTTGATACCAGCGGCATCCCCGTCATATAAAATCGTTACATTCCGGGTAAATCGTGCGATTAATCGGATTTGCCCAGTCGTTAAGGAAGTACCTGAAGAAGCCACGACATTTTCTACGCCGGCTTGATGCATCGAAATTACATCCGCATAGCCCTCCACAAGAAAACAATTATCTTGTTCTATGATCGCCTTTTTGGCAAAATACAAGCCATATAAAACATCGGATTTATGGTAGATTAAGCTCTCAGGTGAATTGACATATTTTGGAACCTTTTTATCGGTTTTCAGTGTCCTACCACCAAAACCTAGTACACGCCCCGTTAGATTATGTATCGGAAACATCACACGCCCACGGAAGCGATCATAACGTTTTCCATCATCTTTACGGACAATCAGACCTGTTTCCTCCAAAAATTCTTCACTGAACCCACCCTTTATAGCCTCTTCAAATAGGGCTTCCCAGGCTTCCGGTGAGTAACCCAGCTCAAATTTCTTAATGATATCATCCCGATAACCCCGCTCACGAAAATAACTGAGACCGATAGCCTGCCCATCTTCGGTGTCCCAAAGACGCTCCCGGAAAAATTTAGCTGCCCAATTGGTGATAATCAGTAGGCTCTCCCGTTTATCACTGGCGGCCACCTGTTCCGGTGAGCGTTCGATTTCTTCTACTTCGATATTATACTTCTGCGCCAGATAACGTAATGCCTCGGGATAGGAATATTTTTCGAGCTCCATCACAAAACGCACAGCGTCTCCCCCGGCACCACAACCAAAGCATTTATAGATACCTTTACTGACAGAAACATGAAAAGAAGGTGTTTTTTCATTATGGAATGGACAAACACCGATTAAACTGGTTCCTCTCTTTTTTAGATCCACAAAGTCGCCCACTACCTCTTCTATTCGAGCAGCATCTAAAATTTTCCCGATTGTCTCCTGCTTAATCATTGGAGTAAAGATAGTAATTTTAGTTATTGGTTATTCGTTGTTAGTTGTTCGTTGCCGGTTATTCGTTACTAGTTATTCGTTGTTTGTAGTCATGTTCCTAAGAGCAATACTACTTAACGTCTTAACCACTCAACTAATCGGCTACTTAACTACTCAACACTCCACGAGTTAACTTTTCACTTCCAGCTCATTGGTAAACTTGATACCGAACACATCCGAACCTGATTCTACCTCAAAGATATTCAAATCGAAATAAGGTACCGCCGCGATCAGATGGTCAAAAATATCGGCCATAATATATTCATATTCCGCCCATTTAGTGGTATTGGTAAAAGCATATAGTTCTAGGGGCAGGCCATTTTCTGTTGGAGCCAGCTGTCGAACCATTAAGGTCATACCTTTATGAAGCCCAGGATGATTATTTAAATACCAATCGATATACTTTCTATAAAGCCCAAAGTTTGTAAAATTTCGACCATTCAATGCAACACTTCGATCCGCCCCTATTTCCTCATTATGTTTTCTAATCACTTCGGCGCGTTCTGTAATATAGTCGCGAATTCCTTGTATCTTTTGAAAACGTGGTAATTCTGCATCGCCTACAAAACGGATACTTGCCTGTTTGATAATGATGGAGCGTTTTATACGACGTCCACCGGATTCCTGCATTCCCCGCCAATTTTGAAAGGAATCGGAAATTAAGGTATAGGTCGGTATAGTGGTAATCGTTTTATCAAAATTACGGACTTTTACTGTTGTCAGATTAATTTCTTCCACATCACCATCCGCCCCATATTTAGGCATCGTGATCCAGTCGCCAATCCGCACCATATCGTTCGTGGTCACCTGTATACTCGCAACAAAGCCCATAATGGTATCCTTGAACATGAGCAATAGAATGGCTGAAGCTGCTCCCATAGCGGCAAAAAAAGCTGTTGGAGATTGACCCGTTATGCTTGAAAAAATAGCGACTGCACCGAATAAAAAGAAAATCATTCGAATAACCTGCAAATAGCTCTCCATTGGCTTGGCCGAAAACTCCGGTTTCTCGCGTAATACGTCAGTTCCCGACCTGATAATTGCCATCACAATAGAAATGATCATAAAGACCATATAGATTTCCATGGCAATATCAAAGGGCTTTATCAAATGTGGAAAGTCGTTAAATACGATAGGGATCGCATTCTTTACCAGGCTAAAAGGAGCGATTAAGGCCAGGAAATGTGGGAAGCGATTTTTTAACAAATAATCAAAAAACCGTAGTTGTGTACCTTGATAGATCTTGGTGAAAGCAATCTTAAGCGCCTTTCGGACAATATACTGTACGATATAAACTAAAAAAACCAAAATCGCCAATAAAACAAAAACATTGACATAGGTCGCTATTTCTTTATTTACACCGAGATCAATAAGTTTGTGGTAGGTGAACTCGCTAATGAAGTTGGAAGATTTTTCTAAACTGTTTTCTAAGTTATCCATTGTGGAATAGGTTTTAAATATCATCCAAGTCCTGTAAGACCGGATAAATTAAATTAAAAGCACGATTTAAGCTCAGAACTACAGAAGATATCCGTTAGAGCCAATAGATCTATAGCACAGCGGCTATAGCAAACAAAGATAATAATTTTTGGCTAGTTTCCTAGTCGTTTTAGCGCAATGTAGGCCATTAAGCCAGTGCTTATCGATAAGGCATTTTCATCGACATCGAAATTGGGTGTATGTACAGACGCCGTAATTCCCTTTTCTTCATTACGTGTACCTAGGCGATAAAAGCAGGCATCGATAACCTGCGAATAGAAGGCAAAATCCTCACCGGCCATCCAGAGGTCTAAATCCAATACATTCTCTTTCCCGAGGTATTCTTCGGCATAACCACGTGTCTCGTGAGTTAGCGCTTCATTATTTACAAGATAGGGATAGCCGTGATGTACTTCGAAATCACAAGATCCCCCCATACTTTCCGCAATGCCTTCAGCCATTTTTTTCATTTTTTTATGGGCTTCCTTTCTCCACGCCTCATCAAAAGTACGGAATGTCCCTTCCAGCTTTACCTCATTCGGGATAACGTTCGTTGCGCCCTCTGCATTGATCTTACCAAAGGACAAGACTGTTGGCATTTTTGGATCAGCTACGCGACTTACAATCTGTTGCAGTGCTGTAATAATATGTGCCGTGATTACAATAGGGTCGATGTTTTGTTGTGGTTGCGCACCATGGCCCCCTTTTCCTTTCACCGTTACATAGAGTTCGTCAGTAGAGGCCATATATTTTCCGGGCCTAAACCCAACTTTACCGGCAGCTATTAAAGGCATCACATGCTGGCCAATAATCGCCTGCGGTTTCGGATTTTCCAGCGCACCTTCTTTAATAAGAATACTTGCACCACCCGGCAGCTTTTCCTCACCCGGTTGAAAAATTAATTTTACGGTTCCTGCAAAACGGTCCTTCAAAGAAACTAAAATCTTTGCGGTCCCTAATAAGGATGCCGTATGCACATCATGACCGCAAGCGTGCATAACGCCTTTATTTTTCGAACCATACGATCTTCCCTCTACCTCGGTAATAGGTAAAGCATCAATATCAGCTCTTAATGCCACTACTTCGTTACTCGGCAATTCGCCTTTTATCAGTGCGATAATACCGGTATTCGCCATTTCCTGCCAGGAAATATCCAATGCATTCAGTTTCTCTTTAATATAAGCAGAAGTATTATATTCTTGAAAAGAAAGTTCAGGATTGGTATGGATATGTCTACGGGTATCCACCGCTTCGGCGAAGATATTTTGAGCGATTGCTTGGACAGATTCTTTTAACATGCTAATACTCTACGTTAATCGTTTCAGTAAATATAAAGACGGAATTGAAATCACGCTTAAGTTGGCTCATTAGTGCCTGTGCTTGGCTCCGGCTCGTAAAATCACCAACCTTGACCCTATAATTGGGTTGTTGATAACCAACATAGGTATTCAAATCCTTATAAATCTGTTTAAATCTTGCCTGTGCACTATAGGCTTCGTTACGATTACTGCCAGAGTATATTTGTACGCGATAACCACGCGCGGTTACTTTTCTGCCCGTTTTTAAAGGAACCCCCGGTTTACTCGATTCATCGGTAGACGATAAAACCGAATTACTCCCCAATAACATACGTTCCTTCTGTAGTCGTTCAATTAAAGCACTCTTATGTTCCTCGACAATCCCTTTATCATCCTGAGCGATTGCCTTTCCTATAAAACAGAAAAACAACAGGCTTAGTGTGATGAAAATTTGTTTAAGGCAAGATGTTCTTAACATATTCAAACGGTTATTCGTTGTTTGTTATTCGTTCTTAGTCAATGACCAATAACTAAGAACGAACAACTAAGAACTAAACGTGTCCTATACCGTGACAATTTTTATACTTCTTCCCACTACCACAAGGGCAGGGATCATTTCTTCCTATTTTATTATCATTTCTAATGGGCTGCGTCTTTTGAACCTCTCTAGTATCCTCAATAGGAGGAAGACTGCCCCCGGAGGTTGCTGTCGCTAATTCCGGCTTCGACACCTGTACCTTTGGTTCCTGCACAGGTCTACGTGCTTCACGAACTTCTTGTGGTTGCTGATGCGGAATTTCTCCCTTGAACAAGAAAGCGACAATGTCTTTATTCATGGTCACCAACATATCCTTAAACAAGTTGAAGGCTTCCATTTTATAAATAATAATAGGGTCTTTCTGTTCGTATACCGCATTTTGCACAGACTGCTTCAAGTCATCCATTTCACGCAAGTGCTCTTTCCAAGCTTCATCTATCAGCGATAAGACAACACCTTTTTCAAATGCTTTGAATACTTCCTTTCCGTTTGTTTCAACTGCTTTCTTTAAATTCGCTGCTACCTGTAAGCCTCGAAGGCCATCGGTAAATGGTACGACTATATTTTCAATCTGCTCCCCACGTGTTGCAAATACATCTTTCAGAACCGGTAAAGTTTGACTGGCGATTTGCTCTGCCTTACGATGATAGAACTCGATGACACGACTAAATAAGGTATCTGTTAAATTTGCAATGTTGCCACTTAAAAAGGCATCTTGGTTCAATTCAGGATCCACAGAGAAAACACGAATAAATTCCAATTGAAAGTCTTCATACGTTCCCGTTTCCTTATATTCTGTCACTAAATCTTCAACTACATCATAAATAGTATTATTCAGATCGACGTCTAAACGTTCTCCAAATAGTGCGTTTTTACGTTTGGCATAGATTACTGTACGTTGCGAATTCATTACATCATCGTATTCCAACAAACGCTTACGTATACCGAAGTTGTTTTCTTCTACCTTTTTCTGCGCCCGTTCGATTGACTTGGTAATCATGGAATGCTGAATTACTTCCCCTTCTTCAATGCCCATTCGCACCATGATATTGGAGATACGTTCTGATCCAAATAAGCGCATTAGGTTATCTTCCAGCGAAACAAAAAACTGAGAAGATCCCGGGTCACCCTGACGACCTGCACGACCACGTAACTGACGGTCCACGCGACGCGATTCATGCCGTTCTGTACCAACAATAGCCAAACCACCGGCATCTTTAACACCAGGACCCAACTTAATGTCAGTACCACGACCGGCCATATTCGTTGCAATGGTTACAGTACTTGCCTGACCCGCTTCGGCCACAATATCCGCTTCCCGTTGGTGAAGTTTCGCATTCAATACATTGTGTTTAATACCGCGCAACTTCAACATACGGCTCAATAATTCCGAAATCTCTACGGAAGTGGTACCTACTAGTACCGGGCGACCAGCCTCTGTCAACTTTTGGATTTCCTCGGCAACCGCATTATATTTTTCGCGAGCAGTACGATAAACCAAATCTTCCCGATCATCCCGCTGTATCGTAATATTTGTTGGTATTTCTACCACGTCCAATTTATAGATTTGCCACAATTCACCTGCCTCGGTAACCGCTGTACCGGTCATACCCGCCAGCTTGTGATACATTCTGAAGTAGTTCTGTAAGGTAATGGTTGCGTAGGTTTGCGTTGCATCTTCCACCTTCACATTTTCTTTCGCTTCGATCGCCTGGTGTAAACCATCTGAGTAACGACGTCCCTCCATGATACGCCCCGTCTGTTCGTCGACAATCTTTACCTTTGCCTCATCTATAATATATTCTACATCCTTCTCAAAAAGCGTGTAAGCCTTTAATAATTGATTAACGGAGTGGATACGTTCAGATTTAATGGAGAAATCGCGCATTAGTTCATCTTTCTTTTGCGCTTTTTCTTCGGCAGGGATCTGCAGCTTTTCAATCTCAGCGATTTCTGTTCCGACATCAGGCATGACAAAGAAATGAGGATCTTCGCCCGATGTAGTAATCAATTCGATTCCTTTTTCCGTTAGTTCTACCTGGTTGTTTTTCTCATCGATCACGAAGAACAATTCCGCATCTACTTTCGGCATGTTCTTGCTTTGCTCTTGCAAATAGTAGTTCTCGGTTTTCGTCAGCACCTGGCGATTACTTCCCTCGCTCAAAAATTTAATAAGTGCTTTATTTTTGGGTAAGCCTCTATGCGCTCGTAATAACGCCATGCCTGCACCTTCTGCATTGGTATCACCCGCACTAATCCCTTTTTTTGCCTCATTAAGAACCGTATTGATATAAGCCTTTTGTGCATTTACCAAACGCTCAATCCGCGGTTTTAACTCATAAAATTCATGTTCATCGCCACGAGGAATTGGTCCTGATATAATCAAAGGTGTCCGCGCGTCGTCAATTAACACAGAGTCAACCTCATCCACCATTGCAAAATGTAATTTACGTTGCACCAAGCCTTCCGGTGCTTGTGCCATATTATCACGTAGGTAATCGAAACCAAATTCATTATTCGTACCAAAGACAATATCTGCCGCATAAGCATTGCGACGAGCGGCAGAATTTGGCTGATGCTTGTCGATGCAATCTACTCGTAAACCATGGAATTCAAATAGAGGCCCGTTCCACTCCGAGTCACGTCGTGCCAGATAGTCGTTCACAGTTACGATGTGAACACCTTGTCCCGATAGCGCATTTAAATAGGCTGGTAAGGTACCGACCAAGGTCTTACCCTCACCGGTTGCCATTTCGGCGATCTTACCTTCGTGCAACACAATACCGCCAATTAACTGGACATCATAATGCACCATATTCCACGTCACCTGGTTGCCTGCAGCAATCCAGTGATTATGCCAAACAGCTTTATCGCCTTTAATTTCAACATTCGGCTTTTTTGCTGCTAAGTCGCGGTCGAAGTCATTAGCTGTTACTTCCAATGTTGGATTTTCAGTAAATCGACGGGCAGTTTCCTTTACAACCGCAAATGCCTCCGGGAGTATTTCCATCAATACTTCCTCGAGTTTTTTATCGCGATCTTTGATCAGTTTATCTACTTTGTCATAAATGGCATTTTTTTCTGCCATTTCTACTTCCGGTTGTTCGGCGTCGGCTTTTAGCTGGTCAATTTCAGCATCGATATCCGCTAGGTAGCTGGCGATCCGCTGTTTAAAATCAAGCGTTCTTGCACGGAGTTCATCATGACTTAATCCCTCCAGCTTCGCAAACTCTTCCTTGATTTTATCCACCAAAGGCCGAATATGTTTTATATCACGATCAGATTTACTGCCAAAAATTTTACTTAAGAATCCTAACATGTTCAATAATAATCTAAAATATACGCCATTTGTGTCAACAAATGCGCCAAATCTTTCGTTGCGTCATATTGACATCAATACAATTGACAAAGTTAGTGATTTTTTGTTAATAGTTGTGAGTTGCCCGTTGTTGGTTATTCCTTATTGGTTACTGGTTGTTAGTATTCGTGATAACGTTCGTTAAGCGTAATACTACTCAACTACTTAACTGCTCAACCCATTAGCTAATTAGCTAATACAGCCCAAATGGTATTTCCCACGTCATCAGCAACCAGCATATAACCTTGTTTGGCAAAGGCTATTCCTACAGGCCGTCCATAAACTTCTGCTTTCTCTTCATCCGCAATAAAGCCAGTCAAGAAATCTTTGTATTCTCCTGTCGGCATTCCTTTTTCAAAAGGAATGAAGAGCACTTTATAACCGACCAATTTGGAGCGATTCCAAGACCCATGCTGCCCCACATAGGCACCGCCGGCAAACTTACCGGATGTCCCAAAAGCCAGGCCCAGTGAAGCTGTATGCGATCCTAGTGCAAAATCAGGAATGATAGATTCTGCTACTAAATCCTCTCTTTTTCCTTTCAATCTAGGGTCTGGATTTTTACCCCAATAAGCATAGGGCCATCCATAGAATCCATTCTCTTCTACCGATGTGATGTAATCCGGAACGATTTGATCCCCCAATTCGTCTCGCTCATTCACCGCGGTCCACATTTTGCCCGTAGCCGGCTCCCAAGCCATTCCTACAGGATTTCTCAGCCCCCCTGCAAATACGCGTTCTCCACCTCCATCCGGATTGATTTCAAGAATATTCGCTCGTCTTCTTTCATTCTCCATCCCATGTTCGCCGACATTGCTACCGGATCCCACACTAACATAAATTTTCGAGCTATCGGGTTTCATCAATAAATTTCTTGTCCAATGATTATTGTATCCACCTGCGGGCAAAAACAATATTTTCGTTCCTTTTCCACCGACTTTGGCATCGCCTAACTTATAAGGATATTTCAAAACACCATCGGTATTAGCCACGTAGAAACTATTATCCATGACTAACATACCTAAAGGTTTATTCAATCCTTCCAAGAAAGTGGATTTGCTATCGGCCACACCATCTCCATTGGTATCTTTAAACAAGGTAATTCTATTCGCGCCGGCACCCTGAGTCTGCGATTCGGCGACAAAAACATCGCCATTTTGGGCAACATAAATCCACCTGGGATTTTGCAAAGCCTCCGCAAACTTAACCACTCTATAGCCAGCCGTTGCAATCGGTGTTTTTTCTGACGGCCATCCCACCACCTTTGAGTTCTTGGTACTCGACGGTGTTGCCAATGGTTCAGCCAGCGTAATATTTAAACCATATTCACCAACTGAGTCTGTTGGTGCTTCCGTTGCCGCTGTCTGATCTTGTCCGTTGCCTTTACAGGCGACAAACAGAATCAAAAGAGTAAAAAACAAACAATTTCTATATCGATTCATTTTGGGTGAATTTATTGCATGCTAAAGCAACATATAGTCACCCAAAATGTTTTTAACGCCACTCCTTATACTGATTAATCAAACCATTGGTAGAGCTATCGTGCGAACTTACAGGGCTTTCATTTCGCAGTTCAGGTAAAATCTTTCCGGCAAGTTGTTTGCCAAGCTCCACTCCCCATTGATCGAAGCTAAAAATGTTCCAGATAATTCCTTGCGTAAATATCTTATGCTCATAGAAAGCGATCAGACTTCCTAAACTTCTGGGTGTTATCTTCTTTAACAAGAAAGAATTGCTTGGTCTGTTTCCTTCAAAAACTTTAAAGGGTGTAATAGCGGCAATCTCTTCATCTGACTTGCCTGCCTTTTTCAATTCGATCGCTACTTCTTCCTCCATCTTTCCATTCATTAAAGCTTCCGTTTGGGCGAAAAAATTGGAAAGTAAGAGCGTGTGGTGTTCGCCTATTGGATTATGTGTTTGGGCCGGGGCGATAAAGTCACATGGAATCATCTTCGTCCCCTGATGAATCAATTGATAAAAAGCATGTTGCCCATTCGTCCCAGGTTCTCCCCAAATGATCGGTCCGGTTTGATATTCGACAGGCATCCCATTTCTATCCACATACTTACCGTTACTTTCCATATCACCTTGTTGAAAATAAGCGGCAAAACGATGTAGATATTGATCATAAGGCAAAATAGCCTGCGTTTCCGAATCAAAAAAATTATTGTACCAAATACCCAAAACCCCCATAATCACCGGAATATTTTCCTCTAAAGGTGTATTTCTGAAGTGATTATCGGCAGCATGTGCACCGGTTAACAGCTCCTTGAAGTTATCAAAGCCAATACTCAATACGATGGAAAGGCCAATTGCACTCCATAATGAATAGCGCCCACCAACCCAATCCCAAAATTCAAACATATTCTTGGTATCAATGCCAAAGTCTTGCACTGCTTTTGCATTGGTACTCAGGGCGACGAAATGTTTGGCGATATCTTGCTCGGTTCCACCTTCAGTCAAGAACCAGTCGCGCGCGCTGTGCGCGTTGGCCATTGTTTCCTGGGTTGTAAACGTCTTGGAAGCAATTAAAAAAAGTGTTGTTTCCGCATTTACTTTACGCAAGGTTTCAGCAATATGGGTTCCATCAACATTGGACACAAAATGTAAGGTCAAATGATTTTTATAGGGTTTTAATGCTTCTGTCACCATAACCGGCCCAAGATCTGAGCCACCAATACCAATATTAACGACATCTGTTATTGCTTTGCCACTATAACCTTTCCATGTGCCGCCAATCACTTCCTCACTAAATTCCTTCATGTGATTTAATACTCCGTTCACCGCAGGCATCACGTCTTGACCGTCAACAAACACCGGTGTATTGCTCACGTTTCGCAACGCCGTGTGTAATACGGCTCGGTTCTCTGTTTTATTAATAGGCAATCCTTTAAACATCGCATCGATTGCCTCTTCTAAACGACATTCCCGAGCTAGTTGCACCAAAAGTGCAACCGTCTGCTCATCCACTCTATTCTTTGAATAGTCAAACAAGATATCCTCGAATTGCAAAGAGAATTTTTCGAATCTATTGGGATCGTATGCGAACAGATCGCGGAGATGTTTCGGTGCAATGTTTATATAATGATTACTCAGGTAGTTGTAAGCATCGGTCTCGGTAAAATTTACAGTTGGTAACATAAGCGAATCAAAATTTTCACGAAGCTACAATTTTAGTTGCAGAAAAGCGAAATGCATTTGATTGTCCGTGCTTAGATTTACTTTCCTAAGACAGAATCGAATCGTCACTTAAAATCTCCGACTTTTAGCACCAAGTATTTTGCCGACTTTTAACACAATTTGTTATACAACATAACAAAAAATTCGATATCTTTATCCAAACAAATCCTATATTAGTCAGTTAAAATTTATAGGGGATTAACACAGGCGATTTAGCCAAAAAATATTAATTCATTAAAGCGGATTAAGGTATCAACCATCTTAAAAACGTATTCGAGATGACTGATGTAAATTATGACAATATTGAGCGCTACCTATCTGGAAGTATGACGGATAAGGAGCGTCATCATTTCGAGGCCGAGCTTGACGAAAACGAAGACTTGGCTCAGGAACTTCATTTTTACATGTATGTGAATCAAAGCATCTCGGAATGCCTATACCACACCCCCATTGAAGAACTGACATTCGGCAAGGCTAAAAATAAGGATCAGCTGGATCTGGGAAGAATAAAATGGATCGCCTTAATCGGCATTGGTATTATTTTTGGCGCCATGCTTTTCTGGTCGCCCTGGAAGATTTATAGGCAGATCGACGCGTCAGCGGTACAAATGGGCACCGTCAATACAGAGGGATTGCCTGTTGGTAATAAATATGCCGACATTATCCAACTTTTTAATGACGGCAAATATGAAGAAGTCTTACCTCTTTTAAATAGTGCATTAACGGAACAACCGAATGATCTTTACATTCGATATTATAGAGGTCTTACCTTTTTAAATCTGAAATATTTGGGCTCCGCTCGTCGTGATTTATTGAAGATCTACACCGAAAATACCCCACAAATGTATGATGCTGCCTATTATATTGCGCTATCTTATTTAGAAGAACAGGATGATTATAAGGAAAGTGCACGCAATTGGCTTGATAAAATCCCCTTGGATGCACCTATTCATTCGAAAGCCGAAGCACTTCGAAAATTGTTGTAACGAACATTATCCGAATACTAACAACGAACAACCAGTAACCAATAACGAGTAACTAATAACCGTCAACGGACAACACGCAACCGGCAACTAATAACGCGCAACTGGCAACTAAAATTACTACCTTTGCCTTATGACGAAAGAAAACATTCAGGAATTAAGGGATAGAGCAGCTTCCCTGAGGAGGCATCTTTGACATCGATGCAAAACAAAAGGAAATAAACCAAGAACAGGAAATAACCTTAAAACCGACTTTTTGGGATCAGCCAAAAGAAGCGGAAAAAGTATTGCAATCGATCAAGAGTAAAAAAGTTTGGACAGATAGTTTTGACGAGTTAGCACAGTCCATTGACGATGCTGCTGTTATGTTCGATTTTTACCAAAGCGGTGATGCCAATGAACAGGAAGCCGATGAACTTTTTCAAGAAGCATTGAAACATGTTGAAGAACTTGAATTCAAGAATATGCTCAGTGCAGAAGAAGATCAATTAACGGCCATTTTGCAAATTACGGCCGGTGCCGGGGGTACAGAAAGCTGTGATTGGGCAGCCATGTTGATGCGTATGTATATCATGTGGGGAGAGAAAAATGGCTATAAAGTTACAGAGCAAGACTTCTTAGAGGGTGATGTCGCCGGCGTAAAATCAGTTACTCTTCAGTTCGATGGCAGTTTTGCCTACGGGTATTTGAAGGGAGAGAATGGCGTACACCGTTTAGTGCGAATTTCTCCGTTTGATTCAAATGCGAAACGACATACCTCCTTTGCGTCCGTATACGTTTACCCACTTGTTGATGATACCATTGAAATTGAAGTAAAGGATGCAGATATTGAATGGGACACCTTCCGTTCGGGCGGTGCAGGTGGACAGAACGTGAATAAGGTAGAAACGGCAGTAAGGTTACACCATAAACCTTCAGGAATTGTCATTAAGAATCAGGAATCCCGTTCTCAGCTTCAAAATAAGGATAATGCCATGCGTCTTTTAAAATCGCAACTTTATGAAATTGAAATGCGTAAACGCATGGAAACAACGGCCGCTATCGAGGGTAGTAAGAAAAAAATAGAATGGGGTTCCCAGATCCGTAATTATGTCTTACATCCGTATAAATTAGTAAAAGATTTAAGAACCAATCACGAAACATCGAATACCCAAGCCGTATTAGACGGAGAGTTGGATGAGTTTTTGAAATCGTATTTAATGGAATTTGGCGGAAGTTAGAATTCATTTTTCCACATCATGGATTCCACGGGCCGCGTTGTCTTTCTATTGTACTTCGCGTTACCCTTTGTATGATACATGGTGTGGACATCTCCTTCTACTGCAAAATAAATCAATTGTCCAATTGGCATGCCGGCATATACACGAACAGGTTGTGCCACAGAAATCTCGAGTGTCCAGGTATTACAAAAACCTACATCGCCTTTTCCTGCGGTTGCGTGGATATCAATACCTAAGCGACCTGTACTGCTCTTACCCTCCAAAAAAGGGACGTGATTATGTGTTTCTGTATACTCCAGCGTAACGCCTAAATATAAGGTATCGGGTTCGAGAACATAGCCCGATTTTGGGATTTCGAAGTGCAAGATCTCATTATGAAGTTTTGCGTCCAGCACTCGATCCTTATAAGTAGCCAAATATTTACCTAAATGTACATCATAAGAATTTGTACCCAAGCATTCTCGCTTAAAGGGTTCAATAATAATCGTACCTTTATCAATTTCCTCTAAAATCCTTTTGTCTGAAAGTATCATCGTGCTTTTTTCTGCGAGGTACAAACTTAAGGAATAATTAGCCAATTTGTAAATGAGTTGTGTTGTTAAATCGTTAAATAGTTGAGTTGTTAAGTAGTTGAGAAGTATTATACCCTTATGAACGTTATTACGAATAAACCAACAGCGAATAACCAGTAACTCATAACTGGCAACTCGTAACGCATAACTAATAACTATTAACAAAAAATTACTACTTTTATTTATGGGTTTAGTATATCTCAAGGAAGTTGATCCGCATACACGTTTTGCCATCTGGCAAATTGAAGAAACAGCGGAAGAACTATTGGCAAAATTACAGCTAAACAGAAGCGAAAAAGCCTTTCTGGAGCGACTTAATAAAGGAAGAAGGACGTTAAACTGGTTAGGTACGCGCGTATTGCTCCGTAAGATGCTGGATACTCCAGGTTACATTGATTGTCCATCCGACGAAAACGGTAAACCTTATTTAGTTAATTTTCCACATAGGATATCACTCAGCCATTCTTTCGATTATGCTGCGTGTATGCTCAGTACACGCTATGAAGTCGGAATTGACATGGAACTGGTCAAACCCAAAATCGAAGTGATTGCCAAAAAATTCATGCGCGCCGAAGAATTGGCGCAATTACAGCCGGACCATCAATACATAGAACAACTATTAACCTGTTGGACCGCGAAAGAAGCCGTCTACAAACTACAGGGCAAAAAGGGTGTATCATTCAAGGACAACATCTACGTTGAACCCTTCACTTACCAAGATCAAGGCGGTAATATTACCGCTCATTTACAAGGTCCGCATCAGCAGGCAACTTATACTGTCTACTATGAGCGTTTTCGGGAGTTTATGCTGGGTTATGTGATGGGTTAGTGGCGGCGTCATTCTCAATGCAACCATAAACCCCAATTTATTATTTCTAAAAAAGTTCCTTAAAATGTGGTTTCAACCGCTCCCAGTATGTATTTCCAATTACTATTTTTTCTGCATTAGGCAAAATAGTTTCGATGCGCATATCCTGAATCGAGCGAATCGCATTTTTTCTAACGATACAAGAACGGCTAACCCGTAAGAATTTAGGTAGGCATAAGATGTTTTCCAAGCGAGCCATTGTAATATGTACTAGAACTTTACGGTCTGGCAAAAATATTTCCATATAATCTTTTAGTGCTTTCACCATCACCACTTCGTCTAAAGGAAAACGCACCAGTTTCTTCCCTTCTTTCGCCCAAATATAATTATCGTCTATACCATCGCTCTCCTGCCTTTTAATATCTTGAATTGTATTTGCCGCATCTTGTTTTAGCTTAAAAAGCTCAAAACATCTGCTTACAGCTTTGACGAATCGATCAAAAGGGATGGGCTTTAATAAATAATCGGTTATATCGAGATCAAAACCATCTATTGCATATTCGGGGTAAGCTGTTGTAAAAATAATTTGGCAGTGACATCCACGAAAAGTTTTGAGCATTTCAACACCAGTCATCTCTGGCATTTGAATATCTAAAAAAATCAGATCGGGTTCAAGTCTTTGCATATCAGTTAATGCTTCTATAGCATTATCATACTTACCTAAAAGCTCCAAGAAAGGAATACGATTGACAAATTTCTCAATTATGTCTTGTGCCATAGGTTCATCATCAACAATGAATACTTTCATGAATCTTCGTTTGGGTTAATAGCAATATGATCATTTTTTTAAATAGCAGCACTATTCACCTGAATACCATTCTTAAAGAAATTCTTCACTGTACTTTTCAGTAAGCGGCGGAATTAGTGCAAATTATAATTATTTTGGTCATTTTTTAATTTTAAAGTTAAAACGACGTCATAATGATCAGCGGCCTCCTTTAAACTCAAGTCATAATATTCTTGATATTCCAAATCCAAGCGACGTTTCACATTCACTAAGCCTAAACCTCCAGCTCGCCGTTGATGACTTGAAGAATCTAAGCTGTTGGAAACAGAAAATGTCACAACATGATCTTCTTCCTTCAAAACAATATTTACCCACGAGGATGCAATACTTGCGTTCACGCCGTGTTTGAAAGCATTTTCTACGAAGTTTACAAGAATAAGCGGTGTTACTTTTAAGTCAGGATGTTCTACCGCAGCAAAATCATAACGGATCGCAACCTTGCTTTCTTTATGACGCATTTTCTCTAAACTAATATAGTCTGTTAAAAATTTAATTTCATCCTTTAAAGTGATTGCGCCTTTCATACTATCGTACAGCGAAAACCGCAATAGATCAGCGAGCTTCAATATTGACTGGCTTGCACGTTCATTGTCAATCACTTCTCCATAAATATTATTTAGCGTATTAAATAGGAAATGAGGTTGAATTTGCGAACGAAGAAAGTTGAGTTCCATCTTATTTTTCTCTTCCAAAAGAAGCATTTTTTCTCGCATTGATGTAAAATAATTCAGCACAAGTTTTAACGAAAAAGTAATGGTATTATTAAGAACTACAACGGTATAAACCCAGATAAATGCCTTGTACGTAAATATATCAAAAGGACTTGAAAGTTGGTATCGCTGGCTTTGCGTCTCAAAAAAGGGGTTGTCTGGAAATAAGATAGTCAACCATTTTAGCGGCTTAACCGTAAAAACAACTGAGAAAATATAGAGTAAAAACAGGTGTAGAACAACCTGAAACCACCTACCCTTATTCAGTTGCGGAAGTGTTTTACTTACAAAAAAATAGTGATTGCCAATTGTAACCAACGTAACGATTATTCCATAAAGCACAGTAGGTGGAGAAAAAACATCATTGCCAAATAATAGCCTGGACATATTTAGGAAAAAAACGAAAATTAACATTCAGAATAAAATGTGCACTAGAATTCGCGTTCGAATATTTCTATAAATTGAATAGCTTATTTCTTCTGGCATATCTTTTAGAATACGATCATGATAATGAGGAGTAGCTTAATCTTCATTCCCTCTGCAAAATAAGCAAATCAATTGATTTTAATTTTTTCTGCTAAGAAGATAAGATCAAGTCCCTATACGATTCCATATATCAACATCTGTTTTTCCACAGTCATTTTTGTACCTTTGTATGTCTTTCACTGGCGAGGCATCATGAACAAACAAGTATTTTTCCAAGATTGGGGTAGGGTAGATTATCAGAAAGCGTGGGACCGGCAGGAGCATATTTTTGCGCAGATCGTTCAGCAAAAAACAGACAATCGGCTTAATAACACCACGAATGCTACCGACAATTATTTAATTTTTGTAGAGCATCCACATGTTTATACTTTAGGAAAAAGCGGTAAACCCGAGAATTTACTATTAGACGAACAGGGACTGCTCGACAAGCAAGCTAGCTATTATAAGATCAATCGTGGTGGGGATATCACCTATCATGGCCCCGGTCAACTCGTTGGTTATCCTATTTTGGATCTCGATAACTTTTTTACTGACATTCATTTATACATGCGTACCATCGAAGAAGCCGTGATTCGTACGCTGGCAGATTATGGTCTTGATGCGGGTAGGTATCCAGGCTATACCGGTGTCTGGCTGGATCCCGATAATGAAAGAGCCCGAAAAATCTGTGCGATTGGTGTTAGGGCAAGCCGGTGGGTTACGATGCATGGCTTTGCGTTTAATGTCAATACGGATCTAAACTATTTCAACAATATTGTACCCTGCGGGATAGATGACAAGGCTGTTGCGTCTTTGCAGGGAGAACTGGGGAAGGAAATAGATCTAAAAGAGGTAAAAGAACGCTTAAGAAAACATTTTGCTGATCTATTTGGGATGGAGCTAATACATGTTTAACTTACCCTCCCTTAAATCACTCCGCAGTATACACTATCGGAAATTTCCTCTGTAAGAAGATTGCGAAAAGCGGCATAGACATGTATTGGTCCATTAGCAGAATGCAAATTCGACTGTTCCCAAACTTCCCGCTCTTCTTCCCTTTGCGCTCCTAGCTCTCTAAACTCGCGATACATGTTTGTATCATACAAAAATACCGTCAACCGATGATCTCCCCCAGATTTTGCTGACTCCCATTGTAACGTAATCTGATTTCCTTCTCGCAACACCGTGCATCGATGTGGCGGATCAACCGCTCCTTTGCTGATCAATACTTTCTCCGGATTAACAAAAGGCTCTCCCTCTGGATCGATATCGATCGCATATTTACGGGTATAGGATTGCGCTAGCTGAAAAGCTCCTACGCGACTTCCTTTCTCGACTTCTCTTCTGAAACCAAATTTTATGAAAGGCCTAATGGGCGCTAAAAAGTTCGAGACAACCTTCATCTTCTTTTGATTCAGTATTTCCAAGGGGCTGAAAGGTTTCCGTCGCTCCCCTACTGTACGAATTACATTTTGATCGCCCAATTGATAACCAATAATGGACCCCACTTTCCCACTGAATTTACCATTGATTCCATTTTTTGCTATTGCCATATTGTTTAGGTTAATAATATGCCATAATTAGTTTATACTTTCGTTATACCAAATATACCATAAGTAAAGCAAAAAACAAGCTTTTATCTAGCCTTCATAGTGGGTTAATCAAGCTTATACCTAGACTAACCCTTTGTCAACCCCCTGTTAACCCTTTGTTTGAACTACGTGAATAGTAAAGTATATACAGCTTTGGTATGGCCTTACTATACAGCAAAGAGATGCGCTGTGGCAAAAAAGATGCATGTTCCTAACACTCTGGCAAACTCAACGGAATATTGGTTGCTAAGCCTCCATCAGAAGTTTCTTTATATTTAACGTTCATATCCAAGGCCGTTTCCCACATGGTATGTACAACGCCATCCAAGCTTACCTTTGCTTTTTCAGGATTTGATTGCAACGCAAGCTGAGAAGCGGTGATTGCTTTAATTGCCCCCATTGTATTTCTTTCGATGCACGGAACTTGTACCAAGCCACCGATCGGATCACAAGTCAATCCTAAATGGTGTTCCATGGCAATTTCCGCTGCCATTAACACTTGACGTTGGGACCCGCCTAAGCATTCGGTTAAGGCTGCCGCTGCCATCGCCGAAGACACCCCTATTTCAGCTTGGCATCCACCCATTGCGGCCGATATAGTCGACCCTTTCTTGAAAATACTACCAATTTCAGATGCGGTTGCTATAAATTGAATGATCTTTTCTTCGCCAAAACCATTACAGAATGTTAAATAATATTGCAGAACAGCAGGAATTACACCGGCGGCACCATTTGTCGGTGCGGTAACGACACGACCGAAAGAGGCATTCTCTTCATTCACGGCCAAAGCAAAACAGCTGACCCAATCCAACGTATATTGAAATCCAGTCCCTCCTTCGCGAATCGCCTGCATCCATGTTTCAAAATCAGTATAGGTTCGTCCACTCAGTAATTTCTTATTTAGCTTGGCTGCCCGCCGCTCCACATTGAGTCCGCCCGGCAGCACCCCCGTGGTGTGACATCCCCGGTAAATACAATCCCGAATCGTATAAAAGATATTCAGAACTCCTTTATTCGTATCCTCTTCACTTCGCCAAGCATGCTCATTTTCCAATACGATTTCCGACACCTTAAGCCCCGTACGCATGCACCAAACTAATAAGTCCTTTGCATTCTGTATGGGAAAAGGCAAATCCACCTCTAAGGTGTCATCAACAGGCTGGTTTTCCTCTACTACAAAACCGCCACCGATAGAATAATAAGTTTCCGATCGAGCCGTTCCATCCTTAAAAAAAGCCTGAAGCGTCACCGCATTCGGATGATAAGGCAAGCTCTCTGTCATCAGGAAAAGCAAATCATCTTCATAATTAAAATTAATTGCGTGCGTCCCTGTTAAAAACAGTTGGCAATCCCGCTTAATCCGATCAACCGTAGGCTGAATTTGGCCAACGTCAAAAGTTACCGGATCGCCACCGCTCAAACCTAAAAGAATTGCTATATCAGTCCCGTGTCCTTTACCTGTTTTAGCTAGAGAGCCGTATAGTAGAATTTTGATACCTTCCGTTTCAGCGAGCACCTTATCGCGCTCAAGTTTACGGACAAATTTTTGCGCTGCACGCCAGGGACCAAGCGTGTGCGAACTTGAAGGGCCAACACCGATCTTGAAAATATCAAAAATAGAAATCTGTTCTTTATTCATATAAATAACGCACACGAAGTTAAGCGTAATAATTGTGATTTCCTTATTCGTTCGCGTGTACGGAATTGATATTGTTTTAAAAATTTTAACTATCGGAAAACATTTTGCAGGTTTTATCAGTTGCTTATTTTATATTTGTTTATTATAAGCCAAAAAAATTGATAATAGACAAAATTTTCAAGATCGTTAATTTGTTATTGGAAGCAATAAGCAATCGATAAACAGCCATATTTTTCATCTTATATCATATTAAAAGGAGATGGAGTTTGCATGAACTATTCAAATCCTTTTCAAACAAAAGTTCATGCAGGTTTCACTTAAATTACGAATCATATGAACAATTACGATTACAACGATTCAGTCGGTTCCGGTGTATTTGCAGCTATGGGTATTGGTACAACACTTGTTTCTCTTGCGCTCAGCATTTTAGCGATTGCCGGTTTATGGAAAATGTTTGAGAAAGCGGGTAAACCGGGTTGGGCGGCGATCATTCCTGTTTATAATCTCATCGTTATGCTTGAGATTGTGGGAAAACCCATTTGGTGGATATTTTTCTTTCTCATCCCCTGTGTAAACTTCGTGGTGATTATTTGGGTACTTAATCTGCTTATGAAAAGTTTTGGAAAGGACTCTGTTTATACTGTATTGGCGTTTTTCTTCTCGTTTATTATTTTTCCAATGATCGGCTTTGGAAGCGACCGTTATTTGGGTCCCTCCGCTGCTGAAGCAAAAGGTGGTAACTCTTTTGATCAATTCAAAAATTACAAGAATCCATTTGACGATCCGAATACGCCTAAAGACCCGACAGCTTAAACATGGCCTGTTCTCTTGTTCTTTCTATTTTCAGTAGCCAGTTGCTAACAGACTGGCTACAACATCATCTTCTTCCCTGTCCTTTTAAATGGCTAACGGGCGTCGATTGTCCTGGTTGTGGCTTTCAGCGGGCATTTTTATTATTACTTCGAGGAGAATGGAAGGCTAGCATTGCACAATACCCACCCACAATCCCCCTGCTCCTGCTGGGTATATTTTTCTTAGTAAAGAAAAGCTATTTCAACAAGGGCAATTCTTCAATAAGCGGCTTTTCACAAAAAAAACGCCATAATCTCCATACTTATTCGCGCTCCTTCTATGGGGCAAACGCGCAGGAAAATCTCACAACGGTTTTGTCTTGTCTGGTCGGTTTCTTAATCATTGTGGCCTATGTTAACAAGATGTTGTTAAGTTAATCGCGACACCCTTAGTCGACCCGAGAAGTAAGGTATGCATAATCCTGAACAATTTGCTTCAAAAACTCCCATTCATTCATCTCTTTCGGTATATTCACATGTAAGACCTCCTTTGCCTTCATCGCCATCTTATACACCAGCATATTATTACCCGATTTATTGAAATTGGCCAAGACATCATGAATAAGTGCAATATCTTGATCGGCAAGATTTGCCACCTCCGGAAAAAGCGGATTATATTCTTCTTCGCGAGGAGCTTGGAAGACCAAGGCATCCAACTGGGTTCGAGGGACAGTTTTTATCAGTGTTGTACCCGCAACAATATCACCTATACGTTGCTTGTTTTCAGACACTGCCACGCAAATCAGCCCCCCTATTTGCATGGTTAATGTAAAGTCGATAAACCGAAACAACCATCGAAGAAAATACTGGCCTAAGCTCGGTTGATAGCCGTCCAGGCTGATCACCTTGATTTTTAACATTCGCTTTCCAACACTTTGTCCGTTAAAGAGTGTTTCGCATAGCAGATCATAAAATACAAATAATAAACCATACAAAATCAAAAGTATGAGATAACCGCCGTTACCAAAAACCAGTCCTAAGGACGAAACTATCAGTATAAATAGCAGATAAATAAGAAAGAAAAAGGCCAAGTCAATGATTCTGGCCGCTATTCTCTCTCCCACGCCGGCTACATCATAGTCAATTGATACATTTTGAGAAGTAATTACGTTTACATGATTCATCAAAACGAATTTAGTGAAATCTAACGAGATGGAAGCGCATGATTTTTATTATCTTTATTTCCATTCAGAATTGACATTAATTTACCAGCACCTATGCGAGAGGCACTGTTCGTTAAGCAAAATAGCGCAAAATGGGAAAGCTATGAAAAAATAAGCACAAGCCATCCGGATGAGTTAGCCGCGCGCTTTATCGAAATCACCGACGATCTCGCCTATGCCAAAACCTTCTATCCAAAGTCTAAAACAACCGCTTATCTTAACGGATTGGCTGCTCGTCTCCATCAATCACTCTACATCAATAAAAAAGAAAAAGCAAGTCGTTTTATAAGCTTTTGGAAAATTGAGCTGCCCATTATTTTTTATCAGTATCGTAACCAGCTAATCTATTCCGCGATATTTTTTCTGTTCTTTGCGTTTATTGGTGCTTTTTCCGCGGCAAACGATGAAACGTTTGTACGACTTGTTTTAGGGGACGATTATGTCAATATGACAAATGCCAATATTGATAAAGGAGATCCCTTTGGCGTTTATAAACAGCAGGACCCATTCATGATGTTTTTGATGATTGCTTTGAACAATATCCGTGTGTCCTGCCTTGCCTTTCTCCTTGGCATTTTATGCTCCGTTGGAACCGTTGTGCTACTCATGTATAATGGCATTATGCTGGGTTCTTTTCAATATTATTTTTTCAGCAAAGGCCTGGGCCTTGAATCGGTACTTGTAATCTGGATACACGGCACGTTGGAAATATCAGCTATTGTTTTAGCCGGAGCCGCAGGCTTGCTATTAGGGAACAGTTTATTGTTTCCAAAAACCCATAGCAGACTGCGGTCTTTCAAACGCGGAGCGAAGGATGGCCTAAAGATTGTTATTGGACTGATTCCGATATTTATTATCGCTGCTTTGTTGGAATCTTTTGTTACCAGACATACCGCTATGCCCTTATGGCTGAGTAGTGCTATATTAATGGCATCTTTCTTCTTTATCATTTGGTATGTAGCAATTTATCCACGCAAATTTTCTAAACTTGTGTCATTATGAATGAAGAACCAATTGAATTAAGACGGGTAAGGGATTTCAGTGAAACAATGAATGATAGCTTTGGCTTTATCAAGCAGCATTTCAAAAATCTATTTAAACCCCTTTTATATCTGGGTGGTTTTTTCATTGTTGCAACCATAGCGAGCAGCGTAGCGCAACAAATGAAAACGATTAAACTGATGGGCTTGGCGAAAGCTGCATCTTCGACCGTTTTCGCCGAAAACATGACAGGGTATACGTTCGGGGTATCCTACTTTCTTTTACTATTATTTAGTGTTTTATCCGTTAGCGTCGTTTATTTGGTGACCTATTGTTATATAAGGCTCTATAAAGAACAGCCGCGTATGATCCCATCCCTACAGGCGATTTGGAATTTATTTAAGCGTCATATTATATCCTTTTTTATCGCAACCCTTTTATTGAGCATATTTGCCGTCATTGGTTTCCTATTTTGTCTAATTCCCGGCTTTTACTTAATCCCCATCATTAGCCTTACCTTGCCCATTATGATTATGGAAGACAAAGGATTGTTTGAGGCCCTATCCCGGAGTATACAATTAGTGAAAGATCATTGGTGGAAAACGTTTGGGTTGCTATTTTTAGCCTCCGTTATTGCCTACTTTAGCATGGGGATATTAAGTCTTCCGTCTGCACTACTGAGTATCGGGGCCCTATTTATTGAAAATTCTCCAGGTTTAGTTCTTTCCGGAAGTATCTTCGGTTCGATTTTGACCGGTTTAGCCCAGTTATTCTATGTTTTGCCGGCCATCGTGAGTGCTATTTGGTATTTCAGTCTGTCGGAAGAAAAAGATGGATTAAGCCTGATGGAACGGATAGATACTTTTGGAAGCGGAGGAACAAGATCAAGCGATCATTGGCCAGAAGAGGAATATTAAATCATAGTCGATGTACCGTATTTATTTTGTTTTATTAAGCATATTGTTTTTCGGATGGCCTACACGAGCTGCTAGCGTAGATTCTACCTTATCGGAAAAAGACAAAGCACAACGAGTACAGATTGATACCGCTAAGCTCATCCTACGTTCATTCGATACTGCCAGGTTAGCGCAGTACAAAAAAGATACTGCCTTTGATTACGAAGAAGAATTGGCTCCGGTTGGGTGGTGGCAGCATTTTAAACAATGGTTTTACGAATTATTAAATCGTATTTTTTCGAACCGCCAATCAGGACCTGCCTTTAAATGGCTGCTCATTATACTGGGTAGTACCGCCCTTCTATTCCTTATTTATAAAATAGCAGGCATGGATATCCTACAGGTATTTGGAAGAAGGAACCGGCTAAGCACGACTGCGATGGCTGAAGAAGAAAACATCCATTACATCGATTTTGAGCGAGAAGTCGGAATGGCGATCGAGAAAAAAAATTTCCGTCAGGCGGTTCGGTTGCTATACCTTCAATTGCTAAAAGAATTAACCGATCGGGCGTTGATCGACTGGCAACCTGGAAAAACGAATAGGATTTACGTGCAAGAATTGGGAGAAAAGCCATTTAGTGCCGATTTTCGAAACTTAACGGGCTTATTCGAGCAAGCTTGGTATGGCGCTTTTCCGGTAAGAGAAAATGACTTTTTCGATTTTAAAAAGGATTATGTAAAGTTAAAAGATCTCATTTAGTGAACAGCCATGAAAGATCTTAAATTATATCTTTTTTTAGCATTTTCTTTATTAGGCGTCTATTTATTCATTGAATATAACCGGCCGGCCCCTGTTAATTGGTCCCCAACATACCAGCGGACTGATAAGATCCCTTTTGGAACTTACATAAGCTATCGTGAACTACCGCAGCTTTTTAAGGGCGGTATATCCAGTAGTCGGCAATCCCTTGATGAAACACTTTCCAAAGCTGACGGATCCAATTTACTCATCGTTGCACCAAAGATTTCCATAGGCAAAGACGATTACCAAAAGCTGCGCAGGCATATAGAGCAAGGAAACGACGTTTTTCTGGCAGCGAGTGATTTCAATCAAAGCCTTTTAGATTCACTCCACTTACAAATCCATATGCGAGACCTTCTTTTCGCAAAAGACAGTCTCCAATTTCATTTTGTAAATAAGCAATTAAACCCCGACCATTACTTTCGGTTTAGCAGGGGAATTGCTCCACAATATTTCAGTAAGATCGATACACTGAACGCAATTATTTTGGGAACCAACAATAAAAATGAGGCTAACTTTTTACGTTATACAATCGGGAAGGGTTCTCTTTACGTATTGGCATCCCCTGATTTTTTCACCAATTACGTATTATTAGCGGCCGATGGTGCATCATATACCGCCAAGGCACTTTCATACCTCAATCCGGATCGACCGCTGATCTATGATGAATATCAATTACTCGGCATGCCGGGTGAACGATCTCTCTTACGCTTTATTTTCAGCAATCCCTCGCTCAAATGGTCTTATTACATCATGCTCGGTTGCCTCGTCCTCTTTGTTTTATTCGAAATTAAACGACGCCAGCGAATTATTCCACCGGAAGACCCTATGACAAACACCAGTGTAGAATTTGTCAAGGTAGTAAGTGGTGTTTATTTTGGCCAGCATGACAACAACGATATTATAAACAAAAAAGCTCAATATTTTTTTCATTTTATCCGCACGTATTATCGGCTTAAAACAAGCGATTTAAACAAAGAATTTAGCGACTTGCTTATCGAACGCTCAGGTGTGGCACCTGATATTATCCATAAGATCTTAGGCTATATAGAGACGGTTCATTTAGGGAAACCGTTAGGCGACCTGGAATTAATCGATTTCAACAATTACATGGAACAGTTTTACGAACAATCCAATATATTATGGAACAAGAATTTTTCGAACAACGCACTGATTTAGGTGAATTACATCAAGCGGTTCAGCGCATTAAAGAATCCATTGGCGAAGTCATCGTCGGACAGCACAAGCTTGTTGAATTTTTAATTGCCGGAATTTTGGCCGACGGCCATTTATTGATTGAAGGGGTGCCCGGCATTGCGAAGACCTTGACCGCCAAATTAATATCGAAATGTATTGATGCCAAGTTTAGTCGCATCCAATTTACCCCCGACCTCATGCCTTCGGATGTATTGGGCACTTCGATATTTAACCCGAAAAACACAGATTTTGAATTCAAAAAAGGTCCGATATTCGGAAACATTATTCTAGCAGATGAGATTAACCGAGCCCCTGCGAAGACACAATCGGCATTATTTGAAGTGATGGAAGAACGTCAGGCGACCTTAGACGGCGTTACGCATCCGATGGACGACCCCTTTATTGTACTCGCGACCCAGAACCCAATAGAGCAAGAAGGCACTTACCGCCTACCGGAAGCGCAACTCGATCGATTTTTATTTAAAATCGAAGTCGGCTATCCCTCCTTAATAGAAGAAACGGAACTTTTAATACGGCATCATCAAGCCGATTCAGCAGAAAAGATTCAAAACATACGAGCCGTGCTTAGCACCGACCAGATTAAGTCGCTACGCAATACCGTAAGGAAGTTACATGTGGAAGATAAACTCATTGAGTTTGTCGCGAAGATCGTCTATCAGACAAGGAACCATAAATCTTTATTTTTAGGAGCTTCCCCTCGGGCATCATTGGCTATTATCAGCGGGGCAAAGGCCATGGCTGCCATGAATAACCGCGATTTTGTTACGCCAGATGATATTATAAGCGTTACACCTGCCGTATTGCGCCATCGGGTAATTTTAACCCCTGATCGGGAAATGGAAGGCATAAGCCCGGATGAGGTTATTAGTCAACTTATTAAAAACATAGAAGTCCCGAGATAGGGTTCGGTTTTAAGGTACAGAATGGTTTAAGGCAGGTGATGCGCAATAAACTGAAAGCCATGATTCGATTATTTTATATAGACTTGTTTCTGGGTAAGCGATTTTTTGTCGCATGGGGAATAAGCGCATTTTTGTTTTTACTTGCTTATTTTTTTCCTTGGTTCGGTATTATACCGCAACTTTTCGCATTAACATCACTTTTTATTCTAGTAGCGGATATTGTTTTATTATATGCAACAACTAAAGTGGGGGTCAAAACAAGTCGAAATGCACCTACCCGATTAAGCAACAGTGACGTCAATGATATTTGGATTACAAGCGAGAATCATTATCCCTTTGTTGTGCGGATAGGTATTATCGATGAAATACCTTATCAATTCCAAAAACGGGATATTTGGTTTGAACAAACCATAGGAGCGAAGGAACGACGCAGCTTTTCTTACCCATTACGTCCCGTTAAACGAGGTTTATACGCCTTCGGTAAATTACGGACCTTTGTACAGTCGCCCATTGGTTTTATACAACGTAGATTCAATGAAGATGTAGCAATCGATATACCTGTTTATCCTTCTTTTCTTCAAATGCGCAAGTACGAAGTGCTAGCCATTTCCAACAGGTTAACGGACTATGGTTTGAAGAAAATTCGCCGTTTAGGTCATAGCATGGAATTCGAACAAATAAAGACCTACGTCCCCGGCGACGATTATCGTACCCTAAACTGGAAAGCCTCAGCGCGCCAGGGCAGTTTAATGGTGAATTCCTATATTGATGAACGCTCACAGCATATCTACTGTATCATTGATAAGTCACGAGCGATGAAAATGCCATTTCACGGCTTAAGTTTATTGGACTATGCCATTAATGCGAGCTTGGTACTGTCCAATATTGCGCTCAAAAAAGAGGATAAAACCGGGCTTATCACCTTTTCCGAACAAATCGGAACCGTACTTTCTGCAGATCGACGTCCAACACAGCTCAATTACATTATGGAAGCTTTGTATAAGGAAAAAACACGTTATTTAGAAAGCAATTTAGAGGCTTTATATGTGACGGTGAGACGGACGCTAAAGCAGCGAAGTTTGGTGATCCTATTTACAAATTTTGAAAGCATATCTGCACTGAACCGCCAACTCCCCTATTTAAAAAAAATTGCCAAATATCATTTACTAGTGGTAATATTCTTTGAAAATATTGAATTGAAAAGCTTAAGTCAGAAAAAAGCGCAAGATGTTGAAGGCATTTATCTGAAAACAATTGCGGAAAAGTTTATCTACGAGAAAAAACTGATTGTGCGGGAACTAGCGAGACATGGTATACAATCCGTGTTGACATCCCCTGAACTTCTAACGATCAACACCATTAACAAATATTTAGAGATTAAGGCCCGGCAAGGAATTTGACAACTAACGATGAATGAGTTGAGTAACGAATTTAGCTCACAACTGACAACTCGCAACGCATAACTAATAACTGACAACGCACAACTGGCAACTAATAACGAATAAATTTATTATTTTAGTCGCTAAAACCAAGAAGAGGTCCTAGTATAAGAAAATGGCAATTGTCAATTCAATTATTAATTGGATAATGAAAAAGCGAATCCATCAGATTGAACTTTTCATGAAATATCCTCATGAAGTTCAGGAAGAATGGTTCCAAAGCCTGATTACTACAGCACAAGCAACAGTGTGGGGTAAAAAGTTCGGATATGAATCGATTTGCAATCTAGAGACTTTTAAAGACCGTGTACCTATCCAGGATTATAACAGCTTAAAGCCTTACATCGATCGAATGATTGCCGGCGAGCAAAATTTATTGTGGCCCTCGGATATTAAGTGGTTTGCTAAATCTTCGGGCACAACTGCTGATCGAAGTAAATTTATACCGGTAAGTGAAGAAGCGTTGGAGGATTGTCACTTTCAGGGCGGTAAAGATCTTCTTTCTATTTATTGCCATAACAGACCAGATGCCAAAGTTTTTACCGGAAAAGGAATTGTGTTGGGAGGCAGCCATAAAATAAATCAATTAGGTAATGGCGAATCCAGTTCAGGTGATTTGTCGGCTATTCTTATACGAAACCTACCGTTCTGGGCAGAAATGTATAGAATACCCGATCTGGAAACAACACTTAACCCTAATTTTGAAGAGAAAATTGAGCGGGTAGCTAATTTAGTTATCCATGAAAATGTTACCAATTTATCAGGTGTTCCTACGTGGAATGTGGTATTGGCAAAGCGGGTTCTTGAATTGACAGGGAAAGATAATCTTCTTGAAATATGGCCTAACTTGGAATTGTACCTGCACGGTGGGGTGAGCTTTAAACCCTACAAAGAGCAGTTTATGCAGCTCATCCCCTCTGATAATATGTATTATTTGGAAAACTATAATGCTTCAGAAGGTTATTTTGGTATTCAAGATCAGTCTGATTCGGAAGATTTGCTATTGATGCTCGACTACGGCGTTTACTACGAATTTCTCCCCGTTGAAAATTTGCAAGACGAACACCCACAGACTTATACGCTTGATCAAGTGGAACTTGGGAAAAATTATGCCTTGATTATTTCAACCAACGCAGGTTTATGGCGATATATGATCGGAGATACGATCAAGTTTACTACGTTACACCCTTACCGTATACAAATTACAGGCCGAACAAAGCAATATATCAATACATTTGGCGAGGAATTAATTGTCGATAATGCTGATAATGGCATTGGAGAAGCCTGTAAGGTGACGCATGCTATTGTGCGTGATTATACAGCAGGCCCGGTTTATTTTTATAACAACGAAGCCGGCGCTCATGAATGGATTATAGAATTTGAAAGAGAGCCAGATGATTTCAGTAAATTTAAACAGGTATTGGATGAAAAGCTTAGGGAAGTGAATTCTGATTATGATGCTAAACGCTTCAAGAATATGGCTCTGAAAGAACCGATTATTCATATGGCCCCTTCGGGTACCTTTTACCGGTGGATGAAGAACCGTGATAAATTGGGCGGACAAAATAAGGTGCCACGACTGGCAAACGATCGTGATTACCTCGATAGTATATTACCTTTATTGAGTAAAAGCTAACTCATTAACCACTCACCTATCCCAGTTTCTTCCTTCTCAACTCAAAATGTCTTCCCAAATAATAAGTCCGAGCCATTTCGTTGACTGCAATTTCTTCAGGCGTGCCGGTTAGCATAATTTTTCCTTCGGTCAGTAAATAGGCTCGATCCGTAATCGATAAAGTTTCCTGTACATTATGATCGGTTATCAAAATACCAATATTTCGATGTTTCAGTTTGTGCACGATGGTCTGGATCTCTTCCACCGCAATTGGGTCGACCCCTGCAAAGGGCTCGTCCAATAAAATAAAGTGAGGACTAGCCGCTAAGGCACGGGCAATCTCCGTACGTCGACGCTCTCCACCTGAAAGCAAATCCCCTCTATTTTTTCTGACTTTATGTAAGCTAAACTCGTTGATCAGTTCTTCTAGCTTTTCCTTTCTGATCGTTTTATCCTTATGATGTATTTCCAGCACTGCCATGATGTTATCCTCGACAGAAAGCTTTCGGAAAACCGATGCCTCTTGTGCCAAATAGCCAATTCCCTTTTGAGCTCTGCGATACATCGGATCTTCAGTAATGTCGTCATCTTCTAGAAAAACATGACCTTCATTCGGTTTGATCAAACCGACAATCATATAAAACGACGTGGTTTTACCAGCGCCATTTGGCCCCAACAATCCAACAATCTCTCCTTGTTCGACATGAAAAGACACATCATTCACAACGGTCCGTTGTTTATATTTTTTTACCAGGTGCTCTGCTTTTAAAATCATATATCAGCTATTAGCTTTTAGTCGTCAACAGTTAGCTTAAAGCGTACAGCTTATAACCTATGTCAACTTAATCCCCTTTAAATTCAACTGAATATTTTTCTTATCGCGCCATACATTTTCTTCGACGGAAAAACAAGCGGTAAAAGGTATTCCTTTGTTAATCGAGGAAATATATTCTCCCAAACCGAATCCAATACAATCAAATGCCGGGGCCCCTTCTTGTGTAATATACATTTTTAAGTGGTTCGCACCTACCAATTGTGCCGGTCCGACAGAATATACATTTTTTGCGATAAAAATCGGCGCATTATTTTCAGGCCCGAAAGGAGCAAATTGTTGTAAAACCCGAAAAAATTTGGGAGTAATATCTGTTAGATGAATTTTTGAATCGATGGAAATCTCCGGCTCCAATAATTCAGGAGTAATGCTCTGTGCAACCACCTTTTCAAATTTCGATTGCAATGCAGGTACATTTTCAGCTTTCATTGTCAATCCTGCTGCATATTTATGTCCACCGAACTGTTCGAGCAGATCGCTGCATTCGGCCAACGCTTCATATAAGTCGAACCCCGCTACGGACCTAGCGGATCCCGCTACGTGACCGTTCGACTTCGTAAGCACAATGGTTGGTCGGTAATATTTTTCTGTTAATCGGGAAGCCACGATACCAATCACTCCTTTATGCCAATCTTCCTGATAAACAACCGTTGTCTTACGCTTAACAAGCGTTTCACTTTTCTGGATAATTTCTAAGGCTTCTGCGGTAATACGTGCATCAAAATCTTTGCGTTGCATGTTTTGCACATCGATCAATCCGCAGCAGTTTTTCGCTTCCTCTAAGCTTTTTGAGATCAAGAGCTTGACGGCATCTTTCGCGTGATCTATTCTACCTGCCGCATTAATCCGTGGACCGATTTGAAAAATAACGTCCGTTAAATTCATATCTCCCGCCTTTGTGGAGAGATCAACCAGGGCTCTTAGTCCAAAGCTTGGATTATTGTTCAATTTTTTTAATCCATGATAAGCCAGTATCCTATTCTCTCCCGTTATGGGGACGATATCGGAGGCAATACTTACGGCAACCAGATCAAGATATTGAAAAACTTCTGCTTCCTCCAATTCATTGGTTCTTGCAAAAGCGTGAATAATTTTGAAAGCAATCCCACAACCCGAGAGTTCCTTATAAGGATAACTGCAATCCTTCCGTTTTGGATCTAAAACTGCGGTTGCTTTAGGTAATTCATTGCCCGGTGTGTGATGATCCCCGATAATAAAATCAATACCCTTGGTGGCTGCATAGTCAATCTTATCGACCGATTTAATGCCACAATCCAATGCAATGATAAGTGAATAGCTATTTTCAGCCGCGTAATCGATTCCTTGGTTGGAAATGCCATAACCTTCTTTATAGCGATCAGGGATATAATATCCGATATGATTATAAAAGCGTTTTAAAAAGCTGTAGAGCACGGAGACGGCTGTTGTACCATCAACATCGTAATCCCCATAGATTAAGATGTTCTCTTTCATACCGATTGCTTTTTCAATACGTCGAATAGCAACGTCCATGTCTTTCATTAGAAAGGGGTCATGGAGATCATTAAGTGAGGGTCTAAAAAATTTCCGTGCCTGTTCAAAATCGGGGACGTTGCGCTGCGCCAGTAATCTTGCCAAGACCTTATGTATATTAAGAGCCTTTGATAAGGAAGTAACGATATCTGTATCAACTATATTTCTTTCAACCCACCTTTTTTGCATATACTTTTACCTATTAAAACATCTCCCCAAGGCTAATAAGCGCGTGAAGGACACCGCAGCAATTTGAACACTTGCGAAAAAAAACCATTTTATCTAAGTTTGCGCTTATCAAGGGGTAAATATACGCTTTTTAGTTTTACGTTCTAAGTTGTACGTTATACGTTTATTTGTAGATGGCTAAAGTAGTTAAATAAGCTACTCATAAAAGACCTGTGCGAGAGGCAGATCATTTTACCATTCCTCGGAAGGTACACATTTTTACTTTTTAATTTTACTTTTTAATTATTCGCATGCAAGCATTCTCCTTATACGAAGGTTCCTATTCGGTTGATAACAGTAAGAAATTTATACCTTTTGATCCGTCAATAGACGATCCAAAAGAACGAAAGGGTTCATTGTTCATTCACATTCACCCTTTTCTCCTGAAAACCAATAAAGATTTGATTCTTGTGGATACCGGATTAGGTTATCTTGATGAGCACAAACAGCTCGTATTGCATCATAATATTAGAGAAGCCGGATTTGACCCGCGCGATGTATCGTTTGTTTTGATGTCACATTTACATCAAGACCATGCCGGTGGAATGGTTTTTGAAAATCAGGGCAAATTGCAACTTGCATTTCCAGAGGCAGAATATATTGTTTCACGTGGAGAGTGGGAAACAGGGTACAGCGGCAAGTCAACTTCCTACAAAACCGCGGCTTTTGATGTTCTTCAGCGTAGCGGAAATTTACAGTTGGTGGAAGGCAATGGACAGATCAATGAAGCCATAAGTTATGAACATAGTGGGGGGCATACCGAATTTCATCAGGTCTTTCATATAAGTGAGGAAGGCAAGCATTACTTTTTCGGAGGAGACGAGCTCCCTGAACCCGAACAGCTACTTCGAAAATTTGTTGCCAAATACGATTTTGACGGCAAGAAAGCCATGCATCTTCGAGAGGAATATGCCTCAAGAGCCACTCAAGGAGATTGGATCTGCCTTTTTTATCATTCAACAGGGGCTCCATTTGGTAAGGTAGGTAAGCAAGGTGAAAATATAACAGTTAAGCCAGTAAGTTCTTAAACGCTTCACTGTAAATGGATTTAAATGACCTGTTGGCTTATCCAAATAGGCAAACCAACAGGCAATAGGCAGTCAAAACATGCGGGTTTAGTAATAATAACTACCGACTTCTGCTAAACCAGGTTGTCGCTGTGCATCATGACCAGACCGTGGTATTAGCTTAAAGTATCTGAATGATTTTTGTTGCTTCAAGTCTATATATTGATATTCACGATCAATCGCTGCTAAGCTAAAAAAGCCAATGCTCTCCCAAGATTCATTATTATTACTAATTTGTATTTCCAATTCGCTGATCTTCCGGTCGCCATTTTTTTGAGCAAAGAAAAAACCATCCACATCCCTTGTTTCACCCATATCCACGGTGATCCAATGATCAGGATAATCCGTAGGATTAGAAGAATACCGTGTAATCCAGGATGTAGTGACATCTCCATCGATCAGTCGATCTGCTAATCGATTATTATTGGGTTCTTCTGAACTGGCAGCAACGATCGACCAAGATTCCTTCGGATGGAGTATTCGCTCTGTTGTGATATAGTCTACAGGATTGATGATTTGACGTGCTGCGTAAAATGTATCAATGGCTAAAGATGTTGGTTTATAAAGGGTGTGAAAGCTGAGTTCAGTCGTCGATTCAAATTGAGGAAGGAACGTTTCGTTAACATTGGAACCTGTAAAGATCCTAGCAGAATCTCCGGTATTTGTTATGTAAGAAATTACGGTACCCAACAAGCTCGAATCCGCTGATTCCGGAAACCAATTGACCGTTATACCTTCCTCCGTTTGCCTAATATTATCAACGATTCTATTGTTAAGATTTGCACTATAAATCGCGCCATAACTTGTTCCGAGAACCTCCGTTCGCATCGATTGGTTACCTTCAGCATCAAAAGTACGGATATCAAAGGTATACGTTCCTTCCTCTATTTCCGGTATAAGTACCGTTTTATTCTTAGCTATTTCATCAGGTGCTATGTTTGCATCAAAAACATGCTTATCACCCCATCTAATCTGCATACGTACGACCCTTGGATCTGTGCTGATTAAACTCCGAATTGCGCCACGGTTATATCCTGACAGAAATACCACGGAGTCCACTCTGCCAGGATAGGCTTTTTCGGCATTATCTAAAAAATCTTTATAATGCTGATCAATTGGTGTACAACGTAAAAGGAGGCAGAAGATCATCAAACACCAAAAAGCCTGCATCGCTAATTTGTTATATTTTTTGTACATATTATTTCGTTTGAATTCTTTGGACATTATTTTAAATCATTATAGGTCATTTTACCCGATTTTTCAGCATGCTCCCTTCCCTTCGGTCAGTCTACTTTCGTTTCCCCATAGAACGTGAGTTCCGCCATGCTTACGTCCGAATTTCCACCCCAGGTTTCCAGTGTCTTCCAACGCCAATAACGAAAGGCTTGGCCTTCCATTTCTACATCAAATTCTTCTCCTGCGCGTGCATATGCCAGGTCATCCGCCGTTTGCTCACCCAAGGGCAAGCCCGACGGCTTTATAGAGCTGAAGGTGCCGATAAGTGTCCAGGAATCCCAACCACCATCACTTGTAGGTTCATTAGAACCCCAAAGCTCAAAACGTTGTGGATGATTAAAACGATATTCGTGGTTTCTTCTGGAATGCATCACAAACCTACTGAGTGTAGCTTTTACGCCCATATCAAAAGTAAAATGTTGCGGCATACCGGTACCAGGTCGGGTATGGAATATATTAGTTCCCCCATCAGCATCTGAAACACCGTTCCAAAGGGCATTTACGGTACCGAAACCAGCATGAGCGGTGTATTCATCCGTAGCTAAATTATAGGTCTTGAACAAAGATTTGTCCATCATCATCTCAAATATCGGAAGATAGGTACCCGTTAGGGTATCAGAACGATTGTTCCATCGATCCGTAATATAGACACCAAATGTTCGTTCTTCCGCAGGATATCCCCTCACATTTACTACGCCATTTGGAAGTCGAGTATAATGGTCTAAAGCCGGTTTCCATTCACCTCCATCATCTTTTGCCAGAATGTGGATAACAATGGGTGCTTCGGTTTCGTTTTCAAATTGTAAACGGATCCCACCAAAAGTTGACATCATATTGTTTTCTTTTCCCAGCAATTCCAGCGTTCTCAAATAGGGAGGAGTAAGCGTCGTCACGTTTAACGATGTCGGGTCTGATTCTATCTCTCCAACGCCCACCGCAATCAACTCAACCGGATACTCACCCGCCGTAGCAAAACCATCTACTGTAATTGTATTTTTATACAATGACGATTTATTTTCCCGTATACTTCCGTCACCTAACGTATATACTGCTTTCACATACCTTAGATCTTGACTGACCGGCAGATCGTAGGTAATAATAGCTCCACCGGCAATTGGTTGCACCTTATAAGCAGTGATTGCTTGTGGTTTATCCCCGCTTCTCAAAGGAGCAGGTTCCAGTGTATCTTTGCAGCCATTGAACAGGATGCATAAAAAAATACAGCCTATGTTTAACATATTTCTTATTAACTCTCTCATAAGATTTTTTTGTAGCTATTTTTCAGATTTTACCAATAGGGGGTTTGTAATAAGCGATTATTTCTCCGCAGCTCATTTAAGCTGATCGGCCAAAAATAGTCGCGCAGCGCAAATGTTCGATTAAATAAAACCGTTGGCCTGTAATAAGTTTGCGGCGTGGTTTGTCTAATATCCCAGCCATAAATGGGGGTATTTAATTCTGTTTGTGCCGCTTTCCATCTCCTTAAATCCCAAAATCGTTGAGATTCAAAAGCAAGTTCGATGGTACGTTCTCGATGAATAATCTGCCGCAAGCCCTCTTTTGTTGAAGGTTTACCCGGTAAATTGGAATAATTATTCCAAGAATCGACTACGCCTTCCAGACCGCTTCGCGCACGTATTTTATCAAGATAGGTATAGACTTCAGCAGTAGGTCCGTTAAACTCATTCAGCGCTTCGGCATATAGTAAATAAAGATTTGCTAAACGCATTATGGTAAATGGATAAGGATAGGTGGTATAGGCATTAGACTGTCCAATTGCGTTGAAATAGCTGACCAACTTCTTCGGCGTGTAACCCGTTCCGGAATAGCCTGTTGGGGAGTTCGTAGCAGCCGTATTACCCCCTGGTCTATAATTCGTCGGAAAGGCCTGTTGATCATCATTGTGATTACTCATAAAATACCGACCACCATCAAAAGACAGCGAGGCATAAAAGCGGTCTTCCCGATCAAAATGCATTTGTACGGTAGTATGCCCAGGCATTAAATTGTATTGATAAGGGGACTCACCTCCGGGAACTTCCCGGAGTTCAAAACGATTGGAATAGTTATATGTTTTATCTTCTTCAATCGGCACACCATGTTTACTATAGAACTTCAGTGCCATATTTAAGGTTGGCGCCATGAAACCACCCGTTGAGGTATTCGTAATTCTTGCAGGATCGATACTGCGCGGTGTAAAGGCTGATGCCTGCTGTGATTGTTGTGCAGAACTGCGATTATTGACCCAAATAAGCTCCGGGTTATTTTGTCTTTCGGTAATGGCCTGTCGCAAACTCATTTGCCGAATCGTACTTTCTTGGGGAGGGCTAGTCATATTAGACGTTGGGGTCCAGTGATACAATGCCCGTCCATGTCCTTCAGCAAATCGAATTGCCTCCGAACAAGCATCAGCTGCACGTTGCCATTTTTCGTTATCGAAGGCGCTATTAAACAATTGTTGCCCATCCGCATTTACATAGCTAGCATAATCGCCATTTCCATTGAAGAGCGGACTGGCTGCCGTCACCAAAATTTCCGCCTTCATCGCATAGGCGACTACTTTTGTAATCCGCCCATTTTCTTGTACAGCAAGGGTAACGTCATCCATCAGCGCAGGCAATGCCTCGTCGATTTTATCGATTAGGTAGGCAAAAACCTCGTCTACCGGCTGACGCTCAAAAACCACCTTTTCAGGGTCTTCAAAGGTAGGCGTATTAACATCCACTATGGGTATAGGGCCATACATGCGCAAAAGGTAATAGTGAAAATAGGCTTTAAGAAAAGTCACTTCGGCAGCCCATCGATTTTTTTCCTCCGCATCCATATCGGGAACGGATTGGATATTTTCCAGAAAAATATTGCATTCGCGAATACCTCGCCAAAGGGGCGTTGGATTATCTCCACTTTGATTATTACCATCCCAATAATTTAATAATGGACTATTTACATTTTGTGTTCCCAAAGCGATGTACCAATTCGGATAGTTTCCTTGGCTGTAATTAGTAGTTGAATTCAACCAAAATTCATCACCTGCCAACAATGCAGGATTTGCACCGAGATCAAAACCGCGAGGTATCCAGCTATAGCAGGTAAACAGAAATCGCTCAGCCATTGTTCGCATAGAGAATGCCTGCTCCAGTTCAGCCACATTATCGGGTACGATATCCATATACTTATTACAAGCTGGAAGTAACATTATACTCAATAAACATATCTTAATATAAAATCTTTTCATCCGTATATTTCGTTAAATGATCTATGTTCAATTTATTTCATATATAGTTGACAATAATTAAATGGTAAGCAAAACCCCCAGGTTGAAGACTCTTTGCAAAGGGTATTGTAATCCAGCTCCTCCCATCTCTGGGTCCCAAAGCTTAAAGGAGTTAACGCTAAATAGATTCGTACCACTTCCGTATATCCTGAAATTCTGAATCTTGTATCTCCGCGTAAAGGTTGGATTAAGTGTATATCCGATCTCTACTTGTTTTAAGCGTAAAAACGATCCATTTCGCATCCAGAAAGTACTTGTTTGGGTATTATTTTCAAGCGGTGTCTGACTCAGGCGTGGCCAAAGTGCATAAATATTACGGTTATCTTCAGACCAATAGTTATCTGCCCAAACCTGTAATACCGCATTTGGCGAATAAATATTACCAAATGGAGCCGAACCATTATTGTTTTCATCACCATTCGTAGCATTAATATGCAAAGAAGTTCTTGCCATACCGCTGAAGAAAAAGGAAAAATCAAAATTTTTATACCCTGTAGTTAATCCAAATCCATAATTAATTTGCGGTGTTGTTGGGTAACCGATTGGTACCATATCATTGGCATCGATCACGCCATCGCCATTGATGTCTAAATATTTTATATCGCCGCCCATCACAACGTCGCCAAATGATTGCCGTGGACTGTTAAACACCTCCTCATTATCAATAAACAATCTTTCAGCTACATAACCGAAGCGTTGATTTACGTCCAATCCTATCCGGCTTAAATAAGCGTATTCATAATTCGGTTCTTCATAATAGATGTATTTACCTTTCGTGAACGTAAAGGTCCCCCTTCCTTGGAACCATAAATACTGATTAACGCTGTGCATATAATTCAATTCGGCATCAAAACCTTCGCTACGGTATTTTCCAAGGTTTGCTAACACAGGAGCAGACAAGCCCATGGAAGAAGGTAAAGCTGCTCGCTCTTGCACTACATTACTGCGGTTCTGTCTAAAAAAATCACCTGTAAAGCCTATTTTTCCATTAAATAGGGCCAAATCGATACCCAAATTGGTTTGTTGAGATATTTCCCAAGTGACATAAGGGTTTGCATAACGATTAATAGACACCCCATTTCGCTGATAATCGCCTGGGGTAACACCAAAATTAAAGCGCCTGCTTTCATTGTCTAGATTAACTTCGGAAAGATAGAAAAAACGCGTATTACTGATATTGTCATTGCCTACTAAGCCGTGTGTGAGTCTTAACCTTAAGGTGCTAACAATATTCTTTAAAGGTTGCATGAATTTTTCGTTGTGAACAGTCCAAGCCAAGCCTCCTGAGGGGAAAAACCCCCAGCGATTATTAGCTGCAAAACGTTCAGAGCCATTGTAACCAAACGTAAACTGCGCATGGTACCTATCATCGTACACGTAAGTAAAATTTCCGGAAAAGCTAGCGTTTCGGAAGGGCAATGTAGATATGAGGGAACCAGGCTGGTCAAAAGGTAAAGTGATCCGATTCCTAATCGTACTGATCAGCATTCCGGACACGTGATGTTTCTCTTGGAAAACACGATCATAATTGATGGCATTTTCCATATAAAACAGAGCTTCTTGCCCCCTTCCGTTTTCATTGAAATTAAGGTATTCTGTTCCAGTGTCGGGGTTGATATTGACAAAGTTGTAAGTTCCAGTGTTGTTATTAAAAATTGATGGGGCATAATAAAAAGGATTATATTGCCTGATATACTCCATATAAGAACCACGTGAGATATTGGCCAATCCACGGTAACTTAAGCCCTCGATGAGTGAAGACAGGTTTTGTCTAAGCTCGACCTGGACCTGCATGTTGCTTCGTGACCACTCAGAGTATCCGCGAACGATCTCAGCATAAGGATTCAGGTATAGATTTCCACCATCATCAAAATTACCAAAAAGAGGATGGCTAATATATGCTTGTTGCGGTCCGGGTTCATATACGGGATTGAACAGTACCGGGTTTGCACGCAACGCGCTACGAAACGCTTTACTGCCACCAACGGGAGGGCCATTATAGTTTTGAAAGTTTGCCACCGTCCGAACCATTAATTGGGTAGCCTTCGTTATATTAATATTAATATTACTCCGTAGATTATAAACCTTAAAGTCGACATTATTATTAAAATTATTAATAGGATTAACACGGAGTAAACCGTTATCCTGCGTAAAATTCCCACTAACGGCATAGTTTGCTACCTGTCCGCCACCCGAAATACTGAGGTTGTAGTTTTGTGTGCGTGTAGTTGGTTTGGTCACCAGGTCTAGCCAATCAACAGCTGGATACATAATCGGATCATCCCCTGCCATTGTTCGCGCTATTTTTTCGTCACTATAAGGTGTAATAGCCAAGGGGTCTCTAGTGAGAATTGCTTCATTATTCATTTTCATAAAGGTGATGGGATCAGCGATGTCAACCCTTTGAGTAGGGGTCGACACCCTTTGCTCTGCTCTGAAGCTGATTTTTGGGGGACCTTCCTTTCCCAGTTTTGTCGTGACCATAATCACGCCATTGGCTCCACGAGATCCATATACAGCAGAGGCCGTGGCATCCCTCAAGATGGAAAAGCTAGCGATATCATCTACGGGTATACGCGCCAAATCATCGGTACTAACTTCCATATTATCAATCAATATAAGAGGCCGTTGGTTGACCCCAAAGGTGCCTAAACCACGAATGAAAAAATCGGCGTTATCCAGTCCGGGTTCGCCGCTCCGTTGGAAGGAAATTAACCCTGCGACTCTACCCTGAAGTGCAGCTGTCAAATTGCTGCTGGGCACTCTCAATTCTTCCGGGTTAATAGAAGAAACTGAGCCTATTAAATCGTTCTTCCGTTGTTTTTCACCAAAAGCGGTTATAACCGCTTCTTCCATAACCGAGGCCGACTCAGCCAGGATAACATCAATGATCTCTCTATCAGCGGCATTAAACTCCTGCCTTTCAAAGCCGATCATGTTAAAGACGAGTACGGCATTTGCGGGGACATTGAGGATATAACGTCCATTTAAATCCGTCGTCGTACCTAAACTGGGTTTGCTTTTAACAAAAATGGATACGCCTGGCAGAATAGCTCCGGTAGTATCTCTGACAATTCCACGCACCTCGTGATCTTGTTGCAAGGCAGCTGTGGCGGAAACTTGTTTTGGTGCTCTAGAAGGAACGATTGTAATAATACCTGAACGTCGGTGAAAGCTTAAATTTTTCGTTGTCAAGATTGTCAGTAGCGCTTTATCAAGTTCCTCCTTGTGCAATGTGATGGTTACCGGAGAAGCCCTTCTAATCAGTTCCTCTTTATAGAAAAATCGCGTTTCTGTCTGATCTGTGATCGCCTTAAGTACGTCTTTTAACTTCGCATCTTTAACATCCAGTGTGACTTGTTGCGCCTTCCCCGTAGCATGTACTCCCATGCTTAAAATAAATAACATCAATATGGTAAGCTTCATAATTCGAAAAAAAAGACAAAGGGCAGATGTTCCGTGTTGGGCACACGGCCTTTTATTATGAAAAAAATATTTCATACATTCGTAATGTTAGGTCATTTAGTTAATGGATTATACTTGTTTATAATTAGCCTAATACATGCCGAAAGTGGTGACGCACTTTCGGCATATTTTCGTCTTCACGTTTCAGGTTCTTTTCATCGTATTTTCATTTTTTAGGTTATACATTTGTTCGTTCATTTTTACTTCAATTGTTGTAAGGACTGTGCCGAAATGATTCGGCCATCGATAAGAAATCGCATATCGCTTACGTCCGCAATAATATCTAAGGCTTCACTCAGGTTTACGCTACGGGGTATACTCCCTGTAAAGGTAGATCCCTGTATTATTCCCACGTATTTAACGTCTATATCATACCAACGCGCCAACTCTTCGAGCACCAAGGAAATATTGTCATTTTCAAAATGAAAATAACCATTTTTCCAAGCGATCACTTTTTCCAGATCCGCTGGTTGAACAGCAATTTTTCCCTGTTTAATCACTGCCTTTTCCCCGGGTTTAAGCTCTTCTTCCACTTCCTTAAACGCAATTCTAACTTTTCCGCTGATGAGGGATGTTTCCAAACGTTGTCTATAAGCATTTACATTGAAGCTTGTCCCCAATACGGTAATCTGACTCCCATTCACTTGTACTTTAAACGGTTTTTCAGGATCAGTCATTACTTCAAAATAAGCTTCGCCGGTTAGCGTTACATCACGGGATGTACCGGAAAAACGTGTAGGAAAGGTTAAGGAGGACCGGGCGTTGAGCCATACGCGACTCCCATCCGGCAGTACCACTTGGTAGGTACCAGCTTTTGGCACCTCGATGGTATTGTAAAATGCTTCCTGATCATTTTTCAAATCGTTGTTTTGATAACTTATTATGCCTGCAGACCCACCAAGTGCTGTACCATCCTTTTCCTTCAGGTTAATATTCCGATCTTCCAACGCTATGATTTTTCCAGTTGAAAGTGTTAATGTTGCACGATAGGTTCCAGGTAACACATCATTCTTATAGTGTGATGCGTTGATCGGGATCACGCCTGGATCTTTCTTATTTTGCATCACAAGAAAGACACTTACCGTGAACAAGATCGAAGCGGCAATTCCGATCCACCAACGTCTGGCGTGTAAGTTCAAACGCTTTACCTTAGTCATACGCTTAGCCTCCACTTTCATCCATGCCATGTTCAGGTGATGGTGCTGCATATACCTCAATCGTTTTAGCACTTCTTTATTATCTTTGTATCGTGCAATGATTGCCTGTAATTCGGCATCCTTTTCCAGCTTTTCTAGCAGCCTATGTTCTTCCTCCGCATTGAGTTTTCCCAATAAGTATCTGCTGATTTCAGAAGCGATATGAAAAGGTTTATTGGTCATTTTTACAGGTTCTATATTACTAAGAAACCTGAGCAGTAAAAAGGGGTGGAATTTTTTTTTAATTTTCCAAAAGGGCTAAACAGCTAAGTAAAATCGCGAAAGCCTCAGGCGATAGTTTTTGCTTCAGCAGCATCAAGCCACGCTGCTTTTGACTTTTAATGGTATTGACACTTACCCCTAATTTTTTGGCTAAATCCTGGTTACTTAGTCCTTCGAGATAGCCTTCTTTAAAAATCAAGTAACAGCCCCTAGGCAGCTCCTCAATTGCCTTGTGGATTTTACCCATAATTTCTGCATGGATGATACCTTCGAGGAATTTCGGATCTTCAACAGGATCGGCATCTATTGTAGCTTCAACACGGGTCTTAACCTTCACATGTCGTAGGCGATTAAGGCATGCAAACTTTACACAGGAGTACAAGAAGGCCTTTTGAGCATTGTTATCTGTAGCAACTTGATGCCTATTTTCCAAAAAAGAAACAAAAGCATCTTGCACCAAATCCTCCGCTGCATGTTCATCCTGTATATACCTTAGGGCAAAATCACATAGTCGAGGGTAATATTTCTCAAAGAGTTCCTTTTCTGACAGCTCATGTATAAGATTTTTACGCTCCATATACGCCCTCTATTTTCAAGCAATAAATAAAATTAGCTACTGCGATTTATAATCTTTTAGACCATCATAATCCTAAACGTTATTATTGCAAAAACGTATAATGGCGCTCTAATATAGCGATCTATCTAAAATTATCGAAAACTTTATCGTAATTTTGGCAGCTATTGATCGCCTGCCCATGATAGGTGCAAACTCTTTCTTGTATTATCTCAATTGCATTTAGAAATCATTAGCTAATTTAGTTTTGGGTTTAACCGTGGCGTGGTTAGATAGAGAATGTTCAGTTGGTACGTCGAGAAGTAGTTAGGTTGTAACGCTTGGAGCTACTTAACCACTTAATTACTAAACTATATAGCTAGATTAACTGATATTGCGTAGCCACTCGGATGAGTGCTGCAGCATTGGATACCTCAAATTTTTGCATGAGGTTTCTTCGATGGGTTTCAACCGTATGCGGGCTGATAAACAACATTTCACCGATTTCCACCGTCGTTTTTCCTTCCGCAATGCACCGCAGTACTTCCTGCTCGCGCCGGGTAAGCTTTGGTAAGTTCATGGGATCGTGCAGGGCCGCCTCAAACAACGATTGTTGCACCTCAGGACTAAAATAAAGTTTTTTGTTAACAACAGACTGAATTGCATTGATAATCTCCTCAGCACTTGCGTTCTTTAGCACATAACCATTCGCACCATTCTGCAGCATTTTGGTTATCATACTTCGCTCATTATAATTACTGATACCGATCACATGCATATGTGGATAGAGGCACTTAATCTGTTTACATAAGTCAATGCCACTGATATCAGGCAAGTTAATATCGAGTAAAATTACATCGATATCGGCTTCCGCTAAAAAGCGCAAAGCACTTTCACCGTCATGGCAGCAAGCTTTCACTGTGACCGAATCGTTATCAGACAGCAAAGCCTTCATACCCTCCAATACAACGGGATGATCATCAACTATAAGTAGGGATATATGCTTTATTGACATTGAATTCTATATTAATTGTTGTTCCCACGTTTCTTTCAGACTGGATATCTAGTTGACCATTCAAATAAGCCACCCTATTTTTTACATTATGCAAACCTACACCTTTTCGTTCTTGATCATTGGCATCAAAGCCACATCCATCATCTTCAACCGTAATAAATACCTTTCCGTCGTTTTGAATACATTGAACCAATATGGTATTTGCCCCAGCATGGCGTACCGCGTTATTAATCAATTCCTGCAAAATACGGTATACCATAATTTGCCGATCCTTGTCATCCTCTAAACTAAAGCCATAAGTCTGTAAGGATATATTAATACCCGATCGTTCAAGATCTTCACAAAAATCGCGAAGCGCCGTTACCAGTCCAAAACGCAATAAAGTCTCCGGCATCATATTCCGGGCGATTCTTCTCAGTTCGTTTACGGCGATGTCCAGTTTATTAAGAATAATTTGGTGTTGTTCTTGCGCTTTCGGTTCAGGACTGATACAGGGATTTTTAGATAGCAGTAATTTTACATTTGACAGTAATCCACCCAAACCATCGTGTAAGTCGCTGGCCAAACGCTTTCGCTCTTGCTCCTGTCCCTGTAGCATCGCATCAAAAAAACGTATTTGTTGTTCTTTCTGCATGCGCTGGAGCTGCTCTTCATGTAAATCACTTTGTTGTTTTGCCAAGCGCTGTTTATTTCGATAAAGTAAATATCCAAGAACCAATAGAATCAATAGACATCCCAATACAATGCAAATAAAAACCAACATGGCCCGATTATATTTTAAAGCCGCCGAATTGAGTTGGTTTTCGGCTCTTAGTGCAACAATTTCCTTCTCTTTTTTTGCATCTTCATATTTCCGTTCGATGAGATTTATCTTAACGTCAGTTTGTTTTTCATTCACTGTATCCGCCAACGCCACATACTGCTTCAACAGATCAAAAGCCTTCGTTTTATTTCCCAGAGCGTCTTCTACATTGACCAGGTTTTTCAAGCTAATCAATTTATTTCGGGTTAGCGCATAAGCTTCATTTTCTTTATAAACGATATAAGCCATTTCCCGCGCCTTCTGATATTCTTTGTTGTCAAAGTATAAGTAATATTTGCGGATAAGGAGCTCGATGCGATTATAATCCTCCTGACGTTTATCAGCAAAGGCAATACCCTCCTCATATGTTTGCAGGGCACGAGCAAAATTCTTTTCCACGTACTGTTGATACATGCCGGAAAGGATGTAATAGCTTGTCCAGGGATAGGCTTGCGGATGGTCTTTCAACTGTTCATAGGCAAATTGAAGATGCGCTTGCATCCGTTGCTTGTTAGCCGGCGAAAAATCCTCCTGATAGAGCAAGGCTTTCACAATACCTAAATGGCTGCTCACCGCATCCGCATATTCGTGATGATTGGCAAAAATATTAGCTGCCCGTTGAAAATAGGAAAAAGCTTTGTTATATTGTTTGATGTCGGCAAAGACATTTCCGATATCATAGTAATTATTTGCCAGTAGCAATGAGTCGCCAATCCGTTCGAGAATTGGACAAGCTTTTTCAATCAGTAATTTCAGGAAGGTCTCGGTATCATCTTCACGTTGACTTATCGCTCCTAAATTGTGCCATACCCGTGCGAGGTATCGCTGTGCAGTATGGGAAGTATCCACTTCCAGTAAAGTTTTTGCCTTCTCAAATTCTTTTCTCGCTTCCGGTAGGTTATAGTGTTCCATATAGACACCTGCCACATAATAATGTCCGATGGCACGTGTCAATGCATCTTTTAATTGAACACTTCGACGAAAAGCCTCTCGTGCAAATTGCATCGATTTGGCAGAATCGATGTAAAGCCAATGATCGGACAGATCTTGAAGAGCCGTTATCTTTTGATGCTCGCTTGCATTGCTTTTCAGCACCCTTTGCAAACTATCTTCATTAAATGCCAGCTTTTGCTGGGCATAAAGTGAATAAGTGCATAAGAATGATAGATAGAAAACCAAAAAATAACGCATAAGCAACGAGTAACTAACATACAAATTTATTGATTCTCTAAAGCATAATTATAACGAAAACAAGAATATACCTGAAAACCATTAGAATAAAATCCCGAATGTATAGGATGGTATAAAAGAAAATAAAGCTTCAATTTTGACCTATGGTTTTTCAAAAAAATAAATAATTCTAACTTAATGATGAAACAATTTCTTTTACTTTCAACCTTTTTGGTGTTGCTCGGCAGTCTAACTACAAAAACGGCCTCAGCACAAAGTGGAGCACCTTACAATACCGGCTTTGGTTTATTTCTTGACTTAGGAAATGGAGGTACGTTCGTTGGTCCACACGTGAAACACTTTTTCACGGAGAACAACGCCGGACAAGCGATGGTATTATTTGGTAACGACATAACGATTTTGGGTGTAGAATACTCTTATAATGAGCGCATCCCCAACGCAGGAGGTTTGATGTGGAATTTAGGCATCGGCCCACAGGTTTTATTTGGTGATGGTGATACCGGTTTTGCTGTCCGTCCGCAAGCAGGTCTTGAGTTCAAGGTCCCACAGGCACCTCTAAGTGTTGGTTTTGACTGGCGTCCTTACTGGATTGTTTCACCCGATTCAGAATTCGAAGCAGGTAGATTCGGATTGACGTTCAAATACACCCTTTAGGGTATAGGATAAGGTGTAGGATTGATGACCCTACACCTTATGTGCTAGAATCTTTCTTTCATTGTTTTTTCAAGAGCAAACATTTCGTCGCGTAGCTTTGCCGCTTGTAAAAAGTCCATATCCTTTGCCGCTCGTTCCATATCTTTTTTAGCTGTATCGATCGCCTTCTGCAATTGCGCTTTACTCATATATTGAACAACAGGATCTGCCGCAATACTACTAGTTGGATCAGGATCGACGTAAGCTTTCGCTGCCCCCCCTTTAAAATCAGCCACGGAGGTTTGTTCCATAATGGCTTCCCTAGACTTACCGACCGTACGCGGTACAATCCCATGCTCTTCGTTATACTTGATCTGTTTTTCCCTTCTTCTATTTGTTTCATCGATGGTTGCCCGCATACTGTCTGTCATGTTATCTGCATACATAATAACACGACCACGATCATTTCTGGCAGCACGACCAATTGTTTGAATGAGTGAAGTTTGAGAGCGTAAGAAACCTTCCTTATCTGCATCTAAAATAGCTACCAAAGTTACTTCGGGCAAATCTAATCCTTCCCGTAGTAGATTGATTCCCACCAAAACATCAAATTCCCCCAGGCGGAGTCCGCGAAGAATTTCGACCCGTTCCAACGTTTTGATTTCGGAATGAATGTAGCGCACTTTTATGCCCAAGCGGCTCATATATTTTGTAAGTTCCTCTGACATTCGTTTTGTCAATGTAGTTACCAAAACTCTTCCACCTTCTTTGGTTACTTTATCCACCTCATCTAAGAGATCGTCCACCTGATTAACGACGGGCCTGATTTCAATCGTCGGATCCAACAAACCTGTCGGTCTGATCACCTGTTCTACGACCACCCCCTCGGTTTTTTGCAATTCGTAGTCGCCCGGCGTAGCACTCACGTAAATCGTTTGTGGGGCCATTGATTCAAATTCCTGAAAATTCAAAGGACGGTTATCCAAAGCTGCCGGCAAGCGAAAACCAAATTCTACGAGCGAAATCTTTCGGGAGCGGTCGCCTCCGTACATAGCCCGTATTTGCGGAACCGTCACATGGCTTTCATCGATCACCATTAAATAATCGTCGGGGAAATAGTCCAATAGGCAGAAAGGGCGCATACCAGGTTGCCTGCCATCAAAAAAGCGAGAATAGTTTTCGATCCCACTGCAATAGCCCAGTTCACGCATCATTTCCAAATCATAATTCACCCGTTCCTCTAAACGTTTTGCTTCGAGCATTCGTCCGTCCTTAACGAGCTGTTCCTTTCGCTGCACCAGTTCATCCTGTATAGCCCATAGCGATTGCGTGAATTTTTCTTTTGGTGTTACAAAAAGATTGGCAGGGAAGAGCGCTAAGGTCTCCATTTTTTCCAAGGTTTTCCCAGATACAGGATCAATGACACTCAACTCTTCAATTTCATCACCAAAAAACGTAATCCGATAGGCATCATCCATATAAGCTGGAAAAACATCGATGGTATCGCCTTTGACTCGGAAAGTACCCCGTTTGAAGTCAGCAGTTGTTCTGGCATATAGGATTTCAACTAAACGATGTAAAAAAGCATTTCGGCTAATGGAGGTTCCCACACCGAAACGAAATACGGAACGTGAAAAATCTTCCGGGTTCCCCATACCATAGATACAAGAAATCGATGAAACGACCACGATATCGCGCCGTCCCGACATCAAGGCAGAGGTGGTGCGAAGACGTAACTTTTCAATCTCATCGTTGATTTGCAAATCTTTCTCTATATAGGTATTCGAGTGGGCGATATAAGCCTCCGGCTGGTAATAATCGTAATAAGAAACGAAATAGTTCACCGCATTTTCAGGGAAAAACTGCTTCATTTCACCATAAAGCTGTGCGGCCAGGGTTTTATTATGACTTAATATCAGTGTTGGTCGTTGTGTCTGCTCAATTACATTGGCGACTGTAAAAGTTTTACCTGAGCCCGTTACGCCGAGCAGTGTTTGGTAGTGTTCACCAGCTTCCACCCCTTCCACCAGTTGGCGAATGGCTTCCGGTTGGTCACCGGTGGGAACATATTCAGAAGAGATTGTAAATTTCATCCTGTTATTTTCTTTTATTCATTTTTGCTTGTTTTTATAAGCATTCATGCTAGAACTCGCGTAAATAATAGTATTAATAATTGCCTGGTGTGTCCATATTATTTACATCTCGGTTTCATCGGACCATTTTGTTTAATGGCAGTGAAGGCTCACGTACAAGCATTATTTTTTCGCACGCATTATTCGGTGCTTTTATAGATATTCGCTGTTGCTTATTCAATTACGTTAGCAAAACGACGTAAATGATACTTATTTGGACCGTTAACGAATTCTGTTATCGTTAAGGTAAACAAAGATACGAAAAAGGTGTTTGATTAGTGCAGATGAACCAACACTAAAATACAGAATACATATGACGTTTATTCTAAGTAAAGAAAACAGCATTGCGAATCATTTTATTGCAGAAATGCGCGATGTCACTATACAGCAGGACCGGATGCGTTTCCGCCGCAACATGGAGCGGCTGGGTGAAATCTTTGCTTATGAGATCAGCAAAAGACTAAGCTTCAAAGCTGCAGCGATAGAAACACCTTTAGGTATTGCCGAAACATCGTTGCTCCTGGCATCACCTGTATTGATCACCATTGTTCGAGCAGGACTTCCGTTGCATGAAGGCTTACTAAACTTCTTTGATCGCGCCGATTGCGGTTTTATTGGTGCTTATAGAAAAGCAAAAAAAAGCGGCGCATTTGAAATTGAGCGAAAGTACTTAACGTCTCCCGACTTGAAAGATCGGGTGGTGATCGTAATCGATCCTATGATTGCTACCGGCAGCAGTATGGTATTAAGTTGCCAGGAGCTGCTCGCCACCTATGACATCAAAGAATTGCATATCGTAGCAGCCATTGCCAGTGAAGAAGGCGTTGAGCACATAAAAGCTTATTTACCGAAGGCTCACCTATGGATAGGTGCGGTAGATAGTGAAATGACGAGCAAGGCTTATATTGTTCCAGGACTTGGAGATGCGGGTGATCTAGCTTATGGAGAAAAGGTTTGAGGTGGTTGAGTAGTAAATTGGCCAATGTGATGATTAGCCGATTAGCCAATTACTTAATGAGTTGAGTAGCGAGTAACTAATAGTCAATAACACGCAACTGACAACCGGTAACTAATAACTAATTTAGCTATCTTTGCATTATGTACGCAAATAAGAAGCATCTTTTTTTTGATTTAGATCATACCTTGTGGGACTTTGATAAAAACGCGGAGGAAACACTCAACGAGCTTTTCGTCACGTATAAATTTGTTGATTTCGGCATACAATCGGCGGATATTTTTATTGAGACTTACACGCGTAATAACCAACGTGTATGGGCGTTATATCATAACGGAAAGATCGACAAAACGGAGTTACGGCGAGCTCGATTTGCAGATACTTTCCAGGAATTAGGTTTATCTCCAAGTTTATTCCCCAGTTCTTTCGAGACTGATTATCTTCGTTTATGTCCACATAAAACGAATTTATTCCCCGGGGTGCATGACACACTCACCTATTTAAAAGAGAAATACATTTTGCATTTAATCTCCAATGGTTTCAAGGATGCCGCTGAAATAAAGGTTGTAAAAACGGACATAAAAAAATATTTCTCGCAAATTATTATATCAGAAGATGTGGGTGTACATAAACCGCATCCTGACATCTACAATTACTCCTTAACTATTGCCCAGGCCTCAAAAGAAGAGAGCGTGATGATCGGGGACAGTATTGAAGCTGACATCCGCGGAGCGCAAGCTTTTGGTCTGGACGCTATTTACTTCAATCCGAACGGACTCGAAGAACCCCTTGATGTTAAACGAAGTATTAACGCGTTAACGGAACTAAAGCAGTTATTTTAACATATCGGCGGCGCCGTAAATCGCGGCCATCTCTCCAAGCGCTGCTATTTCTATTGGCAAAGAATATCCTTTACGTCGCAATAGTTCATGTGTATGATTAATAAAAAGAGCATGCGCTTTGCTAATATTTCCCCCCAGCACTAAACCTTCGGGAGCTTTCAGAAGCAAGTAATCAGCAATAAATATCCCCAATGTTTCACCAAATTCACGAAAAACCTCTTGGGCTACTTGGTCAGAAGGTACCAGCTCACATAGTGCCTTCACGCTTTCCACATTACGTCCGCTTCGCTTGCAGTAACTATCTTTCAGCCATCGCCCAGCCAAATAATCCTCAGCAATCCCCTCTCTAAAAGGAGCACACCAAAGATCACCATCCTCTGCATGTCCATTCAAAAACAGGGCACTACCCAATCCCGTTCCCAATGTTAAACCAACCGCTTTTTTGAAGGCAGTGCCCGCTCCGGCAAACATCTCCCCTTGAAGAAAACTGGCTGCATCATTTATAAATTTAATTTTCAAAGGATCAATTCCCAGTTCATCAGCCAGCAAGTCCCGCACATTCACTTGGTACAAAGCTTCATACTTATTCTGGCCTTTCATTAAGCTAATACCCTTATGATAATCAAAAGGTCCGGGAATAGCAATTCCTACAGCGAGCCTTTCAAAACCACCTTTCTCCAGAGAAGCCTTTATGCAATCAGCCCAAGCAGTAATAACCGCGGGAGCCGTGTCGTGTGAATTTACCGTGCGTCGTTCAAAGGTGTCATCGACCAGTGATTTGCGATCTAGGTTGACCAATGCTGTTGAGATATGTGACCCTCCGATGTCGCAACCTACTACAATTGTATTACTCATTAACGTGTTTATAATTTTAATGGAACGTGAGGCAAATATAATTAAAGCGTTTTAGCAAAAAAATAAAGCTGCAAAATATTGTATACTTTTTTGTTAAAAATGTCATATCGACGGCAATAATAGCTAATTTCAATGATAGACAGCGATCTGTCTTTTATCATTAAGGGAATTTAAAACCAGCATTGACATTTAGGTTATTCATTGTTAACATTTTATAGCGCTTGAGTGCCAGTATATAGTAATAATCGGCATAAGGAAGCGGCACATCTACCTCCGCCATCACAGGAATATAGCCTGCCCCATGCATTAAGATAAAACCACCATTGGCGCCCAGTAAGGCTGTATATTCCGGTGATGCCAGAGACTCGATCATGGCTTCACCTGTTTTGAAATAAGCTTTACCATTATTAATGCTATAACCGCTTAATTCTAAAAAAGCGGCCGACATTATCGCTGCAGCAGAGACATCTCGATACGTATTCGGGATTTCCGGGCTATTAAAATCCCAATAAGGAACCTTGTCTTTTGGCAAGTTTGGATTATTCAATACGTACTGTGCAATATGTTCAGCATAGCTTAAATATACAGGGTTTTTCGTTTCTCGGTAAAGTACGGTAAAGCCGTATAAAGCCCAAGCTTGCCCACGCGACCAGCAAGATTCATCATTGTAGCCCTGGGCATTACGTTTATGCTTCACCTTTCCTGTTTTGGTATCAAATGTTACAATTTGACAGGTACTGTAATCGGAACGTACGTGATTCTTCCAAATTGTTTCGGCCTCATTACATGCTGCTTTATAATAGGTGGAATCGCCCGTCGCGTGGGTAGCCCAAAAGAGAAGTTCGAGATTCATAAGATGATCGATCACCACCACAAACTCTTTATCATTTTGTCTCGTATCCCAAGAACGAATCGCTTTCACCTTAGGGCTATATCTTTTCATCAGCGTTTTGGCGCTCGCGATAAGCGTCTTTTGATAGGATACCTGTGGATCTATTTTCATGGCTGTACCAAAACTATTGTACATAATCGGTCCTAAATCCGCCAATTTACTATTCGTCTGTTGCTTCACTAAAAGTTTCAGACTACGTTGTGCTTCCTTCAATAGCACACTGTCCTTTGTTTCTTCAAAGAGCGCCCATAGCGTACCAGGATAAAAGCCGCTCGTCCACCAATCAGGACCACTTGTTTCAAGAAAGTTGGTTTTCTTAACGTATGTTTTCGGCAATTTATCATCCGGCAAATCTTCCATGAGTAATTTATACTGCGTACCGGCATGTTTAAAGCGTGGGGTGATCGTTTCAGTTAAGGGCTTACTGCCCTTTGTGGCAACTTGTTTGTTGGTACTGCAGCTAGCAATTGTAAAAAGAGATAGCAGGAGTAGTAAAAGGTTTTTTTTGATTAATAATTTTCTTGTCATACTTGTATTCAGTACCGAAGTCCGGGTATAAAAAAGTGCAACCCTAAAGCGGGGTTACACCTTTCTTATAACGTTCGCTTCGCCTTTTTGTTGTATACGTGCTACGCTTCTCTTCCATTGCAAAAAAGAACAATAAAAGTCAGGCCGGGCAGGCCGCCTTGCGCTTATAGGTTGATCCGCTAAAGAAGATTTACCGTCCCATCCAACCGCCATCTACGGTGAGAATCGTGCCATGCACATAGTCGGCCGCTTTAGAAGCCAGAAATACAATCGGACCTTTAAAGTCGTCCGGGTCTCCCCATCTACCTGCCGGAATCCGCGCGAGAATTGATTGGCTTCTTTCTTCATCGGCACGTAATGCCGATGTATTATCCGTTGCAATATAGCCTGGTGCAATTGCATTGACATTGACCCCACTGCCCGCCCATTCATTAGCGAAGGCTTTAGTAAGTTGTCCCACAGCTCCCTTTGAAGCGGCATAGCCCGGCACATTGATTCCTCCTTGAAAAGTAAGAAGTGATGCTGTGAATATAATTTTCCCACTGCCTCTTGTCACCATATCCTTTCCAAATTCGCGCGTAATAATAAATTGCGCCGTCTGGTTAATAGCAATAATCTCATCCCAATAGGTATCCGGATGTTCCGCGGCCGGTTTTCTAAGAATATTCCCCGCATTATTAACCAAAATATCGATGGAAGCGTGTTCCTCTTTAACTTGTTTGATAAACTGATAAATAGTATCGCGATTTGAAAAATCACATTGATACGCATAAAATTTACGCCCCAAGGCTACTACCTCTTGTTCCACGGTACTTCCCGTTAATTCGAGCGTTGCTGATACGCCAATAACATCAGCACCTGCCTCCGCCAATGCCACCGCCATTGCTTTGCCAATCCCTCTTTTGCAGCCCGAAACGAGTGCAAGCTTCCCTTTAAGATCAAATTTATTGAGTATAGACATATTCTTATTTTATTGATACGCGTAATGGATTATTTAATTTTTCTTTATACGACATCAGGTATTTTTCCCAATCATTCGCATTGTGAATCATTCCAGCCTTATCCCAAGCTCCCCCGTTATAATACACCAACGGTTCCCCTGCAACTGTACTAAAATGAGCAAGCAATTGCCCTTCATTTTCGGTAATTTCAGGTAAATCGATTTGACCAATTACCGCAACGCCCAAAGTCCCATCATTTCCATGAACAGGTTCCCAATAGGCTGCAATCCCCTTACTAAGATTTTTTATAATTTTACCGCCTTCTTCGCGAAGCACCATACCGGCAACGAGTGGAAGTTTATCATCTCCCTCATATTGGTAAACAGCTTCTACTCTATTCAATTGCGACCCTGCATCCAAGGTGATTGTTTTCGTAACAGACACTTCCTTACCATTCACTTGCCAAGGCTCGTAACTTAATCGAAAAGTGCTCCGCAAAGGACCATTATCCAACACTTCTTGTTTACGATAATGCTTTGAATATATTATTTTATTCGCGATATAAGGCGCTATATCCCCAGCACCGAGCGTCATTCCAACAGCATAGTAATCCAATCCATCACCATGATCTTTATGATAGTCGCCTGTTTTATACCAAGCATCAACAATTAGCTTCTCCGTTCGCTTGGCCCAAATATCAAGCCCTTGCGCATCATCCGGTCGTCCCTCCAATGCTTTGCCATACATTCGAAAGGCAATCCTATCATTTTCCCATGCGAAATCATCATAGCGCTCCGGTATATAGCGAGCAAATGTCTTTGCTGTCACTGGTGCAGGTTTTCCCGCTACAGCATGCAGCTTAACCTCACTATTTGCCGCGATTTTCACCCAAATCAGCACATTCACGACATGATCACTCCCCATCCTCTCCAACTGATAAGCATACTCATTACCTTGATCATCAAGCAACTTAAATTCTTTTGATTCCTTACCGTTCTTGTATAATGTCAAAAACTCCTGATAAGGAATACTCGCTAATTCGGCCCGCTCAATAGCTAAGGTATTGGCTATGACTAATTGCTTTTCTCCTTTATCTTCCTGATTACAGGAAAGCAGCCCAAGCGCCGTCATGAACAGAGCGAGCCATCTATTACGCTGGATTTTTACCCTCATTATATTATCTAAGCTCGGTAATGGCACAACCATCCATATCACCATAGTCCATATTTTCGCCTGCCATTCCCCATATAAAAGTATAATTAGAAGTAGCTGCACCCGCATGTACGGACCAAGGAGGGGATATCACGGCCTGTTCATTTTGCATCCAAATATGCCTAGTTTCCTGTGGTTGGCCCATAAAATGACAAACCGACTGACCTTCAGGTACTTCAAAATAGCAATATACCTCCATCCGTCTATCGTGTGTATGTGCCGGCATCGTATTCCACACACTACCCGTTTTGAGCTCCGTCATTCCCATTTGGAGTTGACAGGTTTCCACAACGCTTGAAACCAATAATTTATTGATCACACGATGATTGGCTGTTTCAAGACTTCCCAATTCGACGATCTCCGCTTCCGCTTTCGTTACTTTCTTGGTTGAATAGGTGTGATGTGCGGGTGCGGAGTTGATATAGAACTTAGCTGGGTTATTTTGATCTTTACTTGCAAAAATCACTTCTTTTTTACCTTTACCAATATACAACGCTTCCTTAAAATCGATATCAAATAATTCACCCTCTACTGATACGACACCAGCACCTCCTATATTGATCAATCCAAGTTCTCTACGTTCTAAAAAGTAGGGTGCTTTCAACGGATCGATTGTCTCCAAACTCACCTTTTGCGCAATAGGCATCACTCCTCCAGCAATATATCGGTCGTAATGTGTATATACTAAAGTGACTTTGTTTTCTTCAAATAGTTTTTCGATTAAGAAATTACTTCTCAAGGCTTCAGTGTCCATCCCTTTAGTTTCCGTAGGACTCGAAGCATAACGGGTTTCATACGTAGTGCTCATTATTTCAGTTTTATATTTCGCCTGTTCATTGGCCTTCCAAAGGGCTAATATACAAAAAATCAATAAAAGCGCAAACGTTTACATATGGTCAAGTGGTTTAGTATATAAGTAGTTGCGTAGTCAAGACAGAATCCACTTGATGTTTATTCTTTCATGTATAGTTTTAACACGCGTATGGCATTATCATAAGGATCTTTTTCAGGTAATGAAATAATAACTCCCTTGTTTCCATCACGCTTTACATTTCTAATTTCTCCTGTTTCGACTAATTGACAGCGCTGAATCTTATCTTTAGCTAAAGCAAGCTTTAAGGTATTATCAGGAAGTTCATCCAGTATATGAACATAAATAATTTGGCTCCCTTCTATTCTCTTTTGGGTAAGAACAACCCCCTTGTCCGTTGATACGTCACGAAGGGGTTGAGTAGCATATACGGCTTCCCCGTGGGTAAGCATCCAAGCCCCCATTTCCCGTAACCTTCTACGTGCAGGAAGCGGTAGCGTCCCATCCGGTTTAGGCCCTATATTTAGTAAGTAGTTTCCGCCTTTGCTTGCGTTACTCACAAGATAACGTAGCATTTGCCCTGATGATTTCCAGTTAAAATCCTTACTATGCCATGCCCATGTATGATTCATAGTTGCCGGTGTTTGCCAAGGTTTCTCAAGCAATTGCTTAGGATAAGCATTATCCATCATTTCCAGAAAATCGATTTCCTCTCCGGGATCATGCATGGCTATACGGCCATTAATCAAGCATTTATTGCTCAATTTTCGAACTAAGTGAATCAGCTCATCCCTTCTTACCGTTGTAATCAAGTCCTTGGCCTCTTCATCCCAAGTATCGAACCACAGCAAATCGGGATCATAGCGTTCTATTAATTCTTGAACCTGCGGCAAGCTTTTCTCTTTCCAATATTTTTCAAAGTCTTGGCTTTTCCTGGCTGGTTTCCAATAAGGAACAGCCCCGTTCGGGTGTTCCCAATCTTGCCAGTGTGAATAATAAAAACCATACTTCAACCCATATTTTTTACATGCTTCTACGAGTTCTCCTAAAATATCGCGTCCTTTAAGTGGAGTAGAAGCGATATCATAGTTTGACACCTTGGAATCCCAGAGGGCGAAACCATCATGATGTTTGGCCGTAATCACGAAATACCTCATCCCGGCATTTTTCGCTTCTTTAATCCATTCATCCGCATTAAAATTACGTGGATTAAATTCGTTCACTAGCGCTTGGTATACCTTATCAGGCACCTCCAATCGTTGCTGTATCCATTCGGCATACCAGCTCTTACCGTTCTCCAGTGTTGTATCAGGCATTGTTCTACCCCCATAGCTGCCACCCAACACACTGTAAAGGCCCCAATGTATAAACATACCAAACCTCGCCTCTTTAAACCAGGTAACCTGATCTTCTGATGGTTTCGATATTTCTTGTGCGCCCGTTGAGTAATGAAGACAAGGCAAGAGGAATATTACAACGAAGAATTGCCTCATTATTATTGATTTTGAATTATTATATCTTTCCTTAATCCGTCCAACCATCTCTTACAAATACCAATCCTTATAACGTTTCAGTGCTTCCAAAAAATAGTAGTCGGCATAAATAATCGGTCTATCGATCTCCGAATTCAAAGGGAAGGCCCCTGTACTATGCTGTAAAAGAAAACCACCGTTTTCGCCCGGTTTAGACCGGTAGACATCACCCGCTAAAGAACGCAGCATTTGTTCCGCATTCTTCACATATAGTTGTTTTTTATTCCCTTCTACAAATTGTCCCAGCTCCAACAAAGCAGAAGCAATAAGAGCGCCTGCCGAGGCATCCCGCTCAGCATAAGGCATAAAAGGCGCATCAAAATCCCAATAAGGAATTTTATCTTCTGGAAGATTAGGATGATTCAGGATAAAGTCGGCGATACCTTCTGCCTGCTTCAAATAGGTTTTATTCTTTGTATCTCTGTACATAAGTGTATAGCCATACAGTGCCCAGCCCTGTCCCCTTGCCCAAGCAGAACTGTTAGCGGCACCTTGCCAGGTAGCCTTTCTTCGCACCGATCCATTCTCGGGATTGTAATCAATCACGTGAAAAGAGCTGAAGTCAGGGCGAAAATGATTCTTCAATGTCGTATTGGCATGTGTAATGGCGATTTCTTTATATCGTTTGTCGCCACCCTGATCACTCACCCAATTCAACATCTCCAAGTTCATCATATTATCAATAATCACCGGACACTCCCAAAATTTATTTTTATTCCAGGATTGAATCGCTTTGATTTCAGGTTTATAACGTGTTGCCAACGAAGAAGCCGATTGATACAGGATATCTTTGTAAGCCTGTTCTCCTGTAATGCGATAAGCGTTTCCAAAGCTACAGAACATCATGAAACCTAAATCGTGATTACCTGTAAACGTCTTATTCGGTTCAATCAGTTTTAATGTTCTTAACGCCTCCCGTAAGATCGTTTCATCTTTTGTTTGCTCATAAATCAACCACAGCGATCCGGGATAAAAGCCACTGCACCACCATTGAATATCGCGAGCATCAATTTTACCGGTTTTTGGATCTAGGTTTTGAGGTAGTTTATCTGCCGGTATATTTTTAGCAAGCACTTTATATTGTTCCTTCGCAAAATCAAAATTCGCTTGAATGAGTTCTTCCATACCTTGATTTTGCGCAAAAGACCGGAAGCCGAAGGATAAAGTGGCTATCAGTATAAAACTTAGCTTGGTTATTTTGGTCATCCTTGTATTGGTTAAGATTCTGTATTTATGATGGCCAAAATAACAGAAATAAGCAAGAATTGCAATCGATTACACGACACAATCGTTTGCATAAAATCGATTTTAGGTTGTCATCCGCCTCACCAAGGTTACAGGAACGATTTCTTGTGTATCATTTACTGCTCTCAACGATTTATCTTTCAACAAATTCAGCAACTTCTGGGCAACCCGATGAGCCATTTCAATAGGGTGTTGATCTATTGTTGTGATCGGTGGTGAAATAATAGATGCTCGCGGATCATTTGAATAACCGATTATTTTCAGTTCGTCGGGGATTTTAATACCTTGCTCACGCGCAAACTCAACGGCTGCTAAGGCCGTTGTATCATTCGACGCAAAAATACCATCAGGTCTTTCTTGACCTGAAAATATCTGCCTTAGGCTATTCCATGCATTTTCCGCTGTCAGTTCCTGATAAAAGCACCATTTTTTATTGAGTTTTATTTTTGCTTTCCCTAAAGCATGTTGAAAACCTTCGGTTCGTTCTTTATAGATACTGCACGATAAAGGGCCGGAGATATAAGCAATTTTTGAACAACCCGTTTCTATCAGGTGATTACCGGCCAATAAACCACCACGATAATCATCCCCTTTGATAATATGGGCCGGATACGCTTTCGTAGGAACACGATCGTAAAAAATTAACGGGATGCCTTGTTTCGTAAAACCATCAAAGTGTTTATAATGCTCTGTATATAGCGCTAATGATACAACCAATGCATCTACCCTCGAAGAATATAAAGTAGCCGCCAATTTCTGTTCGATTGATTCCGCGTCATTCGACTGGCAGACCATCAGACTATATCCCTGGTCCTGCAATCTATTTTGTAACGCAGTAATAAATATCGCGTGAAAATACATAGAGATTCTAGGTACAATCATCCCAATGATATTGGACCGCTTATTTCGTAATGAAGAGGCCATACTATTATGGCGATAGCCTAATTCTTCGGCCTTTTCCTTCACCCGCTTGCGGGTTGCCTCGCTTATTCGAGGATTATCGTTCAGTGCCCTTGATACCGTTGCGGCTGAAACACCCAGGGACTCTGCTATATCGACGATACTGATTTCCGACTTTTCCGGTTTTTGTTTTCTCATACAACCCAAACATGGTGTTTATCGTTATCTAATATTGACCGGTACTTAATAAGACCAGCGTGCAGGCATAGACAGGTTCAATGCCGTTCATTTTCGCCAATGTGGCCAACTCGTCATTTTCCGTACCTGGGTTAAATATAATACGTTTAGGTTTAGTTTTCATAAGATAGTCATAATATTGTGGTTGCAACTTCGGTCCGATATACAAGGTAACGGTATGAATATCGGGTAAAGGCGCTCCCGCTGGAACAATATTTACGCCAGCCACGCTTCCCTTTTTGATTCCTATATTAACGATTTCGTGGCCTGCGGCATTCAGCCGATTAGCCGCCAAGTAGGCATACCTTGCCGGATTTGTAGTTGCACCAAGAATAAGAGTCTTCATGTTTGTTGTTTGTTATTTGTTGTTAGTTGTCCGTTGCGCGTCATTGACTAGTCATTGACTATTAGTTACTGGCTACTCAACTCATTAACTAACCGACTGTAGGGAGCTCATGAGTGCTGAAAAAGCAAACACTTACGAATAATTGGCTAATTCACAAATTGGCTAATTTCCTATTCAACCACTCAACTATTTAGCTACATAGCCATCCCTTAGAGCTATTTTACTAACACAATTCATACCATCAATAGCAGCAGAGACAATTCCGCCGGCATAGCCGGCTCCTTCACCACAAGGATATAATCCGTCAATTTCCGGATGCTGCATCGTGTCTTTATCTCTCGGTATCCGTACAGGAGAAGATGTTCTAGACTCTACGCCCACCAAAACGGCCTCATTTGTATAGTATCCATGCATTTTTTTCCCAAAAAGCGGTAAAGCCCCTTTCAGTGCACGATGCACAAAGTCGGGAAGTAGGTCCACAAGCTCGACGGATTTCAATCCGGGTTTATAGGAATTCACGGGTAGGTCAACGGATAGCTTTCCTTCCACAAAATCGACCATCCGTTGAGCAGGAGCGACCAAGTGTCCGCCACCGACATGATAAGCCTTCTGCTCGATCGTTCGCTGAAACGCAAGTAAAGCAAAGGGGTTTTCATATGCCTCTGCAACGTCTTCTAAATTCACTTGCACCACTGTTCCGGAATTCGCATGCGGATTATTTCTTTTAGAGGGCGACCAACCGTTCACCACAACTTCCCCTTCACTGGTAGCACAGGGGGCAATAATACCGCCGGGACACATACAAAAAGAAAATACCCCGCGATTACCAACCTGTTCAACCAAACTATAATAGGCTGGAGGCAAATGCTCACTTCTAACCGAGCAATGATATTGGGCGCGATCAACAATTTCCTGCGGATGTTCAATACGTACCCCTAAAGCAAACGGTTTCGCCTCTACCAACCAATTATTCTTTTCAAATAGATAGAAAATGTCCCTAGCGGAATGTCCTGTAGCCAAAATGACATGTGGGCCGGCAATTTCTTCCCCATTTTGCAAAACAACACCCTCTATTTTTCTATTCTTTACCGTTATATCCACAACTTTCGTGTTGAAACGTATCTCGCCCCCGAATGAAATGATTTTTTCTCGAATCGCTTCAATAATATGCGGTAGTTTATTCGTTCCGATGTGTGGGCGGGCATCCACGAGAATATCTGAGGTAGCGCCATGATCTACCAGTATTTGTAAAACCTTTTGTACATCTCCCCTTTTATTGGAGCGCGTATACAACTTACCGTCTGAATAGGTACCAGCGCCTCCTTCACCAAAACAGTAGTTTGATTCCGCATTCACTAAACCTTCTTTATTAATTACCGCTAAATCTCGGCGCCTTTCTTTCACTGATTTACCGCGCTCCAATACAATTGGTTTAAGTCCGAGTTCCAAGCACTGCAAGGCAGCAAATAAACCTGCAGGCCCAGCACCAATGATAATAACGGACTGACTTTTTGAAACATCAAAAAAGCGTTGATTATCAGCCACTAAAGGTGCCGTTTCATCTATATAGACAAGAAGACGCAGTCGATACACCACTTTTCTTCCACGTGCATCGATCGATCTTTTTCTAATTTGAAGAGACTGGATGCGCTTTGGTGTTAGTTTTAGTTGGGAAGCGGCCTGAAGGAGGATAAAATGATCGTCCGAAATTTTTTCGGGATCTACCGCTATTTCGATTTCCTTCTGCATATTGTATTGCCCGGTTGTTATCCAGGATCTTACAAAGATATAAAATTTTGTTGTCAGTTATTTATCTAAGATAAATCCTCCGGGATTTGGCTTTAATGTAAAGAGGTTGTTGTTATATTAAACGAACGTTTATTTTAACTTCTTTCTTTTCACTAAGTTTTCGTTTTTTAAGGCATTCAAGCTTTCCCTAACGGGAAGGTTTCTTGACTTTTTTATTTAAATTTGGTTTGATCCAAAAGTTACAAAAGATCAAGGCTGTGTAGGCTACCTTGCACCTGATTGCAAAGCATCAACGGCGCGTATTGGAGCCGTTTCACTTCCTCAATCCGCTTGGATACTGCACAATGAATAGAGGTGCAAATGCTTTGCTGCCCGTTGCGTCGGTATCCTCCAAGGCCGCTTTTCCCGCGCACAAGGCTATAGTACTGGGCTAAAGCTAATAAGTCGGGTTAAAAGTAGAAGCCTTCCGTTCTGCTAAAATATCGCCTAGGAAGTTTGCGGTTTGCAAGTTGATGCGCTCCCGTTGTAGCAAAGTTCCAAGCGATGAGTTTATTCGCGTTCTGTCTATTTTTGGTGCTCATGAGCTCCCTACGGTCGGTTTTTGTTTCTTTTTTGCGGACCTTGAAAAAGCTTGAGCTCCTTTAAAAAGAATTAATTAGCGAAAAAACCACGAAGTAGCATGAGTGCTTTTTAAAACAAACAATAACGAATAAAAAGAAAAACAAAAACGTTCTTTTAAAATCATTCCATCATGAAAATAATACGTATTAACCTGAGAAAGCTGGACTGACAAAGCCGGTTGATTACAATAAATGGCAGAACATTTGCTATAGCAAAATAAGTTCCGGAGATAATAGCAACAGCCTGTACTTGTGAGTGGGCTAATTTGTATTTGTATTCGTGAATAACAAGCATTTTACATAAGTTTGTTAACCAAGTAAAAATGATCAACACTTAAAAGAGAAGACAATGATTAAAAGATTTATTTTTGGTTTAGTTGGCCTGATTGCCACCTTATCACTGAGCTCGTGTGGCTACAATAGCATGGTTAAGTTGGATGAGAATGTTCAATCCAAATGGGCAGAGGTAGAAAATGCCTATCAACGCCGGGCCGACCTGATTCCTAATTTAGTGAATACGGTAAAAGGTGCCGCTAATTTTGAGCAGCAGACATTGACAAGCGTTGTGGAAGCTCGTGCGAAAGCGACATCCATTAATATCGATCCATCAAACCTAACACCGGAAGCCATCAAAAAATTCGAGGATGCCCAGGGCGCCCTTACGGGATCATTAAGCCGTTTAATGGCTGTAGCAGAGAACTACCCGGAGTTAAAGGCTACTGAAAATTTCCAAGGGTTACAGGCTCAATTGGAAGGTACTGAAAACCGGATTGCCGTTGCACGCCGCGGCTTTAACGAAGCAACACAGCAATATAACTCAACGATCCGATCTTTTCCTAATAATTTAATGGCAGGTATCTTTGGTTTCAAAGCAAAGGGTTATTTCACTTCGCAAGCCGGAGCAGATAAGGCTCCTGAGGTTAAATTTTAAACAATAAAGTACCTAATAAGGAGGGTTTAGCTAGGTTGAACCTTCCGACTTAACCTTCTTACTAAGAAATCATAAAAGAGATGAATATTTTCAATAGCGAAGAACAAGAACATATTGCACATGCCATCGGGTTGGCGGAGGCACACACCTCTGGAGAAATCCGTATTTGTGTGGAGAAGAGGTGTGATCAGGAGGTACTTGCTCGTGCAGCGGAGTGTTTTGACAAACTGGGCATGCACAAAACCAACCTACGTAATGGCGTGCTTATTTATCTCTCTATTGATGATCATAAATTTGCCATTATAGGTGATGCCGGTATCAATAATAAGGTTGAATCGGACTTTTGGGACACCACAAAAGATAAAATGCTGACACATTTTAGGGAGGGCAATTTAATGGAAGGCATTATAGCGGGCATCGAATCTGCGGGGAGAAAACTGAAAGTTCTATTTCCAAGCGAGCAGGATGATGTAAATGAATTACCCAATGATATTGTGTTTATGAATCGCCAAAAATAAAGCAAACATGAGAGCTTACCAGACTTTGTTCTTTTCTTTTATACTCTTTTTATCAACTTTAGCAAAAGCCCAAGAATTTCCCGCTCCTTCAAAAACATTGGTAACCGACTTTACCGGCACATTGACAGGTTCTCAGCAGCAGCAACTAGAGCATAAGCTAGTTGCATTTGACGATACCTCTTCGACACAGATAGCTGTTGTGATCATGCGTTCGGTAGGGGATTACGATATAGCCGATTATGGTGTTCGACTGGCCCAGCAATGGGGTATTGGAACTAAGGGGAAAGACAACGGGATTTTATTACTCATTGCCAAGGAAGACAGAAAAGTAACCATTCAAACGGGTTATGGCGTGGAAGGAGCCGTACCTGATGCGATTGCCTTTCAAATTATTCGAAATATTATTACACCCGCATTTCGGCAAGGTGACTATTTTACCGGCATTAATCGGGCTACAGACGCGCTGATTTCCTATACAAAAGGAGAGTTTAAAGCTGAACCAAGAAAAAATAAAGGCGGTGGGGGCAGTGGAGGTCTTATCATAACTGTGATTATCATTGCTGTGGTCATAAGCCTACTCGCGGGAAGAGGGGGTGGTAAAGGCGGTGGTGGACAAGTTATTGGTGGACGTGGTGCATCTGATCTATTTTGGCTTACCATGTTAAGCGGAATGGGTAGAGGTGGGAATCGTGGTGGTGGTTTTGGCGGTGGCGGTGGCTTCGGCGGCGGAGGCGGTGGTGGCTTCGGTGGCTTTGGCGGTGGAAGTTTTGGCGGCGGGGGAGCTAGCGGAAGCTGGTAGGTAGTTGAGTGGTTGAGTAGGAAATTAGCCAATTTGTGAATTAGCCAATTATTCGTAAGTGTTTGCTTTTTCGACACTCATGAGCTCCCTACGGTCGGTTAGTTAATGAGTTGAGTAGCCAGTAACTAAATAGTCAATGACGCGCAACTGACAACGCGCAACTAATAACCAATAACGGGCATCTCAAGGAAATACGGATAGTAACAGAAAACTGATATCTTAAAATGTTAAAAAGAGATTCTTTAACCGCACAAATGCAGCAATTAAGCCATACACTGGCTAAGGTGAAACGGCTAATACTGGAAGATCAGGAGCCGAAAGCGCTGGAAGAGGTCACTTACACGCTGGGGCACTATTATGGGACTTCGCAAAAAGAGTTGATTAAGATGTCTACCGATGTGTTTATCGATCGAATTCGTGAGCAAGCCTATAAGTCGGAAGAACTGAATATGTTAGCAGCCTTTTTAGACGAGCTTGCGGGTCTCAATGATGATGGAGAAACCCGAAAGAATTTATGGGCTAAAGTTATTACATTATACGATTTCATCGAAGAAGAATTTCAAACACTTTCCTTTGATCACATCGCAAGAAGAAATATCTTAGTCAAGGCTTTGGGCATCGAATAGTATTTTCGGAAATTAGAATTACTTTGTCTAGGGTCATTTTAACTGAATATCCGAAGTGGGGTCCCTGGGTTTCCACTTTTTAACATATAACTTTTAGAAGCTTTATAAACCTTATGAACTTAAAAATCAAAATGTTGATCCTTTCGTGCATGACATACCACTTAGTAAGCGCGCAAACAGGTGACTTTCACCCCATCTATCCAAACGGAAAAATTCCTAATGAACGAATAGACAAAACGGAGCTAAAAGAAGTAAGCGAGATCGGAAAAGATAGCATTGAACGAATATCGGCCGTTAGTACCCCGGCCATGAAGTATTATGCTCCCAATAAAAGCAAAAGTAAGGGTTCTGCCATTATTATTTGCCCGGGCGGTGGTTATAGCATTTTGGCAATGGGACACGAAGGCGATCAAATAGGAAAAAAATTTGCTGAAAATGGCATTGCTGCTTTCGTTCTAAAGTATAGATTACCTAATGAAGCCTTGATGCAGGACAAAAGTATTGGCCCCTTACAGGATGTGCAACAAGCATTCAAGCTTGTTCGGGAACAAGCAAGCTACTATGGCATTAATCCACAAAAAATAGGTATCATCGGTTTTTCCGCGGGAGGGCATTTGGCCTCTTCAGCGGGTGTGCATTATCAAGATGTCAAAATTGACAATCCCAACAAAACCAAACTTCGTCCAGACTTCATGCTATTAATTTATCCGGTTATCAGCATGGACGCCAGCATTACACATGGTGGTTCGCGCACTAATTTGCTGGGAAAAATGCCGGACAGTGAGATGATTAATTATTTTTCCAATGAAACGCAAGTTACCGCTGATACGCCGCCGACGCTTTTAGTCCACGCAGAAGACGACACAGCTGTTCCAATCGCCAATAGTCGCCGTTTTTACGATGCATTACAAAAACAACATGTTCCATCCAAGCTCATCACTTATCCCCGTGGAGGGCACGGTTTTGGTTTAAATAATAAAACGACCAGCGATAAATGGTTTGACCATGCCTTGGTGTGGTTACATGACATGGGATTTTAGTGGTAATCAAGATAATTTCTGAAATGTCCGCCACCAGAGATCGGGCATTTCACCTTCTATAGCGAGCAGATAATCTTCATATCGGCAAGGTACAAGATGAAAGCGCTCATTTACTGATTTGGTATTAGGGTAAGGAACCTGCATCCACCAACGATCTGTTTTTTTACTCTTTATAAATACCAGTTCATAGCTGTCGTCATTTAATGAAGCGCGATAGATGACATAAGATGATTTTGGCTGTAGTGGAAAATCTTTCTTTCGATTATAGAAACCATCGATAAAATACCAGATCATCTGTGCCACTAACATAGCTGTCTGGCCATTTTGGTCATAGGCTGGGTTAAATTCATAAAAACCAATGGAACTTAGCTTATCGCTCATTCCCGCATAACGACATAGTTGACAAGCTTCCTCACCATAGAAGCCGTTTGGTGTTGCATTTGCATTTGCACCAGCATCAGAAGAGCGAATGGCACTTATATCGAAGCTTAGTAAATCAGCGTTTCGGATCACCGGTTCAGCTTGATCTGTTTTTCCGGCAAATAAACCCAATCGATACGAATCAAAATAGAGCTTGTCCATTACTTTCAAACTATCCTGACTTACGAAGTAGGTTTGATAGCCTATATTGCTATAATTAAAAAGGTAATTCGGTTGATGTAATAATATTTTCGTCAGATAGGTTTGCGAGGTTGCCTCCCGTTCATTTTCAACAGACTCATCTAAATCGAAGTGTGGATCGATCACCACCAAGTCTACCTTTTGTTCGAGTTTTTCATAGCCTTGGAACTGCGCATATGTTAAATCCTGCCCCCCTCCGATAATAACAGGAAGGACATTTTTTTTTATCAACTCTTCAACAACCGTTTTTAAGGCTGCATAGGTATCGTTCACGCTCGCTCCTGCCTGTATATTCCCGAAGTCTGCAATGCGTAAGGGGTAATCTCCCCGGTGCAAGCTGTATAATTTCTCCCGTACATGATTCGGGGCCAAAGCACATCCTTGATTAGCAATTGCCCGACGATCTTCCGATACGCCAATAAGAACAAGATCGAAAATTTCTTCTTCCTGATCCGGAAATTCCGTTTCAAAAGCCTTTATATGTGCCCCTAACTGGCTTGTTAAAAAGCCATTTGCGGGCGTTAATTGCTGAACATCAATAGGAGAAAAAAAATCGATCAATGACATGAAAAAAGGATTAGCTAATGCAATTTACGTTAAGATTGTGCAAATATCCATTTATTAACTTACTTTTGAAAGTATTAATGATCAATCTATAGGAAATAAGACGGTGATATTAGTTACTGGTGGAACAGGATTTTTAGGTTCAACGCTTCTTAGACGGTTACTCGCCGACGGTCATGTGATTCGAGCGACTAAACGCCAAACCTCAGTCATTCCTACGGATCTGCTTACCCATCCCAATCTTCAATGGTTAGCGGTCGATATTAACAACTATTTTGATTTGGAGGACGCCTTTGAAGAGGTGAAAGAGGTTTATCATTGTGCCGCAATGATTTCCTTTGATCCAAGAGATAAACGGAAAATTATTACCACTAACCGTAGTAGCACCGCTCATATTGTCAATTTATGTATACAATATAACGTTCGTTTGTTGCACGTGAGTTCAGTAGCTGCTATAGGCAAGCCAAAACCCTCACAAACATTATCCGATGAAAACGATATTTGGGAATTTGATGGTTCACAAAACGGTTATGCGATTTCAAAATACGAAGCAGAAATGGAAGTTTGGCGAGGTACTGTCGAAGGCTTGGACGCCGTCATCATCAATCCTTCGCTGATTATTGGTCAACAAAGTGGACAGGAAAATACCGGTGCTATTTTTAAGCTTTTGAAAGATGGCCTACGGTATTACCCAGAGGGCAGTGTGGGCTTGGTAGACGTGGAAGACGTAGCAAGGGCCGCCATCATTCTAATGAACAGCAGAAACATCCGAGCGGAACGTTTTATTATTAACAATGAAAACATGACTTACCAAGAGCTTTTCCGTATTTGTGCGGATTACCTTGGCAAACCTGCCCCGAATAAGCTAGCAACACGAGGCATGCTGGGCTTGGCCTGGCGGGCAGCAAAAGTTTCGTCATGGTTTACAGGTCAACAGCCAGGATTAACACATGATACTGCGCATGCCGCTCGTGAAAAGCAAGCTTATTCCAATGCCAAATTTAAAGAAAAAATAGGCTTTTCATTTAGGCCCATAAGAGAAACGCTAAAAGAAATTTGTGAGCATATTTAATCCCATTACGCAACATGAAACATTATTACATCATTGATTTCGACAGTACCTTTACACAAGTTGAAGCACTTGATGAATTGGCTCGGATTTCCCTAGAGCACCATCCGGCCAGCGAATTAATCTACACGGAAATCGAGCGACTTACCAATGCAGCCATGGAAGGTAACATTTCTTTCCGTGAAAGCCTTGCAGGCCGTGTTAAGCTTCTTCAAGCCAACAAATCGCATTTGGAGAAACTAATCAGTACCCTCAAAAAGAAAGTATCTTCCTCTTTCTCTCGAAATCGTGTATTCCTTCGTGAGCACAGTGAAGATGTATTAATCGTTTCTGGCGGATTTAAAGAATTTATAACACCCGTGGTAACACCTTACGGCATCAAAACAGAAAACATTTATGCCAATACATTTACGTTTGATGAGGAAGGTAATATCACTGGCTACGACGAAGACAACCCATTGTCCGATGAAGGAGGTAAAGTAAAATTACTCAAGACCATGAATTTGGACGGTACTATATATGGTATCGGTGACGGTTATTCCGACTTTCAATTAAAAGAATCCGGCCTCATTGAAAAGTTCTTTGCCTTTACAGAAAACATCGAACGTAAGTCCGTATCAGAAAAAGCTGACCACATCACGCCGAGCCTGGATGAGTTTTTATACGTCAACCATCTCCCCAGGGCTATTTCTTATCCAAAGAACCGTATTCTTTGTCTTATCGTTGGCGATGTTCCGGAAATCGCCATTCATTTACTTAGAAGAGATGGTTTTTCAATCCGTCATAAGGAAACGTTGGAAGAAAAATATGTAAAAGATATCGGGATGCTTCTATTAGCCAACGGGATAGCAATAACGGATGAGGAATTATCAAAAGCGGAGAAGTTGAAAACGATCGGTTATCTTGGCAATAGCAAAGGGCATTTGAATCGGGCACTATGCAATGAGATGGGCATTGTTCTTTTTGATGATAAAAAGGGTAAAAAGAGAAGTGAAGAGTTTATTCCTAAGCGGATGGCTGACTTCATTAACAAAGGAGATACAGCAATGAGCCGTAATTTCCCCAATATGCAATTGCCACGTATGCATCAGGCACACCGTCTTATCCATATACATAAAAATGTACCGGGAATTATGGCGCAGATCAATAATGTATTTGCCGAGCATCACATTAATATTGTAGCGCAGTTTTTAATGACGAAAGGAAATATCGGTTATGTTATAACCGACATCAGCAAGGGTTACGATGATTTGCTTCTGAAGGAATTAAGACAGATTACAACGACTATTAAACTTCGGATTCTATACTAGTCTTTTTGTTTCATCTTAACACAAAAAGAACCAAAATCGAGAAGATGTTCTTCGAGTTCGTGTCTGTCCCGATCCTTTCGAGGCTAAAGATTTTTAGGTCTCGTCTCAAACACAATCCCGTGAGGCTGTTCTGTCCTGTGCGGGTATACTGAAATTTATTTCTATTGAAGTATTTCAGCTAATTTAGTGTGCAACTCCTCTCCGCGTAGATTTTTCCCAACAATTTTTCCCTGTGGATCAATTAAAAAATTGGCAGGGATACCCCGTACACCGTAGAGTTGTGCTGCCGCGTTATTCCAAAATTGTAAATCGGAAACTTGTGTCCAAGCTAATTCATCATCGGCAATAGCTTTTAACCAAGCATCCTTTCCATTCGGTCTATCCAGCGAAACTCCCAAAATAGTGAAATTTTTATCCTTATATTTATTAAAGGCTGCCACCACATTTGGATTTTCCTGTCTACAAGGGCCACACCAACTTGCCCAAAAATCGATCAATACATATTTACCCTTAAAAGAAGAAAGTGTTACGGGTTTACCTGTCGTGTCATTCATGGTAAAATCCGGTGCAACGGAACCAATACTTGCCGTTTTCGCTGTCGCCAGCAATTGACCATATTCAGTGCCTATTTTGCTTTCCTGCACATCCTTCGATAAGCTACTATATAGTTGTTGTGCTCGCTCATAATCTCTTCCCGGATCCACTGTAGAACGTAACGTATACATACTTACCAATGAACTTGGCTTACTCTTTATGAAGTCTCCCACGATTTGTAGCTGCTTATCCTGTAAGCCCTCGTAAAGCGCCTGAAATTTCTTTTGAAATTCTTCCGAGCTTCTTTCTTCATCCGAAGCACCATAATAGACATTCATGATATTTGCCTGATCCTCCTTCAGCACATCCATTGCTTTGTTTAACGCCGCTTGATCTACGTTCAGTGTCGTTCCACCCAAATTTGCTTTACTCAAGGAATCTGCTGACTGCACGGTAATTGTCCCCTTTTCCAGAAAGATTGGAATCATATCAGGTGCTTCCAATTGCATGACAGGTTCGCCTTGATGCGCTAATACCAAAACGGCATTGACAGGATCCTGCACCGTACCCTTAAAAGAAAAAGCGCCATTTACAATATTACTGGAATCAAGTTGATTCGCACCATTTAAGCGATAGGAAACATAAGCTTTAGCAGGTGCATTTAGATTTCCTACATTTCCTTTAATCACATAATCTTGTTGAGCGCTTGCAAAAAAAGGCACTGTTATTAATGCACTAATAATAATTTTTTTCATGTATCTAGCTTATTTATACCGTTGCTTGCCACAAAATAAAAAGGGCGTGTTCGTTCACAAATGTAACATTAAAATAATGGAACGAAAGGAACCCATGCTTTAATCCATCAAATTTAGCTAACATGTTACAAGTATTTATCTTCTTTTCCTTTTTTTTCCTAAATTGCACGGCATACAACTTATATATATTTTACCGTGGCACATTCTTATGAAATCAAAGTAGAGTTAACGAAAGACTCACAGTTGGCAAAGGTTGATTTTAACAACCTAAAGTTCGGGCAGATATTATCCGACCACATGTTGGTAGCAGATTATGATGATGGTGAATGGAAAGAGGTCAAGATTGTCCCTTACGCTAATCTTAGTCTGAGCCCCGCCACCTCAGCCTTACATTATGGACAAGCTATATTTGAAGGTATCAAAGCCTACAAATTTGAAGACGGTCGTGTCAGCATTTTCCGACCTGACAGAAATTTGGAGCGTTTTAATAAATCGGCCGTCCGTTTGGAGATGCCCGAGGTTCCACAAGAAATCTTCATGGATGGATTAAAAAAATTGATTGATATTGATCGTGACTTTGTACCACCAACTGCGGGGGCCTCTCTTTATATACGCCCTTTTATGTTCGGTACAGAACCAGCCTTAGGTGTTCATCCTTCGAAATCTTATAAATTTATCATTATTACAGGTCCTGTTGGTTCCTATTACAATAAACCTTTACGAGTGAAAGTAGAAACTCATTTCACTCGGGCTGCCGCAGGAGGTGTAGGCTTTTCGAAAAATGCCGGAAACTACGCGCTTTCGCTCTACCCGACCCGTTTGGCACAAGATGAGGGCTTTGATCAGTTAATTTGGACCGATGCGAAAGAGCATAAGTACATCGAAGAAGCCGGTACTGCGAATTTAGTATTTATGCTAGAAGACACCTTGGTAACACCTGGTTCCGAAACGGTTCTGCAAGGAGTAACGCGGCACAGCATTATGGACGTCGCAAAGCGTTGGGGAATCAAGACGGAAACACGTGATGTTAGTGTGCAGGAATTAATCGAAGGTATTGAGGCCGGCAAGGTAAGTGAAGCTTTCGCCGCAGGTACTGCTGCTACATTGACACCTATCTCGGAGATTGGATACGAAGGAAAAATATACAAACTCAGTGACCCTGCAACGCGTGAGTTTTCGAATAAAGTATTGGACTATCTCAATCAATTACGTTACGGCAAAATTGAGGATCCTTTTGGATGGAACTTCATTGTGGGATAGAACCACCACCATCGGTTATCGGAAACTTGCTGATAGCCGATGGCTGAAAACTATCTTCTGAGGCTGTCTTGTTCTTTACCCTCCTTTTTGCGAAATATTCCTTTGAAAAACTTTTTCACCTTGCCAACGGCCTTATCTGCCTCTTCGGCCGCCACGGTTAATTTAGTCTCTCGCTTCTTGTCGATTCCTACACTCGCCTTAACCCCTTCAAACAAACTCTTCCATAAGAAATTAAAAAAAGAAGCCGTTAACGGCCGTTTATAATGAATAGGTCCTGGATGGAATTTCTCGTTTGCATCCGGATTACTATCATTAATCAAAAATTTGTTCGTCAGGATAGAAACCATTCCATTTTTTTGTTTCGCGCCATTGCTCTCCTTAACAATGATCTGCACCGCTAAATTTCTATAAAAGAAATCGACCCGACCCACCGCCTTATATTCATCTGCTTTCACATTAAAGTGAAGCCGATCAAAATACCCGGATGATACCTCTACCATTGCTAAAGGTTTTGTGAGTGGATTTAAGGCCTTCGCATTCATTGCCGTTAATGAACCTTTATAGGTAAAAGTCCCGAGTTTATCAAGCATATTAAAGCCGAAATTAATATGGAGTTTACCATTATTCATAAATTTAGAATGAATATCCGCTGTCATATAGGGATTATTGACCAATGCCGACGAGTCGTTCGTAACATTATGAAAAGTACCCTGTGTATTATTAAAGCTGACCTTCCCTATTTGGTTGCTCTTTTGGTTGTACTCCAGATAAGTGATCATTAGCTCATTTAAGGTCAAGGTATCAACCTTGATCGGAAAGGCCAATTTCCGAAATTCCTGATGGGGATATTTTCCAATTTTTGCTTCCGCTTTCTTCTTCGGATAGGCGGTATTTTGGTAGATCTCTACCCTTGATTTTCCAAGAACGACTTCACCTGCATATAATTTCTGTTGCTTTAATAGCTTAAAAAGGTCAATATGATGAATACGAATTGTATCAAATGCCAATTCAAAGCGTTCCTGTGCAATCTTCGTTTTTTTATAAAAATCTACTTTATTGTAACGCGGCATCATTTGCAAACCATTTAATACCATACTCCGATCGGCCGAAGTAAATTGGATTTCCTTCAGATCAATGTAATATAAACTATCCCCCGTGGCAATGCGGTAATCATTCATCGTAAAATCAACAGAACGTGCATTATAGAAACGTAAACTATCTTCACGTGAGGTCGAATCAACCCGGAGGTCTTTGATATTGATGTTGACATTTTTTAAACGTGTCGTCTTTTCCTTCTTTTCGTTCCGGTTCGTATAGGCAATATTTACATTTTCGAACGCAATATGTTCAACTGTTAGTTCATTTAGTATTTTAGAAATCTTTTGATATAAAGTCCGTTTATCTTTCGACTGAATAGTATCGTTATAGGCATGCGTTTGGTTAACAATTTTAATATCAGGATTTTCAATAATGATTTCGTCTATATTGAGTTTTCTTTCCGTATAAATCCGTTTAGGATGGAAATTGCGAATAGCCAATCTCGCTACTGACACCTCATATACATTATCGGGTGCTTTCTTCTGCATTATCAATTCCTTATATACATTGGTATCCGGAATGAGTTTAAAGTTATAGAGATATGCATTACCTGTGACCATGTTAAAGTCGAGATCATCATATGAAACCCGGTACAGGCTATCACTCGAACTCAACGCAATCGCATGTATTTTCTCATTTAATAGGGGGCGCCAGTGATTTCCCAAATACCATAAACTAGCGACGACTATGAGTATCAGCGTTAACAAAATGCCGATTATCCACTTCAAAACAAGCTTCATAAAATTTATTTCTTCATTATGTAATATTCCAATCCATAACCTCTACACCGATAAAAAAGTTTGCGCCTATATACTTAAATCTCCGGTAACCCTAAATTAACTTTTAAACCAGTATAAAGTGCTTTCCACATCAAGTTAAAAAAAGTTTTTTCGGGCGGATGTTTATAGTAGAGATGGGCGATACGTGGCAATTCTCCCTTCTTCGACGGATTATCCGCTTTTATCGCCAACCAATTTACAAACAAAGAAAGAAAGCCCTTTTTCTGCAATTCACCACTACTTGCATCCAACATAGCTACTTTCAAATCATTATATAGCATTTCCGTTTCCACCTTAGCGCCGTAACGATTCGCTGTTATGCTGAATCGAACCGAGCGGACATAACCATCTTCCGCTCTTGCCAAGGTAACGGGTTCAAGTAATTGGTTATAAAAGTTTGCAGGAGCTCCTTCTAGCGTCCCTTTGTACCGAAAAGCACCCGTCGTATCCAGCACGTTAAAATCCAAATCCAATGTTAACTTTGGCTTTCCCAGAAAGAAAGTCGAAAAATGTCCCTTCACCCAAGGATCATGTTGTAGCTGCAAGCTGTCATTACTGACATGTTGCAAACGCGCGTTTAGCTGCTTAAAGAATACCAAACCGGCCCTGCCTGATTTCGGATTCCGTTCCTTATAGTATACATCTGTATTTCGTATAAAGATCTCTTTAATGGTAAGCGGCACCCCTAATCGTTGAAAAGCAAGGGAAGGAAAATTATCAGACGCCTGTGTCGTTTTTTCCCGCATACCTTTATCGGCATATACCTGGATAGTTGCTCGATCAATGATCAAACTGTCCGCTTGTAAATATCCCTTATTTAACCATTCTGCAAAGCCCATCCTAAAGGCCTCGATTCTTGGAAAAACCATCGCATAGCGATCTTTTTTATATAATAGCGTCTTAGACCATTGCTCTTCCGTATAGTTAGGAACAATGGAAAAGGAATCAATAAGAAGCTTATTGCGTTCCGAGGAAATATCCAGATGAGCCATACGTAGTCGGTATAGTTCATCTCCGGAAAGGTAAACCACATTATTACCATAAAAATGAAAGGATCCTATCCAATTTACATTTGTAGCATCCTGCCGCTTAGCCTTTTGTCCAAATTGAATTTCACTTGCATGAAAATTTATATTTTTTAGCCAAGCACTTTTTTTCGTTTGCATATCAACGATACGATATTGAATTTCCGACAACGTGATTTCTTTTATAGCAATTTGGTTCTTGATTTCCTGCAGTTCTTGTCGCAGGCCTTTATCCTTTTTTTTCCTTACAGACGCGAACGTATATTGTATAACCGCGGGTTGGTTTATAACAATATTAGAAACATGCAGTTCATCCCTCCAAAAGAATTTCAATAGCTGAAACCCACCAATCGCTATTCGTTTGGCTTTTACCTCAAATAGAGTAGTCAGTCCTTGTTCCTTTAACTTTTTTCGGTTAGCGGTATCGGGCACTAAATGTACACTTTCTGCAATGAAAGCTCCTTTCCATAAATCCAGTTTGACCTCTCCAAAACGAATTTGATAAAGGCCCCCGCTTTGATCCCTGATAGCCGATTGCAAGCTTCCAGGCAACTTACTTTCTACTATTTTCTTTGCCGTTAAGATGGCTAGCAAAAAAATCAGGAGCGCAATCCCCACCCATAACAAACGCCCGGATCCTTTACTTTTTTCTTTCATTTGTTTTGGCATAAACAATAATTGATGCGTCCCATGCGTAGGCTAACACGACATCGACAAATAGGTTTAATATTATTAGTAAAATAAAAACACACCTAAGTTAAATATCTTCTTCTCAATTAACACCAATTTAGTCGGATTGTTCATTCCCTATTGTATAGTCCGTAATTTCAACAATAACTGACAAAGTGTCATTAAAACCAAAATTATTTTGTAGTTTTGTAGCCTTAAATCATGGCCATGATAGAGACAGAAATGAGTTTAAAAGAGCACGATGAATCGCGGCAAGGCGAAGCAGTAATGTTATCCGGTGAAAAGGAAGAGACTGGACGTAAGCTTTACATTGAAAGTTACGGTTGTCAAATGAATTTTGCTGATAGCGAAATCGTTGCTTCTATCTTACTAGATAAAGGTTTCAGCACGACCGCGGATTATAAAGAAGCCGATGTAGTTTTTATCAATACATGTTCCATTCGGGAAAATGCAGAACAACGCGTACGGAACCGGCTAAAGGAGTTCGAATCCGCTAAATTGAAAAGGCCGGGAATGATCGTAGGCGTGCTGGGATGTATGGCCGAACGTTTAAAATCGAAATTCTTAGAGGAAGAAAAATTAGTCGATGTAGTCGTTGGTCCGGACGCTTATAGGGACTTACCTAACTTGATTGAAAAAGTAGACGATGGTACCCGGGCCGTTAATGTGTTACTTTCTCGTGAGGAGACCTATGCAGACATCAACCCGGTGCGGTTAAATACCAATGGTGTTACCGCTTTTGTTTCCATCATGCGCGGTTGTGACAATATGTGCTCCTTCTGTGTTGTCCCCTTTACCCGTGGAAGGGAGCGCAGTCGCGATCCCCATTCAATTGTTAAAGAGGCCCAAGAACTGTTTAATGCAGGTTATCGGGAAGTGACCCTATTAGGACAGAATGTGGACTCCTATAAATGGTTACCACAAGAAGATGAGCTTGTAAGAGATCGTGCGCCAGTTACTTTTGCCAAACTGTTGGAAATGGTAGCGGCTATTGATCCCCTGCTTCGCATACGCTTTTCCACCTCACATCCCAAAGACATCACCGACGAAGTTCTTTACAGCATCGCGAAGCATGAAAATATTTGTAACTATATACATTTACCCGTCCAATCAGGAAACAGTCGTATATTAGAATTAATGAATCGCACCTATGATCGGGCTTGGTATATGGAGCGTATTGACGCCATTAAACGGATTATCCCTGATTGTGCAATATCGACAGACGTAATTACCGGTTTTTGCAGTGAGACAGAGGAAGAACACCAGGACACCCTCTCGATCATGGACTATGTTCAATATGACTATGCTTATATGTTTGCTTACTCAGAACGCCCCGGAACACTCGCGGCAAAACGCTACACGGATGACATCCCCGAAGAGGTAAAGAAAAGAAGGCTAACAGAAGTAGTTGGGAAACAGCGTGCTCATAGCCTTTTCAGGTTACAACAACAAGTAGGCAAGATACACAAAGTTTTAATAGAAGGTTTTTCGAAACGATCAGATAAAGACTATTGCGGCCGTAATGACCAAAATGCGATGGTTGTTTTTCCGGTTAATAGCCGATATAAAGTGGGCGACTATGTCAACGTTATAGCGGAAACCTGTACATCAGCGACCTTAATTGGTAAGATTGATGAGTAAGGTATACATACGGAAGGAAGATTATCAACCCCATTCAAGTCTGTGTGAAGCAGCAATATTTTAGAACAAATGGATATACAAGATATAAAAAATAGATTTGGTATCATTGGCAACTCCCCCTTATTAAACAGGGCAATAGACGTTGCCAGGCAAGTAGCTCCTACCGACATCTCTATTTTAATCACGGGGGAAAGTGGTAGCGGTAAAGAAGTATTTTCGCATATTATCCATCAATTAAGCAGTCGCAAGCATGGTGCTTTTATTGCTGTAAACTGCGGTGCCATTCCTGAGGGAACCATTGATTCCGAGCTGTTTGGTCACGAGAAAGGTTCTTTTACGGGAGCTCATGAGGCAAGAAAAGGCTATTTTGAAGTCGTTAATGGTGGCACCATTTTCTTAGACGAAGTCGCTGAACTTCCCTTAAGCACGCAAGCACGTTTACTGCGCGTACTCGAATCCGGAGAATATTTACGGGTAGGTTCGTCCAAGGTCCAGAAAACCAACGTGCGTGTCATAGCAGCAACCAATGTGGATGTTTATGATGCGGTAAAAGCCAATAAATTTAGAGAAGATTTATATTATCGTTTAAATACCGTTCCATTGCGCATTCCGCCATTACGCGATAGAAGAGAAGATATTCATTTACTTTTCCGCAAATTTGTAGCAGACTTCACGGATAAATATAGAAGCCCGAGCATTCAGCTGACAGACGATGCACAACAATTACTGAGCGACTACAACTGGCCGGGGAACGTAAGACAGCTGAAAAATATCGCTGAACAAATTGCTGTACTTGAAAAGGAACGTGTGATCACTGCGCAGATATTACAAACTTATTTGCCCACAGAACGTACAAGCACCCTGCCCATGCGTTTAGAGAATAAAGCCAGTGAAGATTTTTCTGAAAGAGACTTACTTTACAAGGTTTTGTTCGACATGAAGAAGGACATGGTTGAACTGAAAAAATTAGTGGTTGAGCTGTTAAAAAATGGCATCAATGCCAATACTATTTCCGACAATTCTCCGTATTTAAATCAATTGTACCAAGAAGTGCAACCCAGTTCGTCGACAAATAATGAAACATTTTCGCCGCTGACGATCCACCAGCCTTCTGTAAATAAAGAGAATTATGAAATTGCACCACATGCCGAAGAAATTGAAGAATCGTTATCGCTGGTGGAACGGGAATCGGATTTAATAAAGCGAGCCTTAAAAAAATACAAAGGTAAACGAAAATTAGCGGCGCAAGAATTGGGAATTTCGGAGCGTACGCTGTATCGCAAAATCAAGGATTTAAATTTAAGTTAGGAAGATCTCCGGATCGCCAGAAAGTAAAAAAATGCTTAGAGCTGTCAGATTATCATTTTTATTGGTTCCCTTTTTTGTACTTCTCCAGTCATGTGGAGTATACAAGTTAAATGGGGCATCCATTCCGGAAGGAATGAAGACGTTTAATGTGCAATTTTTCGAAAACTCTGCCCCCATCGTTGTTCCCTATTTGAGTCAACAATTTACGGAAGCACTAAAAGAGCGTATCCGTAATCAATCGCGCCTTAGTCAAGTGACCTCGGAAGGCGATGCTATTTTTGAAGGACGTATAACCGGCTATGCTATCACTTCGGCAGCCGTAGGCGGACAAGACCGTGCACAAGCCAATCGATTATCAATTACCGTGAGCGTAAAATATGTTGACAACATCAAACCTGATAACAGTTTTGAGCAGAGTTTTACCCGTTATCAAGATTTCACCGGCACGGTGCAGGCACAGGAACAAACGCTTATCGAAGCCATTAACAGGCAATTAACCGAAGATATTTTTAACCGCGCTTTTGCCAATTGGTAAGCCCAAAATTGTTGACAGTGGAGCATCAATCATCATTAAGGCATAAGTTTAACGGATTACTGGCAGATCCGACCCAAATGAAGCAAGAAGATTTGGCCGTACTGCTGCAAGCGTATCCCTACAGTCATATATTATGGTTTTTAGAAGCTAAACGTTGTTCACAGCATCATGGTGATCAGCAAGCCATTTTTAAGAAAGCATCGCTCTTTACGAGCGATCCCGAGCAGCTTTATAGTTTTATTTATAATGCTCCATTAAATGACCTTACCCTAAGCCAGGACGATGCCGTTGCCAAACTCGATCAGGTTTTGGGACAAGAACGTCTTAAAGAAAATTCAGCAGAAGAGGTGTTAATTTCTGAATCAGCTTTTTTGGAAGAAGACCCGGCGGCAACAGAAGAAATGACCGAAGCGGTAAACCATTTGCATGCAGTAAACACCGATGAGGACCAGGAAATTTTAACGATCGATACGCTTTCTTCAAAAGAGGAAACCGAGCATAGAGAAGACGTTTCCAAGTATGATGATGATTTAATGCCTTACACTTTTGTATGGTGGCTTCACAAAACCCGTCTGGCCTATGCGGACACCTACCAACCTTATGCTTCAAAAAGGAAACCTTCCTTAAAAAAATTACAAAGCGATATCAGTGATCTGGTGTTAGATCAACAAATTCGGGAAAACATTTTTCATCTACAGGAACCCGAAGAAAAGTTAAGCATTAAAGAAAGTAAAACCATTACATTTAAAGTTCCCCAAAAGACCGATGAGATTATCGAACGCTTTATCAAAGAAGAACCGCAGATCCGGCCACCGCAAGCCAGTCAAATAACACTGGAGAACAAAGCCAGACAAAGCGCCGAGGATCAGTCTACTTTTGTATCGGAAACCTTGGCACAAATCTATGAAGAACAGGGACTTTATCATAAGGCGATTGATACTTACATGAAATTAAGTTTGAAATATCCCAAAAAAAGTGTTTATTTTGCCGACCGTATCAAAGCGTTAGAAAGTAGAATTAATTAACCACATAAAGAAATGTATACATTACTTATCGTATTAACCATTTTAGCCTGCGTGCTTTTGGTCTTTATCGTTTTAATCCAAAATCCGAAAGGAGGAGGTTTAGCCTCTGGTTTTGCCGGATCTAACAACCTTATGGGGGTACAACGGACCGGAGATATTTTAGAGAAAGGAACCTGGGTTTTAGTCATTGCGATCATGGTATTTTCGCTATTACTTAATATCACCAGCCCGGGGGCAGGCGTTGGCTCTAATCCAGGGCTCGAATTACAAAAGCAAATTACACCAACGGCCACGCCGACAACTCCGTTACAGAACCCGGCAGCCACCCCAACGACTCCGCAAGGACAGAAACCAGCATCGGTAGATACAAGCAAGTAATTCCGTGAGGATAAAATAAAAAAGGGGGCAGTTTTGGACTGCCCCCTTTTTTTCTGCCAAATATTCAGCCAAGCTGACAAGTTGAAAAGTGATTTTATGGTTACCACGTCATCGGCGTGAAAAAATGACAACAAAAACTGTCTTTTCAATTTTGGCACAGTTCATGACTTAAAATTTCCCGGAAACGTTAATCTAATATAAAACAATAATATCTAGTACAATTATGGCATTAAGTATCAAACCGATTGGAGACAGAGTAGTAGTAGAAGCTGCTGCTGCTGAAGAAAAAACCGCATCAGGTATCTACATTCCTGATACCGCCAAGGAAAAACCGCAACGAGGAACCGTTGTTGCTGTTGGTGAAGGAAAAAAAGATGAGCCTATTACCGTTAAAGTAGGGGATCAAGTGTTGTACGGTAAATATGCCGGAACAGAAATAACCTACGAAGGACAAGAGTATTTAATTATGCGCGAGTCCGACATCTATGCTATAATCTAGTCCCTATAGCTTTTTAGAATAGATTAAAACGAACAATAACCATTAAAAGTGCGTATACTTAAGAAGAAAGTAGATATGCGTAATTTTAAAATTAAAAACTATGTCAAAACAGGTAAAATATAACGTAGAAGCGCGTGATGCCTTGAAGAAAGGTGTTGACATTTTAGCAAATGCTGTAAAAGTAACATTAGGTCCAAAAGGACGCAATGTAATTATTGAGAAAAAATTTGGTTCTCCTTCCATCACAAAAGATGGTGTGACTGTAGCGAAAGAAATCGATTTAAAAGATGCGCTAGAGAATATGGGAGCACAAATGGTGAAAGAAGTAGCGTCCAAAACCGCTGATCAGGCAGGTGATGGTACAACAACGGCTACTGTTTTAGCACAAGCAATTGTTACTGCAGGTATTAAGAACGTTGCTGCCGGTGCGAACCCAATGGATTTGAAACGCGGTATTGACAAAGCTGTCGCTACCATTGTTGAAAACCTAAAAGCACAATCACAAACTGTAGGTGAAGACAACAGTAAAATAAAACAAGTGGCTACGATCTCCGCTAACAACGACGAGGTAATCGGGGAACTGATTGCTGAGGCGATGGAAAAAGTTGGAAAAGATGGTGTTATTACTGTTGAAGAAGCAAAAGGCACCGAGACTGAAGTTAAAACAGTTGAAGGTATGCAGTTTGACCGTGGTTATTTATCGCCGTACTTTGCTACCAACACGGAAAAGATGGAAGCGGAATTGGAGAATCCTTACATATTGATCTATGATAAAAAAATCAGCAATATGAAAGAGTTGCTTCCTATTTTGGAAAAACAAGTACAAACCGGTAAGCCACTATTGATTATCGCTGAAGATTTAGACGGTGAAGCGTTAGCTACTTTAGTAGTGAACAAAATCCGTGGTTCATTAAAAGTTGCGGCTGTTAAAGCACCAGGCTTTGGCGACCGTCGCAAAGCAATGCTTGAAGACATCGCCATCTTAACCGGTGGTACCGTAATTTCAGAAGAAAGAGGCTATAAATTAGAAAATGCTGACCTTTCTTACCTAGGTCAAGCAGAAAAAGTAGTTGTTGATAAAGATAACACAACCATTATCAATGGTTCGGGTGAAGCAGAGACTATCAAAGGTCGCGTTAGCCAAATTAAAGCACAAATCGAAACAACTACTTCCGACTATGATCGCGAAAAATTGCAAGAGCGTTTAGCGAAATTAGCAGGTGGTGTGGCTGTTCTTTATGTTGGTGCTGCTACAGAAGTAGAAATGAAAGAGAAAAAAGACCGTGTAGACGATGCCCTTCATGCAACACGTGCAGCTGTTGAAGAAGGTATTGTTGCAGGTGGTGGTGTCGCCTTTATCCGTGCTATCGAGTCACTCGAAACGCTAAAAGGAGAAAGTGAAGATGAATCTACCGGTATCAACATTATCAAACGTGCTATTGAAGAGCCATTGCGTACAATTTGTAATAATGCAGGCGTAGAGGGTTCTATCGTTGTACAAAAGGTAAAAGAAGGTAGTGGTGATTTCGGTTACAACGCCCGCTTTGACAGATATGAAAATCTAATCGGTGCAGGTGTTATCGATCCTACCAAGGTTTCGCGTGTTGCTCTAGAAAACGCAGCCTCAATCGCCTCCATGTTGTTGACGACTGAGTGTGTATTGGCAGACGAGCCGGAAGAAGAAAAAGCCGGTGCAGGCGCTCCTCCAATGGGCGGCGGCATGGGCGGCATGATGTAATAATCATGCCCATAAAAAAAGCCGTGGTACAAAATACCACGGCTTTTTTTATCGGAAATAGTTATAAGTTATTATACATTAGCCCTTCAACCTGTTATTAGATTTGAAGATTTAGAATCCTGACCGCCCGCTAATTAATATGTTTCGCTATCAGGAGGGATACCAAAATCGTAATCCCTTCGGTTACGATTTGAAGGTTTTGCAGATTTTCCTTTTTTACTTGATTTTTTAATCCAAGAAGTAACAGCATCTATCCCTTGAGCAAGGCGTTCTTTATTGAAGAAGCCTGCAGCTTGACTCGAAAGCAGTCCCATTAGAATGCGTTTGAAATAACCTGCCTTTCTAAAAAAAACACGATTAACAAGAAACGGTAAACCAATGCGCAGGCTTTTCGTTAACCAATCACCTTGGAAGGCACCTCCCTTTGTGCCTATATTACCAAAAAGGCTAGCTGTATTCGGAAGAAAAGAAAACATATTCTGAAAAAAATGTACAGGTTTATTTATCTTATCCTTCAGCAATCCAAATTGATGCTCCAAATACGCTTCCTGTTCCATTTTCATCGTTTTCAAGCGCGCAATCTCAGCCTGTAATTCCTCTATATTAGTTATTTTGTTCTTCATCGTCATCGTCTTTACGTAAACCAATAAAAATTTTGATAAAAAAATTGGCTATTCCCTTTTTGATTGCTTGCCTAAACATTGCTACCAGCAATATGAGTAAGATAAACACCAGTCCGGTGACGGCAAAACCCAATGCATAACTATCCAAGAGTTCCCCAATAAAGAAAGCGAGCGCCATACTTAGATAGAATACCACAAAAAAGGCAAATAAGAAGCTGATAACGCTGACAGCAATTCCAGGAAGTATTTTGGAGATGCGTCCGACGAATTTTAAATAGGCTAAGTCAGTATAATTTTCGACATATTCCTTTAGCTTCTGAATAACACCTTTAATTGAAAATGTATCTTTTTCTTCCATAGATTATGTTTTTCCATTATAGATGTCGTTTTAACATCTATAATGGATTTCATTTATATTCACGCGTGCTCTTCTAAAGCTTCTTCTACGCTTGCTTCACCCTTATTTACTTTTGACTTGATAGTAGATACCACACGTTCTTTCAGATCATTAAACTGCTCCACTTGTTCCGCCGTGCGTTCCTTAATAGCATCGCCCAGATCTTTTAAGGAGTCGCTTAGCTTATCTCTGGTGTCAGAGCCTTTCTCAGGTGCGAATAAGATTCCCAAGGCTGCGCCTGCAGCTAAACCTGCTAGCAAAGCAGCTACTATTTTTCCATTATCATTCATGACTTTTAAAAAATTAAATGTTAATTAATCGTTGTAAGGCTACCTGAAGCGACCTTTTATATATACAATATACTAAGCAAACAGTTTGCCAACAATCTCAATTGTCATCATTTTTTTTCCTTAAACGCATTTCTGCCAGTTTATTTGTTTCATAGATCTTTACGGTAATCAAGAAATACGAGAGAAGTAATGGCCCAAAAACAAGCCCCATAATGCCGAACATTGGAATGCCAATAATAACCCCGATAATGGTTATAATGGGATGTATATCTCCTACCCGTTTTGCGATCACCAAGCGTAGTACATTATCGATATTCGACACCAAAAGCAATCCCCATAGCAACATGCCAATCGCATTGAAGGTATCCCCATCAATAAATTTAATGATACAGGCGGGGATAAAGACCATTGGGGCACCTACCACCGGTATAAAAGATAAAATAACACAGATCACGCCCCAAAACAGTGGGTCAGCGAAATCAAACATCCAATACCCCAAAGCAACGGCGCTCCCCTGTATCAAGGCAATCAATCCCTGCCCAAGAACATTCGAATAGGTGATATTCCTTAGTTCAACACCAAAACGAACCGCATTTTCATCCGAAAATGGAGAATAACGTAAAACGCCCTTCTCAAACGCTCTACAGCTCACAAACAAAAAGTATAGCAGGAAATACATAACGGAAATATCGAGCAGGATATTTGCCGCACCACTTAGAATAGAGGTCATGAGATTCCCCGCGTAGGTCAATCCTTTCTGTAAGTTATTGGTTATCAAATCAGGTTGTTGCAATTTATCGCCTAAGAAGCTATTGATTTCGTCGATTACCCGCTGAATTTTTTCAGGGTGTCTCGTCAATTCAATGACCCGTTTAGCAATCATATTAATTAAACCGTAAAAAGGGAAGACGATAATAAAGAAAGAAGCGACGATGATCAGTATGGCTGAAATTGATTTACGCCACTTCAGTCGTTCCGTCAAGAATAAATTTAGCGGCCTAAAGATTGTATACATAATCATTGTTGCCAGCAATGCACCGAAAATACCGCGCAAAGAATATAAAATAAATAAACCTAGCGCAAGAATAATCAGTAAGGTGATATTATTTCGCTGTTTCTGATCAAACAAATCCAAAGACATGCTTTTTTAATTCAAAAGTAAAAATAGAACCTGAGGAATCGGGTGTGCTCCTTGATGCCTTTATTTTTCCCTAGAAAATTCAGGTTGTCGCCTTTCAAGAAATGCAGAAACCCCCTCTTTGAAATCGGCTGTTCCAAAGCATTTCGCAAATTCATCGATTTCAATATTAAAACCTTGTTCGCCCGCAACAAGGGCGGCGTTAATCGCACGAATAGCTGCGGCCACAGCACGTGGAGAACGCTTTGCAATATCGTTAATAATTTCTTCCGATTTGCTAATCACTTCATCTGCCGGTACCACATGATTTACTAAGCCCATCTGCAAAGCCTTCTCCGCATTAATCATATTACCCGTTAATATTAATTCCATCGCGTTTCCCCTACCAACCAATTGTGTTAAACGCTGCGTTCCTCCATACCCCGGAATAAGACCGAGTGATACTTCAGGCAACCCCATTCGAGCTGTATGACTTGCAATGCGTATGTGACAAGCCATTGCGATCTCGAGTCCTCCACCTAAAGCGAATCCATTAATAGCCGCAATAATTGGCTTTTCTGCTTGATGAATCAAGTTAAAAACCTCCGCTTGCCCGCTCCTTGCCAAGTCCCCTCCCTGTTCTTGGTCAAAATTGGCAAATTCACTAATATCAGCTCCTGCAACAAAAGCCTTTTCGCCCGCACCTGTTATAACGACCCCCATAATCTTTCCATCCTTCAAGCCTGCTTCAATCGCTTGATTTAATTCCTTCAGCGTGTCTCTGTTCAATGCATTAAGTTTCTGCTCACGATTAATGGTTATCCTTAGAATTCCATCTTCAACCGTTGTTAACAAATATTGATATGCCATATGACGTCTTAATTTATATCCAAACAATCAAACTGACGAATGTTTTTAAAATTCGATAAATATAAAACCTACTTGTCTGTTTTATGCATAAAGATACTGTTTTCAATCTTTTCTTAGCAGTACGTTATCAAATTGTCAGAATAGTTAAATTATTTCTTACAACTATCTAACTTTAAAATTATTTATTCTATTTTTGTAACACAATAAATTTGGACAATGATCGTTTTCAAGAAAACATCTTTTGTTCCCTAACTTGCAAAAGAGAAAAGTGGAGAGATATATGAAGTTGAGAAAGAGCATTTTAGTGCCCAGTGTTATTTTTTTGTTTTTAGCAATCATTATTAGCATCAGCTGGCGTTCCATTCATTCAACTAGACCTACAAGTGATAACGTTTCTGATGCAAAAAAGAAAATCAAGCACAGTTCCCTGTTATCCTATAAGTTTGAATCTGTTTACGAGCATATTCAGCAACTAGCACCTACCCTAGATAGTACCGTATTCAAGCAAGCATACGTTGGTTATTTAAATTTAAGAGAACAGGGAAAAACTGATTCCCCGATTTTGACAATAGCGGACCTCAGTGTACACAGCAGTAAACCACGCTTGTGGATTATTGACTTAGAGCGTGACAGCGTGCTTCTCAACACCTTTGTTGCACACGGTCGTGGCAGCGGCATACAAGAGGCCAATCTATTCTCCAATCGCCCTAATTCAAACCAGAGCAGTTTAGGATTTTATTTAACGGGAGAAACCTATCAGGGGAAGCATGGCCGATCATTAAAGTTAGACGGTTTAGACCAAGGGTTCAACACAAATGCCCGAGTACGGGGTATCGTGCTTCATGGTGCTTGGTACGTGGGGGCAAACATATTAAAAGGCCAGGATCGTATGGGTGTTAGCCAAGGTTGCCCGGCCGTGGCCGAACCTTTAAAGAATAAGATTATTGATCTTATCAAAAACAAATCGGTGCTCTATATTTATGGTAAATCAAAAAATTATCAGTCGGCCTATCTAAATGAGCAAGCAGCAACACAAAGTCTGATGGCAGCCACCATGGATGCGGATGAATCGTCGGAAAATCCCGATTCCATGTCAGTAGCTGAAGCAGGAAATTTACTTTAACTGTCGATACAAAACGGAGTCCAGTTTATACACATCTGGATAGAACTTTAAGGACATGCTGCTATCTACTTTACAAGTGACATAATCCAATACAACAGGAATTTGAGGTTTAAGACCAATTGTTTTAGCAGTCGGTTCATCACTCGACATTTCTTCCTTAATCAGTTCATATTTATCGCCCTCACCAAATAAAGCATACGCTAAATCCAATGGCTTTTCCACCCTTACACAACCATGGCTAGCAGCACGCATTACCCTACTAAATCCTGCTTTTGCCGGTGTATCATGTAAATAGACGCTGCTTCCATTTTTAAATAAAAACTTAATGAGTCCAAGTGAATTTGTATTTCCAGGTTGCTGTTTAAAACTGTAAGGCAAATTTTCTTCATTATAGACGCTCCAGTCAATGGTGTCCGGATTTACAATCTTGACACCCCTTCTATAAACGTCCATTCCATGATTTGCCAGGTAATACTTATCGGCCTTAGCCTGTACCAATATTTCCTTTTTTGCGATACTAGAAGGTATATTCCAAATCGGATTTACTTGTACACTATGAATCTTACTTAATAGCATCGGTGTTTCATGCCCATCGGCCTTTCCCACAACCACCTTCATTTGACTGCTAACATCTCCATTTCGGATAATATATAACTGATAGGCCGGGATATTCACATATACAAAATGCGTACTATCAACCGTATACTTCCAGCGCAAACGTTCCATATTTGCAATCAATGTTATCCTTTTTGCTTCGTTGTCCTCTTCGGCTAATGCCTGTTGCAACACCCTGTATGCATTGCCCTTGGGTTGTATACTATCCAGGTAATCGCTCAAATTTTTTGCGTTCAATATCCTATCGAAAGATGTGCTATCGGGACGATCAACAGGAATGTAATAACGTGGCAGCACCTTTCTTGGATTTGTCATTCCATATTCTAGCGCAAAACCATAACGCGTAAGCGCCTCGGCAGCCAGTAACTCTGCACGTACAATATGCTCATAGGCCTGATGAATCGTGCTCGTTTCCTTTTGGTTCGTCAACTGAACAAGGGCCTTATACAAAGGCTCCACTTGATAGGACTTAGCTGAAAGACCATGTTCATCGGCATTTCTCAAATAATCTATTAATCGGAAAAGCGACGAATCAGCATAGAACTTGCTGATTAATACCGGTTCAAAATCCGCCTTCGTATAAAAGCGATTCAAATATTTTGGATTCTTAAATGTTGCTGCGCTTGTCGTTAAATAATGTTCAAAATAAGCATGCAACGAATCTGCATTGACTTCTTTGTATACTTTATTTTTAGTTTGTTTAAACAGCATATCACCAATTGGCGAACCTGATCGCGTACAAGCAGCCAATAGTGTAATCAAGAAAATACAAGCAAGTTGTTGGGGTAATGTTTTACGCATAGAAAATCTTTGGCTTTTCCGCCTTGGTTGATAAGGCATAAACCATGCCGATTATTTCGCAATGTTTTCCGGGATCACACAAATTCCCACATCGCTAACCCCCTTCAAAGGGCTATCCCGCATATTTTGTTCAATTTTAAAGTAGTATGTCCCGGTATCGGGAAAATGATAATTAGTATTATATGCAATCTGATAACTATACAGACTTCCAATACCCTTACCCAACCAACGGCCGTCTTTGTCAGCCATCTTCAATTCTACACGTTTACTATTCGATTCGCCTTTTGCATTTCTTTGATGCACTAAAACAAATAAATTTGCGTATCGATAATCCGTCGTCAATCGTACATTCATTTTTAATCGATAGGGTACCTTATTATCTTTTACATCAACTTTGAATTCCGGGTTAAACGCATAATTCCATGCTTGATTAGGTACCGGCCTAAATTCATCTATAAGTGCACTACGATTACATGAGAGCAGGCAAAACACCGCTATAACACCTATGGCCGTGTAGACTTTAGGATTTTTCACCATTTGCAGCACCTCCGTCCTTATTCGTCTTTTTGCCCCTGTATCGTCTGCGGCTATTTTTCGCTTTTTGGCCATTACTATCCGTCTTTACGATCTCCTTATCGCCCGCTACATTTTCAGTTGAAAGCTTACTCTCCTTTTTCTGAGAAACTGTTGCTTTTTGCTGTTGCCTTTGTCCTGCATTCGACGTCTGTTCCGCTCCCATCGGCCTATCAGCGGTCTGTTGCTTATTTTTATTTCTTTTTTTTGAGGGACGCTTTTTCTTTTTGCCTTTTTCGTCTAAACGTGTTAGACTGTCTTGCCCCACTACATTTTCATAGTCATAGGTAATGGGTTTGGCAACAACAACCTCTTCCTTGATTTCCACAAGATCATCTGGCCTAATGCCTTCTTTATTTCCTTCTGCTATTACCCGTACCTGTTCAATTTCGAGTGGGATCCAGTTTTCATCCTCCGGAAAAGAAAACCACATTAATCGTCTAAATATGTCCGTTTTCTGCAAGCGCGCGGTCCCTCTTTTCGTCTCTAAACGGTCAATATCATTTGGAATATCTTTCAGGGCATCCATATAGGTATCCAGTTCGTAATTGAGGCAGCACTTAAGTTTTCCACATTGTCCTGCTAGTTTCAGCGTATTCAAGGACAGGTTCTGATACCTTGCTGCAGCGGTTGAAACCGTCTTAAAGTCGGTAAGCCAAGTGGAACAACATAGTTCCCTTCCACAAGAACCGATACCTCCTAAGCGGCTGGCCTCTTGTCGCATTCCGATCTGCCGCATTTCGATGCGGATGCGAAAGGCTTCCGCCATCTTTTTTATGAGTTCCCGAAAGTCGACGCGCCCTTCTGCTGTATAATAAAAGGTCGCTTTCGTCTTATCTCCCTGATAATCCACATCGCTTAACTTCATGGACAGTCCCAGATCCAAGGCCAATTTTCGTGCACGATGCATGGTTTCCCATTCCAAATCTTTGGCAGCCTGATACTTATCCATATCATTACCGGTGGCTTTACGAAAAATTTTGCGCTCAACACTTGCCGGATCGACCTTATTCTTCTTCAACTGCAAACGAACTAACTCACCGGTGAGTGAGATGAAACCAATATCATAACCACCCGTAGCCGTTTCTACAGCAACAGGTTCACCCATTTCGAGATAGAGGTTGTCCTGATTGATATAAAAATCTTTCCTTGACCCTTTGAACCTTACCTCTACGATATTAAACGGTATATAATTTGTTGGCATATCCATGTGGCTTAGCCAATCGTACACATCCAATTTATTGCATCCATTTGTCATGCATGAACCGTTGCTTTGGCAACCTGCAGGGGCACAACCTCCTCCGGATGAACAATTATCACATCCCATATTTCTATATATTGAGTCCCGTTTATCACGGGAGCGTTTAGCGTTTAAATAATAAAACTAATTGCAAAGATACATCTAAAAATAAGATTTTAGGATTTGCATTGCGTTCCACATAATAACTCGTTTTTTCAAATATACCGATACAAGCTTCCAATTGTGCTGTTTCGTAAAGCGGGCTGAACTTTTCAACAAAAGACATTTCCGCGTCAGGGAGGTGCACCAACGCTCCTACTCCCTCTTTAAATAATACGACATCGCGCATCATTTGAATAGCGTAAAGTAAGAAACTTTTTTGGTTTTCGCGTCCAAGCTTTGACAAATCTTCTTCCACCAAACGCATAAGATCAAGTATTCGAGCGCCAAAACAGAAACGCAACCATTGCACAAAGAGCTTAAAATACCCCCCACTTTGATCATCCGACAAAAGAGAAAGTGCCTGCTGTACATTCCCTTCGCTGATATAAGCCAGCTGTGTCGCTTTCTCTTGCGGCACCCCCTTCTCTTGCATCAAAAAACCTGCTAAACTCGCTTTATCAAGCGCATTTACTTTTACCAATTGCGTCCTAGATATGATAGTATTAAGCAACTGATCCTGATTCTGCGTCACCAATAAGAATAAGGTTTTCTCAGGTGGTTCCTCAATTAACTTCAACAGGGTATTTCCTTCCTTATCCAAAAACTCAGGCAACCACATAATCAGCACCTTGTAGGGGGCTTCAAACGCTTTTAGACTTAATTTCTGAATAATATGATGGCATTCAGCAATGTTGATATTCGCTTGTTTGTTACCTGCATCGAGGCTGTTCCTCCAGGTCTCAAGATTGAGATAAGGGTTTTTCAGAAAGCTGTTCCGCCACTGATCGATGAAAGTGCTGGCGGTATCTTCTTTGTGTGACGCAAAAAAAGGATAGGAAAAGTGCAAATCTGGATGGATAATTTTTGCATACTTCCTACAAGAACTGCAACTTCCACAGCTATCGTTTTCCTGCTTATTTTCACAATTGATATACTGCGCATAAGCGACAGCTAGCGGTAAACTTCCGCTTCCTTCCGGGCCTAAAAAAAGTTGCGCATGACTTATTCTATTTTCCTTTATCGTGTTGATCAAGTGCGCCTTTACTTTTTCCTGTCCTATTATATCTTTAAACTGCATATTTTCCTTTGTGGGCTTAGACCTTTCCGTATCTTTGCGAACAGATGTTCAAAAATAAGAATTTATGCGGATAATGGCCTTTGATTATGGAACAAAGCGAATCGGTATCGCTGTGACTGATCCACTGCAGATCATTGCGACTGCCTTAACCACCATTCACCCAAAAGATGTTATTGAGTATCTAAAAAAATACATAGTGCAAGATCCTGTAGAAACTTTTGTTGTGGGCCTCCCTAAGCAATTAGATGGATCGGATTCCCAATCGGCCGTTCACGTGAGAGGTTTTATTCGTTTGCTAAAAAAAACGTTCCCGCAAACACCTATTGTCACTATGGACGAACGCTTCACGTCAAAAATGGCATCTGCAAGTATTGCTGAAAGCGGACTTAAGCGATCAAAAAGGCAAGACAAAGGTTTAGTTGACAGCATTTCAGCCGTCATTATCTTGCAGGATTATCTTAAGACGATTCAGTCTTACTAGTAGCTATCTGTTCGATCCCTATCAAGGGACCGCCAAATACTTTTTTTCCCGCAAAAAAATATTCAAGTTTGTTCCTTGTTGCCAAGAAACCTTCCCGTTAGGGAAAGCTTGAATACCTTTAAAACTAACTAATGATGAAAAAAGTTGATTAATAAAAACCTTCCTTTAATACTAACACAATAATACATCAAAGGAGCTTGCCAACAAGAACTCGTCTCGCTATAATTTATATTAGTGGTATTCGAAATACGGAGCATTTTCTATATGTTTGCTTTATGGAGATAATGGACAATTTGCTTAGTGCTTATCTAACAAGCACCTGCGACGATGAGCCCTCACTTTTAAAAGCAATTAACCGGGAGACTTATGTAAAAGAGACCCAGCCTCACATGCTTTCCGGGCATTTTCAAGGCCGTTTTTTGAGTTTTATAAGTCACCTCCTGGAGCCGAAAAGAATTCTGGAAATCGGCACTTTTACCGGCTATGCGAGCCTTTGTTTAGCAGAAGGACTTGCTGCGGACGGGATACTACATACGATTGATATTAACGAAGAGTTAGCCGAACGTGTTCAAGGATACTTTGATAGCTCATCTTATGGCACTAAAATACGCTATCACCTTGGCGAAGCTATAAAGATCATCCCCACGCTTGAGGAAACATTCGATTTAGTTTTCATCGATGCAGATAAAAAGAACAACCTAAATTATTTTGAACTGGTGTTGGACAAGGTCAGAACAGGCGGACTGATTATGATCGATAACGTGCTTTGGAAGGGAAAGATAACAGATGCTTCCCCCGATAAGCAAACGGAGCAAATTATGGAGTTGAACAAAAGTATCGCTGCCGATAAGCGGGTGCAGAAATTGATTTTACCCATACGTGACGGCATATTTCTCATCAGAAAGTTATAATAATGAAAGCCCTTCGGTTTTTTATATTCCTACTCAGTTTTTCTTTTTTATCGCAAAAGGGCTTTGCGCAGGGAAGTGCACAGGTTTACATTGAAACCCATAAAGAGTGGGCCATTGAGGCAATGGAGGAATTCGGAATTCCGGCAAGTATTATTTTGGCAGTGGCTATGCATGAAAGTGCCAATGGAAGCAGCAAAGTTGCTGTTCATCTCAACAACCATTTTGGTATTCGCGGTGCAAACGAGAGCAAAACAATCCGATCATCCTACAAGGGCTATGACAATGTAAGAGCGTCGTACGACGATTTCATTCATTACCTCAAAACCCGTAAGCAATTCCAAGCCCTCTTTGATAAATACAGCGCTTACGATTATCGTTCGTGGGCTTATGGCATTATGTATGGTGGTTATGCAGGTAGCAAAACCTGGGCCTCTCACATTATTGCCATTATAAAAAAACATCAGCTTTTTACGTTTGATAACAGACCGGCAGACTATACGGAACCACCGTTTGCTGTTTCCGAAGAAAAGAAACCTGTTGCGGAAAACAGCCGTCCACACTACACCGTTAAAAAAGGTGATACCTTGGGTGCAATTGCCAAGAGATATAAGACCTCAGTTCATCTTATTAAAAGCAAAAATCAACTTCAAAGTGATCGACTAAAAATTGGTCAGCGTTTAAAAATTTAACATAGATTCACCTATGGATACGTATCTACAGAAAAAAATCTTTTCCCTCCCTTCATTCATATACCTTTTCTTATTCCTTTGCATTTCTCTTGGGTTAACATCGTGTTTGCCGAAACAAAAAGTATTGCAAAGTACTAAATCGAGACAACAAGGCGCATATGGCCGTGATCATTCAGGGCAGTCGCATCATCATCCGCATCGACCCAGCAATAAACCCACGGCTATCAGTGCCTCCGCGCAAGATTATATCACTCGTTACCAAACAATTGCTATCCAAGAGATGAACACCTATGGGATCCCCGCCAGTATTACACTTGCACAGGGCCTATTAGAATCCGCAAACGGCAACAGTACCCTCGCAAGAGAAGCTAACAATCATTTTGGCATCAAGTGTACGCCCGATTGGAAAGGTGAATCCTTTTTTAAGGATGATGATGCCATTGACGACTGTTTCCGTGTTTACCGTTCACCGGAAGATTCTTTCCGGGATCATTCCGAATTTCTTTTGAGAAAACGTTACGCCCCGTTGTTTGACCTTGATAAAGACGATTATACCGGTTGGGCGAAAGGCTTAAAAAAAGCAGGTTATGCAACCAATCCACGCTATGCGGAATTGTTGATCGACCTGATTGAACGTTATGGGCTCTATGAATATGACCGTGGAGAAAAGGCCCCTGAAAAGATAAATCGGGAAGAACGGGTATTAACGGAGATTGCAGACAACAGTCCGCAAGAACCCGAAAAAGCAGAAGCCAAACCACCGGTGGAAATGAAAATCCACGAAGTGAAGCAAGGCGATACGATTTATAGTATCAGCAAGCAATACGGACTGAGCACCGACGAATTGAAAAACCTCAATAGTTTAGATGGTGATGATCTTGTACTTGGGCAATTACTGCTAGTTTCAAAGTAAGATACCCATTACAAGACTGTATTATTCCTGTTGGCATTGTTAAAAATTGCAAAATGTTTTTCAATGCCATGGGCCATTCCCTATCTTTGTTAACTTGAAAATTCTCGCAACCATAATCGTCTTATTATTTACCTCTTCCTTCTTTGCTTTGGCGCAAGAGCGAGAAGGGATTGTATTTGACAGTTATACCAAGCAACGGATTGCACGAGTTTATATCTATAACACAGCGAACGATGCGATGAAGTATAACGATAAGCGTGGAGAATTTGCCATTAAAGCAAACCCGGGCGACACCCTCGTTGCCATCGTTAAAGGATATCATGCCGATACGTTGATCGTAAAAAAAGACCCTGTCATTGTCTTTAAATTACAACGATCAACCATCTGGTTGGATGAAGTAAGTATCATTGCCAAGCGTTCTCCCGCAGAAATCCTCGAAGATCGAAAACGCGAATACAATTCAGCCTACAGAAGAGGCAATCCGGGCAGTTTATTATCAGCCGGCCCTACAGGGGCAGGTTTGAGTATTGACGCACTATATTCCTTATTGAGTCGCCAGGGTAAAAATGCGCGCTTTTTGCAAGAACTTATTCAACGCGAATACGAGAACAATGTAATCGATTCTCGGTTTACGCAGGCTACTGTTAAACGTTTGACCAATTTAACCGGTGTCGCCCTGGAAGATTTCATGTTACAGTATCGACCTTCTTATCATTTTATTACGCAGGCGAACGACTATGAACTGGGTAAATATATACAAAGTTCTTACAATATGTATCGTAAAAACCCCAGTGCATATCGATTACAGCCACTGCCCAGGGTCCAACCCGGTAAAGAAGAGGTGAAGATCGAGCGATTAGATTCCAATTAGAGGCATTATTATTGCTAAAGAAAAGCAAGTAAAATGCTTTTTATAAAGCCTGCATTCGATTGTGCTTGGCATATAAGATCATTTTATCTAAGTTTGTGATTTGGATTGGAGTCAGCCGAACGCATTGCATTTGGCAAAGGCAAACCAGCGTTAACAATAAAACTATTCTGATGAACGTACGACATTTACTTGTTGCTTTTATTTTTACGGGCACATTTTTCTTTGCGAAGGCTCAAAATTACGATCTGAATGATCTCCGCCAGGCTCCGCCCAAAAATAGTTTACCGGTAAGAACCCCTCAAATGGGCATTCATGATGTCGAAGTAGAAAATCCTGATTTGAATTTAAAAGTTAACTACTGGCGGAACTGGACCAGTTTCTCGATAAACGCCAATCAAGCCTCTTTTAGTGAAAGCTGGAACAGTGGTGGCGTAAATTCTATCTCTTTAGGTGCTTTTTTTAATACGAAATGGGATTATACCAAAGAGGGCAAAAACTTTGTATCTGAATTAGACTTAAGATACGGAAAGATTAAGAATGAAAATCAACTTGCACGTAAGAATCAGGACCGTATCTGGTGGGATAATAAATACTCCATTAAATTTTCTCAGAAATGGGCGTTATTTGCAGCCTTGACCTTTGAAACACAATTTGATGCAGGCTGGCAATATTCGAACATTGATGGTGTAGACACCAAATCTAGGAAAATCTCCAATTTCATGGCTCCGGGTTATCTTACACCGGCAGTCGGTCTCGAATATAAACCGGATCAATTTAGTTCCATCCGTTTCGGTCCCGCGACCCGTATGACCTATATTTTAGATGACAATGTTCAATCGGTCAAGGAAGAAGATACTACTCGTTTCGGCGTAATAATACCCGGAAGATTCAAGAATGATGTGAGCTTTCAATTATTAGCCGGTACCGATCGAGATCTAACGAAATGGTTGCATTTAAAAACCACATACGAATTTTTAGCTAATTTTGAAGACCTTAGTACTTCCAGACATCGCCTGGATGCCATCTTAGGCGTACGCGTTTCGAGGGTAATAAGCTTTTTGTTCAATGCGACCCTATTGTATGATCCTAATCAAATAAAAGAACTGCAACGTTCTCAAAGCATTGGTATAGGTCTGAATTATAAATTCCCAAGATAATCTATGCTAAAACATATTGGCACATACGGATACATAGCCCTGATGCTATTCTTGTTAAACGCTTGCGCCTCAAAAAAGCAATTTGCGGAGACTAACAAAATATACGAAAAGCAGGTGGAGCAGTTGGCGGAAGTTATTAAACAGCCGCTGCCCGCGCCTCAACCCATGGCTTCTGCCGGTTTACCATCCCCTGGAGCGGAAGGCCAACGAAAAGATTTGGAGTGGGTAGGTACGGTTAACTTTAATATGCGCAAGCCTAATTTTGTTATACTTCACCATACAGCCCAAGACAGTATTCAGCAGAGCCTGCGCACTTTTACATTAGAACGCACACAGGTTAGCACCCATTATATCATCGATAAAGAAGGTAAGGTTTATCAATTGCTCAATGACTATTTACGCGCGTGGCATGCCGGTAATGGAAAGTGGGGATCGGTTACGGATATGAATTCTGCGTCTATTGGCGTTGAAATGGACAACAATGGTATTGACCCTTATACGGAACCGCAGATAAGTAATTTGCTCGTGCTACTTGATACCCTTAAGACCAATTATAAAATTCCAACAGACAACTTTATCGGTCATGGTGATATCGCTCCAGGACGTAAGGTCGATCCCGGTGTTAATTTCCCGTGGAAACGTTTAGCTGAAAGAGGTTTTGGTTTGTGGTATGATGATATCTTGCAAGCTCCTCCAACGACCTTTAACCCCTTAGACGGCTTACGTATATTAGGTTACGATACACGGAATGCATCGGCCGCAATTTTAGCATTCAAACGGCACTTTATTCCAAACGAAACCACAGAAGAATGGACCCCATTCGCGCTTAGCGTGCTTTATAATCTTTATATAAAGAAAACAACCTTATAACATGAGCTCGACTCAATAAAAAGAGCCACTTCTTTCGAAATGGCTCTTTTTATTTTCTATGAACGCAAGGTTCGACGTTTTTCCGACATCAGCCTTCTTTCTGGGATTCCTTGGCCCAAGTGTCCCGTAAGCCAACGGTACGATTGAAAACCAATCGGTCCGGTGTCGATCGTGTATCAAGCGTAAAATATCCCTTGCGAATAAACTGATACCCTTTTCCCGGTACGGCGTTTAATAGATCAGGTTCGATGTATACTTTTTCCAAGATTTCCAAGCTATCGGGATTAATAGATTCTTTGAAATCGCCGGTTGTGGCTAAGGGGTTTTCCGCTTTAAATAAACGATCATAAAGCCTGACTTCCGCTGTTTTCGCGTGTGGCACACTGACCCAATGAATCGTTCCTTTCACCTTTAAACCACTTGTATCCTCTCCGCTTTTTGAGTTTGGGATATAACTACAGTGAATTTCCGTAACATTACCCACTTCATCTTTTACGAAGTCATCACATGTAACAATATAAGCATGTTTTAAACGCACACTTAATCCGGGGCCTAATCGGAAAAATTTCTTTGGTGCATTTTCCATAAAATCCTCCCTTTCGATCCATAACTCATGACTAAACGGAATTATCCTTTCGCCTTCGCCTCCCTCTACTTCCGGGTTGTTTTCCCCATGTAGCAGTTCCTCTTTTCCCTCCGGATAGTTTGTGATAACCAATTTCACCGGATCTAAAACAGCCATTCTGCGCCAAGCCGTTTTATTCAGATCTTCACGGACACAAAATTCCAACAGGCCTACGTCAATAACGTTTTCCCGTTTGGCCACGCCGATTCGATCGCAAAAATTTCGGATACTTGCCGGGGTATATCCCCTTCTTCTCAAACCGCTGATCGTCGGCATTCGAGGATCATCCCAACCTTCAACATGTTTTTCATTCACCAATTGAAGTAAGCGACGCTTACTCATGACCGTGTAAGTCATATTTAACCGTGCAAACTCATATTGCTTAGAAGGGAAAATACCAATATGTTCAATCAACCAATCATACAATGTCCGGTGGGGTACGAATTCCAAGGTACATACGGAATGTGTAATATGTTCGATCGAATCACTTTGTCCATGCGCGAAATCATACATCGGATAAATACACCAAGCATCACCTGTACGATGATGATGGGCATGTTTGATGCGATAAAGTAGCGGGTCGCGCATATGCATATTCGGATTCGCAAGATCGATTTTTGCCCGTAACACCTTACTACCATCCGGATATTTCCCTTCCTTCATTTCAGCGAATAAGCGAAGATTCTCTTCCACCGATCGATCTCGATAAGGTGTTGGCTTACCCGGTTCGGTAGGCGTCCCCTTACTCGCAGCAATTTCTTCCGGTGTACTATCATCGACATAAGCAAGGCCTTTTTCAATTAAGCTCACCGCATAAGCGTAAAGTGTATCGAAATAGTCCGATGTATATAGCTCATCAGCCCATTGGAATCCAAGCCATTTAATATCATTTTTAATGCTCTCCACATATTCAAGGTCCTCTGTTACCGGGTTAGTATCGTCAAAACGGAGATTGGTTTTTCCTTTATATTTTTGTGCCAAGCCGAAATTTAAGCAAATCGACTTTGCGTGGCCAATATGTAAATAACCGTTCGGTTCCGGAGGGAATCTGGTGAGAACCCTACCCTCATTCTTTCCATTTTTTATATCTTCTTCAACAATTTCCTCTAGGAAATTCAATGATTTCTCTTCATTCATAAGGCACAAACTTAGCTAAAATTCTCAGATGAAAAAGCCTGTCAAAAAATTTTCGTTTAAAAAAAGAAAGGCTGCCCTTTCGGACAGCCTTCATACGATTTATATTATTACTATCCTAGATAACTTTAACATTTACCGCATTTAAGCCTTTCTTTCCCTGTTCAACTTCGTAAGATACGTTGTCATTTTCACGGATAGAATCAATAAGGCCAGATGAATGAACGAAGATATCGCCTCCACCAGCATTTGGAACGATGAAACCAAAACCTTTCGTTTCATTAAAGAATTTTACTACTCCTTCTTGCATTGTATTGTATTGAATTTATTAATAATAAGTACAAAGGTAAGGATATTAATCTAAGATTTTCTTAATAAAATATTTATTTATAAAATCTTAACAAGCAATTTGCCTAGTTTACTTTGCTTTTTGTTGCCCTGCTGGCCTAAATCGACGTTTTTTCCGATTTTTATTGCTCCCTTGTTTTTCTGACTTTTCATGTAACGGCCGTTTGGGCAACGGAACTGCGACAAAGGAGTCACGGGTCGGAAAAGGGTGTTCATTAATGACCGGGATGGCTTGATTGGTTAAATTATTAATGCTCTGCAAATACGGCCGTTCTTCTAAATCGCAAAAAGAGATAGCTTTCCCGCTGGCACCCGCTCTACCCGTACGTCCAATGCGATGTACATAAGTTTCGGGTTCATTTGGTAAATCAAAGTTAATCACGTATTTTAACTCTTCAACGTCAATGCCACGCGCGGCAATATCTGTTGCAATCAGCACCTTCAACTGCCCGTTCTTAAAAGCTTGCAGTGCATTTTGACGCGCGTTCTGCGATTTATTTCCGTGAATAGCCGCTGCTTGCACACGTTGCTTTCCCAGGAACTTAACTAAACGATCAGCCCCATGCTTTGTTCGTGTAAACACCAGTACATGGTCTCGCACTTCGCTTTTTAACAGATGTAAGAGCAACTTCGGCTTATTTGGTTTATCAACGGAATACACGACTTGCGTTACCTTCTCGGCCGTCGATGAAACCGGTGTCACTTCAACGCGCGTAGGATTTTTTAAGAGCGTATTGGCCAATTTAGTAATTTCAGGCGGCATAGTAGCAGAAAAGAAGAGTGTTTGTCTCTTTACCGGTAAAAGGGCTACTACCTTCTTAATATCATGGATGAACCCCATATCCAGCATGCGATCGGCCTCATCCAGCACAAAGTAGGAAACGGCTTGCAATGTAAGCACGCGTTGACCAACCAAGTCTAAAAGACGGCCGGGAGTTGCCACCAATATATCCACCCCCTTTTTTAACCCGGCGATCTGCGTATTAATATTGACGCCACCATAGACAACCTGATGCTTTAAAGGCAGCAGTTGGCCATAAGCAGCGATACTTTCATTAATTTGAATGGCCAATTCTCTCGTGGGGGCCAGCACCAAAGCTTTCACTGCCTTTTCTTTATTCGGAAAATTGCTTAGCTGTTGTAAAATGGGCAGAATAAAAGCGGCTGATTTACCAGTTCCGGTTTGAGCACAGCCCAGCAGATCTTTACCGGAAAGGACAATGGGAATAGCTTGGGATTGTATAGGCGTTGGATTTTCGTAGCCTTCCTTATGGATTGCCTTCAATAAGGGATCAATAAGATTAAGTTCTTTAAATGACAATATATCAATGTATTAGTTGGAATAAAAACCATAGTCCGTTCGAGGACATACGTTGCCGCGCAAAGATACAATTTAACTTTCAAAAAGCTTCAAGGAAAGCCAGCTGTATTCTTGAATGAAGTTATCCAATTCTATAGCTGATTTCAGGGATCTTCTCACCTTATTTTGGAGCTATGAAAAGTTTTATGGTATTTTGTTTTGCTATCAATTTAATGTACAAATAACATGCATATGAAAACAATTCAATTTACCTTTTTTTCCATGTTGGCTTTAATGTGCCTACATGCGCAGGCACAATTTAAAGTAAATACCAAAAGTATCAAAGCGGCTACTACAGCGGCAAAGGCCGTTACGCTTTCAGACGATGAGGTAATCGGCTATGCAAAAGAATATATGGTGTGGATGGATGAAAACAATCCAGTTGCACCGGACGATGATGAACTTGCCCAACGTCTAGCTAAACTAACCAGTGGTTTAACCGATTATGATGGTTTAAACCTGAATTTTAAAGTATATTTAGTACGTGATGTTAATGCCTTTGCCTGTGCTGATGGCAGCGTGCGCGTATGTGCCGGTTTAATGCAGGTAATGGATGATAACGAGGTGCTCGGTGTAATTGGTCATGAGATTGGCCATGTTAAAAACAAAGACTCCAAGGACGCTTTTCGCACCGCTCTACTAAGCTCTGCGCTAAAAGATGGTGTCGGATCGCAGGGGGGTACCGCGGGTGCACTGAGTGATTCCAAATTAGGTGAGTTAGGGACTGCGGTTGCAAACTCATCCTTTTCCCGCTCACAGGAAAGCGCTGCCGACCTTTACGGTTATGCACTATTAAGAGCGCAAGACGTTAATCCGTGGTATATGGCCACTGCTTTTGAAAGCTTAGCCGAACAGAGTGAAGGAGCCGAAAAGGCTTCCACCATGCAACGATTGATGTCTTCTCATCCAGATACAGAAAAACGCATTAAGGTCATGTCAGAAAAAGCGACAAAAGAAGGTTTCGAAAAGCCCGCTAAATAAAATCAAAAAGAGGGAGCAAAAGCTCCCTCTTTTTGATTACTTCTGCCCATATTTATATTCAAATCGCTCGAACAATTGTTTATGCAAATTATCTAAATTAATGTTCCTACCAGCAATAAAGGCCTTCTCAAGCTGATTGCCCTTCATATCCAAGGCATCCCCAACGGAAAGGAATAAATTAGCGTCTTTTCCGATCTCCAGACTGCCGGTTGTTTGATCAATTCCCAAAATTTTTGCCGTATTCATCGTGATTGTAGCGAGCGCCTTTTCTTTATCTAAGCCAAACGCTGCCGCAGTACCAGCCATAAAAGGCAGGTTACGTTGCTGCCAAAAACCATCCATCCCATAAGCTACGAGAATTCCCGCATCTGTTAAAAGCTTCGCTTGCTTATAAGGTAGATTGACATCATCATCCTCATTGGAAGGCAGTGAATGTGCTTGATGTATAATGACGGGAATATCATTTTCTTTTAAAAAGGTACTGACTAGATGTGCTTCAGCACCTCCTACTAGTACCGGCTTCAAACCGTAGCCTTTGAAAAATTGTACGGCCGCAATGATATCATTCTTTTTATCGACATGAACCATCACCTTTTTTGCACCATCAAACACCTTTTGAAAAGCCTCTAGACGACCATTAAATACATCCGGTTTATTAACGGCGCAATAGGCGCTAGCATCTGTCAACAAATCGGCCAAGACAGTCCGTTCCTTTTGAATACGTTCCTTTTGCTCCTCTTCATTAGTTGGACCAAAGCGTGCATAGCGAATACGAGGCCAATTGATATGGATCGCATCATCCGTTTTATAGGCGGCATCTTCCCAATTCCACGCATCTAACTGCACCACAGACGATTGACCCGGAACCAGACCACCTTCAGGGCTTATCTGTGCTAACAATATACCGTTTGAACGCAACGTATTAATCACTTTTGAATCGGTATTATAAGCAATTAAGGCGCGTACATGAGCATTGTTCTCCCCCACCTCGGTATTATCCACAGTTGCTCTTACGGCCTCAATTTCCACCAAACCTAAATTGGTAACCGGTGCAATAAATCCGGGATAAAGATGTTTCCCCTGTGCATCAATCGTTTCGGCTGCAGAAGGTGCACCTGAACCATCGCCCACATAGGTAATTTTCCCTTGATCAAAAACCAAGGTACCATTTGTTATAATTTGCCCATTACCTACATGAATGGTAGCCCCTTTTATGCTAATAGCAGCGGTTTGGGCTTTTGCCGGATAGACAGTTGGTTGGGCCTGTACGCACAATCCAGTCAATAAGCATAAACTTGCACTATATATATATTTAAAAAATAATCGCATCATTATCGTATTAGTTATGGTTAACATCTTCGTTCATATCCTCTGAAAGCGTCTCGCAATGATAAACAATGCTTGGTTTTTCTACCGCCTTTTGTGTTGCATTTCCTTTACCCTTTTCTTCCAGCGATTTTGCAATAAGTCGCGCTTTCTCCTTTTGTTGCAGGTTCCGAATCGCCTGATCTTCATCCACATCCCAATATTTCACTCCATCTACAAACGTTTTTTCTGCACGAGCATAGATACTCAAGGGGTTCCCGCTCCAGATAACGACATCTGCATCTTTACCTACCTTTAAACTGCCGACCCGATGATCGATGTGCAACATTTTAGCCGGATTAAGTGTCACCAACTTCCATGCTTCCTCCTCCGTCAAACCTCCGTATTTTATTATTTTCGCAGCTTCCTGATTCAAGCGGCGAGCCATCTCCGCATCATCTGAGTTGATGGCCGTTACAACACCTTGCTTCTCCATTAGGTAAGCATTATAAGGGATCGCCTCTTGCACTTCCATTTTGTAGGCCCACCAGTCAGCAAAGGTAGCACCCGCAATACTTCTGGCAGCCATACGATCCGCTAATTTATATCCTTCCAATATATGCGTAAACGTATTCACCTTAAAGCCGAGGCTATCGGCCAAATGCATCAACATATTAATTTCAGATTGCACATAGGAGTGGCAGGTGATAAAGCGCTTATTGTCCAATATCTCTACCAAAGCATCCAATTCCAAGTCGCGACGTGTAGTGCTACCTTTAGCAGCCATTTTCGCCTTATATTCTTTGGCCCTTGTAAAGGCGTCAACATAAACCTGTTCAACACCCATTCGAGTTTGCGGGAAACGCACCCTTGCGATATCTCCCCAGTTGCTTTGCTTTACATTTTCACCAAGTGCAAATTTTATAAAGCCATCATTTCCTCTAAATTTCAATTCTTCCGGAGATTGGCCCCACCGTAACTTAATCAACTGCGATTGTCCGCCGATCGCATTTGCAGATCCATGCAATATATGAGAAGACGTAACACCCCCGGCCAATTGTCGATAAATATTAACGTCTTCCGAATTGATAATATCACCGATGCGCACTTCAGCAGTAACCGATTGCGTTCCCTCATTAATTCCCCGAGAAATTGCAATATGCGAATGCTCATCAATAATACCTGCCGTAACATGTTTGCCTGTTGCATCAATTATCGTTGCACCGGAAGCATTCAGATTTTTTCCTACTGCCTTGATTTTTCCATTGGCAATCAGCACATCCGTCTCCTCCAATACACCTTCCTTTTCATTGGTCCATACCGTTGCGTTTTTTAACAAAACATTGGAAGCGTTAGGTGCTTGCTCATGGCCAAAAGCTACAAAAGGGTAAATAACCTTTCCTATCTCAAGCGCTTTGTCAGCCATCTTCTTCTCCATCTTTTCCGTATAGGTGCCCGTATAAGATGCCGACCATGGCGTATTACTACCGTCCTCATGTCCTAACTCTCCTTTGAGCTGAAGCGGTTTAACTGATGCAATATAGGCGCTGATCCGATAGCTTTTTTTTGTTCCTTTTGGGTTAAAGCTCAAACTTAGCAAATCGCCGTCCACTACCAAGTTAGCTTTAATTTTCGTTGTATCTTCTACCTTACTAATATACGCTTCGTACTTACCCGGTTTTCCACCGATCAGCAATTTAATTGGGCCAAAATCATCTACAGTACTTGCGTATTCACCTCTCAGATCTTTACCATTACTTTGATTCGCGATAAATTTTTCTCCTTCAATCCAATTTTCGTAGATAATATTCCCCTCTTTGAACAAGCTGTCCGATGTAATAATAAAACTGGCCAATTTTCCGGCCTCTAAAGTTCCTAAACGGTCATCGGCCCCCAAAAATAAAGCGGGTGTTTCCGTTAATGCCCGTAATGCAGCATCCTGGCTCAGTCCGTATTTAATCGCTTTACGCAAATTGGGCCAAAAGTCCCGAACATTTTCCAAACCGCTCGTCGTCAAGGCGAAGGGAATAGCGGCTTTCTCCAATGCAGCAGGATTGCCCGGTGCAAGTTCCCAGTGTTTCAGTTGAGCCAATGACAGCTTATTAGCATCATAAGGATCTTCCACGTCATAGGTTTTAGGGAAGTTCAATGGGACGATCAGATCTGCACCGGTAGCCTTCACTTCCTTGATCCGTTGATAATCGTTTCCTCCGGTTTTAATGATATACGTCTTTCCAAACTCTTTAGCCACCTTGTCCGCTCTTAGCACATCCAAGACATCATTTACCTCAAAAAATTGGGGCAATGATTGCCATTTATTAAATGCTTCCAGTGAAATATTGAATTCCTTTTTCTGCTGTTGATACCATTGCGCATCGTAATAGGTTTGGCGCAGCAAAGCAATACTACCCATTAAAGAAGACGGATAGGATGTTTTTGCAGAACCTTTATCAAAAGAATAATGTGCAGCTGCATCCGGAATAATGACAAATCCATTATCCGCATTTGTATTCAAGGCAATTAAAGCACTGCTGCCACGCGCGATCCCATCTTTCACAACCGTTTGTACAGCTCCAAAACCGATTTTCTTTAATTGCTCTGCTTTCTTTTCATCTTGCGTAAAAATATCGATGGCTCGTGTTTCCGGCCGTATCGCTTCATTCCAAGCATAAGGACCATTCTTGGTAGAAGTCAGGACTTGTGCACTTCTTCCAAAAGAACGAGAGTCTTTGCTTTCGGGCACACCATAGCTAGTAAACGGATCAATTAACGCCGGATAAATAAATTTGCCTTCCAAATCAATCGTTATATAGCCTGTTGGAACTTTTTGATTGGCTCCTACAGCTTCAATAAGTCGATCATTTACCAACAAAGTCCCTTTTTCAAGGAACTGACCGGCTTTTGTAACAATATGGGCATTTACAAAAGCATATTTTTTCGGTCGCTTATCGTGCGAACCGTTAACAGGAAAAGTTTCCTGACCTTTCAGGAAGTAAAAACTAAATAATACAAAGCAAAAGGGTAAGATTTTCCGCATAATATATACTAATTAAAGAATAAAAAGTTTAAGTTATCAAAAAAAAGCATCCATCTGGTGGATTTTTCTGTTATTGACAATCAAAAGCCAACTTCCGCTAACTTTTTCACTAAAATACCTTTTTTAGTGAAAAAAAAATTGTTTTCATCCTCTCCCATAAGAATGTTACTTTTTTACTGTATAAGTTCTACCTTAGCTCAAAACATCAATATGCGAGATTCATTCATACAAGCAATCCATCACATTGCGGTTATCTGTTCAGATTATCAGCGGTCTAAACAATTCTACACCGATGTGCTTGGTTTTGACATCCTAGCCGAAACATATCGAACAGAACGGCAATCTTATAAATTAGATCTAACATTAAACGGTCATTACACCATTGAGTTATTTTCCTTTCCCAAACCACCGAGACGAGTAAGTAGGCCCGAAGCCTGTGGTTTGCGCCACTTAGCCTTTGCCGTTGCGGATCTCGAAAGGGCGATTGCTCACTTAGGACGCCATCATATACCCACCGAGCCTATTCGGGTTGATGAGCTTACGGGAAGACGCTTTACGTTTTTTGAAGATCCGGATGGCTTACCTTTGGAATTCTACGAAATCACTTCTTAATTGTCATGCCATTGAAATAAAGTTTAAAGATGACCAAACACATAATTTAGTATGATTGTTATCAAAACATATTTTATCTCAATAAGGTAGCTTTGATAAGTGAATAGAATTCGCACTGAATTTATTTAACTATTATTTATATGGCAGCATTGATACAAGAAATCAAACGTGAAGTCAAAAATTGGTGGATTTTCACGGTTATCGGGATTTTACTATTAGTTGCCGGTTTTTATACCATATCCAATCCCTTAGCCAGTTACTTAGGTTTATCGGTATTTTTTGGTGGACTCATTTTCGTAAATGGCATCATGGAGCTTTCCTTTGCATTAGGCAATCGAAATCGTCTGCATCATTGGGGCTGGACACTAGCTGCCGGCATCTTGGACATTGTGCTTGGTTTCATTCTACTGTTATATCCAAGTTTATCGATGAGTATTCTCCCCTTCATTGTCGGCTTTTATATATTGTTATTAGGCGCTTCACTTAGTAGTTATGCCTTTCAACTTAACAATCTGGAGGTAAGTGGCTGGGGATGGGTACTGGCGGGAGGGATCTTAACCGTACTGTTCGGTTTAAGCATGATTTTCAATCCAGTGATCGGTATTGCGACCATTGTAGGTTGGACAGCCTTTGCTTTCATTCTCGCAGGAGTCGTTAATATTGTTTTCTCCCTGCAGCTCAAAAAAATCAAGGATCACAGCCAACCTTAAACAAAAGAACTATCAATATCTCCATACACTATAATAAATTTTAATCATGACACTTGTAAAAACTGCTAAAATTGACATTGGCATCTCTGAAGATAATCGCCAAGCGGTAGCAAACAAATTGAATCATTTGCTTGCTGATGAATTCGTATTATACACAAAGACCCGAAAGTTCCACTGGAATGTAAAAGGCATTCATTTCCATGATCTCCACTTATTTTTTGAATCGCAATACAAGGAGCTTGCAGAAATTATGGATGAAGTAGCTGAACGTATCCGTAAGCTGGGTCATTATTCATTAGGTACGTTACAACAGTTTCTCAATGAAACCGATTTATTGGAACATACTGATGATGGTTCTTCAGCCGAAGTGATGATTGAGGCTTTATTAGAAGATCACGAAACCATCATCCGCGAAATTCGTAACGCCATTGATCCTATCCAGGACAAGCATAAAGATGCCGGTACGGCTGATTTCTTGACAGGGTTAATGGAGCAGCATGAGTCAATGGCCTGGATGTTGCGTTCGATGATTCAATAAATAAAAAGGACAGCGTGTTTCTGACACGCTGTCCTTTTTATTTACTATCATTCGTCCTCATGCAAACGCAATCTATTTTTTAGCTGATTGATTTCCATCTTCATGCTTCTGATCTTCCCAATCAAATGCCGCATAGCATCTATCCCCTCTACATTAATATGTAAATCATAATGCCACTGTCTAAATTGCTCCAGATCCTGAAGCTGATCCTCCGTAATATACCATTCCTTCGCCTGTACGTTTATCTCGATTAAACCCTCGTCGTAGAGCGAGCGGATGAAAGCTTCTTCTACGGAACTTTGTGCACAATATTCCTTAATTAAAATATAGCTGGTAGCCATGTGTTTATTTATTAGTCTGTAAATCAGCCAACTGTTTAAAAAGCTTCTTTTGTTCCTCGTTCAGATCTGTCGGTATTTTTACCTGATACGTTATAATGAGGTCGCCGAACTCACCGTCTTTTTTATAAATGGGAAATCCTTTGCCTTTTAGACGCACCTTGCTGCCATTTTGTGTTTCCGGCTTGACTTTCAATTTAACTTTTGAGCTCAACGTATCAACCATCACCTCTCCACCCAAAATGGCGGTATATAAGTCAATTTCCATCATTAAGTAAAGATCATCTTTTAACCGTTTAAACATCGGATCATTGCCTATAATGAACGTAATATAGAGGTCACCTGCCGGGCCTTTGTTAACACCAGGCCCTCCTTGCCCCTTTAAACGGATTTCCTGTCCGTTTTCAACACCCGCGGGAATTGTAATACGAAGCTTCTTTCCGTTAACTGTTAATGTTTGCTTATGTGTTTCAGCGGCATCTCGTAAACTCAAATGTAGTTCGGCACGATAATCCTGTCCTTTAAACTGGTTCCGGTTCCTCTGTCCTCGGCCGAACATGGAGGCGAAAAAATCTGAAAAACCGCCTGAAGAAAAATCGCCTTCCGATCCGTCAAAACCGCTTTCGAACGGATTTTGATTACCAAAGGGATTTCCACGTGCGTAGTAATCACCTCCAGGTTGCGACTGTCGGGCCTGTTCATAAGCCTCCGCTTGCTTCCAATCTTTTCCATATTGATCGTACTTCTTCCGCTTTTCAGGATCACTTAGTACCTCATTGGCCTCATTTAATTCCTGAAATCGCTTATGCGCTTCTTTATCATCCGGATTTAAGTCGGGGTGTAATTTTCGAGCAAGTTTACGGTATGCCTTTTTAATATCATCTTGAGATGCGTTTTTATCGACGCCCAATATTTTGTAATAGTCTATATATTCCATAATTAAACCTACAATCTAGATACAGTCATACGTCCCTTTTTGTTTGGGATTTCCGGATATTCCTATTTTCCTTTTAACTTGAAATGAATCATGATTTTAATTTTTCGTTTTGATCAATTTTGTTCTCGTTATGGCTTGATCCAAACCAACGCAAAGACGTGGGCTTAATCTGAATGAAAATCATTAAGTTTGCACACATGTCGCTTTACGTCACCTCCATCAATTCGGGAAGTAATGGCAACTGTTACTATGTTGGTAATGGAAACGAGGCTATTTTGATAGACGCAGGCATTTCCTGCCGCGAAATAGAGCGAAGAATGGCCCGTTTAGGATTATCTATTCAGCGTATAAAAGCAATCTTTATATCCCATGAGCATAGTGATCATATAAAAGGACTGTGCCGATTAAGTTTAAAATACCATATCCCGGTATATATCAACCAGGAAACCCTGAGGGCAACCGGTTTTTTCATTCCCCCGGACCAGCTTCGGATATTTCATTCGTCCGCCCCTATTCAAGTTGGCGATTTACAGATCACTCCTTTTGCCAAATATCATGATGCCGTTGACCCTTATAGCTTTGTAGTAGAGGGAGGGGATATTCGAGTTGGTGTTTTCACCGATATAGGTCGAGTCTGCGAGCGCGTACAATATCATTTCAGCCAATGTCACGCTGTTTTTTTAGAGGCCAATTACGACGAGGAATTATTAGATCGCGGGCGCTATCCCTATTTTTTGAAAAACAGAATTCGAGGAGGACATGGTCATTTGTCCAACAAACAAGCATTAGAGCTTTTTCTAAACTATCGTACACAAGCACTCAGCCATCTTTTTCTATCCCATTTATCCAAAGACAATAACTGCCCGGATTTGGTTGCTGAACTTTTCTCGGCCCATGCCAATGGTATAAAAATAATGGTTGCCTCACGCTATGAAGAAAGCCCAATTTTTGAGATAAAAAAAAGTTTACAGCCAGCAGCTATTATTCCCGAAATTCCGCCTTTTCCCAAGACTCTTTTTTAAAAAAATGTAAGAGTAAAAAGAAAGTTCCAGTTGCTAGTACAGCAAGCGTCCATACTAACCATTCGTATTTAACTGCCAGGTAATGGCCAAAGCCGATTGCACTAATCAATCCTATTAATAGCAGGTTGGCGATAAATCGACCTTCCGTTTTCTTGATCGGCTGGCTGAAGGGATAGCCCGTTACCGTAAACAAACAGATGAGCACTGCAGCAATTCCACCTACTGCCATGGAAAGCAGCAAATCATTTATTACCGGCACCCCAATAAAGACAAGTCCCAGTACTGTAAACCCAACCATAAAGGGCATATAAAATTTCACAAAAGCAGCCTTTAGCACACCCGACATAAAGAGTCCTGGCTGCCGAATTGGGGCAACGAAATAAATCCAGGCTGCCTTGTATTTATCACTCTGCGTAATGAATTGAAATACGGTTAATAATGTAAATAATGAAAAATAAAAAATAAAGAGATAGGTATGCTGGGCTAAAATACCCTTCCATTTCTCTGTCCATGGCAGACCTGCATTACCTTTATTTCGTACAAAAAACATGAAAAAAAAATAAACAGGAACATAAGCCATAGACGGATATACTTTTGTCTTAAATTCGCGTGTACGCCCGGTAAGACGCCATACCAATTTAAACCCGGCATTCTCCAGCGGACTTTTCGTTAACATGTTCGCAAGCTGATCGCTCCATGTTTCTCGGTGATAAACCTCGGCATCCCCGGTCGCTGTCTCGTCACTTACCTGCAAACCTGAAAGCATCCTATTAAAGCCTTTTGTGAGCTTCCCGGTCATCAACCATAAGGCTGCTAAAGGTGCTATCATCGCAGCAGCAGAAAGACCACACGTTAACACCGAGACATCACCTCTGCCCAATTCTTGTAATCCACTGATCCATGCACTTGGTGTAGCCCATAACCAAGGAGTAGTCTTAAAATCAAGCTGCTGCACCATTGCACTTTCCAAGATATTCGGCATTGTATAGTAGAGCGCGAAAATAAGCACCGAAAACAAAATCTGTAGATAGGCCACGATATCTTTGAAACGTTGCACCGATACAAATCGCATGGTCATCAGATAAAACAAATTCACAAATAGAACGCAAAGCACCGTAGCAATGATCACCTGTACAATAAAAATCAGTCCCGCTATTCCCCCTCTATTGATAATCGTAAAAGCAAAACCAGGTAAGGCCAAACCAATCGCTTGCTTAAAAACGCTAATGCCGATATGCAGGATACGGGCCAAGGCAATAGTACTGTCATCCACAGGGCGCGGTAAGATGATGAAGTTATCCCTATTATCTAAAAGAATGACCGAGAAGTCAGCAATTAAGGTTAAGCATAGCATGGCCATGAACACCCCGAAATAGATTGTAAACGATAAATATGGCTGATTAACTGAAAACAAGAAAAGAAGCAATACGCAACCCATTACGGCCAGCATTAGGAAATTAATCCAAGAACTAAAATTGTTTTCTTTTTTCGCTTTATTACCAAAAGCAGTCAAGGGTCTTCGATCATCCATTAACAATTTAGTGCGAAGGATGACCTCCAACTGACGCGTGTTTACGCCCATTTTATGGTACAAGGAGTTAAAGAGCAGTGTTAACCTGATGATGAAATTATTCATAAATATCGCGCCTATACTTATTGTCTTCCGGTTATTCCAAAGCTGACATTATATTAGAAGCACTTCCCGATGTTTCCGAATGACCGGTTAATTTCGCAAATATATGTTCTAACGAATCACCGTGCTGTGTTTTTAATTGTTCAAAAGTACCATTAGCAACAATAGCACCTTTATTAATCAATAGGATTCTATCAGAAACTTTTTCTACAATATCCATCATGTGTGAACAATAAAATATCGTTTTACCTTCTTTCGCAAGTAAGGAAATCAATTCTTTCACAACAATAACAGCATTTGCATCTAAGCCGGACAGCGGCTCATCCAATACGAGGATTTTAGGATTATGGATAATTCCAGCGGTTAATAACACTTTTTGCTTCATGCCCTTTGAAAACGTATCCATTCGTTTGTTGAGCGAGTCACCAAGGCCAAAAGCTGTAAGCAATCGCGTTGCCCGTTCAGCAATATGCGAAGCTTCCATACCATAAAGCTTTCCTACGAAGTCCAAGTATTCCAATGGAGTGAGTACGTCATACAATTCGGCGTTTTCCGGAACATATCCTATAATTGACTTAACAGCCAATACATTTTCTTTCAATTCAACGCCATTAACCGTAATACGCCCCTCGAAATCACTTATTAATCCTGTAAGGATTTTTACCGTAGTTGATTTACCGGCACCATTCGGACCAATATAGCCAATAACTTCACCTGGGTAAATTTCGAGATCAATCCCCTTTAAGACCTCTTTATCATCATAGTTTTTATGAAGATTCTCAATACGGATGATAGGCTCACCTTGGTTCATTCCTTTTAGCTTCTTGTTACTTAAAGCAAGATAAGAAATTCTTTAGATTTTGTGAACTTTGGAAATAGAAAGCTAGAACCCGGGCTTAAAAAAGAAGCTCTTCTTTACTTATAAGATCTTACATTTGCTTCAGCGAAAGCTAAAGGCCATCCCCATATTTAAAAAAGCTATTAATGGTTACGGGCAATTTACCATTCGCCTCCAATTCTCCGCTCATTAACCGCGCTACGGCATGCTGAAAAGTTACATCGTTTTGATAAGCGACCACGAGTCCGCCCGCCTGCTCTAAGCCAGGGAATGTAGCGATTGCATATGGATTTGCAAAAACGGCAAATATGGCTTTTCTTCCGGCCAATTGGCTAATTAAGCCGTTCACGTCCTGACTATAGTTCAATTTGCTTTGCGGACGCAGACGTGTATCGTGAATTGCAATGATAATCTGCTTATAATTTTTAAGTTCATCAACCACCTTGGCTACGTCCATCGCGGTTGCCCGGGCCGACAAAACAATGTTCAAATGGTCACCAAAATGACTAGCCAGCCTTTGCTGGAAGCCTGTGGCACTATCAACGCCAATACTGATCAAAGCGGTTCGTTCCTCGGGGCTCAGTTGATGAATTAACGTATCTCCTTTCAAAACAGTGATCGCGGCTTCCGCCAATTGTCGGTTTAACGCTTTTGCAGACTCGTTATTAAGTTCCTGATAAAGATTATCGGTTGTAACCGGCTGCCATTTATCCAAAGCAAGCCAATATTTAGCCGCCAATATTTTTTTCACCCGCACATTTATGTCCTCCCACGAAAGCCTCTTTTTACGGATAGCTTTCCTCACTTTCTTGATAGCGCGTTTGCTATTTTCTGACAGCTCTAACACGTCGTTTCCTGCCATAATCGCCCTTACATCCGCTTCTCCATCCGGGAAGTATTTTACCACTCCCTTCATATCCATGGCATCTGTAAAGGTCAGCCCACGGAATCCCATATGCTCTTTCAAAACCGTGGTAATTACATTCTTTGAAAGTGACGACGGTAGATGCGCTGTGCTATCCAACGCAGGAATATTCATGTGGGCAACCATCACACCAGGTGCTCCCTGACCGATCAGTTCCTTAAAAGGGTACATCTCCAACGAATCCAAGCGAGCTTTGGTAAAACCCAAACTAGGTAAATCATAATGAGAATCTACATCGGTATCACCATGACCTGGAAAATGTTTCAGCGTGGTAATGAGGCCTCCATCCGTCATGCCTTTCATATAAGCTCCACCTTTTCGAGCCACGTTCATTTTGTTCTCACCAAACGAACGGAAATTAATTACCGGGTTGTTTGGGTTATTATTCACATCCACGTCCGGTGCAAAGTTTACGTTTAAGCCCATTGCCTTAAAATTCTTGGCAACTTCCTGTCCCATCTGGTAAATTAATTGCTCATTCTGTACGGCCCCTAAAGCCATTTGGTAAGGAAATGCAATCGTCGAATCCATCAAACGCATTCCCAAACCCCACTCCCCATCCAATGCCGTCAATAAGGGCACTTTTGCTAGCTTTTGATAGCTGTTAATAAGGTTAGCGTGCCTAATAGGACCACCTTGGAACAGCACCACTCCTCCTAATTTTTGCTTTTTAATTACCTTTGCCACCGAATCGCTATAGGCCTCGCCCAAGTTGGTATGTGCACGTACCATGAACATCTGCGCGATACGTTCTTTTTTACTTAGTTTATTGAAGACCGAGTCCACCCAAGAATGTTCCTGGTTAATAAACTCAATAAATGTCGGACGTGATTGAGCAGAAGTAATCCGAGATGCGAACAGCACGATCAGGAACAGTAGACTGGTTTTTCTTAACATAATGAAAGCGTGAATATCAAACATAACCATAATTGCTCCTTTATGCAAAAAAAGAAATCAGAAAAGACAAATAAAGCATTAAAAACTGTATTGCTTGTGCTTAAAATCAGAACAAAGCGCAACAAAACGCATCCTGCCATTATAAACCATCACCATATTTGAAGAAGGTATTAACCGTTACAGGCAGTCTACCACTTGGTTTTAAGCTTCTCAATATAACTTTCGCACCTGCCCGTTGCAGCTCATCGCTATTCTGGTAAGCAAGAATTATACTCTTACAGGCTTCTATACCTGGCATACCTGCCAACGCGTAGGGATTGGCAAAGACGCAAAACACGCTATTCATATTAGCTAACTCATTGATAAACAAACGAACCGTGCCACTAAAATTGATTTTACTTTGCGGTGATTTGCGCACATCATGTAAGGCGACAATAACCTGATTATACCTTAACAGTTCAACCGACACTTTTGCGATATCATTTGGTTTTGCATCCGGTGATATCACGAATTTCAATGCATTATCGAATCTATTTTCCAATTCTTTTTGAAAAACAGTCAATTCTCGGGCCCCTATGCTAATAATAGCGGTACGTTTCGTATAATCGATTGCCCGAACGAGTTTATCTCCCTTCAATAGTGTAATCGCTGCATCGGCCAACTGTTGATTCAGTTTTTTTGCTTCCGGCCGATTTAACGCATGATACAGTCCATTAAGCATTACCGATTGCCTTTTATCTAATCCGAGCCAGAGTTTTGCGGCTAAGATTCTTTTCACTTTAGCATCTAAACTCGCTTGGCTAATACGTTTATCTTTAATGGCCTTAGCCACCATGGCAATGGCCCTTTTACTGTTTTGAGACAGTTCCAGTAGATCATTACCGGCAATAATCGCACGCACATCAGCCTCGCCGTTTTTAAAGTATTTAACCACGCCATTCATATCCATCGCGTCCGTAAAAACCAGTCCTTTAAATCCAAGTTCCTTTTTAAGCAAGCCATCGATTACGGCAGGTGAAAGTGAAGAGGGTAAGTTAGGTGTTTTATCGAGCACAGGGATATTCATATGAGCGACCATTACACCCGGGGCGCCTTCCTGAATCAGCCGCTTAAAAGGATACAGCTCCAGCGAATCAAGTCTTCCCCTGCTAAATGCAAGTTGGGGCAGGTCTTTATGTGAGTCGACATCCGTATCACCATGGCCTGGAAAGTGTTTTAAGGTTGATAATAGGTGTTCATCCATCATTCCATGCATGTAAGCATTTGCTTTACGCGTTACATTCTCTTTATTTTCTCCGAACGAACGAAAATTAATAACAGGATTTCTCGGATTATTATTTACGTCGACTACCGGTGCGAAATTTACATTCAAACCAAGTCGTTTGAAGTCTTTTGCAATTTCGCGGCCCATATTATAGAGTAGCTTTTCATTGCGAATGGCCCCCAGTGTCATTTGAAAAGGATAAGAAATAGCGGAATCCGCGAGCCGCATTCCCAAGCCCCATTCCCCATCGAGTGCAACCAATAATGGAACTTTTGAGATCGCTTGATAGGCATTAATAGCCGCTGCATGACCACGAGGGCCGCCCTGAAAGAATACGACACCACCGAGTTGCTCATCCGCAATTATTTTCGCAACAGAGTCGATATAGCGCTTTCCTAAATTTGTATGCGCTCTTACCATAAACAACTGTGCGATTTTTTCGTTTTGGCTTAGGCTATTAAAGGTAGAATCTACCCATCGATGAGGGGAATTTATGAAGGTAGTAAAGTTTGCAGGCTGCTGAGCGACGGATTGCCAAGCCTGAATAAGAAATAAATATATAAATAAATACTTTTTAAGCATGGGTATTATCTACCTCAAAGATAATACCCATGCTTAAACTTTCTCGAAAATATTTTGGTTAATCTTTAGCCCTTACACGATCTCTATCCACCACATCATGCTTATCTCTCCATAATACCAATACCAGCGCACAAAGGATGGCGATACTTACCCAAACGGCAGCGTAAGGATTCAGCACATCCTTAGCCAGATCTCTAAATAACAGCGCCATCAGAATAACGGGCATCTGCAATATACAAGCAATACGTACATAGCTTCCCGTGAAAAGTGCTATTGCACCAAAAATATGCGCCACAATAATAGTGTGTACAAGCACGCTCATTAGAATAGCAAGCGGCACTGTACTATTCATCATGATATCTGTGAACACATGTATATTCGCAATAAATTCAATTCCCTTCCAAAGGATAACCAATGAAAGTACGATTCGGGTTATTTCCAACCAAAGGGGGTGATGCCTTTCACCCTTGTGGGATACGTGATGGGTAAGCATAGCATTCAGTTTTAAGTGTTTATGTTAAGTTAGCTTTAATGTAATATTAAAGTTACGCTTTTTTTATTAAAAAACAAATGAAAATGCCTCCTGTTTTTTTATTATGTAAATTTATAATTAGTTGGTTATTAACTATTAATAGCGATCTACGTTAAAACATTCTATTTCCCGGGCGCCGATTCCCGTACTATATTTTGCAGTTCTTTTTGGGTGATTTTAAAGATTGTACCATGCCGTATCCCCTTTGGTAAACGGACCTTTTCCGAGACCTCCTCCCAGTCTTTCAAGTTTGTAGAAGCAAGGGCACCGTACTGATGCGCTGTATACTTATCAAAATAAAGTAACCACGTAGAATCGACCTTGGTCAGCGTTGGACCTTCCGCCCAATAACCCTCGGTTATCGGCTTACCGGCAGCAGAATAGGGTCCTTCTAATCGAGCAGCATGAGCCATTTTTAAGTTTTTTTGAACAGGTTCCTTCGTCTCATCCTTCAGGAACATAATCCATTTATCATTAATTTTAGCGATGGTTGCATCAATTACGTTAAAGCCGGGATCATACAATAAGCGTGTGTCGCTGTACGTCTTAAAATCCTTTGTGGTTACATAGTACATTCTATGATTATAGGCATTATCGGCCTCAATTTGTGTTTCAGGAAATTCACCTTGAATAGTCGTTGCCCAATAGATCATGTAGGTTTTCGAACCCGAATCGTAGGTGATTTCAGGGGCCCAGCAATTTCTAGCTTTGGCTTCCCCTTGCATGACGGGTATATATTGCTGGTCTGACCAATGGATCAAATCTTTGGACGAAGCATAGCCAATCCCCTTGTCTGTCCAACTGATGGTCCAAACCATGTGAAACAAACCGTCGGCACCTCGGATAATACAAGGATCACGCATCAGCTTATCCTTACTCAATTCAGGCCGTAAAAAAGAAGTATCATTTTTCAAGGCTTCCCATTGATAACCATCCTTACTATAGGCCAAATGGAGTCCATCTTCTCCATTTCCTTTAAAGTAGGCAAAAATGTAAATCGCTTCCACATCATTTTGAGCAAACGCATGCATCCCACTGAACAGCGCCAACGATAAGGCAAAGACTCGGAATAATTGACGATCAAGCAACATATAGAAAAGTAAGGTTAAGGTATGGCACGTTCACTAATCCCATGAAGACTTGGTTTTACCGGTAGAATTGCACCTTCCTTATCGAAAAATAATTGATCCATGCATACTTCCCGATGATAACCCGCTGCGTCCCCCATATTGATTCCATCCGGTCGACTAAAACGGTGATAAACAATATACCATTCATCTTTCGCCGGAATTTGCAATACCGCATTATGCCCCGTACCATAAATACCTGCTGCCGTATCTTTTGCTAAAATCAAATTTTTTTCCGGAACAGTTATAGGTCCTACAGGCGATTTGCTCGTACCATATCGAACGCGGTAGTTTTCACTTCTGGTATCATCTTCCGACCACAGAAAATAATACAATCCGTTTCTATAAAAGACGTAAGTCCCTTCTCGAAAGGTTTTATCAGGCGTAATCACCTTCAAGGTATTTTCTTTGATCGAAACCATATCTTTATTCAATTCCGCCACAGCCATATAGCCATTTCCCCAATATAAGTAGCTTTTTCCTGATTTGGGGTCTGTAAATACGTCGGGGTCAATTTCCTGTCCACCACGAATGCCTGCAGGTTTACTTGCAATCAACGGCTTTCCGATATCCCGAAAAGGCCCGGTAGGTTGGTCAGCTACAGCTACTCCAATTTTTTGCGCCCCGGAGTAGTAATAAAAATAATGATACTTCCCTTTTATCATCTTCTCCTCAATAGCAGGAGCCCAAGCATTTCTGCCCGCCCAAGGCACATCTGCCTTTAGGTCCAGGATTAGCCCTTCATCTTCCCAATCCACTAAATTAGTAGACGAAAATGCCTTAAAATAATACCCTCCCCATTGATCAAAACCATCACTGGTCGGATACAAGTAGTATTTTTTATTCTTCTTGGAATAAAGTATCTCTGGATCGGCATAATAGCCTTCAAGAACCGGGTTATGATGAAGTGCTTTCAAGTTAAAATCAGTTGGTGTGCCCCACGTATCGACAAGGCGGTTTAATTCTGTTCTTGTAATCGGAATTACTGTACCATGACGTGGATGAAAGTCCATCGACACCTCATCATCAATCACCGAAAAGTGTTCCAAATCAGTACTTTTTGTAAACTGGTATCTTCCCTTTCCATACACATCATACATCAACACGTAGCGATCGACGCCAATTAATTTAAACACACAGGAACCCTCCACCGCCTCTTTTGTTTGCTGCTTGTAATCAAGAGACTCCTCCCATTTACCGCTTGTAAGCGCGTTTGTCTTCGCCACTTTTAGTCCATTTCCATGCCCTTCGGTTTTATAGAACAAGTAATAGGTACTATCTTTCAATACAATATCTCCATCTATGCACGACTTTCCATTTAAAGGAAAAAACAACTGTTTAGGTTCACTCTCCAAATCAGAAAAATCTGCATTTGCGTAAGCATAATAGATCTTATCCGGTTCATCTCCATGTTTCATTGACCAATAGATCATATATTTTTGCACCTGCGGATCATAGATTGTTTGCGGAGCCCATACACGTAATAAATTTTCCTGGTTTGGATATCGTTTCTGAATATTAACTACATGGGATGTCCAATGAATCAGATCCGTTGACTTTAATAAGACCATGGCACGATTGGCGTCCCACCCTTCCGCAGAAACCATATCAGTAAGTACCATATAAAAAGTTTTCCCATCCTGTCCGCGAAGAATATGGGGGTCTCTCACACCGCCCGTGCTGCTGATTTTTTTTGAGTCCAATATCGGCAAACCTTTATTTAACGCTTTATAATGATAACCGTCCAAGCTAATTGCAAAACGTACCGCCTCCTCCTCGATGCGGTTTCCGGTAAAATAAGTAAAAAGATAGGCTATATAATCTTTTTCGTCTACCGCTTTTGGTTGCTGTTCCTGTTGAGCAAAAAGCAATTGATTCGTTGTGATCACCAAAAAGATGGCCAAAACAAACATCAAAATTCGTGATGTGTTGGTTGCGTGCATGTAGAATTCGTGTAATTAAACTTGTGGTATTTTATACCCGTTGTTGTAAGATGCTGTAATCAATTTATCTGCTTCAGCATCGTTAAATAATCCTTTTGCTTCATCCCAATAAATCTTTTTGCCCGTTCGATAGGCTATATTTCCCATCTGCGAGAATATGGCAATATGAGCACCCGCTTCTATTGGTGTATTCAAAGAAGCTTTATCGCGACTTTTTACCGCTTCGATAAAGTTAACTGCATGCAAATCCAATCCATTATCTACTTTCTTCTGTAGCGATATTGCTTGCATACGGTCACCTTCAGGTATCACTTCCCAACCTTCCCGATTTACGACCAAGGTACCTTTATTACCAATAAAAGCGACCCCGTGATTTCTGCCATAAGGCCCTCCGTCAATACCGTTTGCATGTTCCCATTGGATATTAAAATCATCAAACTCAAATACGGTTGTCAAGGTATCGGGTGTTTCGGCAGCATCATCAGGGTAAGCAAATTTACCACCTGCAGCCATAATTGATTTTGGTGTAGTCGCCTTCATCCCCATGAGTGCGTAATCCAGCATATGAACCCCCCAATCGGTCATCAAACCACCCGCATAATCCCAGAACCATCTAAATTCAAAATGGAAGCGATTGGGATTAAACGGACGCTTTTTGGCAGGCCCTAACCATAAATCGTAATCTACTCCTGCGGGCACCGGGCCATCGGGTTTAACTGGAATACTTTTCATCCATCCCTGATAAGCCCAGGCTTTTACTAATCGTATTTTACCCAGCTTTCCTGAATGCACAAAGGCTACTGCATCTTTAAAATGTTGTTGGCTCCGCTGCCATTGCCCTACTTGTACCACGCGATCGTATTTCTTGGCCGCAGCAACCATCGCATTGCATTCGGTAATTGAGTTTCCTAGGGGTTTTTCGACATATACGTCCTTTCCGGCCTGGCAGGCCTCGATCATCTGTAAACAATGCCAATGATCCGGTGTACCGATCACGACAACATCTACGTCTTTGCTCGCTAATAAATCACGATAATTGTTATATCCTTTCGTATGTATACCTCGATCAGCAAGCTCCTTACTTCGCTTATCCAAAACATTTTTATCAACATCACAAAGCGACGTACATATAACATCCGGGTGTTTCAATATGGCATTTAGATCCGCCCATCCCATCCCATTGATGCCGATGGCACCCACTCTGATTTTTTTCTGCGTCTGTGCAGTAGCCATACTATAAAGGCTGGGAAAAGTGGCTGACAAACCAGTTACAGCAGCCAATGCTGTCGATTTTTTAATAAAATTTCTTCTCGCGTTATTCATAAATGGTTACGTTTATGGTTACCATTCAAAAATATAGCTTTTTTCCAATAATGCCAACGTTTTCAAAAATGTAAATACGACATTTATTATTTAGGGTAAAAACACGGTTAGATTTTCTAAATTGAAAATTACAAAAAAAGAAGTTCCTTTAGGAACTCTCTACAAAGAAAGCTTCATAAAAATCAATACAGTAAATTATCTAAGCTAGCTGCTTCAAGCGGCAATCTTTCCCCTTCTTCATTAATATAGAACCACTTATCGTCATTAAACACCGGTAAAGGAAACCTGTCAGCACCGTCATCCCCCACATAAAAACCATTATTTCCCAAACCGATATTTCCGTATTGTACCGCAACCAGCATCTTTCCTTCCTTACTAGCTAAACCGAACTTCGTCCCTTTCTTTAGTAAGAAGCAACTGTCATTCTTAATAGGGATAATATCATTGTAAATAGGTTCTAACAGCACCTGTCCCGCAGCATTCGCTAAACCTATTTGCAATTCATTCGACTGTGGCAACCGCTTAAAAAGCAATATCTTGTCATCCAGAAACAATTCCGAAAAATCGGAATACTGCAAATCCGGTGACAGGTAGTCCTCCCGAAACAGAACTCTTCCCTGTTTATCTACAAAATTAGCAGAGAACAAATCATTATTATAATCTATGCTCTGCTGTTCTTGGCCTTTTATCACTACTGCAATACCCCTTGTATTGAAATTTGATACGATTGCATATTTAGAAGAAAGAAATTCCTTACCCTGTTCATCAACAAAGCCATATTTTCCATTTTTCAACACCTTTGCAACGCCGTTTTGAAATGGAAAAAGCGTGGGATAGTTGTTATTTCGTTCCCCATTCAATTCAACATTAAATTGACTGACATCATAAAAGCTTGTCCCTTCTTTTCCGCTTAAGGCATCGAAAAGCGTACCGGTTCTTCCATCAGTTGATACTAGCAGTAGACTCGATGAGCCCACCGTCCAAACATAAGGATAATTGAGTAGTCGAATTTGCTGCGTTTCTACATCAAATAATGAATAATTTTTATCCTGTTCACTTTGCAATAAGTAACACCGAGCGTTCAACGTATCCTTTTTACTAAAGGTCTTATCTATAATTTTATGCCCCTGCAAGTTCCAAAATTCATAAGATGATTTATCATAGGGCCCTTTCCTAGTAAGTAGCAATTCATTTTGTTTACCGATCAGCTCAAAATCCTCGTAAACGGCTGATATCACTTCTTTTTGTGATCTCACATTGTATAAGCCGACCTTTTTACCCCGTTCCACCTTCACCAAAGAATCTGGCAGTTCATCTAAAAACGAAAAGCTATTGTATCGGGCAGGGAGCAACAAATTCCCTTCCATGTCAAATACGGTCAACACCCCCTGCTTTTCTCCTATAACCAGATTACGATCTCCCCTTTCGAGCCTGGCGTTAACATCTATGTCATAAAATTCCGGCGGATAGTACTTTGCCGTTTTTGCAAAGTAGAGACCATAATAAGCCTTTTGTTTGATCTTAAAAGCAGCTAAACCATCGCTGCCACTCGAATAGAAATATTCATAGGCATGCGTAATATCAGCATTATCTACCTTTAATAATTCTTGTTGATTTTTGTTAAACAAAAAGGCCTGATTGTTCTTTTTAGCAACAAAATAGTCATCGTAAACCATTACCTCATCATATTCAGCGGGTAACATCCAAGTGCCTGTATGATCTATAACCCCGGTCTTCCCATCGGATTTTGCCAAAAAATACGACCCATCATATCCCAAATAAGAATTGGCGTTGGGTTCATCAATCCATTCATACTGCGCCGGTGCGATTATTGTTCCGTCCTGCCCATAGATACCGTACCGCACCACAGAATCAACAGGCTCTGTCCCCTTTGCCTTTTGAGATCTTTCTTTTATGGTCTCGTTAAAGAGTAAGAGACCTGCAACTATTTTTGGATATTCTCCGCTTTCATCGGTCAGAAATTCCTTCTTTGTTGGAATATGTACAATCAGACGCTTCCCATTCTTGGCAAAAGACTCAACCCAATTATCGCTGCGCATGCCGAAATGAGCATGTTCGTAAATAAAAGGTAGTAATTCCTTGCCATCCCAATCGATGATCCCCCACTTACCTTGACGGCTTGCATATACATAAGATGGGCTTCGTCCACAACCGCCACAATAGTCAAAGGCATCAAACTCGGCAGGTACAATCAGCTTTTGTTCATGGAGGCTATAAATTCCCCACTTTCCGGCTTGCTTCACATCAAAATGATCACCATCCAAATAACCGATGTCCTCATAAAAAGGCAACATATTTCCACCCTTCAAATAGAAAGAAACACGATTCCCTATTTTTAATTTCCAGTAATATGGATTTTCCACGCCCACACTATCGTAAGCTGCCGGCAATAAGATTTCGCCCTCCGGACTCATTACACCCAGCTTTCCATTCTTTAAAAAAGCAATTACTTTAGTTGGAAGAAATTCACTATTGATCGATTCTTTATAAGTTGCAATGTCGTCTTTATTTCCCAGCATCGCGTTTGTTCCCGGAATCAAGGCATCGAAAGCTTTTTCGCCTTGTCTATTTATATAATATTCCCTCTCCCCTTCTTTAATACGTGCATAACCATGATAAAAAGATGCTAAACTCGTGACCTGTTTAATTGAATCAGGTGTTGATTTCGGGTGGATATTATTCTTCATTTGCGTTGAACCAAACAGTGGAAACAACAGGCAAATAACTATGTAAAAATATTTTTCCATCTCAATAACTATTCTTTGAATGCGCTTTTATCGGATAAACGACGCCCTGCTTATTCACCAAACGATACCACTCTCCATCTTTCACTAATACGGGCCAAGTATCTTCCTCTCCCTGATAATTTCTGGACAAGTCCTCATACTTTGGAGGGATTACGATTTTTCCTTCTTTGGTCGCCAAACCCTTCTTCCCATCCTTCACAATCCGAACATATGATTGTGAACTATTCATCTCGATATCGTCGTATTCGATGTTCAATACAAATTCCCCTTTTCGACTCCACAAACCACAACGATTATGCTGTCGCAGCAACAATAAATCAGGATAACCATACAGTGTAGTTACCTGTTCCAGTTCCAAGGGTATTATCTCTTTACCTTCTTTGTTGATAACACCATAACGATAAATGCCATCACCTGTCTTCTTCATGACAAAGGCAAGTCCTTTATAAAAACTTCCGACAGCGGTATACTCCATAAATTGCTTTTCTTTACCTTGCAAATCGATAAAGAGATTATCCAATTCACCATTTATTTTAAGCAAACCACTTTCAAAGGGGCTTGCGTCTGGATTTTCATTTGCCGGTAGATCGAAGCCATACGGCCGAATGCCATTTCGCCAAGCGATATTTTTATAAACAATATGTCCTTCACTGTCCATCAACTGAAAGCTTTGATCTTCGCGCTCGAGTAAGAAAAGATTCCGACCAGCATCATGAATGTCATACACCTCGGCATCAAAATCTTTGATGCATTTACCTTCACTACTATAGAGGGCCGTCTCATAAGCATAATCGATATCTTTCCGTTTACGACTCACAACCATATACTGCTTGCTAATCCAACGGACTCTCTGATCTGCTATGGGAACGATAAACGTTTTTCGCAGCAAGTCGAACACGCCCAACTTCTCACCGTCATATACAGGTGTCGAGGATAAATCAGGCAAATTCGTCTCACCTCCGCTATAATTCGTGGTAGTCATGGATTGGTCAGCTGGAACATGATATTGTATCGGTAAAATTTCTTTCCCTGTTGCATCGTAAACACCATACAAATTCTTTGAGAATACACGATAATATGCCTTTCCTCCTTGTATAAAAGGACTACTTGTCCAAAACTTATTATGTGGAAATATGGGCTGACCAGACCAATCGAACCTATACTCTTGTTCGCCCTGTCTTACATAAATTGTATAAGGCAGTGCAGCTATTGCTTTTTCGGTTGCTTGCTGTTTCAAAGCAGCATCCGATAGTTTAGTCCCGCCCGGTGTCGGCAACATTACTGCAGCAAAGGCCGGGAATACCCGTTGCCCAATAGCATTCTGAAATTCGATCTCCCCCGCTCCAAAAGGCACCAGCAATTTCCCACGATCATCTACCACCGCTTGCTTTCCCGCCTTTGTTACAAGAGCCAAACCCTTAACAAAATCCTCCATCTTATCGAATTCAGCACGTATAACCCAGTTTCCATGTGGATCGATGGCGCCAATCTTTGCTCCTTGCTTCACCTTCATCAAATCCACATCACCCATCGATTCCAGCGACTCAAATAGCGGTGGCGTAATCACTTTTCCCGATTGATCCAAAACACCATACAATCCCTTTTCAAAATAAGCGACATAAGCCGCCGAGTGGGTGTAGATATTCGAGAGAAAGTCATACTTAGGAGGGATAATAACCTTTCCATCCTCCTGTGCCAGCCCTCTTTTATCACCCATTGCAATGGTTACACCACCTTGGTGCAAATAGCTTTTACCAACTTCATCGTAAATTGCCTGCTGCACGATTCGACCATCCTTTGCGGTCATCCATCCCCATTTACCCTGTTGTTTAATTCCGATCAGCTCTCTATTAATAATCGTGATTTCTTCATATTGTGGTGGGCAAATCGTATGTCCTTCGACATTAATAACCCCATATTTACCTTGCTTTTTGGTGATGATAAACTCATAGTCGTAATGAATACCTTCATACCATTGCCCTTGATATTCATCTTTGAGATCAATATCGTCATATTCAAAAGCTGCAAGAATTTTCCCGTTTTTATCCACAGCACCGTACATGCCATCCTTTATTACACTTAGCATATTTCCCGTGCTATTCGCTACTTTATCGATCAGTAGGTTTGCCTCTGGTAAATACAGAAATTTCTTACCGTCAAATTGCACTTCCGGAAAGGTTTCATACGACGAGAAATCAATCACATCCACCACATCCACAGTTTGGCCAACAAGGGATAAATGCGCCGTTAAGAAAAAAAACAGTAAGTACAATTTGTTCATAGCTCAAAAGTAAGCAGTGAACAGGGTTCAGCAAATCCCTGATTTCGGGGAAATTTTAATCTTTTTCACTCGCGTAATTCAGTATATTATAAAAAAGCCAGCATATGGATGCTGGCTTTAAATTTTCCGGGAGAATTCAATCCCATGCGAAGCGTCCCTTATAAAGCTTCACATAGGGTCTATAACAGTTCCTTCACCAGTTCTCCTTTTTCGTTCAGGAATTCTACTTTGGCTCGGTTTTGAGCATCTATATAAATTTTTATACGCGGCCGCCCTGTATCATCCTTAATAAAAAGCCCCACATTCTTATTAAAATCGCGTCCAAGAAAAAGGCGATCTTCCGATAAAAGGCTATCGGCTCGCATACTCGCAAGCATTTGCTTTTGCTCCTCCTTGCTCTTGCCTTTTAACTGATTAAATTTAGGCAATAGTTCTTTATAGCGTACTTCCTTTGGATATTCCCATAACTGCAGACCATACTTACGATCTTTGTTTTCGGTGTTTTCCATGTATTGCAACTGCATCACCTGATCATTTCTGAATTGATCTACTGATAGAACGAGGCCAGCATCTTTCTCATCACCATTAAAGACCAGTCCCCCGCATTCATCTCCTACCGTATTGAAGAAAATAATACCTGCTTCTCTTTTACGTGGTTCCGCAGCTATGCCGTCCAATACACCATTATGTTGGCGCGTTTCATTACTTATGACCATCCTGATATCGCCTTTCTCACCCACTACATTAATCCGCTTTACCTCCAATTCATCGAACTTTTCTTTTCGTTCACTTGTCCTGAATGCAGAAAAAGCCAAAAACAAACAGATTGAGGTGGAAATAACAACGTAGGCCGTTAGAATATTGATTCGTTTTTTCAGATTTTGCTGTTCCATCTTGATATCAATTTTAGGTTACCTATCCAATAGTACGATTTAATCCTAAAAAGTTCAAGATTGCAATGGTTTTATTCATTTTTGCTCGACGATGGTTCGCGTACGTCTTGCATGTAACCATTTTCGAATGGGTAAATCATATAACATCATTACCAAATATGCTAAAACGAGGGAGAAGATGGTCCCAAGCAGCATAATGATCGTCAGCTCTTGCGTCCCTACTTGATGACTGGCATAATAGTTTCCAAATATCCAAATCATGGGAATATGCGTCATATATAAAGGGTACGATATTTTGCCAAAAAAAACACAAAGTGATCTCATACCGTTCGAAAGCTTTGCTCCCACACCCAACGCAAGTAACAAGGGGAAATAAAACACAACAATACTTGCTTCCACCAACCAGTTCCATTTAAAATAAGGAACCAAAAAAGCCAATAAAAGCAGTATAGAAAGACCAATAAAACCTAATTTATTCTTAATGATCCAAGTCGACCTAAACACCAAGAGCCCGGCCAAAAAAGAATAAGCAATGCGGGCGGCACCATCCCAAGCACTTTTTCCATCCCACCCTCCAATCAACGTACCTGCCTCATAACTCACCCAGCCCAACCAAATCGCTGCAATTGACCATAAAAGGAATAAGGATCGTCGACTTATCTTATAGAGCCAAAGACCGTAAACTATATTCGCCACATACTCAAAAAATAAAGACCAGGAGGGGGTATTTAGGCCAAACAGACCAAAACCACGGTCGGGCATTACAGGATAAGGGATCAATAACCCCGAGCAAACAAAGATGATCGCTAATTGTCCTGAACTATAGGTAGTATCCGAAAAAGGATCGATCCATACACCAATCAATCCCAATATAGATCCCAATAAAACGAGCGGATGCAAACGAATGAGCCTTGCCTTAAAAAACTGCCAAAGACCGATTTTAGTTATGCGTTCATCATAGGCGTAACCAATAACAAAACCCGATAAACAGAAGAAAAAATCAACGGCCAAAAAGCCGTGGCCCAAAAAATTTTGACTATAGTCAGGGTATACAAATTCCAGAAAATGAAAAACAACAATAGTTAAAGCAGCAGTGCCTCTTAAACCATCTAATAAATCATAATGGGGTTTACTCTGTAAAAAACTAACGTTAGATTCCTGCACCATTTCGGCTTATTTGGTTCAGGTACATAGATAAGGTATTTTCGTCAAAAACCATTCAAATATCTTGGCTAATCATTCAGTTAAATTGTTTGGTTGGAAATAAGCGTAGTTGACTATAAAGGAGCCCGATAGGATGGGCCTTTACAAAAAAATCCCTCCATGATGGAGGGATTTTAGTGGAATATTACAATATTAATTGATTTCCAGATCCACCATCACCGGAAAGTGGTCTGAGGGAAACTTTCCATGATAAGTATCCGTCAGCACACCCCACTTAAGGGTTTTAAAATCTTTGGTTATAAAAATATGATCAATGATCGCTGTTGCCTGTAAGGATTTTTCATTGCCGAAACCATTAAATGAAGCATTCAGTTTATAAGGTTTCTTTACCAGTTTCTCTGTATCTTTCAATAAAGTGGACTGTGCTAAAGTCTGATACCATTCTGTGTCCTCGGAACCGTTCATATCGCCGGTTAGAACAGCGGGATCGCCTTGCGCGATGTCTTTTATCTTTTTCAAGATCAACTTGCTGCTCTCCTTACGGGCCTGCACACCCTGATGATCATAGTGGGCGTTAAAAACAAAAAACGCCCTTCCACTTTCCTTATCTCGTAGTTGTACCCAAGAGCAAATCCGTTTGTGTGATTGCGCATCCCAACCAAAACTGGGTTTATCGGGTGTCTCGGACAACCAAAAATCCCCTTTTTTCAATAACTCAAACCGATTTTTCTTAAAATAGATGGCCGAGTGCTCGCCCGCATCCTTCCCGTCGTCTCTACCCACTCCGTAGCGTTCATATTCAGGTAAAGCGGCACTGATATCATCCAACTGTCCTTTTAGCGCCTCTTGCGTACCAAAAACATCAAAACCATGAAAATCGATCAACGCAGCTACCACTGGTGCCCGATCTATCCACAGATTACCTGTATCACCAGGATTAGCATAACGTACATTAAAAGTGGCTATCCTTAATTGTTGTGCCTGTAAAATACCTACTCCTATCAATAAGAAGCATAGTGTGACCATTATTTTCCTTTTCATTATATCCATTTTATTCCGATAAGTTATCTCTTTTCTTTGTATTTACCATCCTGGATTTTGACTCAAGTTGTTATTTTTAACAATAGCGGTCGACGGGATTGGGTACAAGTATTGACGGCCATCTTCGTACCATCTTCTAGGTTGCGCTTTAAACCACTCCAGATGCCCATTGGCCGTCAATGTCTGATAATTGGTACTGGCCCCACCAATGGCCACTCTGGCACAACCCGCAGGAACCGTCACAGTTGGTCCGCCGGTATTACCATCATAGAACACGACATCATAAGTACCATTATGATCGAGATCCATAAGTACATTCAAAGCCGGAACATAAATTCCTGACCATTCCAAATTAGCCATTAGCTCCCCATGTTTCCAGCGTTTTAAATCGTTAAAACGAAATCCTTCGAGCGCCAACTCCACTTGCCGTTCGCGACGAACCTCTAAGATAATCGGGTTATTGATATCCGGAAAGAACGTTTGCTGTAAATAGCTGTCTACCGTTGTCGGCAACGTATTCACACCCCCTGTAACACCTGCTCGGGCACGTAATGCGCCAATTGATTTAGCCCAATCTGCGTCCGTTAAAGTTCCGAGTTCCGCTTTAGCCTCTGCAAAATTTAATAATATTTCCGCGTAGCGCATTAAAGGGATCGCGTTCGTATTATATGCTCCATTATCATAGTAGGGATCGTCCAAGGTATACTTGATCGGTTGGTAGCCAGTATAAGTATGACTACTGAAATTCGGAGGTGAAGCCACTCCTTTGCGCATATATCCAGGTGTACGAATCAGTTGCGCTAAACGATAGTCACGGTTCTGGCATTCCTCATAAAACTCTTCTGTCTGAAAATCCGGTCTATTGGTATAGGGAGTTCCGTCCAAATTTAAGATCGTATTAATAAAAGGACGTACTAAACTATAACGTGGGCCGTAGGTTGCTGATGTCCACCACCAGTTAGCGCTACTCATTACTGCCAGATCTTCGCTCATTGTCACCGCCCACATTACTTCCTGCGTAAGCGGCGCGTCATTGATAAATAAAGCCCGCTGCGAGCCTTCCGCACCCGCGCCCGTGTACAAAGAATAAGGCCCATTTTCCATTAATTCCGTAGCCGCATCCACTACATATTGATAAAAAGTATTGGCGCTTTCCTGTAAATTTAACTCCGTATGATATTTACGATAGGAAGCTTCAAATAGGGCGGCTCTCGTTTTCAAACCTAAGGCTGTCCATTTTGTAATCAGTGATCCATCCGAGCTGGTAGATGAAATATTTTGCGAAGCGAAATCCAAATCTTCCATCACATGCTCCATCACCACCGTGCGTGAATCTCTTGTGCCGTATAAAATATCCGTTTCGTCAATACCCAACGCATGATCTACCCAAGGCACATCTCCAAATCGCATGACCTTATCGAGGTAAAAGTAGGCTCGGAAGAAACGTGCAACTCCTATGTAATTGTTGCGTACCGTTTCGCTGACATTGGGATCATTGCAATGTTCGATGAAATAATTGATATTGCGAAGATCGCCCCAGCTCCAGCCATCACTTGTCTCCGCAGAGTAACCGCCTTCACGAATGAAGCTATTGAGGTTATTCACCGCTCCATAATCCGCCATTGCATCGCTATTATAAGCATTGCCGGCATCCGGCAACATGTCATAGAACGAGCGACTATAAGCCGCTAAACCATTTTCACTCCCAAAAACATCTTCCTCGGTTGCCGTAGCTTTAGGCGTTTCATTCAATTCGCAAGATGAAAACACCAATGCCGTCATGGCCAATAGAACCCAGCTTTTTTTCATCACACTAAACGTACCATTACGTTTCGATTTTTTGTTTTGCGACCTGCTATCGCTATATATTTCTTTCAACATGATTGTTTGTCTTAAAAGTTGATTAACAGATTAAAACTTACACTGCGCATCGTTGGATAATTAAAACCATCTCCTGAATTATCGCCACTGACATCTTCATCCGACTTACCAATATTTGCTACATCAATGTCCTTGGTATGCTTATATAAAGGTGACCAAGTAAAAAGGTTCTCACCTGATAAACCCACCCGTACCGCTTGCAAACCGGCTTTTTGCACAAAGGCCTTCGGTAAATTGTATCCTACCTGCAAATTACGCAAACGCAGATAGGCAACGCTTTGCAGGTAACGCGTTTGTTGTGTATTTTGTATGGAAGTATTATAACCTGCGTAACGGGGTAAATAAGCGTCCCGATTCTCTTCTGTCCAGTAATTGTTCAGGTGCCAAGTTGGCAAGTTATTATAAGGGCGGTTGAACTGCCCCCAGAAAATAGACTCATTACTTGGATACCAATCCTGTTTACCTACCCCTTGAAAGAAAGCCGACACATAAAAGTTGCTATAATTTAAATTCAGGTTGAAGTTATAGATATAGCGCGGTTCGGTATTACCAATAATGGTTTTGTCACCATGGTCATCCAGCGTATTCGAACCATAATCAATAACACCATTACCGTCTAAATCCGCAAAGCGTACATCTCCGGGATATACCACACCCGAGTTGGAAGATTTAATCAAAGTTTGCTTAGGTGCTGCGTCAATTTCTTCCTGCGATTGGAAAAGACCTTGGGTTACATAGCCCCAAATATCACCTACACGTTGTCCGGCATAATAATCAGTAATTGCTCCTGTAGTATTGTTATACCGATCGATGGTTGAACGGTAATCTGCCAAACCAGCTTTCACACTGAAACGAAAAGGTTTGTTCGCTATATTAAATTGGTCATTGTAACCGATCGATATCTCGTATCCATTTGTGGTTAAGTCGGCATAGTTGCCTTTTGGTGACTCTGCTCCGAAAATATCCGGCAAAGTCGGACCAACCGTATACATATTCAAGGTTTTGCGCGTATAAATATCACCTGTAAACGTTAATTTACTATCCAGGGCAACCAGATCCAGACCAAAGTTAGCCGTGCGTGCAGTTTCCCAAGTCAGGTTGTCGGGTCGTATCGTTGGTCTTGAGGTTACCGGGTTTTTAGCGCCATTCAAAATAATGCCCTGTGTTGAAATATTATACGTATTTAAGAAGGTATAAGGATCGATGTTTCCATTTCCGAGGGATCCATAGGATGCCCGTAACTTCACATCTGAAATGGCCTTCGGATTTACGTTCCAGAAAGACTCCTGGGATAGACGCCAACCAACCGAAGCCGAAGGGAAGAAAGCCCATTGTTCGTCCGTTGGAAATTTCGAAGAACCATCGTAACGCCCGTTTACTTCAAACAAGTATTTATCTTTGAAGATGTAATTCGCACGGAAAAACACACCAGCAATCCGATATTTATTATATCCCGCTGTGGCTGTTACTGATTCACCCAAAGCCAAGTTAATATTCTCCGTATTTTCGGTCAGCAAGCCATTCTTTGTAATATAATTCGCATCATACGTTCGTTGTTCATAGTTATAACCTACCAAACCTTTGAAGTAGTGATCGCCCCAGGTTTTTTCATAATCGGCATACAGATTTGTAAATAAGTAACGCCATTTTTCGGAAATTTGATAGATATTATCATTGAAAGAAGTACGTAAAAGCAAGGTTTCTCCTTCCTTTACGCTGTAGGGCACAGGTACGCGGATACGTGTTGAGCTGAGATCCCGATTACGGAAAGTCAAGTCGCCCCGGATATGAAAACTATTATTAAAGAACTTCGTTTCAAAAGAAGTGGTATTCCTCAGGTTATCGTTTTTGCTATCCACGCCGTTCTTACCATAGATAAAATCACCTACCGTATAAGCAGCTGAGTAAGATAACGTACCATCCGGATTAAATATAGGCGATGTTGGATGTCCTTCATCATCAATATTCCGCCATATATTTCCTCCTTCACCAGCTGTTTGCGGATCATGGTATTTAGACAAGTTATAGTCCATATTATTGCTGATCCTTAACCAATCAGTCACCTGCAAACCGCCTTTTGCTCGTAGATTATAGCTATTATAATCATCTGTATTATAGCGATAGATGCCATTGTAATCATACAAGCGTCCGGACAGATAAAAATCTGATTTTTCCGTTGTGCCCGATATGGACAGGTTATGATCCTGTGCCCACGTTCTATCCTTTAATAAAGTACCAAAGTAGTCTGCATTACCATAATATACATATTCACCGTTATCGTTTACGGTTACTTCTTCAGTAATGCCCTGCTCTTTCCTCCTTTTAAACTCTTCCAGCCAGTCTAACGTAAAGATTTGTGTCTTGTTCAGCTTACTTGGCACTGACGAATAGTTGTTCCATGCATTGTAGGCTTCAAAGAAGTGTGAAGCGTAAGTATAGCCATCGGTCACAAAATCCGGCTGCGTCGCTAATTGTTGCATGGACGTATTCCCGCTATAAGTAAAGGAGGTCTTTCCTAAGGCTGCTTTTTTGGTTGTAATCAACACGACGCCAAATGTACCCCGCGAACCGTATACTGCTGCAGAAGATGCGTCTTTTAGCACCGATACTGACTCAATATCGTTCGGATTCAAGGTAGAGGGGTCCCCCTCAACACCGTCAATCAATATCAGGGCGCTTCCCCCCTGACCAATAGATGTGGTACCGCGTACATTATAGCTTGGCGAACGGGTAGGTTTTCCGTCCTGTAGATTGATGTTTAAGTTCGGTACAGCACCTGCCAACATTTGCGTGGCATTGGCAGCCACGCGTCCTTCAAACACTTCACTGCCCACTTGATCTACCGCGCCGGTTAAGTTTACTTTCTTTTGTGTACCATATCCGACAACAACCACCTCATTCAATTCACCACCTTTCGCTTTCAACTGAAAGTCGGCTGTCGTTGGCTTGCCTTCCTCCACTACTACTCCGTTTCGTACTTGTGTTTCAAAAGACACATAAGTTACCTCCAGGGTATAAGTCCCTGCAGGAACAGAAATCAGGTAATTTCCCTCCTCATTAGCGGCAGTACTTCTATTCAACTCGCGTATGCGTACACTTGCACCCGGTAGTGCCATGCCCTGATCATCCACAATCTTTCCAGAAAGTGGCATCATTTGCCTGGGAGGGTTATAGGTTACCACTAAATTATTCCCTTGTTGCTCATACGTCGTGTATGTTTGCGCAGCAATCTTATTGAGAGCTTCGGCCATTGTTCCCTCCATCTCGAGTGAAAGGGATTTATTTTTTGGGATAGCCCCATCGCTATACACGAAACGGAAATCACTTTCCCTTTCCAGCTGTTGCAACACTTCTTTTAGCGACTTGTTGCGTAGATGAAGTTTCACCCGTGTTTTCGATAGCTCTTGGGCCTTCGCAGTATTGGCACAAACAAGGCTGTAACTCCACAGCACAACCAACAAGGCAAAGCAACCCGCGCTGAACGCTTTCAGCATAAAGTTTAGATAGTTAGGTATTCGATTGTTCATCCCTGATTTTGATTTAGCAAATTTTAACTTATTTAATATAGACCTGATTCTTTTCTATCCTATAGGAAAAGGAACTGCTCTTACTTAGCATATCCAGCACCCTATTAATGGGTAAATCTTTGAACTCACCGGTAAAACGGCGATTTAATAAAGACTTATTGTTAACATGAATCTCTACACCGTACCATTTTTCCAGTAAGGACACCACTTCAGCAAAGCGCTGTCCGTTGAAAGCCAACACCTCCTGACGCCAAAGCCCCCAATAGTCCTTTTCGTCAATTGGCGACACCCTACATTCTTCCGTTAATTTATCATAGTTGATTTTCTCACCAGGTTTTAATAAAGAGGACGATGAACCATGATCAACGCGTACAGATCCTGTTATTAGCGCTACAAAAAGATGTTCATCGTTGTCAAATGCCCGCACGTTGAAAGAAGTACCCAAAACATAGGTCCGTAACGCTTGACTGCGCACAACAAATGGCCTTGTTCTATCCGGCGCTACCTCAAAAAAGGCTTCACCCACGAGTTCGACCTCGCGATTCTTTTCATTATAGGTATTGGTATAGCGCAATACACTTCCCGCATTGAGGTAAATTAAGCTTCTGTCCGGCAAGGTGATCTTTTTCTTTTCACCAAAATTGGTTTTGATTTCGACTAGCTGTTGCACTTCAGGTGCTGATGATTTTATCGAACGAGCAGAATAGTAGAGTATGGCCAAACCAAATACGAGGGCTATGCTGGCCGCTACGGCCCAAAAGGGGGAAAACTTTCTCTTAATTTGTATTTCAGGAATTTCGATTCGAGTCATTACTGTTGCAATCCGCCTTTTCCCGGCAGCCGTTAACGGCATCGCTTCAAAGTGCGCAGTCTCTATCCAGAATTGGCATATCAATTCTTCTACACGCTCCTTATATGCGGGGTCATTTAGCAGACTAAAAAGGAGGTCCTCTTCCGCTGGATTTAACGATTGCGCTTTGTACTTCCTAAATAACTCTTGTAGTAATGTTTCATTCATCTATTAAGATGACAGAATGACCTATTGAAAAGAGCTACGCTCAGAGATTAAGCTTCGTTTAAAGATTTGTTAATAAAAAGTAAAGTAAGTATCTGTAAACTCCAGTTTCACTTTTCATATAACAGTCTGGGTGTTTATATTAAAGGGACCTTTTCTTTAGTCACTTTTTTATATATGTTCTTTTTCTTGACAAAAAGAACGAAAAGTCAAGGCTATCCAGTTCTCACTAAAAATTCGGTTCCTATCCCTCTGTTCTGCGGAGCCGCCCCTATTCACAATTCCTTCCCTTCGCTTTTTCGCATAACACTTTAGCCCGCCCTGCCAACCGAATTTTCTTTACGCTCACCCTGGAAGGCCGTTGTGCCCCGCACTATGGCCCCTTTGCAAAAGCGTTCCGAAGGATGTCAATGGCCTAGTCTATGGAGGCGGCAACTGGCAGTCAAAGATGGCCCTCCCTGATTATTAAGCGAAGCAGGCGGTAATCAGTGAATCGACGAACGAAGGGGATGGCCATTATGCAAGAGGGTGGCTCCGATTCACGGATGGGCATCTGACCACGGGTTGCAACGGAATAGACAAGCCGAAGCACCTTGCCACTTGGGTGCGTCCAAGTGGATCTATAAAATAAACCTTCGTTTTACACAATCACTGAACGTAACATTAAGATAATATAGCATTATTACTTTTGCTCCGTAATCTGAAAGAGGTATCTTATGAATCAACCAGTCATGTCTCGGCAGCAAGAAAAAGCATTGCTGTTGGAGATCAAGCAGGGCAATGCCTATGCGTTGGAAAGCTTGATGATGCGCTACGAAGAACGGGTGTTTCAATTTGTTCTTCGCGTGGTAAATTCCAAGGAACTAGCAGAAGAAATTACGCAAGACGTATTTGTAAAGATCTGGGAAGGTCGGGAGAACTTAGGGAAAATTGATTCGATAGGGGCTTGGATGTATACCTTGGGAAAAAATAAAGCGATCAATTTATTGAAAGAATTGACAGCCAGGGCCGCACGTGAAGAATATTATGCCAAGGATAGCGATTGGTTGATTGGTGGAGAAAGTGAAGCGAAAGAAAAGGGTGATATTTTTAAGTTGGTAGATGAAGCCGTAGCACAAATGCCTGAAAAATGTCAACAGATCTTTATCTTAAAGCGTGATGAGGGGCTGAGCAATGAAGAAATTGCTGATCGCTATAATCTTTCCATTCATACAGTTAAAAATCAACTGAAAAAATCTTACGCTATATTACGCAAATCTATTGTCGAACAAACCTTAGTTCTTATCCTTTATTCTTTTTTTTCTAACCGATAAGTTTATATCGCACCGCTAAGGGATACCTTCAAAACAGCTTTACAAAAGGGATAGGGAAGATATTGAGGCATCAAACAGTAAAGCATAACACCGAAATAACAACTACTTAACAAGAAGTTAAATTTAGCAAGCTAGCTTTGAAACCGAACGTGTCTAACCTTATGTCCAGCTCTATCTTAGACGAACTCTTCGAACACAGCAAGGCTGGTGATTCTGTCGCTTTTACTGCATTGTATAGATATACCTGGCAAAAGCTCTATCAATTGGCATTTCGTAAAACACAAGATGAAGAAGAAGCAAAGGATATCGTGCAGGATATCTACATTCAATTGTGGCAAAAAAAAGAAAGTATCCATATTCACGGTTCAGTAGAGGCTTATCTATATAGTATGACCAAATATGAGTTGGTCAGACGGATGCAACGTTCACTGAAGGATGAAGCCCATCGATTCGACTATCGCCAACTGATCGATACCTTAGCCCATGCAGGTGACCAGCAATTATTTGCCGAAGAATTGAAGGCCCAGCTGAAAAAAGAAGTAAGCGCACTCCCTACCAAACAGCAACATATATACCGCTTGCATCAAGAGGACAATCTAAGCACTGAAGAGATTGCTCAAGAGCTCGGATTAGCCGAACAAACGGTTAAAAATCAACTAGGTCATGCAAAGCGCAAGATACGATTGGCGATTAAAGATCATATGTTATCTGTTATATTCTTTTTTTAGCCCACCTGCTCGCAACATAAACCTCTTAATTTATTAACAATTTGATAACCTAATCTCATTGGTACCCATGTCTGCATTTTTACTCCTATAGGTAAACGCACCTACATGGATCAAAATAAGATACGTAGTTTATTAGAGCAATACCTTCGGGGTACTTGCAGCCAAGAAGAAAGAGAATGGATGGATCGCTGGTTCGAAGCTGATCGGAACTCGGAACAGCCCTTGGCTGACGGAAAAGCGCAGGAATTGGAAGAAGCCATGTTATCACGGATTCAAGAGCATTTACCCCAACGGACGAATAAACGTAGGCTGTGGTTCGCAGCTAGTATCGCTGCCTCCATCATGTTACTGATCGGTGTATTTATTCTTTTTAGCAGACCGGGCCAACGTCACCAAGAAACCAAACAACCAACACCTAAACTTTTCACGTTTCACACCGAGCCCGGGCAGCGGGCCAAATTACGACTACCTGACAGCAGCATCATTTGGTTAAACGGCAATACGGCAATTCGTTATGATCAGCACTTTACAGGTCCAAATCGCGCTATCTATCTCGATAAGGGAGAAGCTTATTTCGAAATACATCCAGATCAACATCAACCCTTTATTGTACATACAGCCACCTTGCAAACACGTGTACTCGGTACTTCCTTTAATCTACAAGTGCAAAACCATCGCAATCAATACAGCTTAAGCATCAACACCGGCAAAGTGAGCGTTAGCCATAATCAAGGCAAAATACAACATACCGTGCTTATCGCAGGGCAGCAATTCACTTATGATTATATCAATGGTAGCCACCAAATCAAGGCCATCCAACCAGGAAGCGAGCATGCTTGGATTTATAATGAGCTCGTATTTCAAAGCGCCTCTTGGAAAGAAGTTGTTGCACAGCTACAAACATGGTATGGGGTTACCATTTATCTAGACCTACAACGTGGACGAAACGAAACATTCACTGCCCGATTTGAAGATCCAACATTGGAGGCCGTGCTGAAAGCCTTACAAAAAATCAATCCATTTCAATATAACATCAAGAAAAAGGAGGTTCATATACACAACTAAAACCCGCTAAAAAACAAACCGAAACTGTTGACAGCAGTTCCGGTTCATCTGTTTTCAATCGTTCTTCCACAAACAAATCAAAAACAAATAAAGATATGCCAAAAAAACGAATACTGGTCACTTATTTCATTGCATTTATGAAGTTATCATGCATTACCCTCCTCACCTTGCTATCCATGGCCGGCACCCTGTTAGCACATAAAAGTGAGGCGCAGCAAACCAGCAGCACGATTATTCAATTTAAGTCGAAAAAAATCTCCTTAGAAGAAGTGCTGCAAACCATTCAGTCGCAATCGGATTTCAATCTCATTTACAGTCCGAGTCAAATTAATGGAAAGGCCTTAGTTGATCTGCCCGATCGGCGTACTACTTTAGCTACACTTTTGGAACATCTTGCTACTCATGCAGCGATTGTACCAGAAGTAAATAAAGGGAACATTTACATCAACCGCCGACAGCAACCTGGTAGACTCATCGGTTTTGTCAAAGATACCGAAGGCATGCCACTCATTGGTGCCAGCATCAGCCTACTGGGCACTAACGCCGGCACGATGACAAAAGAAGATGGTAGTTTCTCCTTGCAGGCCAACCCAGGTACGTATACACTGCGCGTGAGTTACATCGGTTATGAAGCATATGAGCAAAAAGGAATAAACATTCTAGAAAGCAAGGAGACATCCCTGCAGGTAAATCTGCGAGGCACGGGACAACTACAAGAAGTAGTAGTCAGTTACGGCACGCAACGTCGGCGCGAAATCACCGGTGCCCTGGAAGAAATTAGTACCGAGAATTTACAAGATATGCCTGTCAATCAATTTGCACAACAATTACAAGGTAAACTAGCCGGTGTTCAAATTTATCAGACCTCAGGGCAGCCTGGTCGTGGTATGTCTTGGCGTATCCGCAACGCAGCTTCCCTATCCTCTGGCAATTCCCCTCTTTTTGTTATTGACGGCATGCCCATTACCGGCAGTATCAATAACATCAATCCAGCTGAAATTGAATCCTTTACTGTATTGAAAGACGCATCGGCAACCGCTTTGTACGGGTCGAGAGCCTCAAATGGTGTTATCCTGATTACCACCAAGCATGCGAAACCCGGTGATCAAACCAAAGTAGAATTGAGTAGTAACTATGGTATCCAAACCATTCCAAATCGCGGTGTGCCCGTCATGATGAATGCACGCCAGTACGCAACTTTCATGAATGAACGCTATCAGGATATGATTCGCTATGAAAGTTATAAAGGCACCATTCCAGAGGTCTATCAAAACCCCGAGCAATATGGTGAAGGTACGGATTGGTTTGATTTGCTAACGCGGACCGCTCCCATTCAACAGTACGATATAAGTTTTACCAGCGCCGGTAAACATTCCGCGTCATCGGTTGTAGCTGGCTATCAGAACCAGCAAGGCGTTGTTATCAATAGTGGTACCCAACTTTATTCTCTTCGCATTAATCAAGATTATAACCTCTTTGACGACAAACTAAAAGTTGGCTTTAACCTCGCACCCAGTTATCGTTTAGATCACAACAACCGCTTAGATGACGGCATTCAAGGTATTGTCCAAAAAACTTCTGAGGCAAGCCCCTTAATCAATCCTTACGATGAAAACGGCAATCTTGTAAAATATGCCAATTCTCCCGGTATGGTTAACTACATCAATCCACTGGCTCGCTATCTTATGGTGAAAGACGACTATAAAACCACCCGTATTTTAGGTAATGCCCATCTTAACTATCAAATCTGGGATGGCCTCAGCTTAAAAGGCTTGTTCGGTGTAGATAAAGGTGATGAATCACGACAATTCTTTTCACCCGCGCTCATCAATGGCGATGACATTTCCACCGGCACCAGTAGTTCCGTAACCAACTATAGCTATACAGCCGAAGCCAATCTAAACTATACCAAACGTTGGAAAGCGCATTCTATCGACGTTTTAGCAGGTTATTCCTATCAATCTTTCGATCAGGAAAGCAATACCGTTACCGGCCGAAACTATGCCAGTGACGAAGTACCTTATCTCAATGTGGCCGCGAATATTACCGGGGGGTCAAGTAATGCCACAGCATATGGTTTGATTTCCTATCTAGGTCGGATTAACTATAGCTTCAAAAATCGCTATCTCATCGGTGCCTCCATGCGCCGCGATGGTTCCAGTCGTTTCGGTCGTGACCAAAAATATGGTTCCTTTCCTTCCTTTTCCTTGGGATGGATCTTGAGTGACGAATCGTTTATGCAAGGCTGGAGTAAAACATTGAGCCTGCTCAAAATCCGCAGTAGCTATGGAATTACGGGCAATAACAACATCGGTAACTATACACATATTGCCCAATTGGGCACCGCTAATTACGTTGCCAATGGAGGTTTAGCTCCAGGTACCACCATTACTACCTTAGGAAACACCAATCTTGCTTGGGAGCGCAGTAAGCAGTTCGATATCGGTCTTGATGCATCCTTCTTTGGCGATAAACTCTTCTTTAGCTATGATTACTATCACAAGCTGTCAGATGGCTTAATACAAGCCCGTCCGATTCCACAGGCATCCGGTTTTAGCAGCATCACCTCCAATGTAGGTGAAATTAAATTCTGGGGACACGAATTCAGCTTAGGAGGGCAGTTCAATTTTGGTGAACTTAATTGGAATACGGCCTTTAACATCTCCTTTAATAGAAATCGCATCGAATCGCTTGTAAGCCCGGGTTATTTCCGTAGAAATAACACCACCAGTGCTGATTACTATCGTAATCAGGAAGGTTACCCGCTCGGGATGTTCTATGGATACATCTTCGAGGGCCTTTATGAAGATGCGGAGGATTTAGCCAATTCAGCCAAAGAAGCAAATTCCGATGTCGGTACGATCAAGATGCGTGACATGAACGGCGATGGCATCATCAATGAGAATGACCGTACCTTTATTGGTGACCCCAATCCGGATTTTCTGTTTGGATTCACGAACAACTTTACCTATAAACGATTCGATTTAGGAATTTCCATGGCAGGAGCCATCGGCGGTGATATTATTTTACCTGCAAAATGGGCCTATTTAACCAATATGGATGGCGCACGTAACTTATTAGCAGAAGCGGCCGATCGTTGGCGTTCGCCCGAAGAGCCAGGCTCCGGCAAATTTCCGCGCACCAAAACCGGCTCAACCGGCATTGGGCGGCAAGTCAATTCGCAATGGGTGGAAGACGGGTCTTATCTGGCGATGAAGAACATCACACTCGGCTATCGGCACCCTGTAAAAGGCCTTGGTCCCATTAAACAAATCCGCTTCTATACCTCTATCCAGAACGTCTTCATACTAACCGGTTATTCGGGCATGAACCCCGAGATCAGTTTAGATGGACTAGACGGTGCCAGCATTGGAATCGACGAAAATGCCTATCCTGTACCGCGTACCATTTCTTTTGGTTTAAATGTTCTTTTCCAATAACATACATATGCAAAACAGACAAAACATGAAAAAATATATTCCCATCGTATTGGCGTTGCTTATTTTCCTTGTACAGGGATGCAAGAACGTTTTGGAACTGTCACCCGAAGACCAAGTTTCAGAAAGTAATTTCTTTAAAACCGAAGCCGACTTTACACAAGCTATCAACGCAGCTTACAATCCCTTACGCACGGTAGGGCCAGATTATTATACGGGGGAGATGCGTTCCGACAACACACATTACGAACACAATCCAGCTATCCAAGGTACCGCTGTTGAAATGAAAGCGGACATTGCCGATTTCACCAACGATGCCAGTAATAACTATTCCAATCAGATCTATTACGATAGTTACAAAGGTATTTCCCGCGCCAACGTCGTGTTAGCCGGAATTGATCAAGCCGACCTAACGGACGAGGTAAAAAATAACTTCAAAGGTCAAGCCTTATTTCTTCGTGCCTTCTATTACTTCAAACTTGTTCGCTATTTCGGTGGAGTACCTTTGTATTTAAAAGAAGTAAACAATGAAGCGGACGCCTTTCTTCCCCGTTCCACGGCAGAAGAAGTCTACGCTCAAATTGTTGCCGATGCCACACAAGCAATCGCTTTATTGCCGGCGCCCAGCAAATTTCCACAATCCGGTTATGCCAGCAAAGGTGCCGCCACCATGTTATTAGCTGACGTATACGCTACCAGAAAGGAGTACACACAGGCAGAAAACCTACTCTTGAGCCTAGAAGCGATGGGATATAGTCTACTGCCAAACTACGCGGATGTCTTCTCCACAGCCAATAAAAACAGTCGCGAATCCATTTTCGAAGTACAGTTCATGCAAGGGCTGGAAACCGGCATGCAAAGCAACTTCATTTATATCTTCTTACCCAAATGCTATAATACCGCTCTGATTACCTTTGGCGTGGCCACCCAAAATACAGCCACTGACGGCGGTGGTGGTTGGAACACCCCAACCCAAGATCTCATTCAAGCATATGAAGCGGGTGATACACGCTTAGAAGCTTCCATCGGCGTTGCCGAAGGCACCTATGATGGCAGTTATTACTTTACACTAACTGCTCAAAAAAGTATTGTAAACTATCAGGCTCCAGAAGGAAAAGTAGGGGTACCTTTCATTAAAAAATACCTCAATCCACATACCGATAAGAACAATACCGATGATAACTGGCCGGTATATCGTTTTGCCGATGCCTTATTGCTATTAGCAGAAGTACAGAACGAGCAAGGCAAGACCCAAGAGGCGATGGTACACCTCAATCGCGTCCGTAACCGTGCGATGCCAGAAGCGTCACCACTGATAGCGGGCTCGCAGCAAGAAACACGCGATCTTATTTTACATGAGCGGCGTGTAGAACTAGCCTTTGAAAACCATCGTTGGTTCGACCTACTTCGCTCAGGAAAAGCCATCGAAACGATGAATGCCTATGGTGCCGAATTAAAGAAAACATACAATTATCTTGTTCCTTCTTCTTATCAAGTAGATGACAATAAACTATTGTATCCATTACCATTCGCCGAAGTAGGCGTTAATCCAGATCTCATTCAAAACCCAGGTTATTAATCATAAAATAATGTATCATAAATTTCTAAAAATCAGCTATTTCATTACGTTGCTATTTCCATGCAGTGTACTGGCACAAAAAGTTACTGCAACTGACAAACCCAAAAAAACGTTCTCTATTGCCGTTATTCCGGATACGCAGTACAACACCGAAGAAAGTCAAGGTGGCACCAATAGGCTCTTCGAAACACAAATTGAATGGATATTGGCCAATCGTGAACAAGAAAACATTGTATACGTAGCACATTTAGGCGATATTACCGATAAAGGCGACAGTAAACCCGAGCAGTGGGCCAATGCCACAAAGGCTCTGTATCCTTTGGAGAAGCCCCTTCCGGGATTACCACATGGTTTGCCCTATGGTTTAGCCGTGGGAAATCACGATCAATATCCCAGTCAATTTGCCGTCAGTGGTACTACCAACTACTACAATCAGTATTTCGGTATCGACCACTTTAAAGGACGCAATTACTATGGCGGCCATTTCGGTAAAGACAACGACAGTCATTATGATCTTATTTCCACAGGTGGTTTAGATCTTATTGTTATTTACCTCGAATTTGATGCTTTCGATGAGCAACAAGAGGCCATGAACGATTGGGCGATCGATTTATTGAAACAATATAAAAACCGCAAGGCCATTATTGTGAGCCATTACATTCTCGGTTACAACCCGGTAGCAGGAAGCAATGTTGCTGGGCAAGCTACCTTTGGTAAACAAGGTCAGCGTTTGTATGATCGTATTAAAACGCAACCCAATGTATTTCTAATGCTTTGTGGTCATGTGGGAGACAATGGGGAGGGGTATCGACAAGACACCTACGCAGGCAATACCATCAAAACCATGCTATCCGATTATCAGAGCCGACCAATGGGTGGTAATGGAATGATGCGTCTACTCACCTTTGACTTAGAAAAAGATCAACTGCAAGTACGTACACTATCCCCCTTCCACGGGCTGGAGGAAAAAGATGAGGATAGTTTCTTTACCCTACCACTTTTCCGCGAGGCTTCGGCCGGGCGAATCTATGACTTTGACCTAGACGGCAAAACGGACCTGTATCGTTTCAAAGATGGAAATTGGTTCAATACAGAAGGGATTCAAGCTTCACTGGGTCGCAAAGGAGATATTCCTGTACCAGGATCTTATATGACATATGGTAAGCGTGAACCAGCGGTTTATAACGTTGCAAATGCTGCATTCTATATCGCCGACTGGCGAGCGGCTCCATTAGGTAAAAAGGGAGACATTCCCGTACCTGCCGATTATGACGGTGATGGCATTACCGATCTAGCCGTTTGGCGTCCAGAAACGGCCGAATGGCTTGTCGCCGGACAGGAACCCTTGAAACACGGATGGAAAGCATCCGTTCCTGTACCGGCCGACTACGATGGTGATGGCCATGCCGAAATGGCTATCTGGCGCATGAGCAATCAAACCTGGTATATTGCTAGCGTAGGAAATGTACCTTTCGGTGAAACCGGGGATGTACCCGTACCAGCTGATTATAATGGTGATGGAAAAGTAGATATTGCGGTCTGGCGCCCCGGCACCGGTGAGTGGTTGATTTATGGTGTTGAAAACTCCGTCAAACTAGGAAAGAAAGGCGATTTACCAATTCCCGGTGATTACGACGGAAGTGGCCAGGTCCAGCCAGCCGTTTACGATCCGGCAGCAAAAGTCGTTCGTTTTGCTAACGGACAAAATATTCCGTTTGATGCAGACATCGAAGAAGTCGTCAATATACCTTACGCTATTAAACGATATTATTTGGATCTGATAAAAAAATAGAATCATATGCTGAGGAAACGGAATATCGTTTCCTCAGCATTAGCTTTTATCTAACAACTTCTCAAAAGCCATTCGGGCACCCCCACGGAAATAGACCTTCCCGCAATATTGATAGTTCAATTTTTCCAAAATGCGCAGCATTGCTTGATTATCAAAATTGGTATCCACTTTAACACTATATACTCCCTGCGTCATGGCCAATCTTTCGAGTTCTTTCATCAACAGTGTCGCTGTTCCTTTCGTTTTAATATCCTGCGCTACAGCCACCCGATGTACTACAACATACTCCCCGTCACTCAGCCAAGTCCCTTCCAGTTTGTCATAAGCTGGTTCGCCATCAAAAATAACCGCCATATAGGCTAAAATATCGCTTTGCGATACAAGCACATAAGCATATTCCTTGTCAATATCCTGTTTTACCACCTCGGGATTGGGATAGCCGTCTTGCCATTGCTCGCTTCCCTGCTGTTTCCTTAATTCAATCGCTTGTTGCAAGATTTCCCAAATCCTGTCTTTATCTTCTATTGTTGCCGCTCGTAAAGTAAATTCGTTTGTCATAGTTCTATGAAAGCGTAAAAATACAGTTTTGTAAAATCGTCTTCGTGATTTAATTGTCATGAAACTTCATTCGGACAGGGCTTTTTTTAGCGTCAAAATTATAATTGAAATAAAGAATTACACATTAAGTTATTATTTTTAACCATCATAAATCGTATTATCTAATTATGGCTCAAGTGTTATTCTCTTTTTTGCTATTACTTCTTGTCCAATGTGTCCTAGCACAGCCCGATACCACGGATAATGGCTTAGCAGCTTATCATCAAAAATACGCGCTAGGGAATCGATCCACATCCTTTTTAAAGCAATATATACGCAAACTCGATTCACTCGATCAATCCGTAGGTCAGCAACTGCTGGATGAGTATGTGGGAACTTTACAAGTACGTGATCTGGACAATTTCGAAACAGTTAGTTTTCTTCTACAGCAAGGCCCTATACTCCAAAGCAAAACCTATAGGTTAATTTACATGAATCAAACCATTGTAGATAGCATCTATCATAAGCTTCCACTAGATGAACGCAAAAAAATAAATGGAAAAATCATTAAAAACACTACCCAAAAAGCCATTCAGGAAAAAGATATCAACCTAGCCTATAATCTATCGAGTTTCATGTATAACGCCTGGTTGAAAAGCAATCCATTTCTTGCCGACATTGAACAAGATCGCGTCATGGTTGAATACCTAGAACAGGTTGCTGATACTACACAGTATTTCCGTCGGGCGGTCAATTATTATGATCGCGTCTATTTGTATTCAACACCCGATTCGATGTTCAAAATGAACCTAGCAGCACACAACAATAAACCGTACCGCCAACCCTTAGACAGCGCAACCCAAGCAAGATGGGAACATATTCCGGAAGCGAGAAAACGACAGTATGATACACTCTTTGCCAAAAGCCTGCACCGCGCAGCAGCCAGTTTTATCAAGTTAGGTGCTAAAGCCCCCTATATTTATAACAGTTTACAATGGATTCAGGCCGCTATTAAATGGCGAAACGACGTATCAGAATATTACCACACCTATGCAACGATTTTAGCTTCACTTCAACTACTTCAGGAGGCTATATCCAAAGAAGAACAGGCTATTAAATTAGCCGACCGACAGCAACAAGACGCTACCCGGTATCGGCGTCAGTTGAACGCACTGAAAGAAGCCCTTCAAAAAAAGAAAATATTCGTAGCAGATGTGATTAACCTTGCAGATTCAAGTGAATAGGAATCGTAAATGACACCCTAACCGGAATCCCGCGCAATTTCCCGGGCTTCCATCTTGGAGCAGCACGTAGCACGCGAATACCTTCTTCCCCTGTTCCAAGCCCTAAATCTTGCACAACTTTTATATCAACCAGTTTCCCCTCTTTATCGACTACAAAGCTTAGTACAACAGCCCCGTTGACCCGTTGTTGATAAGCTTGTCGTGGGTACCTGTAGTTCATACCAATGAAACGATATAAAGCCGGCATCCCATCCGGATACACCGGTTGTTCCTGTACTTTATTATAGGGCACTTCTGTTCCTGCCGAATCCACACTAAGTCCCTCCAACAAATCTCCCTCCTTATAACGTTCCGTATAACGATACTTTTGCTTTAAAAAAGTGCCCTTCCATTCCCCATCCTTATACCCATTTTTATAGCTTCCCTCCTCCACATCTTTATCATCATCAACATCCCTTACATATCCATCCCCATCCTTTACCAATTGCATTCCGAGCGAGTCATAAAACGCTACCAACTTGGCCGGTGGTACGTCCATCTTTAAATCTTCCCTTCCCTCGCCTGTTCTTCCAGGCGCAATTATTTCCGATTTCAGTTTGCCGTTTTTATAATAGTAACGGCAAACACCTACCGGTGCTCCCTCTTTATAATGTTCTTCACTTATTCTTTTGCCATCTTTTTGAAAGGTTGTAACCAAATCGACCAAGGTAATCCGATCATGAAAGAAAAGCGCACGCCCGGTACGATACACCTCTCCGGTTATATATTGCTCCAACAACTTATAGGGTGCATTCGGTTCTTTGCTCGGTGTTAGGGTCCGTATATATTGCGCGCTGTCCTTTTCTGCAACAATATGCCGGTGCTTATTGAGGTAAGTAACTATTTGATCTTGTCCAAAACCAGGCAACGAAAGCATCGTACCAAGCAAAAACATCATAAGAGTATTGAAACGCAGGAGAAAAATATTCATAAAATTTAGAGACGATTAAATATCGCCACTAATATAATAGCTCTATGTTAAACACTATAAAATAAGTGAAATTTAATAAAATCACTTGGCGATATAATTTCATCAAGGCCGTACTAATCCTATAAAAATGACAAAACCAATTGCTTAATTGGAATCCATTTTTCTGTAAACAGCACGTAGAACAGCACAATCGTTCCAAGCAAAACCAATAGCATATAGTCACTTTTCTTTACTTTCATTGATCTCATTATTTAAATGAGGTTGCCCGTAAATACGGGCAACCCTTAAAAAAAGCTTACTTCAGCAATCCATATATTTGTCCCGGAATGGTGCAATACCGAAGGTATAAGCCCACTGCATAACCAATATCATGGCCGAAAGAAGTATTTTCATCAATGTGCCCACCTTCAATCAGTTGAAGCTCATCCATTGATAGTTCGATGATTTGTTCACTTTTCATATCTATTAAATTAATTTAAACAAATAATTAAAATGCTTCTGCAACACCGGCTTTAAAGCCTTTCCAATCACTAATTACTGCTGTAGCACCTGCAATAAGCACACCGGCTGCAACCGTTGCTAAAAATCCTAAACCGCCATTAGTCGATTCAAGTTCGGCCTGTGTCATAGGCACGAAATCTGCATTTAAAATTTCGGTATTCATACGTGTTTACAAAAATTAATTAGGCCTACTCTATTAATTAAGGTTTTCGGCATCTCCTTTTTTGATCATGACCGATGGTAAAATTATATAATGCATAGGCACGATACTATCCCTGAAAACTGGTATTTATGATAATACCAGTTTTCAGGGATTGCGTCACCTGACTTAGCTCGGTAATTTTGGATAAAGAGGATACTAAATTCTCCTCTACCTTCAGAGGTAGCTGAAAATCTTGAAAAGAGTAAGCATTTAACAACAAATTGTAAACATGGAAAAGACATTAAAAAATGTAGTTGAAGCAGCTGAAATCAAAGAGCTGACAGCAGAAGAGCTTGTTCAGGTAGCAGGCGGGTCCATTTTGGTGCCTATTATTGACATTATTGTTGGCGGAATCAAAGGAAGTTTTCCAAAAATGTTCGCCTAGATTTCACACCTGGTGCCCGATGAGATTGGGCACCTCATTTTTCGCATATGGACAATAAGGTTATTTTTCCTGCAGAAATTGCCAATTTCACTACCGAAGGCCATTTCAATCGCCACTACAATAACAGTAAAATCATCTATCTTATCACCCTATTGGCAATAAGCATTGGTTTTATTTCACTCTTTTTTATTCGAGTTCATGTAAGTGTAGAAGGTACGGGCATCCTTACCCCTTCCACGGAACGCAATATGGTTAAGGCACCTGTGGCCGGAAGAATCGACAAAATTTATTTCAAGCTAAACCAATCCATAGCGGCAGGAGATATCCTATTCACCATTCAAACAGATGTTATTGATGAACAATCAGGTTATCTAACCCGGAAAAGCTCCGATCTTGAACAACGAATTACTGATTTATCAGCACTCGTAACGCAAAAAAACAACCTTAATACCCAATTATCGTTACGAACCTCTATTTACAGCCAACAACAAAATCTATATATCCAACAGCTGAAAGAAGCCGATTTAGCCTTAGCGAATGCTTTATTGTCGTTTAATCGCAACAAGCTATTACACGAAAAACGCGTACTCTCCGATGCAGAATTTGAGAAATTCGTATATGAAAAAGATCGTGCCACTTCCAAAAGAAAACTAGTACAAGAACAGCAAATTTCACAGTGGCAGAATGATTTGGTTAATTTAAAGACAGAACTGAGCGAAATACACGCACAACGCGATAAATATAAACAAGAGCGAGATTTTTACACGGTTCGTGCCCCTATTAAAGGGTCGATTCAACAATTCAGTGGCCTTTTACCCGGTAATTTTGTTTCAGCAGGAGAAACGGTAGCCGAAATATCACCCGATTCGGGCCTCATAGCCACTGTTCACATTCTGCCAAAAGATATCGGTTTAATCGCTCTCAATCAGCCCGTACGTTTTCAAATTGATGCTTTTAATTATAATGAATGGGGCATCGCGCACGGTACCGTATTCGATATCTCACGTGATGTATACCTAGACGAAAATAAATCACCTTACTTTCAGGCGAAATGTTCCCTAAAAGAAAGCTCCTTACGTTTAAACAATGGTTATGAAGGCATGTTAAAAAAAGGACTCAGCTTCCAGGCTCGGTTTATGGTAGCAAAACGATCGCTCTTTCAATTGCTTTACGATAAAATGGATGATTGGTTAGATCCACGTCAAAACAAACCGAAAAATGCTGCTTAAAAAATAAAAGATGGGAAAGATAAAAATAAAGCAACATGACATCACGGATTGCGGTGCAGCTTGCCTCGTATCCATCAGCGGCTTCTACAACCTGAAGATGCCCATTGCAAAAATACGCGCGTTAGCGAATACCGATCAAAAAGGAACCAATGTTTTAGGCATGATTTCAGCTGCACAGCAGCTCGGCTTCAGTGCAAAGGGTGTTAAAGGCACCTTTGACAGCTTAACAAAAATACCCTTACCTGCAATCGCTCACATTGTTTTCAAAAATGGTTTGCACCATTATGTTGTAGTCTATAAACTCAGCAAACAATATGTGCAACTCATGGATCCTGCAGACGGAAAGATGCACAAAGTTCCCTTGGAGACTTTTAAGGACCAATGGACCGGTGTACTTATCCTCCTCGCGCCGAATGAAAACTTCCGAACAGGAAATGAACGCGTTTCCGTCTTTCGTCGCTTTGCCTTCTTACTGAAACCGCACCGATCCGTTTTTACCCAAGTATTATTCGGTTCGGTTATTTATACGATCCTGGGGCTATCCACCGCTATTTTTGTCCAAAAACTGATCGATCAGGTCTTACCGGACGGCAATCAAAACCTGCTGAATTTATTGGGGCTTATGATGATGATGATTCTTTTGCTTCAATTTTTCATCAATCATTCGAAAACGATATTCACCTTGCAAAGTGGACAGCAAATTGATGCTCGACTCATCCTGGGTTATTACAAACATTTGTTACAGCTACCGCAACAGTTTTTTGACAATATGCGTGTAGGAGAAATCATTTCGCGCATCAATGATGCCGTTAAAATACGCACATTTATCAACGATGTACTTGTCAACATTGCGGTTAATATTTTTATTATCCTATTCTCTTTTGGTTTAATGTTTACCTATTATTGGAAACTGGCGATCATCATGGCACTCGTTATACCCATTTATTGCCTCATCTATTTCATTTCTAATAAACTGAATCAAAAAACCCAACGTACCATGATGGAACGATCGGCTGATCTAGAAACGCAACTGGTTGAATCGGTCAATTCCATAGGAACCATTAAACGTTTTGGATTAGAACGGTTTGCTAATCTTAAGACAGAGAGTCGTTTCATCCATTTACTGCAAAGTGTATATCAATCATCCGTTAACATGCTCTGGATTGGTAACACCAATCAATTTATCTCCAGTTTATTTACCATCGTCCTATTATGGGCCGGTGCAAGTTTTGTATTGAACGGCGCCATTACCCCCGGTGAATTACTTTCCTTTTACGCATTGATCGGCTATTTTACCGGACCTGTGAAATCTCTCATCGATATGAATCGCACCATGCAAGATGCTTTAATTGCTGCCGATAGGCTATTCGAGGTCATGGATCTTCATCACGAAGACAACGATCAAAAGGTCTGGTTAAGTAAGGAATCAATAGGGGATATTCACTTCAAAGACGTATCATTCCGATACGGATCACGTACGCAAGTGTTCGAAAAGTTAGATCTGCATATCGAAAAAGGTAAAGTTACGGCGATCGTAGGCGAAAGTGGTTCCGGAAAAACCACACTTCTTTCCCTTTTGCAGCGAATCTATACTATCCAAAACGGTAGTATCCTCATAGGTGGCCTCGATATCAAATATGTAAAGCTGGAAAGCCTCCGCCAAGTCGTATCGGTTGTACCACAACAAATCGATCTATTTGCAGGTAATCTCATCGACAATATTGCCATTGGCGACTTAACGCCCGATATTAACTACATCATGGAAATCTGTTCATCACTGGGTATGCTTCCTTTTATTGAAAAATTACCCAATGGTTTCAACACCTATATTGGAGAAAACGGTACGGCTTTATCCGGTGGCCAACGACAGCGCATCGCTATAGCGCGCGCATTATACCGACGTCCCGAAATTCTTATTCTAGATGAGGCGACCTCCTCGCTGGATACAAGTTCCGAAAATCACATTCAAAAGGCGCTTCACGCCTTCCAATCGCTCGGTAAAACGGTCATTATCATTGCGCATCGTTTGAGTACGATTGTACATGCCCATAAGATTATTTTAATGAAGGACGGACAGGTAGTAGAAGAAGGCTCACATTTTCAGCTCATGAAAAAAAAGAGTCACTATTACGAACTATGGCAACCGCAATTACCCCCGATCGAGATGAGCGAACAAAAAACAATAGCTGTCAATTAAACTTTCCATCCCTTGGATGCTTGGCGTATATCCCACATATTATGGTGAACCCATGCAGCGTTCACAGTTCATACCTCGTTAAGGAAAAAGCGGTATAGACAAAAGCTATACCAACAAAAAAACTTATTAAGAAATTTAAATAAGGCTTAGCTCTTATCAATTTGGCACTTCACGAGAATTATTCGGAACCATGGATTCTTCTCAAGCATTTCGTGAACGGTGTGATGAGCAGTCACTATTTATTTATTCAAATTTTACACCTTTTTAACCTCGATTTTCTCATTCAACGCTTTAGTGTAAGCAAACCAGCATTCCGTGTAATCTTTTTCGTAAAAGCATAAATAGTTACTTTCTTTATTACCATAACACTGAATCTATTAATTGCTCATTACTAAAACACATTATATGGAAGCTCTCGCAACGATTACCCCCGAATCATTAGCCCTTATCCATTCCAAAATCCTGGACCCTTCCCTTAGCCAAAACAATCGCGGGCCTCGATCGCGGGAAGAGTTATTTCAACTTATTGACGTGCATACACCTTATTATGCGCTTCAAGACGTCCATGTATTAAAAGACAATATCGTCGCCGCAAAAGTAATCGCCGAATCACCTCTTGGATTCGAGCAATCACCCATTACAATGGCCGAAGCCTGTCGGCACCTTGCCATTCTCGGTTCAGTTGCTTGCGCTACCATCAACCCTAACCAGTCAAAGCACTACTACTTAGCCCATAAGGGAACCTACAAACGAGTTTCAAACGAAAAATTTGCGATTGGCAAGCCCCTCACCGTTTTGGCTGAGTGTATTTCATTTGATAAACGACTTGCTAAAGCCAAAGCTTGCCTCATCGACGAGGAGAACAAGCTGATCTGTGGTATCGATGTCAGCTTTCATGTTATCCCCCAAGCGATGTTCAATAGGCTCTTTGCGCATACCTATCGCGATTGCTTACCTACCCTGGCCAACCCTTATACACGCAAAAACACATTGCATGATTTAAAATTATATGATACAGGAGCAACCGCTTCCTTAGGTGAAGTGCAGGAACACTATTGCAGTGGCCATTTCCCCAATCATCCGGCCTTGCCTGTAGCTGTACTGATGGGAGTACTTCACGATCTTTGTATAGCCTTTGTTCATCACGCCCTTCAGAACAAGCAAGCCAAACTCCTTGTAAACGAATGCACTTTACTAGCTGACAATCTCGCATCAACAGGCGAGGTTATCCAGTTGGAAGTCCAGCAGGAAGCCCGAACCAACGATTATTTCAAACTACGTGGCATTGCAAAAACCAACAGCGGAAAAACCGTCGGTGATATAACGACAATTATTTGCATTAGGAGTTCGTTGTAATCCCGCTAAAATCAGGGATAACGTTAACATTAGCTTTCCGCTAATTTAGTGGTTAGGAAGTCTATCCATTTACCGCGAATAAAAGTATGGGTTGAGAAAGAAGGTTATCTATAAGATCCTTCGATTTATTTCACTTCTTCTGCTTCCGAAACCAGGTGTTAACAAGATCCTGATGTTCATCAACCCATTGTTTCGCTGTTTCTTTTTGATTTTTACTTTCTTCCATTTTAGCGAGCAAGTCTGACATCGTTTCATCATCAAAGGAAATTTGTTGGAAAAAGCCGTACACTTCCGGAAACTCCTTATCCAAACCTTCACGAACATAGGCTTCAATCCGTTCAGCCTCACCATATACTTGCTTCGGATCCTTTAGAAATTTCAGGTCGAAGCGAGCAAACATCCAGTGCGGCTTCCAACCAGTCACGATAATCCATCGCTTTTCCCGAACGGCCTTTTGCAATTCCGAAATCATCGCCACCGTTGAGGAATTCAACTGCACATAATCCAAGTTATACTCCTTTAGTACCCGATCCGTAGCCGCTGCAATACCCGAACCCCGCTCAATACCGATCATCCGGCCACCAAATTGATTTTTGTGCTTATTCAGTTCATCAATTGAATTGATCGTTACATAATCCGGAACCACCAAACCCAAAAGCGCCCCCTCATAAATAATCCCTGTACTGTGTATTTTGCTAAAGCGGGCTACTTTATCTCCATGTGTCTTTGGCAACCAAACATCCATGTAAGCATCCGTATCCCCATTATCCATCGAAGCAAACAACAAGTTCGGTGCCGCCTTCTGTAATACAACATGATATCCGGCCCTGTTCAATGCTTCCTGTGCCACTAAAGTCATGGCTTCCCCCTCCGCCCATCCGGATACTACCCCTAAGCTAATCCGTTTGTTTACATGCTTGCCACAGCTCAAAAAAATGCAGCAACACGCACCCATCACTATCTGTTTAAATCTTATCATCTTTGCCTATCTTTTGCTTGTGCTTCTATTCCCGAACGATTGCGTAATACGGTCCAGAATAATCGCTAAGATCACCACCGCTAAGCCACTTTCAAAACCCAAACCAATGTCCAGATTATTAATACCTTCCAACACCTTTTCACCCAAACCACCTGCCGCAATCATACCGGCAATCACCACCATTGATAAGGAAAGCAAAATGGTTTGATTAATGCCCGTCAGAATCGTTTTCAGGGCCAAAGGTAATTCCACCTTAAGCAATATTTGCCGTTGCGTTGCTCCCAATGAACGGGCTGCTTCAAGCACATCACCCTGTACCTGCTCAATCCCAAGTGTCGTTAAACGCACTGCAGGTGGCATGGCGAAAATAATCGTCGCAAAAGCTCCGGGCAACTTCCCGATACTGAAAAAAAGAACCGCAGGAATGAGGTATACAAAAGCAGGCATCGTCTGCATCAGATCGAGCAATGGCCGGATAATTTTATGGGCCGTTTGGTTCTTGGCCGACCATATTCCCAAGGGCACGGCAATCACTAAAGCAATTAGTGTGGAAGATAAAATCAAAGCCAAAGTTTGCATCGTTTCTTCCCAAAAACCCATCAGATAAATCAACCCCAAACCCAATAAAGTAAACAGCGCAATCCCTTTGCCCGCCCGTCTCCAAGCTATAAACGTAAACAAAGCAATCGTGACGTAAAAAGGAATGCTCACAAATATCCATTCAACCCCCTCAATACCCGCATTGCCCGTATTTTTAATAAAATCAAAGAATGGCCTCAAGTTTTCCGTCAACCAGTTTACGGCCTCCGCTACATATTGCCCTATATCGATAATTTTTTCCATGTGCTAATTGTTATTCGCTTGTTTTTTCAATTCCGTAATATCCTGCTCATCAAATCGCGTGGCCTCGATAACCAGTGAGTTCTGTGTTACTATCCCCAGCAATCGTTTAGAATCACCATCAATCACGGCAATTGGCGATCGTGTTGAAGTAATTAAAGGCAACATCTCTTCTACGGTTAAAGCAGTGGTGACCGAAGGCACATCCTTAAGAATAATACTTTCCACGGTTTTCTCTTGTCTTTTTGCCGCTGCTACCGCGTCCTTCACCCATACAAAACCCAGAAATTCGTTGTGATCATTTACAACAGGCAATACATCCAATCCCGTTGCTCGCATCTTACGTAAAGTACCTTCCGGCCCATCCTTTCCAAAGCGCACCACGGTTGGCTTTTCATGCATCAAGGCGCCCGCGGTAATAATGGCTTTCCGATCAACTTTCTTAACAAAAGCCTCCACATATTCCGTTGCAGGATTGGTCAGTATCTCCTCCGCCGTACCAATCTGTTCAATCACCCCATCTTTCATAATCACAATCCGATCGCCCAGCTTAATCGCCTCGTCCAAATCATGCGTAATAAATACAATGGTTTTTTTCACCTTATCCTGCAAGTCCAGCAATTCATCTTGCATTTCCGTTTTAATTAAAGGATCAAGTGCCGAGAAAGCCTCATCCATCAGCAAGATTTCGGGGTTATTGGTTAAAGCTCGTGCCAGACCGACACGCTGCTGCATCCCACCCGAAAGTTGAGGGGGATATTGATGCTCAAAACCATGCAAGCCAACCGTATCAAGAGCCTCTTGTGCTTTTTGCTCGCGCGATTCCTTTCCCTCTCCCCGAAGCTCCAAGCCAAAGGCTACATTTTCGATCACCGTCCGATGCGGTAACAGCCCGAATTTCTGAAACACCATACTCATCTCCGTACGGCGTATGTCCAACAGTTCCTTATTGTTTTTACCGGTTACATCATCACCATTAATATAAATGCTCCCTGCGGTGGGCTCAATCAAGCGGTTCAAACAACGTAATAAAGTAGATTTCCCGCTGCCCGACAGTCCCATAATCACGAAAAACTCACCTTCGTAGATTTCAAAGTTTGCGCGGTTAACCCCAACCGTACACTGCGTTGTTTCCAGGATTTCCTTTTTTGATTTGCCCTCCTTTAACAGCCGGAGAGCCTTTTCTTTATTTTTTCCAAAAATCAATATCAAGTCTTCGACTTTTATCTTGATGGGTCTGGTTTCTTCCATATGAATGAAATATTAGTGAACACCGAATTGTTTAGTACATTGAACGATTATTGGATTTTAGGTAAAAATTACAAATACCGAAGGCCTCAAGTACAGACCTTATGCAAGGGCGAAATGGTTAACGCAATAAAATAATAAAAGTCCTAAAATCCTTATTCTTTTAAAACCAACAAGGGGGGACTTTAAAAATTTTGGCAATATTTTTTTCCTGAGCGGGATAACATAAAATATACCTGCTTTTATATAATTTTTCTATTGCCATGGGTGCAAAGGTACGAAAAATATATTTTATGCCCCTTTTTGAGGCTTTAAGACAGGTTGAATGGTTAATTAAGCTTGTTAAGTATCCTTTTCAGCAAGTGGATATTCTTTTAATTTTATGCTCGAATTATCATAACGTAACGTACCCTTCCACTTACCGTTTACCGTATCCTGTATGCCTGAGTTGCGGTCTCTAAAAACAGCCCGGAAAGAACAAGTCAGGTTATAAGCGTCAATCTCAGCGCTGACCACTAAGCGTGATCGGGGCGGAATCCGCAGGTGTAAGACATCCTCGATCGATTGCTTATAGGGTTCTTCCTGGTCTGCAGTTAATCGAAAGCTATTTGCATAAAAGCTGTAACGGTTATCTGCATACCATATTGAAGGTACCTTTACCCGAAACGTATCCAGCATTAAACCTGCCGGCAGCGGCGTTATTGAATCAAGTAAAAAATTCGACTTCTTGACCAGTTCATCATAATTGACCTTGACATCTTGCTGGCTCAGGCTACTGCCCGGATTCGTCAATTCAGCACCGGGTAATTTAATCGTTGTGGTATCGACACCATCATCTCCCTCTAGAAAATAGTGGAAGCTGAGCAGTTCATAATGAGGCGTAATCACTTCCAATTCTTCGTCTTGGAATGCTATCTTGTCCTTATTACAGGCAACTAAAAACACGCCAATTATCGCGAAAGAAAAGAATCGTAAATATGTCAACATCTAGATACTTATTGGTTGATAAGCAGCGAATATACTAAAACTATCGGAGTATATCAGCCTTATACCTAACAATTTCCTTTGACGGACCACAACATTCGGGAAATACAGACATATCTACGGGAAATACAGGTATCACTCAGGGCATTGCTCCAATCTACCTTTGTTTTGTTAACATTAAAGACATTGATTATGGAACACAAAAAATTAGTATGGTTATCACTGGCAGCCTTGCCGATCTTGTTTACGGCTTGCGACAAAGATGACGACAAGGGGTCACAAATGGGAGTACCCTCTACCATTACGGTGGAAAACGTATTAGATTCTCGCCCCTTGGTTGAATCCGGAACATTTCAAAATGAAGGTTCTGCGCCGGTGATTATGCCAGGAGAATCCCTATCCTTCCAATTCTCAGCAGCAAAAGGGCAAGCGCTCACCTTTGCCACCATGTATGGCTGGTCCAATGATTTATTCTTTGCACCCGAAAATCCGGGCCTTACCCTTTACAAAGAAGACGGCACCCCTATTGAAGGCGATGTATCCGACCAGATCAAACTATGGGATAACGGTACCCGTATCAATCAAGTACCCGGTGCTTCCGTAAGTCATCCAGGTACCGCAGAAACAGCTACTCAAAATATCACCGAAGTTGCCGGTACCGATGCACAGGGAAACACGTATGCTGCCGCCTCAGCTCTGATGAATGTCAGTCTACATTATGAAGGTAATTCAACCTTTACGCTCACCATCAACAATACCTCCGGAAACACCAACAACCCAACCCCTTTCAGTCCGGGTGTATGGGCAATTTCCTACATTGCCGGAGGCGATCTTTTAAGTCCAACACCCTTGTATGAATCCGGTAAGCCAAGCGCAAATGGTTTAACAAACATTGCAGAAATGGGCGACAACAGCGTGCTCGGAGAATATATCCAAAGCCAAACCGGCATTTTTACCCCTTTATCACCGATATTGGTCGTTGTATACAAGGATATAGACAATCCCATCTATAAAGTCGGCGAGAACGATCGCGGACAAGGTCTAAAAGAGCTTGCCCAACAAGGAGACGCCAGCATATTGGCCGATCATCTCAAAACAGTTGAGGGTGTAAAAGCCGTTTACGTTTTACCCGCTGCCAATTCAACGGTGTTGTTACCAAAAGTAGGAGAACAGGCAGGAAGCAGTGTCTCGCAGCAATTGAGTATCGCCGAAGGGGATCGGCTGGCAATTGCCACGATGTATGGACTATCGAACGATTGGTTCTTCGCCAGTAAAGATAATGGTGTAGATGCCACTCAAAAAGGAGATATTTCTAGCTCAATAGGCTTATTCGATAACGGAACGGCCGTCAATCAATTCCCCGGAGCCGGTATCACCCAGTTTAATTTGGCAGGTACCCCGCTGGAAGAAAGTGAGCCTATTCAAGAAGTGCCTAATCCCAATGCATTTACCACATTACCCGAAATCAATCACATTATCAAAGTCACGCTCCAATAAATCAATGCTTAGTGCGATGGGCGAGCTTGTAGCAATGCATCTCGCCCATCATTAAAAATAATAAAAATGAAAAATGCATTCCATATTTTAACAAAAGAAGAAGTTTCCGAAAAAAATAAAAAGCTCTTCGAGAAGATGGAAAAATCCTTCGGTAAAATCCCCAATCTCTACAATGTAATGGCCTATTCTGAACATGCATTAGAAGCTTATCTCACCTTAGAAGATAGTTCCACCTCTCTTAGCCATCGAGAAGTAGAAGCTGTCAATCTGGTAGTAAGTCAGGTGAATAATTGCATTTACTGCCTCAGCGCCCACACCCTCATTGCACGGTCGACGGGTATTGGAGAAAATGCGGCCCTGGCCATTAGGGGCGGAACCATTCCTTCCGATCCGAAATTAGACACCTTGGTAAAGCTAGCCAAAGAGATCACTGAAAAAAAGGGGCAGATTGACCGTAAGCTATTGATTGCCTTTTTTGAAGCAGGTTATACCAAAGAAAACCTCGTTGATTTAATTATGTTAATTGGTGATAGAACAATCAGCAATTTACTACATGCCGTAACCGAGGTACCTGTCGACTTTCCCTTGGCCAAAGAACTCGTATAAATAAAGTAGAACGCTATTTAACTTACAAATGAAAAAGAAGAATACAACAGGAAAGTCTTTCCATTTGATCTATAAAGTGACTCTTTTGTCGATTATGAGTGCAATCATAGCAACAAATACCTTCGGTCAAAATTCGATGCAGAACGATGAGAAAATGATGAAAAAAGAGGGAATGGATTTGATGTATAAGGCTCCTGAGTCACCCGAAGATATCAGTCCGTTACTGACCGGCGAAACAATCCCGATGATCACACTGAAAGATGTTTCCGGTAAAGACTTCGAACTCCATCAGGCGGTAGCGACTAAGCCCACCATACTTGTTTTCTATCGAGGTGGTTGGTGTCCGTACTGCAGCAAACAACTCGCCGCTTTGCAAGAATTAATGCCCGAGTTGGAAAAAATGGGTTATCAGTTAATCGCGATTAGCACGGACAGTCCTGATGGATTACAGACCTCTGCAACAGAAAAGCATCTGGGTTATACCCTACTTTCCGATGCCGATTTAAATGCATCCAAGCAATTCGGATTAGCTTTTAAGGCCCCGAAAGCGTATTGGGAAATGTTGCCCAAAACCACCGGTGGTATGAATCAAGATCTCCTATTACCCGTACCTTCCGTCTTTATCCTCGATAAAAGTGGGAAAATACACTATGAGTACATTAATCCCGATTTCAAGCAAAGGCTCAGTACAGAGCTATTGAAAGCTGTAACACAAACCCTCTATAAAGAACTATAACATGAAGTACATAAAAATCTGTTTAAGTAGTTTCCTGATCATTCCTTTTTGCTGGCTGTTACCGATCAAGCTGGCTGCTCAAATGAAAGAAAAAGCGATGACAACGGAAAGCGAAATCCGGTTTACAGAAGGTAAATGGAAAGATGTAATGACAAGAGCCAAAAAGAGTGGTCAATATATCTTCGTTGACGCTTATACCTCTTGGTGTGCACCTTGTAAACTGTTGAAATCAAGAACCTTCAAAGAGACCCATGCGGCCAGTTATTACAATACCAATTACATTAACTACCGTATTGACATGGAAAAAGGAGAGGGGCCAAAATTAGCCGAAAAGTGGCAGGTAAGCGCTTATCCTACCTTGCTCTTCTTCAGTCCCGAAGGGAAGTTGCTTATGCGGCAAGTAGGCTTTGTTACGGGCGATAAACTCATCGACTTCGGGAAACAAGCAAAAACAAAAAGCTAGGAAAGAAATTTTGGCATGATAATCCATAGATTTGATAAAAATTGAGCGGTAGACAATGATCAGTGAATACATCGAAAACAGAACATTGGGTCGGTTTGTCATGCATAGCAACAACCGACTGCTCGCAGGGAAGGGTATACGGGAAGGAAATCCCGTCCCTATCAATACATTCGTTTATAATCGCGGAGAATCCCAGCGCGTGATCATCGATGAAATTGAATACATTATGCCCCAAACCTGTATCCTACCCTTGGTAGCCAATCAACATTTTCGGTTTGAGCATCCGGAAAACCTCGTTGCTTGGCAATTCAATCGCGAGTTTTATTGCATTGTAGATCATGACGCGGAAGTAGGCTGCGTCGGTTTTCTCTTCTACGGCATTCAGCATCCCATGTTTATTCGATTGGAACCGGAAGAAGTGAGCGAAATGGAGCATCTAGCGGATGTTTTTTCCCGTGAATTAAAGGTCAGGGATAATTTTCAGGGGGAAATGCTACGGACGCTGCTCAAACGCGTCATCATTAAGGTGACCCGTATTGCCAAGCAGCAGCATGAAAGCTATCAGCTGAATCCGGACGAAAAGATGGATATTGTGCGGAAATTTTCCCTTCTCTTGGAGGCGAATTTCAAAACCGAGCACGAGGTAAAATTTTATGCTGCCCTGCTGAATAAATCACCCAAAACCCTAAGTAATGTATTTGCCTTGCTAAAACAGTCGGCCCCTTCTGTTCTTATTCGTAACAGAATCATCCTGGAAGCCAAACGCTACCTCCATTATACCGACCGATCGGCTAAAGAAATTGCCTATGAACTCGGTTTCGAAAGCCCTGCCCATTTTAGCAAATATTTTAAACAGCATACCGGGCATAATATTTCCGAATTCAGAACAACCGAAGAGCGTGATTAAAAGAGCCAAGCTATGATAACTATCGAGATGCCCCTCATACAGGCGATCAGTGAGGAAAATAGAAATTATGTTCAATATTTTGATGAAAAACTCGGGCACGTGCCAAACCTCTATCTATCCATGATGCATTCCAATCATGCATTTGGAACCTTCTACCGCTTTCATGGTCGGAAAAACAGTCTTTCTTTAAAAGAACGTGAAGCCGTTAGCCTCGTGATGGCCCAGCTGAACAATTCGCTTTATTGCCTCAGCGCTCATACCATGATTGCCAAACTGAATGGATTCAGTGAGGAGGAAATCATGCAATTACGTGACGGAAACGCAAATTTCGACACCAAACTTGCTACGCTCGCCCGTTTAGTAAAAAGTATGGCAGTACGCAAAGGTAAAAACATCACCGATGAATTAGATGCCTTCTTTGATGCGGGCTATACGAAAGAGCATCTACTAGATGTTCTGGAAACCATGGGAGAAAGCTATATGAGCAACTTCTTGGCAAAAACGATGCAAGTGCCGCTTGATTTTCCAGAGGCACCTGTGCTTAAAAAAAATGACGAAGATGGAAATGATTAAAAGAAGATACGGAATGCGGGATGTTTTCACCCTGTTGTGTTTACTCATGCCTTTAGGGGCCTGCAATGCGCAAGAACAACCTACAGAAAAAACGTCCATTTCGGTTAACGAAGAGAAAATGATACCGAGCAGCGCTATAAAAACTGATACGGCAACCTTTGCCGCAGGGTGTTTTTGGTGCGTGGAAGAACAGTTCAAACAGCTGAACGGCGTATTAAGCGTAACTTCGGGTTATACCGGAGGACATGTTGAAAACCCAAGCTATGAAGAAGTGTGTGCCGGAAATACCGGACATGCAGAAGCGTGCAATATTGTGTATGATCCGTCAAAAATAACATACGACGAGTTATTGGAAGCCTTTTTTGTAGCTCACGATCCAACTCAATTAAATAAACAGGGCAACGATATCGGTACACAATATCGATCAGCCATTTTCTACCACAACAAAAAACAGCAGGAATTGGCTACCTATTACATCAAACGGCTCGATGAAGAGCATGCCTATAAAAAACCTATCGTAACCCAGCTAGCCTCCTACACTCGCTTTTACCAAGCTGAAGATTACCACCAAGACTATTATATCAATAATTCAGCTGCGCCTTATTGTCAGATGGTTATCAAACCCAAACTGGATAAATTCAGAAAAGTTTTCAAAAACAAGCTGAAAGCGCAAGGCAAAATTTAAATGATTGAACGATGAAAACATGCATTTTCTCAACGCTACTATGTATTGGTCTCTTTACGCTAGCGAGCTGCCAAAGTAAAGCACAGGACATGAAAAAGTCAAACCCTTATTATTCCCGTAGAGACACCACACATTTAAGTGTATCCGATAAAGAATGGAAAAAAATCCTTTCCGCTGATCTTTACGAAGTGGCGCGTAAACAAGGGACCGAACGAGCCTTTACCGGTAAATATTGGGATAGTGAAATAAAAGGAACTTATTATTGCGCTGTTTGCGGCAATAAATTATTCCGTTCCGATGCCAAATTTGCCAGTAGTTGCGGGTGGCCAAGTTTCTTTGAACCATCACGGGCCGGAAGCGTATACTATAAAAAAGACAATTCTTACGGTATGCAGCGTATTGAAGTAAAATGTTCCCGTTGCGATTCGCATTTAGGTCATATCTTTGATGACGGCCCTGCACCTACGCACAAACGATATTGCATGAATTCCGTCTGCCTTGATTTCGAACCAGGCCGGCTTTAAACAAAATCTGCCCACGATGCCTGCTCTTCATAGTCCATCAGCGCTACGGCATCATTATTCGCATGGAGTTGGCCGACAAACATTTCCAAATCCATCTCCACATGTTTTTGCGTAATAGCCACCAACTCGCGATTAAAACCGGCGTCCTGTAACACAACCGCCATCTGAAAGCATATCACCCGTGCAATTATTCTACCCAAGGTTAACAAATCTCGTTTCTTCGGCTGTTCCGGAAAAGTAAAATCCAGGCTTTTGGCAAAATAAGGCACCGCCTGTGCCGTCAGCGTATAAGTTTTCAAAAAGCGCAGTAGATTTTGCTCTTTATGCTTCCGCATAAGTTTCGCCACCGATTCGGCGACCTGTGTATAAAGCATTTCATTAGAACCCTCAAAGATTTGGAAGGGCCTGCTATCCACCACGGCCCGGCCCGCTAAGTGATCTAAACGATACCCGTTAGCGCCCGACAGTTGTAGCGCCATTTGTGCCGACTCATGCATTAAATCTGTTACCAAGGCCTTTACACTGTTTGCATCAATTCCGTTCCCGGAAACATCCTGTTCAATCGAGCTAACCGCTGCCCCATAAGAGCACATAGCCGAGCATAAGGTATAAGCCGCCTGTATGCGCGATAGCTGAAATTGCACCGCATCCATTTCGTACAAACGGAGACCTGCCACTTGCCTTTCTTTGCAGTGACGCAAAGACTCATCCAACAATCGTTTAATAAAGCCCATCCCCATCCCAGGAAACTGTAACCTGCTACGATGCAAGGTATCCAACATCAACTTCAAGCCTGTACTCTCCGGATTCAAGCGATGCGTCATTGGCACTTCTACATCAATATGATTCAAGCCATAGGGTATCGCATAAAGTCCCAAACTGTTAAAACGCTGTTTTACCTCAATTTGCTGTTCTGCGCAGGCGTTATCCGTTAAAAAGAAATCAATATCGCGTACCAACTCACCCTGCTCATTTTTTCTACGAGCCGCCACCAACCAGAAATCGGCTTCTCCGGTTAAGCCTTGCCAATGCTTTTCACCCTTAATCCGGTAGCCGGCCTCCAGTTCCGTGTAGCAAGTCTGCATATTCAGTGCATCACTACCATAATTCGGTTCCGTAATCATCAAGCCCCCCATCGCCTTATGCTCCAAAAACTTGTTAAACACCTGCTCCTTCATTCCCACATGCCCATACTTGGCAAAAGGTTCCAAAAACAGGGCAATATTAATCCCAAAAATGAGCGAAAGCGATAAGGACTCATAAGATGCTGCCGATAGTACTTGTAAGCATTCCCTTACGTGCATTCCGCGTCCACCAAAGTTTTCAGGAATTGCCACGGCAAGCGGCTGCATATCCATAATTTCACTCAAAAAACTAGGTGGCAGCCCCCGCTTCAAACTGAGGGCATTGTAATCATATCTTGCATTAAACAAGTTCGCGAGGTGTTTCCTGAATGCCTTTATAAAGACATCAAAACGTTGGACTTCATGGGTAGGCGCTGCTATATTTATCATGGTGGTATACTATTTACAATCAACTAACACAAAGCTACTGATCACAAATACAAAAACCTGTTTGATTCTGTGCGAAGACTAGGACAAATCGTGCATATGCCCTGTATTATTATTTTATAGAGTGGCGATAATCGGTAGGAGACATGCCTACTAGTTTTTTGAATACACGCGAAAAGTACGATGGATCCGGAAAATCCAGCTCATAACAAATATCGGATACACTTTTACTGGATTCAAATAACATCAACTGTGCATGCATCACCAGCACCTCCAGTATCAGTTGTTTCGATGATTTATTGTAAACAGCCGACACACATCGATTTAAATAGTTGGCCGAGATCGCCAGCTTGTCGGTATAAAAGCCAATATGCTTCTGTTTCCGGCAATGTTTATGCACCAATTGCTTGAATAAGGTGGCAATCTCCTGTGTTCTGCTAAGGCTATGATTTGATGCCGAGAGTTTGATAATCTTCAACAGCAGAGACTTCAGCAGACTTTCGGCCAGCTCCTTGTAGGGGTCAGGCGTATGCGATTCTTCATAAAGCAATTTAAAAAGCTGATGAAGTCCGAGGCTCGTTTCAACCGTTAAATTCAGCAATGGTGAAATGGTAAAGATGTTTAAAATCTCCTGCTCCCGAAAAATGGAAGTCATGGCACTATCGTTGATCAAAACACAATGCCCTTTTGCCGAAATATCAACAGATTTGATGGCCGCGATATTACCATAGGTGCTAATAAGAATTGCCGGTGCTTTCACCGTATACACCTTCGAACCGACCTGGTGTGCAAAAGATCCTTCCGTAATGTGCACCAACAAATTATAGCCAAAGAGTATGGGTGGTACCGGGATCTTGATATAAGGCGCAATTTCACTGAGCCGAAACACCTTTACCGCCGCATGCTGATAACGTAGGTGGTCCATATTACCCACCATAAAACGTGCTACAAACTCATCTGCATTAACCGGTTTTTCCATAGCTGATACAAACTTAGCGAAACCACCCCTCTTGTGCAATCCCAAAGTGGTTGATTTCAAATTAAGCAAACGGTTGCGTTTGTCAAATAGTTGTGAACTTCGAATACTTTTTTTAGCATTGTATATACGAACGCCGTAAAACCAGTTACAAACCATATCACAACGAGGCGGTGCTAGCAGATAATTGCTTATCAGTTTTCATTAGAAGGCTCAATGGCTTACCATAAAACACCAATGATGGATCAACAAGTACTCCTTACTCGTATTAGTCGTGGCGACAGAAGTGCTTTCGATACGCTGTATAAAAATTATCGCCCGTTTATCTACGCCTTTTTCCTTCATTATGTAAGACAAACCGATCTAGCAGAAGATTTATGTCAAGAACTGTTCATTAAAATATGGGAAAAAAGAAGTTCCCTTGCCGACATTCAATCCCTTAAAGCTTATTTACGTGTTGTAGCCAAGAACCTCGCCCTTAATACACTCAAAAAAATGGCCCATGCCGAAGCCGCTAGCAAAGAACTCAGCAACTACATTTCCCCCAACGGTTACGAGAGCACCTACCTTCACATACAAGATAAAGAATACTTCCGTTTGTTGAAGCTTCAGCTCGATAAACTACCGAGGCGTTCGCGCGAAATTTTTCTACTTTGCAGAGAAGAAGGTAAAAGCTATGCCGAGGCAGCCGAAGAAACCGGTGTTTCTCGCAGTTCCATCAAACACCATATGATCGAGTCTTTGCGGTTCTTGAAAACCTTCGTAGAAAAACATCTCGACATTACCGTATCCCTGGTATTTTCGTTCCTTACCGAATTATTCTTATAAAAAATCATTTTTTCTTGCCCTCCTAGCCTTCCCGATTGTCATAGTTAAAATGAGATTCAGCAATGGACGATCTAGGCTTTTACAAAACGCTCATAAAACGATATAAAGATAAAACAGCCACCAAAGAAGAAGAGTTTCTTTTCTTTAAGCTTTTACGCGAAGGAAAGATCGATTCCGCACTCTTAAAGGAGATGGATGAACAGCTGGAAGAAGGTCTTTATCCGCCCATCACATCCACCCGCAAAAAAAAACCTTTCATCGCCCTGCTTCCCTATGCTGCCAGTATCCTTCTATTGCTGGGTCTTATCGCCTATTATAATCTTCGTACGAACAAAATAAACACGGGAAATCCGGCGGTAGCCAAGGCCATTCCCTACGACGTATCAGCAGGCACCCATAAGGCCATCTTGACATTGGCAGATGGCCGTCAGATACCCCTCGACAGTAACACGTCCGAGGAGCTAAAAAAAACAGTGGAAATTAGCCTCCACAATCCAAAAGTGGGTTTATTAGTTTACAAAAGTGCCGGTAGACCGCAAGATAGTGTCCAGTATCACCAAATCCGTGTACCCCTTGGTGGGCAATATCAGGTGGTTCTTCCCGATCAAAGCAAAGTTTGGCTAAACGCAGGGTCAAGTCTGCGTTTTCCCGTCACCTTCTCCGCCCATAAACGCGAACTATTTTTAGAAGGCGAGGCTTACTTCGAAGTAAAAAAAGCCCTTAAACCTTTTACGGTAGTAACTGCACATCAACAAGTACAAGTACTCGGAACCAGCTTTAATGTAAAAGCCTATACCGATGAGCAACAAACCGTTACCACCCTGCTTTCAGGAAGTGTCAAAATCAAGGCAAAGGGCATACCGGCAGGTACGGGCATCCTCAAACCCAATCAACAGGCCATCAACGTGCACCGCAACGGAACCCTTAACAAGGTTTCGGTAGAAGCAAAAGATTTCGTAGCCTGGAAAGATGGATACTTTGTTTTTCATCACACCAAAATGGCCGATGCCATGCAGCAAATTGCCCGGTGGTACGATGTAGAAATCGATGTCAAACAAATGCCCGAAAAATATCTATATGCTGTGTTACCGAAAGATGTAAAGCTATCAGCACTGCTCGAAATGATTGCGCTCACCAGTAACACCAAATTCAAGTTAACGGAAAGGAGGGTGTCTTTATAAGATAAGAAATACAAAGAATCCTAAATGATGTCGGAGATGTTACCAGCATCTCCGACAAATAGGCAAACACATCCAATTTAGCATAAACATCAGAAATTGATCACCTAATTTACAAAAGTATGAATTTTAACGAAGATGCTTGTAAGGTTATGCAGGCAGCTACTTATAAGCCTATACCTGTTATCAGGATACCAACTAAACACCTATTGAAAATGAAACTGACCGTCTTTTTCGTATTAAGTTTTGGTTTATTTGCCTCGGCAAGCGTATTTTCTCAAGAAGTATCGCTGCGTGTCCGCAATGCCTCCTTAGCGCATGTCATCAACGAAATCAGAAATAGTAGTGGATACACTTTTATCTATGACGCCGAATACCTCCAACAGGCATCCCCCATCAGTATCGAGCTCAAAAACACCCCCATCGCCGAAGCACTTGAAAAAATCTTTAAAAATCAACCCTTCACCTACATCGTCAAAAACGAAACCATTATTCTTACCCCAAGCAAATCCGGTCAGCAGGAGCCGGCAGTCGTGGTGCAGCTTACCATTAGCGGTAAAGTAACCGCCAAATCAGGCGAAGCACTTGGTGGTGTAAGCGTACTGGAAAAAGGAACGAGCAACGGTACCTCCACCAAAGCCGACGGTTCTTTCACCTTGACATTGCAAGGGCAGCATCCCGTATTGATCTTCCAGTATATGGGGTACAAAAGGCAGGAGCAGTCGGCCGGTCAGTCTTTTCTAAATATCACCTTAGAAGAAGACCTCGCGCTTTTAGAAGAAGTGATGGTCAGCGTTGGTTACAGCAAAGTGAAAGAAGAAGAGTTAACCAGTGCCGTCACTACGATAAAAGCCGAAAAGCTCCGCGACGTTACCGCCAATAACGTGGGGACGATGCTACAAGGAAAAGTAGCCGGTTTACAAGTTGTAAACAGCTCCGGTCAACCCGGTGCCAGTCCGGAAATACGTCTTCGCGGCGTATCGTCCATCAACGCCTCACAAAGCCCGCTCGTTGTAGTAGATGGCATCATTGGCGGCAATTACGACCCAAACGACGTTGAAAGTATCACGATCCTCAAAGATGCCGGTGCCACCGCTATGTACGGTTCGCAAGCCAATGCAGGTGTCATGATCATCACCACCAAACAAGCCTTTGACAACAAAAACATCTTTGAATTCCGAGCCACATCCGGGGTAAAGACAGCCGATTTCGGCACCATGAAAATGATGGATGGTGCCATGCTGTACGAGCATCATAAAAACCTGTACCGCGATTATATCGTTGGCGAGCCTAACAATTCCTACAAAATAGATTTACTTAAATTCTACAGCGAGCGTCCGCTTAGTTTGCGCGATCAGAATTACAATTGGACAGGTGAGCTCTTCTCAGCTTCCCCTACTACCAATATTTATTTCTCCGTACGGGGAAAAACCGAAAAAAACAGCTACTATGCCGCCGCTTCCTATTATGACGAAAAAGGCACCTTTTTGAATACCCAATACAAGCGCCTCAACCTACGTGCCAACAGCACCTATCGTTTTTCCGAAAAAATACACGTTAGAAACAACCTCAACATCAGCGGAAGTATTGGCAATAGTTACGATTATATGGACATGTATTATGCTTTCCTGAACCTTCCTTGGGATAATCCCTACGATGAAAACGGGCAAGCCCTATATGTAGATGGCAATGTACCCTTCCGATGGTGGTCGAGAGATAAAGTAAACCCCGTTCATACCATTAAAAACTCCGATCATCCTTATAAAGGTTTTGATGCCAATTATGATTTCACCTTTGAGTATCAGATTGTTCCCTGGCTCAGCTTCTCATCGGCCACCAGGGTATCTGCCGGATACAACAAAGCCACCAATTACTTTTCACCTTTAGTGGCCGGTGCCTATAACGGTACCGGGTATCTTGAAGAGTCCAATTCTCTATTCTATGGCGGCATCTCCAATAACCTGTTGCGCTTTAATTTCGACCTGCAGCAACATCATATTAACGGGCTCGCCGGCGTAGCCTTTGAAGGCGGACGAAACGAATATTCGGGCGGATCCGGAAGAGGTCTGCCTGAGGGCTTGCGTGTCTTGAATGTTGTTTCCAATAACCAAATGGTAAACGGCTACTTCGATCGGTCGGCCATGCAATCCCTTATTTCGCAGGTAAATTATAATTATGCCGGGAAATATTTCCTAACAGCGTCCTTCCGCGTAGACGGATCGTCCGCCTTTCCACCGGGCAATCAATATGCTTCCTTCCCCGCCATTTCCGGTGCTTGGTATGCCAGCAAGGAATCCTTTTTAAGCGCTATCGACTGGTTGGACAACCTCAAGATACGGGCCAGCTACGGCGTAACCGGCACACAGGACATTGGTGCTTCCCGTTTTCTTGGGCTCTTTTCACTGGCCAGCCAATACAACTCCTCTGTAGGTGCCATCCCTTATCAGCTGGCTAATCCCAACTTAACCTGGGAAAGCAAGCATCAATACAACGTCGGTATCGATTTGGGTATTTTCAGTCGCCTAAACCTCACCGTTGACGCTTATAAAAACATCACCAAAGATTTACTGCTCCAAGTTTCCCAACCGCTATCTGCCGGTTTTGAGGTGAAATGGGACAATGCCGGCCGGGTCAACAACGAAGGAATTGAGTTAGGCATTAATAGCAAGAACATACACCGTGAAAATTTTGAATGGAGTACCGATCTGACCATTAGCTTTAACCGCAATAAACTATCAAGATTACCCGCCGATATCGTGCGTACAACCTCCAGAAGCGTATCCCAAATCTATCGGAACGGTGGCAATCTATACGAGTTTTACATGCCCAAGTGGGGAGGCGTAGATCCGGCAACAGGTGCGGCCCTCTGGGAAAAACTGATCGAAGATAGCGAAGGTCGGGTTATTGCCCGGGAGATGACACCCAATTACGCGGAAGCCACCCAGCAAGAAGTCGGTTCAGCACTTCCCCGTTATCAGGGAGGTTTCAACAACTCCCTACGGTATCGCCGTATCAACCTACAGGTAAGTACCGCGTTTAGTCAAGGGAACAAAGTCTTCAGCAATGACTTGCGTTACGTATTCAATGATGGTAATGAGCCCTATTACAATCAGGTGCAACGACCGAAAGGAACCCTCATCTGGGCAAAACCAGGCGATATCGCCACCGAACCCAGTCCACAACATGCGGCCAATGCTTCCGAGCCTTCTTCCAGGTTCCTGAAAAATGGTAGCTTTTTCCGCATTCGGAACATTAGTCTGTCTTACAGTCTACCCGAAAAATTTGTCAAAGAACGATTAAAAATGGCAGATGTCACCATCGGGTTGAGTGCCGATAATGTCTACACCTTTACCGACTTTCTGGGGCAAGATCCGCAAACGACCATTATCTCCGAAAGTTGGACCATGCCCGGTGTGGCCGACTTTAAATATCCCAATAACAGGCAATTTCTATTTAACATCAGTTGTAGGTTTTAATCTTAGTCCCATGAACATACAAAAATCCATAATCGTCCTTTTGCTGAGCACCCTCTTGGGCAGTTGTAGCCTCGTAGTAGAACCATCGGACGCCATCACCACCGGCAACCTGGTAACCACCACCGATGGATTGCAGAATGCCCTGAACGGCGCCTATTCGCTTTTTAAAGATCGTGTCGAATTCAATGGTGTGATAAGCACCAACAATATGTATCTTCGGCAATATTATCATCTCTCCGATTTTGCGAGCGACGATATCGTCTGTGGTCAGGTAACTACCGATCCCTTCTTCTATAGTTTTACCCAAGACCATGCACCCACCCAAGCCAATACCCGCTTTTTCTGGTACATTTCCTATAAAATCATCAATACAGCCAATACCGTCATTGAAGCCGTTGAGCAAATAACCGAGCGCGATGCCGCTCAACAGCAGCTATTGGGAGAATGCTACTTTTTACGTGCCTTCGCCCATTTCAATCTTGTTCGCTTATTCGCCAAACCTTATACAAGTGACCCCCAAGCGCCGGGCATTATTTTACGATTGTCCCTCAGCGAAGGAAGCGCCAAAGCCCGTTCCAGCGTAGAAGAAGTGTATGCTTCTATCTTAGCAGATGCCACTACCGCAGCCGAGCTCATGAACAGCTCCCGAGGCTCGCAGTACGCTTCTAAAGAAGCTGCCTGGGCGCTGCTCTCCCGTGTAAATCTCTACAAAGAAGATAACGCCAAAGCCATTGAATATGCCGATTTAGTGATCAATTCCGGAAAATTCACACTGAGCACGCCCGGCACCTATCCCACGCTTTTCCCCAACGCCACCGCTGCTAGTGAAACCATTTTCTGCGTTGCCTTCACCACGGTAGACGACTACGGACGTGGCTCCATTGCTTCTATGGTATACTCAGATGGCAACTCCGGTTGGGGAGAAGAATTTGCTTCCCAATCGCTGATAGACCTCATGAACGCGCATCCCCAGGATATTCGCTTCACCTACATCGAAGCCCCTGGCAGTGGCAGTGGGGCAACCGAACGTAAGAACGGTATCCCCATTCGCTATATTCGCAAATTTTCCTATCAAGACGGCAATCCGAATCTCAGCTCGCCCATTATGTTCCGCTTAGCTGAACTATACCTCAACCGGGCAGAAGCCAAGGCTAAGCTCGGGCAAACAGCCGAGGCATTGGATGACCTGGACATCATCCGTGAAAATCGAGGACTTAGCGATGTGTTATATCATCGCCAATTACCCGGCGGGCTCAGTGCACTGGATGCCGTCTTAAACGAAAGACGTATTGAGCTTGCTTTCGAAGGACATCGGGTATTTGACCTGTACCGCAACAAGCGTAACTTAGAACGCACCTATTGGGGTTATCACCTACCCGGCTTACGGGAATCAGACATTGATTTATCGCGCAAACCTTCCGGCTATGCCAATATGACCCTTAGCTGGGAGCATCCCCGTACGATCTATTATTTACCTATTGATGAGATACTCAGTAATCCACTCGCCACCCAAAACCCCTAAATCGCAAAAACATGAATAAGTTATTATATCCATTCATCGTTCTTACAACCCTGTTATCAGTAGCAGGCTGTAAAGACGAACAGGCCGTTATACCCGCAATAGACGTCATTTATGAACTTGAGGTCAGCGGCAATGAAGTTAAGTTCATGAATAAAACAACAGGCGCCCAATCCTTCCGATGGGATTTCGGCGATGGTGAAGAATCGACCGAAGAAAGCCCTACCCACCATTACCCCGGTAAAGGAAAATACGTACCCACCCTATATGCCACCGTTGACGGCAGCACCTATGAAGGATCAACCGTCATCATGATCGCCAAAAGCTCGCCTGTCCGGATAGACGATGGAAGCCTGGCAGACTGGGAAAATGTTACAGAACATGTACTCAATCCAGGCCCAAACGGCGGTATTGCCCAAACACTTAAATTAGATTATGATGGTAACTATATTTACCTCTATATGGAGTTGAACACAAGCCCGGCGAACGGAGACATTTTCGATTTTTACATCGATAGCGACAACAGTGCAGCGAGTGGTTTACTAACCGGAACCTTTACAGAAGGAGCCTATGACATCCTCTTAGAAGGCCCCCTATTAGACGGCGCATTAGACGTTTTCTACCATAATGGAGCCCAGGTAGATTTCAGTTTTGTTCAGCAGTCTATTAGCGATTATTACAGTCTCGGCACCGTTGAAAGCAGCGGTAATCAAACCCGTTTTGAAATGCGTATAGACCGTAGCAAATTAAAAGGCCTTACCGGAACCGCCTTACGTCTAGGCATTACCCTTACTAAGAACGATTGGTCTGCCCAATTAGGCAGTGTACCGCTCAATGGGCAACCGGCCTATCTATTAGGAATGGACGATTAATAACAGTATAAAACGCTCAGATCAAATGGAAGAAAAGAAAGTACAAACACGGATTTTATCGCTCGACGTTATGCGCGGGCTGATCATGATCTTATTGGCAGCAGAAAGCTGTGAGCTTTACACCTCCTTATCCGCAACATATAAAGGTGGCTGGCCACAAGCCATCATTCATCACTTTTTCCATCATGAATGGCATGGCCTCTACTTTTGGGATCTGGTGCAGCCCGCCTTTATGTTCATTGCCGGCACCTCCCTTTACCTATCCTATCAACGCAAAGCAGCTGCAGGGGTCAGCTGGTCACAGCACTTTAAAACCGTCGCCTGGCGGGCAGCAAAGCTCTTCGCCTGCGGTGTTGCCCTGCATTGCGTATATAGTGGAAAACTCGTTTGGGAGCTATGGAACGTACTGACGCAATTGGCCTTTACCACCGTCATTGCCTACCTGATTATCCGTTGGTCGCTCCTCCAGCAATTACTATTCAGTCTTTTCCTGCTCCTGATAACGGATTTACTCTATCGTTTCACGGCCATACCGGGATATGATCAAGCCTTTGTACTAGGAAAGAACTTCGGCACCTACGTCGATATGCTCTTGATGGGCAAAGATAATGACGGTGGTTGGGTAACCATCAACTTTATCCCAACCGCGGCGCACACCATTTGGGGCGTCCTGGCAGGTAAAATTCTGCTAAGTACCCCGAACGATACGGTAAAAAGCAAACAGTTAATACTGGCTGCCCTCGGGTGTCTACTAATAGGTTATGCCTTGGATTGGATGCAGCTAAGCCCGATCATTAAACGCATCAGCACCCCTGGTTTTGTATTCGTTTCCGGCGGTTATATTTTAGCAATACTAGCCTTCTTCCGCTGGTTGATTGATATAAAAGGCTATCAGTCCAAGGCATGGATCTTTGTTGTGGTCGGCATGAACCCTATTTTCATTTATCTATTTTTTGAAACCGTTGGCAAAGAATGGTTCAACGGTGTCGTCGATATTTTTGTAGGCGGTGGCTTTCATCTCCTCGGCTTATCTAACGATACCACCGCCATCTTCGTTGCCATCGTTACGCTTTTCTGCGAATGGTATTTATGCTATTGGCTATATCAAAAACGTATCTTTTTCAAACTATAAATTTATATTATGAACCCCTTAAAAAACCCCACCCTCCAATTCAGTCTGCTTGCAGCACTTAGCCTGGGTATCCTCGGCTATGCCTGTAGCAGAAGCGCCAACATGCTTCCGCTCGTAGAAGGCATACAAATAAGTTATACCGAAAGCCAAGAAGATTTTGCCAACCCCGAAAGAGGCTTTTACCGCTATTCAGAAACCTATACCGGCAATTTCAGTCCACTGGACTCCGCCACACTAAGCACTTACCGTACACCTCAACAAACCTCCACCGCCAATTATGCGGTGGTGAGCACACTCGTGTTCCGGTATTATATCTTAGACAATTTCCGAGATAGTCCCATCTCACAAGCCACCTTAGATGCGCTTGAAAATGATATGGATGCTGTACGCAGCGCCGGGGTGAAAATCATTCCGCGTTTTGTTTATACTGTTACCGCCAATAGCGGCAACTGCCCCGAAGGTTTCATTTGTCCGCCCTATGGTGATGCTAGCAAGAGCGTCATCATCAACCACATCCATCAGCTTGCGCCCTTCTTTCAGCAAAATGCCGATGTTATTGCCTGCGTACAATTGGGCTTTATCGGCACCTGGGGCGAGCAGTACTATACCGACTATTTTGGTGATCCCTCTGGCAACGGTGGACAGCAGTACAAACTCATGGACAGTAATTGGCAAGATCGGATTGACGTACTGGCAGCCCTTTTAGAGACCGTTCCGGACGATCGTATGGTTCAGGTACGCTATCCACAATTCAAACAACGCTACGTCTACGGTGTCCAAGCTCCCGTAGATGCCGCCCCGCTGAACGAAAGCGAGGCCTTTACCGGCACAGATAAAGCCAGAATCGGGTTGCATAACGATTGTTTTCTTTCAGGCCCTAATGATATTGGCACCTACGAAGATTACGGCAACAGCTCCACGCCACGCAATTCGAACGCAACGGTCGTAAATGCCCTTCGCAGCTACATGAAAGAAGAAGGAAAATTTGTCGTGATCGGTGGAGAAACCTGCAGCGACGATTATAGTCCGCAGAACGATTGTGAACCGGCAGGCCGTGCCAAGCAGGAATTTGCAGACATGGGTTACAGCTACCTGAATGCCCATTATAACAATGCCGTTAATAACGATTGGCAAGATGGAGGATGCATGGATGACATCAAAAAAAACCTTGGTTATCGCTTTGTACTCCAGCAGGCAACCCTCCCCAATCAAGCCTTTCGGGGGGTAGAAGCCGCTATTCAGCTACAGCTGGTAAACCGAGGCTATGCATCGCCTTTTAATGCCCGTCCTGTTGAGCTAATTCTACGGAACTTATCTTCCAATAGCATCCATCGCATTCCGCTGGATACCGACATCCGATGGTGGGCGCCCGGCGAAACCATCGTTAATACCACGGTTAGGATACCGACTGATATACCCGGCGGTGATTACGCTTTACTGTTAAATATGCCCGATGCCTACGAAAGTTTAGCAGATGATCCCCGTTACAGTATCCGCCTCGCCAATCAAGATCTTTGGGAAGAAAGTACCGGTTACAATAAACTCAATCATCAAATGAGCATCCAGTAGTACGGTATTTAGTTGACCATATTGTTACTCCAAATTTATCCAAACAAGTAGCAGCCATTCGTTGAATGGCTGCTTTCGCATCATATTGTAGAAATCGGGAATACCAGAATGGCGTATAAAGGAATATTCTCCATCCAGCTTTCCTTACGATACGCACTCATCGAAGTCCTGACAGCTTGTTTAGGTTGAAATTTATCATAGTAAACCCGTAAGCTTTTGGCCTGTAAATTTTCTTCAGCCTTCACTTCTATTGGAATAATTTCCCCGGAACGTTGTACCAAAAAATCAATTTCAGCTCGCGCATTCTGTGCCGACCAATAATAAACTTGCAAAGTATGACAGGTAATCAATTGTTGCGCCACATACTGTTCTGTAAGTGCCCCTTTAAATTCTTGAAAAATTGTATTGCCCTCCAATAAGGTGCGCACGTCAAGATCTGCCATTGCTCCCAATAGCCCTACATCGACCATAAACAGTTTAAATGCACCAAAATCTTCGTATGCTTTAAGAGGCACTGCCGGTTTAGATACATTAAAGACCTGTTGTACCAAACCACAATCAATCAACCAAGCAAGGGCTAGTTCGTAATCCTTAGCTCTCGCGCCCTGGCGGATAATTCCATAAATAAATTTTTTATTCTCTTTTGCAAGCTGCGCGGGAATCGAATTCCATAACATACGAATACGTGGTACAATATCATGCGGCGCGTGCTTAGAAAAATCTTGTTCATAAGCAAATAATATCCGCTTTTGAATCGATCTAACTTCTGTAAAATCCTGCCGTTTAGAATAAGCCAAAATTGCCTCCGGCATCCCTCCGACATAATAATAGGTCCGTAGCAACTCGATGTATTTCGGAGCAAAAGTTTGAATAAGATCCCAGTTTTCTTGCAATAATAACTCTTTTAAAGATGTTTGCTGTACCGCATCCAAAAATTCATGGAAATTAAGCGGATGAAGATCAAGAAAATCCACCTTCCCAACAGGAAAAGAGGTATGTCGATTTAATGCAACCCCCAAAAGTGAACCTGCACAAATAATATGATACTGAGCAGCATTTTCTTGAAAGTACTTAAGCGCAGTAATTGCCGCTGGAGATTCTTGAATTTCATCGATGATCAACAACGTGTTTTGCGCATCAATCATTAGACCTGTCTCAATTTGTATCCCTGCAATGATGCGTTGTATATTAAAATCAACCGTAAAAAGACTTCTGGCTATGGCATTACTTTCTAGATTAATATAGGCGATCTGATCATAAGCTCGTCTTCCAAACTCTTGCATCAACCAAGTTTTACCTACTTGCCTAGCTCCCCGAATGATCAACGGCTTGCGCTCCGGGCTATTTTTCCATGCTTCTAAATAAGTTAAGGCATCTCGTTTCATACACAAATATACAAAAACACGTACGACTTTTTGTTATATAACACATTTTTATGTACGACTTTTTGTTATATAACACATTTTTATGTAGGAGTTTAGAATTTACATGCAAACAGCCCGGCCAAAAGCGCTCCACCCATCATTAGCACATGACGCGATTATTTCTATCAGCTATTTTTTTCTTTATCCTTTGCACCGCTTTCGCACGGAAAAGCCAACTCACCATTGATGCCAGAAGCAGGTTAGGCGAAATATCTCCACGGCCATTGCATCGACAGTGGCATTTATGACGCAACATCCAATTTATCCGATGCGCGCGGTTTCCGAAAAGACCTGCTAGCGAAGATAGATTTATATTATTGCTTGCGTGCAATTAGGCTTTAGGTTACATCCTATTTTTGCGCCATATGCTATGGTTACTATCATTCTATAAAAGACACGAAATAAAGTAAGTTTACAACTTTTTCAGCATAAATCTGTTTATTTACAGATTAAAAAGTAAGCAGCTAAATTTATAGTTGCTATTCGAACGATTAGATGATAGTAAGAAACTACGATACAGAATTCTGCGGAAAAATTCCGATACACCATATTAATCTTATTCAACCGCACGGTTACCTACTGGTTTTAGACCGCTCCAATCAACACATTGTGCAATTAAGTGAAAATATCAAAACTTTATTTGGACAAGAGCTTGATGACGTGATTGGCACTGACTTTAACATATGGGTAGATGAACCACTTGATTTAACCAAGCTTACCACAAATGCCGATAGCCATCAGAAAACGCCTTTCTTTTTAAGCATTAATCAACAAAGTTATCTTGCACTGATTCAAGCAAAAGAAAAATACCTTATCATTGAGTTGACTACTGCTTCCGATGATCGGAAGAACTTTTTAGAAACCTATCAGACGCTGACCTATTACTTTGCTGCCATCGAAGAAGCCAATGATATGCCTTCTTTGTTGCATTCAACTGTCGAGCAGTTTAAGCTTATCTCCGGTTTCGATCGGGTCATGATTTATCAATTTGACGAAAGCTGGAACGGCAAAGTAGTTGCCGAAGTCAATTACACAGGGAAAACCGACTATATCGGGCAACAATTCCCGCCTTCGGATATACCCAAAACAGCCCGAGATCTTTATCAGCGAAATCCCTATCGATTGATTCCAACTTCACGTTACGAACCCATCAAACTTTATCCCATTATCAATCCGATAACTTTCTCCTTCGTTGATCTTTCAGATTGCCATCTACGGAGCGTTCCACAAGTACATCTGGAATATTTGCAAAACATGGAGGTAGACGCCAGTATGTCAGTACGTATTCTTGTCGGCAATCATCTTTGGGGTTTGATATCTTTCCATCATAATACCCCAAAATATCCTGATTTTGAGCTTTGTTCACAGTTACAGCTACTAACAGAATTTTTTACACGACAACTGACAAACCTGTTGAACAAAGAACGTTTTGATTTTAGTCAGCAGATTTCGGAGCATAAAAATGCGTTACTGAACAACTTATACGAAAAAGAGTCGTTAGATGAAGCCCTGTTGGATCAGCACGAACACCTTTTAAAGCTTTTCGCTTGTGAAGGTGCAGCATTAGTTTTTCAGAACAAGCTGTACTTCCTAGGAAAAGTACCTGACGATGAGCATATACAAAATTTCGTATTTTGGCTACAAGAGAAAAATGTAGACCGTGTTTTTACCGTCAACAATCTGAGTGATCTTTTTGAAGAGGCCGAAGAATTTGCGCCAATTGCAAGTGGGATGTTAGTTATAGAGATCGATAAAGAAGATGGAAACTACCTGCTCTGCTTCCGGCCCGAGCACCCGTATACGATTAACTGGGGAGGCAATCCCAACGAGGCGCTGCAATTTGAAACAGATAAGAAAAATTATCATCCAAGAAATTCTTTTGCCATTTGGCGTCAGCAAGTTAAACACACCTCGCTAGCTTGGAGAGAAGAAGAATTACAAGCCGCCTCCGATTTGCGCCACTACATTTTTGAATATTTACGCAGGCATCCGCTAGATTAGAAGAACACAATGAGTACAGAAAAGGTTCTCCCTCAAGATGATCATTATATTGTTGCCATCGGCGCATCCGCTGGAGGCCTAGAAGCTATTAATACACTTTTTGATGCAGTAGCTGATTTTAGTCAGCTATCCTTTATCATTATCCAACACCTATCGCCCGATCATAAAAGTCTACTAGTAGAACTGGTATCGAAACATACCGACATGCAGGTATTGGAAGCCCGAGATCAGTTGCCGGTGGAGATGGGTAAGACCTATGTCATTCCCAATAATATGACCATGACCATCGAAAATGGAATGCTATGCCTGGCAGAAAAGAAAAATAAGCAAATCCCGAACGATGCTATTGACGTTTTCTTAGCCTCACTGGCCTACGATCAGGGCGAAAAAGCCATCGCCATCATTCTGTCGGGCACTGGCAGTGACGGTACAAAAGGTATTCAGCATATCAAAAATGAAAATGGTTATGTCATTGTACAAGAGCCTGAAACAGCCAAATTTGATGGAATGCCCAATATGGCTATTTTGAGCGGAAATGTTGATGTCATTTTGCCTCCGGCAAAAATCCCCAATCAGCTCAAAGAATACATCGAGTTAGTAAAAGGAGAAGAGTCGATTTTAAACGAATCCCTCAACGAACAGAAAGTCAATGAAATCCTTTCCCTGGTACTGCAACACAGTGATCGGGATTTTCATCTGTACAAAACGCCTACTATCTTACGTCGCATTGCACGACGTATGGAAGCCAAGAAACTGACACGCCCTGACAATTATATCCAATACCTCAAAAAAAATCCGGAAGAAGCGCAGATCCTGGCAGACGATTTACTTGTTAATGTTACGTGTTTTTTTCGGGATCCCAACGTCTTTGACTATCTAGGCAAAGAACTTCTACCCAGTCTTATCAAAACCAAACAAGCGGGGGAAATCCTAAAAATTTGGGTTTGCGCCTGTAGTACAGGCGAAGAAGCTTATTCGATCGCTATTGTTATTGATCAATTTCTCCGCAACAACAACCTGCATTTACAGGTAAAGATCTTTGCAACCGATATCGATGAAAACAACGTTCTCTTGGCCAGCAAAAACCGCTTCCCCCTATCCATCGAGAAAGACGTCAGTCAGGAAATTCTAAAACGCTACTTTATTATAGAAGACAACCAATACACCGTCATTCCGCGTATCAGAAAACAGATCGTATTCGCCAAGCACAATGTTATTAAAGATCCAGCTTTCATTAAAAATGATCTGATTACCTGTCGAAATATGTTGATCTACATGAATAAGATCTTACAAGAAAAAGTGTTGTCAACCTTTCATTTCGCTTTAAATCCAGCGGGTGTACTAATTCTTGGTACCAGCGAAACTATCAATGCTTTTGAAGAAGGCTTTGAAGTGCGTTCCGCTAAATGGAAAATCTTCACCCGATCGAAGCAAGTATTGAAACGCACCTTTCATTCCTACCAACATCCAACCCTAACAACCTCCCTGGATATCGGAAATAAATTACGCAAAACGGCCTCTGCCAGTATTGAACAACATCTCAAAAACGATTTTGAGAAACTCCTTTTCGGCCAACTAGGTTATGCCGTTGCGTATATCGATCATTTCAATGAAGTGAAGGAGACCCTGGGCGATCATCGGCATTTTTTAACTTTGCCCAAAAGAAAGCTTAACCTGAATATTCTGAGCATGGTGCCAGATGAACTTAGAATGCCCTTAAATAAATCAATAAAAGAAGTTCGAGAAACCAAGCAGCATGTTGGCCTGAAAGGAATTCTTTCTGACCAAAAGACGATAAATATTCACATACAAGTAGCATCGCAACCCTATGAGAATTTTCTGATGATCGTGTTTTTAGAATCCGATCTTTCCGCCACAATGGGACAAGTAAAAGTAAAAAAAGCGAAGGAAATAAGCAGTGAAGAAGAAAGTTACGTACAAGACCTGGAAGATCAATTAAATGAGACACGCAATAACCTACAACTTGCAATAGAAAATCTCGAGACCACGAATGAAGAGTTGCAAAGTTCCAATGAAGAATTGTTATCGAGCAACGAAGAGTTACAAAGTTCTAACGAAGAATTGCAGTCGCTCAATGAAGAGCTGCATACCCTCAATGCCGAGCATCAGCTAAAAATAAAGGAGCTTATTGATTTAAACGACGATCTGGACAATTACTTCAAAAGTTCAGAAATTGGCCAAATCTTTTTGGATTCAACCTTACATATCCGACGCTTTAACCCTCAGGCCATGCAGTTGATCAACTTAATTGACAGCGACATTGGTAGACCGATCAGTCATATCTCCAATAATCTCTCGGATGATACCTTATTAGAAAATATCATTGCAGTACAAGATAGCGAGGAAGTATACGAGAAACAAATCCGTCTCAAGGATGGCCGCTTAAACCTTATGCGTATTTATCCTTACATCCGAAGAGATAAAGAGGTGGATGGAATTGTGCTTACTTTTGTCGATATTTCCGCTCTCGAGAACCTGAATAGCCTTATAAAAGGCGTTTTTGATGCTAGTCTCGATGCCATCCTCGTCTTATCTTGTCGGCAAATATTTAAGGACGGCGCACGCCATTTTGATTTGCTAACGCAGAATAAAGCAGGCACTTTGCTTTTACAAGATCTCAACGTCGCGGATAAGCAGGCCGATTTCTTTGCCCAATTAAGCAAGAGCCTGGGGCCACGAGTAGAAAAACGGATGCTCGAAACATTTGAGACAGGCCGTTCTGCTAAAATGGAAATTAACCTCCGCTTGGTAAAAGGCTCTCAATGGTTTGAATTTAGTGTAGTAAAAATGAAAAATGGCCTAGCGCTATCTTTTCATAATATCACTCTCCAAAAAGACGCGACAGACCGTCTGCGGAAAAATTATAATGAACTCATCGTAGCTCGCGAACAATTAAAAACTTTAAACAGCAGTTTAGAAGCAGAAGTTGCCAACCGAACAGAGCAACTGGCCGCGAGCGAAGAACGCTTTCGCTTTGTTGCAAGAGCAACCAACGATTGTATACGCGATTGGGATCTGGTTACCAACAACGTTTGGCATAGCGAAAATTTCCACGCCATTTTCAATACGACGGAGAAAGAAAACCTGAAACAGATAGAAGAATGGTTTGAACATATCCATTCAGATGATCGTGATGAAGTACGGAAAAGTCTCTTCCAGGCCATTAATAGAGGTGAAGAGCAATGGAATGGTGAATATCGTTTTAAAAAAGGAGAAGATACATTCTGCCATGTTTTAGACAGAAGCTTTATACTCAAGAATGAATCATCGGTACCGTATCGTATCATCAGTTCATTAATGGATGTGAGCCTTCTTAAAGAGGCAGAGCTGGCTACGCGGGAGTTGGCCAATAAAAAAGATGAATTCATGAGCATCGCCAGCCATGAATTGAAAACGCCGATCACCAGTATGAAAGCCAGTATACAGCTTATCAATCGTTTTGCGGAAAATGATAAGGGTAAGCTCAAAACTTTTATTACAAAAGCGAATCAACAGGTAGATAAAATCACGTTCCTTATCGAAAATTTGTTGGATGTCACCAAAATCCAGGCGGGCAAAATCGTGCTGCAAAAAAGTACCTTTCCACTTGATGAGCTCATACAAGATTGTTTATATGAAGTGCGCAATATGAGCCAACATAAAATTATTGTCAGTGGAGATAGTCAGCTAACTTTATATGCCGACAAGAATCGTATCGAACAGGTACTGATCAACTTCCTTACCAACGCCATCAAGTACTCTCCCCATGCAGATAAAGTAGAATTATACCTTAAAAAAAACGAAACCGAGGTAATGATTTCGATTCGGGATTACGGTATTGGTATCAGTGAAGAAAAACTTAAAAATGTTTTTGATCGCTTTTTCCGTGTAGAAGAGTCTTCTTCCCAATTTTCAGGTTTGGGTTTGGGGCTATTTATCTCGGCAGATATTATCAAGCGGCATGGTGGAGATGTGGGTGCCATTAGTACACCTGGTGAAGGGTCTACCTTTTGGTTCAAATTACCTATTCTGAAAGAAACGAATCCGACAACAGCACAATCGAGATAATAGACCATGAAAAGATTATTTCTATCAGCTATTTTTTTCTTTAACATTTGCACCACTTTCGCACAGAAAAGCCAACTCACCATTGATGCCGGAAGCAGCTTAGGCGAAATATCTCCGCTTACTTATGGTTATTTCATCGAGTATATGGGCCATTGCATAGACAGCGGCATTTATGATGCCACATCCAATTTATCTGATGCGCGCGGTTTCCGAAAAGACGTGCTAGCGAAGGTAAAAGAATTAAGACCGGGCATGTTACGGTTTCCTGGGGGAACCGTTGTCAAAACCTTTCATTGGGAAGACGGTGTGGGGCCGAAGGAGCAACGAAAAGCCAAAAAAAATCTGATATGGGGAGGCATCAACCATTTTCAATTCGGTACCTGCGAGTTTATCGAATATTGTCGGGAATTGAATACAGAGCCCTGTCTGGTCGTTAACATCTCCACCGGCAGTGCCGAAGAGGCCGCTAACTGGGTTGAATATTGCAATGGAACCGGCGACACCTACTATGCCAACTTACGCCGTTCGCATGGCTACCCCGAACCTTTCAATGTAAAATATTGGGCCCTGGGTAACGAAGAAGGCGCTGAGCCCGATGCCGGACGCCATCAAGATCCGCAACGTTATGTAGACGATGTCTGGTTGTTCATCAAATTGATGAAATTGACCGACCCTCGCATCAAACTCATTGCAAACGGCGAAGGCACCAATATGCATTGGAACAAAACCGTGTTGGATGGCTTAGGAAATGCCGTAGACTACCTTTCCCATCACAGTTACGTTGGTACCGATCAAGGCAAGCCTTACTCCATCTTCCAAAAGATCAACGCGGCCGAAGAAAGCATCCGACAAGTAGGCGATTTTATCAATAAAAATTATCCCGAACAGGTAAGCAATTGGAATAAATGGTACCGTTTTCCTCATCGCCAAGGGCCCATTAAAATCGCTTTAGATGAATGGGGTATCTGGGAGCAGCAAGATCCACCCTACGGCACTACCAATACCTATGAATGGCGCCATGCCCTCGCAACCGCCAGCTTTCTCAACAGCATTCAACGACAAGCACAAATGATCGGCATGGCCAATTGGGCGCAATTGGTTAACATTTTAGCGCCCATCATGAGTGATGAAAAAAGTTCCATTAAGCAAACGCTCTTTTATGCCTTACAGGCCTATCGAGACTACAGTCTCCCCGAAGCCATTAAGGCAAGTGCTAGCTCCCCACTACTGGAAGACCAAATACAGGCGCTCGATATTTCCGCCAGTATTGATCGGCAGCAAAAAAAGCTGACTGTCTTCATCGTAAATCGAGGTACAACAGCGATCAAAAGCCCCATCAACTTCCAACATTGCCAAGTAGAACGGCTGAAGAAGACGGTCCTAAGTGCCGAGCGTTTATCGGCAAAAAACACACTTCACCATCCCGAAAAAGACGTAGTTCAGGTAACAAAGGAAAAAAATACCACGCATACAAGCGAGATTCTTCTTCCTAAAGAATCCATCACCATTTGCGAATACACCTTGCGTTAAAGGATCATTACAAGGTAGCCGCTCGATAAAAAGGTCGAAGAAAATAAAGCAAGTAGCTCAAGTTTGGTTTCGAAAAACCATTGACAAATTGGCCATTAATATCAAAAAGGCTCCTATTATAGAAAAAAAGTAGGCCTTTTCATTAAAAAAGAAAATACCAATTAATAGCACCCAAACGAGGCGGAAAAACGAAGACGGTATAATTACCTGTACATGCTCCGTACGCAACGCCTGGGCGAAAGCCATTTGTGCCAATGCCGTCAGGCAGCCCATCGCAGCGAGCCCTGAGAGTGTACTCCAGCTCGGCCATTGCCAATCAAAAAGAACAAAAGGAAAAGCCACGGTCATTTGCGTAATACACAACCAAACGGAAATTGTCACATTGGATTCCGTTTTGGTCAGCAATTTCACAATCACAAAAATCCCGGCATTGAAAATCACCGAGGCCACGGCAAACAAAATCCCGTAATTCCAATCGAAACGAAAGTCTCCCTGTGCATTCACCACCATCAGCGCTCCCACAAAAGCGAAAAACAAAGCAATGTAACTAAAGGGATTGGCCGGCTCATTTAAAAACAACAAGGTCAGTACAGCCGAAACAATCGGTACCAGCAAACTGATGGTCCCCACGGATAAGAAGGATTCATATTTCAAGGCGTATGTATAGGTTAGCATGGCGCAAAACCCGAACACAGCCCGCAATCCAAGCAGCTTTTTGTTGACCACCTTAAGCGAGCCCAGGCCCTGTTTAATCACCAAGGGCACCATAAACAGTAAACCAAAAGCATTCCTGAAGAATACAATATCGATCGGTTCCAAATCCGTCGTCAATACTTTTACAATTGCTTCCTGAACAACGTATAAAAGCGCCGATATGGCCATCCAAAAAACTCCCTGGAGAACTTGATTCTTTTCGATTTGCTGCAAAACGTTCCTTTAATTGATCGCCCTTAAGTCCGATTTTCAGGAACACCGCTTTTTTTAGGCGGCACCAAGCCATTCGGGTGCTTCATTACTTGTTCATGTGTTTTTACCGGATCCACAAAAAGTGAACTTAGATTCCTTTTATCAATTTTAGAGGCATAACCCGAAGGTAAACCATGATAATCATCCGGCATGCTCGTGGTGGTAGGAAACAATACCCGATCTGCAAACAATCGGCCACTCCATACGTCGATCGAATCTTTGATAAACTGCGTTTTTTTCAAATCGATGGTGTTCTCGCTTACATATACATATGATCGATGCGTTTGCGGATTCGTCACCACTACCGGATGCGCAACCATTTGATGTTTAATATTGTCGTGAAAATCGGCCGGTACCCGAGAACCCAACAACGGTCGGATCACTGCGAGTTCCTCCTCGCTGAACAACTCCGCTGAAGTACTTGCAAAACTCGTTTCCCCTCCACGTTCCGGAGGTATCAGACAGAATAAGATACCTATCGAAGCAGGATGCTCTCTAAACTCCTGATCTGAGTGCCAGAAGTCGGTCGTATTTTTATAAAAACCCAAAGGTTGCCCCTCTCCGTCCATTAAATTGGTGATATACCCGATCTCTTTGATTCTTCTGCCATGGTTTATTTTACTCGCCGAAGGTTCCAGTTTACCGTTACCTACCCGCTCAGCAAAGGCCAGCAAATCGGCATCATCCAATGCCTGATTTTTAAAAATGATCATCGACTCACGCGCTAGGGTATGTTTTATAAAGTCAATTTCATCAGCGGTAACTTTCTTCAGATCAACTCCGTCCAGTTCCAGACCGAAGCCCTCCAAATGACAAAAAGGCCAAGCGCTTTCTTTTCCTTTATATTCGAACGTTTTAATCGGATCCTCCATAATACCAGCAAAGGGGTTATAAAACAACACGTTACAACCTGAACAGAAAACAATATCCGCCCGCAGGTTTCATGTAAAACTAGCATCTCATTGTAACATTAATGATAGTTAATCATTATCATTATGTTAGCTCGAAGCGATAAATGGGTAGTAAACGATAGCGAAAAGATCAATAAATTCTATAAGTTTGGGGAAATTCAGCTAATAAGGTCTTATGGGTTTACTGCAAAAAATTTTCGGCAAAAAGAAGCAAGAGGCGCAACACGCGATACAAGAAAAGACAGCGGCACAGCCGCAAGAGGAGCTCATTCAAGCATATGATAGTTATGGCCGTCCAGTACAGGTTTCTAAAAAAGAATGGAAAGATAAGGTGCTCTTACCCAATCTTGAGAAAAGCAAACAGGATCCGAACCAGCTCTATAATCTACTCGTAGAAGGCTTCAATGACGGTTTCGCCGATGAGCTCCTTCCCTTTGCCCTCCATCTCCAACAAATCGATCCCAATGCCGAGCGCGGTTCCGTTATGCTCGCCATCGCTTATTTACATACGGGGCAACCGGCAAAAGCCGAAGAAATATTGCAACAATACATCAAGCAATACGGCGCTACCGGTATTGTACTGACGAATCTGGCCAAAGCATACGATGCCCAAGGAAAAGAAGAATTGACCGAAAGCACCCTTTGGCAAGCCCTTGCGCAAGATCCTAATCAAGATAATGGTTTGGGCTGGTATATCGCCCGATACCGTGACCGAGGTGGAGATGCAGCGGCACTCGAGGCCTATAGACGTGTTGCACAATTCCCGAACAGTTGGCGTGCCCTACTATGGGTGGCACAAAGCATGTTGCAAGATCAAGATGTAACGGCAGCCAAAACCGTTTATGAACAGGCCATAGAACGAGCAGGTACACCCGTCCCGTCCGATCTCTTGATGCAAATGAGTGGTGATCTGGGCAATACCGGTTACCTAAAAGAAATCCGGACTTGGGTCGCGCCACATTTCGACGCAACGTATCATGGTTTACAAGTGGGTAATAACCTCATTAAAGCCACGCTCGAGACCGGCCATGCTGAAGAAGCCAAAGAAATTGTCAACCAACTTTTTGAGCAACAGCGGCCCGATTGGGAAGAAACGCTTCGCTATTGGGAAAACGCCATTGCCCAAGCAAACATCGAAAAACAAAATAGCAGCACCGTTGGTACACCGGAAATTATCGGACTGGAAATTAAAGGTCCGTTGTGGATCTATCGGCATCCCGCTTTTGAAAAGTTGTTAACAAAACGAACGGGTAAGGAACCCCGTTTCGCCTTCATCGGTGGTGCCGTACTGTATCCGGAAAAGATAACTGGAAATCAAAGCCAATTATCCGATGTAGCGGGCAGGCTCAGCCGGTCCATTCCACTGCTACTCGCAGAAGCTACACAACTCAACAATCAGGCACAAAGCTCCACGCTGATCTATTATGCCCAAGAACGCGGCTTTACCGTATTCGGACAACGACTGGACGCCGGTAGTTTGGCAGCCATCGCTTCGCAAGAAGAGGGGCCCGACTATGTATTCGGTCTTACGCTCAATACGACCCCGGCGGATCAATGGATGCTCGAACTGCTCCTTTTTCAACGGACTGAAAAAAAACAGCTCCAGCTCTTTACCGAAGCCATCCAAGCCAACAATCCCGCTCCCGGTGTTATACGCCTGAGGGATCAAATGCTGGCTTATATTGCATCGGAAGGCCTGGCATCGCCAATTGATGCTCCCGATTGGTATCAGCTACCGGCAGATGGCAATGATTATCTGTTACGACTCGAGCAACAACTGGCCGTTATTGCCGAAAGCCATCCAACCCTCAAAAGTGGTGGACTTGTAGGCGACCGCGAAATTGTGAACGGCACCCTATTGCTCTGTCTGAATGCTCCGAAAAACCCGCTTCCGCGGATTTTATTAGCGCAAACGCTGCACCATATGCAACAAGTGCACCCAGCGACCGTTGAAGCCTACAAAGACAAGATCCGTCAATTCGAAGAGACCCATCCCCTATCAGGAGAAGAAGCAACTATCATTCACCAAGATATACGAGAAACCTTGCGAAGCTAAATCATTGTCAAATGGACCCGAACTTCCTTTATCAGTTTACCGAACCGGACCCATCGATCGCCGATTTCGTCGAAAGTATCGGCTTTTTCCATAATCGATCCGATCAGCCGAAAGAGGTGGTGATATTGCCCGATGGTCGGATCGATCTGTTTTTCACCCAATTCGCATCCGGACCTTACCATGCGATGCTTATGGGCCTGGAAACCTTACCAGAACAACGAAGCATCCCACCCCATATGCGAACGCTGGTGATCAGCTTTAAACCACTCGCCGTTGAGTATATTCTGCGGATGCCCATTGCCGGTTTTTTGAACAGTGCACAGGATCTTCCGAGCAATTTTTGGAATTTCAGTACCGACGAGTTGGACAATTTTGATCGCTTCTCCGAAAAAGCCCGAGAAACCGTCCTGCAACTTTTACCTCAAGAAATAGATTCCAGAAAGCAGCAGCTTTTTGCGTTAATTTACGCATCAAAAGGTGAAATGACGGTAAAAGCGCTTTCCGAAAAAGTAGCCTGGAGCAGTCGGCAGATCAACCGCTATTTCAATTATCAATATGGGCTTTCCTTAAAAGCCTATTGCAATATTTTGCGCTTCAGAGCCTCCTTAGCCCATATCGCACAGGGCAAGCTCTTTCCAGAGCTGAACTTTACAGACCAAACTCATTTCATCAAGGAAATTAAAAAATTTTCAGGGGTTGTTCCCAAAGAATTATCTAAAAATCAAAACGACCGATTTGTACTATTATCCATCTTAAAGCAGTCCTAATTTTGTACCATTAAATAAAATGGTATGAACTTAAGTAACAAACAAATAGCCATCATTGGCGGCGGCCCGGGTGGATTAACTTTAGCGCGTCTCCTACAGCTTGAAGGCGCCAATGTAAAGGTATACGAAAGAGACCTTAATAAAGATGCTCGTGTACAAGGTGCACCCCTTGATCTGCACGAAGACGCTGGTTTGGCGGCTTTACGCAAGGCCGATTTATTGAACGAATTTAAGAAGCACTATCTTCCCGGGGCCGATCGAAAAATCTTTACAACGGCACAGGCCGAAGTAGTTTTCAGCGATCACGAAGGCAAACCTGAAGAAAACTTTGGCTATGCTTATTTTCGGCCCGAAATCGCCCGTGGTCCTTTAAGAAATATACTGCTCGCCTCTTTAGCACCCGAAACGGTGCAGTGGGATCATCATTTTATCTCCATGACAGTTCAAAAAGAAGGTTGGTTGCTCCGTTTCAAAAATACCGCCGCTGTTTATGCCGATATCGTCATCGCTGCCGATGGTGCGAACTCAAAAATCCGTCCCTATGTTACAGATATCAAGCCTTTCTATTCAGGCATTACCATGCTCGAAGGTAATATTCACCAGGCAAAAACGGCAGTACCTGCTATGGAAGCCTTGCTCAATGGCGGAAAAATCATGGCTTTCGGAGATAGTAAATGTATACTGGGCGGTCAGAAAGGAAATGACGATCTGGGCTTCTATGCCAGCTTTAAAACCGATGAAAACTGGGCGACGGATAGTGGTCTGGATTACAACGATAACGCACAATTGTTGGCCTGGTTTAAACAAACGTATACCGGATGGAGCCCTCATTGGTACGAGCTATTCGAAAAAACCAACACGCCCTTTATTCCGCGACCGATCTATTGTATACCGTTAGACCAGACTTGGGAAGCCAAGGCGAACATCACCATGATAGGTGACGCGGCCCATGTAATGCCCCCCTTTGCGGGCGAAGGCGTCAATATGGCGATGCTTGATGCATTGGAACTGAGCAGTTATTTAACATCCGATGCATTCGACACCGTGCAAGAGGCCATCGCCGTATATGAAGTTAACATGCGTAAACGAGCTTCAAAAGCCGCCCGGGAATCACTCGAGAATGGCGAAGCAATGCACTCCGAACAAGCTTTGGAAAACATGCTGGCCCTATTTGCCGGGCATTAAACTGAAACATGCCGAAGGAGCTACTCCTTCGGCTTTATGCCTAAAAACGAACACTCCCCTGTTCGTTATCGTTACACTTGCAGTTGCAACAAAAACACAAACAACTACATATCAGAAACTTAACGGTTTGGAACAAAGATTGCCATAAGGAAACTGCTTGCATACATCCATGGTATCACGACACTGTAAACCGTTTTTATATGTTTAAAAATTATTTAAAAATAGCCAGACGCAACCTGATGCGCAACAAAGGTTATACGGCTATTAATATCATCGGATTGGCCGTTGGTATCGCCGTTTGCATGATGATTTTTTTCATTATACAATTTCAAACAAGTTTCGATAATTTTCACACCAAGAAAAATCATACCTATCGGGTGTTAACCGAATATCATCAAAGCGATGCAACCACACCTTCTTATGGTAAAGGCCTTCCCTTTCCGCTTCCCGCTGCCATAAAAACCGCTTTCCCTCAACTCGAAGAGCTTGCACCCATTTATACCAGTCACAATGATCAGCTACAGGTACTCGATGCCAATGGAAATCCCGGAAAAACTTTTAAAGAACAGAATGGTGTCTTTTATTCAACACCTTCCTTCTTCAGCCTATTCAATTTTCCGCTGCTTGCCGGGTCCTACGCCTCCCTAAAAGATCCGAACCATGTATTGCTTACCAAAGAAATTGCAGAAAAATATTTCGGCGACTGGAAAGGCGCCATCGGTAAAAGCATCAAGCTCACCGGATCCTATCAAGTAGGCGCCGGTCTGTTCCAGTCCCCACCCATCACACTGAAAGTTTCCGGTATTCTCGCCACCATACCGGCAAATACCGACTTTCAATTAAAGCTTGTTGTTGCTTTCGGAACCGATTTTACCGGCGATGCAAAGTATGGATTACAAATTCCGGATTGGCATGCAACTGCACCTGATTTCGGTTGCTATATTGCATTACCCACTTCGATTTCTATGGACGATTTTAACCAACAATTAAACGCTTATGCCAAAAAGGCACAGGCCCCTGATATCAAAGACAGTTATACCATACAGCCTTTAGACGCAGTACACTACGATACCCAAACCGGTAATTACAGCAATAAAACCATGAGTCGGGAGCTGATCAATGTATTATGGCTCATCGCGGCCTTCATTCTGCTCATCGCCTGTGTTAACTTTATCAACCTCTCCACCGCACAGGCCGTTAACCGTGCTAAAGAGGTAGGCGTACGGAAAGTTTTGGGAAGTAACAAAGCCCAATTGCAAAGCCAATTCATCGTTGAAACATTTTTGATCGTTGCCGGCGCCGTTTTGCTAGCAGTACTTTTTACCCTGCTCGCACTACCATCCGTTAATCAACTTTTAGAACTTTCCCTCTCCTTCAACATTTTAAAAAACCCGACCATTCTTTTATTCCTTTTATCGGTAACTCTGGTGGTGACCGCCCTGGCAGGTTTCTACCCTTCACTCGTTTTATCAAGCTTCAATCCCGTTAATGCCTTAAAGCGTAAACTTACGAGTAATACCGCGGGCATTTCTTTAAGAAGAGCTTTAGTCGTATTCCAATTCATCATTGCACAGGCGCTGATCATTGGCACTTTTGTCATTGTCAAGCAGATGAACTATTTTATGAATCGACCTTTAGGTTTCGATAAAGAGGCCATTGTCAATCTTCCCTTTCGCCCGAACAATACCGGTGGCGATCTACTGGATTACCTAACACAGCAGTTATCCTCCATAAACGGTGTACAAGCCGTAAGCTTCAGCTCAAACACACCGGTAGAAGATGCGAACGATCTATGGACCGCCTTCAAATTTGATCATGCAATAAAAGAAACCGATTTTCAAGCAATTGCCAAATTCGCCGACCATAACTATGCGTCAACCTATCAATTGCAACTGGTAGCAGGAAGAAATCTACAAGCCTCCAATATGACGCGCGAGTTTTTAGTGAATGAAACCTTGGTAAAAAGCCTCGGATTTAAAAATCCGGAAGATATCCTGAACAAAGAAATCAGCATGTTGGGCGATCAGATAAAATGCCCGGTGGTCGGCGTATTGAAAGATTTTAATGATCGGTCTTTCCATCATGCACTTGCGCCCTTGCTGATTACGACCAACGGCACCATGTATCGTCAGATTGGAATAAAACTCACGAGTGCTCACCTCGCTACCACCATGCAAGCGATTAAAAAAACATGGGAGCAGGCCTTTCCCGATTACGTTTACGAATACAAGTTTCTTGATGATAAAATTGATAGTTTCTACAAACAGGAAAATCAGTTGGCTACGCTGTATAAAGTTTTTGCAGGTATTGCTATCTTCCTTAGCTGCCTTGGCCTCTACGGATTAGCCTCTTTCATGGCCGTGCAGCGTGTAAAAGAAGTCGGTATTCGAAAAGTGCTGGGCGCAACGGCCGGTAATATCGTCTATTTGTTTTCAAAAGAGTTCATTTTACTCATTGCCATTGCCTTTGCCATCGCTAGCCCCATTGCCTGGTATTACATGCACCAGTGGCTACAAGATTACGCGTATCGCGTCAACATCAGCTGGTGGCTATTTGTTACAGGTGGAGTGATCGCCTTTCTGATCGCATTAGCCACGGTCAGTTTCCAAGCCATCAAAGCCGCTTTGGCAAATCCGGTGAAGAGTTTGCGAAGTGAATAGTGTTTAGGACACGTTATAAACGATCAGTCATTCATTTTAAGCTTAAACAAAAATTAACCCTATATTCGTATCATACATAAATAATCGTTTTATGAAATCTAGTATGCATTTACGTTTTCAGCGAATAGTCGCTGTTCTCGTCCTTCTGACCAGCGTCAGCTTAACAGCCTTTGCCCAAAGCCCGAAAAAAACGGCGGAAGGTAAAATTGGCAGTGCAACCGTATCCATTCAGTACAGCAGCCCGAGTGTTAAAGGTAGAACCATTTGGGGTGATTTGGTGCCTTACGACAAAGTCTGGCGGGCCGGTGCCGATGCGGCTACCGTTATTACTACCGATAAGGATTTAAAAGTAGAAGGAAAGAATTTGCCGGCCGGCAGTTACAGTTTATTTGTGATTCCCGGCAAATCATCCTGGACTATCATCTTCAATTCGCAAACCGGCCAATGGGGAATCAAAAAAGGCGGTGAAGCTAACTTGGATCGTGCAAATGATGTCGTCACGGTTACCGTTAAACCTGTCAGCAATGCGATGACCGAAAGCTTAACCTATGAAGTGGATAGCAAGGGGATCGCACTGGTATGGGAAAAATTAAAAGTACCTGTAAAAATAAAATAAGCAGTAAGTTTCTTATCGGCTCATCTCCGCCGGCAACATCATAACGATCAGTACAGCCGAATCTGTACTGATCGTTTTATTTTATGTCACTTCCTAAGGGTGCCCAAGCCGGGGAGTATTTCATTCAAAATAGCACTAATTTTCACATTATGTTTCGCTATTTTCTCTTTTTTCTCATTTTTAACACACTTTCTAAGACTAAATGAACGAATACGCCCGGAGCGTGTATTACCAATTTGCCATGCAGGTAGCCATCATCCGCTTCCTTAAAATCGAAGAAAACAACACCATTTATTCACGTATAAAAAAAAACAATAAGTATGAGCTCATCAGATCAGAACGAACAAGCTAAAAGGCCGAATACCATCTCCTTGGAAAAGGCTAAATTACAGACAAAACGGTGGCGCGAATTGCTGGAGGAGGATTTTCCCGGTTATAAGCTGAAAAATAAAGCCGCTTTTATTCAAGCAGAAGACTTAATCGGCTTAGTCGAACTTTTTAAAAAAGAAAAAGACCTTATCGGCGTACGCGCTTACTTCGCGCTGGAAAGAGAAGAGCAGGACGATAAGACACCCCTCCACCACGTAAAACTCGTTCTCGTACCGGTAAAAGAAGGCGGAAAAAACGGCAAAGATGTGATCGAAGAACAAGATCCGCTGGATGTCACCAAAACCCAATCCGTTATATACGATTTTACAATGCCTTGCCCCGACTGTTGCGATGTAACAAGTCCGCTATTTAGCTGATTATCTTTTCTAAGTTTCGGTATCCTCAATCTCTGTGGATGTCGAAACTAGATTTGACTTAGCCGATGTAGCATAAAAGCCTCGGGTTTCGTTTTCTTATCAAATCCCTAAATCAAGGTCATGAAAAAACGACACCTAGCCGGTATACTCTTCTTCAGTATGTTGCTTTTCGTTACTTGCGAAAAAGAAGAAAACGAAAACCCCATCATTGTAGAACCGCAACAATGGCGAGAAATAGCAAAAGACAGCATCAGCACCGGCACCGCGGCAGGCTTTACCATCGGTGCCAATGCGATGGAAACCTACCAAGTGGTACAACAGCTATTGCAAGTCCATACACCCAATGTGCAAGTTGTATCCAATATCTATCATAAAGTGGAAGCGGTGGCCGGTAAAGTCGGTTTATACAATGCGCTTCTCTTTGATGAAGAAAAAGGCACCGGCACCGGCGTACAGCTTTATTTCGAAGACGATCACATCAAATCCATTTATACTAATGATGGTAAAAAACTCAACAGTTGGCCCAACAACAGCCTTTCCATGCGCGTACAAGTAGGTATGGAAGTCGATCGGGTTTATCCGCAGCTACTGGCCCTAAGCAGTATCAGCCAATATGCACGTAAATTTCAACGTATCTCTTTATTTTCCAAAAACACCAACAAAGATTTTGATCCCGCCATGGCACAATCACCCCAATGGTATTTTGCCCATAGCGAAGGCGATAACCGGCAGAAACATATTCGTTTGCATTTTGAAGAAGGTAAATTGCAATCGGTGGTGATTGGTTTATATGCCCCTTATTAAATACCTGCGATTAAATTTTAAAGGCCGAAAAAAGACATTGATGTGGCCAAACTTCGCAGGCAGATTCCCATCTTTGTAGCTACAAAATGGAAAATATAGATAACAATACTACACTCATTTGGCTTATGTGCCTACAGATTTCTTCGAGCACCTGTAAACATCATTGTTATACAAACACAAGTTCTACTAAATAAGAATAGCGCTCGGAAATCTAACAACGGCACCACGAGTATACAGCCTTATCACACGAAGGGAGCAGAAAAACTGCTCCCTTCGTTTCTTATACCGATTTTTTATCCTTAACTTTTCGTATTCTTATCCTTGATTCGTTGTTCATTGATGTGTAAACTATCCAACATTTGTGGCCAGGGCAATACCTGATGGCTGGCTGCCCACTGTTGCCAGGCGCTGGCTAAGGCCTTCACTTTCTCCGGCATTTCTTTGGCCAAATCATGCTGTTCCGTACGGTCCTTTTGCATATCATATAATTCCCAATGTTGCTGGGCCTCTTCTCCTTCCTGCCACTTCATAACCGCTTTGAATGCACCCAAACGAACCGCCTTATTTCCTTCATGTTCCCAAAAAATGGGCTGCTCGTGTATGGGCCGGTCACTTCCTTCCAATAGTGGCACAAGACTTTTACCGGCCATATCCGGTACCTGTTTTCCACCCTTTTCCGAATGATAGCTTGCCCCCGACACATCCACAAAAGTGGCCATGATATCGGGTAAAAAACCGTATTGTTGAATGAGAGACCCATTTAGTTTTTTCGGAATCTTGGCCGGCCAATGGGCAATCAGCGGAGAGGATATCCCTCCCTCGTGCACCCAATGCTTATACTCACGGTAAGGCGTGTTAGACGCGTTGGCCCACCCTTTCCCATAAGTAAGGAAATAACCGACCTGTGTTTCCAGGTTTTCTTTCTTTCCGCCGCCTACATCTCCCCCTTCGGCGCAGGCGCCATTATCGTTAATGAAAACGATCAGTGTATTTTCATCTAATTTATTCTTCTTTAGGTAAGCCACAAGTTTACCTACATTTTCGTCCATGCGATCAACCTGCGCAGCATAAATAGCTCGTCGCAAAGCCATTTCATCCTGCTTTTCTTTCGGCAACGTATCCCAATCGAAGATATCCTGCTTACTCATGGCCCACCCTGTGTCTATCAGCCCCAATTGCCTCATCCGTTTGTAGCGTTCTTCGCGTAATTTACCCCATCCATCATGATAGCGATCACGGTATTTATCAATTACCTCCTTGGGTGCCTGCAGCGGCCAATGCGGAGCAGTATATGCCAGGTAAAGAAAGAACGGACGCTCACCATCTGCTTGTTTGCTTTGATCAATAAACTGAATCGCCCGATCTGTAAAGGCATCGGTTGTATAAAAATCAGGATCATCAATCGTTAAGGTATCATTCTCCAACGTAATACCCCGCGGTTGTGCCGGACGGAAATAATTGCTAGCGCCATCCAAAATGCCATAATAATGATCGAATCCGCGCTGCAAAGGCCATTGCTCCTTTCGTTCCATACCAAGGTGCCACTTACCGGTCATCAGCGTGGTATAACCGGCAGTTTTTAACACCTCAGCCAAGGTATTCGTTTGTGGGCTCAGCTCGCCTCGATAGCCGGGCACATGATAATCATGCTGTGTAAAATGTTCGCTCGGATTGGTCATGTGGCCAATACCTGTTTGATGAGGATAGAGTCCCGTCATCAGCGATGCGCGCGAAGGGCAACAACGCGCACCATTGTAAAATTGGGTAAAGCGAAGCCCAGTAGCTGCCAAGCTATCCAAATGAGGGGTTTCAATTTCGCCGCCGTAACAACCCAGATCCGAATAACCCATATCATCTGTCATGATGAGGATAATATTAGGTTTAGCGGGCTCCTCTTGAGCTGGTGGTTGATTGCATCCAACATATAATCCACCGATCAGCGTTACGAGCAGGCTAATGTGCGCGAACAAAGGCTTATTTTGTTTTCCTATTAACGACATCATATTTAGGTTTATCATTTTACTTCTCCGGCATGCTCGCCTAATTCATTTTCTCCCATCAGCTCACGTTGTTTCTTCCCCCATTTGCTCAGCTGTTCAAAAATGGGTGTTAATTCAATGGCCAGGTCGGTGAGTTCATATTCCACCCGGACAGGTACTTCCGCATACACCGTCCGTTTCACTAAACCATCTTTTTCCAGCGCGCGCAGCTGACTGGTGAGCACCCGATCTGTCAGGAAGGAAAACTCGCTCTTAAACTCCTTGAACCGATATTTTTTACGCGATAAGAGATCTAAGATAAACAATTTCCAACGACCGCTGATGATGTGTATCACATAGGTGAGATCGCAATTGATGATACATTGCTCATTGCGGGTATAGGTAGAATTTAGTTTTCGCTCGCCCATTACTTACTTCAATATTAGTAGCATACAATTACCGGTCTGCTATGCCAACTCCTTGGCCCATGCTATTTTTACACCGGTGTTTATACAAACTTACTATTTAATTGATAAAAAAGATGGACTTACATTTAGCAGGAAAAACAGCCATTGTTACAGGTGCCAGTCAGGGATTTGGCCGAGCCATCACGCGCGAATTGGCCATGGAGGGCGTGCAAGTGCTGGCTACGGCGCGTAGTGAAGATTTATTGCATAGCCTGCAAGCAGAAATAACCGGCGCCGGAGGCATGGCGCCGATCCCCTTCGTACAAGATTTTATGGAAGCCAGCGCACCCCTTCATATTGCAAATGCGGCATTGGCAGCTTTTGGTGCCGTAGACATCCTTATTAATAACACCGGAAGGAGCCGTGCTGTGGATGTAGTAGGTGCAGAAGAAGAATGGGAAGCCGGTATGTTGCTGGATTTTCACCGGCATCGTCAATTAACCCAACAATTATTACCACAATTTATCGAACGAAACACCGGCAGCGTCCTTAACATCACCAGCACCTATGAGCTGCGGTCTATCAACGTATCAGCGGTAGCCAAAGCAAGTTTAACCCAATGGTCTAAGCAACTTGCCGGTGCGCTGGGCCCACATCGTATTACGGTAAACTGCCTACAGCCCGGACTGATTGATACGGCCAATACCCAACGTTTATTCTCCCCCAGCGAACGTCAAACATTTGCTGCCAGCGAAATTCCGCTCGGTGATTTTGGTACACCCGAAGACATTGCCTCGATGGCTGTATTTCTCGTATCTCCACGAGCGCGCTATGTAAGCGGAAGCGTATTTACGGTTGATGGCGGACTGAGGCGTCACGCGTTTTAGTTATGTAAATTCAAAGTTTATTTCATGTATTTTCAAAATTATATTCATGTAAATTCAAAATTAAGTCTATGTATTTTCAAAGTTTGTATGTATTTTTGAAAAAAAGAGGAAATGGAAACATTCATAAAACGCGCTGTTTCAAGCATATTAATGGCGCAAAAGGAAAAGTTTCCCGTATTAGCCGTTACCGGACCGAGGCAATCGGGAAAGACCACCCTATTGAAGCATTTATTCAAAGACTATAAATACATCACATTAGAAAACCCCGATGTCCGTTCTTTTGCAAACGAGGATCCCAATGGTTTTTTGCAACAATATGATGGAAACGTTATATTGGACGAGGCACAGCGAACCCCTGAACTCTTTTCTTACATCCAATCAAAGGTAGATGAAAACGGTAAAATGGGGCAATTTATCTTATCCGGATCGCAGAACTTTCATTTACTGAATAGTATTACCCAAACCTTGTCCGGAAGGGTCGCATTATTTAAATTACTGCCTTTTGATATGCAGGAAATGCAAAACGCTGCCTTATTGGTCAAAAGCTATACCGATGCTTGCTTTAAAGGCTTTTATCCCGCTATATTCGATCGTGAAATTGACCCCACTATATTCTATGCCAATTACATTCAAACCTATATCGAAAAGGATGTAACCACCTTGATCAATATCCGTGATCTAAAAACCTTCCGCACATTTCTCGGCCTATGCGCCAGTCGCGCCGGCCAACTACTTAATATCAGCGCATTGGCAAATGCTTGTGATATTAGTCAACCTACAGCTAAAGCCTGGTTATCTATTCTAGAAAGCAGTTATATTATCTTTTTGCTCAATCCTTATCACGAAAATTTTAACAAACGGCTAATCAAAAGCCCCAAGCTATATTTTTATGACAGCGGTTTATTATGTCATCTATTGGGTATTCGCCATCAAGAAGAAGTGTCCGAAAACCGCTTAAAAGGTAACATTTTTGAGAACATGGTCATCGCTGATTTCATTAAGCACAACGCACATCAATATCTTCATCAAGAATCCTATTTCTGGCAAGACAGCAATCAACACGAAATTGATTTCCTTCTTAAAAAAGCCAATGGTTTTGAGATCTTCGAAGTAAAAGCCACACAAACCGTTACACCAAAGCTTTTCGCCAATATGGACTATTTCGCTGAGCTAGCAAGTCCACAACCCGTGAATAAAACCTTAATTTATGGTGGTAATGAAAACCAAGAGCGCACAAAATATAAGGTGTTAAGCTGGAGAGATATCGGGAAGCTGTACTCTTAACTTTTTAAATCGGTTCATCTTCATTTGGCGCCGCTTTATTTCCATTTAACCGGAATAAAAACAATCGACTTATAGTTGTCTTTCTCGTATAATATACCAACGGTTCTCTTCCCAAGTCGAACAAGATCAGAATAAGCTGCATAACCACCTTTATAAGCAAGAGGGGCCGTGGCAACCCGCTTATTATAAAACCAATGTTGACCATCATCTTTGCTCAAACGTAAGGTCAGGCTGTCGCGGTTCTGCGTAGCTGCCGCATTACAGAAAGCCAGTATCCGATTTCTCTTATCTAAAAAGGAAAGCACACTTCCCTGATTAACCGGATCCGGCAATTGCTTATCATAAAAGGTAGTGTCCCAAGTCGCCCCCCCATCCTTACTGATACTCACGATTCTATTTCGCACCTGTCCCTGCTGGTTACGGGTGTTCATCAAGAGCCTGCCTCCAGTCAACTCAGCCGCCATCGACTCATTCCCCCCTTCAAACGAAACGCTCTCGCCCAGTTTAAACGTCTTCCCATGATCATCCGTATAATAACCATGTGCCCGGTAGTCTTTGAACGCATCTTGTGGCATGCCGGCAGAATGGTTGGCCGCAATAAAGATCCTTCCCTTAAACTTCCCGGCCTCGAGCTGCACCGCATGTCCGGGCGTATTCGCATAACTGCGCCAATCCTCCTTAAAACGGTAAGCAGGATTAAAAGCGGGTTGATTGGGTCGATGCGTCTGCAGTGTAATATTCACAGGTTCAGACCATGTTTGTCCGTGATCCGTGGAAGTAACATACCATACCTCACGTACCCCTTTTCCCCGGCGCACCTCACCCTCATGATTATTACCCGTATTATAAAACAAAAAAATACGGCCTTGCGGATAAGAAGGATCCGTTAAATCCACTACTGGCGCCGGATTGCCCGCTTGTAAATCGCCGTAATCGACCACCTTTTGCAAGGTGTTCCAGGTTTTTCCGTTATCGGCACTCCGTTTCATCACAATGTCGATATCCCCAAAGTCACCCGCATGAGCCACCCTGCCCTCGCAAAACGCGAGTAAATCGCCATTTTTAAGTTTAATAATGGCGGGAATCCGATAGCTTTGATATCCTTCCCTTCCAGAAACAAAAACTGCCTTTTCAGCAGTAGTATCTTCCGGCAATCCCTCAATCTTTTCCTTTGCAAAGCTCATCTGCTGCAATAGCAGCATACACCAGGCTACCACCATCGATTTCTTGATCATATTCTCTTATTTTATCTTGTTTTACGTAAATATTCATCCAGCAGTAAATAGCAGTACCACTCTTGCCGAGGTAGATGAAAGGGCCCCTTAAACAAATTTCCTTTGGCCGTCTGCGCAAGGCGGCCATCCCGATGAAGATAACCAAACCATTCGCCATGCACCCGATCATGAAAATGTCCATACGCATATTCATGGATCATGCGGTGCCATTGCGCATACTTTTCGTTCCCCGTCATCAAGTAAGCAAGCAAAGTAGCAATGATGGCCTCATTTTGTGGCCACCAGAATTTCATATCCTGCCAATACTCCTGTACCGGTTTACCATATACATCGCTGAAATATAAAATACCACCCTGTTCTTTATCCCATCCCCTTTCCCACATATAATCAAGCATCCTACATCCCAGCTGAATCAATGCCGGATCATTGTTCCGGTGTTTCGCCTCATGCAATATAAACCAGGCTCCTTCAATTGCGTGCCCCGGATTTAAGGTCCGGCCATCTATATGATCAATGATACGACCATCAGGTGCCACCTGCTCCATCACACATCGGATATCATCTTTCACAAAATCCGATTCAATTTCACTGATCCAATTACTGATCGCTTGGTCGCAACGTTCATCACCGATAATTCCCCGTAACTGCTGCGCCGTATTCATCATAATCATCGGTACGCCGATACCCTTCGAAGGTCGCGTATTCATAAACTTGGCCGGCAATTGAAGCTCACCGGAAGCATAGCGCAAACAGCTACCGAACAGCGTGCGGGCGTAATCAGCAGCCTCCTTACTCCCGCTTGCTTTGGCGTAAGCGGCTAAAGCAATCACCGCAAAAGTTTCCGAGAAAAAATAACGGCGTTTCCGAATCGGTTCGCCCGATCGGGTCACATGGAAGAACATCCGTCCATCCTGATCAAAGCAATGCTTCATCAAGAAGTCATATCCAAGCTTTGCGCCTTTCAACCATTCTTCTCGCTTTTCTATTGTATTGTAAAGTGTCGCCAGTAACCACGTAGCCCGTCCCTGAATCCAAACCGCCTTATCATCATCAATTAAACTACCGTCCTGATCGCGCATCAACAGAAAACCACCATTTTCCTCATCATAAGACCGCGGAAACCAAAATGGAACGGTATCATGCAACAGTTGGTTCTTATAAAACTGTTTCAATGCCTTTAGCTCTTCTATCGTGTACATCATGTTATTCAGTTATATCCATGCTAAATGTCGATACCGGCACCCCCTGCTCGCTAACCAGATTCGCGCGTGTGAAAGGCTGCCAGGCATAACGGAGTGCCTTTGGAAAAACACCTTTAGGTACTTCGATCCGTATTATATTATGCTGTATCTCCACCGCTGTGGGTAGCACATTTCCTTTCGTGTCAATCCATTCAAAGCCCTTTACCGGCTTACCGTCAGCCGTTTTCAAGTCGGTGGTAAAATATAGATTCAAAACCGCTCCTCCTCGGTTCATTTCCTTTACTTCAGGTGCATCCGCCAAGATATCCCGACCATAACTATGCGCCAATGCCAAATTGGCCAAACGTTCGCCAACCGGAATCTTGTTGGTCGGATGTACATTCAATGAATCACCAACATCAGCACTGATAGCCATCCACGTATTCGGAATCTCCTGCTGAAGACGCCTTTGTACATCCCTAAAATATGGCCATGCCGGCCGACCTATACTAGTAAGTTGCACATAAAAAAAAGGCAGGCTATCCTGATTAAAAAACCGACGCCAACCCTGAATGAAGGTCTTGAAAAGTTTCGTATAAAGCTCCGGATTATGCACATTGCTTTCACCCTGGTACCAAATAACCCCTTTGATCGTAAAATCCTTTAATAGCGCCACACCTGCTTCAAAATTATAGGCCGGTTCGTAAGGGTGCCTTTGCCCGGGATTTGTTGCAAACTTTAAATTCACATCAGCCCTCCCGCGATTCCAGTCCATAATAAAATCAGATTTCCGCCAGTTATTGAGCATATCCACCAGCAGCGGATCATTCTCCAGGCTGTAGCGATCTATCCACGACTCGATCCCCGAGCCACCTACCGCAAGCTGTATCAAGCCAATCGGTACGCCCGTTTCCTGTTGCAATCTGTTACCGAAGGCATAGCCAATGGCCGAGAAGCTCGCGGCATCTACCGCGTTCACCCGCTTCCATATGCCGTTAAAATACTGCAATGTGTTCGTCTTCCTGAGATCTTCTTTAGACCAGGCCTTATCACTCGTGGGCGTGGCCCCTTGAAGCTGATACAAGCGTAAATTCATGCTGCTGTCTGCCTGCTGTGCAAGCATCGCTCCCCCTTGGGCAGCCCGCAGCGGAAAAGCCATATTCGATTGCCCGCTACACAACCATACATCACCCACTAAAATGTCCCTTAGCACGATATTTCGATTTTCACTCCGCACAAGCAGCTGATAAGGCCCTCCCGCTTCCCTTGCGCGCAATGATACGGTCCAACACCCGTTCTCGTCGGCTTCTGCCATGCCTTGCTCCTCGCCCAAACGGACTTCCACGCGCTGCCCGGCATTCGCTATTCCATAAATATGAATAGGCCTTTCGCGCTGCAGCACCATATGATCGGCAAATACCCTTGGCAGTTGTAAACCACCGTAATTTCCCGTTATTTTTTTAAAGACCGTTTTGGCAATAATTTCAGCACCCTCTTCATTCGGATGCAGGTTATCCGGAAACAAATCGGGTCGGCTATGCAAAGGTTCCTTTAGGTTGATCAATTGAGCCTGATGTGTTTTGGCAATAAGGGGCAGCAGTTTCTGAATTTGCTTATACCACTCAAAAGTACCCGATTTAAAGCGGGGATGACCGCTAAAAATGGGCGTTAACACGCACACATAAAGCTTTACCTTTGGATTTACCTCCTGTAAGGTATCAAGCAGCCAATGATAATCCCGCTCAAACTGATCCCGGTAATGGGGCCAATTACGCGGATCCGTATCATTCAAGCCGAGATGGACGATGGCGACATCCGGCTTAAAAGCCAATGCATCCAAAAATTCCTGCGTCTTGAAATAAGGATTATGTCCGTTTTTTAATAAGGTTGCCCCACTATGGCCAAAATTACCGACCTGATATTTCGATCCCAGTAACTGCTGTAATTGCGCCGGATACGATTGTACAGAAGGGTCCTGCAAACCATATCCATAAGTAACCGAATTACCCATACAAGCTACCTTCATCACCTCGGTAGCGCCGCTTTTAAACACATACAAGCAGCAGATCATAAAAAAGCAAACACCTTGCTTTATCTTATTCTTCTTGAAAATCATTTGTAGTCGGTTTTAGTAGTGATAATTGCAGGAGTACAACAGCTAAAACAATAAAAGCCAGCACTGCGAAAGCACGCCCCAGATGGCCTGAATCAACAAATCTTCCCAGAAGATCGGTAATAAACGCCCCGGAAAATACCCCCACCATATTCATTAAGCCGTAAGCCGTTGCCCGATGTTTGGTGTCGACGAACTGACAAAGGATCGGCATATTGTTTGCATCGAACATACCGAAGCCCAGGCCAAAACCCAGCGCTGCCAATAGCACAAACAGCAAGCTGTTTCCGAAGCCCAAAAGTAGCAGCGCAGGTACCGTTAAACCCAGTCCGATCGCACTGCAATAAATTCGTCCTTTTATATGCTTATTCACCCAGGCATCCGATAGCATCCCACCAAAAATGACCCCCACAAAAGACGACCCGGCAATTGTAATCGTCGATAAAGGCCCGGCCGCTGCCATTGGGATATTCAGATTATTCGAAAACAAGGTAGGAAGCCAATTCTTCGTAGCCCAACCCGGCAAACTGGGAATGGCAAAATACAGTAAGATCATCCAGAAGGAGCCGTTCCGCAACAAAACCGACAGCCCACTGAAAGGTGTTCTTGTAACGCTAGGTGGCGTCGTTGCCGTGGGTCTATATTCTTTCAATAGCCATACCAGCACCAGCGCATAAGCCATACCGATGTAACCAAAGGTATGAAAAGTAGCCTGCCAGGAGGTATTGCTGGCAATTGTAGCCCCGAAACCTCCCAGTGCCTGCCCGAAATAAAGCCCTGTCATATGTAAGCCTACGGCCAAAGAGCGGGTCCGCTTTTGATGATAATCGGCGATAAGCGAAAGACCGGCAGGAATATACAAAGCTTCACTAACCCCCATAATAGCCCTTAAAACATAAAGCTGATGATAAGTGCTTGCATAGCCCATACCAAATGTGACACCCGACCAAACAAACAAGCTACCAACGATCAACCATTTACGATTCGTTTTGTCGGCTATCATACCCGCAAGGGGACTCATCATACCATAAATCCATAAAAAGACCGCCATGAGATGGCCAAAATTCGTAGCCAGTTTCAGTTCCGTGATGTCAACCTGCATGGCGGGTTTCATCGTGGCCAGCATTTGCCGATCGAGGTAATTCAATAAAGCCACTACCCACAGCAAGGCTACTACTAACCAAGGATAATATTTTTTTCGGTTCATTGCGCGGTGTTTATCATTGGTTTTGTCTATCCATTGCTCGTTTATCATTTTAACTTTCCCTTTAACACCAGCGGCGTTCGAATGCCGGCTTTCACCTCCCCGCTCGGTATATATACCTGCCCTCCCCACCATACTGCGGTGGTTGTAACCGGTGCATTTATCGGAAGATCCTCTTTAACCCGCCAAGTATCAGTTAAGCTATTGTATGCCCAAACTTTCCGCCCGAAACCCGGATGTGCGATCTGTATGTTATTCTTTTCGTCGATCAATGCCCGCTTCTTTTCACTATCTTCTTCCACTGCAATTTCGCTCAGCAATCTTTCCACCTTTTTAAACGTAGCGCCCTGATCGCCGCTGAATATCCAAATTTCATCTTCACCCATTGCGAGCCCTGTACCTGCCGATAAAGCTTCTGGTAAAGACGCTTTAGCAATCCATTTTTTTGATTTGATTTGATATTGCCAAACACCCTGATAAAAATCACTCAGTGTCCCTTCATTCCTTTTTCTGCCCCCAATTAAATAGATAGCATCACCCAGGCTAAACAAATAAGCGTGGGAAACAGGGTAGGGCAGATTCACTTGCCTTATCCATCCTTTCTCCGGTTGCCGCATATCCAAGGCAAGCAACTGATCAGAAACGCCCTTCTCCAGCTCGCCACCGGCCAAATAAAGGATATCGCCCACAGACGTCATCGCCGCATTGCTTAACCGAAACGGCAGCGGTAGCAGGTTTTTTACTTGAAGGTGTTTGCCCTTCTTCCGGTATTGCAGCAAGAGCGTTTGATCGCTCAATCCTTCCCGATTTTCTCCTCCGGCAATTACCATCCCATCCGCCGTGCTCCAACTCGCACCATAAGCGAGATCAACCGGCAGTTCAACCTGATCCATCAACTCTTCCGCGTTCTTTGTCTTTTTATAAACATAAACCTGCCGGTGATAGGCCTTTACACCCCCCTCCCAAGGCAGTTTGTCCGGAAAATTTGCACCTCCTCCAATTAAAAGCAACGAATCGCACACCCCCACAATGGGGCCGGCCAAACCTGGATGTACCGTCCCCTTAGCTGCGCCGGGTATTGAAAAGGCTACCGACCAATCAAGCTGCCTTTGTTCATGCCGGCCCTTCACCGATATGGCTATTGTCATGAATATAAGAGAAATAATACGATAAAAACCTGTGTTCATTACAAAAAATTGGTACTCAAGGCAAAACCGACCGGAATTGGTCAAAACCCAGGGCCAGAACATCTTTTCTAAAGCGCTCGGTTTCCTCTTCACCCATATTCTGTACCGGCAAACGAAAACCACCGCAATCGATGCCCACCAATTTCATGTAGGCCTTGCCTGTTGCGATGCCCCCATACTTACCGAGCAATCTAATCATATCGATCGACTGTTGCTGCAACTTTTGTGCGTCCCCAAGCTTAGCCGATTCAAAAGCAGCGATAAGCTTGTGGTAAAGCGGAGCGGCATAATTGAAGGTGCTACCCACCGCACCCTTCGCCCCGAGCACTAAAGCCGATAACATATTTTCATCACGCCCCCAGAGCATATCATATTTACCCGCTGCAAAATGTAAGCAGGTTAAAAAATCCATGAAATCTTCATGCGTGTATTTAATGCCCGCAAAATTGGGTATGTTGCCATCAACGGCCGCTAAAAGATCGGCCATTTGAAAACCAACGCCGGTCAGCACCGGAATATGATAATAATAGAAAGGCATGTCCGGAACCGCAGCAGCCACCGCTGCACAGCAATCCGCAAGCGCCGCTACATGCGGCGGCTTAAAATAATACGGTGCCGTGAAAGAAACCCCATAGAGCCCGAGCCGATAAGCCTCCTTTGCCAATTCCTTGCAGTCGCTCAGGCAGGTACCCCCTAGCAATGCCATTACGTTAAAGTCATTGTCTTCCGCGGTGGTCACCGCCCAAGCCTCCATAACAGCAACCTTTTCGGCAAAGGTCATCGAGACCCCTTCCCCTGTAGAACCGCAAATAAAAGCACCGGCAACGCCATTGGCTTTCAAAAATCGATAATAATCGGCAATACCCGTTAAATTAAGTGCTCCCGAGGCATGCATCGGTGTAAAAGGAGCAGCAATTAAACCCGCTAAGTGTTTATTCATGTTTGTTATCATTTAATTTCGTACACTCAATCTAAAATTGCGAATAGCCATCAGTCTGCGCGAGCGATCGGTTATTTGTTAAGGTATTCCGATCAATCGGCCAGTATAACTTATACGCATCGGAAGCAGGAAGCCCGGTGTACTTATAAACAAAAGCATCACCAAAACGACGCAAATCATACCAGCGCTTCCCCTCTCCCACAAACTCAAAAAAGCGTTCTTGCAAGATGGCCTCCGCAGGATTAGTGTCCACAAGTTGATTGGGATAGCCGTGTACGGCAGCTTGATAATTACTTCCATAGGCTCTTTGACGGACCTGATTTATTTCGTCGGCCGGATTCTCGCCCAAGATCGCTTTTGCTTCCGCCAGCAACAGAAGTAAATCAGCGTATCGATAAATCGGATAATCATTGGTATAGGCCCTCATTCCTGCATTCTGTTCGCCCTGAAATTTTCTCAGGAAACAACCCGCCATACGGTATTTTCCCTCGTTATCCTTTTCATAGGCCGCCTGGATACTGGTATTTTTTCGCGTATCGTCCTCCTCAAATTTTCTATAGGTCTGTATTTTAGTGGGGGCGCGCAGTATACCGCCATAATTATCGGCCGTTACACTGAATTGCCTGTTTTCAAGCGAATCATAGAAATTCGCAATCAAACCCGTTTGCGGAACAAAATTGCCGATAAACCCTAATGTAGCTTCATTCAGTTGATGCCTGATTACAAAGATCATTTCCGCATTTCCTTTGTTGGCGGCATCAAATACTTCCCTATAGCTTGTTAGTAGGTTCAAAGACAAGTTGCTTTGTACCTCAAGCAGCGCTTGTTTAGCGACCTCCGCGTCTGCTGCCCCTCCCTCGCGGTGTGCGGTCCATAAAAAAACTTCCGCTTTCAGCATCAGCGAAGCAGACTTTGACCAGAACGCTTTGTTGCTTCGGATACTATAATCCGAGCCAAAATGGCTTATCGACGTCTCAATATCCTGCTTCACCAAGTCCAATACTTCATTAGCGGGGCTCGCTTCCTTTGCTAAATTAGCAACATCAATATCCGCTATTGCCTCCGTTTGCAGAATAGCCTTCCCCCAAGAACGATACAATTGAAAATAGTAAAAGGCCCGCATACCATGGGCAATGCCCAAATAATATTGCTTGGTTGCTTCGGTTACAACATTTGTGCTATTCAATTTGCTGATCAATAAATTCAATTGATTGATGTTACTATAGAAATCTCCATAATTACTTACACCGGGGTTATCCAGGTCAAGGTTATGTAACCACATCCGTTCCAGGCCCTGCGAGGCTTCACCGGTAAAGGAGGCTGAGGTACCGGCATCATTTCCAAAAATATCGCCTCTCAGTTCGCCCAGATACATAAAACCTTGCGCATGGTCTCGGAAACGGGTATGCAAACCCGTAACAAAGGCGTCAAATTGATCCGGCGTTTTCCAATAGCTGGCATCGCTGATGGTACTCACCGGTACCAAATCCAGCTTTTTATTGCACGAAGTAAGGCCCGTGGCACCTATGCTGATCGCTATAAGCGATATGATCATTGTAGTTTTCATTTAGATAATTTTTTTTCAATGGCAATGAAGTTGTTATACTATTTTTTACATTCGTTCATTTGATAAAGGATGATCTCACCGATCTATCGCCTTAAAATGAAACCTGAACACCTACTACAAAAGAGCGTGGCGTTGGATACGTACCACTGTATATTCCCGTCGCGAGGTTACTCGCGTTCACCGGCGGCTCAGGCGTCGGACCCGAAAACCCGGTGATGTAAAACAAATTGTTAGCACTTACATATGCTCTAGCCTGCGAAAGCAAATGCGTTTTTGATAATAGGCTTTTGGGCAGATCGTACGACAAGGTGATTTCACGCAAAGCCAGGTAATCCCCTTTTTCATAGAACCTGGAATTATTACTGTTCAACACCGGGTTTGCGTTATTTCCGCGCGTATAATTCTGTTTCGAACCCGCCACCTGATCGGCAAAATATACTTTTGGAATATCCGTTACCGTATTTGTTGGAGACCAAGCCTGTTTCTGCAGCTCGATGTAATTGAAAGTTCCCTGATAATTTCCCAAGGTCCGCGCTACCAAATCGTTATAGATGGTATGTCCCAACGCAAACTCCCAGTTCGTAAATAAGCTCAGGGCTTTATAGCTTAAATTGGTTGTAAATCCCCCCGTCCATTTCGGATTAATATTACCGATATAGACCTGATCGCGCGAATCGATGATATTATTGCCATCTACATCCAGCCAGTTTACGTCGCCCGGTGTGATGCGTCCATTCGGCCCGGCCGGCAAATTAGGTCCGGTAATCCCGGCAATAGCATCGGTTCGATTACCGGCCAACTGTTGCACCTCTTGTTCATCCTTAAAAATAGAAACCTGTTTATAGGCATAAATGTCGCCCATCGATTGCCCCTCCTGATAACCACCGACCCAAACGACCTGACCTGATTTCGGATCATAGACCTGTAAGCCGCCCTGGCGATTATGCTCGTTGCCATTATAGGGTAATTCTAAAATTTTGTTCTTAACAAAAGCCGCATTGATACCCACATTCAGGTTAATACCTTCCGGCTTACGCAGTAGCTGCGCATTCAAAGCAAACTCATATCCTTTATTTTGTAAGGTACCCAGGTTGGTGGTAATCGAAGAAAACCCGACATAACTTGGAAGAGACAAATCGGTCAACAAGTTACTCGTCCGGCGATCGTAATAATCGAACAACAGCGTTATTCTATTATCGAATAGCCCCAGATCCAATCCTAGCCCTGTCGTTTTACTCTTCTCCCAGGCCAAGTTGCTATTAACCGGTTCGGTGTTTAAGTAACCCGCCACACCGTTATAGTTGGTCTGCAGGCCATAGGTTCCCTGCACTTCGTACCTGCCCAGCCCCGAAATATTCCCGTTCTCACCATAACTCACCCTAGGTTTGAAGGTCGAGATATATTTCGATAGGGCCGATGCTGCAAAAAAGTGTTCCTGATGCATATTCCAACCCGCTGAAATCCCCGGAAAGAATCCGGTACGATTTCCAGCCGCTAAGCTGGACGCCGCATCCAAGCGATAGACCGCATTAATTAAATACTTACCGTCAAAGTCATAGGCCAGGCGGCCCAAAGAAGATATAATGCGGTATTCCGACTGCGTGCTGGTGTTATCTCCCGGTACAAAAACCGTCGAGGCATTTACCGTAGGTATATCATCGGTTGGTGCATTTTTTCCGTACACCTGCATGTAATCCGTTTTTACATTGTAGTATTCCGCCCCAACCATGGCATTGAAATTATGCTTATCGTTAAAGGTTTTGGTATAATTGAACAGGCCATTGAACTGCGTCTGAAAATCCCGATTCAAGTTTCGGTAAGCATCTCTGGAAGTACTACCGATAGATGGTGGATCCGAAAAGATGTTAGCATAGGTTTGTGTAGACTTCTGAAAGGACTCATTAAACTGCTCGAGCATATAAGCATTGGCAGTAGCTTTAAAATAGAAGCCGGGAAGAATGTCCCATTTCAACGAGCCATTTACAATGACGCGATTGGTTTCATTTTTTCGGGAGATACGTGATAACCAATACAAGGGGTTCCCGTCATTAACCCCATTCCCGGGGTTCGGTAAAGTCTTCGCTTCATCGAGCCAGGGATTGAACGTTGGCCAAATGGCCAGCGTCCGATATAGCGCATTTACTTCTGACCCCGCAACACCATACTGAGAGGAAGTAGATAGCGTAACACCCGTAGACACCTCCAAATTAGGTTTTATTTTGTACGAGCCATTTACGTCTGCCGAGTAGCGTTTATAATCCGAACCCACAATCACCCCTTTTTCATTATAGGCATCAAAGGAGGCAAAATACTTACCCCGGTCATTCCCGCCCGTAACATTGACATAATGATCCTGCGTTGTGGTGTTTCTGAATAAAATATCCTCCACCTCACCACCGTGATCTTTATAAATAATTTGGCCGCCGTATGGGTCATCCAGCACAGCCCAGCCCTCGTTTACAAGATAGTTAAGCTCCGGTGTATACCGCCGAATATCAAAAGTCGCTAAATTAGCCGGATCAGTCAGCAGTCCAAGCCCACGGGAGCTATTCACTTGTGCCTCCGTTCTGTTCGCATTCAAATAACCCAAACGCGTGTAGTAGATATAGTCACCGGCATTCATATATCGATAACCGTTTCTCCGTTGATTAAATCCACCGGTAAACTTATACGTGATCTGCGCCGTACCGGCCTTACCCGTTTTCGTAGTCACCAATAAAACCCCATTATTTGCCCTGGCGCCATAAATCGCGGTGGCCGAAGCATCTTTCAATAACTCCATCGACTCGATATTCTCTGAAGCAATATCATTTAAATCGCGTATAACCCCATCAACCACAACCAAGGGCCCTCCCGGATTATTGATGGAGGCGCCACCTCGTAGACGCAACATCGGAGCAGCACCCGGTTGCCCGGTTTTATTAACTACTTGTAAACCCGGCACAGCACCCTGCAAGGCCGAAGCTACGTTTGCGCGCGGTACATTTTCAAGTACTTTTTTATCCAATTTAGCAATGGAACCGGTGATGTTCGATCGGCTCTGTGTTCCATAACCTACCACCACCACTTCATCCATTGTTTGCACATTCACTTCAAGGCTAATGCGGAGCCGGGTTTCTTTCCCCACAATAATTTCCTTTGGCGTGTAGCCCGTATAGGTTACCATCAGCACATCCTGCGGCTCCGCATCTAAACTAAACTTCCCCTCCAGATCGCTCTGTACCGCTGTTCCCGTTGATTTGCGCGTAATGGTAACGCCCGGCAAGACTTCGTTCGTTGTTGCATCAACAACCTGACCGACAATCCGTTTCGTCTGTGCATACGCTTGCTCATAGCCCACTATCAGCGTACATAGTATCGCTACAAGGTGGATTTTTAGGTTTACTCTCATAATTACTAGTTCAGGTATAAAAGTATTAAGTATTACATAATGCACAAATATAGAGATTAAAAAATAATATGCAAGAAAAAAACAAGTATATGTATAACATAATAACGATTGCAATTCATTATCTTTGTTGCAAGTTTAGCATAACACCCTATGAGCAGTAAAAGCACAATCTCAGAGCAATTTGGCACATTAGACACTTCCAGTCTGGTCGATCGAGTAGAAATGAAGATTATCGACTTATTTATTAATAAGGGCTTGAAAGTTGGGGATGCGCTTCCAAAAGAAGTGGAGCTCGCTGAAATTTTGGGCGTGAGCCGCACGGTTATCCGCGAAGCGATGTTGCGGCTGCGCATGGTAGGACTGATCGATTCGAAAAAGCATCGCGGTGCTGTGCTCACCAATCCGGACTTGCTCTCACCTTTAAAAAAATCGCTCCATCCGAGCATATTAGCTGAGAAAACCTTACGGGATTTATTTGAAATGCGCTTGGTGCTGGAGGTTGGTATGGCGGACTTGCTATTTGAACGTATTACGGATACCGACCTGGAAGAATTGGACAAAATTGTTGCCAATGAGCCCTTGAATCCGGACGCGACCCTATTTAATATTATAGATGAAATCGCTTTTCACGGGAAGCTCTATGAAATATCAGGCAATCAAATGCTGAAAGATTTCCAGCATATGCTTTTACCGGTGTTTCAATATGTACATACGAGCGGCTTATTAACCAAAGCCTCTCAATCGAAAACATTCATTTCGCATCGGGGTTTGGTTGACATTTTAAAAGTTGGTAATCCCGAGGTATTCCGGAATGCCATGCGAAAGCATCTTGATAATCATTTCGCTCGCCTTTTCGCCCGTAACTAAGTTTTCTATGAATTGATTCTATCTCCATTTTGCACTGTGACAGTGCATTTTTTATAACATTTTGCACTATCATAGTGCAATGTACCCTTTTATAAAGAGGCCGTTCTCGGTTTGCCAATATCGAATGAGATCATACAATCAAACCTATCCGTCCACAAATGAACAGCGAGTGTTCAATATCGAACAGTTAGACCACCAATCAACAGAGTATACAGCACAAAATCAGTCATTTACATTTTTGGCTTAGTTGATGATAGCCTTCTGCTAAACACCGGAAATCGGTCGCGGAATATAAACGCTATGATCAAAAACTATTTGAAAACCACCTGGCGCAACCTGGTTAAAAGCAAAGGGTATAGCGCTATCAATATCGGGGGACTTGCCGTGGGGATGGCCGTCGTCATGCTGATCGGTTTATGGGTATATGACGAACTCACGTACAATAGCTACCACAAAAACTATGATCGCATCGCACAAGTGATGCAACATGCCAATTTTAACGGTAAAATAGGCACACAGAGCGCCAACCCTGCATTGATGGGCCCGGAATTACGGGCTAAGTACGGAAATGATTTCAAATATGTGGTACAGGCATCCTGGTATTACAACCCTTTGCTCTCTGTGGGCGACAAACATATCAGCCAAGAAGGCATCTATTTCGAAGAAGACGCCCCTGAAATGCTCAGTTTGCAAATGCTGAAGGGAACACGTGCCGGCTTACATGATACGCATTCCATTTTACTATCCGCCTCTGCGGCCCAAGCCCTATTTGGCGAGGAAGACCCCATGGGAAAAACCTTGAGGGTAGACCGCAGCCAAGAGGTGAAGGTGACCGGTGTTTATGAAGACCTACCCAACAACAGCTCTTTCAATAAGGTAAAAGTTATCCTGCCCTGGTCTTTATGGATTATTCAAAACCCCTGGGTCAACAAAATGGAAAAACCATGGGGCAGCAACTTCAGCCAAACCTTTGTGCAGCTTACCGAACAGGGCGATATGGAGAATATTTCCCGTAAAATCAAACATGTAAAGTCAGATAAGGTAGGGAAAGACGAAGCGAAAACTAACTGGGTGGTTTTCTTGCACCCCATGCGTAAATGGAATTTGTATAATGAATTCCGCAATGGTATCAATACCGGGGGGAGTATCCAGTACGTACGATTGTTTAGCCTCATCGGCGGCTTTGTGTTGCTATTGGCCTGCATTAATTTCATGAACCTGACGACCGCACGAAGCGAAAAGCGCGCCAAGGAAGTGGGCATCCGTAAAACCGTCGGCTCGCATCGCCTGCAACTGATCGGCAGGTTCTTTGCAGAATCGTATATCACCGTGCTGATCGCTTTTGTACTCTCTTTGCTATTAGTCATCTTATTCCTACCTTCTTTTAATGAGGTGGCCGACAAAAAAATCGAAATCCCTTGGCTCAATCCCCTATTCTGGTGCACCAGCCTGGCCTTTATAGTCATCACCGGCTTATTGGCCGGTAGCTATCCTGCGTTCTATTTATCATCGTTCCAACCCTTGAAGGTACTGAAAGGGACATTCAAAGTTGGCCGATTTGCTTCGGTGCCGCGCCAAGTACTCGTGGTTGTACAGTTTACGGTTTCTATTATGCTGATCATCGGTACTATTATCGTCTATCAGCAAATTCAGCATGCCAAAAGCCGACCGGTCGGTTATACCAAAACGGGATTGATAAACCTGCCCCTCGAAGGTGAACTGAGAAAACATTTTGAAGCCTTCAGAACAGACCTGAAAAACACCGGTGCCATTGAAGAAATGGCCGGTTGTCAGCTCCTTACCGGGGTATGGAATAGCAACGGCGGTTTTGATTGGGAAGGCAAAGACCCCGATTTGGCGACCGACTTTCCGAACAACTCGGTATCCGTTGATTTTGGTAAAACCGTGCAATGGCAAATAAAGGCGGGGAGAGATTTTTCAAAAGCATTCGCTACCGATTCCATGGCTTTTATCATCAATGAATCCGCCGCCAGGTTTATGGGATTTAAAGATCCTGTCGGGAAAACAATCCGACAAGGCGGTGAGCGTTTCACCATTATAGGTGTCGTGAACGATATCCTGCAGGAATCACCTTTCTTTCCGGTGCGCCCCACGCTCTATCATCTCGATTCGTATGATGCTATGGTGAATACCGTACTGAAACTAAACCCCAAACAGAACGCGGGACGATCCATTAGCGCCATTGAAGGTGTTTGGAAAAAATACGTGGAAGACGTACCCTTTAATTACTCCTTTGTGGACGAAGCATTCGGAGACAAATTCAAGGTAGAAGAACGCATCGGGAAGCTTTCTTCTTACTTTGCCGTACTGGCCATCTTCATCTCCTGTCTGGGACTTTTCGGCATGGCCAGTTTTGTGGCCGAGCAACGGACGAAAGAAATCGGCATCCGCAAAGTATTAGGCGCCAGCGTCGCTAACTTACTGCAATTGCTTTCCAAAGAGTTCATCCTGTTGGTAAGCACTTCCTGCATCATCGCCGTGCCCGTCGCGTGGTATTACCTTAGCCAGTGGCTTAACAATTATGATTACCGTGTTCGCATCAGCTGGCTTGTTTTTCTCGTAGCGGCTGTACTGGCGCTGGTGATCACCCTGCTCACTGTTGGCTTTCAAGCCATTAAAGCAGCAACCGCCAATCCGGTGAGGAGTTTACGAAATGAGTAAATTCCCTTTCTATTCACTATATTTATCATAGAATACGAAAACGGACGCAGGCTACCCCTATAATGAAAATTACAACGTACATACCTACGGCTCAATTAACGCCATTTATCAAAGATTATAAAATCATTGAAAGCCAGTATGATACAACCAACCAAGTGGTACCTAATGCCTCATTTGCTTTAGCTTTTCGTCTTAGCGGCCAAATATCGTATATAAACAACGACCGCTTCGTCGATTTACCAAACATCGCCTTGTCAGGATTGCGAAAGTCCGTTCGGTTTATCCATTATAAGAAAAACTCAGGCACCCTTATTGTCTCATTCAGTGAACAGGGTTTGTCCGCCTTCTTCAGACAACCGCTTTACGACTTATTTGAGCAGACCGTTCCCTTAGACCATTATATACCACCCGCCACGCTAGCACTTGTGGAAGAGCGCCTAGCCGAAATGAGCAACAATCAATTGAGAATCGCCTGCATGGAGGAATTTTTAATCTCCATACTGATTAACCGTACGCCCGATCTATTAGTAACGGAAGCGATCCATAAAATCCATTCAACAAGGGGAAATATCCGAATAAAGGAGCTTGCTGCGGCTTTATGCATCAGCCAAGACGCCTTCGAAAAGCGGTTTAGAAAAATAACAGGAGCTTCCCCTAAACAATTTTCCCAGATTATAAAAATGAACGCTATTGTTCATCAACCTAATCCGGCATCGCTTCTTGACCTGGTCTTTGAAAACGGTTATTACGATCAACCCCATTTCAACCGGGACTTCAAGCTATTTACCGGACAAACACCCACTGATTTTTTCAAATCGCCTTCTTTTTGGTAATCAATGATTTTTTACAAGGATTGCTTTTTCCAACGCACCATCTCCACCAAGCTACCAAGGCGGGAAAATAACACACATCATCGGGCAATTCGTCTATTCTTATCGGCCCCTCAGCGCCCCATCTTTGTGTTATCAAATTTATTAACGAAATAAAAACACAAAAAGATGAAAAATTTTCCCATTCCCACAGCAGAACAAGTTTCTCCCGCTAATCAGGCCTTATTTGGAAACCTTCAAAAATTAGTGGGCTTCGTACCGAACCTGTTCGCTACCTTCGCTCACTCCGAAAACGCCTTAGGAAATTACCTGGCCCTGCAAAATGCCAAAACATCCTTAAAAGCCAAAGAACGTGAAGTCGTGAATTTAGTAGTGAGCCAGTATAATCATTGTGTATATTGCTTAAGTGCACATACAGCAATTGCCAAGATGAATGGCTTTTCCGATTCCCAAATATTGGAGATACGGAAGGCAGAAATTTCTTTCGACCCTAAGTTGGATGCACTTGCAAAGTTGGTAAAAGGTATTGTTGAAAATAAAGGCCATGCACCCTCAGCACTCACCGATAATTTTTTTGCAGCAGGATATTCAAATGGAAGTTTAGTGGATGTAGTGGTTTTGATCGGCGATAAAATCATCACCAATTACCTCCATGCCCTTACCGAAGTTCCAGTTGACTGGCCGCTCGCACCTGAGTTATAAATCGGCCGATAGATTATATCCCCGTAGCTACCTGGAGCAGCTATTGGGATATATTATTAAAAATGAGTATTGGAAATAACACGGATTTCGCTTTTAAAAAAGAACCTTTATTTTAGTCATTTTTTATATATGTTCTTTCTTATGAAATTTATTTAACTTTTGGCTTTGATCCAAAAGTTACAAAAAATCAAGGCTTTCCAGGTCTCACTAAAAATTCGGTTCCCATCCCTTTGTTCTGCGGAGCCGCCCCTATTCGCAATTCCTTCTCTTCGCTTTTTCGCATAACACTTTAGCCTGCGCTGCTAACCGAATTTTCTCTACGCTCACCCTGGAAGGCCGTTGTGCCCTGCGCTATCGCCCCGTTGCATAACCGTCCCGAAGGACGTCAATGGCCTAGTCTATGGAGGCCGCAACCGGCAGTCAAAGATGGCCCTTCCTGATTATTAAGCGAAGCATCCCGAAACCAGTGAATCGACGAACGAAGGGTTTAGCATTGAGCGAGAGGGTGGCTCCGATTCACGGATGGGCATCTGACCACGAGTTGCAACGGAATAGACAAGCCGAAGCACCTTGCCACTTGGGTGCTTCCAAGTGGGATGTATAAAATAAAGGTTCTTTTAATATAAACACCTTCAACGATATTTAAGAAGGAAAACCAGGCGCTATTGTATTACACCACTATTCCTTTAATTTTGTGATATGGAGAAGAGGCTATGCAACCTATATAAGAAGCATCGGAATCCTACTAATCGGAACGTAACAGATGAAATTTACCTATAAGAATCAAAAGACCGCCGCTGAATGCAAACTTTTAGCACACGAAAAAGCATTTGACCGGGTATTTTACGGGAAGGATCGCAAAGATAAATTGCTGACGATTGCCTGGAATAAAGGTAAATCCCAAGTCGTACATATTGATGAAGTTCCGTACGAATTCCCGGCGCAGAGTCTCTTGTGTTTAATGGTTAACCAATCCTTTAATTTTGCTCAACCAAAAGATATCGTAGCCTGGCAGTTCAACCGCGACTTTTATTGTATTGAAGATCACGACAGGGAAGTGAGCTGCGTGGGTTTTTTGTTCTATGGTTCCAGCGAAACGATGTTCGTCAACTTAAACGAAGAACAGCAGCGCAAGATTGCCTTATTATTAAACATATTTGAAGAAGAGTTTGAAACCATCGATAATATACAAGAGGATATGTTACGGATGCTGCTAAAGCGTCTGATTATTATTGTGACCCGCCTTGCGAAAGACCAGTTTGTCGATAAGGCCGTAACGGATTCCAAACTGGATATCGTAAGGCAATATAATTTGTTAGTAGAGCATCATTATAAAACAGAACATCGGGTAAAATTTTATGCAGACCAACTCAACCGTTCGCCCAAAACATTGGCTAATTTTTTTGCACTTTATAACCACAAATCCCCTTTGGCCGTTATCCAGGAACGAATCTTTTTAGAAGCGAAACGGCTATTTATATACACCGATAAATCCGCTAAAGAAGTGGCTTATGAATTGGGTTTTGACGACGTGGCCTATTTCAGCAGTTTCTTTAAAAAAATGGCTTCCGTTGCCCCCACCGCATTTCGAAAAAACAAAGCAAGCCTGATTACAGACCAACCGGCTCCGTAAGCGCAACGTTCAAAGGAAGGTTACAACCACGGCCTTTTTGTTAATTTTTTCAGCTGATGGAACCTTCTCTTGTAAAGAGAAAGCTTAAATACCTTTAAGAATTAACACAAATGAAAAAAATTAAATGAAATGAGCTTGCAAATGCAATAAAACATTCACTCTTAACTTCTGTTTCTTTTTGTATCTTTCTATAAATTAAGTGAGGCAAAAGCGACTGTTAAAACAAGAGGCAGTCTGTGCCGATGACAGAGACATGGGTATTATAAATTAGCACGATATGAAATCAGGGATCGAAATTATCGAAAAAGACAAGGGACGGATCTTAGGCGTAGCAGGTGGCAATTACCGGATCATTGTACCGGGAGAAAAAACGGATAATCAATACGCAGTTATCGAAATGATTGTCCCACCCGGAGGCGGGCCACCGCCCCATTCGCATCCCGATACACACGAAACCTTTTATGTTTTGGAAGGAGAAGTTGAATTTCAGACCGAACAGGGGAAATCCATTGTTGGTACCGGAGGCTTTATAACCATCCCGCTCGGGGGAGCCATTCATTGCTTTACCAACACTTCCAGCTCGGTGGCCAAGCTACTTTGTACCGTCATGCCCGCCGGTTTGGAAAAAGTTTTCGAACTCGTCGGTGTTCCGGTGGGTAGCGGTGAATTTGCACCCATTCCGGAACTTACAGACGAACGTCGGGAACTTATGGCACGGATCGACAAGCAATACGGACAAAAGACATATCCCAAAGGGTATCTCGATTAAATTCGAGATATCCTAACTTACAAGGTTGCTAGCCGGTATTTCATTTCGCCCCCTTCCCTATCCAGTCCGCCACGGCATATAGACTTCTGATCGGTCTTCTTTTCCGATAGACCCCATCACCTTCCCTACTACCCGTATCATTGGTATTCCCTTCGACTGTAATCACCTCCCTTTCGCCCCATTCATCAATAAAACCACAATGCGCAATGCGTTTGAGCGAAGGGAAGTAGAGGCCGAACACACAGGCTGTTTTCGTTATTGGTTGTCCGTTATTAGTTGTTCGTGATCCCGTTGTAGGCACCCTCCCTCGTGGCCACACCAATTTATCATGAGGAAAGAGGCTGGCGGCCCAAGCAGTTTTTGGATTCTCCACGTCCGCTTGTTCGAGCACCCAGCAAACAAAAGCCGCACACCAGGCATAGCCTTTACCTAGGCCTGTATACGCTAGATAAGCTTCTACCTGTGGCCCATCGTTACGCCCCGTAGCCTCCCGTACCCCCAGTTGGCTATCGTAAACTTTCTTGACCCTTATACGAGTAGTTTCTATACGATTCTTTTCCAAAAGCAACGAATCTGTTGGACGAAATGAACTATTTCTCAAAAACACCTCCTTTTTCTTGGACGAAATAGAAATACTTGCATTACTGTTGTTATCCATCATAGCAGGAACTAAGAAGGATATCAGTGCTTTTATAATTAAAACGCTTAGTATCATTATTAAAGGGTTTACTTTCTTTTTCATTTTTAAAACGTTAAAATTGTTTTCAACTTTTTCTTGATAAAAACTTATTCCCCTTTTACCTTAGATGCAAAAGGGGCAAAACATCAAGACTGCACGTATTTCGCTAAAGATTTAGGGTTCACCCTCAATCCTGTGGAGCCGCGCCACACCACATGCCAATGCTTCGCTTCTTCACATGATTTTTTTGCCTAGGCTATCCTAAATCTTCTTAACGCTCACTCCGTGAGGCCGTCCTGCCCGACCCGCCAAAGCCCCGTTTGCATTAACGTTCCGAAGCAAACCCCACAATTCACAACCGGCAACTTTTCAAGCAAACAGAAAAGACCTTAATAAAATTCACTTTTTGCCATGATTTTAAATTTTAGTATATTTGATTATTATGACGACGATAACTGCTACACTTCATAATAGTAAAGATGTTAAGCTCTTACAAGAAGTACTCAACCGTTTTGGTATCCCATATACGGTAAATGAGGATACAGATGCATTCCCGTTTACCGAAGCCGATCTCAAAAGTTTCCGTGATACTCAACAAGCCTTTAAAGACGGTAAAACAACCGCTAAAGATTGGATTGAAGTTCAAAAAGAGCTAGACCGTGCGTTCCGTTAAATTACTAGAAAGAGCGGAAAAAGAGCTTTATGCCTCTATCGAATGGTATGAAGAACAACAAAAGGGCTTATCTAGCAAGTTCATTAAACGAATTGCAGCAACATTAAATTCAGTAAAGAGTTCACCCCTCATTTTTCCTATTAGGACTGGTGATGATATCCGTTTTGCACCAGTAAAAGTTTTCCCGTTCGTTATCATTTATTGGTTTGATCAACCTAGCGATGTTATTTACGTAATATCTATTTTCCATACCTCTAGGGCACCAAATTACCCTAGCAAATAACTGTCTAATAACACTTATCAACCTTAATGCCACGACTATTACCTTCACTCCTCAATGCCCACATCGGCAAACAACAACTAACAACGGGCAACTAACAACTAACAACCAACTCTCCTAAAGCAACGCCCCTAAAGCGATAACAAAAGCATACAGCAAAGCCAAAAAGAAACCCAGGTAAACACCAACCTTCTGCCAAGAGAGCAGTGATTTAAAGTTCCGTTCAAAATGTTCCGCTGCATATTCCCCTAAAAAGGGCCAATGCTGATGCAGTACCCAGAGGCAGAGCTGCACGAAGCTTAACACCGCCACTGCCGCCACCAGCACGGCACTCAACACGCCATAGTCAATAGGCGCCGCCGTGACATCCACTAAACGAATGAGTGGTTGATACGCGATGTAAGCTAGGATACTGGCTATTAGTAGTGTTATTAAAAGATATTTTCTGTAAATGATGATAAAATTTTCCATGATCGTTATTGGTTACTCGTTGTTCGTTATTGGTTGTTCGTCAAAAGCAAGGCGGCAATAGCCGCCTGCTCCATTCATCCCTACAATTCAACAATAGTTGAGGCCGTATTACCCGGCGTATTTACGAGCGTTATCGTAATAGCCGAACCCGTTAGCACCTCATTTGCCGCCGTTGCCGTATAAACCCACTCGGTGGCTGTTTCATCCGTAGCCACGGCCAGACCATCTTCGATCGCCACACCATTTCCATCCGCAATATCCACATGCACCTGCTTTACTTCCAATACATCTCGTACGCGAATGGTGATCATATCACCTATAGCGCCCATGTAAGCATCAACAAGTACCCTTCTAACTTCCGGATCTGTCAGGTAATCCTTAAAAGCCACATTATAGGCTGTTTGCCCAGGCTTCGCCTTTTGCTGGTAGCGATCCTTCAGCTCAGGATCGCTGATAGCGCGTTTGGCATAGAAAGCCGCGTCCGTAAAACGTTCCTGAACCGAAAGTTGATCGTCAGTCGGTACCCGATCCGGGTTGATCTTCGGTACACCTGCAATGATTGTACTCCCTGCCTTTTGGCGAAAAACAAGCATATCGCCAACTTTACCACTAGCTCCGCGCATTACCACATTATTTCTGGACTTTGCCATAACATAAAAATTTAAAGCGTTAAAAATTAAACCATTTGTGCAATCGTTTTTTTGGTACCAATCGCGTTCGATTACGGTTCAAAGGTTAACAAAATCCAATGTAAATCAATGGTTATCAGCAACCTGCAAATAGTTATGAAGAAAAATGAATCAAGTTGAAGCTTTATGAAGAAGAGATGTAACAAAAGCCCTGCTAACGATCGAAGTAATATCCCAGTACCATTCAGTACTAAAGAGGCCTTTTCCTATAATCTAGGTTGTGTGAAATCAGTGTGAACTTACTGTCAAACCAGTACGAGATCAGTATCATTTCTGTGTACGGGCAGTTCCAAATAGTGTCATTTTAGTAGCTTCCCAGTAGCGTTTAGTGTCAAAGTAAATATTTCAGTCCATGTTATCGTTCCTACAAAATTTATCACACACAACCGGTAACGCACAACGGACAACTCTATTGACAACTCAAAACTCACTACTCTTCTTAATCGCCTCAATCACTTCATGCTCTAAGTAAATGTCTTTCCCATCCAGCTTATAAGGTTTCAGGATTTTTTTCTTCTTTAGGTAGTATAATTTGGTATCCCCTATCTTGAGGAGTTGCTTGATATCCGCGTTATCGAGTATACGTATAGCAGGATTTCCTTTCATTAACACCGTTGATAAAGCCGGTCGTTCTAAGATCTGCTTTAACACAACCAGTAACTCGCGTGCAATATCAATCAATAGATCTAGCTTCTTAGGTATCATAGATTTTCAGGTTAACATGGGTCCATATAAGTCGTTCTGATTTCAAGGTTTGCGGGTTAACATGGGTCCATATAAGTCGTTCTGATTTCAAGGTTTGCGGGTTAAACGTGGTAATGGCGATGCATTTCGCCGGCGATAATCTGAATCGTCTGATATAATTCCTGCGTAGCCCCATTTCCGAAACCCAGCAACAGCGATTTGGTTTTTATTACCGGAGGCCCCACAAGCGAGCGTCTTGGAAGCATATTCAATTCCCTTATCTTATTTACAGGCACAAGGATTTCATAATCTTTCCTCGCCTTAATCCAGAAAGAAGTGCCACTTGCGGGTGGCGTTACCTCCACCCATGTCCCCAAAACTTTCGCACATTTTTCCACCAGCAACCTCATCTGCACCCGGAGATATTCAGTAACCGGCGCCGTAACACCAGCAAATATATTAGCTTCCAAAAGCCTGGCTGCCAGCACCTCATAAAGAAATCCGTACTCCACGTCACGGTCATCCCATTCTTTCAATAATGCAATAAAATCTGCTGCTGCCAGTACCACACGCAATTCGTTATACATCACTAACAGTTTACTATAGCTTCGAATGCTAACCACATGGTTCATAGGCTCCTGCGCCACATCAGCAAAGGTAAGCACATGTTCGTACATCATCTCATGATCTTCAAACTCCTCCACCAGAACCATATCCAACTGCGCCGTTAACAACAGCAAATCGTACATGGCTTGTTTTCTATCTTCACCTTCGCAAGCTCCGTAATCGCTTTGCAAATTAGTATACAATAAAGCGATATGTCGTCCTTGCAGCGAAGCTTTCTCACTCAAACGCCTCACCTCCGTAGCCCTTGCACCACAATTCGTTTGCGGCACCGTCCACACCTCCGCGCCGAGATCCGTAAAAAGCGTTTCGTTCAGCAGGGAGGGCCTTGTCATAATCACAATATCATCCGGCTGCAGCAACAAGCGCGCAATCAGGCGGATCGTATGTAAACGACCCGATAATAGCTTAAAATTTTCGGCACCATAGTATTTCCCTTCACGCATACTCACATTCTTCAATAAGACATCCCTTAACCTATTTGGAATGGCCGATAAGCCTATCCAGGTATCCAAGGGCTGCTGTATCAAACCCTGGGTTACCTGACTGATTTTCTTCATGCAGGGCTGCAGAAAAAAGAACGGATTCAGCTCCGCCGAACCCACGGCAATATATGGGCTAAGCTCTCTGACTTGCCGTCTTGACCCGACAGAAGGGCTAAAATATTTTCCGTAGATTTCTTCACTGTCCAACAGGGCTTGCGGTGTCACATAAGTACCTTGGCGCTGCCTTGTCATCAAAATCCCCCGTTCCGTTAAATTTCCCACAGCACGGTCAATTGTTTTAGGATTAACAGAAAATCGCCTAGCCAATTCCTTCCTATTCGGAATCTGCTCATTCCGCTTCAGCACGCCGGAACGGATGTCCCTGATTAAATTTTCGATGATTTTTCGCTTCTTTGATGTTGTCTGTTTCGTTGATAAAACTTTCTTCATGCTTGTTTGGTTGATAAAAATTTGCTCATGTATGTTTGTATGTAAATAGGGTTATGTCTGGGCCAAAACCTTTATAAAATTCAGTATTTAAGTAAATAATTTTTAGGTAATGCCGTTTAAACAATCCCCAGAAATTTCAGATAGGGATGCATTACCTCTTTGTTAAAAACAGGTGGCTCCAATTGAATATCGGCCAGCATTCGACGCGTATTGCTCCGGTCGTAATAATAGGTGTTCTCATAGGCCTCCACCAGACATTTACCCTCGTGCACATCTTCGGTAAACAAGCTCAGTAATGGGTAAATAGGCAATTCTGCTTGATGGCGCCATTGCTTAAGCCACTGATGATATTCCATTCCCGTCAACCCCAAATTGAAATACTCATTCATCTTAGCACAAAAATCCGTGAGCGATACATCATTCTCCGGCAAAGGCGAGAGATGAAAATTTTGCCCCACAGCCTCCGGTTTACGGCCAATGTGCACAATCGCTTTGCACATATAATCCACCGTGGTCAGCTCATCTTTGAGCCCCATTACCAGTGGGAAGGACTTCAGTTCAGCGCAGCTGCGCATGAGCGCACCCCACCATTGATTCTTCACCGTAGCACCACTGGTACCATGGCAAACCGCAAAGCCCAATCTAAAATTAATAATCGGTAAGCCCTTGCGCCTCGCCTTTTCAGCAATACTTTCCATTACCCATTTGCTTTTTATATAACCCAAATCACGGCATACAGCCGGTAAGTTCTGTTCAATCGGGTCGTCTTCGTACATCCAGGTTTTACCCGTAAACGGACGCCCCCAACTAAAAACACCCATCGATGACAGCAGTACCAAGTGTTTTACCCGACGCGTCACCGCCAAATGCAACATATGATGTAAACCATCAATATTCGGCTTTTTAATCAATTGATAGGGTTGCACATAACTCACCGAGCTACCCGAATGGTAAATCACATCAATACAATCCAACAAACCCTCGTACTCGTCCTTGGCAAGCCCTAAGCCAGCCCGTGCCAGATCCCCCACATGCGGCACCACCCGCTCTAAATCCCCCTCCTGCCAAGCTAAATTATATTTTTGGAAGGTTTCCTTTATTCTACCCCAAGCTGCCGGTAAATCAACCGCCCGCACCAGGCAATGAATCTTGGCCTGCGGATGATTCCTTAATAATTCGTCCAAGAGATGCGATCCCACAAAACCCGTTACGCCCGTTAGGAAAATGCGTTTCGGGCTGGCCAGCAACGCGGCATCCGGCAGCTCGGTAACCGTAAAATCAAAAGGCAGCTCACTATCGTTCAGCAGCTCTTGCTCTACCTGTAGCGCCCTTACTTTCTGCGAGATCTCCACCTCGCCCAAACGCCGTTCCACCTCTTCTACAAAAGATTGAATCGTAGTAAAGGTATAGAGCTCGGGCAGGGCAATCCGCGCCTGCACCATTTCAGGCAACTGCATATGGAGCTGCGCCAATAAGAGCGAATGCCCACCCAGGTCAAAAAAATCTGCATGCAGGGGTACATCTTCCAGCCCCAACAAATCCCTCCAGATCAACTGCACCTGTTCTGTCAGATTAGCGGTCTTCTGTATAGCTGTCCGCTTTCCGGAATCTTCCAATTCGGGCAATAACAATTGTTCTTTATCCACCTTACCCGCATGGTTCAACGGCAGGTTTTCAACCGTAACAATCTTGTCCGGCAACATGTAAGATGGCATCAGCTGCTGCAATTTAGCCCTGATATCACTAAAAGACGCTATACCTTCACCGGTAACGGGTTGCACGAAAGCCACCAAACGCGAAAGCCCCTTTTCAGGTTTATGCACCTTTACAGCTACTTTTGCCACTTGCGGTAACTGGGCCATACCATGCTCAATTTCTCCCAATTCAATGCGGTATCCCCGAATCTTTACCTGTTCATCTTCCCTCCCCGCATATTCCAACAGGCCATCCTGACGCCGTTTTGCACGATCACCGGTGCGATAAAAAAGTTCTTCCCCGGCCTCCCCATTCTTGCCGGGTATCCGAATAAAAGAAGCAGCCATTTCTTGCGGCCGATTTATATAACCCAAGGCCAATTGGGGCCCACTCACCAGCAATTCACCCACCTCATCAGCGGCCAGTTCCCTCCCTGCTCCATCCACTACGCGCAACACATTGCCGGGCAGTACCGTACCGATAATACGTGGATTAGGTTCTTCCATAAACGTATAATTACTTACCGCCACCGTTGCTTCCGTAGGCCCGTAACTATTAATCAGCCGAACCCGTTTATACCAGTTACGGATGGTATTTTCGGTAGCCGCCTCGCCGCCAATGGCAATAGTTCGCAGGCGCCCGACAGGCCGGTCACTCGGTAAAGACGCCAACACCGCGGGTGGCAAAAGCGGTAATATATCCACCTCATTCATTACGATAAAATCCAATAACGGTGCCCCCACTATCTTGTTATCCGGGTATAACAGCACCGTAGCGCCACGCGATAAAGGCACCCACATATCAATCACCGCAGCATCAAAACTCGGCGAAGCAAATTGCAGGGTTCTGCTACTGGTACTGATGCCCAAAACATCCGCTTGCCGACTCACAAAATGCCAGAGTGCAGCATGACTGATCATTACCCCTTTCGGTCTGCCGCTACTACCCGAAGTATAAATAATATAAGCACAGGCATTTGCCGATACATTTTCTTTTTGGTTTGCTGTTGGTAGCTTCGTGAGCTCAATATCCACCGGCAAACCATCGACGGCCAAGCTCACCCGGGCAAAGCCATCCACCTTATACCAATAATGTTTTTCCGTGAGCATTAAATCCACCCCTGCATCTTCTACCATCAGTTTAATCCTGCTCTCCGGAAATTGGCCATCGATGGGTAAATAAGGCGCCCCTGTTTTCATCACCGCCAAAAAAGCAATTACCCGCTGCGCCGACTGCCTAAGGCAAACCGCTACGCTGCTTTTTTGGCTGACACCGATACCCCGCAGGTAGTACGCCAACTGGTTGGCCTGCTCATTTAACATGCGGTAGGTATAAGATGTGCCCTGATCAATGAGCGCCACCTTATCGGGCAATAATGCTGCAATCGTTTCAATTGCGTGTAGAAGGTTTTCGAAATCTTGTCTGCCAGCATCATCGAAGAGATGTTGATGCCGTTGAATAGGTTTTTGTGTTTGCATCATATCTGATTTAAGTTTCAGCAATTTTATAATTGTCTGTCACCCACCCAAAAATATTACACAAAAAGGCCTTTAGCGAGGACAGAAATTATGTTTAAGTTTTAATTGGCCGGAAAATTATATTTTTTGATTGCTAAATAAAAGACAAAAGTGCCTGCCCCCTATAAATAGTAGGGTCTAACCCCATACTTTTATTCCTTTTTATAGTGATTTTTTCTATGAAAGATTTAATGCGGTATCCGTTAACATTTTCTACTCCCATTAAATAGCAGTATCTAACCCCTAGCAAAATACTGTTATATGCACGAGCTTTGGCGCTTCGTATGGAGCCATTTCTTTTTTATATCGCACAGTATGTAAGGCTAAGTGAAGCCGAAAAGGAATTTATACGCGCCCATGCCAAACTGCGTCATTTCAGAAAAAGCGATTATTACCTTCGTCGCGGCGAAAGTAAACCCCGATGGTGTTTTGTCTTATCCGGCTTGGTGGCCGGCAGCAATACCGATCTATACGGCAAAGAATATATTCATTGGATCAGTGCCCAGCATGATTATTTTACCGGTACCAAACACCCTTTTAGTTCCCATTCGGCAGACCTGGACATCTACTTTTTGCAGGCCGGCACCGTGGTGGAGTTGCCGCTCCTAGACCTTCGCGAAAAGCAACAGCAACACCGTGCTTTCAGCGAATTTCTCCATTTGTTAAAACAGCGCAAATTAGAAAACTACCGTCGGCACCTCCAGCTCATGCATTTACCCCGCGAAGATCGTTATGCTGCCATGGCCCATCTTTTCCCTCAATTAATACAACAATTGCCTGTTAAGAGTATACAGGCTTTTCTCGGAATTCGTGCATCCACCTACTATTTATCCATGAAAAAATATCTGCGGAAGCATCACTAAAACACCCTTGTCGTCAAATTTTATACCCTTCCCTACAAAAATATTCAGAGATATAAAATACCATTATCGGCGTTTTTTCGCGGCTTGGTCGCTATAAATTTGCTTTTAATGGAAACGAGGAGTAGCGGAGCCAGACCGTAGGCAAAGTTCCATTACCGTCCGGCTGCCGATCAAAAAGATTAGTGCAGGGCATCGGCAGCCCGCCGGTTAAAAAGAAAGGAGAAGCAAAAAATGAAAACGCAAAACTTATTTAGCATTATTCTGATCATTGTACTCGCTATATCGGCAACAATAAAAATCATTCACCACGAACGAACGGTTTCGGATATGATGATGCAGGTTTTTCCCATTAGCTGGGCGAAATATTTAGCGTGGGCACAACCAACATTTCAATTACTATTGTCACTGGCACTCGTTAGTCATCGCTATAACCGTACAGGGTTGGCGGCATGTTCCGTTTACTTCGTCTTGTTGGTAATTTACTCAGCAAGCGTATTATCCGGTTTCTATCAACACCAACCTTGTTCGTGTATTGGGCTTTTTAAGGGGCTAAATTGGGTAGAAAACCTCGGTTTGCACAGCGCCACCTTTTTAATAGCCATATTCGGACTATATCATCGTCAAGCAACTGTTTTTTTGAAATCCATTTTCACCAAAAAAGAAAGGAGGTTGAAGAAAAGAACTGCTTAAAAAAGAAGCGCAAAGGCTAACGCTTCCCAACGAACAAGGCGCTGCTATGGTGGCCTCGAGGACCTGATCAGCCAATTATATAACTAAAAATAACAAAATGAAAAAACTTTTCATCATCCGATTGGCGGTACTAGGTACTGCCATCGTAACCGCTTCCGCTTTTACAAAGCCAGAAGCAAAACCTGTTAAAAATAGCAGGGCATTAGAATGGTTCGTATATACTCCTGGAGAAGGGGGCCAAACCAATCCCGCAAATTACAGCAAGGACGATGTGCCTCCAAGCTGTAATGGAATGCAGGAGCTTTGTGCTATTCAGGCACTGGAAGACGGCGATAGCGGTAGACCGATCGCTACCGGATCGGATAGTGCGGAGAATCCTACGAATCAAGTCTTCCATCAATAAGCCTTTCAACTATTAAATGGCTGGTAAGGGGTGTATCTTCAGAAGATACACCCCTCTCTTATTTATTATCTTCGATACCTCCAAGGTCAATTACTTTTCGAGGAATCTCAAAGAGATAATCTTCTTCCATATTCAATGTAAAATTTCTTCCTGCCACCGTTCGCATTATATTTACATTCCAACCTGGCTCAAACAGGAGACGCTTCCGGTCTGCCCAACGGATATTCCGGAATGGGAGTTCCTTTCGGCGCTCTATTAAAATTGTTTCCAGCGCCTCTTTTGGATCCCTGATCATCAGTGGCTCAAAAGTGCCTTGCACATAGCGACGACCTAACAAGTGGTTCAACCAATTCATCCCCTTCTCAAACTGCCCGGTACGGATAGCACATTCTGCCGCCAATAAATAAAGCTCATTATTGCTAATACCCCCAAACTGTGCATTCAGGCCTCCACCTACATAACTTCCTTTAAACTCGATATCCGCTTCATCTTTATAGTTAAAAAACAATTCTTTACGGAGATCATTTGCCGTATACAAACGATATAAATCCAGCGAAGCAGCAACATTTGGGTAGATCACCCCAGTGATATTGATCAAACTCGCATGAAATAATACTTCTTCATTAAAACGTTCAAACGGATTCGTATTGATGTCAGTTATCTCATTATAGTCCATCAATGCGCCATCCAATTGCAGTGCCGTTTCCACGGCCGCGGAAGCTTCCGCAAAACGGTTCATCAACAGGTAAACTTTCGCCAACATAGCAAATGCCGCACCCTTGTTAGGTCTAGTCTTATAGATTTGCGAAACATTCAACAATGCTGCCGCCTCTTCAAAATCTCGCCTTAGCTGCTCATAACAAGCTGCTACCGTGGCACGCTGCGAAGCATCCCCAATGCTCGCTGTCGGTCGCAACACAATGCCAAGATCTGTATTAGCCGTTTGAGGGTTATACGCTTTTGCGAATTGCTGGAGCAACTGGTAGTAAGCAAAGGCGCGGAAAAACAGGGCCTGCCCCCTCATATTCGTCTTTTCAGAAGCTGGTCTCAGCGCATTATTACCCGCATCCAAGCTTTCCAGCGCAAGGTTAGCGTAAAATACCGTTACATAAGGCAAAGACCAATCATTGTTATCGCTGGCGTTATACAAATCCGTTTCCCATATATACGCATTGGCAGATACTATAGAGCGCTGGTATAAATTCTGCCAAGTTTCGTCCGAAATCTGCACATCATCTGAAGCCAGCAAGTTAGCCGCAGGATACTGCGTATTCATCACGGTGGTATTGTCCAACAAAAGTTGTACAGCTTCCAAATTGTCGGAAAGCAAAGTTAATGCCTCATCCGGCTTGGCTTCCAAATATTTCTTGCAACCCACGCACGCGCAGCAAAGGCATACCAAAATTAAATATGTCAAGTTTCTCATATCACCATTGTTAAAGGTTTGCTTTTAATCCAATTGAAAATATACGTGGTTGCAGTGCCGCAGCTGAAACCGCATCCGGGTCTAAGCCTGCTTTGTTGGCACGCCATAAGATGCCGACATTTCGCATGTTCATATAGACATCTAATGCTTGTAAAGCAATTTTATTCAGCCACTTTTTTGGCAAGCTGTAAATTAGTTGAACATCTTGCAGACGGATATTATCCCCTTTTTCAACCAGTATCGCCGCATTCTCATAAAAAGCGTCGCGACTACTGTTAACAGGGTAAACCATAGATGGGATAGCCGTGCGTAGTTCATCCCCAGGTTGCATCCAGCGACTTGCGAAATCTTCATGTCCAACCCAGTTGTTAAATAAACTACTGTAATGGATAGAACTTCGCTTAAAATAATAATGAAAACGATATGCTACATTTAGATAGAGCGAAAAAGCTCCATATCGGAAGGTATTACCAACCGCACCAAACTCCGTAGGTAAGGCAGGTCCGTGATATTCCAGATCGTTCAGTTTAGAACTATACAGTAAGGCAACGTAATCCGTGGACACCTCTCCGTTTACCAACCCCTGAGGATCACCCGTTTCTGCGTTCAATCCCGCCCAACGGTAAGTCATTACATTATACACCGGCTTTCCCTCCAAAGGGCGAATGGCTAATCCTGAATTCACATAGCTATTCCCACTTGCATTGAGGTTGTTGTAGTATTTTGTTAGTTTATTCGTGTTGTGACTGTATAGAAGGGCCAATTGCCATTGCATGCCCCCATCCAATAACTTAATATTGGCTTGCAGATCCAGTCCTTTCGTGCGCATGTTTGCCACATTTCGGTTTACGCTGCCCGATGGAATACCCACCGTAGGATCAATGGGCTGTGCCCCGATCAAATCCTGCGCATCTTTTACATAATATTCCAAAGAACCGTTAATCCTATGGTTAAACAAATCGAAATCGGCACCTAGGTTAACTACCCTCACTTTTTCCCAGCGTAAATCAGCGTTCGGATAAGTGCTTACTACCCCATAGGGAATGTTATTCAGATTTGTCACAATCCCTGCGGGCATACTTCTTCTCACCGTTGCCAAAGCTGTCAAGGATCTCGACAAATTACCATTAAATCCATAGGTGGCGCGGAGCTTCAGATAATCCAACCAATGGGTTTGCATAAAATCCTCTTGACTCAAATTCCAGCCAAGCCCTGCCGACCATAACGGAATCGCTTTCTGATTGCTGTTCACTCCAAAGTAGTTCGAAGCGTCCTTACGCGCACTCGCTGTCAAGGTATAGCGATTTTTAAACGCGTATGCCATATTCAAATAATAAGATACAAAACGATTGGTTTGCTGGCCGAACGACTGCACGGCCGGTATATTATTACGCACATTCGGATTATAATATTGACTAAAGGCCGTCACATAATCCACCAATTGACTAAGCTGGCCTGATTGCTGATAACCATATACACGATTACCAGAATTGGTTGTCAACAATTCACGAATCTCTCCTCCAAATAAACCGTTTAATTGATGCTCATTCCAATTATGGTTAAATTTCACCTGTCCTCTAACCGTATGCGATTGCAACAATTCAGCGCGTAGCTCGCGGATACCCCCATTTGCGGGTATCGGAAATGTCAAACTTTCATCCGATCGTTGCGCAAATGAATTTACCAAGTTGCGTGTAAAATAAGCTTCCTCCGAATAAAGTTCGTCACTCCTACCCTCGTTCCGCCCATATTGGTACTGCAGCTCCGCTGTAAACATATCAGTTAAGCGGTAATTAAAATTCATTCCCAGCAAAAGTTGATTGTCGTTCACTTTCAATTGCCTTTCATCGCCATCCAACAGTGGCACATAGCTCCAGTCCTTTACCCCCTCTGCTAATGCCTGGTTTTTAAAACTGCTCCGACGATCCCGTTCTATTGCCAACGGATTACCTTGATCATCCACTAAACGCGCGTAAGGATAGAGCGCCAATGTAGACGATGGTTTAACCGCATCAACCGCAGGTCTCCCCTCTCCGCTTACCTGATAAGTCCAGCTAATAGTAGGATTTACCGTAAAGCGGCCCGTCACTTTAAACGTCTGATCAGCCCGTAAACTAAACCTTTCATAGCGGGAACTCAGCGCGTCCACGCTGTTATCATATCCTAATGAATAATAATAGGTATGCTTTTCCGATCCACCTCTCATATTCAACGCATACTGTTGATTAATCGGTGTATGATACCAGTGCTTGTTAAAATCCCTCCTAACGTCGTAAGTTTTCAGCTTTTCCAGTTGTTCGTTAAGTTCATTATCAAGCAGTTTACCATCTCTGTTCAAAATCATCAGCTCTACAGCTGGCGTTAGCGGTGCTTTATTACGGTCCATCTCCATGGCATTATAAAAGCCGTTTGAAAAAAGAAAACGTTCTACCTCAACAAAATCAGCCGAAGAGATTTTACGATCGTAAAACAGATCAGGTTTCTCGCTTACGCTTACGTTTGAATTAAAAGCAATCTGCTGCCGTTGCCCAACTGAACCCTTTTTAGTGCTGATTACGATTACACCATTCGCTGCCCGTACTCCCCAAATAGATGCAGCGGAAGCATCTTTCAAAATCGTAATACTCTCCACGTCATTCGGATTGATCTGATTAATATCCCCTTCGAACGGAAAGCCATCTAACACCAACAGCGGCTGTGCACCACCATACACCGTACTCAAGCCGCGAATACTAATATTCGGTCTGCCTCCTAAGCGTTCATCAAAAGACACACTGTTTGCCTGACCTTTTAGACGGCTTAAAATATCCGTACTGACATTGCGGTTCAAATCCTCGTTCGAAAGTTTCGTAAACGACCCTGTTGCCCTTTCTTTAGGCAATTCATAATATCCAGTGGAAATATTCACCTCTTCCAACTGATTTGCCTTCGGTTCCATGACGACGGTCCATTCCGTTGATTTACCATTTACAGGCAGTCTTTTTACGTAATAGCCAACTGTTGATATGTACAATGTATCCATATCACTGTTGATTTCGATACTAAATCTGCCGTTAACATCGCTTGTGCTGATCTGCTTTGAGCCCACAGCTCTAATTGTGCTACCGGGAAGCGGTAATTGGTTGTCCTTTGCAATAACTACCCCTCGTATCATGACCTGCGCCATCGAGGGAGCTGCCAATAATAACAGCACTATAAAAATTATACTCTTCTTCATTTCGGAATTAGGTTGGATTAGGGATTCGTTGATTTCTTGCTTATGATTAGCATCTTTATCGGACGCTGTTCTTCTTCTAGCACCAAATGATGCTTCGCAAGCGATTTATTGATCTTTTCCAGATCACGAACTTCATCGCTATCAAAGCTTATATCCACTTGGTAATCGATACCGGTTTCATCCAGCACCGGTTTAAAGTCTAGCAACTTGTTCAAGTAATCAACAAAAAAATACGGCACCCGCCCACTTAAGGTTTTTATAGCTGTAGATGTATCCGAAAGATTATTAAACCCTGAAACTACGTCAGAACGATCGGGTCTTCCGTCCTTGCACCTCAGCACAAGGCAATTTACTTCCCTTTGTTCAACAGTAGCTTGGAAGCCGAAATAGCGTTCCATATCTCGGAGCAAAAAAGTTTTTGCCCTTGCTTTGAGACGTATCGGCACAATCAACTCGTAACAATAACTATTTTTTCTTATTTCCGCTTCACTCTTGCCTGACATCCATAAGGTTTCGTCCGAAAATCCATCATCGAAAGATATCCGGTTTCGATACCAAGATACAGGGAGGTTTAATCCCCATTTGAAAATTGATAATAGCGGAACGTTAATGGCATAAAGTCGAAATTTCGAGCTGTCGGTAGTTTGGCCTAGGCGCGACTGATATCCATTCCGATAGGTGGACAGGTTGGCATTATACAGATAAGAAAAATCATCGTCCGGTTTCTTAACGAGGAGAGGCTTGTTATAATCAACATCTAATATATCCTCCTTAACAGAGGTAAAAGAAGGCGCTTTTCCATCCACCAATAGTTGAAGACGCTCTGTATTCAGTTCTTCAGAAGACGTGGCAGCCAAAAATGTTCCGTCAGCACCAATCCAAACTATATGTGGCACCAAACGATACGGAAAATAACTTGTAAGCGCAGATGCATCTGTTATCAGTTGAAGATTTAAGTCAATAAGTTCTTGTCTCCTGGCAAAGAATGCCTTTACCGTCACTTCATCCTGTGCTGTAACTGATAAAAGGGTTAGGTCTTTTTGGTATTTTTTAATTAAGCCACCCACTTTCGGCATTTCTTTAATACAGCCACCGCACCAAGTAGCCCAAAAATCCAGTATAATAAGTTTGCCCTTATAGTCGCTCAGTTTTACCGTAGTACTTCCCTCTTGCCCTGCTTTTACCATTTGGAAAGGCAAATTCCACAGCGCTTCCGGAATACTATCCCCTATTTTCAATGGCTTAATAGAATCTGTGGATAAAGCCACGCCGTGGGCAGCCTCCGGGGAGGAGGACTGCCGGGCGTGTGCCAAACAAACACAGAACAAGATCTTTAAGGTTATAAGGTATAAGCTATAGGGTTTAAGGGTGTGCGAGGCCCGCTTACACAACAAGCCAAAAAACCTATCTCTCGAAGGTATAGCACCTTGCGTTAAAGCAGATGCATTTCGCCCAAATTTCTTTGCATTTCGCCATATTTTTTTTGCATTTCGCTCACCGTTAAATGCATTTCGCCCTCTATTGACTGCTTTTGGCATAGCATTCGTTGCATCTCGCCTACCTCCCTCTGCATACCACCTCGATTTACCGAACCATCCACAGCAAGATCTCGAAGGAACATGTGCTCGACAGCGAATAACTGGCCTCCAAAACTTCGGGTAGTAGAAGCTAAGTAACTGCACTACCTTTGAAAGAAGGTTTGCAGCCAGGAGTTTTTGGGTACCTTTTTGCGGAAAAAAGGTACAAAAAGAAAATTCGTCCCTATTAATGGTCGTTCGTCCCAGAACAGCACTACAAACAGGTCGTTGGTCCCTAATTTCTGCAGTTCGTCCCACATTCACTGCAATTGGTATATAAGTTGTTACGCTACACTTTTCAATAAATGCCGTTCGCGCCAGTTTTCCTACCTTTCGGGTCGCTTTTGCTGCATTTCGCGCCATAAAAGATGCAGGTTGTCTATCATTTGATGCACCAGCCAAACCACGTCGTTTGTCCCTGCTAACGGTTGTTCGTCCCAAAACAGTACTACAAATAGGTTGTTCGTCCCTGAATATTGCAGTTCGTCCCAACAAATACTGGAAAGCACAGAACAAAGTGGTTGAAAGCGAAAAGCATAAAGATGCATTTTGACCCCGCCAAATTGCATTTTGCCCCTCCGTACCTGCATTTCGCCCTCTATTGACTGCTTTTGGCATAGCATTCGTTGCATCCCGCCATTGAGCAATTGCATCTCGCCTAAATTTCTTTGCATTTCGCCATAATTTACCTGCATTTCGCCCCCCGTTGACTGAATTTGGCATAGCATTCGCTGCATCTCGCCTTTTGTCGAATGCAGGTCGCACCCATTTTCCTACCAGTTGCGCTAGCTTTCCTGTAATCTGAGGTGCTTTTTCTGCAGGTTGCGTATCATTTGATGCACTAGCCCAAAAACGTCGTTTGTCCCTGCTAACGGTCGTTCGTCCCAGAACAGTAGTACAAATAGGTAGTTCGTCCCTGAATATTGCATTTCGTCCCAGCGTTAATTTGACGCTTTTTCCAAAAATGATACAGAAAGGTCTCAAAGGAACATCTGCTCGACAGCTAATAACTGGCCTACAAAAGTTTTTATCGTTGTGTTTATTTTCAATGGAGATAAAGCTATTCCGATAAACCGGAATCGTCGGGTAGCAGAAGCTAAGTAACTGCACTACCTTTGAAAGAAGGTTTGCAGCCAGGAGGTTATGAAGATGTGTCTGCTTTAATAGGCCTTCATGAGCTCGGAGCATAGCTCCTCGGTTTGGGGTACCTTTTTGCGGTGACCTCGAGCCTGGTGGCGAGAAGCTTGAATGCTTTGAAAAATAGAAGAATGATGAAAAAAAGGTACAAGGAATATTCATCACTAATAATTCACACTCCTGCCTACCGCAGGCAGGCATCATTAGGGACTGCTTTCGCGCGCCGGCACCAAACCTCTTAATCAAACAATTTCTACATAATTTAAAAACCGTTGAATTTTTAATAAAACGTGCAAATGTGAGCAAAATCATTTGGCACGTATGCCTATAAAGCCTATATTTGAGACATAGGTATCCCCTATGAACGTAAACCGTCATTTTTTTAAATTAGATTTAGGTGTTTTTTGTTAAAAGATTTTAGATATAATCCACCCTTTTGGGCTATATAAATAGCTCATCAAGTCGAAAATAAGAATAGGATTTACGAGATTAGGTTGGTGCAGTAATAATTAGAATTATTGGATTTTGAAGCGGTTTTGCAAGCGCGCGAGGTGCTTGGCAAGAATAGCTTGCGGGATTTTTAGTTGGTTGGTTGTCGGTCTTCGTTTTCATAATGTTTGGTTATGATAAACGATGCACTCGGAAAGAAGTGAGTCTTACGTGCTTAGGTCATAAGGCCAGTAGGCACCTCGTCCCTTTTGTTCGTGGTTCCGCCAGAAACCTCCCATCATCCAAAGAGTCAGGGTTGCCCCAAAAGTGAACGAGGTAGCCATACTGGAATATATCACGAAGATAAAAAATTCCAGTAAAAGGCAAACACCTCGGTCAACTCGTGGCAATCTGGCGGATTTCGAACGAGTAAACATCGTTATGAGTAGCGGCTTATTCCCCACTCATTAATGTGTCGCTTTATTAACTAATGCAAATATACATGTTTGACGTTTAACGTCAAACTTTTTTACAGAAATATTTTAAGTGTTTCTAACATTATATATCTCCATGGCGAAAATCAACAGATTAGATGAAATTCTTGATGAAACAAAGGTGTCAAATAGAAAAATAGCCAAATTAGTGAATAAGTCAGAAGCAACGATTTCTCGCTGGCGAAATAACCATAGACAGCCTCCCTTAGAAGATTTAGAAGAAATATCCAAATTCTTAAGAATCGATAGACGCCAATTCCTTCACGAAAGTGAGTGGTCTGATGACAATGAAAATAAAAAAACGGAATAGAAGCATATAGATTTTCTAAAGCTTTTTGGACAAAGCCAATAATATTTGAAACGAAAATATTATAGTCCCAATATAAAACAAAGAACATGGCGCTACTAAACTTCATAGACTTGAGTTCTCGGCAAATATTTTTTGTGTTGCCATTGGTTATTGCATGTGTCTACACCGTATACAACTGCATTACTAATCCAAATCTAACTAGCAAAGAACGCCTAATCTGGCTACTAGCTATCTTACTTTTTCCTGTAGTGGGATGTGTGTTTTATTTATTCTTAAACAAAGACCGCCGTGCCCCACGGAAAGTGATGAGGAAATGATAATCGTTCATTAAACCTAAACCAATGACCAAAACTAAATCAAACGAAAGCTTAATCATCCCTGAAGAAGTAGTGATGAATCAGATATATTACATTCGGGATCAGAAGGTAATGTTGGATAGAGATTTAGCGGAGCTATACGGTGTAGAAACCCGCGTACTTAAACAAGCTGTTAGAAGAAATATTGATAGATTCCCTGAGGAATTTATGTTTGAGATGACCAAGAAGAATTTTTCTAATTGGAGATCAGAAATTGTGATCTCCAATTCCGATAAATAAGGAATGTGACATAAACGAGATGATGATATCGAAAATGAGCTTAATTTTTAAAGAAATATAATGGGAAATTAATTATACTGTTATGAAAAAACGATCGACACTAAAATATATCAATATAGATGATCTTAAACTAGACACGAACAATCCTAGATTTGGTGAACTTTACAATGGTAGCACTAACGAAGATGATCTAATAGAATATCTACTTTATGAAGAAGCCGGAGAAGAAATTGCATCAGCAATAGTAGATAAAAATGAGTTCTATGAAGATAAAGCTTTATGGGTGATCAAAGATAAAGAGGGTAAATATATAGTTCGCGATGGAAATAGACGGTGTGCAGCTGTCAAAGCACTGCAAATGCCAAGCAAATATAAATTGCCGCTTACCAAAATGCTTTTTGGTCAATTACCTGTCTACGAATATACCGATGAAGCAGAATTAAAATCTAGAATTGGTGAAGAGCATGCTGCCTCTTTATTTCGAAGTTGGGAACGTATAGCCAAAGCTTTGCAAATTCTTGATTTGGCAAATAGTGGAAAAAAGGACGAAATGAACAACCTAGATTCACGTCCGGGAGACTTTATTAAGTTGGGTTCCTTTTATAAAGAAGCAGTGAAATACGGTGGAGATAACTTCCGAAAGCAACTGAGACGAGGCAGAGGAAAAACAGGCGGTAAAACTATTATTTACGAACGTTTATTCAGGGATGCTAAATTCTGTGGATATAAATTTAAGAACTCTCCAAGCTTTAAAATAGACATAATAGATAGAAATAAATTTAAGTCCTATATCAAAGCCTTGGTTAAGTATATAGACGCTTATCCGGATTTAAAAACGTCTAACATTGATGAAAACAAAGATTTTATCAAAAATCTCAAACCATATGGTTTTGATGCAGATCAAAAGCCCACTCAAACTTCAACACCATCATCTCCTTTAACACATAATCCACAAGGAACATCACCAGTAAGCAGCGCATCACCTTTAATACCAACAACTAGTTCAGCGACAACGTCAGGAGCAAGCAGTATCCCTAATGGCAGTCTTTCGTCTATGTCCACAGGTGCAAGTATGGTGGCGACCTCTGTGCCAGCGCCATCTACATCATCAACTACCAGACCATCTATTAAACGTAAACCTGTATTAAAAAGAAAAAAAATTCCACTGGCGCTCAAAAAACTTATTGACGAGTGCTTTGATATCAGTAAAGATAGTTATCCAAATGCAAAAACAGCTTTAACAAGAGTTACTTTTGAATGTACGTTAAAATATATTGTTGAAAATACCTTTTGGAAAGCTAACAAGGTCTTAAAAAACTCAAATCATTTCCGCAATGCATTTTTTGACAATAAAGGGACCAAATTGGTTTACACAAATTTTTCAACGCTTAAAAATAAATTCACTGAACTAATATCCGAAACAGGAATCAAAAATGCCTTTAATACATTTAGCTTAGAACTCCCTCATCAAATAATTCATAACTACCTTACTGTGGCAGGACCAGCTAATGCTGACAGCATTTGTACCAACTTAATTCCTTTAATAGAATTTATGCTTAGAGACGAAAAAGATCTTTTAAGTGACTTAGATTTAAGTAAACTTTGATTGTAGCCTATTTCTAATTATTTTTACCAAATAAAAAACGAATTTGGCAAATCCTAGAGGACAAAGCCCCCTACGTTATCCAGGCGGCAAAGCATGTTTAACACAGTTCATCACAGAGCTAGCCCAACAAAATGAGCTAGTGGGAGGGCGTTATGTTGAGCTTTATGCAGGTGGAGCTGGCGCAGCATTAAATCTTCTATACAATAGAACGTTTGATAGCATTCTCATCAATGATTATGACTATAGTATTTATTCATTTTGGCACTCCGTAATAAATCAAACAGAAGCGTTCATTAAGCTTATTGAAAGAACTCCCGTCACTCTAGCGGAGTGGTATCGTCAAAAAGAAATATTCGATCGCGGTCGAGAAAACGAACAACTTGACTTGGGTTTTGCAACTTTTTTTCTGAATCGCACCAACCGTTCGGGAATCATCTTCAAAGCGGGGCCAATTGGTGGATTTGAGCAAACAGGAAATTACCTCATCGATGTACGATTTAATAAAAAGAATCTGATCGAACGTATTGAAAAGATCGGCAGCCATGCAGATCGGATACATCTAACCAATGAAGATGCAACTAAAATAATTCAGGCTCTGGAAAATTATACACGAGATCTGTCTCGCACATTTTTGTACTTAGATCCTCCTTACTATAAAAAAGGTAAGGAGCTATATCTCAACAATTATGGGCATGATGGACATGAGGGTTTGGCCCAATACGTAGTTAATTTACCCAATGAGCTGCGGTGGTTGATATCTTACGACAATGTTGACCAGATAAAAAGAATGTACCAGCATTATCGCTTAGCTACATTCGACCTAAGTTACACATTACAGTCAAAAAGGTTTGGCAGTGAATTGTTAATATTCAGTGATAATCTTAACTTAGGAGCCGAAATTACAGTCAATGGTCGATCCAGCGACTTAGATATTTTTAGATATCAAGAGCATGAACCAACAAATCCAATACCTATCATCCAATGAGCTACATTTCGATTACCGCAATCCTCGGATAGCGGAATTCCTCCCTACAGCACAAACCCCCGAGAAGGAAATTATAAAAATTCTATGGAATGTGATGGGAGTTGAGGAAATTGTATTATCTATTAAGGCAAGTGGTTTTTTTACAAATGAGCCTCTCATTGCAATTGTAGAAGACGGGAAGAATGTTGTGCTTGAAGGTAATAGAAGACTTGCCGCTGTCAAATGTATTCTTGACCCCACCATAGCCGACTTCATTGGAATCAATAAAAATACGCTATCGATCCCTAAAACAGCTAAAGACACATTAAATGAGATACCCATTATTTTTGTTAAAGACCGTAAGGACGCTTGGAAATTTATCGGCTTCAAGCATATTAACGGTCCTGCAAAATGGGGAAGCTACGCCAAAGCACAATATGTGTCTCAAATCAAAAATGAATTTAATATTCCTTTAGAGGAAATTGCTTCACAGATAGGCGATACGCATAAAACTGTTCAAAAACTATATCAAGGACTTCAAGTCATCGAACAAGCCGAACAGCTTGGCGTATTCGATCGCACTGATATCCAAGCGAACAGACTTTATTTCTCTCATCTATACACTGGATTAACATACGAAGGATTCAAAGATTATATAGGAATAACGGGTGTCCCCGAGGATCAGGCTAATCCAGTTCCCGAAGACAAAAAAGAAGAATTAGGAGAGTTATTAACATGGATATATGGCAGTAAGAAAAAAGATGAACAAGCAGCTGTACAATCGCAAAATCCGGATATCCGAAGACTGGAAGCAGTTTTAAAAAATAGAGAAGCGATTCACGCATTAAGAGACGGACTTCCGCTATACCAAGCCTATGAAATTAGCCAACCCAAGGAAGAAACGTTTGAGCAAAGTTTATTGGAGGCAAAACGTGCTCTCCAAAAAGCTCATTCCTACCAGACAGAGGGTTTTGATGGACAGGATGAAAGCCTAATGAAACATGCGGCTTCCATTGCGAAATTGGCAGATGAATTGTATGAATTAATGGAGAAGAAATACCTTACTTTAAAAGAAGCTGGTAAAAAGAAAAGATTGTTTGACGAAGATTAACCTTTTAACCTAGACTATGTTTAAGCTTCCCGATGGCATCCCCACATTTAGAAACTCTGCTCAAGATTGGGCTGATTATGCAGAGTATCATGCTATATTAAATGGTAAAATAAACTTGTACGGATTAACAAAACCATCCCGCTTGGTTTCGGATGAGGATGTAGTATTGGGAATCGAAGACGACACCGATAAATATCTCGAAAAGGTAGATGAAATTTCCACTGAAATACTTTATCGTATTCAGGTTGGCGAGTGTCTTTACCCCTTTGAAATCGAAGATCATGACTACAGTCTTCGATTTGCACCAAAATCGGATCAAGGTAATATTATCTATCCTTATTTATTGTTGGCCACACGTGCAAAAATGGATAAAGATCGCATAAAAGCTAGTATCGACGGTTCATTACTTTTTGAATATCTCTGTTCCATTGTTGCTCAAAATTATTTCGGCCCCAGAGCGGAAGTGGACATCCTTGGTACAAGCAAAGAAGATATTACGAATTTCAGAGACAAATTGCGTGAAATAACACACGTACTTGGTGAAGGTGGCGATATTCATGACAACCATGGTCACAAACCACAGGATGGCAAAGTCGATGTCATCGTCTGGAAAGGCTTCAAGGATCAACAACCTTCTAAAATGATTGGTTTTGGGCAATGTAAAACAGGTACGAACTGGGTTGAGAAGCTATCAGAATTAGATACAGAAGCATTTTGCAAAACATGGTTTACAAGGCAACCAGTCCTTACACCCGTACGTATGTTCTTTACTGCTCAATACTTTCCTAGAGATATTTTTCGCGAAAGGGCTAATCTAGCAGGTTTAGTATTTGACCGCTTTAGAATACTTGATTACCTCCCAGAAAAAATAGATGAGAATCTATTAGATAAAATATACAACTGGACAGAAGCGATAAAAGAGCATTACAGTAAAAACTGATTTACCAATCGTAACATACTAGAACCTCCATCGAATTATAGTGACCAAGTATAAAGCAAAGATATCCCCACATGAAAATGCAGACGAATTCTTCATTTGGCGAATTAGGGCATTACAATTTGCTGACCCCAAAAAATGGTCAGGAAAAGATTATTATTATTGCCATCCACCTTACTATAAAATGAAAGCGGTCACAAATGTGACCAAAAAGATAATCCATTTCAGTTTCAATGATTCATCAGTACCGAACTATTTAAAGAAAGGAGGAAAGGGATTTTGCCATCAATATGCGCAGGATTTTATTAGTAAAGAGCGCAGATTAAGAGTGCGTTATAAAAACAAGAATTTTACTGTAGAATTTGTTTCGTTAGAAGAAGAATCTCGTATTCTAATAGAAGAAGGCAAATATTTATATGCAGATCTAAAAGGAAAGATAAAGTCTCCAGAGTGGTTCGTTACAGACATAGGTAGTGACGAATTGGTCGTAGAAATATATCACTCTAACAAATCTACCATCGAGAAACAAGCAGGATATAGAAAAACGGATAATGCTGCCATTCAAATTGAATTAAATAAATGTTATGCGTTTAAGAATGAAAAACACTTTCATGGTTATAGTGAGGAACAGATTGTAGGACAAATGCAAATACTCGAAAGCTTTATTTCACGCTCATATTTTCAATTTGATATTTTGCATTTTCCAACACAAAAGCGCCAGAGATTTCAGGAAAGTAAAATAACAAAAAAAGCGAAGGATCAATATAATGGTTCTCGAGAAACAACCTCTCTTGCTGCTCCTTTATTTACCCAACAAGAACATTTAGAAAAACAAGCACCCGTTTTCATCTCGCAAGACATTAAGCAGACCACAAAAAAAAATAAAGAATCAACTTTCAGTCAGATTCTCTCGAAGTTTAAGCGCTTTTTTCAAAAGCGGTAATACAATAATAAATCTTCCTTATATACTTGCCTACTTCTAACGTAAAGTTAGTTACCATATGCAATTTACAATACCCGCTCAAATATCCCTATGACCTTAAAATCGGTAAGCGTGTCCTCTTCGAGAACGATAGGCTTATACTTATCGTCATAAGACAGAGGATTTAAGATAATCTTTTCATGCTGCCATCCTTCTTCGCTAACTATTTTCTTGCTGCTGTATTCTTTTATAGTATAATAGGAGCCGAAATCAGCATCTTGTATTGCTGTTGCAGAAGCCAGTACGATTTTGCCATTACGACTACCACCACTGTATTTCCGAAATAGACATATAGATCCGTTGGGAATAATCCTGTTCATCGACTCGCCCACTACCTTACAGGCAAACAAATCGTTTGTATCATACATATTATGTGGCAATAGGACATATTGTACCTCTCCTACTGTTTGAGCATCGCTAAAATCACCGGCAGCCACTGCCAAATCATAAAACGGAATAGCATTTTCATCAGGTTCCTTCGTTAATGTTATTTCCTCCTTGTCATCAGTGACTCCAAATGAAGGAATATATTGTGCGAAATAATCCCGAAGATCGGGATCACAGACATAAATATATGTTCCCCTTACACCACGAAGCAAAATGGTTTTATAGATATTGAGAATGAAATCATGCAATTGCTCTGCGTTTTCTATTGCATTCTTGCCGTTCTTATCATGGTAGTTTTCCTTTCGGATCACAATACGTTGTGTTATTTTATCGTAGCTTATTTCATTACCAAAAATAACACCTGCGTAGTTTAGATCATAACCCTGTGTTGTATGGATGCAGCCTACTTCTTCGATCGAGCCTTCGCTATTGATCCAGTCTATTGATGTGCGATTCCATCGCAATTGCACATCGCCGATGCAGATATCATATTGTTCGGGATCTTTATTCGAAATCCATTTCCACGCGTAACCGGCGATCAACCGCGCCAAGCTATATTCCTGTTCGCGCTTTTTAATTTGGCCAACCATATCCTCAAAGGAATGGAACAGCAGGAATTCATATACCTTGGATTGGAATATTCCTTTCGTTTTTGGCACTGAAACACTAAGCAGTTGATCTATAAAATTAACATAATCGATCCCTCCCATTACACGAAATTGTGATTTCAATTGTTCTTCTCGGGTATCCAGCTGCTGCCTGAGACGCTGAAAATCTTCCTTTTTCACATCAGATGGTTTGATACTCTGATTTGCATCGTAAAAAAATACGGCCTTTTTGGACTTTAAAAGTATCCAATTAAGTTCGGAGTCTTTATACTTATCAAGACCTAACTGAACCATATTTCTATCAAAGATACTCGTATGGGTACCGCTGAGATTGACTCGTCGTCGTAGTCTATGGGACTCATCTACAAGTACAATATCATAATGTTTTTTTATCACTTCTGATGGTCCGATAACCATACTGGCTTTGAGGTCTTTGACATGCTTAAATACGTTAGATAGCGTTTTGCGGAATGATGCCATCGGAACAACCAGTGCCATCTTTGGCTGCGGGTATTTCTTTTTCAGTACAGCAACCAGCTGGGGCAATTCCTTTTCTTCTTCGCCGAATTCGGTAAAATTGAAATCTTCGAGATCCGTATGGATCAGCTTAAAAAGGAAAATCGCAAGCACCGTTTTACCGGTACCAGCACCGCCATCAATTAATAAGTTCTTGGCATCATCGGCAATAAGTCCTCGAATGATAGTCTTTAGGCCGTCAACCTGGTCTTTTGAAAGGCTTTTATACGGCGAGTATTTGAAAAGGTCAGAATTATCTATATGTTTAAGAGAATGCTTAGCAATACCTTCTGTGCGCAAGCGCTGCCAAATATTTTTAAAAATCTCCCAATAAAGCTCTTTTTTATTATAGTAATTATGGTTTGCCAAGCCGAGATTACCGTTCTGCAACTGATAATAGCCGTCCCCAGAAAGATATCGGATAAGATTCGATTCGATATCTAAGGTTGCTGATTTATTGAACAGACTGCTACTTAGAAGGTGTACAACCGTAAGCCTCTGCTTTCGCTGATTGGCAAGATGTGTTTTCATACGAGCGCGCATGTCGGTAGTTTCACCGACATAAGCCTCCTTCATAATTCCGTCACTAAGTATGTAAACCAATGGCCATTGGTCATTTTCGTAAATACGGTGATCTATTTTATCGGGAAGTCTCGTATTGAAGTCGTATAGGTTTATTTCAAACTGATCTGAGGAATTCATAGCTCATTATACTTTTTAGCGTTTCCCTTCGATCTATCTACCGGATATTTGGCAGCGTTTTTGGTTATCTTGTCAGTCACGATCTGGTTGATATCTAAATCATACTTTGCCGCTAGCTGCAATGCATAAGCAAACACATCGGCCAGCTCTTCTTTGATCTTTTCTTTATCAGCTTCTTCGGGCTTCTTCCACAGAAAGAGTTCGTTTAGCTCAGCCGCCTCGATACTGAGTGCTAAAGCCAAATCTTTAGCATTATGAAATTGCTTCCAATCGCGCTCTTCGCTAAACTGTAATAATTTATGAGTAAGGTTTTGCCAATCGTTCATCTGTGTTGCTTAAAGGTTTACGTAAAGGTAGGGATTTGGGTGGGGAATGGCAATCTAATTCCACTCGGTTAACTTAACATTTTATTTCTTGAAATCATTTCTTTTTCAATCCTTCTTCTGCGCTTAACCTAGTGTCGTTCATTCCTTAACTTTTCCCATTCTTTAGGTCACAGATACTATAAAACAAGATTATAATAGTATATATTAAAAGAATCAAGGTATTCAACATATTGATCTCCCTCCTGTGTTATAGCACAATGATCTTCAAAGCTTTTACGCGGACGGAAAGAATTAGACAAGCACGAGTTATTTGCTAGTATGATTGCAAATGCATGGTATACGGTGAACTACTTCAATGTGTCATTTGGTCAACAAGACTTAATTCAAGATGCGGTAAGGCAAATTAAAGAGATCGAGGGCATTACCATAGATGCGCCAAAGCCATTGATTAAAAGCAGGCTTGTGGAAACAGACAATCCGCTTACGCATAAACTATTGTTCCATTTTGATAAGCAGGTTCCGCATTGGTTCCTTAGCCCTTGGTATCCTAAAAGCGATAGGAATGCCATCTATCAATATTCGCAAGAAGGTCTTAACAAACCCATGTACCATCTACACAAAGACCGCATTGTGATACAGGAAGAATGGTTTGAATACCTGGGTCAACATCTCCGTATTGTAAAGGATTACACATATTGGAATCTAACACTTCATACCACCGTTCCCGAAGCATCAATCCATGAGGAACCGTTCCACCATATAGGTTTATTCAATGTTATATCTAAATATGAATATCCGATTTGAGTGACACCAACTGGCCTTGCTGCAGTAGAACCTCCTGTAGGGAAATCTAAATTCGGCCTTATATCCCGCCATTTGCCAGGACTTCCACTTTCCATACACAGCCAACCGTAAACACCATAGTTAATGCCAGGACCGGCATTCGAAAAGTTTATGTTTTCGACTATATCGCCTTTTTGCCAAGTTCCTTGTGTAGGCTTAGCAGCTGATACAGCGCGGGCACCTAAATTGCCCATATTCGTATTTCGTATAAGCGAATTTTGTGAAGTTATATCTTCAACGGTATGATTAAAACAGAGGTTAAGTCCCATTTTTACATTGGTGGGTACGGTATTTTCTATATGTATTCCTCTTGTCTGTGTTCTAGAAGCTCCGGCACCCGTATTATAGCACATGTTATTATTCACTGCTATATTGGCGATTATAGCGTTTTGATTATCTGGTATAATACCTATACCAACACTATTGTCATAACAGATATTAGCGGAAACAACAATATTGTTTCCATTTCTCACCGTTATTCCGTTAGACGAGTTATTATTGACCCGATTGCCAATTATGGTTCCGTTGTCTCCCATTATCCAAATACCGTGGATGCTCGCTTCTACCGAGTTGTTGGATATTTGAAAGTTGACAGCATTTTCTATAGCGATTCCTCTTCTTGATAAACTACCTTTGACTATGTTGCTGTTTATAACTACACCGTCGCAACCCTGTGTTGCTACGATCCCCCAACCTTGGCATCTATCAATCGTATTGCCATTTATATTCACCTTTTTTCCAGTCGCCTTTATCCCATAGAATTGTTGAAAGAATGTACCTGTATATAGATTTTTTATAATATTATCCGAGAAAGTAATATTCTCGGAATAGACTAGCTCATTACCATTTTGATGATTCTCGCACTTAAATCCTCCGCCTGCACCATCAACTATATTACTTATTACGACCACATCTCTACATCCAGCTGAGGCATCAACAGCAAGCCCGCTACCGTAAACTTGAGCGGGTTCTGGCAACATACGGCCTATATTCTTAAATATGCACCCACTTACTATGGAAGTTACAACTTCATTGAAACCAAAACCGTGTCCTCCTATATCTTCGATGTAACAGTTTCGGGCCTCGACGTTTCGAGTTTCATAATGCGGATAAGGTTCAGCAGCTTTTCCATACGATGAAAAACAGCTATCCCATGATCTTGTAAAATGGCAATCGGATATATATACGCCGTTTACACTGCCATTAGACGACGGTTTCGAATAAAAAATATTATAGGCGCCATCAACATCCCAAGGAGAAGTAGTTGCATATGTCGTTGCGCCACCGTCAAATTTCAGCTTTTCGAAACGAATGTTCTCAACCTCTACCAGTCTTAAAAAGTTTCTTGTACTTCCTGATTGACTGTAAGGCGCCCTATAAAATAACAACAAGCTTTCATCTCCCTCACCCACTAGAGATACATTAGACTTCGGAATTATGGTGTCTGTAAAATAGTATATGCCTTTCGGTACAAACACAGTTCCACCACCCATCGAAGACACAACGCTGTAGGCTAAATTAAAAACCGCTGTATTGTCCACGATGCCGTTTCCAATTGCTCCGAACCATTTGACATTCAACGCCCCTTCGTATATTCTCTTGAATCGTGCACCTGAAGTTGAGACGACAATGGTGGCGGTATTATCTATTGAGGAGGTATCTGAGGGATCATAATACCACTGCCCTCCGCCATAATCTGTGGTTTGATATACAGTAGTTGCTACAGGTGCTATAACCGCCCGTAAACCAGATAAGGTAGTGTTGAATCCATCGGCCATGTTATGTTTATTTTAAAAGTTAGCTATTTCCAATAGTTGATTCGCTAAGTTAATCGTTTTCTTTTTTAAGAACGGCCTCGATAACACGATCTTAATCTTTCATCCATTTATAAAGGATGTTGATATCGATTGATTACTACTTACACACCAAAACTAAGGAGAGAAATACAAACGGTTTTACGGTTTCCCGTAAGCTTGTAAAAATCCGAGCTTATAGATTTGCAACATGGTTATACGAACTAAAACAATCATCAAAATCATGAAGAAAATTTTACTATTAGTTATCCTTTGCCCTTTAATTGCGTGCGCACAACAGCAGGAAAAAGAACCTGTAAAAAAAGGGAATAAACCTGATAAACCTACGCTCGAAACTTTCTCAGCAGAAACGGGAACTTTAATAGAAAAGACGTTCATAAATGTTGGAAAAATTGGAAGCGCAAAAGTCCAGATTCTCGTCCTGAGAGATTTGATATCAGGTGTAAAAACGAAAGGTCTCCGTTTTGAAAAACCAACTGGTAAGCAGTATGGGGGCAACGCAATATCTTTTATCGATGAAGATGAAGTAGATGGACTAATGAAATCTATCGTCATCATTCAGGAAAAAGTTTTACCTACTGTTCCGTCGGATTACCAAGAAGTGAATTTCAACAGCCGTTCCGGTTTCGCTGCGGGGTGCTATTGGAGTAAAAACAAATGGTCTTCTTACCTGAAAATAGACAAATCAGATGCTGACTCTTATATTTGGCTTGGCGATGGCGAATTGGACACATTCAATAAACTATTAATAGACGCAAAGGCTAAACTGAACAGTATCTAACAGTGCAATATTAGCATCACCCTGATTTTCAGTAAAACCCAAAGGGAGATGATTGCAATAAATGAAACCTTGATGCTATATATCTTACAAGTACATACTTGTCTTATGATACCCGTCCGGCTTCCCAATTGAACAGCCGGCGGGTCTTTTTTATAATCACAAATTCCTGAAGACATCAACGTTTAGACGAACATGATGTTGAGATATGGTTTTTAAACTTGCTTTTGCAATTTACTTAGGAAACCGTTTATGCTCCCATCTATTGTTGGCGGTTCATAGCAGATAGGCGTTTAGCAGTGTTGTAGTATACAAAATGGTTGTAGATTAGCTTGAGCTGAAAAATTTTTGGCAACTTTATTTATGGAAAACAAACAGCATAGCTCCCTAAATCACGCGCAACTTGAGAAAAGCTTACAAGAAACCGGCTGGTATGTGGTTATGATTGAAGGTACGGCATATCAACCATCATTTGCCTATACCATTGGTCTCTGGCGGAATTTTGGGCACCCCGAGTTGATTGCCTTTGGTTTACCCCTGAAAACCATGCATCTTATATTAAATGATATTGGTCAGTTGGTGAAAAGGGGTGAAAAGATGCAAGTAAATAAATCGTACCAAGACTTTCTACAGGACTATCTAACTACGTTTATTACAGTTGAGCCTCGGAACATGAAAGATTATTTCGGTGCAGCCATTGAGTACTATGATTCTTTTGAGATACGTGCTATTCAGTTTATCTGGCCCGACAAAAATCATCACTTTCCTTGGGAACAAGGCTTCGAGCCTAGTTATAAATACCTGCAACCGCTGCTTGACCGAAATGCAGACTTTAAATTTAGGGAAGAGAAGAATTTAGCGGTGTTTACAACCCGCCAATGGCTGGAAGACAATGCGCCGATTCTTGAAGTTTACCACGATGACGACGGTGATTGGCAATTTATTACCGGGCAATGGAAGGAAGATGACATCAGAACGGTAGCGCTGGAAGAGATACTTAAAAGAGATCCCTCTATAAACGATCTATTCAATTTGGATTACGGTGAACAGGCCCTTAGATTAAGTCCGAAAGAAAAATGGCAACGGGATAATCATTGAGGCAACTGATATTTATATTATGGAATTACTATGTTAAACGCATTATTCGCTTCAACATGGTGTTGCGCCCATTGCTCAAACTCGCGGATAAATACTTCACCTTCTGCATTAATGTCCATTTTCAAACGCCACTTCATAGCTTCGGACATGTCTTCGACCATTTCTCTATAAAATCTTTTGTTTCATTCGTTCAAACACTCAACATCGATTTAATATTACTAAATTTGTGATTAGGTTTAGGTTGTGCCCTGGCAGCGAACCCCATTCGCTATAATCCGGGGCACTCTTTTCAGTTCCGTACCTAAAACTATCAACAGGCGACGCAAATCTATTTGTTGATACTTAACAGCCCTGAAAAAAAAGCTGAGCAAGAAAAAATACTCAATAGAGCAAAACAGGACAAGAAAGATCCGCTGACAGACGCTAGTTTGATTTTTTCAACTGCTTTTTATCAAAGCGGTTCTTTGCTATTGTGTGAGCTTCTTCGATAAATTTAAGTGTCTCTTCTAATTTGTCTTCCACTGGATTGAGCACACAAATAAAATGTTGAGATGCATAACTGGGGTGGGGCATAAAAACGTTTGTTTCTGTAAAATCCCACTCCTTCTTCAGGCCTGGAAAAAGCTTATTGAATGTAACTTTCGACACGCCGATATTAACACGGAATACACCTTCGCGACTCAGATTTGATACCTTATCATATTCATTATCCGCATGAGCGATGGTTACGAATGGGAGCACATGGTCTGAACCATAAAAGAAAAAAGTATAGCCAAAATGTGCTGATTTCTGAACATTGAGAAGATTGGAGGTAATGTGATTTTCGATTTTTTCTGCCGACATATCAATAATTTACGAATAGCGAATTTCGCTCACTTACGTTACATTTGCAAGTAACTACTATTTATGCATAGTGTAACCAATATGATGAAAGAAAACCAAAAATTTACCCAAGGATGGATATGGATCGGACTGATAAGTAGCGTTGCATTAATGGTTCTTTCCCTTTCAGCTTCGTCCCAAACAGATCAATTGGGATAAAATCAAAACGGTTTCTATTACGAGTTTTGACCCAATATATGATTTTAAGGAATGGAGAATACGCAAGGGTAGAAATAACGAGAAAGTGTATATTGTTATCTGGGCGCAGAATTGCACATAAAGAATTATGCCATAGTCGTTGGAATTCGTGACTAATCTTTGTATGTCGCAAGAACACCGCTGAATTGACAGATTTACACATATAAGAACTCTCTGGTACTACCTATTTTTGCAAGTAACAAGTACGATATTTTAAATCATAATCATGCGAAAAATCATTTTACAGGAATGGATTTCCCTTGAGGGATATGTTGCTGATAAGGACGACCAGCTCACCTTCTTCACGAGTATCAGTAACGAAGCAAACAAATACTCCGACCTTGACCAGGTGAAGTTTATGGACAATATTGACACTATACTGCTTGGTAGGATAACGTACGAAATGTTTGTTGATTTCTGGCCTACCGCCGATTCGGAAAAAGAGCCAATCGCGCAAAGTTTAAATAGGACGCCAAAACTCGTATTTTCTAACACGCTTAATGAAGCTAACTGGGGTAAATGGGAAAATGCAAAAGTTGTTAATGGTGATGCTGTTGAGGAAATCGCAAAACTAAAGGCTTTACCGGGAAAAAATATGGTCATTTGGGGCAGTGTAACCCTTGCACAGTCTTTAATGAAATGTGGGCTTATCGATGAGTATCATCTACAACTTTGCCCTGTTGCTTTAGGCGGTGGTAGGCCTTTATTCCCTGCCGGTGATGGATACATCAACCTCGAATTGATCGATCTTAAGAAATATGACACGGGTATTGTTCTACTAAAGTATAAACCTAGGTCACCGTTTCTATTATAGCGAAAGCAGTGGGTATTTACTATTAACATCCTTAAGTTTGCAAAAGAACTTTAAAAGCATACCAATCGGTTCTTGAAAATATTTTTGATGCATATGGAAAAGTCTATTCTTTTTCATCCTACTATAAAACGTTATTAATGTTCGTTCGTATTCTTTCCATTTTGATGTTTACCCTAGTTGCATGCGGCAGTCTGCAAAAGAAGTTGGATTCGGAACTCGTGGTGGGTGTGGGCCTTCTTGACAGTGCCTATGGCAGTCCATATCTTTCTTTTGATTCGGTGACGATCTTCAGAAATGATTCGTTGTTAACCGTATGGCTCCCGCAGAACAATCAGCGTGACACTTTACTGGTGTATCCAAACGCGGCTCAATATAATTTTAAGTTTAAAAATGCGCTGGGCAGTGTGGTAGAGAAATCGGTATCGGTGGGAAGTTCACAAAGGAAAAATACAACGCTTTTTCTTGATTCAACCGATTACCTGAAACATCTTGATGAAAGTTGGATCGCTAAACTAAAAGATACTGAAACTATAAAATTTGTCTTCAACCTACAAGGGTGTTTTAACGCGGGTAAAGATTCGGTACTGCTAAGCCGGAATGAGGGGGCATACTTTTTGCAATATGGCAAGGAAGAACGCAAGCTCAACAAGGAAGATATCGAGTACTTAACCAAGTTTGAATGTGAACTTCCGCTGCTTCCTGACCAAGGTTTCTGCACCTCTACGGAAACGTATACCCTGAAATACGGCTCCTTAAAAAAGGAATATGCCGATAGCGACTGCTGCTGGAACGGAACGCAGCGTTTCTTCACACATTTTGGTTTTAAGCGACAAAACCGATAAGCAAATGCGAAGACTGTATGTATGGTTTGGCATATTAAATGGGGTGTATAGTTATGATGGCTAAAACTGTAGATGAACAGATCGAACTTTTGCAAGATAGGACATCGAGTAGTGCTGATTTAATTCACTTGTCGTTTAAAGCTGCAGAACAAAAAATTCTGCTTGGTATTGAAGGGCGTAGTATGGTCTTCCGTAATGCACTTTAATTTATCAAAACCATTTTCGAGTTCTGCTGTCAAAGTTTGCTCGTCGTACTGCTGTATATCCAGTCCACTACACTTTGTTGGTCCGTTTGTTGAAAACGTACCAATGGTCATATAACCGTTTACGCACCGCCTTGCAATATCGAGGTACTTCGCTACCTGCTCTTTGGTCGTCAGAAAATGAAATGTTGCCCTGTCGTGCCAAATATCAAAAACCGTTTCGGACTCAAACTCGGTAATGTCGCTGATCACCCAATTTACTTTTTCGGCTTTGTCGCCCAAGCGGGCTTTGGCTCTGTCCAATGCTTTGGCTGAAATATCTAAAACGGTTATATTTTCATAACCGCTGTCCAGCAGGTGATCCACCAAATTGCTGTCGCCACCGCCAATATCAATAATGCGAGCCGTTTTATCTAAGCCGAACGAATGAATAAAATCCAGTGAAGTTTTCGGTACTTTCTGTGTCCAGCTTACCTGTTCGGGGCCTTTGGTTTCATAAACCGTTTCCCAATGCTGTTTTTTACGTAATTCTTCCATATTGCTCATTATAGGTTACCGGAATATCCTGTTTGCCCAACTTTAGTATTTCGCCGAATGCCAGTGCGGCTTTGTGTACCTGTACTGTCCAGTCTTCTGCCGCATTGCCGTCCGCTCCGTCTGAAATGTATTTGAGGCTGAGGAAAGGGATATTTTCTTTCATTGCCACAAGAGCCAAGGCGTAGGCTTCCATATCCACCACATTGTAAATAGTGGTGGAATGCGCCATTTCAAAATTATCTCCCGTTCCGCAAACGGCTTCGGGTAGTCCGTCCATCTGCAAACCGTATTCAAGGATCGGAGGCAATCCCGACAAGGGTGTTTCGTATTGCTCGTAGCCCAATCCTCTTACATCCATATCCCGTTGTATGAATTTGGAGCAGCAGACGATGTCACCTTTTTTGTAATGGTTGCTTCCGGCAGAACCTAAATTGACAATCAGTTTCGGTTTTTCCTGCTGTATGGCTTTCATCAGGTTATAGGCGGCATTTACTTTGCCAATTCCGCATATCAGATGCTTGTAATCCGTAAATACATCGGCTGCTTCAGATGCCAGTGCGAACGTAAACAGTACATCCTCAACAGAAAAAGCATATTCGGGGTTTATGGTAATCATCAATTCTTTTTAATGGATTAATACCCTGCAAAGTTAAACTTTTAGTGCTAACTGTTGTTGATGCGGCAAACCATCTTACTGTAACTGCAGCTCCGTATCGACAGTAATAAAAACTTTATCACCCAGCAATTTTTCAGGAAACTTGCTGCCTATTTCGAAATCAGAACGACTGAGCGTGCCGGTAACCTTAAAACCGGCCGTTCTTTTTTTCGTTACTGCATGGTTGATTGTTCCATTGTATACCATCTCCACCGTAACCTGTTTAGTTATATTGTGCATCGTTAACATTCCGGTAAGGGCGTACTTATTTTCATCGATTCTTGCTATAGATTTACTTTTAAACTGAATAGTTGGATAGTTTTCCGCATCAAAAAAGTCCTTATCTTTTAAATGCTTGTCACGTGCCGCTACCTCTGTATCAATTGAGCGAGTTTGAGCCCTTAATGCTATGACAGCATCACTGAAATCCGGCTTCGCTGCTTTAACATCTATTTCAAAGTCTTTAAAGATGCCACTAACCTCTGAAATCAGCATATGCGCTATCCTAAAACCCAATCTTGAATGCTCGGGGTCGCTTTTCCAATTTTGTGCCGTAGCATACAGCGTTGTAATCGCAAGAAAAAAAGTTAATTTAAATCTTTTCATAAATTGAGTTCTGTTATGTAAGACAGTGCCGATTTTGATTGACGCTGTCTTACACAAAAGTTGGCAAAAAGGGAGTAATCCGTTATTTATAAATACACCGGATCCCCAATCATAAACTTTAATCCTTGTTATTATAAAACCCACCATAATATTTGAATGGCGACCATACGGGAAGTGTTTCAGGTAATTTCGGAGACAGGCTTTTATACTCATCTGCACCAAAAACCACCCTGCCATCTACAACTGTCAATGAGGAGGCGATTGTTTTTATTTCATCATCTGGTACGGTAAAATAATCTTTATTAAGCAAGATAAAATCTGCGAAATGACCCGGAATGATTTTTCCCATTTCACGCTCCTGATCTTCAAACCAAGTTGGCGCCACTGTAAATAATTTTAATGCTTCTTCTCTTGTTAACCGATTATTTTTTGCCAGTACTTCAGTGCCCGACACGGATTTTCCGGTAACCATCCAACTTATACCAATCCACGGATTAAAGGAAGCGACCCTAAATGCGTCCGTGGTCATCGTAAGCGGAACACCGCTGTCGTACAACTCACGCAATCGCGGGGTTTGTAATGCTTTCTCCACTCCGTAGGTTTTTATAAATGCGTCGCCGTGCATGGCCAGTTTCGTATCTAAGGCAATACCACCTCCCAGTTTTTTTACTCTGGCAGCATTCTCAAGAGATATCGTTTCGGCATGTTCAATACTCCAGCGTAAACCGTCTAATGGTGTCTTTTTGTTTATAGCTTCGAGTTCGTCGAGAAAGGGCGTAATATTTTCGTCGTAGCTAATGTGCATGCGAAAGGGAATTCCTTTTTCAACAAGCTTGGTAATATCTTCCTTAATGTAACGGCGCATTATTTCCGCATCGATAACCACTGCCGGTCTGTCGAAATTTTCGTGGTCATGTAGTTCCATTCTAAGCAATTCGCCGGCACCTTCATATTCATGACCATGCGCCATAGTCGGATGCAGGTTCTCTCCCGGACTGATCGGGGATTTCTTTGTTACTGCGTTAATTTCTGCATCTACCAAACTAGCGCTGTTCGTATCGCCATATTGAAGGTCAATGAATGGCATCCGTATGTTTAGACGATTTTCCTTCGCCAGTTGTTGTATTTGCGTATGACCGTGAGGATGGCCGATCAATGCGGCTCCATCAACGGCTGAGGTAACTCCGAAACGGTTCAGACTGTTTATTACGTTTGCAATTGAACTAAGCTGCTCCTCACTTGAAGGCTGTGGCACCATCGCTTCCAGTGAGATAAATGTAAATGTATACCCGTCTACAACCCCTGTATAATTTCCTTTCTCGTCTTTTTCGAATACAGTACCCGGCAATGCCGGAAAACGATCGGTACCTACGCCAAAAGCTTTCATAGCCATTTCATTTAAAAATGCTCGGTTGTAAGCATACTGTACAATCGCAGGTCTGTTCGGAACTGCCTCTCGGATTTCTTCGATGGTGGGCAATCGATTTTCTTTAAACTGGTACGGCGACCAACCACCGATCACTTTTACCCATTGGCCCTCAGGAGTTCGTTTTGCCTGCTCACTTAACATTTCCAATGCACGCTTGAGTGTTGGTACACCCTCCCATCTGACATTGTAATTGTAACTCCTATCATTTAATATATGGATGTGGGCATCATTGATACCCGGTATCAAACGCTTACCACTTGCATCGATGACCTTGGTGCTGTTGTCTTTCAATTTCAATATCTCCGCATTTGTGCCTACAGCATAGATTTTACCTCGTTTTACTGCGAGTGCAGAAGCTTCGGGTTTGGTTAGGCTGCCGGTAGTAATTTTTGCATTGAACACGATCATATCGGCACCGATCAGTTGTTCGGTGGTTTGTGCTCTACTATGTACAGTACTGATTATAGCGATTGCTAGAACGATTAGTCTTCTCATATTTTACTTTTAAAAATCAATTTTTTGTTGTCTTGTAATCACCCAAAAAGGCACTCGGAAATTGAATTCAAAGTTAATTATGCGCAAAATGCCGGAAGACGACATTTGCCGAAAAATTCAATCGACAAATGTCTACGTCATAATCATTTTTGCAAAATAATTACACATTGTGACTTCAAAAGACGGTCGAGATGGACCAGACTATCTATCGTGAATTTGTTCATATGTATCCAGCCGAACGGCTTTTACTGATCTTATACTGATTATTGCATCATCAAAACATAAAATTATGATGATGAATGCAAAAATAGTAAAGCGACAATCCCTAAAAGTCTGCACACTGGTGATCTTCGGATCAGTTGTGCTCAGCAGCTACATTGCAGAACCGCAAAAAGGGAATGTATTCCACGAAATGAGACCGCTTCAAAGCGATAGCGTATCCTTGGATGACGTATCGGGGTATTTCCGCTTTCCAAACCGAGCTGCGTACATTCGGTTTTTTGATCAGGACGGCCAATTCGTCGCCCAGCAGACATGGGATGGACGGATTTATCCGCTACAGCGCACTGGATCGCTCACCTTCCAGTCGCGTGATGAAGCCTACCGGATTGCATTTATCGCAGGCACTGATGGAAAAATTGATAAGGCTAAGATCCTTGACCGGCTAACGCTGGAAAAAGTTTCCTTCAATCCTACGCAATATGTTTCGCTTACCGCAGACCAACTTACACCGCTTTTGGGGCAATATCGACTCCAACGAGACAGCAATATGGAAATCAACGTAACAACGCAGGGCAATAAACTTGCGATAGAGCAACTATGGGATAACAAAACCATCGTGTTTGAAGCTTTCACCCCTACGGATTTCCTTAATGCGGAATTGTCCTTTCCGCTGACATTCATCGTCTCGAATGGTACCGTCAAAGAACTTATCTGTTTTGAATCAGATCGTTGGGAAAGGATAGAACAATGAATAATCGGATATTCAAATCAATTCTCCTGATCTGGCTGCTCATGCCATTCACCTACCTATCTGCCCAAAGTGTTGCTGATCCGGCTTTTCGGTTTGAAACGGAACGCCCCCGATATAAAAACGGGAAGGCCCCGCTTGTTCTCTATGATGAGGGGCACAACAACCCCTTCACGTTAAAGGGACAGTATGCTGCATTTGCCCAGGTATTGGAAGCTGATGGTTACCGATTGGAAGCCAGCAGCCAAACCATTACTGCAGAAACCTTAACGGGTGTCCGCGTGTTTGTGACCGCCAATGCATTGCACGACCTGGACAATTGGGGTGCCCAGGTAGCAAGTGCCTATGCCGACGAAGAAGTGGAAACTTTGTACGATTGGGTGCAGCGCGGTGGCTCGCTTTTCGTTATTACAGATCAGATGCCTGCAGCAGGTGCCGCAAGTAAACTTGCGGCGCGCTTTGGCTTTGACCTCACTAACGGTATTGCACAGCGCAAGGATGGCCAACCTGAGATCTTCTCCCGTAGCAGAGGCAATCTCACGGCCAATCCGGTAACTGATGCAGCGGGTTTTGCGATAGACAGCATCCGCTTTTGGGCAGGAACGGGATTTGTTCCGCCGCCAGAAGCTATCATCGTTTCTTCGTTGGACGAAGACTACGAGCTCTTGCTCCCAGCTGATGGATCCAAAATATCGGGTAAAGGTTTAGCAAACGGTGCGATCCTGCAATTTGGGCGTGGACGGGTATGTCTGATTGCTGATGCGGGTCCGTTTTACGCGCTCTTAAGGGGGATCAAAAGTGAAAAACGAGGTATGAATCATCCCGATGCAAGGCAGAACGCCCAGTTTCTTTTGAACATTCTTCATTGGCTGGATGCACGATAAAGAGGCGATATCCCTGAAATCTGGTATATGATCTTTGTGCTGATGAAACTATTTTTGTACTTCAAGCGCCATCATTCTTCAAAGTCCGGGGAGAATAGTAATGGAGATTATTAAAAACAACTATGGGAACTGAAATGTCCTTTTATAAATTTATCATCTTGCTTTCGCTAATGTCTATCAATTTTTCTACTGCTTATGCTCAATCTCTTCAGTTAGACACCACCCTTTCAGACGTCTATCAGTTCCATATCAGGAAAGAAGATGAGGAAGGCTTTTTAATAACTTATTACGATGCCGTAGACACCAAAGACAACTCCAAACCCTTCGAAATCATCATTACCCAAACGAGCAGTAAATTAATGAACATGAATGGCGTAGCTGACGGTATTGAGAAAAACCTTAAGAATTATAATCCGGACAGCAAGTTAATGCTCATCAAACAGGAAGAACAGGGAGGTAAAAATCGTCGGCTTTATCAGTTCTCGAGCATGAATGCCACAATACTGATGCTGATGCAAGAAAGCAACGATTGGTTCGCTATGATAGAAGCTGAATTTCCGGATGATGAACTTAAAAAGATGTCTATCCAAAAATGGCAGGACATCTTTTGGAAAGCCGAATAGTGAATTTTTAAAGTGAGGTTGCAGTAATTTGGGGACGTGGTAGAAAAATTGCTGTAAGCGCTATTACAATTTATTTTGCCGTTATTGCTTTAAATTGGGTAGGCCTCATATTGGTCAATTGGCGAAAATTATTGCTGAATGCGGCTATATTTGAATACCCAACTTCATAGGCAATCTCCGTCATATTCAGGTCGGAGTCTTTGATCAATTCCATCGCCCGAATAATCCGCAACATTTTTACATGCTGAATAAAGGTAGTATGGAGTTTTGTTTGAAATAGTCTTGTCAGACTTCTTACGCTCATTCCGGACAGCTTTGCCGTTTCTTCTAAGCTCAGGTTTTCATTTAACCGATTTCTAAGATTATCAACAATTACATGGAGTCGTTGATCGTCGGTAGTGGGAAGTTGGATCGAAAATTTTTTAAGATTCTCTTTGGGCAGCAGCTTCTTCAATGTTGTCATAAATTCAAACTCCCAGGAACCTTGGCAATAATCGCCTTGCCATGTTTCGCTGAAAGCAAGCATTTCTGATAGTAGCTTACTCACGGGATAGATGCCCAACTCATCGTAAAAACCACCTAATCTTTCGCCGGGAAAATAGATATTGATAATATACAGATCCTGTGTATTAAACATCAGGTTGTGGGGATAATTTTTCGGTATCCAGATATAATGATTGGACGGAATATAGAAGTCCCTTTCGTTTGTTTGCAAGTAAGCAATTCCTCCATACACCAATAATAACTGAGCTTTAGCATGTTGATGTGAAGGCAAACGCTGCTCGGTTTGCTGTCGCATCACCAAAATAGATTCAGGATTTTGGTCAACAGCATGTATAAGTTGGTCCAGAATCTCCATATGGCCAAATATAACAAATATTAGGCTAATTATATAAAATGATACTTTGCCATCATGAATAATTTTGCTCAGTAAATAAAGCAATTATCATGAAACAGAAAATCAAAAGCCTCGATCAAAATCTTGAGTTTGTGGCTCAAAATAAAACCGCTGATAATAACGAACTCCATTCGACAGAAGAAATGGACGCCCTGTATCGCTACTGGCTGGCTTATTCTTATCCTTTTGTGCCTATGATCGATTTAACCATCATCTATGATGAAATAAGAAAAATGGTAAAGCATTGGCTCGTAAAGAAAAGAGAACATAAAAACAAGATTCATGAAAACATATAGGTCGATCGCGATATTGGGAGCCATAATACTGCTGTTGGCATCATCGCTCCGTGCACAAGATGCAGGAACTGTCCAGACGATGAGTTTGGAAGAAATATGGAAGCTTTCTGAAGCAAATAACCGCCAACTTAAACTATCAGCCTTCAATCTTCAGCAAAGCAAATTAGAAGAACTTGAGGCCAAAGATCGCCTGCTACCGGAGCTTTCGATAGGTGGAGATGTAAAACTCAATTCCAAATTCCTTATTTATGAAGGTGGATTTTTTTCCTCCCCAAGGGATGTACCTGTAAAAGGCTATGGTTACGGAGTGGGTTATAACTTAAACGTTAACATCTTTAATGGTGGTAATGAAAGAAGAAATATCAAGATAAAGCAGGAGGAAGAGGCACGTCGGCAATACGAAGTTGACCTGCAAAAGCACAGTGTAAAATACCATGTTGCCGTGGCTTATTTCGATCTGTATAAACTGCTACACTTCCGGGATTTTATCAACGCTGAAATTGTAGCAGAGAAAAGGCAGCTATCACGGATAGAAAGCCTACACAAAAACGGCATTGTACTAAAGAGTGATGTGCTGAGGACCTCGGTAAAACTGTCGCAACTGGAATTAAATCTGTCGGATATTGAAAAGAAGATCGATATCGCAAAGCAGCGTCTGAACATTTTTATGGGGCGCGATCACGAAGAGGAATTGCAAATCTCCTATCAAAACAAGGCTGAAATGGATCGCATCACAGATTCCGGTTACGGGACTTATATTGACATTGCGCGCAATCAATCGCCTGATTATAGGATTGTGAATAGCGACATTAAACAGAGTGAGCTAAATATCAAACAACTAAAAGCGACGCTATTGCCAAAAGTTTCCTTGTATTCTTATTACAATTATACCTATCCGCAGATTTCTTTTTATCCCTATTCGAATGATTTATGGGGATTTGGTCAAACAGGGATCAAAGTGCAATTTTCTATTGATAATTTATATAAAAGCAAGCATTCCATTGCCCGTGCTCAGATCGTCAATAATCAGGCAAAAGAAAAAGCCAGGATTAAAAAAGATGAAATTTCCCTCCAGATAAAAGAAGCTTATTTGCAACAGCAACAGGCATTGGAAAGCGCAGAAACCGCAGCGAAAAACATCATCAAAACGACCGAAACGGTTCGGGTCATCCGGAACAGTTATCTCCATCAGGAATCACTGTTGACCGATCTTTTAGACGCAGAAAACACCTTGCTGGAAGCAAAATTTAATTTGACAACTGCGCAAACAGATGTAAAACTTAGCCATATCCGACTACAGGCAATTGTAGGGATTCTTTAATATGAATAATCATGAACAAAAATAAAACAGATAAACTGATTGTCAACCTAACCAAATGGTTTGGCATCGCCTTCTTTATGGCAATCATCATTTGGGGAGCCGTCTATTTCTTTAAGGGCTACCGCTGTGAACAGACGAATGATGCACAGGTGGATGCATATCTGTCACCTATTAATGCAAAAGTAGGTGGCTATATCAGCAAGATTTATTATAAAGACAATCAGCGGGTTCAAAAAGGAGATACGCTTGTGGTGATTGAGCTTGATGAATATGGCCTCAAAAGAGACGCCGCATCAGCAGAACTGTTAAGCTCGCATGCCAAATTACCTATTTTGACGGCGAATGAAGAGACGCAAATCAAAAGTATTGAGGTTATAAGGGCACAATTGGCAGGAGTAAAAGCGAGATTGGACCAGCAGCAAAGAGAGTTCGACCGTTATAAGAATCTACTGGCGGATGAATCTACCACACAACAAAAATTCGATAATGTCAGCGCGTCTTTGGAGATCACACAAGCTGATTATAAACAGACAAAAGCGTCTTTGCAGGTAGCCGAATCCAAGCTAAACGATCTCAGCGCACAACGTAAAGCGATAGCGGCAGAGATAAAACTAAAGGAAGCGCTGCTGGAAAGACAGGAATTGGATATTAGATATACAGTAATCACGGCCCCTTTTGATGGACAGATCGGTAAAAAGACCATTCAGGAAGGGCAGCTGATACAAGCTGGTCAAACCCTGGCATTTTTGGTCAACAGCGCAGAAGAAAAATGGGTGATCGCTAATTTCAAGGAAACGCAGGTGGGCAGCTTCAAGGTGGGACAAACCGTAACGGTAGAAGTAGATGCTTTTCCGAATGATACGTTCAGTGGTCTTATCGAATCACTATCGCCAACCACCGGTTCGCGTTATTCATTACTGCCACCCGACAATGCCACCGGCAATTTTGTTAAAATCATCCAACGTATCCCGGTACGCATCAAACTTACCGATACTGCTGAAAAATTAGCAAAACTCTCTGCCGGAATGAATGCCAATGTTTACGTTTTAAAAGATTAAGTATGCAAGCACATAAAATTCCGATTTTCAAACCTTGGGTTTCTGAATGGATGGCAAGATCCGTGATATTTGCCATTTTAATGACCTGCCTGTTCAGTTTCGCCTACTATAGCAGTCCCGTTTCGGCAATGGGTTTTTACGGTGTACAGGCTACAGATGTCCAATATGCCATGGTGCTTCTCTACGGTTCAACCGTGGCCTTTTTGGCGTTGGATTTTCGCATTGTGAAGTATTTTGCACCGAGGAAATACTTGTTGATAGCGCTTGCCATCAATGCCCTCTGTTCTGTCATCTGTTTTCATTCCAAAGACTGGACACTGTTTGTGATCTGTCAGTTTGTACAAGGTATTACCTGCGCATTGATGTCCGGAATCGTCCTACAGCTCACCTTTCCAAGATTGCAGTCGACACGTGCACGGGTAATTGCCTATAGTCTGCTCTACGGAAGTATACAGATCGCCGTTCCGTTTTATTCCATCTATTCCGGTATAGTGCTTCATTTTTATAATTTCAACTGGCTATTTTATGGTCTCATTATCATACTCATCGTACTCACGCTGCTTGTATTGTTGACCATGAACAGCAAAGCACGGTTTACCAAAAAGATACCACTTTATCAGGTCGATTGGGTCGGTTATCTATTTTATGTTTCGTTTATTTTAATACTTGGCTATATCCTTGTTTACGGTCGGCAATTGGGCTGGTTTGATAGCCGTTTAATTGTTCTGCTTAGTCTGGGTAATTTAGCCATTCTTACCCTGTTTATCGTCAGAGCATCAAAGCTTAAACGTCCATTGATCAACCTGCAAATTTTTAAGGTAAAGAATTTCGTCATCGGGTTACTGTTGCTTTTTACGTTTTATATTTTCAAAGGAAGTACCGGACTTGCTTATGGTTATCTTGAAGTTGTTTTAGGCAATGATCCGCTCACTACGATCCCTATTTGGCTAGCCGTCATTTCAGGAACTGTACTGAGTATGTTTATCGCCTCCCGGTTTATACTGATGGGGTTTAACCTGATAAGAATCATCATCGTAGGTTTTAGTTTTATGGCCTTGTATTATGCGTATATGCTTCTCTTTGTTTCTGTACAGAGTGAAACAATGTATTTCATCCTGCCGATGTTTATTTATGGTGTAGCCACAGGCGTTTTATTTGTCCCAATTGTTTCGTTTACCGCATCCACAGCACCGCCAAAGATTGCGATCAACGCATCACTTTTAGGAATATTGGCAAGATTCACCGGTTTTACAACGGGCTTGGCACTCAATAACGAACTTCAGTTGTTTGCCAAATCGGCCGTTAGGGAAAAAGTTCGGGAAACATTGACTGGAATGAATCCGCAATTGCCTGTTACTTTACTGGATATTCAAAACCAATATATAAATGCCGGTAATGATGTGTATACCGCAAGGGGCATTTCAGGGGGATATTTTAATCAATTTGTAGGGCAACAAATATTGGCACGTGCCACCCGGGATTATTATGATTTGATGCTTCTGGCAGTAGTATGTGTTATTGTGATACTCTTATTGTTTCCACAGATTCAACAGGTAATACTTCGATTAATGAAAGGAAATATACCGTATTAAATCGTCTTCAAACCGCTCAAAACATTGTGTATTCTATTGTATATGCCGGATCTGGTAGTACAATGGCGAAAAGACGCTCGTATCAAATTGATGTAAAGCCCTTTTGGGGCAATATCAACTCCAAGGAGACAGCAATATAGCCCGCCAACGTCATCATAAATAACGTAAATTTATAATATGAGCTTTAAAATTACCGGATGAACCAAATCCACTAATAATTGACCTAATTCATAAAACGCTTCTACTTTCTATGCTGCACCTTTGTACTGTCAATACCGACAATATAATTTAACATATATAGAAATGAAACGTACAGCAAAAGCACATTGGGAAGGAAGCGTAAAAGAAGGCAAAGGCAACTTAACGACCCAAAGCGAAATTTTAAATCAGACGAATTATAGTTTCAGAACTCGCTTCGTAGGAGATGAGAAGGGAACTAATCCCGAAGAATTATTAGCGGCAGCACATGCAGGCTGCTTTACGATGGCAGTCAGTTTTGCATTGACGGAAAAAGGAATAACACCAACTTCGTTGGACACGGAAGCGATTGTATCAATGGATGGTGCCGGAATCACCGGAATCCATCTTTCCATTACTGGAAACGTACCGGATACCAACGCGGAAGAATTTGAAACCATTACAAAAGGAGCGGAACAAAACTGCTTAATTTCAAAAGTTTTGAAAGTACCTATAACTTCAGAAGCAATCCTGGTTTCATAATAACCAGTTATAATCAATAGGTTTTGCATACTGGCGAGCAATGTCCCATTCAACATTTTTATCTATATTTGATTGGGTGTTGAATGGGCATTCCGTATTTAATTTCATCGGCTATCTAAATCACAATAATTAAATAATCGGCATTTAAAAAGAATTAGCTAAGAATGGTTACTGACTACAAAAAATTTGACTTATTCGGGAAGACCTTCATTCAGAAAGTGGATTTAAAACCGCCTTTTGAGTTCGCCTTCCCGGTGGCAGAACAAGCGTGTTTCTTATATATGCTGAAAGGTGAGATGGAATACCAATCGGCTGGTGATCATTTGAAGGTACCTACCCATCACTCCCTGTTACTTAACTGCATCAACTCCGGTAAACAGATACATGATACTGGTTCAGATAGCGAAGGCGAGGTTGTCATTGTTACCTTCCACCCGGATATACTGAAAAAAGTTTATGATAAAGAAATCCCACTCATCTTTAAGCCAACTAACCAGGTAACCAATCAGTCTAGAAAGACAATTAATAATGATTTTTTGATTCAAAAATATATTGAAGGATTGCTCTTTTATTTTGAGAATCCATCTTTGGTCAATGATGAAATTTTGGTTTTGAAGTTAAAAGAAATCATACTTTTATTATCCCAAACGCAAGATGCGGAAACCATACAAATCATCCTATCGCAACTTTTCTCGCCGGTAGCCTATACGTTCAAGCAAATTATAGAAGCCAACCTATTTGAACAAGTCGGTGTAGAAGACCTGGCGCAAAAAACCAATTTGAGCGTTTCTTCGTTTAAAAGGGAATTTAAAAAATTATACGACGATTCGCCTGCCAATTATATCCGAACGAAACGATTGGAAAGAGCCGCCGAATTGCTTTTGGTTTCTAATGAACGTATCACTGATATTGCGTTTGCTTGTGGATTCAACGACTTGGCAAATTTCACTAAAAGTTTTCACGATAAATATGATAGTACACCTACAAATTATCGGGTAACGCCAAATAACAAGCAATAGCGAGCAAGGTTTTTCCTCTCTATAAACGCTGACTATCCTTTTCGCCAGATTATCCGTTAGTATTCCCCTAAATCTTAGATTCGGAAATGAACTTCTGAGATTTGGCAAATTTGGTTCTGTAGTTTTGCCGCAATTTTGCAGTAATAAAAATATTAAAAATGGAACTAAATGGAAAAGTAGCCTTGATTACCGGAGCATCAAGCGGTATAGGAGAAGGCGTAGCAAAAACTTTAGCTGCAAAAGGTGTTAAAATTGGTTTAGCAGCACGTAGTATTGACAAATTGAAGAAAATTGAAGGTGAAATTCAGCAAGTGGGTGGCGAAGCTTTTTCAGTAGAAGTAGATGTGACTAACAAAGTAAGTGTAAACGCTGGGGTGAAACGACTAATAGAAAAGTATGGTACTATCGATATTCTGATAAATAATGCAGGTATTATGCCTGCCTCAGATATTGATGCGTTTAAAATCGACGAATGGGACGAGATGGTTAATATAAATATAACCGGAGTGTTGAATGTTACTGCAGCTGTGTTGCCCGAATTAATAAACAAACACAGCGGACACATTGTCAATTTATCGTCTATTGCCGGAAGGAAACTGTTCAAAGGTCTAGCCATTTATTGCGCTACTAAACACTTTGTCGCAGCTTTTTCGGATATTATGCGGATGGAAATTGGCAAGAAACACAATATTCGTGTAACGAGTATCCAGCCTGGTGCCGTTGCTACAAATCTATTTAACCAAATCACAGATGAAACGTATAAAGAAGGTATGGAAAGCTTACGCGATCAGATGACCTTTTTAACCTCCAATGACATAGCCAATAGTATGGTTTATGCTTTGGAGTCTCCCGACAATGTGGATGTATCAGAAATCTTTATACTACCAACAGATCAAGAATGGTAAAATGATTTTCTCGGGGCATAATCTGGCTTCTACAAATTATGCTCCCTTTCTAATTAATTTTTAAATTTACGGAATGCAGGCGAATATAAAGTTAAATACCATTTATGAATTTCATCAATTTGCTCGCTTGCCCAAACCGGAACATCCGTTGGTGAGTTTGATTGATTATAGTCTTGTAAAATATCCCCCGGAATATACCGATATCAGGTGGGTACAGAATTTTTATTCCATCGGACTGAAACGAAACGTAGCTAAAAAATTCAACTACGGACAACAACCTTATGATTTTGACGAAGGCGTACTTGCCATGGTTGGCCCACAACAAGTCATTCATATAGAAATCGATCCGAACGCAGAAGCAGAACCTTCAGGCTGGTTGTTATTGATTCATCCTGATTTTTTATGGCAAACTGCATTGGCGGCAAAAATACGTAGTTATGCGTTTTTCGGTTATGCAGTGAAAGAAGCATTGTTTTTATCAGAAAAAGAGGAGCAGATGATGGTAGCGGTTTTCAAAAGTATCCAACAGGAATATCAATCGAATATAGATAGGTTCAGCCATAATATTATTATCTCCCAAATCGAATTATTGCTCAACTATACCGAACGGTTTTACGAAAGACAGTTTCTCACCCGCCGAATTTCAAATAATAAAACCCTCAGCCGTTTAGAAGCATTATTAGATAGGTATTTCAATTCTGGGGACCTTTTGGAAAAAGGAATTCCAAGTGTGCAGGATGTGGCAAAAGAGTTAAACCTAACGCCTAATTATCTGAGCAGCTTGTTGAAAGTCCTGACGGGACAAAGTACTCAGGATCATATTCACGATAAGCTAATAGAAAAAGCCAAGGAAAAACTTTCAACAACGGATTTATCCGTAAGTGAAATCGCTTACGAATTAGGTTTTGAATACCCCTCTTCATTCAGTAAATTATTTAAGCAAAAAACGAATCAATCGCCTTTAGTATTTAGGCAATTGTTTCATTAAATAAGGCAATATTCTGACCTTCAAATAAAATAGCGAAGTTTTAGTCCGCTTCCTTCTGGCCCAAATAGACAGATTATTGGACTGATTCACAAAATGCTTTCCTTCCTTGAATTGCAATTTTGCATTGTCAATAGTGACGTAACGAATTATTTTATCAGACAATGAAAAATTTAAAATTAGCGATGACAGTAAGCATTTTTACTATTCTGTTTTCAGTCAATGCCTTTGCGCAAAGCGCTCCCAAAATTATCGCAGTCATAAACAAAGCCAATTGGTGCAGTGTATGTAAGGCAAACGAAGAAAGAGCAATGGCCGCCTTTAAGGAAAACAACAAGGATGGAGCCTATCGGTTTGTGGTTAACGACCTCTCTAATGCCGAAACTGCGAAAAAATCGGCGGTAGCAATTAATCAGCTCGGGCTTACGAAATTAATGGAACCTTATCAGGCAACAGGCATCGTGTGCTTATTTGACGCCAAAACCAAAAAACCAATCAATCAATTACTCATGTCTCTGTCTTCTGAAGATATTGGCAGGGCAATGGCTATGCTCAAAAAAGACAGATAATTCTGTTAATACTCCTCTTGGAAAGGCAGCCTGAAACGAGGCTGCCTTCCATGCTTTTATGGAGGAATTAGGTAGGTAATAAGTCTTATGGTGAAAAATGAAACAATTCCATACTGTTCATTCCTCTAAATAGTAACAATTAAATAATCAGAATATGTCAGTTATGAAAAGAACAATCTTTTTTTCAATATTGCTTGTATGTCTTGTTGTTACCAAAAATTATGCGCAGCTACAAGAAAATCCGGTGGGATGGAAAACAAGTATCCGGCAAGGAAAAGGCGATACCTTATTGGTAAACCTTAGAGCAACTATAAAAGAAGGATGGCATATCAACAGTCAGTTCAATGCCATTCAGAACGGACCGCTGCCGACAGTTTTTGATTTTGAGCAATCGGAACAATATACGGTAGTAGGTAAAGTAATTGAGCCGAAACCACGCAGCAGAGTCGAAGAAGCATATAGCAACCAAACACTGTATTACTTTGAGCATGAAGTTAATTTCATCCAGAAAATAATTCCCAAAACGAATGATAGTCTCGCTATTAAAGTTGCCATAACGTATATGTCTTGCAGCAGTACCATGTGCCTACCACCGGAAACGGAAGAAGTAGCCTTAGTATACAAACCTCAACATGTGCTTACCCTGGCAGATCAAACGGCTCTTTCTGTAAAAGAAACCAATATCGGATGGATTTTTTTAGGTGGGCTATTGGGTGGATTTTTGGCCTTGCTTACACCTTGTGTATTTTCTATGATCCCGCTTACGGTAAGCTACTTTACCAAAAACGGTGGTTTAAAAAAAGCTATTCTATATGCTGTATCTATCGTTGTTATTTATGTCGCATTGGGATTAACCATTACACTTACGCTAGGCCCCGATGCTCTGAATGCGTTGGCGAGCAATGGGATTGTGAATCTAATTTTCTTTTTGATATTCATGGCATTTGCCCTTTCATTCTTAGGTGCATTTGAAATAACCCTACCTAGTAGCTGGTTGAATAAATCAGACAAAATGGCTGATAGAGGTGGATTTATCGGAATATTCTTCATGGCGTTTACACTGGCGTTGGTTTCGTTTTCCTGCACCGGACCTATTATAGGAAGTTTATTGGTAGAAGCAGCAATTAATGGAAGCATAGCGGGGCCTGCAGCCGGAATGTTCGGTTTTGCACTTGCCTTGTCTATTCCGTTTATGCTCTTTGCTGCATTCCCGAGCATGCTGAAAAAGTTACCAAAATCAGGCAGTTGGTTGGGTAAAGTAAAAGTGATATTGGGATTCCTGGAATTGGCTTTAGCCATGAAATTTCTATCCACATTTGATTTGGTGTATCAATTGGGCTTCTTAAAAAGAGAGGTTTTTATAGCGGTCTGGATTGTGATTTTCACCTCGTTCGGTTTTTACATGCTTGGCAAATTATCTTTTGAAGATGGGGAGTCGAAATCAAAAACATCGATAAGTGGATTTATATCTTCTGTTGCGATCTTCAGTTTTGTGGTGTACCTCATTCCTGGACTGTGGGGAGCACCCGTGAAATTGGCAAGTGGCTTTTTACCTCCTTCATTTTATAAGGAATGGAATCAAAATACCCCGACGGCCAATACAAGTATCAGTGCAAATGCTGTCCCTACAAAAAAGCATACGCAACCCTGCCCGCAAAACCTGAATTGCTTTCACGATTATGAAGAAGGAGTAGCTTATGCGAAAGAAATGAACAAACCCATTTTACTTGATTTCACCGGGTGGAGCTGTGTTAATTGCCGCAAGATGGAAGACAATGTATGGAGCGACCCAATGGTTTGGGAAAAATTAAACAATGACTATGTGTTGATTTCACTTTATGTAGATGATACAACACCACTGCCGGAAGACGAGCAATATGCTTCCGAAACTACAGGGAAGAAGATAAAAACTATTGGTAATAAATGGAGTGATTTCCAAACGACTAAATTTCGCACCAATTCGCAGCCGTTTTATGTTGCTGTCGATACGAAGGGAGCAATACTTCATGAACCCGTAGCCTATGAACCCAATGCAAAAACGTACGCCGCATTTCTACAGGAGGGCATGGAAAAATTCAAATAAATGCAAGCAAAGCGTTCTGAACCAAATCACCAAATAATTGGACTGATTTACAAATTCATCCTGTTTCGGGCGGTGTAATTTTGCACTATCAATAATTGTTAAATTTTAAAACTAAACTCATGGGACTATCACATTTAGGTATTTTTCATACTGTTATAGGTGTTGCTGCTATTATTGCAGCCATTGTATCTTTAATAAGAAGGGGTAAAATAGATTTAAGCCAATTGAGTGGCAAGATCTATTTTTATGGTACCTTAGTTACTTCATTAACCGCTTTAGGACTGTCCAGTGTTAAGGGTTTGAATCCGGGGCATATTCTGGCCTTGCTAATTGTTATATTAATTTCGGTGGCTTACTATCTTTACGCAAAAAAAAAGGGAAACAATCGATCGCGTTTTATTGAAAACTTTTTCCTTACGTTCAGCTTTTTTCTGTCGCTGATTCCGACAGTTAATGAAACTTTTAACCGTATTCCGGTAGGTCATCCTTTAGCCAATGGACCGCAAGATCCACTAATCGGAAAAACCCTCCTCGTCCTTTTTGTACTGTTTGTGATCGGTTCTATTTTGCAATTCAGGAAGCAAAAGAGCATAAATAAAGTGGTGTAATTTAGATCCATTTGCAAGAAAGTCAATTAACGGGACGATCGTTCCGTTATTGCTTTGCTAAATGCCCATATGGGCATTTTCTGCTTATGGGATTGCTAATTTGTATGTCCTTTTCATTCTGATCAAAAGCACAATAAAGTTCAAATCCTGCATGTAGTGCTTATTTATTATTCCTCCATTTATGAAATCTTACTAAAAATTGCATCTTCTAAAGAGATAGTACAAAACACCATACATGACCTTATAATCCTTAAACTTATGATTAAAAAGAGACAATTATTGGATCTTACCATCTTATCGGTACGCATTTTACTGGCGCTTATTTTTATTTCATACGGAATCGGAAAATTGTCCGGCGGACAGTTCGGCAATTTGACTGAAGAAGAACTAGCTACACCCATCAAGGAGCTGAGCCTATTTAAAATTGCCTGGTATTTATTTGATCATCAACCATTCAAAATATTCATAGGCATCTCTCAAATTATAGCCTCCCTCATGTTATTGTATAACAGAACAATGATCTTGGGAGCGCTGCTACTTACCCCTATTGTGCTGAACATTTTGGTCATCGATCTGACAATTATGCCCTATGGTCTCAAAATTGCGTTTGCTTTCAGATTAACTGCTTATTTGTGTTATATAGGTTTTTTATTGTTTTATTACAAAAATCAATTGGCGCCAGCCTGGAACGCTGTCTTGAATATAAACCCCTTCCGTTATGCGAATCACACGAAGATTTCTTATTTTCTTGTTATTCTATTTATTCCGGCTTTGGAGCTTGCGCCCGCAGTATTGAAAATGATATATTTTGCCCTAAGCCACCCCCAATCTTTCTGGAATGGCCTTAAAGCCCTGTTTTGAAAAATTATGCGCCTTTAGCCATTGACCGTACAATAACTATTGCCCACAGTTTTCCATTTCAAGCCCCAGTGATGTAAATCCAAAATGATGGCTAAGAGTTCCCTGCCCTTTTCAGTTGTTGCATAACGAATCTGTGGTGGTGTGGTTTCCGGAATATCGCTGGCCGTAATGAGTGACTCTGCTCTTAATTCTTTTAGCCTCTTGCCCAAGATCTGATCGGAAAGTGTGGGAAAGGTTTTTTTTAAGGTGGTGAACTGAGCCACGCCCTCGTTGATACAGTATAATAATTGCATTTTCCATCGCAATGAAATACCAGCCAGGACGTCATTTACGTCGCAGGCCGCTGCTAATGTCTGCCGATTTTCACTATTGGTTGATAGCTCTTTTCTGGGTGTTGCCATATGTAGTCGTCTTATCCTTTACTCACTTTGGGATGAGTTATTGTGTCGCGTAATGCGTCACCATACTTTTGTAGTCGTCATTTAATCATACAAATTTATTAAAAATGAAAAAGTTTAAAAGCGTAGTATTGCTCCTATTATTGGTAGGTGTCCATGCCTTTGCAACGGCAAAAGCTCTCAAAAATGATCCTGTTTTTGTACTTGTCCATGGTGCTTGGCATGGGGGATGGTGTTGGTCAGATGTAAAGCGAGACCTCACCCAGAAGGGCTATGAGGTTTTCACACCTACATTGACCGGACTTGGTGAACGTAAACATTTGGATAACGGAAAGGTAAATCTGGATACACATATTGACGATATTGTCCACTTGATAGAGATGGAAGATTTGCACGATGTTTACCTGGTCGGACATAGTTATGCCGGCGCTGTTATTGCGGGGGTTGCCGACCGTATTCCGGAACGATTGTCGAAATTGATTTTTCTTGATGCCATGATTGTCGAGAATGGACAAAGTCCTATTTCGCTACAGCCGGATAGTGTGCAACGATTACAGTTAAAAAATATCAAGCGGAAGGAAAATTTTGAGCCTTTTGATGTGGCCTTATTTGGCGTTACCGATACGACTATAGCTGCTTCGGTGAAGAAAAGATTGACACCTCAACCTTTTAATACATTTGTTCAACCATTGAAACTGAAGCATCAGTATGGAAATGGCTTACCGCTCGTGTATATCGCTTGTACGAATCCGCAGTTACCGATTATGAAAGAAATGAGTGATAAGGTACAGGCGGACAAAAACCTGGATTGGCAACACATCGCATTTCACACCGGTCATGATGCGATGATTACGGCCCCAAACGAATTGACGGATATTTTTGTAGGGTTGATCGATTAGTTAGCCCTGAACTAGAGTTTACCTCCTTTTCGACCGGAAGAAAAGCTATTTTTTAGTAATTAGCTTATAGCAGTCTTCAAAAATGACCAAGGGAAGGGTTGTGGAAGACTTAGCGATGCAAACTCGTGCCAAGTTCGTATATTCGGGTGCATCGCAAATTAGTTGGGGACATTATCGCATTTGAACGAAATGAAAACGCACGAAAAGTATATGCATCGCTGCATCGAACTTGGTAAAGCCGCCAAAGGACATGGCGAAAGTCCGGTAGGCGCAATATTGGTGAAGGATAATAAGATACTTGCCGAAGGCATAGAGGCCGTAAAGAATCATAATGACATTACCTATCATGCCGAAATAGAAGCAATACGACGTATTATACACAATTATGGAGTTACCGATCTCTCGGATTATACCCTTTACACTACGCATGAACCTTGTATTATGTGCGCCTATGTTATCCGGCATCATAAGATCGGTAGGATTGTCTGGGGAATATCCATTGATGAAACGGGTGGACACAGTTCTGCTTACGATATTCTACAGGACAAGACAATAAAAAAATGGGGAAGCATTCCCAAATTGATACCTCGGGTATGTGAATCAGAATGCAGGGAGCTTCATGAATAAGAACGAGCTGTTTATCGTGTATAGATAGTTTCTTGTGCTTGATTTAAGAGAGTAAGGCCTATATGCAAACAAAGTCGTCAAGATATCAATATATTTGATGCACAGAAAGCCTCCATTTTTATTAAAAAGAACAGGAATGAAACAAGGCCGAATCATTATAATTACCGGTTCGCCAGGGACCGGTAAAAGTACAACAGCATCAATCGTTGCCAAAGAATCTACCTTATCAAAGTCGGTACATATGCACACCGATGATTTCTATCACTATATCCGCAAGGGGGCAATTGCACCATTTTTACCGGAATCGCAGGAGCAGAACTTCATTGTTATTGAAGCCTTTTTAGAGGCTGCAAAACGTTTTGCACGGGGTGGCTTCGATGTAATCGTTGATGGAATTGTTGGCCCCTGGTTCTTAGCACCCTGGTTAAAAGCCGTACAAGATAATTATGAAGTCCATTACATAGTCTTAAGGGCAACAAAAGAGGAAACCTTGAAACGGGCAACCAGCCGTCCCAAGCTGGACGAAGAAGCCAATACGGAGTTGGTAGAAAAAATGTGGGAGCAGTTTAACAACTTGGGTCCCTACGAATCAAATATCATTGATATAACAAATCAATCAATTGAACAAAGTGTTTTCAGCATAAAAGCGACGATTGAAGAAAAATCTTCTTTACTTACTGCTTGATGCGATGAAAAAGTTAAATAAAGGCATGCATCCGTAGCTTCTATTTTCAACTGTCATAGTTTCGCATGATGTATGTGAAGTAATGGATCATCTTCTGATAGTTTTCGATGCTAATGTATTCATTGGTACTATGAATGCTTTGTTGCTCGGCACTATTAATTTTAAAAGGTATAAATCGATAGACATTTTCACTGACTATCTGGTACTTATACGCATCTGTTCCGCCAACGGTAAGGTAAGGTGTGGTTAGAACATTAGGGAAGATTTGCCGGATACCGGCCACGATCATTTGGTAGGCTTTTGTACTGGTTGGGGAGACATTAGAGGCTGCCCTTGTATTATCAATTTCCTCGACTTCTACATCGAAACCCTTTGTCGCTTTTGCAATGTGCTCCTTCACCTCCTGAATAGAATTGCCGGGCAACAGCCTGAAATTGACAACAAAGGAGACTTCCGGTGAAAGAACGTTTGTGCCATCGCTTCCTTTCATCATCGTTAAGGCTGTGGTGGTGCGAACCAATGCGTTGGTGGAATTGTTTTTTGTTAATTGCGACAGGAAGACGGGCTTCAATAACCATTTATTGGCAATAGCCATCCGTGTACTGAAGGACATCGCTCCGCCAACGTTATCAAAAAATTCTTGTATAAGTGGTGTAATCGCTGGTTTCATCTGGTCGTCTTCTAGTCGCTGCATAATGATGGCAGCCTTACCAATAGCACTTTCTAGTGGCGGCATGGATGAATGCCCGCCTAAGCCTTTAACTTTTATCCTGGCTGATAGAAATCCTTTTTCAGCGCAGCCGATCAGGGCCACATCGGCATCTATGCCGCCGATGCTCCCCTTTTCTAATATGACGCCCCCTTCATCATAAACAGCATCGAACTCCAATCCTTTTTGTTTAAAATCCGCCACAATTTTTTCAGCACCTTTTCTTCCGCCAACTTCTTCATCAAAACCAAAAGCCAAATAAATATCGCGCTGTGGGGTATAGCCTTCTTTAATCAAACCGGTCATAGACTCCATCAACGAAAAAAGCATCCCTTTCATGTCCAAGGCTCCTCTCCCGTATATCCTTCCGTTGGCAACAGCTCCGGAAAAAGGGGGATAGTCCCATTTTTCGGCCACTTTTTGTACAGCCGGTAAAGCTTTATCCAGCGGATTAAAAACGGCTCCTTCTTTATGGATAATAGGCGCATCTCCCGGAGGAACAACATCCATGTGCGATAAAAATAAAATGGGTTTCAAGGCAGGGTTACTTCCCTTCAACTTGAAAACCAGTCCATAGCCATTTACTTCATAATAAGCTGTTCGCTGATACACCAAGGAATAGGTTTGCATTAAGTATTTTTTGAACACATCGAAACTCGTATAATCAAAGTCGCCGAGTTCACCGGTAGAAATTGTCGGAATCTTTATTCCACCGGAAAAGCGATAGATAACAGAATCATCCTTTTGAATAGTGAAAGCCTGAGATTTGCTGATCGGTACTTCCTTAAAAGGGTAGGTAATGGTGCGAATTAGCATGAAGCCTATTAAAATGAGCAGCACAGTTAATAAGCCGAAAAATACCTTTTTCATAATGGATTATAATTTTCTCAATTCTTTAACGCTCATTCATAATAGCGCTCGCAACATGCGTCCTTATCAAATATAATTAAATTCGTGACGGATAAAAAAGAATGCAATAGCCCGGAATGATTTTTTCATTCTTTGCTATGCACTGAAATCACCGATGCACACAATTCATCCCTTAAAAAATGAAGTTCATCAGAAAAGTAACGGATTTGACCATAAATCTTGGATGGAAGTTTTACTTTTGAAAATGAGCAAGGCAAAAGGAATCAATATAAAGAAAATGTTCATTTTTTTCTGTTCCTCATTGATTTATGCGTTGTGTCAAATGCTTTTCAGCATTATTTTAATGAAGGAAGATTTATGGAACAATTTTCATATACAATTATCCGCTCATTATGTCGTAATCTTTACCATGTGTATTGCTGATTACGGACTATTGGTATTCTTGAATAAATACCTCCCCTATTCTAAAAACATATTGCTTCGGATACTGGCTGACCTGACGGGATTAACCGTCATATGTTTGGTTTTATTATGGTTATTCAATTACCTGATTTACGATGTGTTTCTCATTCCTGAAGAGGGCCTCCCCTCTTTCTCGGTAAAGTTTGCCTTTGCGATGGCAGCCAATATTCCCATTCTGCTGGTATTCGAACTTATTTATTATTTCCAGTCCGAACAAAAGGCGATCGCTGATTCTGAAATAGCAAAACGTAAAGCGTTGCTATTTCAGCACGAAACATTACGCGCACAGATTAATCCACATTTTCTGTTTAATTCACTGAATGTGCTCTCCTCCCTAATATACATCAATCCCGAAAATGCCAACAAGTTCACAAAAGCGCTTTCAAAGACCTACCGATATGTGCTTTCCCTTAACCGACATCCCTTAATTTCTGTTGCGGAAGAGTTGGATACATTGGATTCGTATATTTTCCTGATGAAGATGAGGTTTGAAAATGCCTTTACGTTTACCGTAGATAAAAAATATGCCGGTGAAAAAAACAACATCATTCCGCTTACACTGCAATTATTAATAGAAAATGTATTTAAGCATAATGTGGCGACAGAGGAAATGCCTTTAACTATAAAAATTACGATCAGTAGCGAATACATTATGGTAGAAAACAATATTCAGCCATCCAACGATATCGATAAGGGCGGAATCGGACTTAAATACCTTACGAAGCAATATAAATTGTACAACAAGGAAGTGATTGTTACGCATACAGAGCACCTATTTATTGTAAAAATCCCTTACATACAAGTATGAAGTACCTGATTGTAGAAGATGAACGGTTTGCATACGAAGAACTGAAACGTATGATGACGAAACTGCGTCCCGATTACGTATTAGAGAAACAAACGAAAACCGTCATCGACACCATTGGATTCCTGAAAGCAGCTACCGTTGATTTGATTCTGATGGATATCCGTCTTGCTGACGGTAGCTGTTTTGAGATATTCAATCATATAAAGGTTTCCACACCGGTTATATTTACCACCGCCTATGACAAGCATGCGATTAAAGCGTTTAAGTTGAACAGCATTGATTACCTGCTGAAACCTTTTGATGAACACGAGTTAGCCACGGCACTAGTTAAATTCGAAAATATCTATCATAGCCAAGCGCATGCAACCGACCCGAAAGATTTTGAGCAACTATTATCTTTCAAAACAAAAAATCGCTTCCTGATCTCAAAAGGAGAAAACTATCATTACATAGAAACTGCAGATATAGCTCATTTTTATAGTGAAGAAGGCGTGGTGTTTCTTCACACGCTACACAATAAACGATATATCATTAACTATACCCTCGAACAACTGGAACAACAGCTTGATAAGCGTTTATTCTTTCGCGTTTCGCGTAATTGCATCGGGAATGTAAAAGCCATTGAGAATGTGGCTAAATATTTCAATAGCAGACTGAAACTTTCCTTTGCACCGGAATGCCCCCATGAGGTACTGGTAAGTCGCATACGCGTCCCTGATTTTCTGAAATGGATGGACGGTGTGATGGAATAACGCTAAGTTTCTAAAAACTTCATTGCGATGAGGGTGTATTTCATACTGTAAATTCTAAGCCTCATCGTTTAACGCTTCTTGTCTCCATGTATTCTCCATTTTTTTGTGCTAAAGTTAAAAACAAGATTAAATTTTAGAACAATGAAAAAAAACGTAGTAACATTGGTGGCTTTCGTAATGGGTGCCTTTATTTTATCTACTCGCTTATTGGCACAAGATAAACCGCTGTCTTTCGGCATCAAAGCCGGGCCGAACTTATCTAACCATCGCTTAGGTGGGAATATGAAGGGTTTTAAAAGTAAAATGAACATTGGCGGTTCGGTGGGTGGTTTTGTCAAATACGACTTAGGGGCAAATTTTGCCCTGCAATCCGGTATTGATGTGCATTATAAGATCTCGAATCTGGAGGCTAAAACAGATCAATCATCCGCTAAATTCAAATCGTTTGGCGTAGAGATCCCTCTTTATGGAATCCTTCAGGGGGCCTTAGGGAGTGGAAAAGCTTTTATAGGAGCCGGGCCTTATGTGGGTTATGGTATCACCGCAAAGTACAATGGCACAAACCTGTTCAAAAAGAACGCTGAAACCGGGGGTGCTGCTTTGAACCGTTTTGACTATGGTGTTGGCGGTATCATTGGTTACGACTTTGATAAAAATTTCCAGATAAATGCCAGTTATCAGTTTGGACTTGCAGACTTACATAAAGCCCAGGGAGGTTCTATGAAAAGCCAAGGCGCTGCTATCGGATTTGTGTATAAGTTCTGAAAATTAAGAAGCTATTAAAAATAGCTTGCTTAGGGAATTCAGGTAGCGAACGTCGGCATAGAGGAACCATACGGCTTGCTATAGACATAGAGAAGATGGATAAAATAAATCCCCTAAATCACGCCAAGCCCAGCGGGGTGATTTAGGGGATTAGTCCGTTCTAGTTTTTTCTTAGTAAATCAAGCAACTTTTCTGCTGTCCTTTCTGAGGAGGCCGGGTTTTGTCCGGTAATGAGATTTCCATCCTGTACCGAATAACTCTTCCAGTCCTCGGTTTTACTATAGTTTCCGCCAAGGTTTTTCAACGCATCTTCTACCAAGTAGGGAACAACATCTGTTAATTGAACTGCTTCTTCTTCCGTATTGGAAAAACCGGTAACTTTTTTACCTTTTACCAGGGGATTCCCTGCTTCATCTTTTACGAATCGTAATACGCCCGGCGCATGGCACACCGCTGCAACCGGTTTTCCTTCTTTCCAGAACGACTCGATCAGCTGAATGGAATGCACATCATTCGTTAAATCCCAAAGGGGGCCGTGACCGCCTGGATAAAATATCGCATCATAATCTTTTTCGTTCACATCGCTCAGTGGGATGCTATGTGCCAGCTTTTCCTGCAGTGCCTTATCAGCATCAAACCGCTTGGTGGCTTCCGTTTGAAAATCGGGCAGGGCGCTTTTAGGATCTATGGGAGGTTGTCCTCCTTTTGGTGAAGCGATTGTAATCTCGACACCGGCATCGGCCAAAACGTAATAAGGAGCGGCAAACTCTTCCACCCAAAAACCTGTTTTCTGGCCTGTATCTCCCAGCTGATCATGCGAGGTAAGTACAATCAATACATTAAAAATTGTTTTGTCCATCTTTTTAAATTTTTATGGTCATAAAATGATAGTACAAAATAGCGGATAAAAAACAGCATCATTAGGTGATGTAGATCACATTATGTACAGCGACTATTTTTTGTGAGGTAGGTCACCTTATTTACTATTATAAAGTCTGCTGAGCGTTTCCCTTGAAACCCCGAGATATGCCGCAATCAGATGTTTTGGAACCAGGTTGTACAGTTCGGGATATTGCTGCATCAGTTCCTCATATCGGCTACGGGCATCGTTATTTAATAGCGATAAAATTCTTTTTTGCAAACTGATATAACCTTTATTGGAACGCCATCTTAAAAAGGTTTCTACTTCGCGAATTTCTTTACACACCTTCTCCCTGTCTTCAGCGTGAAGACAGAGCGTTTCGGTATCCGTCACGCAGTCAATATTTACCGACGCTTTTTCATGATTGTACAAGGCTCTATAGTCGGATGCCCACCAAGTTTGCAGGGCAAATTGTAAGATATGCATTTTTTGATCGTCATTCACAAAAAACGTTTTCAGACAGCCGCTTAACACAAAATATTCGCAGTCAACATCATCGCCCACACGGATAAGTTGTTGTCCTTTCTTGAAAGACATTGGCTTGAAGAAAGAAAAAAAATAACTAAACTGTTCATCGCTGAGCAGAATAGTTTTTTGGATATGTTGCCTAAGAATTTCTCGTGGCGTCATAAGAACAGATTTATCTTGTTAAAGATAATGATATTCCCGACACATTTAACTCATAGGTCGCTTGGCTGAACAGCTTGCGGGACAAAGCAACATCCATCATTCATTGAACACCTAGGCGTTTAATGAATGATGGATGCGGAGCAGTTTATATCCTATGGGATATAGGGAAATTTAAAATGAAATCTGATGAGCAGCGGAAGGACTCGTTGCCATTTTTTTGATGGGTGGCGCAAACTGAGTTAGTTTAATGCCTTTAACCGCAGCTTTGTATTCTTCGATAGTAGGGGTTCTTCCAAAAATAGCAGAAAGAACAACCACCGGTGTAGAAGCCAATAAGGACTCGCCTTTCTTACGGTCCGAATCTTTAACCACACGCCCCTGAAACAGACGAGTAGAGGTTGCCATTACGGTATCGCCCTTCTCTGCCTTTTCCTGGTTACCCATACACAAATTACATCCAGGTCGCTCTAGGTACAGGATGTTCTCATAACTTGTGCGAGCAGTACTCTTAGGAGCCGCATCGTCGAATTCAAAGCCGGAATACTTTTGCAACACATCCCAATCACCCTCTTCTTTGAGTTCATCAATAATATTATAAGTAGGGGCTGCCACCACTAGAGGAGCCTGGAATTCGACTTTTCCGTATTGTTCCTCCAAGTTTTTCAACATTTTGGATACGATTTTGATGTCGCCTTTATGGACCATGCATGATCCAACAAAACCAAGGTCGACATGCTTGTCGCCGCCATAATAGGTAAGATCTCGAATCGTATCGTGCGTATATCGCTTGGAGGCATCCACGTTATTTACGTCAGGGTCAGCAATCATCGGCTCATCAATAATATCCAGGTCAACGACAAATTCTGCATAATATTTAGCATTTTCATCAGGCGTTAACGGTGGTTTTTCCCCCGATTTGATTTCGTCGATCCGTTTATTAGCTTTATCGATAAGGCCATTAAGTACCTGCTTCTCATTGTCCATGCCCTTTTCGATCATGATCTTGATTCTGTCTTTGGCAATCTCTAATGATTCAATGAGCGTATCCGGTTGGGAAATACAGATAGACGCTTTGGCTTTCATTTCTGCTGTCCAATCGGTGAACGTGAATGCCTGATCAGAAAGCAGGGTACCAATATGCACTTCGATAACTCTTCCCTGAAATACATTTTCCCCCTTAAATTCCTTTAACATCTGTAATTGGGTAGCATGTACCACATCGCGGAAATCCAGGTGATCCTTCATTTTGCCTTTGAAGGTCACTTTTACAGATTCAGGAATAGGCATAGAAGCCTCACCCGTAGCCAATGCAAGAGCTACTGTACCGGAGTCTGCGCCGAAAGCAACCCCTTTAGACATCCGTGTATGGGAATCGCCACCAATAATAATGGCCCAATCATCTACCGTAATATCATTAAGGACCTTATGGATGACATCGGTCATGGAATGGTATACGCCTTTGGGATCTCTAGCCGTTATAAGGCCGAAGTCATTCATAAATCGCATCAGTCTAGGAATATTCTGCTGCGATTTACTATCCCAAACGGATGCCGTATGACAACCCGATTGATAACCCGCATCTACTGTTGGAGCAATCACGGTTGCCGCCATTGACTCCAGCTCCTGGGCGGTCATCAAGCCAGTCGTATCCTGAGAACCGACAATATTAACCTTTACGCGAACATAGGAACCTGCATGTAAGGTGGCACCGGAAGTACCAACTGCATTTTTATTGAATATTTTTTCTACTGCGGTAAGCCCTTGATCTTGATGTGAAATTTCTTTGGACGGCGCGAATACCGATGGAGCAGTAATGCCAAGGGTATTGGCGGCAAAAGTTTGTAGCTTTTTACCAAATTCGATCGAGTAAGAACCTCCGGCCTTCATGAACTCGATTTTTTGAGGTGTGAAAGCCGAGCTTACATCCATGATCTCCTGACCATCTTTATATAGCTTCTTCGTTTTTGTATTAATGGTAAGAACCGTACCGGTATCAACCGAATAGGCTTGTTCTAAAACGGGTTGCCCGTCAGCATCTACCACCAGTTTCCCGTTTTCATCGAACTTTTTAACCCAGTTTTTAAGGTCTAAGCCAATACCTCCGGTTACGCCAACGGTAGTTAGAAATATTGGAGAAATACCGTTGGTTCCGGCCACTACCGGTGCAATGTTAACGAAGGGCACAAAAGGACTGGCTTGTTTTCCAATCCAAAGTGCCACGTTGTTCACACCGGACATTCTGGAAGAGCCAACTCCCATGGTACCTTTTTCGGCAACCAGCATGACTCTTTTGTCAGGATGCTTTTCTTTAAGCGCCTGTAGTTCTTTTTGTTGTTCTTTATTGTGCTCAAACATACATTGGCCATGCAACTCGCGATCTGATCTGGAGTGTGCATCGCTTCCCGGAGAAAGCAAGTCTGTAGAAATATCACCGATACCTGCAACGAAAGTTACTAATTCAATTTCTTCAGGTATGTCCGGTAATTTGGTATAGAACTCTGCTTGCGCATAACTTTCAAGAATATCCTTGGCAATTGGATTGCCATTTTTGAACGCTTTTTCCAAACGGTCCGTATCGGCATCGTAGAGAAAAACTTGTGTTTTTAATATTTCTGCAGCGTTTTTTGCAATTGCATGATCTTCGCCCAGGGCTAAATCCAATAAAACCTCAATGGAAGGCCCTCCTTTCATATGAGATAACTGTTCAAAAGCAAATTCAGGTGAAATTTCTTTTACTTGAGACTCACCAAGAATAATTTCCTTCAAAAACTTCGCCTTTAAACGGGCCGCGCTTGTGGTTCCTGGTAATACATTATAAATAAAGAAGTTGAGCGAATCTGCCCGGTGTTCATGATTTACATCTTTGATTTGTTCAATAACTTCATACAGTAATTCAGCACCATCAATTGGCAATGGATGAAGCCCTTGTGCTTTTCTCTCAACAATCTGCTCTAGATATTCATTATATCTGCTCATAAATTAATCTTTTATTCAAGAAGGAATGGTAAATTATCCAAACTCGCGAATCTAAGCAATTTATTTAAAAAATAATGAACCATACCGCTAGGAATTGCTCAATATTCCCTTGATAAACAAAGAAATTACACCCATACCGGATTTCCTGCAGGCTGTTGTTATTTGACGAAGGTGTTACCTCACTGACAAACGACCAGGCCTCCTTCCTACCTTTTTGAATAGCGGCGAACTCGACTCAGGGTTTCTTTCGTAATACCTAAATACGAGGCGATAATACGGGAAGGGAAACGTTCTATAAATTGCGGGTGAGACTTCAATAAGTCTGCATAGCGTTGTTCGGCATTCATACTAATGTAAGACAGTAAACGTTTTTGTGAAGCGATGGAGTGGTTCTCGTCTAATTTAATTCGCATTTCAACAAATGCAGGGATGCTAAGTAACCGATCTAAACCTTCTCTGGAAATTAACAGCAGATCGGTCTCCTCACAAGCATCAATGTTATAGATAGATGGCTGCTCTCGAAAATAACTGTCTCGATCCCCCGCCCACCAATTCTCTATGGCAAGACTAAGCGTATGTTCTACTCCTCGTTCATCTATTGTATATTGTCTGACGGCGCCGCTAATAATAAATCCATAACATTTGCATACCTCTCCTTCTTGCAACAGAAATTGCCGTTTGCGCAATTTTTTTGGAATAAATGCTTTGTGAATTGCTGTGATGTCTTTGTCGGTAAGCGATGTTAGGGAATATGCTTGTATAAATGCGATAAGTTTTTTATGCATGCGTAAGTAATGTCGCGTTTTGTACGCTTCTAAATACTGAAAATCATTATAAAAAGATTTTGGGAGCGATAATAATTACAGTACCAGAAAACTTTCTGGATGATTTTTTAAGCAATCTTTTATTCTGCGTGTATCACCCACAAGCCATACAATATCATTGGCAAAAATTGTTTCTGATGAATTTGGGTTGAGAATACGATTTCCTGTTCTTTCAATCCCAACAACGTGACTATGCAGGTCCTTTCGGATACCGGAGGCTTTGATCGTTTTACCAGCATAGGGACTGGCTTCCGTAAACTGCGCTTTAACAAGCTGTATCGCATCGATGTCAATACCATCCTCGTTTTCTACATGGTAGGCTGTTTGATCAAAAACAAGTTTTAATCGGAAGATTTGCTCATCCGTTCCCAATATCCCCACTTTATCGTAGGGCAATATCCTTTGTTTTCCATTAGGTAGATGTAGGGTCCGGTCATTTCTGCGTATGTATACGATATTGATCCCATATTGTTCCTTCCAGTTGAGTTCGTGTAAAGTTTTTCCGGCAAAAGAAATCATAGTACCGGCCTCAAGTTCTGTTACATAGGCATTCCATTCCTCAAAATGCTTTTTTGCTTCCTCGTTTTTGTGTTGCAATTCTATACTTCCTTTGTTTCGAATATATTCGATCCGCTCTCTTTCCGTGAGGTTCGACATAAACTGTTGCTCTATTTTTTGGTGGATTTGCTGAACCTTGTCTGAGAAAAACCAAAGCAATATGACAATGATCGGAACGGCAATTAGCAGCGCATAGCTGGTTGTGGTAATTTGATCAATAAAAAAACCGATAAGGAATACCCCCAGAAGGAAACGGATGGCATGGAGTGAAATACCCGTCACCGTATAATTCAGGTGATAGGATTTAATACGTTCTTCATCATCTTTCAGTTTAACATTTTTGATCAGAATAGCCCATAGAAAAGGTGATGCCAGCAGGGTTGCAGAACTGATTAATAGCACGTTTCTCCAAATGACACTTTCTATTTGTGCATGTAAAAATGGAATAAATGTATACTTGAATAGTAAGGTAATCGCCACGAGTATAATGCTATTGGTGATCAGGATACGGTTATATTCCCGCAACATTTTTTTCCAAAGGGGATTATCTTTGTTTTTCTGTGCTTCGGACGTATAGATAGCCAGACGTGTCACCCACTGGCGAGGAAGTATTTTTACGATGATATCATACAGCGGTTCTGAGAATTGAATTAGATAGGGTGTGGTAAAGGTTGTAATGGCCGATACACCTACCGCAATTGGAAACAGAAATTCTGAAATAACACCTAGTGACAGGCCCAATGCGGCAACAATAAAAGCGAATTCGCCAATCTGGGCCATGCTGGAACCTATCTGTACGGCTTGTTTTAGGGGCTGGCCGGAAATCAGCGCGCCTAATGCACTGAAAAAAAACTTTCCCGTTATTGTTAATAAAGTGACGAAGAATATGGGGATAGCGTAAGTATACATGGCTTGTGGATCGATCATCATTCCCACCGAAACAAAGAATATGGTGCCGAAAAACTGTTTGATCGGTTGTGTAAGGTGTTCAATCTTTTCTGCCAGTACGGTTTCGGCTATTAAGGACCCCATGACAAAAGCACCCAATTCAGCAGAAAATCCTACCTGTGTAGCCAGCAATACCATGCCGAAACAAAGCCCAACGGCCAGAATAAGAACTGTTTCTTCGTCCATCCATTTTTTTGTTTTTGTTATGAATAACGGTAGCAGATAAATCCCGAGTAAAAACCACAACACCAAAAAGAAACCGAGTTTGAGTATCGTAAAAAAAATCGCTGAGCCGTTGAAGGTTTGAGTGATGGCAACGGTAGAGAGTAATACCATCAGTAGGATGACAATGATATCTTCAACCACCAACACGCCAAAAACTACTTTGGCAAATTGTTTAGATTTTAAGCCGAGCTCGTCAAAGGCCCGTAAGATAATGGTAGTGGAAGAACTTGCCAGCATACCGGCAAGAAAAAGACTGTCCATCTGATTCCAACCCAGTAAATAACCGGTAAGGTAGCCGCCCAATCCGACAAATGCAATTTCCACAACCGCCGTGATGGAGGCCGAACCACCTACTTTCACCAGTTTTTTAAAACTGAATTCCAGCCCTAAGCTAAACAATAGCATGATAACACCTATCTCCGCGAAGGTGTCTATGTTTTCGTTATCTACAATAGTAGGCAGATAATCGAAGTGCGGCCCTACCAGAAATCCCGCAATGATATACCCTAAAACCAAGGGTTGCTTAATCCGTTTAAAAAGAATGGTTACCAATGCACCAACCAAAAGGATCAACGCCATATCTTGTATCAATTCGGGTAAATGAGCCATCTATATCTTTATTGTTTGCTATTGAGACTTTATTGATTTTTTAAATGTATACGCTGGAAAACCACGCAAAATAGGTTTCCAGTAGCATTCATGGATAACAACCGGCTTAAGTTTTCCTGTGTTATCCATTGTCTAATTTTTATTTATTCATTCGATCGAAACAACATGTCGATCACTGCAACATGTTGTTTAGCTCTTGTATGCTCAGCTTGTGCTTAAAAATCAAGATTTGATTAATGTCCTTTCGAAGCAACCGGAGGAGGCGTTGCCAATAATTGTAGCTCCCAGGCCAACGCAACACCACTTGCGCCACCATGATCAAATAGAACACTTGACAACTCGGCTGCTGTTTCGGTACGGGCCCAATCTCGTTGCCATTCTGAAATTACAGCGATCCAATTGATGGGCACGATACCTGCCTGAACCATACGGCGCACCGCCATATCATGTGCTTCCAAAGAAGTGGAACCACTGGCATCGGTTACAACAAATACATCATAATCTTCTCCTACGGCCTGAATAGCAGGCATGGCAACGCAGATTTCTGTCCACAACCCTGCTATGATCAATTGCTTACGACCGCTTTCTTTAACGATATCAGTAACCTTTGGATCTTCCCAGGTATTAATAAACGTCCTGTTAATAGGTTTTTGATCAGGAAATACGTCTTGAAGACCTTTAATAATAAAACCCCCACGGTCTTCAATAACGGTGGTCAGGATCGTTGGTACATGGAAGACCTTTGCTCCTTTCGCAAGACCGACCACATTATTAATGACCATCGTAGGCTCATGACTGTTCAGGTTCGTGAACTGATACGGTTGGTGATCGATTAGTACCAAGATACTGTCTTCTGGACGAAGTAGGCCTTCAAGACCTGTTTTTGGTTTCTTTGACATTGCGTTAAATTTTGAATGATTAATAAGCACAAAATTGCATACAACCAGTTACTGAAGACGATGACAAATGATAAAAAAGGGCATTGATATTTGTCAACATATCGGAGATTGTATCCAATCCAGGTGTAAAAAAAAGCCATTCCGATAATGGAAATGGCTTTTTTGGAAAGTGTTGAAAAGGTAACTACCAATCAAAAAAAGTACTAGTCGCTCCCTTTATTGACGAGTGGCATAACCTTCGTACCAATTAGTTCTATAGAACGCAAAAGCTGTGCATGGCTAAGTCCTGCATTATCCATCTGAAAAGTGAAGCGATCAACACCTCCCAATGCCTCGCTATGCCTGATTAATTTTTCTGCTACCTGTTCAGGGCTACCTACCACAAGTACGCCCTTAGGAGCTATTAATGCATCAAACCCTGCTCTGGTTACAGGAGGCCACCCGCGTTCTTTGCCCGCTTTGGTCCACAGTTCGGCATAACCCGGATAATAGTCTGCAATCGCTTCCTCATTGCTTGCAGCCACATAGCCCGGTGAATGTAAACCAACTTTTAACTGTTCAGGTGCGAAGCCCGCCCGACGTCCTGCCTCCCGATAAAGATCGATCAAAGGACGAAAACGTGCTGTTTCACCACCTATGATGGCAACCATGAGCGGAAGCCCCAAAGTACCTGCCCTGACAAACGATTCCGGCGTACCTCCAACACCAAGCCACACGGGAAGTGTTTCTTGAGTTGACCGAGGATAAACCGGTTGATTTTTCAAGGCTGCCCGAAACTTTCCGGACCAAGTGACAAATTCTTGTTCACGGATCTTTAATAAGAGCTCCAATTTTTCTTTGAACAGAGCATCGTAGTCATTCAAATCAAATCCAAATAATGGATATGCTTCAATGGCGGATCCTCGGCCAACAACAAGTTCTGCCCGCCCTTTGGATATCAGATCTAAGGTGGCAAAGCTTTGGTAAACCCGAACCGGATCTGAAGTGCTCAGTACGGTAACCGCACTGGTCAAACGTATATTTTTTGTGCGTGCCGCAGCGGCGGCAAGAATCACCGCCGGGACGGAGTCGAGAAATTCCTTTTTATGGTGTTCGCCGATACCGAAAACATCCAGTCCTACTTGATCGGCTTGAACGATCCGTTCCAATAGCTGCTCCATAGCGTCGACGCTGCTGAGCGTCTTGCTGCCATACATAGCCGACGCGAAGCTATCAATTCCTATTTCCATTTATTTCCTATTTTTATATATTCTTCTACTTGATGGTCAGGTTTTAACCGATCATCTTGGCCGTTGATGAAGAGCTTCGTGTATCTTCTATTATGGTTTCGATTTGATATGGGGTCAAGAAAGTGCATTGGGGGGAGGGCCTCCTGCTGGTTTGCCTTTACTTTCAGGCAAGGGCACATATTCTTCATTATCCATGGGAGGCAAATCAATACGCCCTTGTTTCCAGTCTTCTTTGGCCTGTTCAATCCGCTCTTTTCTACTGGAAACAAAATTCCACCAGATGTACCGATCTCCTAGGTGTTCTCCGCCAAGCATCATTAAGGTACTTTGTTCTTTGGCCGTAATGATTGGATCTACCCCCTTGGTGAACACCATGAGCTTTCCTGCAGTATAGATTACCCCATTTACTTCGACGCTGCCCCGAACGATATATGCCCCTCTTTCACTATGCCCAAGAGGCAAACCAAAATGAACACCCGGCTCTAATACAACATGTACATAGAATAAGGGCGAATGCGTGCTGACCTTACTTTTCAAACCATAGGCCTCTCCAGCTATCAAACGCATCCAAACACCTTTATCCGTAAAAATAGGCAACTGCTCCGCTTTATAATTATGAAAGGCCGGATCGCTTTCTTCATCCTTTTCGGGAAGCGCTACCCAGGTCTGGATCATTTCCAATTCGCCTCCGTTCAACATGGCGGGATCTTCGAAGCGCTCACTATGGGCAATACCTTTTCCGGCCGTCATCCAGTTCACCTCCCCGGGTTTTATCACCTGCTCTACACCAAGACTATCTCGATGGGTTACATGCCCACTGAACAGATAACTAACCGTGGATAGCCCAATATGGGGGTGCGGTAATACATCCAGGTTATTCTCGGCCGATGCCGGGATATTCACCGGGCCACCGTGATCCATAAAAATGAATGGACCAACCATTCGGCGAAGCTGGTAAGGCAATATACGTTTAACGGCAAAGCCAGGTGCAATTTCTGCCTGTCTGGATTCTATAATGATATCAAGCATAATAATTTTAAATAACGATGAGTAAAGTTAAGGACATTAACAACTACAGAAAATAACATATGATAAGAAAATTTGTTGATAAATGATAACAATCTATTTTCGGATGCACCTGTTAATTTTTTACCTTTATGCAGCAATTTAGCTGTTATCTACCGCGCTATGCATGAAATATTATTCAAATACCTTAACAGACACCTAGCTGCGCCGATTTCCGAAAGTGACCGTGAATTGATCAAAAGTGTATTTACTCCCTTTAAAATAAGAAAACGACATTTTTTTTTGAACGAGGGAGAGATATGCAAACATTATGGGTTTATTATTAAGGGGGCCATGCGGCAGTACATGATTGATGACAAGGGCGTAGAACATATCGTTCATCTTGGACTGGAAAATTGGTGGGTAGGCGACCGTGAAAGCTGGGTAATGCGCTCACCAAGTAACTATTATATTGATGCCTGGGAAAACAGTGAGCTACTGATTGTTACAAGGGAAGACACTGCCAGACTGCTGCAAGAACTTCCTGCTTTCGGTGAAGTGTTAAGGGTCTTGGACGATCGAAATAATATTGCAAACCAAAAGCGGATTACCTCTTCGATCAGTTCTACCGCCGAAGGACGATATAATGATTTTGTTAGCTGTCATCCTGATTTTCTGCAAAGATTTCCCCAGCATATCATTGCTTCCTATCTGGGTATTACCAAAGAGACATTGAGCCGTATTCGCCGGCAGACTTTGCAGCGGTAACTTTTTGCAATCGCTTTTTCCCTAACCCGAGTTAGATTAACCGTTTAATTAAAAGATTTACGGAACGCTTGCGGTGATAGCTTGGTTTTGGTTTTAAAAAGCTTGCTGAATGACTGTGAATGTTCAAAGCCCAATGCATAGGCTACTTCACTGACAGATAGGTTGGTGGTGGAAAGCTTTTCTTTCGCTTTTTCAATTACTTTTGCATGAATATGTTGTTGCGCGTTCTGTCCTGTTAGGGAACGCAACATATCACTCAAATAACTAGGTGAGAGATGGAGTTTTTCGGCCAGGTAGCCGACTGTAGGTGTACCCTGGCTCGACGGCATTTCTTGATCAAAGTAATGATTTAACAGCTCCTCCAACTTTTGCAACAATTCATTGCTGACTCCTTTACGCGTGATAAATTGCCGCTTGTAAAAGCGATTGGCATAATTAAGCAACAACTCGATCTGAGAGATCATGACATCCTGGCTGAAGTCGTCAATCCGGTTATTGAGCTCTGTTTCGATATTACGGAAAATGGACATGATGATTGCCTTCTCTTCTTCCGATAAATGGAGTGTTTCGTTGGTAGCATAGGAAAAAAAACCATACTGCCGGATTTTTTTTGTTAAGGGATATCCTAGAAAGAAATCGGGATGAATCAACAAGGTGTATTCTGAACATACAGCGCCCTCATCATCGTTGCCGCCTATAACTTGCCCAGGGGAAGCGAATAACAGGCCTCCTTCATCAAAATCGTAGTAACCTTGACCGTACTTCAGCTTTCCGCTCAGCTTTGGCTTATATGAGATTTTGTAAAAACCCAAGACATGACGTTGCGGAATTTTAAATAGTTCTATCTGGGTGTGCGCGCCATTGATAAGACTAATGAGCGGGTGCCGGGGTTGGGGCAATCCAAACACTCGATGTGCATCCGAAAGTGATTCAAATTGATGCAAGCTTTTCTCTTCCTTTTTCATGCTAACAGCTAATATAGCCATAACCGGTTAGTTATCAATAACCGGTTATGGTCGATTTTATTTCGCTCCACCCTGGGCAGTCTTGGATACCTCATCCCAAGCCTCCCAAACAGCCAGTCGCTCGGCATAGGCTGCGCGAGTATCTGAAAGGTTATGGCTGCCGAGATTGAAGCGCAGCGGTGGTTGTGCTGCATCTACCATTTTAAACAAGGCCTGTGGCGTTGCTGCCGGATCGCCTCTTTCTACGGCTTTTAACGTGTCAGCAAAAAACTTAGTTTTGAAATCGGTATATTCGTCCATGCCCTGTGCAAATTTTAAAGACTCCTGACTGCCGAATTCGGTAGCGTAGGCCCCGGGTTCAATGATGGTTACCTGAATACCGAAAGGCGCTACCTCCGCCGCCAAGCTTTCATGAATGGCCTCAAATGCCCATTTAGATGAACAATAATAGCCAATTACCGGCATGGTCACATGACCAAGGTTGCTGGAAGTACCAAGGATATGGCCATAACCCTGCTCTCTGAGTAAGGGTAAAGCGGCCTGTATCACCGCAACCGGACCTAAAACATTGGTTTCGTAAAGTGCCCGAACATCGGCTGCACTTGCTTCTTCGATAGTCCCTACCAATGAATACCCCGCATTATTGAGCACGATATCCAGCCTACCGAAATGGGCATGAGCGGTTGTAACGGCTTCTTTCACCTGATCGGGATTGGTTACATCGAGGGTTAAGACTAACACCTGCTCACCATACTTATCTTTAAGATCGGCAATGCTTTCCTGTTTACGTGCCGTTGCTGCGACTTTATCACCACGCGCTAAGGCAGCCTCCGTCCAAACACGGCCAAAACCACGCGATGCGCCGGTAATGAACCAAACTTTATCTTTTTGTTGTGTCATGATCATTTATCTTTTTGTTCACAACAAAAGTAAGCCAAGCGCTTTCTTTACTTGTATGCTAAGCGCGGATATTTGTAGTCATAATGAGGATTGATTTACTGTATCCCGAGTTATCGGTTCACCTTTCATCAGAAATTTCTTGCTCAACCATTTTCGCAGGGGTTCATCGTAGAACTTTAAGCAGAGGTACGCTAATAAAATATTGCCTGAGAACAGTAGCAACGTTATCGGCCAAATGTGGGCGAAAGTAAGATTTTCGCGCCATACCCATGCATAAAACAGGTACATGAAAGGATAGTGCACCATATATAGTGGATACGATATATCGCCTAAGAATTTACAGATTTTAGTGGAGCGCTTGTCGGTTGTATTTCCGGAGGCACCCAGGTAGACCAATAGGGGAAAAATAAGGGTGGTACATACGGCATCATAAATACCGTTCATCCAGAGGGCTTGCGCTCCGCCAACATGGGGTATGGAAAGTAAAACGACAATTGCCAAACTACATAGTAAGAAGGCGCCTTTAATGGGAATCGGTTTAAATTTTCGTGACATCAATACCCCTGCGGAGAATGAAAATAACAAGCGCAAAAATCCACCGATCAGGTTATGGTCTGCCATCGTCCATCCTACGCCTAAATGCCCATAACCGGAAAAGTTGAATACAGCAAAGGAGGCCAATCCGATTCCGGCCAACAGGACGAGTACTGAAAGTGCTTTCGTAGATAACCTACGGATAAACAGAGCATATAGGATATTACCGATATACTCAAAGAATAAAGACCAACTAGGGCCATTGAGCGGATACATCTCTCCATTTCCACGAACTTCGGCACCCGAGCCGGGTGCAGCTGGAATTAAGAAGAGATTAATGAGTAAAGCTAGCATTAACATCGATAAGGAGACCTGCGAACCATCCCATTTCACGTTGCCTTGTATATAGAAGGTAATCGCACCTAAAATAGCGCCTATAACAACCATGGGATGTAAACGGATTAATCGGCGCTTGATAAAATCTTTTGTTTTCATTGTTTTCCAACGATCGTTATAAGCATAACCGATGACGAAGCCGGAAAGTATAAAGAAGAAATCAACCGCTAAATACCCATGATTGAATCGTTGATCGATAGCGCTTGTTGCAAAGGCTTCAAATACGTGATACCATATAACCATAAGTGCTGCAACGCCTCTTAAGCCGTCAAGAAGAATATAATGTGGTTTAGTGTCTGCAAATGCAGCAGAAGCGATTTTTTGCATAAAAATGTAAAATTGAATGGTTATTCCAATATCAAATGACCATACGGTGAAGCGCTAGCTAGCACTATTCTTTCTTGGTGCGCAATTTAGGAAATGAGTTGACAAAAACGGCTACTTGGGGTAAATAAATGCAGAAATAAGCCATCTCTTGTTTTGATGAGATGGCTTATTAAGTCGACTATTTTATTTTGCCTTCGTCAAAGGCTTGATTTTGATGTTCCGGAAATCAACCGGTGTACCCTCATTCTGAAAAAGGAGGTGTCCTTTTTCAGCTTTTCCGAAATTTTGAAGGTCTTTGTATTTACTGACTTGAACCAATTGTGCAAATGCAGGACTACTCCGATCATATGCAACCACTTCTTTGCCATTAAGCCAATGGCTGATATGATGGCCATTTACGATAATCTTGGCGGTATTCCATTCGCCAAGTGCTTTTACTTTCTTTTTTGGATCGGCTGGAATGAGATCGTAAAGTGAGGCTACAGACCGCAATTCGCCCCGCTCGGGATACCGGTAATGCAGATCGTCCAGAATTTGATACTCCAAGCCCAAATAGGCACCCTTTTGACCTGGAAAGGTATTTGTAACCAAATATTTAACACCACTATTGGTGTTTTTTGCTGCCCTAAATTCAAAGGTCAGTTCAAAATTATCAAAGCTAGCTTTGGTAATAATATCCATTTGCCTCCCATGCGGAATGGGAGTTGCCATCAACAGACCATCTTTTACCGCCCAACCTCCGTCCGCTAGTTTTTGCAAACCCGCAAAGCTTTTTCCATCAAAAATAAGCTGCCATCCGCTTGCTTTTTCTTCTGCGGTTAATCTATTTTGTGTTTGCGCCTGTATTTTGTACATAGGTAGTACAAAAAGCAAGACCATGATTTTTAGCCTATTCATCTGTGTTGGTTTATTATTGATCAACAAACAAAAGTATAGAATCTGCAGGTCCGTTCATTGCCCTAAGCTTTGAACTTTCCTGCAGTTCTTTTCCTTTAAATTTTAGGTTCCCATCCCGGCTCATAGTGCCGGCTCCACAACTTTTCGGCCTCGGCATCCCCTACAATATGTCCATTTTTAGAATCGATCTTTAAATCACGGCCTACTCGCCAAGATATATTGCCTAACAACATGGCCACCGTACTTTTATAACCGAGTTCGATATCGCAATTAGGTTGCCTATTATTTTTGACCGCATCTAGAAAATCAGCTACATGTAGGCTGTCCATACCTAAACTGGGGCTTGCGGTATTCCTACCTGCTAAACCTCCCGTTGAGGAAGTCGATTTTTCTTCTTTGATGAGTTTACCTTGTAAATTATAGATCTTGTAGGCGTCTTCTCCCGTATCTAGACTTCCCTTATCGCCATAGAAAATAACGCCTCGTTCCAAACCTTCTACCTGGCGTCCGTTGCAGCTTCTATTTTCCCAGACCAGGGTCGCCGTCGGATATTCTACGGTTACGATTTGCGTGTCAGGTGTTTCCCAATCATCCTGAAATTGATAACGCCCGCCAATTGAGCTTACCCGTGTTGGGAAATCTACACCTAAACCCCAGCGGGCAACATCTACCTCATGGGTACCATTGTTCAAAGCTTCACCTGTTCCCCAATGCCAGAACCAATGCCAATCGTAATGGATTAAACCATCCTTGTAGGGCATCCGCGGTGCAGGTCCTTGCCACAGATCATAATCGAGCCAGGAAGGAACAGTACCGGGTTTCAGAAAGGTTGCTTTCCGGGTGTTGGTATACCACGTTTTGGCCATGTACACCTTACCTATGATTCCACGATGAAGGAGTTCAATACCTTTGGTAAGTGTGGGTGCCGAACGACGCTGTGCCCCCATTTGTACCACACGGCTATATTTTCTGGCCGCTGCTACTGCCATTTCTCCTTCTGCCGGATTATGTGCCATAGGCTTTTCAACATATACATGTTTGCCTGCCTGACAAGCCATGATCGTTAATGGCGCATGCCAATGATCGGGTGTTGCGGTATAAATGGCATCAATGCTTTTGTCTTCCAACACCTTCCGCAGATCTTTTTCGGAACGGGGTGTAGTGCTTTGTCCGGCATCGGCAACACGTTTCATCGCTTTCGGAATGGCTCTTTCGTCTACATCACAAATGCAGGCTACGGTTGCATTTTTTTGTTTGGCAAAGGTACCGCTCATGCTACTTCCGCGACTATTTACACCGATGGTAGCAACTTGAACGCGTTCGTTTGCACCGACGATGTTACGGTAGCTTTTGGCACTGAAGGCCATTGCCGGGTGATGATCAAATAGGTTGGTGCCAACGGCTAAGGCTGCTGTGCCTACACCTATTTTTTTAATAAATGCTCTTCTTGATTTCGTATTCATCCTATCTTTTTTATAAAATGTTATAATGCTTTTATTTTCACGTTTTTAAAATAGACGATGTCGCCATGGTCTTGCAATAAAATATGGCCTTTATTGACGGAACCAAAGGCAGGTTTTGCTTCTTTAAATTTGCTTAGTTGCCGCGCTTTCTCAAATGCCGGGCTCTTTCGGTCATAACGTAATACTTCCTGGCCATTCAGGTAATGACTTACTTGACTGCCTTTTGCCACCACGCGGGCCTGATTCCATTCACCAACCTTAACGGGCACTTTTTTCTTAACCGCCAGCATATCATACAAGGCACTGAGCTGACGGTTACCATCGCGGCCGAGCTTGGCGTCAGGGTGGCGATCATTATCAATAAGCTGATATTCCATACCGAGCCATCCGCCCTCGCTATAACGGGTGAAGAAATATTTGATGCCGCTATTGGCGCCTTCTGTTAATTTAAAATCGACACGTAGGTCAAAATCACTATATTCCGCTGCACTGATGATATCGAGATGTTGTTTACCGCCCGCTCCTTTTAGCGAGAGTTGGCCATTCTCAATCTTCCAACTTACATCAGGAGACGTACCTTTCGTGGAAGTCCACCCTTCAAAATCTTTTCCGTTAAAGAGTAACTGCCAGCCATCTGCCTTTTCTTGTGTCGTTAGGGCGTTATCCTGTGCATAAACACCGAGGCTACTTATACTGAAGAAACTTGCGAGTACGCATGAAAGAAAGAGATTTACTTGAATTGTCATGATCTAAAAATTTTATAATTGTGTATAACCTTTGTTTTGGATAATCTGTTGTGGATTGGCTTGCATGACGGTCATTGGGATGGGATAAGCCATGGCGTCATCACTCCAGGTAAAATTACTAAAACCATCAGCTTTCTGCTCCGCAATCATGACGTCCTTCGCCCTGCCTGTTCTAACGAGGTCAAACCATCGGTGATTTTCAAAAGCAAGTTCGACACGACGCTCCTTTTCGATCGCCAGCAGGAAAGCCTGATCATTGGCAAAATCTCCTAATTGATAATCGCTTAGCAGGTTAGCCGGAGCCGGCACATTTGGATCACCGGGTGTATTTCTAGCCCGCTCCCGTATTTTATTTAAATAAATCAAGGCGGTCGCTTGATCCGTACCGGTGCGTACCAAGGCTTCCGCATAGAGTAAATAAATATCGGCTAAACGCAGCTCGATCCAGTTATTTCCGTTATCGGAAGCACTGGTAGCTACATCATAATATTTGCGAACATATTTATCGGTTTCAAAGGCACCGGTTTTAGCGTTCACCCAGCCATCGCGCATGGACACGTATTTTCTAGGATCTCCGGTTTCATAAGCATTGGACATGTCCTGCGTAGGCGCGTTTTGCCCACTTTTGTCTCCCACTAATACCACCTCTTTATCCGAGAAACGAGGAGCAAAATTGTTATTCCAGGGGCTTCCCGTAGCACCATTTGGCGAACCTTTCATGTATTGAATTTCAAAAAGTGATTCTACACTGTTTTTCTTGTTTACATCAAATAGATCGGCATAGTTTGCTACCAGCGCATATTGCCCGTTATTCGTTACCTCTCGGAATTTTTCAATGGCTTTGGTGTAAAATTCATTTCCTTTATTCAAAGGATATCCGGCCATGGTCATATAAACCTTTCCCAACAACGCGCTGGCCGCCGCTTTGGTAACACGTCCTTTGTCACTTCCACCATAACTTTCCGGCAAGTTGGATTCGGCAAATTGGAGATCACTAATAATCAAACCATAAATTTCTTCCAGGGGAGATCGACGCAATTGATAGGCTTCATCGGGCGTCAGTTCTTTATCTACTTTAATGACACCTAAGAGCTCTCCGTTCAGTGCATAACCACCAAATACCCGATTTAACCAAAAATAGGTAGATGCGCGTATGAAACTGGCCTCTGCTTTATATTGGTTCCGAAGATTTTCGTCGGTAAAGGTAGCGCCATCGCTTCTTCCTAAAACCAAGTTACACCTCAAAATAGTGTTATAACTATCATCCCAACAATCCATTACAAAATTATTCTCCGGCAACAGAGGGGAAGCAAACTCATCTACTCCCTTCTCATTTGCCGGATTGCCGGCCAACCAAGAGTATGTCGTATTATCGGAACGAATTTCGCCCAGCCGATAATACGTACCATTATAGAGTTCACGCAGGCTGGCATAAGCCGATAAGGTGGCCTGGTTAATATCTTGTTGGGTTTTATAAAAATCACTGCTGTTCAAATTAGATGGCGGTGTAAGTTCAATGAAATCCTTACTGCAAGATGACAGCATCAAAACCGTCATACCTAATAAAAAAATCTTTTTCATAGCTGTTGTATATCGCATAAACTAGGAGTTAAAAAGTTAGATTAGCACCAAAAATGAAAGACCTGGCCGTTGGATAGCCTAAGTAATCGCCTCCTTTTTGAAGACCACTTTCACTGCTGGTTTCCGGATCATAGCCTGTATAATTGGTAATGGTAAATAAGTTACTACCGGTTACGTATAGGCGCAATCCTTTAATTTTTAATTTGTCCAATACGGACTGTCCGAAATTATAAGAGAAGTTTACGTTACGTAAGCGAAGGTAGGACGCATTTTGTACCCATGCCGACGAAGGATCGCGTTGCCAACCGGTAGGATTACGGGTAGCACGGAAATGAATGCCATCACCTGGCTCTTCCGGCGATCGCCAGCGATCGATCTGTTCGATCATACCATTCCGGTCGCCGTGATAAATGCCTACCATGCGTTTAAAAAAGCTAAATACTTCTGCACCGTAAGACCCAGTAAACTGTACGCTTAAGGAGAAGTTTTTATAGGAGAAATTATTGGTGATACCGCCGGTAAAATCGGGCATATTATTGCCTAAAATGGTTTTATCGTTTTGATCTAATTTACCATCGCCATTGATATCAGCATAACGACCATCGCCTATTTTATCGGCAGCTAAATGGGGATAGCGGTCCAATTCTTCCTGCGACATGAAAACACCTTCTTGTTTGTAGCCATAGAAGCTTGCGATAGGCAAGCCAATGGTGGTGATGAATGCATTATTGGCATTTGGCGCAGTGCCATAGATGGGTCGTTGGTCCGGCCCCACTTCCAGCACCTTATTCTTATTAAAGGAGATGTTAAAATTGGTACTCCACTGAAATGCCTTGATAAAGTTTCTTGTGGTTACCGAAAACTCCATCCCTCGGTTCTGCACTTTGCCAATATTCTGAAACTGAGATGTATAACCAGTTATGGTAGGCACGGGTACATCCAACAATAAATCAAGGGATTGGCTGTCGTAGAAATCGCCCTCTACCCGAATCCGATCATTGGCCAAGCCAAATTCGAAACCTAAATTATATTGCTTGGTCTTTTCCCAGCCTAGATCTGCATTGGCCATGGATTCCGGATTCACATCTACTGTGTTTTGCAAGGTTCCTCCTGTTGGGTAATAACCGGGATCCAATAAACCGATGGATGCATAATCACCTATCCGGTTATTTCCGGAAATACCAAATCCGGCCCTGATTTTTAAATCGCTGATTTGATCGACATCTTTCATGAAGCCTTCTTCGGAAACTCTCCAGCCTACCGAGACAGATGGAAAGGTTCCCCATTTCCGGTTTTGTCCAAAGCGCGAAGAGCCATCGCTACGTATCGTAGCTGTAAAGAGGTAACGATCATCATATGAATAGTTGACTCTACTTAAATAAGAAATCATGGAATAGGCGGACTCTGTACTAGAGAGTTGATACATATTGCCGGCATTTAAGGTTTCAACATCGTCGTTAGCAAAACCTCTTGCTTCACCGTACATATAATTTCTAGTGTGTTTTTGCGTCGTGTATCCAACCAAGGCGGAAAAGTTATGTTTTTCACCAAATGTCTTCGTATAATTTAAGGTGTTTTCAATGACCCAATCATAGTCGGTATAACGTTCGTCAACTCCTTTTGCCGGACGCGGTGCCCTGGAAGCATCCAGATCTACTGTGGAAGGTTCAAATCTTTTTAATTGATCATCTTGGATTCCACCATTAATGCTCAGGTGGTATTTCAGATCTTTCATGATTTCCCAATCGGCAGAAATAGTTCCTAACCAACCATAACGCCGCCTGTTAATATTGACCAGCTCGGCCACTCCTATCGGACTGGCGACATCGCCAACCAGGGTTTCCGGATTCCGGACCATCGATCCATAGGTACCATCGGCATTTCTAACGGGATAAATAGGTGGTAATTGCAGCGCATACATAACGGCCGAATATTTACCTTGATCTTGTTCGCGACCGCGTGCTGAATAAGCCATTAGATTAGCACCCAGATTGATGGTCTTGCTTATTTTTGAATTTACACTCGAACGGAAATTGAAGCGATCATAATTGGTATTGATCACAATACCATCCTGTTTCATGTAACTTCCTGAAAAGTTATACTGGGTATTTTCCGAACCGCCATTGACGGAAAGTTCATTTTGCTGTGTTAAGGCATTCCGATATAATAGATCCTGCCAATTATTATCAGGCATAGTGGCAACGGATGCCGGATCTAAAAAGTTATAGAGATAACCACCCGTACCGTCCGGAATCATGTACTGCCCGCTTGCACCGGGATAAAGGCTTCGGCGCGAATTGGGATCATTGATGCTATGTGGCGACTGGTCAGGATCATTTGGAATAACAGCGGCATCTAACCAGGCCTGATTTCGACCGTCAACAAACCAATCAACATATTGATCGCGGTTCATCATTTTAATTTCTGTTCCCCGTTGTTGGAACCCCACAAATGAATTGACATTGATAATGGGAGGGCCTTTTTTACCTTTTTTGGTCGAGATCACCACCACGCCATTTGCACCTCTTGAACCATAAATAGCAGTTGATGAGGCGTCTTTGAGCACCTGTATACTCTCAATATCGGAAGGGTTGATAAGACGAAATGCATTTCCTTCCATGGGATACCCGTCTACCACGTATAGCGGATCATTTGATTGCGTGATAGAGCCGGTACCTCGTATCCGAATGGCTAAACCTTCACCTCCTGGTGCGCCGTTGGTCTGTTGTACTTGAACACCGGCCATTTGGCCTGCAATAGCTTCTCCGAAATTTTGGACCGGGCGATTTTGGATATTTTCTGCCGATACCGAAGCTACAGCTGTGGTGACATCGGCTCGCCTTTGGGTTCCATAACCAATGACAACGACTTCGTCTAGTGCAGACGATTCTTCTTTTAGGGTCACATTAATCAGGGTATTCGTACCTACATTGATTTCCTGTAGTGCATAACCTAAAATGCTAAATACTAAGGTTGCTTCTGCTCCAGGCACTTGCAAGGTATATAAGCCTTCTGCATTGCTGGTGGTCCCGGCGGTTGTACCTTTTATTTTGACACTAACGCCGGGAACGGGTAAACCCTCTGCATCGATTATTTTTCCTTTCACTTCCCGTTGTTGTATGGGTGGACGAACCTCAACGGATTCATTTTTCCTTTTGATCAGTACATTGTGTCCACTGATTTTATAGGTGAAAGGCTGGTTTTGAAGGCATTGGTTCATGATGTCTTCGATGGTAGAACGCTGTGCGTTTACGCTCACCTTTAAGCTGTTGATTTCTTTGCTGTTATAAACAAAGACATAGTCGCTCTGCTGCTTAATGGACCGAAAAATCTCTGCTAAGGTTGCATTTTGTTTATTGACAGAGATTTTTTGTGCGTATGTTGCTGCGTGTAGCTGCATCAGGGCAATGAACAAAAAGAAAAATGTAAGATTTAACTGCATTATAATTTTCCTTTTAATATCGGTTGTTTGGTATTGAACCGGGTTTGATTTTCCAAAAAAATTGGATAATGGCCTACCCCAGGCCATTGTCTTAGGTCTAATTTTCATTATTTTTGTAAAGCTTGAGTTAATAAAGGTTTTAACAAATTGGCGTTCCGGATTTATCCGGAAAGAGTTAACTCCAAGTATTCCGTTTCCTAATGGCGTTAGGAAACGGTTTTTTTGTTAACCCTGTTCTTGTTTAAGTGATTGTTGATTTTCTCATAATGTATGGATTAACGTTTATTGGATAATGACGATTTTCTTGGTACTTCCCATGGCCAAAATTTTATATTTTAAATCGAAATAGCTTAAAATCTCCAACGCTTCGATGGCATTGGCATTTCGATGCACTTCTCCCCAAAGCTGGATATCAGGTGCATCTCCTTCAAATTCGATCGATATGTCATACCAACGGGCCATCTGCCGTAATGCTTCGTGGATGCCGGAACCCTGAAACTGAAAGAGACCACTTTTCCATGCAATTGCATTTTCAGCATTGATCTGATCTACCTTTAATTTCCCACTTTTCTTTAAGGCTGCCTGTTCTCCCGGCTTCAGAAGGATGGTATGCTTGGTTTGAAGCGCTGATACTTTAACGCTACCTTCTAATAGGGTTGTTTTAATTTCGGGTTCGTCTTCATAACTGTTGATATTAAAATGAGTACCTAACACCAACAGTTCCTGCCGATCCGTCAATACCTTAAATGGTTGTTTTTCATTTTTGGCTACTTCAAAGTAAGCTTCCCCTTTTAATAGGACCTTTCGCTCATTTCCGGTAAATACCGTAGGATAGCTGAGGGAGGAAGCTGCATTTAACCAAACCTTGGTGCCATCTGATAAAATGACCTGATATTGCCCGCCTTTTGGTGTACTCAATGTATTTGATTTTGCCTCTTGGGTCCCCGGATTAATTTGATAGGTAATCAAACCATCCTCATTCTTCGTAATTTTTATTCCTTCTTTGTCGAGTATCTTCTGGTCCGGCGCATTATCCAATGCTATTTGCGATCCATCGGCCAATGTTAATAGCGCCTTATTGGTACCGGGAGCAAAATCATTTGGGTTGATCTTCGATTTGTCAATGACTTGCGCAAGTGGCTGGCTTGGTTCTTTTTCTTTGAAAAAATAAAAACCAATGGAAACAAAAAGTAAGAATACCGCTGCGGCAACGATCTTGGGCCAAAGGGTAAAGCTTTTATTTTTCGATAAAGCAGGTATGCGTTGATAAACATCTGCTAAATCTGCTTGTATCATTTCTTCCGTCAGATCGGAAGATGGCGGATTAGCCAGTTCATCGTAAAAGGATTCAATCCAAGCTTTTTCAGCATCGGTGCACAGACCTTTTCTGTATTTATGAAGCAACTCTTTGATTCTTTTTTTCTCCATAAGCTCGGTAAATGAGGATCGTTAAAAGTAAAGTACGACAAGGAGGCCTTTGGGGGTAGAAAAAAAATATTTTTTTTATCATTGGCTTAAAACAGCCAATAAAATAGGAGAAGAATAGTATATAGAAAAGCCTCTAATTTGCTTCTTAATATTCGTAAAGCATTCTTAACCTGCGTCTTAACCGTTGCCTCTGACAAATGCAGTTTAGCGGCAATTTCTTTATGGGAAAGATGTGCTTTTCTACTGAGGTTAAATACTTGCCGCATTTTTGAAGGTAATTTACCGACTTCACCTTCCACCAGTTCATGCAGCTGTTTCTCAAGGATACCATAATTGGCCGTATCGGGTACCTCCTTGCTCATCGTCTGGAGCCAATCGAAATAAACAGCGCTGATCTTCCTGTGTGCCATTAATTTAATCACTTGGTTACGATTGGCAATGTATAAGTATCCTGCAAGGTTATTGATGCACAACTCGGTTCTTTTATTCCAAAGGGCGGTAAAAATATCCTGCACGATGTCTTTTGCATCTTCGCGGTTCCTTAGCACATGGTATGCCTGTTTATATAAACGTTCGCCATAGCGCGTGTAAATTTCGGAAAAAGCAGTTCGATCATCCGCTTTTAACAAATGTATTAATTCATTATCCGTATATAATTTATAGGATGACATACACTAGGTGACACTAATTGGATTGAGTAGTTTATCGGTTCGCCGCTACGAATCTACTAAATCATTTTAATATAAAGAAGAAAACGTATTTTGGTACGCATGTTTAGACGTCGGATTGGTTCAATTCGAATTAGGCTGCTTCGTTCTATAGGCTATCACGAAAGTGAATTTTGTTTTTTTAAGTGAGGTAAAAACCGCATCAAAAATCGGATAATTTTATGAAGGGTTATGGGGAGCAACCTTGTGAAAAGCATTATCCAGTTGAATTGCTTCTTTTAAAAGTATTTTTATGGGCTTCTCCTCAATTTCTTCGGGTGTATGGTAAATTCTATAAAAAATTTGTTTGTTGGTTCCATGCGTCAAAAAACCATCCGGATCCTTTAATTTGCATCCATACCAAAAACCGAAAAGAACACCTTTTTTGATACCTCCTCTTGGAACAGTAGCAGGCCAAATAATACAGATCCCTTTGTTACCCTGAAAAAATGGAACATTGTAGGATATTTTCTCTTTACAATATGAAGGAAGTGTTTCAATAACGATCTGTCGTAAAATATCCACCATTATTTTTTCGTCTTCCGGGAGAATAGCAAATAAATCAACCAGGTTTGTAATTTTCATAACTTCTTAAGATAAGTCTTACTCCGTCCTTAAGCTCTTTATCGGTTTTGCAAATTTAGTACCTTTGAATAGATAACTGAATGGATAACAGCAAATAGATGAAGGTTTGTTTAGTACTAAGCGATATACCCCTGCTACGACCAGCTATTTGTTGTGAAAAAACAAAAAGAAATTATGCGTAAAATCATCACCCTCGCGGGCATAGGTATGCTGGGCATGCTAACAGCCAGGGCCCAAGACCAACCTGTACCTGTACAAGATACGATGGCTGTTTATAGGAAAAAGATTGACGAATTGGATAAAGAGATTATTCATTTGTTAGGGGAACGCATGCAGGCGGCCAGAATTATCGGAACGTATAAAATGAAACACAATGTAGCGGTTGTGCAACCCGACCGTTTCAAGAAGGTATTACAACAAGCCATCGTTGAAGGTGAGAAAGTGGGGCTATCGGCTGATTTTGTTAAACAACTCTATGAAGATGTGCATGCTGAAAGTGTGCGTCAGGAAAAAGAATTGAAACAGAAAGATGGTGTACAAACAACGCAGTAGCAACGGCTGTTGTTCATTTTCAACTGCTTTTGGAAAAATGAATGATTTACGCTTATTGTAAATCATTCATCACTTAATTATCCGCCCGATTGTTTTCCCGTTGGTGCTTCCACAGCTCGTCAAAAATCAAGCTACGTACTTTCAAATTGTTAAAAGTACCTTCATCAACTATTCTTCCATCTTGTAGAATGTAGATATAGTCAAAATAGGGCAGCAGGTATAGGCGGTGTAGACTGGAAATCAGCACCTTTTCTTTGAATTCTTCAAAAAGATGTTGATAGATCTTGACCTCTGTTTTAGGATCGATGCTGCTGGTGGGTTCATCCAGTAAAATAATACTACTGGACCGTGCGGCCAATATTCCACGAGCCAGTGCCAATCGTTGTTTTTGCCCCCCACTTAGGTTTACACCCTTTTCCTGGATATGTGATTCCAAACCTTTTGGAAGCGTTTGCACAACCTCCGCAAAATGGGCGATCCGACAGACTTCCATTACTTCTTCATCCCTAAACGATAGCCCAAGGGTGATATTATGCTTGATGGTGTTTTCGAATATTTCCGGTTCTTGCGGAAATAAAGTGACTGCATCGGCCAGGCTTGCGGCATCGATTAATGTATTGTTGTCCAATCGTATTTGGGTGTCGGATTGATGGGTATATAAACCCCTAAGTATGGCCATAAGCGTACTTTTTCCGCTACCACTTTCTCCGATCAACGCGATTTTTTGCCCTCTTTGAATGGTAAGATGGATATTATGTAGGCTGTGCGCTTTTTGTCCGGAAGAGTAGGTTTCGGTATGCGAGAAATTCAAGCCTTCGATCTCGATCTGTTGCCATTTATCCGGTAACATCACAGTAGCTTCCGCCTGATGTTGCCGCTGATAGGCGTCGCTGATATGACGGGAGGTTTCCACATCCGTATTAAACTGAACAATCTGTGTATACTGCCAGGCCACATCGTGAAAAACGCTGGTGAACTGATTGACAAATCCCAGCAGCGCAACCAGATTTCCGATTAAAAAGACTTGACCCTGTTGTCCGTGCTGATAAATATATCCGAGTACCGTAACTACATAAATAAGCGCAACCAACATGTCGGCAATAAACCATTTCAACTCATTTACATGGACAGATTTTCTAAAAGGAGGATAAACATCGGCCACTTTCCCCATTAAGCTTTTCTCCATTCGGTCTTGCAGACGTAAGGTAATCACTGTAATGATGTTGGAAAGACTGTCGAACAGCGTTCCGGAAACGATATGGTCTTTTTCATTTGTTTCGTCCAAAGCCTTGATATAGGGTTTATCAAACTTGAAAATAACAAATACCGTCAGAAGTCCGATCCCTACGCCAATCAATCCAAACAAGGGTGAAAATGCGATCATTGCAATGAGGGAAAAAACAAACTTCATCAATGCATAGGTATACATAAACCCGTTCTCAAAAAAGGATTTCAGTGCTGTGTAAGCTTTCCGGATTCTGTTGATGGTGATTCCTGAGTGGTTATCCTGATGCCATTTCACCGGAAGATGCAGCGTTTGATGATAACGATCCTGCAAGAAATTTCTACTGAGTGCGAATGCCAGCTTCTGTTCGAGTATTCGGGCCGGGCCATGGAAGCTCCATTCTACTAGCTTGAGAAGCAGGTAAGCCCCAACATATATCCAAGCGTAGCGTAAGTACGTAGCACCCTGCTGTTGTATCCCGTTAATAAACCAACCGTACAGGAGCGGATAAGCAGCAAAAGCAGCGCTAGCCAATATGAATAACCCGTAGATGGAAACGTAGCGTTTCTTCTCGCCTCGGGCATAGATCCAGGCAGTGCGCAGAAGAGAAATATAGGGATTGGTCATAATTCAATGTTTGAAATCTAAAAGTATAAAATCCACCGCAACCGGGAAATAGGTTTTTCGAAAAGTGCATACTATGCGCTATTTACGAAGATAGAGCGACTCTAATAAAAGACGAGATGGGACGAAAGGGGGTACGATTTTTGAACAGGAAAGAAGACATGCAACAACAGCGAACATTTGTTATGGGTGATATTCATGGCGCCTATAAAGCATTGATGCAATGCCTTAAAGGAACGGATTTCGATTACGATAACGATGTGTTAATACAGCTGGGGGACGTGGTAGATGGTTACGGAGAAGTCTTTGAATGTGTGGAAGAACTCCTTAAAATAAGGAACCTGATCGCTATCAAAGGAAATCACGACGATTGGTTCGATTCGTTCCTTCAAACGGATTACCATCCAGGTGCTTGGAATTACGGCGGCAAAGGCACTATTGTTTCTTATCTAAAACATGCCGGAAAAGACATTATCTGTATACCATCGAACAGGGGATATAAAACCTCGCTAAATTCGTCGGATATCCCTTCTACGCACCGACAGTTTTTTCGAAATCAAAAGCTTTATCATATCGACAGCGAACAAAGATGTTTCGTGCACGCAGGTTTTGACCGCAACATACTGTTCAGTAAACAAGTACCAAACAAATACTACTGGGATCGAGACCTTTGGATGGATGCCATTCATCATGCCGCGTCAGGTGGAACTGTCGCGGATTTTGAAAGCAAAGCAAGCTTCCGCGAAATATTTATCGGCCATACACCAACCATAAATTGGAATACAGACAAACCGATGCATATACTCAATATCACCAACCTCGATACAGGTGCGGGGCACTCGGGAAGACTTACGATGATGGATATGGACAGCAAGCAATATCGGCAATCGGACCCATTACCGAAACTCTACTCGGAAAACTTTCGGAGCTAGCAATCTATATTTTTGTTGGATCGTTACCACCTACTCAAACTATTGCTCCGCTGGAAACGTTTGGAAAAAACATGATGGATTCGTTTTTATCGACCCGGATGGTCATAGATTTAATGCCTTTTATATGGAAGGCTTTTAAACATCATGTTCATATATTTCCTACCTCTTCTTTTTTATGTTCGCTCGAATGGGTAACTTGCCTTGGCAATACATAAACTTATGTCAAACAAAGAGCAGGGATTTCAGAAAGGAAAGAGTTTTATAAAGGATAATTATATGTTTCCTGCATACTTTAGCGGTAAGTGGAGTTTGGAAAGACTGGTATTCCAACAACCGGAAGTATTATTTGCAAAAGCTTATGGCGTAGCCGAATTCCAGGAAAGCACAGCGAACGATACCATGCTGTATTCGGAGACCGGCAACGTTTTTCCTTTAAAGTCTCAACGTGCGTTTCGTTTTTATAGAAATTATCTTTATCAATTTGACCGCAACTATCTCGCTGTATGGCTTAATGACGAAATCAATAAAAATGTTCTTTTTCAAGAATATATCTTTGATCCCTTAGAAAATAAATATACGCCTAAACAGGAACACCTATGCAACAAAGATCGCTATACTGCGCTTTTCAAATTAAATGAAATTGATACCTATTTTCATAGCTGTAAAGTGGTTGGACCCCATAAGGATTTTTTTATAAATACAACTTTTACAAGACTCACGAAGCCCGCCAGTTAATATTTGCCTTAACTAAATAAGGCTCATTATCCGGAAACATGTTGGTAAACAGCACACGATTGAGCAAAGTATAAATCTATCGGTTTGCTTTTCTTTTTAATGTTGTATAGAATGGCTACCTTGGTATAACAATCAATAAGTTTATGCCAAACAAGAACAAAGAACTGGAATTCTGGGAAAAAAGCTTTAGCGAAAAACAGGAAATGTGGGGTTTTGAACCCGCTAATTCTGCCATCTTAACGAAAGATTTCTTTCTGGAAAATGCTGTAAAAAACATGCTTATTCCCGGAATTGGTTATGGCCGGAATGCGCAGATATTTGTAGATAATGGCATCAAGGTGACAGGTATTGAGATATCAAAAACGGCCATTGAAATCGCCAGAAAACATTATGGAGAGGAGATGACGATTTACCATGGCTCCGTTACGGACATGCCTTTTGACCATGCTCGTTTTGATGGTATATTCTGCTACGCATTAATCCATTTATTGAACAGCGATGAACGAGCGAAGCTAATTCGCGACTGTTATAATCAGCTCACAGAAAACGGTTATATGGTTTTTACGGTTATTTCAAAAGAAGCACCGACCTATGGACAAGGTAAACAGATAGGCAGGGACCGTTATGAAATGTTTGGTGGTGTTCATCTATTTTTTTACGATCGCGAATCAATTAAAGCTGAATTCGGCCGTTTTGGTTTGTTTGAAATTATAGCGATTACAGAGAACTATCCGTTTTTTCTGATTAAGTGTAAAAAGAGTTAATCCGTCATATATTGTCCCATTTTTACTGCTCCTTGTTTTAAGGTCACAATTTCTGATCTTAAAACAAGGAATTCTACTTTAACGTAACATCCAAATAAACGGAGTGACGTCCGTATGTTTCATAGAATGGTTTAAAGATTACATTGTCTATAGTGAATTCCAACTGCTTTGGGTTTCCTTTAATTGACTTGCTAATATCTCGCGCATCTAAGGTTACTTTGCGCCATTCTTTTCTGGCTTCGGTCTCCTGTGCTGCCAGTAATATCGGTCCATAAAACAGGCTGGCTATATTCTGCTGATCCATCACGGGATCGAGATGAAATTGGAAAGGCATCTGTAAATCGATCACATCGCCATCTTTCCAAGTGCGGCTTAATTTTAGATAGGTACCGGGGTTTGCCTGAACTGGTTCTGTGACGCCGTTGATCTTAACAAAGAATCCTTTGGTTGCCCATGCGGGCACCCGTACATGAATATCAAATTGCCCATTACCTTTTATTGTCAAACGGCTGTGATCTTCTCTTGGAAAATCCGTCGTTTGCTGCACAGTTACTTTGCGTTCTGCCCATTGCAGTGTTGAAGGTATATACAAATTGACGTACAGGGCTTTATCATCCTTACGCTTAAAGTAAATTGAATTTTGCAGTTTGGTACTACTTTCTATGGCCGTACCATTGCAGCAGGTAAAACCAGTCATATTTGGGTTGCCGAATTGCTTGATGGAGCCTGGCCTGAGCGGTACGTGATATGTATTGGCAGGGCTGTGCTCAGCTACGGAGGCCAAAATATGATTGTACAGACCACGCTCATAATAGTCCATCAACTCGGTCCGTTGATCGAAAAGAAATAGATCACCTGTCAATTTTAGCATATTGTAGGTGGCACAGGTTTCATTTTGTCCTCCTGCCGAGAAACCATTTTCGTACAAAGTTGCCGGTTGATTGATAAAGCATTCAGCATTGGCAGGATTGCGTGCTCCCGCAACACCCCCTATGCTGTACATATAGTCGTTCACGGCCTTATGCCAAAAATTATCCGCTATTCTGTAGTATACCGGATCATTGGAGACACGATACATTTCAATGCTGCCTACAACTTGCGGTATGTGTTGGTTCGCATGTAAGCCTCGAAATGTATCTACATTCTTAGCCAAACCATGCGAATGATTGGCATCGCCATAGAACATATTGATGTTATCAAACAATTGTGCTGTTTTAAGGTAACTCGGTTCATTCGTGATTCGATACAGACGGGCCATCACCTCATTCATACCGCCAAATTCACCGGCGATGTAAGTGTTCCACATCTTTATAAGGGTTTCCGTCGGCAGCTTGCTTAAACGGGTATATACCCAATTACTCATACCCCTCGCTATTTCGAGTGCCTTTTTATTACCGCTGACTTCATATACATCCATCAGTCCTGCCAGAATCTTATGTAAGGTATAATAGGGTGCCCACACTTGATTTTTTTGTCCCCCATACTTGGCACCCTGTTCCAACATGATAAACTGATCAGGTGGGTAAGCACTGATAAACCCTTCACCCCAATTCCAGTAATCGGTACGGATACCTTCTTCGCTCAGGTCGGAGTCATAGTCTGTTTTTCCCGGACCATGAGGCACAGCTGTCGGATCAGCTACATGAGTACCTCCAGCTCCTTTCGGCTTGCCAGAGAGCTGAGATAACTCGTAGAGCGTATTCACCATGTACGTCATTTTTTGTGCGAAATTGGTTTGAAGCGCTTTGTCGTATCCTGTGCTGGCATAAGCCTGTGCAATTGCTGTCAGGTAATGGCCTGTGGCGTGCCCTCTTAGTTTTGTATCCTGACTATCCCACACACCCAAAGGCTTTGCCCCTTCCGGCTGTTTTTGGCCAAAGGCATGGCGAAACATATAAAGAAAAGAGTTGGGGTCGGTTTTAGCCAATGTGGTGATGAACTTATCGCGATTTTCGATAAACTTAGTTTGGTGACCGTGTATATCGGTATCTAAAGAAACTTGATTCAGACCGAAGGGAACGAGTGTTAAACTTGGTGTTGTACGCTTAGCATCTCTGACAGTAACAAGGGCTTTGGGTTGTAGATCGGTTCCAGGAACTCGCCCGATAATGGTATAATGTCCTGTCTGAAGAACAGCACTGTTATCTGTAGGAGAGGGCCAAAGAACACGTACTTCCGGGCCGCTGACTCCATCCCGATAGGTTCCCTTTAAGTAGCTGGGTAATCGTGGTAAATTTCCGACTTCCGTCTCAACCTCCACATCGGACACCTTGACTAAATAGGTATTATATAGCTTTGAATGATCAGAAGAAAACTGCGGAAGATTATCTTCTGGTTTACCCACATTCACCGCCGTTTGTTGTCCACCTCCTAGCGCGTTGTGGTAGATTCCGGCAACTTGCTTACTGCTAAGAGAAACCCGATAAATACGAAAATCGTGTATCATAGCATCCAGATTGGGATCTCCAGGTAATAGCGATTTACCGATGTAAAGCTGCCTTTTGAGGTCCTGTTGACCAAATACTACCGTTAATTCTGCTGGAATGTTTTTAGCTTCACCTACTGGTTTACCATCGACATAGCTAAGAATCGATTTGGAGAAGACATCGATAACGATGGCAAGATGAACCCATTTATTCTGCGGTATTGTCGATGAAACGGCACCACCTTTATTATCATTTTTTACTGTTATCAACGTCTGGTAACCTTCTTGATCCTTGGTTCCGACAGGAGCAGCAAAGAAATGCTTGATAGCATCCTGTCCGAAATCAAAGAAATGTTGACCTCGCTGATCGGAACGTAAATAGATCCATCCGGAGATACTCAGTGACTCTAAATCGGTTAACGCTTCGCCTGGAATCGTAATAAAATCATGGTCTGCACCGGAAAGCGACAATACTTTTCCAAATCGCTTGTCATTAACAAATTTTACCTCGGCACCTTGAAATTTAGCGTGCAAATTATTGCGAGACCAGTCTTTGGTATCTCCGCCAAACACATAGCGTGCAATCATGCCGGTTTCCCCAATCCCATCCAATATTTGATCACCACTTTGTGCTTGCACGGTATACGTACTTTGCATCAACATTAGAACAAAGAAGATAGCACGCATGATTACTTTGTACATATTTGTTAGCATAAATTATTGTTAGATTTTGTTGCCTCACACATCCTTAAAATGAAGCCGTTAAATTAGGTAATTTATTGTTTGATAATTTTTGATAAAACTAGGGAGATTCTCTAGGTTTCTTTAGGCCTATTTTAACAAATGATCACAGGATATTATCAGGTAGGCTATATACAATGAATGAGGCGTAATCTTCATGTAGAGCTTAATAATGTGTGGCCCTTCTTCTGGTAAAGTTTAAATCTATAATCTTATGAAGGTACCAATAGCAAGGTTTACCTAGCTATTGGTATTGACAATATCCCCAGAACGGAAACATAAGATAGAAAAGAGAAGATGGAATTGATAACGTACGTTTATTAGGGCTCACTGCAAACAGATCCTCCCGTATTATTGGTCATGGTATTTTCCCATTGTCCAAAATTGGTTACCAATTCCGGATGGCGCATACTAATAGCGCACCCCTGATTGTTTGTAATCTGGTTGTTATATACCTGGCAACCATCATCCGGCTGGTTTAGGTTGTTCTGAAACCGTATCGCATGCCCATTGGTCTGGTCGATTGTACAATTGAAAATATTAGCGCCATTAGCTGCATCAATACCAATGGCACCAACTCCTCGCTTGCTGAGGTTGTTTTTGTAAATCCAGACATTTTCTACAAAGCAATTATGAGATCCACCGTCGATGGTAATGCCTTCACCCCCATTTTCGTAGGTCTGGCTATTTTTAATGCGATTATCGGAACTGCCCCACTGAGAAATACCGACTACATAATTATAATAGGTTTTTACTCCTTCCATCCAGATTCTATTTGCATTGTGAATCAAAATGCCCGAATGCCCACTGTTGCGAAAATGGCTGTTGTATATTTTTGTATCGTCCCCGAAAACACGAAGATTCGGTTCCGGCAGCATCCCCCCGTCAATATAAATCCAATCGATTACCGTATGGAGGATACCTGCATCTACGTCCAGTACGGCAACCCCTTGTCCCGAACTTGTTACGGCCTTACGCATATAATTGGTCGGGTCGGTGCCATTATTTTCTCCTCGAATCGTCAAACCGTTTTTGTTAATATGAACAGTGCCGTTGAAATAATGGTTTCCTGCCTGAATAATAATGATATCGCCCGAAACAGACTGATTGATCAAGGTCTGTAAGGCACTTGTCTCATCCGGTCCATTCTGAGCCGCTAAGTATCGTGTAGTTGCATCCTGAGCCAATGTCAGTGTTTGCGAATCTAAGCTATTGGCGGTAAGGCCGGGTCGGTCTTTCATCATATCAGACTTTCCGCAAGAGGCAAATACAAGACTCAGTAAGACCCCCTTCAATAAGTAGGCTTTTATCATAATAATTGGTTTTTAAGGGTTTATTAAATAACTAATTCAAATCTAAGGGCGCAATTACTTAATTGGTTTTTTAATTTGCTTCAAAAATTCATCAAATCATCTCATTTCCTGCAAATTTTCATACAGCATGTGAGGTCTTGTATTCTTCGTGAATTTGTATTGGTTTAGGATAGGGTTGCAAATAAAAAGAGCCATTTCTTTTCCAAGAAATGGCTTCATGTAGCGTATATTCTTCTTTTTATTGCTTTTCAGCGACGTTTAAAGATGATTCACCTTGCAGCTTATCGGCTAAGCGTTTCATATAGAACCCACCTACGACGCTCCGTGCCTTAAAGTTCTCACGGATTCCCGTGTTTGAATCATAAAAATCATTCAATGGAACACGGGATTTCGTCTCAATTGCATGCCGGTATACAGGTTTCACCAGAGCTTCAAACTCCTGACGGGTCGGTGCAAAGCTTGCGGTCCACACAATCCAGTCGTTTTTAGTGTAGGCTTTTCTACTATCCAATGGTAAACCGAATTTATTTTGCTTAGTGAGGTAATAGTTGATTTCGGTATCATATACTTTTTGTGGAAAGAGGTTTAGATCTAACACCTTATCCCAAATCAGGTTATATTTCTGGCTCCAGGTATCTTTATTGTCAAAAGTAAGCGCATAATGATCACCGGCATCAGCCATTGCGATCCATTTAGGTACCATGGCCTCGGCAATAGCACGGTATTTCTTGGCAGTTTCGGTTTCACCAATGGCTTCAGCCATTTGCGCATAGCAGGCGATGCCAACAATGGCTTTAACCGATAAATTGGCATTGCGTGCCAAATGACCGGCAAAGTCATCGGTACATAGCTGGGTTTTCGGATCAAGCCCCTCCTTCGTCAAGTAATCGACCCATGTAGTAAGCGTTTTCCAATGTTTTTTTGCATAGTCGCCTTTGTTCTGCACTTTGGTGATAGCCGCTGTTAAAATGATCATATTGCCCGACTCCTCCACCGGCATAGGCTCACCATAGGTTTGACCATTGGCCTTGGGATAAGTACCCAAGTCATGCGCCGCCCATGGGTGGGGATATTTGCCGCTTTCGCTGAAGTAAAAGATACCATTTAACATCCCCTGCAACAGTTCCGGATTATAGATCAGATACAACGGCGACGATGGATAGGTTACATCTACCGTATTAATGAAACCACCGCTGTTATTTTCTTTAGATAGCCACAATAGCTCTCCTTGTGGACTCTTAACCAGTGTATGCGCAGCAATGCTTTGACGATAGGCCAATACACACAGATGTGCGTAATCTTTGCCGCCGGATTTCAGGACATCTGCATAAAGCTGTTTATCAAAATCAGCGCATTTGCTCATAATAGCCTTGTAATCGTTCGCGGCGTGGTTGAGCTGGTTTTCGATAGTCTCTTTGCCCGAGTTGTTCCACCAAGGCCTCAAATTGTTCTCAAAGTACTGAATGGCGTAGATTTCATCATATCCTAGTTCCATGAAACGCTCCACCCCGGTTTTGCCAACGGTACCAAAAGGTATCACAGTATTGAGCGATAACGATTTGCCTTTTGCCTTTGTGGAAGCTGTGTTACCTTCCCGAAAGGCATTAACAGCCGATGACACAGGGCTTATAAACTGAGTGGCATCATTTACTTTTGGTACAGCAACATAGAAGTAGCCCCAGTCTATACGCATATCATCAGCACCCTTTTGCAAAATGGGTTGCTCAACCGTACCTGTTTTCAGAATAGACAATTGATCACTTGTATACTGTTGGGCGGTCACTTCCTGCGATGGCTTATATACCGCAATGTTTGATGAGGCTCCTAAAAAAACTTTTACGGCATGTTCTTTTTCGTCATTAGCCCTTACATGATACGTAATATAGGAAACGGGTCTCGACAATAAGCTGAGGTCATCCATCAGCAAGGGAGATGTAAAAGTCACTTTCAGATTTACCTTTCCTGCTTCAAAGTGATAGATCGTTTGCGTGGCAGTAACTTCTACTTCCTTTTGCACCGCCATTTGTATTTCAGCCCCCTTTTCTTGCTGCTTATCGACCAAACCAAAATCGAGGAAACGCCCACCGGCGGTATTTACCAGGTGGATGGCAATCAGGTTCTCTCCTGTTTTCAAATCCGCCCTATTGATTGACAAATATTGAAAACTGTTGGTCCAACCTGTTTTCTCGTACACCTTCTTCCCGTTTAGAAAAACCTCCACATTATCATCATGATTCAGTTTTAACAAAAGCTCGTTGATACTTGCCAGATCCTGAACAGGAAAGGTACGTCTTATCCAAATATTATCCGATTTCCAAAGGGTTTTTACGTTTTTTTCGTCGTCACCAATGGGTGCTGATCCTGACTTCCAGTTGCTTGCATCATAACCAGCGGTCGTCCATTCTCCTGTCGGTTCTGCTTCGGTATATCGTATGGTATAGGCTTCTTCATCAGACGTGCTCAGTATGGTCTTATAACTGGGTTCTTCTTTACCCATGAAACGGTAGATTTCACCGTCAACATCAATCAATCCTAAAAGTGAATGATCGGCCTCGGTCCAGTGCTTGGTAGTCGATGTATTCAGCTGATCGGTAGTTGACCAAATACTGAAATTTGGATTGTGTGTAATCAACGGATAAGCCGGGGCCTTTCTATCTTGTGCCAGCGCTTGACCTATTACCAATAAACAGGTAAATAAACCCCAAGCCTTTATTCTTTTAAGGTTGTTCATCGCAATAATTGGGTATTGAAAAGATTTAACTATATTAATGACGGTAAAGTTAACATACTATGCTAACCCGATTTAGCATAGTCGTGTCAAGTTTTAGCTGATTTGTCTCAACATGGATTCATCCGCGCGCTGACAAGGGGAGCTTGGTTAAGCGCATTTAAGACGATGCCCAACATGATATGGGTATTCATGTTGGGCATTGCCTATATTTAAATTATATCTTATTCCACATCAAACCAGAGCCTGGTCAGCAAGGTATTGCTTCCTTGCCGCGCAATTGCCTCTTGATAACTCTTTCCATTCAACGATTGCTCGGTGCCGGGATACAGGAAGCGCAGTGGTATTTCCCCACCTAAGACACCCGCTACTGCCGGCGCAAGTTGCGGATAATCTAATCTACGCCATTCAGCAAATGCCTCCAGCCCTTGGCCATAAAGTGCAATCCATTTTTGCTCTCCGATAGACTTTTTATATTGCTGCGGGTTAAACTGTACTTCCGCCTGTTGGAGATAGGATACAATCAACTCATTACTCACCTTGTATTGCTCCAATGATGCACGGATAGCCTGTTGATAAAATACGGCCGCGTCACCCGTTATCAAACCACGACTCACCGCTTCTGACAAACCAAAGAGTACCTCTGCATAACTTGTAATCACTGCGGGCGCATGTGGATCTCGAAAATAGGCCCCCGGCCGTGAAGTTCGGGCGAAACCTAAATTACTGGCATCGCTGGATGTTAAACCGTTCGGCACACCGATGTATTGTTCGGGTGTAGATGTCTGCGTTGTATCAGCATAAATAGCTAAACGTGGATCGTTCAGTGCACGCAACTTATCAATGATCGTTTTGCTTACGCGATAATCCTCTCGTGCTTCAAAGGAAGCGCTTACCGGGTTTCTATACGGAGCATCTTCATAAATCAATTGTGCATTTTCATCGTTTGACGCAATATAGCCGGCACCTTCTGTCGCAATTTCGGTTAAGGTACTTTTCGACAAATCGGGCAGCCGATCAGCAATACGTAAAGCAAATCGTAAACGCAACGCGTTGGCAAAATGCTTCCATGCTGTGATGTTACCGTGATAAATAATGTCACCCTCGATTCCTTCTTCATCTGCACTCAATAAGGCTTGTGCATTTTTAAGATCATTTAACAAGCCTTTATAAACGGTTTCTTGGCTATCATAGGCCGGCGTAAGATATTCTTCTATATTCCCTGCTTGGGTATAGGGTATTTCACCATAGGCATCTGTGAGCAATGAAAAAATCCACGACTGCAGTACCAATGCAACCCCCTTATAATTGTTATTACCTGAATTGTCGGCGAGCGACTGGATAATCTTTAACTGGCTGATACTTTTGGAATACCAGGTTGACCATCCATCTGTGAAATCATTATTGGTAAATATATACCGATCCGGATCGGTATATTGAATCCGGGCCCAATGTTGGATAAACAAAAGACTGGAGGCCATATTATTGCTTACACCCCAATAGCTGTCGGCCGTTGTTTTGATGGTGCTGGTAAGCAAATATGCCGGTTGCGGGGTTTCCGCTTCATTTGGGTTTTTATTAATTTCTGCTAGATCATCCTTACAAGCGGACAATAGTCCGAACACGGCAAGGAATAACAGGCTATATTTTATTTTCTCTTTCATTTCTTTTAAAATTTGACGTTCAAATTAAAACCAATACTCCGCGTGGTAGGCAGTTGTAAACTTTCCAATCCCTGCGCATTCCCTGTATTGAAAGCAGTTTCAGGATCAATATTGGGTGCATTTTTGTGGATAATCCATAAATTTCTGGCCACTAAAGCAAATGAAGCATCTTGCAAGCCTATTTTAGAAATCCACCGATTAGGAAGATGATACCCCAGCTTCACTTCACGAAGTTTTATATAAGAAGCGTCATATATATTTGGTTCATTGGTACGGTAAAGGGCTTTATAATACTGCTGTGCAGAAATAATCTTCGTATTTTCGGTACCATCCGCATTCACACCATCAACAATAATTCCATCGTCGTAGCTTACACCGTTGAGGGTATATGCTAAGCCCCCATGCTCAGCATCCCTTCCCGGAAGTGTAGACGCTAATACACCTGTCCCTGTCCCTGTGGCATTGGTACCTGAATAAATTTTACCTCCATGTTTGATGTCAACCAAGAAGCTGAGATCAAAATTTTTATAGCGGAAAGCATTCGTTATCCCACCAAGCCAATCTGGCGTAAACTTACCGAAATAGCGATTAACTGGATCTGTGGTGGGCACTCCATTCGCGTCTACCACCATTCTGCCATCTTCATCGCGAAGAAAGGCAGTGCCGTAAAGCATCCCATAAGGTTGATCTACACTCGCTAATACTTGTACTGAACCGCTTGATCCGATCGTGTAACTTTGCAGATTCCCTGCTTCATCGAGCTCTACTACTCGACTCTTATTGCTGGAAAAATTCAGGTTCACATCCCATTGAAAATTGTTCTTTTGTAAAGGTGTTAACCCCAGTTGAACTTCGATTCCTTTGTTATTTATTTTCCCTGCATTAACTAACTGTTTTTTATAACCTGTGGATGGGCTAACGTCAACGCTCAGAATCTGATTGACGCTATTGATGTCGTATAAACTGACATCTAATCGCAAGCGGCTATTAAATAGACTCAACTCCGTTCCAATTTCCGTTGAGGTGGTCGTTTCAGGTTTTAAATCCGGGTTTTTCTTGATGTCATTTACTGAAAGTTGTGGACTATCCGCGTAAGGAGCACTGAAGATATACGAATCAATTAGATTGTAAGGGTCGGTATCCTTTCCTACTTTTGACCAACCTCCCCGTAATTTCCAATAAGATAATATGTCACTTTGTAAATTAAATGCTTCTGACAACACAATACTGGCATTTACTGACGGATAGAAGTAAGAGAGATTATCAATCGGCAGGGTTGATGACCAGTCATTGCGGGCGGTTAAATTAAGGAATGCATAGTTTCTGAAGCCTACCTGAGCCGACGAAAAAAGGCTATAGGTTTTCAGTGAACTATATTCACCTAATGACACCAAGGCATCCCTAGAATTAGCTAAAGTATACACATCGGGTACTGCCAAACGGGGTGCTTTCTGGTCATTCCGTTGACGTGATTGGCTTCGGATGTTACCTCCTGCTAATACGTCGACACTGAAATCGGTGGATAGGGATCGACTATAATTAAGTGTAAACTCGGTATTATTTTCGTTTACGGTATAGGCATCCTCTTCGTAGGAACCGAAAGGTGTCCCATTCGTGCCATAGGCAATCCGTATTTTGCGTCTATCGGTATAATAATCATTGCCGGAACGAAAATTTGCGGTCAGAAAATCGTTGATTTTATAATTCAAACCAACATGACCGAAAATACGGTCTCTTTGCTGTTGCACAATATTCTCTTCAGCAATAAAATAAGGATTACTGTAGTAGCTATTATTCCAATTGATCAGGTTACCATCGGCATCGCGATAATTCTTTAGTCGATTAACGTCTACCTGCCGTCCAAACCAGGTGAACTGCAGCATATAACCGTTGGAACGGAATCCACCTACGCCCGGTAAGTTCCCCGAATTTGTACGGACATAATTAGCATTCGCCGTAAGGGTTAAGTCGGGTGTAATTTTATAAGCGGTATTCAGGTTGAAATTGTTTTTTTCAATAGACGAATTGGGCACTATTCCCGTTTGATTGCTGTTATTATAAGAAAAACGGTAATCGATCTTATCAGTAGCATCGGTAATCGAGATCCCATTGTTCAGGGTTCTACCAGTACCAAAAAAGCTCTTCACATTATCTGGATGGGGTAAAAATGGAACCGCCTCGCCGTTAGAATAAAATTGAGGGATTAATCTACCGTCCATTTTCGGGCCCCAACTTTCATCCACTCCATCATTGATCCCGCCCCCTTTACCATCAACATAACTAAATTTACCATCGGCACCTTGCCCAAATACATTTTGGTATTCAGGTAATACGGCAATGCGTTCAAAAGTATTATTTGAGTTAATAGCAATGCCAAGTCCTTTCCGCTTCGAACCTGATTTGGTGGTAATCAAGATGACACCTGCCGCAGCCCGTGAGCCATATAGAGCTGCTGCGTTTGGCCCCTTTAATACACTGACCGAGGCTATGTCTTCGCTGTTGATATCGGAAATGGCGTTGGCATAGTCTCGGTTTCCACTTGTTCCCAATTGGGAGTTATCCACCGGGGTACCATCAATCACGAATAAAGGCTGATTGTTACCGGCAATGGATGTTTCACCACGAATAACAATACGTGATGATCCCATATTCCCCTGACTATTGGTAACGTGCACCCCGGCAACTTTCCCGGTCAATGAATTAACTAAATTGCTTTCCTTGGCTTCTGACAAATCTTGCCCTTTGACTTCCTGTATGGAATAACCAAGGGATTTCTTTTCTTTTGTAATATTTAATGCCGTAACAACAACCTCGTCAAGTGCATTTTCCTGTACGTTGAGCTTGACTTCTATATAATCTTGATTTGGTCCCAATGTAACAACTTGTTCTGTATAGCCTATATAGCTAAAACGAAGTCGACTATTAGGCGGCACATCTAGATTAAATTTACCGTTCGCATCAGTTTGCACTGTAGCACTAGCCCCTAGTACCTGAACGCTTACACCCGGTAGGGCCTCCCCTGTATTGGCCGCTAGCACGACTCCCTGCAAGGCAGTGCTTTGTGCATGGGCATACAGGCATAAGAATGGCCATAACCATATGGTCCATATGATTTTTTTTAACATGAGTAAAGAATTAAATAATAATGATGGAAATTAAGTTGACAGGGTATATACAACCCGATTACCCCGTAATAAAACGCGATGAGCCACACATATAGGATTGTGGAATTCGTTTCGATGATAAAAATTTAGACAGCTCTGTGCGGAAGAGGAAATACTTGATCATATCTATAGCTTGACAATGTTCATGAGCTGCAAAGGTAATATAAAAACAAATACAAAGTCTATTGTTTAGGTAGATTTTATAAAAAAAGGGAACGTCTAATTTCCATTGCTGCTTAAAGTCTACCCACTCGCCTAAACTCACGGGGTGAAATCTGCGTCTTCATCTTGAATAATTTAGAAAATGACTGCGAATATTCAAATCCTAGTTCGAAAGCAATTTCATTCACAGACAAATTTGTTGTAATTAATTTTTCCTTTGCTTTCTCAATAATTTTTTCCTGTATATGCTGCTGGGTGCTATTGCCTGTCAGTGTTTTGAGCAAACTGCTTAGATAATTAGGTGAAATATGCAGTTCACTGGATATTTCTTTCACGGTGGGTATACCTTTTGCAGCCAACATTTCCTGCGAAAAAGATTTTTCCAACAATGCTTTCAGTTGATTCAAGATAGTATGGTGGGGGATTTTGCGAGTCATGAACTGCCGTTGATAAAATCGCGCTGCATATCCTAACAAAGCTTCAATAAAGGGGATAATAATCTCTTGGCTGAACTTATCAAAGTGAGTAAGATATTCCTGCTCAATGCTCTTAAACAAATTATTAATCATCTGCTCTTCTTGATCGGACAGAAAAAGGGCTTCATTTACTGTATAATCAAAGAATTCGTATTGTTTCATTTTTAGGGCAAGGGGATGGCGCCAGAGAAAGTCCGGATGAAGCAACAGCAGCCATCCGGATGGATTTACCCCTTCCACCTGATCAGCATTGAAACTAAACACACGTCCTGGGGCTATGAAATTCATTACACCTTTATCAAAATCATATCCTTCATGCACATTCTTCATTTTCACACAAGACTGCGTGGAATTACTCATTCCTATAAAGTAGAAATCAGTAATCACAGCCCTATCTAAACGTTCAGGAGGGACTTGTAATGACGTGATATTGATTACACTAATAAGCGCGTGTCTTGTATCTGGTAAACCTCTCAGTTGTAATAATTCCCGGATGCTTTTTATTTTCCGGGGTAAATTTCCGACCATAACATTTATTTTTGATGATACCAGGCAGCATAGTCCTTGGCAAAATCACGCAGTTTTCGTTTTCCTAAAACAGGTCGATTAAGGTAGTAATCTTTCTGCGCTTTTCCATTATGCATGTTTTCCTGCATTTCAACTAATAATTCAGCAACTTCAGGGGATACCCCCATCGCTTCGAATCTTTGTTTCGCTTGACCGCTGGGAACTACGCTCCATTGGAGATCCGGTATGCCAATGGCGTTTCCTATAATTTGTGCTGCTTGGTTACAGGTTAGTTCTTCACTGGCAACATATTTCGCCTTCAACCCAGCAATTGCCGGGCTATTCATCTCTTCAGCGATAGCCGCAGCGATGTCTTCGGGGGAGACGAAAGCCACCATATCATCACCGCCATAGTTGGAAAAAATCATACCTTGTTGTCTGATCATATCGCTGAGATGGTAAAAATTACTATAAAAAGGTCCCGGCCGCATAAAGGTAACGGACAGGTCTTTAAGCGACTCAAACTTTTTCTCTGGTTGAATGGAATCTAGCAAATGTGCTATCCACCCCGTGAGCAGAATGATCCGTTTGATCCCCGCTCTCCTGATCGCTGTAATATAGTGATCGATATTACGGTCCCATGCGTCTAGATCTCGAAGGCTAAAATCCAACGGATTCATACAATAAACAATATCAGCTCCCATAAACGTTTCAGTAAGAAAAGACGGATCCTGAATACTTCCGATAGCGGGTTGAGCGCCCATTGCTTGTATTTCGTTTCGCTTATTGGGATCCGTGCTGATGAGGGTGATTTGATGTCCCGCTTTCACCAAGATTTCGGTAAGTGGTTTACTAATGTTCCCCAGAGAACCTGTCAGTACAATTTTCATTTTCGCCAATTTTATGATGTAAAGGTAGCTGACCAGGTCGAAGGAAACGTGTTCAGATCTCAGAAGCTTGTAAGAAAATCTACCGGTTAAGAGCTGAACAGCATATCGCAATGATCACCCAAAAATGAACAAAGGTGTTCGTATTCGAAAGTTTAAGAAGTGAGCAAACGGCACACCTCTTTAAAATTTATACATAATCCCTAAACGCATATTTCGTCTCGCCTCCACGATATAGGTATAGTAGTCTACCCCACCTTTTGCAAGGATGTCAGCATTTGCTTTGGTTGTAGATCCTGCAGTCAGCAGGGATCTATTATCTAACAAATTGTTGACCAGGAAGGAGATAGTATATCTTTTCTTTTGATAAGACAATCCACCATCGGTTCTTACATAGTTTTTAAAGTTGGCCTCTTTTGTTGTGCCAATCGCCCGATCAAACATTGTTTGCACACTTCCCATCAAACCGAATCCTCTTAATAGACCTTTTTGAATACGATAATTGACCCAAGCATTCGCAGTATGTTTCGCCGTGTTTGGTGTTATATTTCCAATCACAGTTTCATCGGTTGATTTTGTAATTTTCGAGTCTGTCAAAGCATAATTCATGTTCACATTTAACCCGCGAAACAATTCGCCCGAAATGTCCAATTCAATTCCCTGCGTTTTTGCCTCCCCTTCTTGTTTTTGGAAAAACTGAGCACTGCCGCCCGGCATTGGGTGATCGTAATCGGTAACGAGTTGGTTTTGCCTTTTAATCACATAACCACTTAGGGTAGAAATCCATCTTCCACCAAACCATTCCCTCTTTAGGCCCAACTCAATGTTATTACCACGGATTGGTTTAAAGGCATTGCCTTCCCAATCTGTTCCTGAAACCGGAACGAATGACTGATCAAACAAGGCATACCCACTCGTTGCTTTATTGATGGAGTAGCTGAGTCCAGCCCGGGGACTTAACACATTATCTTTAAGATCTGTCGCACCGGTTTTGCCAACTGTTTGTGCGTCCGTATACCGCAAGCCAAGCGAAAGACGAAGTTTATCTTCTAGGAACGCCAATTCATCGTGCGCATAGAAGGACATATAAGAAACAGACGAAACATAATTACTTCCACCTGCTCTCACTTTTGTACTCTGTGATCGGTCAATTATAGGAAATGCTGATCCCGGAACACCGTACTGTGGATTGTATACATTAAGCTCTAAGGGAATAGAATCGAGAAGTTCCCTGAAATCACCCCAGAATTTTTTGTTACCAAAGTCTCCACCTATTAAGATCCGATGCCTGATATTTCCCGTCCTTTCTTCTCCGTTAAAAGAAAATTGTGCAAACCTATTTTCTCCCGTTTCGTCGGCAATACTCCAGTTGCGGGGCATGTTTCCATTAGCTTTCATATAAATTAGCCAGGTGCTATTAGCGGTCATATTAAAATTAAAATAGGCTAATTGGGCATGCAGCTTCCACTTGGAATTTAAACTATGATCTAGATAAAGGTACGCACTGTGGTCCCGTAACTTTCCCGGTTCGAAAGAGGGATCTCCATAGAAAAAGTCATTATCAATAGCAGGATCAGCAAATTGTTTCGGTGAAAACGTGTAGTTACCATTGGCTAAATATGTAGAACCTTGATAGGTATATTCCATGGTGATGGAGGTAGCGGTGTCCACCTTATAGGTCAACACCGGCGCCACTGCGACTCGATTACTGTAGTTGTATTTTGTGAAATAGTCTTTTTGTTGCGCAGCGACATTGAATCGATAAAGTAATTTTCCATCCTGACTGAGCTTACCGTCAAAATCCAGTGCTCCCCGGTAGGTACTAAAGCTCCCCATATTAAAGGATACTGATCCTTTTTGTTGTCCTGAAGGCTTTTTGGTTACAACGTTATAGAACCCTCCGGGTTCGCCACTGGCGAGCATAAAACCAGCCGGCCCTTTAACAAATTCGATACGTTCGATCATCGATACATCTTCTGCTGTTGGTCCCCAAGAAGCTTCGATATTCATGCCATTTCTAAAGGCAGGGATTTTAGAGCCTCTCATTCGTATGTTGGCGTACTGATTATCCCAATGCCCCTGCCGCGTGGCACCGCTAATATTACGTGTTATGCCATCTACAATATCAAATACTTGTTGATCAGCCATAATATCGGATGAAATAACCTGAATGTTCTGTGGCAACTCCAAGATGGAAGTTCTCAATCTTAAGGAACCTGAAATACTATCCAGTTTGTAATTTTGGTAGTACTTCCCGTACACGGCAACTTCATCAATTGCTATGTTATTGGCTTGCAACCGAACGGGTGACAAGACCAGATTCTGCTGCTCAACAGCAATATCACGAACATATTTCCGAAATCCCAAAGCAGAAACTTCTATTGTGTAATGCCCCGCTTTCATGGCTTTAAAGACAAATACCCCTTGTGTGTTAGCAGGTGCTCTCCCCTTGACAGTGCTCCCTTCTAAAAGGGTAACAGAGGCTCCTGAAATTGGCAGACTGTCCAGCGAATGCACCGATCCTTCAATAGAATAGGTTTGCTGTGCGCAAACGTTAGCCACTGCCATGACTAATCCGACTAAAACAAGTAAAGTATTCTTCATATAAAATTTGTATAAATAAATCAGCAGGTAATATATCTTATTTAGACTGATTAAAATTAACGCAAATATAGAGCGAATACTTTTAAATGCAACAACGAAAACAAAAATGGGTATCCTGATAGCTTATCCTGGAACCACTTTCATTTACACAGTGCGTGTTCCTATTTAGATTAACTTGTTTCAAATTCGAACACTTCTATCCTACTGCGAAACTTTTACACGATTTCCTACGACCTAAATTCCCCACTAAACTGTCGCATACTCCCCTCTTGAAGATGAAATTTTGTACTGATCTTTGTTAAAAGCAAAACGAATAAGTGGAGCAGCGACCACAAAAAAACGGGCGAACCGAAAAGCCAAACGAGTAGGAACAATTAAATAATCATCTTATGTCAGAGAATAAAGTATCACTGCACCGAGTTATTAAAGCTTCTCCCGAAAAAGTTTACCGCGCATTCACAGATGCTTTGGCAATCGCGTCATGGTTGCCCCCGTACGGATTTCTTTGTACCGTACATGATATGAAGGTAGAAATGGGAGGCACATTTAGGATGTCGTTCCAGAATTTTAGTACCGGTAATAGTCATTCATTTGGCGGGGAATATTTAGCAGTAAAACCCAACGAATTCCTGAAATACACGGATAAGTTTGACGATCCGAATTTGCCCGATATTATGACAACTTCTATATCGCTTGTTAAAACATCCGTCGGCACGGAATTGAACGTATTACAGGAAGGAATACCAGCTGTAATCCCTGCGGAAATGTGCTATTTAGGCTGGCAGGAATCGTTAGATAAATTAATCAAACTCGTAGAACCGAATATTCCGGATGCTTAGTTTTTTCTTGTTGAAAAATAGCCTGTTATTCACTCGTAAGCGCGGCATAATGAATAACAGGTTCCTGTAATTCCCGGGAAGTATTCTTGAAAACTTCTAGATTAATTCGCACCTAATTTACTGTATAATTTTTAACGTATTGCTTTCTTATACGGCCAAATATTACTTGTTCACGTTGCTACAAGGACATTTGATACAAAATGTTTGAGTCAAACGTCACGTAGATGGGGTTTAGGCTCGATGTTAAGCCTCCCTGAAATGCCACTAGCGGAGTGTTATTAGCTAAATAAATCGATTTAGAGGTAATGGGAGATGCTTTTGACAAATTTTTCGGTTTCACTTTTTTTTTCGACATTTGAAAAATTGGATACTGAAATCAATTAACCTATGTCCCCTTTTGCCGTGGATATCAATGCGTTTAATGCGGGCGAACGAAAAGCGTTTGACGACGTTTATCGTTATTATTCACGACCATTGCAACATTTTGCTCGTTCCTATGTTCACCGACAAACATTAGCAGAAGAGATCGTAAGCGACAGTATGCTTAAATTATGGGATAACAGGCAACGTATTCGAACGGAGCAACAGATCAAAGCCTTTCTTTATATAGCTACACGCAATGCCTGCATTGATAGTCTCCGCAGCAGACGCGCAATTTCGATACAAGATCTCCCGGAGGACATGCATGACCTCACAGGACAGGAACCGGAAGTGTATAACCGTATTCTTTACGTTGAGCTGTTGCAGCAGGTTGAGGAGGCAATGGATAGATTACCGCCCAGTCAGCAAGCCGTTTTCCGTAAAAGTTTCCTTGAAGACAAAACTACTGATGAAATTGCCAATGAAACCGGTATGTCTGAATCATCGATCTTTACACAGAAGTCCAAAGCTTTAACTACGCTTCGGAAACTATTGAAGAACAATTTTTTGTTTCTTTTATGGTTAGCCAAGGTCGGCTAATAATCAACCTTTGCTTCTAAGTAGCAACACCGTGCCAACAAATAAACTAAGAAAAAATCTTTTTTTGGTAAGGTTCACATCTCTTTTTCGTATCTATAATGTTTGTCGCCTAACCAGACAAAAATATAGGCCAAAATGGAACGGATAAGTCAGTTACTTTATAAGCACTTACGTGGCAATCTCACCGATGCTGAGCGCGCTGAGCTAATGACTTGGGCAGCGGCTGACCCGGCCAACTGGGAATTGTTAAATCGTGTACTGGACGAAGAAGACCTGGAAGCGGGCATTCGAGACTGGTATGTCATCCCCAAACGGTCCGTGACGGACGATCCACGCCTAGATGCTGCGATCACCGCGAACGAAATGAAGTCCAAACACTCGATACTTCGCCTTATAATCCGCCGTGCTCTTCCTTACACTGCCGCAATCATTGCGCTGGCACTCATTGGCTTATGGTACACTTATAGACAAGATCATAAAATGGTAACGGAGCAGGCGATAGATGACACTTCAACACAAGGAAATAAAGCCGTGCTAACTTTGGCAGATGGCCGTAAAATTGACTTAAGTGAAGAACGATCGGGAATAGTAGTTGAAAAGGGTCATATCACCTATGATGACGGTTCATCGCTTACTGTATTGCCTGATATAGGCGAAAGTGTGCAAACGATTTCGCAATTAGAACTCTCCACACCGAGAGGTGGAACCTACCAGATGATCTTACCTGATGGCTCTAAAGTTTGGCTCAATGCTGCTTCCACTATTAAGTATCCAAGTAATTTTATTGGCAAAGAGCGTATTGTGGAGATCAGTGGTGAAGCTTATTTTGACATCAAAAATGACCGCCAACGGCCATTCAAAGTGCTTAGCAAAAATCAGGAGATTGATGTTTTAGGCACCGAATTCAATATCGCTGCGTATCCGGATGAAAGGGAAATACGAACTACTTTGGTAGACGGCAAAATTCGTTTGTCCGTAGCGGGGTCGGGAGAAACAAAATCCTCTAAAACAATTATACTCATGCCGGGAGAACAGGGAGCATTAAGCAATGGTCACTTCCTGAAATCCAGGGTGGATGTTTCAGAATATGTAGCCTGGAAGGACGGATTTTTCTACTTCAATAGAACACCTACGTCGGCAGCCATTACGCAGTTGGCTCGATGGTACGACTTGGATGTGGTTTACAAAGGGAAATTACCGGAAGCAAATCTATTTGCTTACATCGATCGCAATAAACCATTAAGTGCCGTTTTAAAGGCCTTAGAAAAGAGCGAACTGAAACTTAAAATTGTCCAAAACGGACAAAGAAAACAGCTGATTATTTTAGGCGGACAATAAGTAATGAATGAACTCATTTACCACATTAGAATTAAACCAACAATTAAACCAAAAAGAGGAGTAGCCATGATAAAAACGTAGAACCAAACTGATCGAATATAGCCAAAGGAAAGCGGATGATGGTAACGACATCACCCGCTGATTTTGTCCGGATTTTGATGCTCGGCACATTCTTCCTGAAGCTGCCGAAAAACCAATTTTTAAAAGCCAAACTAAGCAAATATATGATTTTTATATCACGTATAGCGGGATTTTATTGCCCGTATAAATACCGATTATTACTAATTATGAAATTAGCGATCCTCTTAACAGTTGCCTTTACCATACAAGTTATGGCCGAAAGTAAGGCGCAAACTGTTACGCTAAATGCCCGAAACAAAACGCTTCGCGAAGTATTACAGGAAATTCAGAAGCAGCATGGATATTCTTTTTTGTTTCGTGGAGATAATATAGCGGATAGACGCATCACCGCTGAATTAAAACAAGTCGATTTTACGAAGGCAATGCATGTCATTTTAGATGAGAATGGCCTTGCATGGTCATTGGATGATGGGATTATTACGATTACTAAGAAAGCGAAATTAACAGAACGGATATCTGTACCGCAACAATATAGCTTTTCCGGGAAGGTGACCGACGAGAACAATGCCCCGCTACCAGGGGTCACAGTTAGTATCAAAGGCACAATGGAAGCAACGAAAACCAATGAAAATGGAATTTTTGAGATCAGGACTTCTACTGTTAGCGGCCTTTTTGTTTTCAGACTAATGGGTTACGCACCACAAGAAATACCTTTTGGTACCAATACAACTATAAACGTCGTCTTAAAGGAAACTTTAAGTGATTTGGATGAAGTTGTGGTGGTTGGTTACGGTACAGCCAGAAAGAGTGATTTAACAGGTGCAATTACACAGCTTAAACCCGATAAAATTGCGGATGAAAATCCCCGAACGGTTCAGGATATTCTAAGAGGTACGCCAGGTCTAACGATCGGATTAGATGCGTCGGCAAAAAACGGTGGTAGTATCAATATCCGTGGCCAGCGCTCCGTTTATACGGAAGCAAACCACAATTCTCCTTTGTTGATTTTGGATGGGGTAATTTTCTATGGTGAGCTCTCTGAAGTTAACCCAGATGATATTGAACAAATAGATGTACTAAAAGATGCATCAGCGGCGGCCGTGTACGGTGCACAGTCCGCCAACGGTGTACTGATCATCACTACTAAAAAAGGTAAGCAGGGTAAGCCCAAAATAAACTTTACCTCCAACCTGGGGCTTTCAACGATGGGTGCCAACCGACCGGTTTGGGGGCCTGATGGCTATTTAAAATACAGAGAGGATTGGTACACAGCAGGTACCTACGACATCAATCCGGCTACAGGTAATTATGAGCCTTATATGTCAAGCAGCACAGATGCCTTACCGGCCAAAGGTAAGCCAGGCTACTATGAAAAACTGACGCCTGAGATGTTGTCTAAATATGGAATAAGCGAAGCCGACTGGCGGGCTTATTCTGTTAATGGGACGGGTGCTTCGAATGAAGAAATCTATGCCAGGCGTATCGGTCTTGACCATAACGTGTTAAAAAATTACCTTGCCGGGAAAAGTTTTGATTGGTACGATCATAGTTTCCGCGATGGTTTTAATCAAGATCATAATGTGAGTATTTCCGGTGCCAGCGACAAGATTAATTATTATATGTCTGGTGGCTACCTGTCTAATCAGGGGGTGATAGTAGGCGACAATTACCGGGCTGTACGTTCTAATCTTAAAGTAGATGGTCAAGTAACCGACTGGCTAAACATTGGTGCGAATATCAACTTTCAGGATCGCACGGACGGGAATATTGCGACAGATTGGGGCAGAGCGATTACATTAAATAGCCCGTTTGGTTCTTACAGAGATGAAAACGGAAATCTGGAAGTACATCCGCAGGGATCCGGTCTTACGGGGTTGATAAGAGGCTATAATTATGATTTTGACAGGCAGTTCCAAGATCTAGAAAGTGGCTACACCGTATTAAATTCTATTTTTACAGCCAAAATAAAACTACCATTTAATATAACTTATTCATTTAATGCTGCCCCAAGATATCAATGGTTCTATAGACGCTATTTTGCATCGTCAACACACCCAGATTGGAATCCGCTCTCTAATAATGCCGGGGTAGACCGCGAAAACAGTAAACGCTTTGACTGGTCGATCAATAACACGATTAACTGGGAGCAGACCTTTGCCGAAAAGCATCGAGTAAATATTACTCTGGTACAGGAAGCGGAAGAGCGGCGATACTGGTGGGATGTTATCAGGGCCCGGAATATTACCCCTACCGATGCGTTGGGCTTTCATGAAACGAGTGGTGGAGACCGGTTGCGAAGTGAATTTGACACCGAAGACAGTCGGCAAACAGCAGACGGTATGTTGGCCCGCCTCTTCTATTCGTATGACGATAAATATATGTTTACGGGTTCGGTACGCCGGGATGGCTACTCGGCATTTGGCACCTCCAATCCGCGGGCGACCTTCCTGTCTGCTGGATTAGCCTGGACTTTCACCAACGAAAATTTCTTTAACTGGCCGGCCATGAGCAATGGTAAATTGCGCTTATCTTACGGGCAAAATGGAAACCGTTCGCTGGCGAACCCTTACATTGCATTGGCGAATCTTGCCAACGGTGTGGGTACACAAGGTTATATAAATGCAAATGGCGATTACATACAGTATCAGTACTTACGAATAGATCGCTTAGCCAATAAAGATCTGCAATGGGAGAAAACCGCTTCTTTTAATATTGGTTTGGATCTTGGCTTCCTGGATAATCGTATATCAACTACTTTGGATTATTTTCAAATGTCTACTACTGACATGATTATGAACCAGTCTTTGCCGAATTTTTCGGGCTTTACCAGCATCACGACCAACTTGGGTGAGGTGCAAAACAATGGATTTGAAATCGCCATAAATACTGAGAATATAAGGCAAAAGAACTTTAGTTGGAGTACTTCTTTTGGATTCTCAAAATATAAAAATTCCATCAAGCACTTGTATTATCAATACCAAGATGTATTGGACGCGAATGGTAATGTGGTAGCCAGTAAGGAAGTGGATGATATTGGAAATGGATGGTTTATCGGGCAACCCATCAGTGCGATCTGGAATTATAAGGTAACTGGAATCTGGCAGGTGGATGAACTGGAGGAAGCCGCCCGCTATGGACAACGTCCCGGTGACCCTAAAGTAGCCAATAATTACACCGCGGATGATATCCAGAATGCGGACGGAAGCATAAGACCCGTCTATAACGATAACGATAAGGAGTTTCTAGGACAAACGCAGGCACCTATCATGTGGTCGCTACGAAACAATTTTACTTATAAAAATTTCAATTTTTCTTTTAATATCTATTCCTACTGGGGGCATAAGAGCACGAACGGGGCCTATCTGAATCAGGATAACGGGACGTCAACGATTACCCAAGGTCTGGCAAATACTTATGAGAAACCTTACTGGACACCGGAAAACCCAAGTGATTTTTGGGCGCGATTGGAATCGAAAGGACCTGCAGGTCTTAACGCGCCTCAAAGAATATTCGACCGATCTTTCATCAGGTTGGACAATATAAGTTTGGGCTATGCATTACCTAGTAAATTAATCTCGCGCTACCATATCGAAAATATAAGAGTTTTTGGTTCGGTTCGGAATGCGGCCGTATGGCGCAAGGATAAGAATTGGCGATATTGGGATATTGAAACCGGGGCAATGGCACCAAGAATATTCACTTTGGGGGTAAACCTAACTTTTTAAAAACATTAATTATGAAAACGAAGACTTATTATATATCGGTTATCAGTATATTATCAGTTGCTTTATTGGCCAGCTGCACAAAGGATTATTTAAAGCCAGATCCCTTGTCCTTTTATGAACCCGAACTTACTTTCTCAACGCGTTCGGGTTTGGATGCAACAGTGGCAATGGCTGATAGGCATTTACGTACCTATTGGAGCCATTTGGAAACAAGGGATGTTTCTGTACCCATTAGTACGGAGTATATGTTATCGGATGTAGCTGTTTCCGGTAAAACGGATGATGGTAATATTTTTGCCGATGTGGCCACCCGCCTTACTCCTACCGACGGAATGCATGACAACAACATAAATACGATTTCGTTCTTCTGGGATCAGACCTATATGGGGATTAAGTATGCCAATACGATTACAAGCTTTATTGATAATGTACCGGACTTGGACGAAGCAACCAGACAAGAATATCTTGGAAGGGCCTATTTTCACCGATCTTTCCGCTATTTAGCACTTTGTTTTCAGTTTGGAGATGTGCCATTGGTAACGAAAATATTAACAGCACCCAAACAGAACTACAAGACTTCCAGTCGTGCGGCTATTCTGGAAATGATTACTGCGGATATGGAGAAAGCGGTGGAATGGGTGCCGGAACAATCGCAAATGGCCTACCTTGGTATGATCAATAAAGCGGCTTGCCGACAGCTTTTAATAAAATGCTACCTTGCCACGGGTCAGTGGGATAAGGCGATTGAACAAGCTAATATACTGATTGATCAATCGGGATATGCGTTGATGACGGAAAACTTTGGTACATTCGATAACCCTTCTCCACTTGCATGGCCTGTTACTCGTAATGTAATATGGGATTTACATCGCCCAGTAAATAAAGCCATTGCAGCCAATAAAGAAGCTATTCTGGTGATGCCTAATCGTGAGGGTACGGACGCAACGATTCGGTATAAATCAATGCGCAACTGGGGACCTATGTGGAACCAGGCCGCGTTGAAATCGCCCAGCGGGAAAGTGCTGCTAGCTGCCGCCAAAACCGATTCCAAATACAGCGCCGAATATGACATTAACGGCTCTGTAGGTAGAGGGATTGGGATGATAAGGCCTACGCATTTTGCCCAATATGGTCTTTGGTCTGTTAACGGAATAGAAGATACGACTGATTTACGACATTCGAGTACCGTGGGAAACTGGGCTCGTATGGAGATGCTGAAATACAATGATCCTGCGGATTCTTACTACGGACAAAACTTGAGATTGTATGAGGGTAACCAGCTGCTATGTACAGATACCATCCGCAGTTGGTTTAACTGGCCGCACTATAAGATATACATTGATGATCCTGTGTTTCAAGCAACACCTACGTCCAACAGAAATGATGGTGGAGCGGCCGATTGGTATTGCTATCGTTTGGCAGAAACCTATTTGCTACGAGCAGAAGCACAATTCTATAAAGGAAATGTTGGAATGGCCGCCGAAGATGTCAATACGGTACGAAAAAGAGCAAAGTGTAGCCAGCTCTATACAACCGTAACCATTGGCGATATTGTAAATGAACGTGCACGCGAACTGTACATGGAAGAATGGAGGCACATGGAGTTGAGCCGCATATCGTATAGTTTGGCTTTGAGCAACAAGGCGGACGAATGGGGTAATACCTATCAGGTAAATAACTTATCGAACAACAACTATTGGTATCAGCGCATTCAACATTATAACGACTATTATAATAAAAACAAGCTAACGGTAAGGAATAGAAGTTATACCATAGCACCGCATAATATCTACTGGCCTATTCCTCAGGACGCTATAAATTCTAATTTGTATGGAAAATTACACCAGAACCCAGGTTATAGCGGTTATGATGCAGGCCTGGAAATGTGGACCAACTGGCAGGATGCCGTAGCGGATGAAGATATTACGAATTAATAACGACGTGTTTGTCAACTCATGGCGCCTAAATTTGAATATGCTCAAATAAAAACCAATAAGATATGATGTGCAAGAGATTTTTTTTATCCGTGCTGGCAGTACTTGCTTTTCAACTGTTATTTGCCCAACTTAAAACAGCCACGCGCCCCAATATCGTCCTGATTATTGCCGATGATATCGGTTGGGGTGACATTGCTTGCTACGGAAATAAGGATGTAAAAACGCCCAACATTGATGCGCTGGGATCTTCCGGTCTGGTATTTAAGAACATGTACCTAACGACCAGTAGTTGTAGCCCCAGCCGGAGTAGTATTATAACAGGCCGATACCCCCACAACACGGGTGCACCTGAGTTACATGATCCGCTCCCGGCGACGCAAGTCATGTTTCCGGAGCTCCTCAGAAAGGCCGGATATTATACCGTACTTTCTGGTAAAAACCATATGGGGCCTGCGGTAAAAAAAGCATTTGATATGATTTCGCTAGGTAAGGGCCCTGGTGCAGAGGAAGACTGGGTGTCTATCCTTCAAAACCGACCCGAGAATCAACCCTTCTTTATGTGGTTTGCCTCGCACGATGCGCACCGCGACTGGCAATTCGACGAGCACGGCGTTATACACGATCCCGAAAAGCTAAGCGTGCCGCCGATGTTATATGACGGTCCTGAAACACGCAAAGACCTGGCAGCTTACTACCATGAAGTTTCCCGTCTTGATCATTATGTTGGAAAGGTGGTGGAAGAACTTAAACGTCAAGACCTTCTTGAAAACACCTATATCATTTTTATGAGTGATAACGGGAGCCCTTTCCCGCGTAACAAAGTGAGATTATACGACAGTGGTATAAAATGTCCCTTTATTATGGTTGGCCCTGGTATAGCGGGCACGCAGACCAATTCCTTGTTTAGTGCTATTGACATCGCTCCTACCATATTGGACATAGCGGGAGCCACTGTAACAGATAAGCGAATTCAGGGGAAAAGCTTTTTAAAGGTATTGCAAGGCCATAAGCACAGGACACGTGACTTCGTTTTTGCCGAACATAACTGGCACGTGTTTCAGGGTTATGAACGCATGGTTCGCTATAAAGATTGGGTATACATCCGGAATGGATTCCCTGAAAGACAGAACCTCGCCGGTGAATCAACGAAGATGTTTCCGGCAGGCAAAGAACTTTGGGAAGCGTATGCGAAAGGCGCGACCAACGCAGCGCAGGAAGATGTTTTCCTGAAGCCGCGAAAGGCAGAAGAACTCTATAATGTATCCGAAGATACCTTTCAGTTTAGCAATGTAGCGGATGTGAGCGGTAATCAGAAGATGCTAGCTTACCTGCGCAAGATGCTTGATACATGGATCGTTGAAACAGGGGATTCGAAACCTCAAAACCCTACAACGGATCGGGATGATGTGGAAGGAAAACGACTTCCTGGAACATGGAAAAAAAGAGAGAAGCCAGGTGCGCGAAACAAAGCTGATAGCATCAACCAACCCGGCCCTGTACTGGAAAAGGAGCTACAATAGGTAAACGATCAAAATCAGTATTATGCCTTTAAAAAAATCTTTAACTTTCTTATAAAAAATCCTTAAATGAAGTATTTTAAAAAATCATTTTTATTGTTATTAACAATAAGTTCTTTTCAAACTTTATTTGCCCAGGAAAAATTGTTGACTGACTTTCCAAAGGGGGATACACCTCAAGAGGTTGGAAAACGTTTAGCCTATCATTTTATAGACGGTAGGCATGACCTTTATGCAGGGCGATTTATCCATTATGCAGAGGTATGTACCTGGAATGGCGCTTTGGACTATGCTGTAAAAACTAATGACCAGAAGCTTATTAAGCTCCTGCAGGAGAAATTTGAACCCTTTTTTACGACTGAAAAAGTATTACTGCCCCCCATGAACCATGTGGATTATAATATGTTTGGCAGTCTCGCACTCAAGCTTTATCAAATAACAAAAGAAGAACGTTATAAGACCTTAGGATTGGCCTATGCCGATACACAATGGGATGTGCCGACAAATGCCAAAGCAGAAGAAAATGCATGGGCAGACAAAGGGTATTCGTGGCAGACGCGTCTGTGGATTGATGATATGTACATGATTACGGTTGTACAAAGTGAAGCGTATAAAGTGACCGGCGATCGCAAATACTTGGATCGAGCGGCAAAGGAAATGGTCCTTTACTTAAATGAGTTGCAGCGTCCTAATGGCCTTTTCTACCATGCTCCTGACGTTCCTTATTATTGGGCAAGAGGTGCCGGATGGATGGCCGTTGGAATGCCTAACCTGCTGCGTTTACTACCCGCAGACCATCCAGATCGATCGCGTATTATGGAAGGCTATTTGGCGATGATGAAGAGTTTGAAAAGTTATCAGGGGGAACAGGGTATGTGGAACCAGCTCATTGATGAACCGGATTTTTGGCCGGAAACATCTGGAACGGGAATGTTTGCTTACGCCTTTATTGTTGGTGTGAAGGAAGGATGGCTGGATGCGACAAGCTACGCCCCTGCGGCACGCAAGGCATGGCTGACGATGGTTCCCTACATTGACCAACGCAACAATGTAACCGAGGTTTGTGTTGGTACGGGTAAGAAGAATGACAAGCAGTATTATTATGACCGTCCGCGAAATGCGGGGGATCTTCACGGACAAGCGCCTTACCTTTGGTGTGCGACCGAACTTTTGGGAGAATAGTTCGAGTGGCGAATTAGCTCCAGAAAGGCAGTATGGCCAGCAACGATATATTGTGTGTTGTGGTAACATGCAAAAGTAAACTGAGTTGAATACAGGATACCGCTTACCGGCTTGTAAGGATGAAAAATAAAAATTCTACTATTTAAATATAAAAATTAATTATTATGCGTAAAAAGCTGTTTTTATTGACATTAACGATATGCGCTTTTCAATTTTCGTTTGCCCAAAAAAATCTTCTCATCGACTTCCCAAAAGGATATACACCCGAAGAGGTAGGTAAGCGCTTAGCGTACCGATTTTTGGAAGGAAAGCACATGCTTCATGGCGGGAAATGGATCAGCTATCCAGAAACCTTTAATTGGAATGGTGCTCTCCAATTTGCATCGATGACAAAGGATAATGAACTTATTAAGCGTTTACAAAATCGGTTTGAACCTCTATTCTCAAGTGAAAAGGAACTACTTCCCATCAAGAATCATGTGGACCTGAATATGTTCGGAAGTTTACCGCTAACACTGTTTCAAATAACGAAGGAGGAAAGATACAATGCATTAGGTATGCCTTACGCAGACACGCAATGGGAAGTTCCTGATGAGGCAAAGCCGGATCAAAAGGAGTGGGCAGAAAAAGGCTATTCTTGGCAAACACGGCTATGGATTGACGACATGTATATGATTACAATCGTACAAACACAGGCTTACAGGGTTACTGGAGATTTGAAATATCTTGATCGAGCTGCCAAAGAAATGGTCCTTTATTTGAATGAATTGCAGCGTCCGAATGGTCTTTTCTATCATGCACCTGATGTTCCTTTTTATTGGGGGCGCGGCAATGGATGGATGGCCGCGGGTATGACGGAATTATTACGCTGCTTACCCACAGACCATAAGGATCGACCTCGTATTCTACAAGGCTACCACACCATGATGAAAAGCTTAAAGGATTATCAAATGGCAAGTGGGATGTGGAATCAATTAATTGATGAGAAAGACTGTTGGGCGGAGACTTCAGGATCAGCAATGTTTACTTATGCATTTATTACGGGCGTTAAACATGGATGGTTGGATGCGAAAACATATGGCCCTGCGGCTCGAAAAGCTTGGATGGCCCTCGTATCTTATATCAATGAGAAAGGTGATGTAACGGAAGTTTGCGTCGGAACGAATAAAAAGAACGATAAGCAGTATTATTATGATCGTCCCCGTCATGTGGGAGACTATCACGGACAAGCACCTTATCTTTGGTGTACTTTTGCCTTGTTGGAAAAAAGTACTAACTAAATCAAGTACGCGGAAGGTGCTCTCCCAAATTTTTTCTTAAAAGCATGGGAGAAATGTGAGAGACTTTCAAATCCGAGATCGAGATAAATGGCAGATGGTTTCTTCTTCTTTTTTTCTAAAAGACGTCGAGCCTCTGTCAATCTCCTTTCTTGTAACCAATGACGTGGCGGCATGCCAAATATTTTTTGAAAATCACGCTTGAACCCGGCAAGACTTCTCCCGGTAAGTCGCGCAAATTTCGCTATCGGAACATTGTAATGAAAATTGCACTGCATGAATTTTTCCAGATCAATCTTATAGGGTTCGGAAAAATCGAATAGAAATCCCTGGAGATGGGGCATGGCATTAAGAAGCAAATATACAGCCTCTTTTACTTTCAATCGGCCCAAGGTATTGATTATTTTTTCTTCTGGATAACGAGTATAGGGTATGATGGATTGAAAAAAAGCTCGTAAAAAATCATCTTCAGGAATCAGTAGATTAGGAGGTCCCGTGTATTTTTCCGCGATCTCAATCTGTTCCTCAAGCGCAATCTGCCGAAGCAAGTCTTCCCTAAGACTTATAACAATGGTTTGATAGCCCTCCCCCTCCAAGGGTGTCTTGGTAATTTCCCCTAATTGATTTTTTGCATTAGCAGCATCTGACCACGGTTCATGGAGATCTTTTGACTGGCGGTTTCCAACGTAAAATGGCCTGAAACCTGTAATACTAATGTGTTATGGCCCAGAACGGCCCCCTTTTCCTTTTTTAGGCTTGTCAGATAGGAAAAAAAGATTACTCTTGGGATTATTTCAGTTGGATTTGTCATGACATAAAGATATAAAACAAGCTTGGCTTATTGCAAGTACTTATCGCTGTAGATAGGTTCCTCCAAGTATCGCCCCTGATGAAAAATGCATATTGAGTATATTTTCCTCCGCGGCTGTGAAATGAATCTCCATAGCCTCGATATTTTCGGATAATCGTGATCTCCTACTCATACTTACCAAGGGCATAATATGATCACCTTGTGTGTTGACCCATGCAATTGCCAACTGTGTAGGTGTATATCCTTTTTCTGCTGCCATTTGCTTTAACAGTTCAACTTTTTCTAGATTCTTAATTAAGTTCTCTCCTTGAAACCGAGCGAAATGAAGATGATAGTCGTCAGCAGGGAGCGGTGCTTTCATTTCGCCTGTGAGCAAACCTTCAGCTGTATTCGCAAATGCCACCACGCCTACACCTAGCTCTTTTGCCACAGGAAGTAAATCATGTTCTATTTGGCGATCGGCCAGCGAATAACCGATCTCCAAGGCAGTTACCGGATACACACTATTCGCTTTCCGTAGCTGATCGGCTGTTATTTCTGAAACACCTAAATAACGTACCTTCCCTTCTTGAATTAAGTCGGCAATGGTTCCAATCACATCTTCTATCGGAACACTGTTATCCATTCTACAGGGTTGATAGAGGTCGATCGTCTCGACTCCTAACCTAACTAATGAATAATTGATGAAATTTTTGATCGCGATGGGGCGTAAATCTAATCCAATCCACTGCCCGCCATAAAAAATGGCACCGAACTTAACACTTATAAAGGCATCTTCGCGACGTCCTTTAACGGCCTTTCCTACCAAAAGCTCGTTATGCCCACTTCCGTAGAAATCTCCTGTATTTACAAAGTTAATGCCACTATCCAGGGCTTGCTGGATGGTAATAATACTTTCTTTTTCATCCTTCATCTCGCCTCCCCAAACGGACGACATACGCATACAACCTAATCCGAGTTTGGAAACAAGTGGTCCATTTTTGCCTAAGGCTATTTTCTTTATTGTTGTCATTGTTCTGTTCTATTGATTTACATAACAAAGATCAACGTTCCCATCCCCACCAAGCTTTTTCCTATGGCTCAATTTTGTTGCCTATATAGCTCAGTTTAATCTGTAACTGTACTATTAAGCGTTCTTTTTTAAATTTATCTTATATTCGTAAGACACGGATTAATAAATCTTCTCATGAAACCAATTACGCATATCCGTTATCCAAGGATAACGACTATCTTTTTCGTCCTGTTAATGACTAGTTTTGCTTCTTGCGGCAAAAGCCCTCATAAAAGTGCTGTCGGTAAAATTGGGCAGGCAACTATATCCATCGATTACAGCAGTCCAAGTGTTAAGGGTAGAACCATTTGGGGAGCGCTAGTACCTTATGATAAAATCTGGCGGGCAGGCGCTAACGCAGCTACAGTCTTTGAAACAGATAAGGATCTAACCATAGACGGAAAAAATCTTCCCGCAGGTCGTTATAGTCTTTTTGCCATCCCCGGAAAAACATCGTGGACTATGATCTTCAATTCGCAGACTGGACAATCGGGGATCAAACAAAATGGTGAAGCCAATTTGGATCGTTCACAAGATGTACTAACGATATCGGTCCAACCGATCAGCAATCCGATGATGGAAAATTTGACCTATGAGGTTAATGAGCAGGGCATCGCATTGGTCTGGGAAAAAGTACGGATACCTATAAATATAAAATAACGGGCCAAATAATTTTCGCGAATCCCCTTTTTTCGCTCGTGATCAAACCGATACACACTTTTCGTGACCACAATCACGTTTCTTAAAAAAGGGGGCATTTATATTTGTACATACAACGCAGCCGTATTTTTTTTTACATAGCGGAGTATATACGGCTTTACAATATAAAACAGGATTTTATATATGAAACCCAATCATCACGACTGGTACCATCGTTTGCGAGCGAAATATTCGATTGTGACAGAGGAAGAATGGAAATTACTCGACAGCATGACAAAGGTAAAAGCCATCAAAAAAGGCGAAAGCTTTTTGCAGTACGGTAAGATTGCCCGATATGCGGCCTTTGTAATTTCGGGAAAGTTTGCATTCACAATTTTTGATGACGAAGGCAATGAGAAGATTTTACGGTTTGGTTTTGCTGATGATTTTTTGGCAAACTGCGAAAGTTACTATCAAATGGCCCCCTCAGCGATCGCCATTACTGCCCTGGAAGATTCGATGATAAGAAGAATAAATATTAGGGAAGTACAACCCTTGTATAATCTGCATATGAGTATTTCCAATGTCAATCTTCAAATTTATCAAGAAATCGCTGAACAAGATCTCGAACACCAATATATTTTGTCCCTAAAAAGTCCATTAAAGCGTTACAAGTTTCTATTGGAAAACCGACCTGCCATTATTAAAAAAATTTCGCTCACCAATATTGCCAAATATCTCTACGTAAGTAGAGAAGCACTGAGCAGAGCAAGATTAAATTTGCTCAGTAGATCGCAGCATTTTCGTGACTAAAATCACAGCGTCGCGATTGTCAGACAACGATCTTTGTAAATAAAGATGAAACAAAACCTAATTTTATTGCACGGATTATTTGGTGGTTTAAGTAACTGGGAAAATGTAATCCCTTATTACGAAAAGAAGTTTAATGTTCATGTTCCCATACTGCCTATTTACAATACACACGAGGAAAATATATTGGACCACCTCGTTAACTACCTGGAAGAATACATTAACGCAAAGAATCTAAAACGAATCATCTTGATCGGAAATTCACTGGGAGGTCACATTGCCATTTTATATGCCTATCAGAATGCCGATAAAGTAGAAAAATTAGTGCTAACAGGTAGTTCGGGACTCTATGAAAACTACACGATCGGGAGTTATCCACGTCGACATGACTATTCTTATATTCGAGAACGGGTAGCTTATACTTTTTATGATCCCAAATGGGCAACAAGAGAATTGGTGGACGAGGTATTCGAAATTTTATCGGACAATAAAAGATGCTTGCAGATCATCAAAACGGCAAAAATTACCCAACGCAACTATGTGAGCAATTTACTACCAAAAATAGCGATGCCTGTTCTTTTGATTTGGGGTAAGGATGATCGAATTACACCCCCAACTGTTGCAGAAGATTTTAGGGATATGCTCCCAAATGCTCAACTTGTATATTTACCTGAATGTGGGCATGCGCCAATGATGGAAAAATCAAATGATTTCAACAATGCGCTTGATCAGTTTTTCTTCAATTGAAATTAGCTCATCTGACTTTTTTCTCCTCTTCTACAAAAAACGGGATGTGAACGAATTCGAACAGTAAGTGTTCGTTTTCAAACGTATTTATAGGGATCAAATGCGTTTATTTGATCTCCTTGTATCTTTTTCATATTGGCCGATTAATTGATACACTGCTCTAGTTATGGGAAGGCAAAACACCTCTTGTAATCAATTGATTAGGTGTTGCATACACTTTGCATCTTTTACAGGAAGATACCAAATGAAGAATTATGATAAAAAATTATCTGAAAATGCTATTGCGCGATTTTCTGAAGAGTAAGGCCTACTCGCTGATAAACATCTCCGGTTTATCGATAGGAATGGCTGCCGTGATACTCATTATGCTTTGGGTACAAAATGAATTGAGTATGGAACGTTTCCATGAGAAGGAGGATCGCATCTATGTAATGTACAATCGAGATATAAACCCTGATGGTAACCGGTGGGCTTGGAATAACACACCAAAAATACTTGCACCGACGTTGAAAACGGATTACCCCGAGATAGAAGATGCAACGCGCTTCACCAACATTAACTTCCTTCTAACGGTAGGTGAAAAAAAACTAAATGTGCAGGGAGCGTTCACCGATAGTAGTTTCTTTAATATATTCACTTTTCCACTGTTACATGGCAATGCACGGAAAGCTTTGTCTGATGGACACAGTATTGTTCTGACGGAGAAATTTGCCAAAACACTATTTGGAAACGAGAATGCTATGGGCAAGATTATTAGAATAGATAGTAGTCATAATGCAACGGTAACTGGTATTATGAAGGATCTACCCAATAACACCCTGCTTGAATTCGATTACCTATTGCCTTGGGATTATTTGGATCAGCTCGGTGAAAATGACACCTATTGGGGCAATAATTCGACAAGAACCTATGCACTGTTGAAAACCGGAGCAAGTAGGCAGGTCTTTGACGACAAAGTAAGAACAATCACTATAGATCATACCAAAGGATCTGAAGATGCTTCTACAACAGAGGTGTTTACACAGTCTTTAAGTCGCTACTATTTATATGGGAAATCGGAAAATGCCAAGTTAGTCGCAGGAAATATGGTGACGGTAAGGTTATTTATTGTCCTTGCTATATTCATATTACTGATTGCCTGTATTAATTTCATGAATATGAGTACAGCGCGCAGTGAGCGACGTGCGAAGGAAGTGGGTATTCGAAAGGTTGCGGGTGTAAGAAAAGAAATGCTGATCTTACAGTTCTTAATTGAAAGTACTTTACTGAGTATTTTTTCGTTTTTAATCGCAATACTCATGGTACAATTGAGCCTCGGCCCCTTCAATCAATTGGTCAATAAAACACTATTTATTCCGTATGGTAATCTACTTTTTTGGTTGTGTGCCCTCGGCTTTATACTGCTCACCGGCATCATGGCAGGAAGTTATCCGGCATTTTACTTATCTTCATTTAGGCCGGTAAGTGTTTTAAAAGGCACTTTTAAGAAAACAAATGCGCTGGTAACGCCACGGAAGATACTTGTTACCATACAGTTTACTATTGCTATTGTTCTTATTATTGCGACGATTATTGTTTATCACCAAGTTCAATATGGATTGAAACGTGATACAGGTTATGCAAAAGATAATGTCGTATTTATCTTTACGGAAGGTAATATTGGAAAACACTATACAGCCATTAAAAATGAACTACTAAATAAACAATTAGCGACGTCCGTCACGTTATCAGCGAACCCCATTACGCAGCGGTGGAGTGATAGTTGGGGGTTCTATTGGGACGGCAGCACGAAAACAGATGAAAAAATTGACTTTTTGCGTTTGGGTTCGGATGCAGATTTTGCCAAAACCTTTAACATAAACATCACTCAAGGTCGCGATATTGATGTATACCAATACCCAACTGATAGCATGGCTATCGTTTTAAATGAAACAGCGGTAAAAGCAATGCGGTTAACCAACCCAATTGGAACACAAATACATCAACGAGGGGGCGACTTGGTATTTCATGTCGTTGGTGTTGTTAAAGATTTTATTATCGAATCTCCTTTTCAGCAAAACATGAGTCCTTTGATGGTATTTGGCCCCAAAGGTTATTCACGAAACATTGTTCATATCAAGCTAAATCCCATCAATACAACAACACATAATTTGGCGGGAATGGAAAAAATATTGAAAGCCTACAATCCCCAATATCCATTCCGCTATATTTTTGCAGATGAGGACTATGCACAGAAATTTCAAAATGCAGAACGGACAGGTAAACTAGCGGGTTTATTTGCCTGCCTGACCATTCTGATCTCTTGTTTGGGTTTATTCGGCCTGTCAGCTTATATGTCTGAAAGTCGCACAAAAGAAATTGGTATTCGAAAAGTTTTAGGGGCTTCCGTATGGAGTGTAACACAACTCTTATCGTTAGACTTTCTAAAGCTGGTAATAATTTCTTTTGTCATTGCTTCACCCATCGCTTGGTTTGCGATGGATTCATGGCTTGAAAGCTATTCGTATCGTATCGGCATTGAGTGGTGGGTATTTGTTTTAACCGGTGTACTTGCAATCACAATTGCTTTACTAACAGTAAGTTCCCAAGCCATTAAAGCAGCCGTCGCTAATCCGATAAAGTCCCTTCGGGAGGAGTAAAAAAGTACAACTATCAAACATTTGGATTACTGAATATTTAAAACATGATGTTCCAAAATGGAACATCATGTTGAATAAGCACGGTAAGCAAACATCTCCTACTCCCACGGAAAGATTGGGCTATCCAAATGTGCTTGCTGCATGAAAGTTGCTATTTCTTTCACGACCTCAGGATGGCGAGCAGCTAAATCATCCTTTTCTTCTTTATCCACCGTTAAGTCATACAATTCAATGGGTGCGCGCTCGTTTTCTTTTACATTTAACCTTACGCCTTTCCATTTGCCATAACGTACCGCCTGTTTACTGCCCTGTTCGTGAAACTCCCAATACAGGTATTGATGTTTCTTCTGTCCCCCCCTGCCTAACAGCGTATTTACGAATGATATACCATCGATTGATTCGGAGGTCTTCGCTCCTGCCAGTTCCGCAAATGTTGGAAAGATATCCCAAAAGGTACCAGTAAATTCACTTTCTTCGCCCGCCCGGATTGCCTTTGGCCATTTGGCTACAAATGGCACCCGTATCCCACCTTCATATAGGTCCCGTTTTATCCCGCGAAATCCTCCTGAGCTTTGAAAGAAAACGGGATCGGCTCCTCCTTCTTTATGTGGACCATTATCACTGGTAAAAATGATGAGGGTATTTTCGTCTAGTCCTAATTGACGTAGTTTCTCCTCAATCTGTCCGACATATAAATCCAGACGCGCAACCATTGCTGCAAATGTGGCATGCGGATATTGCTGAGAAGCATAACCGCCGGATTTTGCGCCTTGCCCGTAATCAAAACCTTTGAAAGGCTTTTCCTCAAATTTTCCTTTATAGTATTGAAAGATGCTGTCATCAGGCACCAACAGTTCCGCATGCGGTAATATATATGGTAAAAAAAGAAAAAAGGGTTGATCCTTATGAGTTTCGATAAAACCAAGGGCTTGCGTTTGTATTAAATCAGGTGCATATTGCTTGTTATACTCCAAATTACCATTTTCTTTCAACACCACTTTCTCCCCGTTGTCCCATAAATGGGTAGGATAATAACGATGTGCTAGGGATTGACAGTTATAGCCGTAAAAACGATCAAAGCCCTGCTTGTTCGGATCTCCCTCGGAACCTACCGGCCCCAAGCCCCACTTCCCAAAGGCGCCGGTTTGATAACCCGCCTGTTTTAACACCTCAGCGAGTGTCTCCACTGAATCGGGAATGGGATACTGTCCTTCTGGTTCCACACCTAGATTACCACGGATAAAGGTGTGGCCCGTATGTTGCCCACTCATCAGCGATGATCTAGAAGGAGCACACACGGCGGTTCCCGCATAAAATTGATTGAAGCGCATACCCTCTCTCGCCAGACGATCTAAATGGGGGGTATTAATTAGTTTCTGGCCGTTGAAGCCCACATCGCCATAACCAAGATCATCGGCTAGGATGAAAATGATGTTCGGTTTCTTCTCTTGGGCTACGGTATCAAATGCCAAAAAAAGTATCAGTAAAAATGGTAATAAAAAAAATTTCCTCATTCGTTAATCATTATTTAGTTATATAATATATTTGGTTACCATAGTGCCCCCTAATTGCCATACCCGGGATTCTGCACTAATGCGGTATTCTCTTGGATGGCGATCGCGGGAATTGGCCAAAGCCCATCTCGTTGTGCATCAAACCGCCTTGTATCGATACGTTGCCCCTTATCGTTGTAAATATCGCCATTAAGTACGTCATGTGCAATCCCCCATCGTCTTACATCGTAATAATAGAGTCCCTCGCCAGCTAACTCGATGCGCCGCTCATGTCTTATCTCTTTTCGCAATTCATCCTGTGACAGGTTAGTAGGCACAGGTGGCATCCCCACACGATTTCTTACCTGCTGTAGTGCATCATAAGCAGAGGGATCGGGACCAAAAGCCTCATTATGAGCTTCCGCATACATCAATAGAACATCTGCATAACGAAGTAAAATATAATTTAATTCAGATTGGCCATCTGGGATTGTAGCTGCAGGTATGTCATCCTTGAACACCGTATATTTCTTCTGTCCATAACCTGTTCGTGGATATTGCCCTTCCGTCACAACGGCCCCTTTAAACAAGCTTCCTTTTACAATTACGGTAGCCTGCAACCGAGGATCTCGGTTTTCGTAGGGTTTAGCAGGATTGTAAATTGTTGATTGATCGATACTTTTTCCTTCTTTATCGTAATAAGCATTTACCAAATCAGGTAATGGTCCAACATTATTGTATTGATCCAAATTAATATCGAATCCATGTGTAAATTCAGGAAACTTAAACTGCACATCGAAAATCACCTCTTCATTTCCTTCGTTTTCTAAATAAAACAACCCACGATAGTCTGGAAACAATCGATAGTTGTTCGCATCAATTATTTCCTTGGCGGTTTCTGCTGCTTCTTGCCACCGATTCGCATAGAGCAACACACGGGTTTTGAATGCCTTTGCCGCACCGTTAGTGGCTCTGCCTTTTTCGTTGGCTCCGTAGCTGGTCGGTAAATCAGGGATCGCATCATTAAGGTCCTGCAGAAGTTGGGTATAGATTTCATCGGCCGTATTTCGAGGTAAATTGGACTGAGTAGCATCATTGGTTGCCTCCAAAATAAGCGGTGCACCGCCGAATAGATTCCATAATGGAAAGTAAAATACCGCCCTCAAAAATTTTGCCTCTGCGATATAACGCTTCCGTCTACTTTCATCCATATCGACTTTATCAATATTGGCCAATAGGTTGTTAGCACGTCCAATTCCTTGATAAGCACCTTGCCACACCGTATAAAATAGCGTTGTATTCGCGTTGTGCTGCCCTTGGGCCACTAAATTATAATCACCTTGATAGCGATAGGTATTGGGAGAAAGATTCTCAAAATAAAGAGGCGTTGTACCTCCGTATAAACCAGTATGCAATAAGGAAGCATATACACCATTAAGGCTGGCCACAATGCGTTCTTCCGTTTCCCAATAATTATCATCGGTATAACGATCAGTAGGCTCAACATCGAGAAAAGAAGAACAACTACCGAACAAAAGCAAGTTGCCTAGTAGCAGATATTTGCAAAGTAATTTCATTTTTATATAATTTTATTTATTGCCCGAACAACATTAAAGCGTTAAATTAATTCCTGCTGTTATGGATTTATAGTTCGGATAGTCGATCATATTTGCCCGCGTTAAATTACGCTCGGGATCACCTAATTTGAAATTTGTGAAGGTTAAGTAATTTTGTGCGTTCACAAAAACTTTAAATCGTCGAATATGGAGGTGTTCTAGCCAAGCGTTTGGAAGGCTATAGGCAAGTTGAATATTTTTTAATCGTAAATAACTGGCATCTTTTATCCAGAAATCAGAGGTTAGAAAATTCTGTGGATATCCAGAAGATGTTGTAAGAATAGGCAATCGAGCCCCTGGGTTTTCGGGTGTCCATGAATCTGTTAACCATTCTGTTGTCACTCCTGCTCCATTTCTATAAGGGAAGGCCAAGTTACCATTGGCATAAGTATCTACATCAGCTACTCCCTGAAAAAACAAGTCAAGATCAACGTTTTTATAAGATCCGCTTAATGTAAATCCGTAAGTATATTTAGGGACACTACTTCCAATAACTATTCGGTCGTTATTATCGACAATACCATCTCCGTTTTGATCGACATAACGGATATCGCCTGGTCTCGTATTGGCAGCCTGAAACGCATGTTGTTCAATTTCTGCTTCATTCTGAAAGATTCCGGCAGATTGCAAACCGTAAAAGGCACTTATTGGATCCCCTTCTCGAATAATAGTAGCCCCATCGTAATATACATTACCCTTTACATCTAACACCTTATTTTTTAGATAAGCCAAATTACCGCTTAATCGATAGCGGAAATCACCAATAATATTCTGGTAAGCTAAAGATAGCTCGATTCCTTTGTTCGATACTTTTCCGATATTTCGGAACGGACCGGTTAGATTACCAACCTGTGCCGGTACATTGACCTGCCTTAAAATTTCGCTGGTAGTTTTGTCAAACACATCAAGCTGAAGAGCCAGCTTTCCTTGTAAAACATCAAAATCAAGCCCAATGTTCGTCATCGTTGTCGTTTCCCAAGAAATGGAGGGATCAGCGATTTGGACGATGGCCGTGCCAGGAACCACATTATTGTTAAAACTGTAATTATTACCTAAACTAATGGCATTAACATAGCTATATAGGGGGATGTTCTGATTTCCCAATTGCCCCCAAGATGCTCTTAATTTGAAATTATCAATCCAGGTAGCCTCTGATAAAAAGGGTTCTTTATTCAGCCGCCAGGCACCGGAGAATGAGGGAAACAATCCCCATCGCTTGTCTTTAGCAAATCGGGACGAACCGTCATACCGCACATTGGCCTCAAAAATATACTTATCGCGAAAACTGTAATTTATACGACCAAAGTATGATTGTAGCCGCGATTGCGACGACTTACCGCCTACCGCCGGTGCGGTGCTGCCAGCGTCGAGTTCATTCAGTTCATTGCCCAGATAACCCTGATTATATGCATCAAAATTACCATCATCGAATCGTTCAATACTGAATCCAGCTAATGCATTAACGGAATGGTCACCGATTTGGCGTACAAAATTCACCGTATGAAAGTTTGTTAGGGCTACGCTGTCTCTGGCGATCTCTTGCACACCTCGCGCTGGTATATTTCCCATTGGTGTCACCGCACCCGTCTTGGGGTTAGTTAAGGAGATTTGTGGATATGCATATTTTTCCTTGCCAAAGAAGATATTAGCGGCCGCGGTGATTTTATAAGTAAGACCTAATGGGAGCTTAAACTCCGCAAATACATTGGCCAAGGTGCGATAGCGATGATTTCTTCGAAAGCCTTCGTAGGATAGTGCTAATGGATTTCGGAAAAAATTATGCCCAGGTACACGTACCCACTGATCAGCATAACTGCCATCTTGCGCATAGGGCGCCTGCATAGGCAAGCCTCTGTACAGAAGTCCCATAATACCTCCTTCACCATTTCCTTCATCAGCCGTATAGGCGCTCTCTCTGTCATTCCAAAAAGTTCCCATAACGTTGGCACCAATTTTTAACCAAGAACTCAGGTCGGACTGTACATTACTATTTAAGGTGTATTTTTTAGCATCTGTAGCAAGTAATACACCCTCTTGGTTCAAATAACCAAAAGATAGCGAAAAACTTGTTTTTTCTCCACCACCCGACAATCGCAAGTTATGCTCCTGAATAGGTGCATTTCGGTACATAACATCAAACCAATTGGTATTAGGATAAATAAAGGGGTCTGTACCACCACGATACTCATCTAAAAGCTGTTGCTCGTACTCTGCGGGTTTCCCTTCGTTAGCCAACGCCCTGTTTTTACCTTCCATATACTGCACAGCGTTCGACACGACATTCGGCTTAAAAGTTGCGCGCTGAGAGCCTGCATAAACGTTGTAGTCTACTTGAAATTGGCCTTTTTGCCCGGTTTTTGTTTTCACAAGAATGACGCCATTCGCTGCACGGTTACCATAGATTGCAGCCGAAGCGGCATCCTTCAAAATGGAGACACTTTCAATATCATTTGGGTTCACTTCACTTAGAGGATATTCAATGCCATCCACTAGCACCAGCGGATTGTTATTGTTTAACGTACCTACACCCCGTATGCGAATGGTGTTGCCTTCTGCTCCCGGGCGTCCTTTATTTTGATTAACGTAAACCCCATTTGCTCCCTGCAGGGCTTGCGTGGCGTTGGTAATAGGCCTGTTTGAAAGAAATTTTGAATCGACTGTAGCAACTGCTCCCGTGAGTGTACTTTTCTTTTGAGTGCCATATCCAACAACTACTACACCTTCTAGTTCATTTAAATTGGGTTCCAGTTGAATTGCAATCTCGCTCTCGTTCACAATAAGCGTGCGCGTTTTGTAGCCTACATAGCTGACTATTACTGTGTACGGAAATCGCTGGCCTGTCACGAAATTAAATCGCCCATTACCATCAGAAGTAGCTCGATGCGTAGTACCTTCCAACGTGAGTGTAGCACCAGCGATGGCTTCACCTGTCTGCGCATCTTGCACATTTCCTTTTAAGGTTGAATTAATGAGTGGTTTCGTTTGCTGCGCATAAAGGCCATAGTAGGTACTGGCGAGTAGCAGCAAAAAGGGAATAAGGCTTTTCGGCCCTGTCCTGATGAGTAAAATCATTTTTCGATATGGTTAAGTTCTTAGTAAAATAAATGCAGGTTTTTTCCTGCGTCAGACCGTCCGAAGAAAGTTGCAGCAAAATTAGAATAAAATATATAATACACAAACTATATAGTTTTAGTAGTTTATTCTTTAATACACAGCCACAACGCCCTAAACAATGATCAACAATCTATGGCCTTATTTTAAATGCGATGTAATAATGCATATGTCGGCTTAACAAACAAAATAACATTTGTGAAAAAAATGCAATTTATATAAGTTTGTGAAAACAACCGATTATGATACTACAATCCCTTATTGCCGAGTTTGAGCACGAAGTAAACAATACCCGAAAACTATTACAAGCTGTGCCTGAAAGAGATATTAATTACAAACCTTCCACCGTTTCGTGGACTATGGGCGAGCTGGCACAACATATTGCTACCATATACCACTGGTACGCAGGTACACTTACCCAAGACGTATATGATTTAGCGGCCGATCATCTTGAGCGTGGAGAAGCGGTTGATATCAAAGCGACACTTGAATTTTTTGAAAAGAATGTTGAAATGGCACGAGCAGCGCTACAGTCTATAAGCGAGGAAAGTTTGCAAGAGCAATGGACGATGAAGGTGGGCGATCGTACCGTGCTTGGTCCAATGCCACGCGGCATTGTTGCACGAGGTTTCCTTTTTAATCATATCTACCATCACAGAGGCGAGTTGATCGTTTATCTTCGTGCAACAGGTAATAAAGTACCTGGTTTGTATGGACCAACCTACGAAGAAATGGCAGGTCGTTGATAGACATCAAGGTAATGCAACCTACGTCAGTATTTATTGACAGTAGAACAAAAGAAGTTATCTCTTGTAAGGTAGCTTCTTTTTTGCATACTCGTGCGTGTGTCAAAATACCTATTTTATTTTTTAGCCGGAAATCCCTTATATTTCCTACATGAAAGCATGGTTCTACTTCAGCTTTTGGCTACTTGTTGTATTGCCAACTTATGGCCAAATAAATAAAAAACTAAACACCTATTTTCCACCTGCTTCGACCTGGGAACATCGAGAAGCCGAAGCGTTGGGGCTCGATCGCAAAATGCTCTCAAAAGCCTTGGATTTCGCTGTAACTCATGAAACAAAATCACCTAAGGATGGTGAACTTGCGCAATTATACAGCTTTGGAAAAGAACCGATGAGTGACCCAATCGGACCTATAAAGGATCGTGGAAATGCCACCGGGCTCATCATTTATAAAGGTTATATCGTAGCACAATGGGGCGAGCCCTCCCGTATCGACATGACCCATAGTGTAACAAAGAGCTTTTTATCTACTATAGTTGGACTGGCTGTGGATCACGGATTGATTCGCAATACTGCTGATACGATCTATAAAATAATACCACCAATAGAACGTTATCAACCTGAACGAAAGACTTATCCTGAACTAATATACCCTTTTGAATCCAAACATAATCGCAAATTAACTTGGGAGGTGATGTTAAGGCAAACAAGTGATTGGGAAGGTATGCTTTGGGATAAATATGATTGGGCGGACAGGCCTGAAGGCGATATCGATCAATGGAAAATCCGTGAACGCAATGTGCCCGGCTCCGTTTGGAAATATAATGATGTGCGTGTCAATGCACTGGCATTGGCGGCGACCATCGTTTGGCGACGGTCGCTACCACTGGTACTAAAAGAGCACATTATGGACCCTATTGGTGCTTCGGGTACTTGGCGATGGACAGGTTATCAGAATTCGTGGATTGTTCTTGACGGACAGCCAGTACAAGTTGTAAGTGGAGGTGGCCATTGGGGCGGAGGGCTTTTCATCAATGCCTACGATATGGCACGTTTCGGGTTGTTAACATTACACCATGGCAGTTGGAATGGACAACAACTCATCAGCGAGCAATGGATAAAACAGGCTTTAATACCAACGAATGCGAATCGGGGTTATGGGTATATGAACTGGTTTTTAAACACCGATAAAAAACTGCTCCCTTCTGCGCCAGCCTCTACTTGGGTACATATTGGTAATGGCACGAATATGATTTATTGTGATCCTGAACACGATTTGATCATTGTAGCCCGTTGGATTGAAAACAAAGAGATGAACGGCTTGGTTAAACAGGTATTAGAAGCTATTCCTAAAAAATAAAAAGGAAATCATCTTATCCAACTCACATCTTTTACTCACGAAAGCAGTATTCAAAGGATATTCGATACGCTAACTAGATCTTTAATAACATGGAAGCTTCTTTAATTAAGGAAGTCATTAATTCATCCGCCTTGCGATGAACAAAACCTTTATGCTGGCCAGACCAGAAGTTTACCAAATCTGTCCTCCCCTGTTCCAAAGCAGCTTTCTTTAAGGGCATCAACAATTTGGTATGTAATGGAAACGGAAGAATGTCATGATCCAGGGAAATTTCGTCAGCGATCCGATTTTTAATCATCCGCCCCATTCTACCAGTAAGTGATTTCGAGACAACGGTATATCGGCCTTCTTTTGAAAAGAGCTTGGCGCGATGGGCATCGCTAGCATTACACTCTTCACAAGCAACAAAGGCAGTACCTAATTGTACGGCATCAGCGCCCAAACAGCATGCTGCCGCAATCCCTTTGCCATCGGATATTCCACCGGCAGCAATGATCGGAATCCTTATATGAGATTTCAGTTGCTGTAGAAGTGCAAACAAACCGGTAAATGATTCTTGTGGCGGACGAAGAAAAGAAGGTCTATGCCCTCCCCCTTCAAAACCAGCAGCTACCAAGGCATCAACACCGGCTTCTTCCAGCAGAAGTGCTTCATCAAGCGTCGTGGCTGCACCCACAGTCTTAATATTCAACCGTCTACATTCTCGAAGAATTTCGGGCGATGGAACTCCGAAAATAAAACTGAATACGGCCGGTTTGATTTCAAATATAACCTCCACTTGATTTTCGAACTTAGAAGGGATATCAGTGGATAACGCTGGCATGGGAATACTCAATTCGTCAAAATAGGGTTTGAACCGTTGCTTTACTTTTTCCAATGCCTCCATAGGATAGTTCTTCAGTCGTCCGTCCACATCGGATACCCATAAATTAAAGTTGTAAGGTTGATCCGTCAACTGACGAATGGCTTTGTCAGTCTCCCTTATCTCCTGAGGTGTTAAGGTATAAGCGCCAAAGCTACCCAAACCGCCTGCATTTGAAACAGCCGCCAACAACTCAGGTGTTGAAAAACCCCCTCCCATTGGTCCGAGTAAGATCGGATATTTAACGCCAAATAACGCGGTGATTCTTGTGCGATTCCACATTGTATTTATTTTTGCTGCTCCACATTTACTTATTCCTTCCGGTATTTAATTGCTAGGTCTAATATATTTAAAAGTATTTTCTCATCGGAATAAATTGTCGGTTTTTTTGCTTTTTACCTCCTAAAGCTCCACTACTAAGCGTGTCATCAAGCTGATTTTCTCCGTTGTATTCCCCAATGGCATCCCCGTTATCAAACCGATAGCTACGTTTCTAGCTAATGCCAGTTTCATTTGTGGATGTAATACCGTATGCCATCCCATCATATCCTTTTCTTGATTACACTCAATTCCAAAGAAATGTCCTCCATTCCATGCATAATGAATGCTGGTATGCAGTTGATATCCCAAATAATCATTCCCCTTCCCGGGTGAAAATACCCATTCAGGTCCAGTATACACGAGGGAGTGAAAATGTTTTCCCCAGCGCTTGGCAACGATGAATACGGGATTTTCCGCCGTTCCCTTCATTAACTGATGTTGATGTCGAATAGAATAAAAAGAATGAAAACGAAATTCATGAACAAACGCGAATGCCATGGAAGTCTGCCATCGGTCGGAAACCAGGAAAGTATATTGATTTGCCCATTTAAGTCCTTCGACCCGATTGCGTGGAATCTGAGCCAATTGATCCGAATGATTGGCTTTGTAAAAGGAAAAATCAGCCTCCAATTCCATTCCCCAGCGATTGGCAACCGCAAATTCATATTCCACAAATCCGCCAATTTCCTTATAAGCCTGATCTCTTCCGTAATTCAACCCCACGTTAATCTCTTTTTCTCCTTTATGAGCCCCTAAATCACGTATCAAATCCATGTAGAGCGGCTCTGCGTGTTTTAACTTTAAAGGCAATTCCTTTTGATCTGTTTGTGCAAAACTCCATTTTAGGATGGAGAGCAACAACATCAGTAGTATCCATTTTCTCATTCGATATTTCTTTTGTTCCGCAGCAAGATTAGGGGTCGAAACTGGAAAGAAATTGGAATACTGATAACAAAGCGGTTTCTCGTGTTTTTAGAATCGTCCAAAAGGCTTGATAACGATCTAGCAGAAAACGCTAAACTGATGGCTCAAAAAGAAAGGCGGCCGAAGCCGCCTCCCATATTTATTAGGTTTGATTGTTATGCCATTGCAGCTGTTATTCCATACTTTTGTGATTGATGAGCTAATGCTGTATTATACTCTTCAAGTAGTGAAATATACTTGTCCTTCCAGTACGAGATTTCCTCTACGTTCTGAAGTGTAACATGGTATGATTCCTTTTTTCGCTCAAACTCTACTTGAAAATCCTCTGTGTTAAAAAGCTCAGAAAATTCCCGCGAAAAATCGTGGCGTAGTGTTACACCAATTTTGAAAATGATTTCCGGCTTAATTCGAGGTTGCCCGAACCAATTATATATTGACCTTCTGTTCACTTTCATCATACGACTTAATTCGCTTATACTGTAACCGTTGCGTCTAATTACCATTTCGATAATCTCGCCATAATGTTTTTCCATAGGTATGTTATGTTTTTCAATAGTACAAAGGTGAGAAATAATGCAACAAGTAACACGAGGATTAATACCTAAATTAGCACAGGATATTTCCTGTTTTTGAGAAATAAACTGTAATAACTTTCATTGGCTTTCGCTGTTGCATCACAAATTAACAAAGCTAACACATAAAAACAGCATTAATTTGTGAAGTAAACAAAGGATACCAGTGCTTGTTTAGTAACTATTGTTTTTTGTTATTAGGAAAAGCTAGCTTTACTGGCTTTAACTTCCGATGATAGTGGGAGGGGAAAAGAATAAAGGCTCTATTGAATCAAGAGCCTTCAGCTTGTTCTAGTATATGTTCGATGTATAATATATTGAACAATTCGGATGCCAACAAAAGAACATCGTTATGATTGTTACTTTTAATAAATTCAACTTCTTGTTTCTTATAGTTATAGTAAATTTTTTACACCAATAAAAAAACTAGCGTCCACTCTATTCCAACCAAGGAGAATGCAAAATACAATCACAAAAGTTTTTGTGGTGAAAATTCGGAATCATAAACGCGCAAACATCAGCCTTAATATTGCCAAAGGTGGTTTCCGTTTTATGTTCAAAGCCTGAAAAAAAAGTGGGTATAATTTTCTTTTTAAAATCGGTACGAGGAAATAGGGTTACAATTTCGCTTCTATGTTCATCGGAAATAGCTTCGTACCCAACACCCATTACATCTAAACCTACACCTGAGTACATAAGTGCTACTTCCGCTTCTTTATGTTCAGCAATACCTATCGTGGTATGTAAAGCAATGGCGTCCCATACTAACCTTAACTTTTCCTCGGGCAGGCCATGCCCTCTCAGGAAATCCCTGGCAGCATTAGCTCCATCGACTTCAAAGCGTAAGCTCGTACTGCTGTATTTTTTTGTTAATCCTAAATCATGAAAGACAGAAGCGATATACAATAATTCACCATCATGCTTTACCTTATTGCGTTGCGCATTTAACGATGAGAATAGAAACACCCGCAAAGAATGGTTATACAAAAATTCTGTTCCATGATCAAGGAGTAATTCTGTAGCCTGTTGAGCAATACTACTGTCAGGAATATTGATTCCTGCAACTATTTTAATCTTATTTACTGACATATTTTTTTACGTCAAAAATAGACGGTTAACCCATCGAAGGGAATGTCCGAATCTGCTATTAACATGTAAAAATCTACAGAACTTCCCGGTAGTGTTGTGGTGATTGTTTCATGTATTTTTTAAAGAAATGACTAAAATGATCCGCAGTACTGAAATTCAATTGATAAGCAATTTCCTTAATAGGCATACTTGAAAATTGCAATAAACGTTTCGCCTCTGTAATTCGATGATTATTGATTAAGACCTTTGCTGTATATCCTGAATAGCGCTTGCTAATAATAGAAAGCTGCCGCGGCGACAGAAGCAACATAGCGGCATACCGCTCGACATCATGGATCTCCATCCCTTTTTTATCAATAAGGTCGAGAAACTGAACATATTTTTGCTTATCGAGGGCATTATATCGTTCCGCATCGCTGTGATTAATATTCGCAATTTTGATCATAATAATTTTGAGAAACGCAGCCAATGCATCTTCTTTATTGATGTATTTTTCCTTCTGATACTCCAGCAATAGTGTACCAAATAAGAACATCAACTCCTTCAGCACGACACCATCGATTGGTAATGAATGGTTGATGGCTGATTGATCAAATAGTACAGATTTACAATTGCTGGCACTCTTGGGTGATTTTTCCCAAAAATCATTATCAAAAACCAACTTATAACCTTGAAATAACTCAACACCTTCGAAAGAACAAACCTCCCCACAACGAATTAGGATAACTTGCCTGTTAAATACGTCCACAGCCTGTTCATCGATCAATATAAAACCGTCTCCTTTCTCACAAAGGAATATAGTATGCGTAGTCATCCTTGTAATAGGCTGACCTTTAAGATCATCTTGTAAAACTTTCTGTATCGAAAACATATTTATATACAACAGCTAGGTGTAAGCATCGTAATTTCAACTGCCGAATAGCATTACTGTCGGCAGACAAATTTAACGATAATGGAAATGGCAATAAAGTGAATATCTTGGTTTTGAAATCAATGACAAAAAGAGGCGGTAGGTAATACTGCAAGGTAAAGTGTCCAAATTACCCCGCAACAAAGTCAGATTTACACCCGTTGTGAACTAATCAAAGTCGATAGTTTTGTACATAAACAAAAGAAAATAACATGAAAACAATATCATCACTTAGCCCGGAATCCTACGAATGAAATCAGCTGAATTTATTGCACTATCCGCTTGTACTATGATGCTTACCGCATTGGGAATTGATATTATGCTGCCTGCATTTAGTGAGATCAGGACACATTTTAATCTTCCTGCAGCATCAAATACAACGGCACAAATAATCGTATTTTTTTTCATGGGCCAGATTGCACAACTTGTTTTCGGTACACTTTCCGATCGCTTTGGTAGACTGGCTATTTTTAGAGTCGGATTTCCTTTGTACATTGTTGGTGGCATTGCCGCAACCTACGCCCCTAGCCTACACATCATGTTTGCTGCCCGCTTCTTGGCCGGTATGGGCGCATCGGCTGTTTTTACGACCGCCATTGCAGGTGTGCGCGACAGATTTGTTGGTGATAAAATGGCCAGCACCTTATCGCTGATTTTTACGATCTTTTTGTTTACACCCGTTTTTGCTCCTTTTTTGGGTTTGGCGATTTTATCCTTTTCGTCTTGGCGGGCCGTGTTCTTAACACCTCCATTATTCGCGATGGTCATCTTTGTCTGGTCTTTGCGAATGGAAGAATCACTACCTCCGGAAAGGCGAAACAGGTTGAATTGGGAGACGATCACTCAATCCCTAAAATTGATGCTGAGGAACAGCATCTTTCTAAGGTATACCCTGATTACCACATTTCTTTTCACGGGTTTAAGTTCCTGGGTTTCCAGTTCTGAACACATTTTAGGAAAAATATATGGAAAGCCTGAATTATTTGCTTGGGTCTTCGCCAGCATTGGACTTGTTGCAGCTTTGTCTGCACTTACCAATTCGCGCCTTTCGTCCAAGTTTGGTGCGAGGCGAACTATACGAGGGTTACTGATTGTTTACGGTGTGGTGGGAACACTACTGTTATTTAGTACTTTTATTTTGGGAGATCCTCCACCATTATCTTTATTCTTTATTGCCGTTGCTTTATTAATCGGCCTTAACTTAGCCGTTGAGCCAAACAGCAGTGCATTGGCAATGGAATCAATGGGAGACATGGCCGGAATGGCCTCTGCCTTGTACGGAACCTCGTTTTTCTTTATTGGAGCAGCATTAGGCTCATTCATTAGCAAGTTATTGCTTAACACGGTATTTCCTCTGGTTGTCTGCTTTTTTCTGATCGGCATTGCTACCCTTGTTTTAGTGTTTGGTGACCGAAGACCAAATGACGCACCATCTTCTTAATTTTAATTGTTTTATGATTACGAGAACGCGAAACAAAACATTAACGCATACTCCGCTTAAATTTGTATCTTTCATTTATCAAAAGGCTCTTTTATGAAATTTTTAATTTTTTTTTTGCGCTGATTCTTTCTACTGCAACGGGCTATGCCCAGCAAGCCGAGCAGACAAGCTCCAAAAAGATCCACCAGTTAAGAATCTATGAAATTTTTGACCATAACAAAGATGCGTTCCATAAAAGATTTAACGATCATGCCCTTCGCATTATGAAGTCTTATAACTTTCATATTTTAGGTATGTGGGAAGCTAAAACTGATGATAAAACCAAATTCATCTACTTATTAGAATGGCCTGATACACAAACGATGGAGACCTCTTGGAATAACTTCATGGCAGATGAAGAGTGGAAAAACATTAAGCGGGAAACGGGCAAAACCCAAGGTGTTATGGTTGGCGAAATTGAAGATATAAGAATGAATGCTGTCCCCTATTTTCCCACTTCCGGTTTATCGAATCACTTCGTTCGTGGCAACCACTAAATGCCGAAAGGACCTTCTCCTTCCGAATTAGGTTCGTTATAACTTCCGAACGTTTCGGTTTGAATAGTCGTATTGGCATGTTTACTTTTTCATATCGTTTCGGAAAATATACAACGGAACCCCTTCGAGAAAAAGAGCTGATGATGACGTACAGCAACGCGCGTGCGGTGCCGGTTAAAAGATGATTGAAAATTTCCTTTAAAAAAATTGCGTAGCTAAATAACTACATATATATTTGTAGCCAAATAACTACATAATGAATTTACGAAGAGATGTGTTTCAAGCTATAGCGGATCCGACAAGGAGAGCTATCCTATTATTACTCGCCTCGCAATCGATGACAGCGGGAGCCATAGCCTCGAACTTCGATACATCGAGGCCAACCGTATCCAAACACTTACAGATACTTACCACCTGCGAATTGCTTGCACAGGAGCAGAATGGTAGAGAGATTTATTATCACTTAAATCCTCAAAAGATGAAGGAAATCGCAGATTTTATTGAGCAATTCAGACAGTTGTGGGACGATCGCTTCAACAAATTGGAAAGTATTATGAAAAACTATAAACTAAATCAATAAAAATTATGAAACAAAAAACGCAAGTTCACGCGGAAGAAGGTAAACAGGAGTTAATGATTGTAAGAGATTTTGATTTGCCTTTGGAATTACTCTTTAAAGCCCATATCGAACCTGAAATTGTTGAACAATGGATGGGTACAACCGTCCTAAAGCTGGAAGGAAAAAAACATGGTAGCTGGCAATTTGAAACACATGATGGAAAGGGAAATATTGTATTTCGGGCCAATGGAACAATCCATGAGTTTATTCCAAATCAAAAAATCACAAGAACATTTGAAATGGAGAATACCCCTTTCGACGTTCAGCTTGAGTTTTTTAATTTCGAACCGACTACTAAAAACACCAGCAAACTTACGATACATACAATATTTAGGTCTGTCGCACTTCGCGATCAAATGTTGCAGCTACCCTTTGCTCAAGGCATCAATATGGCACATAATCGCCTACAGAACATTGTAAACACCTTAAAGTAATCAAGATGAATCAGATAAATCAGCCCGCTGGTAGGGCAGGCAAAATTATTTATTGGATTGCTACACTGTGGCTTGCATTGGGGATGCTTTCAACCGGGATCGTACAATTAATCAAAATGGAAGAGGAGGTTGATGTTACTATACATTTGGGCTATCCGGTCTATTTACTAACAATCATTGGTATTTGGAAAATGTTGGGTGTGATAACGGTACTTATTCCTAAATTTGCCTTATTAAAGGAATGGGCTTATGCGGGTTTCTTCTTTGCTATGTCAGGCGCTATATTTTCACACGTTGCAGTAGGCGATCCGATAAAAGAAATATTTCCTCCCTTACTACTTTTAATATTAACGGTAATATCTTGGTATTTCAGGCCTCCTGAAAGAAAGTTAAGTTCAGTACTAACCAATAAATAAAATCGAGTCCCTGCACAAGTGCTGGAAAAAAATTAAAACGATGAATCCTAACGTTGATTTCTTCTTCAATCAAGAACAAAAGTGGCAGAACGAATTCCGGAAATTGCGAAGAATTATACTTGACTGTCAATTGACGGAAGAGCTAAAGTGGGGTAATCCCTGCTATACGCTCCAAACCAATCCTCCCTATAACCAGCAAAAAAATATTGTTTTAATCCATGGCTTCAAAGAATATTGTGCGCTTCTATTTTTCAAAGGAGCGTTATTGCATGACACCGACCGTATCTTAATCCAACAAACGGAGAATGTACAGGCAGCACGTCAAATCCGGTTTACCCATGTTCAACAAATAATGGAAATGGAACTTCTAATAAAAGCTTATGTTTATGAAGCGGTTGAAATAGAAAAAGCTGGATTGAAAGTACATTTTAAGAAGACTAAAGATTTTGCTATTCCCGAAGAATTTCAAGATAAACTAGCTGAAATACCCACGCTAAAAGCTGCATTTGAAGCATTAACGCCTGGGCGGCAACGAGCCTATATCGTTTATTTTTCTCAACCCAAACTACATAAAACACGCATTGCAAGAATTGAAAAATATATGCCATTGATATTGAATGGAAAAGGATTAAATGATTCGTATTTTTGATTGGATTTTTTGAAAGATTTCAGTAAAAATGATTGTAATTAACCAGAAATAACATAAATATAGCATTATATGGCAACTAATAAGAAAAAGTTGGCGCCTGAACAAGCTGAAGAATTATTCAAAACATTGAAAGATCGCTTCGAAAAAAATAGGCAGCGTCACCAAGACCTTGGATGGGATAAAATAAAAACACGATTGGACGCTAATGCTGAGAAACTCTGGTCTCTTAATGAAATGGAACTAACAGGCGGTGAACCCGATGTCGTGGATATCGATAAAAAGACAGGTGAATATATTTTTTATGATTGCTCTATAGAAAGCCCTAAAGGCCGTCGAAGTATTTGTTATGACCGCACCGCGCTGGATTCCAGAAAAGAACATAAACCAAAAAACAGTGCAATGGATATGGCTACTGAAATGGGTATTGAAATGCTAACAGAAGAGCAATATCGTTTCTTACAAGAGTTGGGGAATTTCGATATGAAAACATCAAGTTGGATCATAACTCCTCCAAATATTAGAAAACTAGGAGGAGCTCTCTTTGGCGATCGCCGCTATAACCATGTCTTTTTTTATCATAATGGAGCCGATTCGTATTACGCCTCCAGAGGTTTCCGCGGTTCCTTAAGAATCTAAATAAGCAGTAATGAAGCTTTTCAGCGAAACCGATTATAAGAGTATTACAGATTATGTATCGCTTACTTCAACGGATATCGAGCAAACAATCAAAAATTTTAAATTGATTTTTTCACCAGTCAGGCATGAAGCGGTAGAGTGGAAATTGAATTTACCTCCTTTTATCAGACCCTTTTATCTGGAAATCTACAGGGATGGGAAAATTCCAAATCAACAAGAATATATAGCTAAATATAAAGCTTATAATCGCTCGCAAATGAACCAAATCTGTCTATCTAATGAGATCGCTATGGGTATAGAAGCCCGATTAATGCGCACATACCCCTCATTAGTTAGGGATTTGCATTTCACCTATTATGTTTATGAGCGCTTAGCCCATGCAAAAGTGATATACAATACCGCCCTCGATTTAAGTGAAGGTATCGATTTAATGATTAAATACAGAAATGTATATACCGCTTTTGCATTATATACACATACGGAGAACGCTGTCAATGCTCGATTCAAAAAAACTTTCGGACATAAAAGCTTTGGCAACGTGTTCTATGAAGAACTTCCGATCGATATGAATAATTGCGCAGTCGTAGGTGATTTTTTTCTATATGGGAGTGAGCCTTTACGTCAAATTGAAGAACGGATCGCGCACAATGCTGATGCAAAAATATAATTTACAGTTTGCCGGAAATAAAACATATCCTCGAACCAAATAATATTTCTATTTTTATTCAGTTATTTTTTATTTACTAAATAATTTAGCATATTTGCGCTTTAAGATAAATCCCTTATCTATATTGTTTGCTTCGTTATATGAAATTAAAGTATTCGGATTTTAGAAAACACCTAGGTATAGAAAAAATGAATGGCTCTGCAGAAGATGTGGCCGTATTAACCCATTATTTGCAAAATCACCTCGGTCAGGAGGGGATTTATAAATATGAAAAGAGGGCGCATACATTTTATGAGGTAATGCAGCAGAACATTCCTGAGATTGAGCATTTATCGTTTCAGAAACTAATGGCCCTTAAATGGGATATCCCCTTTCCTTCTCCTACAAATCCGACTTTTACTTTTATTGACCTTTTTGCCGGAATTGGTGGTTTTAGATTGGCCTTTCAAAACCTGGGTGGCAAATGTCTATTCACAAGTGAATGGGATGAGCAGGCAAAAAGGACCTACGAATGCAATTTTGGGAAAGTCCCTTTCGGCGATATCACCAAAAAATCAACAAAAGATTTTATTCCAACCGGTTTCGATATATTATGTGCTGGTTTCCCTTGTCAGGCTTTTTCAATCGCTGGAAGAAGGGGTGGTTTTGAAGACACACGAGGTACCTTGTTTTTTGATGTCGCAGAAATTATAAAAGTCCATCAACCAAAGGCCTTTTTTCTTGAAAATGTAAAGGGACTGCGAAATCACGATAAGGGAAAAACCTTAGCTACCATATTAAATGTGTTACGAAATGATCTTAATTATTATGTTCCGGAACCACAGATAGTTAATGCAAAAGATTTTGGTGTACCGCAGAATAGAGAACGCATCTTTATTGTCGGTTACCGCAAAGATCTCGGCATCGATGATTTTGAATATCCGGAATCCCTTGATGAGCAGGTGGCCGTGGAGGATATTCTTGAAGAAAAAGAAGTATCGGTAAAGTATTACCTATCGACCCAATATCTAAAAACGTTAAAGGAACATAAAGCACGCCATGAAAGTAAAGGAAATGGCTTTGGTTATGAAATCATTCCAAGGGATGGGATCGCTAATGCGGTTGTATGTGGCGGTATGGGCAGGGAACGAAATTTGATAATTGATGACCGATTGACAGATTTTACGCCGGTTACAAAAATAAAAGGCGAAGTAAATCGTGAAGGAATCCGTAAAATGACACCACGCGAATGGGCACGTCTCCAAGGTTTTCCGGATGCCTTTAAGATTTGCGTATCTGATGTGCAAGCTTATAAACAATTCGGTAATTCGGTCGCAGTGCCCGCCATACAGGCGACCGCCGCAAAATTGCTCGAAAAATTGAATACCTTAACGGAAGGGCCGCATGCAGCTATCCGGGAATAAGGGAGAATGGAGCGAACTGTACGCTTTATTCAAACTCCTAGGGGAAGGACGTTTATATGCGGGCGATAGAGAGCTGAATCAACTAGCAGATACCGGTTATCCCGTTATAAGGATACATCGATCAGAACGAGGACGTAATTTTATCTACGCGTTGAATGATGGTACTGTTCTTATTTCAGATGGTTCCGAAAAGCAACCCTTGGTCATTAGTACTGCAGCGTTTGATAAACAAGCGCAGCTCTTATTAAAAAAAATCAAATCAGAAAAAGGTGCATTCTATTACCCCGAACTTGACAATTTCCTGGCGCTCATTGGATGCCAATCGATAAAAGCAAAATCGTCTTCAAAGACGGACATCCGTATAGTTATATACGACACCAAGGTATCTAGAGAATCGGATTTGGGGTTTAGTATTAAATCCCAGCTGGGAGGCGATTCTACTCTATTGAATGCAAGCCGTACTACAAACTTTATATACCGTGTTAATGGTATTGCATTTACCGACGAAGAGATAACAGCGATTAATGCCATTAAAACTAAACGCAAAATCAAAGACCGAATAACCGAGATACAAAACAAGGGCGGTCAGTTTGAATATATCGGAATGGAAAGCGAGATTTTTGAAGGAAACCTTAAAATGCTCGAAAGTTTTCTTCCAAACATATTGGCAAATTTTCTATTAAATTTCACGTGCGGAATGGGAAGTTCAGTTCAATCGCTTACTGAGATAGCAAGCCTTTCCAATCCGCTAGGATTCAATATGCATTATGCGCATGCGTTTTATGCATATAAAATAAAGCGTTTTTTGACAGACATCGCGTTGGGAATGATGCCAGCAACCGTATGGAGTGGAAGATACGATGCCACAGGAGGTTATCTAGTGATAAAAGGAGATGGAGAGATGCTTTGTTATCCTATTTACAACAAAAACGAATTCGAAGATTACCTCTATCATAACACCAAACTCGAAACGGCAAGTAGTACCCGACATAACTTCGGAAAGCTATATCGGGAAGAAGGGGATTATCGTTTCAAATTGAATTTACAGATCCGGTTTAAATGAGGGAGTAATAGCTCAAGGTATTTTTACTTCCCTGGCAGTTTCCACATAAAGCAGAATCTGATTAACAACACGTGGAAGATTTCTTTTAACTTCGTCTGACCAAAAGCGGAAAACCGTATAGCCCATTTCGCTAAGTCGGTGGTGATCAATACGATCTTTTTGCATATTACGTTCGATTTTAGGTATCCAAAACGCTTGGTTGCTTTTTATTTGATGTTTATTCTTTTCCCAGTTATAGCCATGCCAAAATTCACCGTCAACAAAAATTGCCAGTCGGTATTTTTTTATAACAATATCCGGTTTTCCGGGCAATGTTTTATCGTGCAATCGGAAACGAAGATTTTTTGACCAAAGTGCACGACGCAGAATCAATTCCGGTTTAGAGTTTTTACCTTTTACTCTCGACATGTTGTAGCTGCGCTGCTGCGTCGTATAAAAACCCGCAGCCTCTTCGAATCGAGGTACCTTAATAGCTTTTTCGCCCGCTGGATCAACTACCATAACACAAATATAACGTTCTTTGTGGATGCTTGTTTTAAATGGATTTGATTGAAGCTAATCCGTACGGGTTTCTTCCTTTAACAGATATGCCTTCATTTTCCTTCTATTTTGCCTGGATCGATAAGCGCATATTTAATGGATCTACGATTATAAGTATAGGTAATATGAACTAAACCATCCGAAGACTGAATGACTGCAGGATAAGCGTATCCATCATCTATAGGACGCTTCTCTAAGGTAAGAACCGGCTTCCAATCTTTCCCGTTATTGGAGATCGCCACATTAAGCATATTTCTTCCTTTTGGTTCTTCTCCTTTCTTTGTTGTGTGGTTATAAACAAGTAACTGTCTACCATCTTTTAATGTGACCGCATCCGTACCTGAATTGGGATTAGGCAGTTGCATCGCCGTCAACTTGCTCCAAGTCTTTCCTTGATCGTTCGACCAACTTTGTACAAGTACATCTTGGGCTGTTCGGCATACAACTTGTAGTTTTCCGTCTGGATAGGTTAAAATACTCGGTTGAATGGCATCAAAGTCCTCACCGTCATTGATAGGGCCGATCACTTGCCAAGTTTCCCCCAAATCCTTACTGATTTCAAAATATACTTGCCATTTAATTCCATTGCTTGTACCGGGGCTTTCTATGCTCGTTGGATTAATGATGGTTCCATCGCTTAGTTGAACGGGTTTATTCTTAATCGGGCCTAGTAAATGCCCCACCTTCTGGTCTTCTCCCAATTTTCTAGGTATGGACCATGAACGGCCGTTATCGGTGGATGTCATAACCATACCCCACCATTTTTGCGGGCTTGGACCAATTTTATAGAATAACATTAAAGGTCCTTCTTTTGGCTGAAATAGCACTGGATTCCAACAAGGATAGCGTAAGGAATCGTTGATATAGCCATTCACGACTTCCACCGGCCAACTCCACTGTCCATCGATCAGATGAGCAACTCGAATACCTACATCATTATTACCTTCTTCAGTACCTGAAAAAAAGGCACTTAGCAAACCAGATGATGTTTCAACGATCGTTGAGGCATGACATTGAGGAGTGGGTTTGTGATCTAACGGATAAATTAACCCCCCTTTAAGATAAGCCCCTTGTCCTGGCGATGACAAAGATGGGGTATCTGCAGATTGACCATAAGTTGTGACGGACACAAAGCAAAGAAGGCAAAGACGAAGGAATTTCATAAAAATATTAATTTGAAATAGTTGATAAACTTAACACACTATCATTACAAAAGCGAATCGCTTTTGTACAATATTAATGATTTTCATATTTATTCAACCTATCATCTCTTTGATCGTCAATTGCTCAACGAGAAACCTCCGTTCGCTCTCCAGTGCTTCCCGTTTCTTTATTTATTGTTTATACGTCCTCCGTCTTTCGACTTCGAACGAATAAATCGAACGGAGTAATCGACGATGTATAACGAATACGGAGATAGATCTGATTTCGATTTCACAATTATACAAATTAATAAAGGACATTTATTTAATCTATTAACTCATTGAAATTCTTTCACTTGCCCTACCGATATTCACTGGTTAATTTGGGGATCGCTATCAGCTAATTCATTTAAATTTCACATAATTTCCTCAACAATAACACATAACAACCTAAATATGAGCTCTTTTTGTGCATCCATCTTTTAATCATATTATCACGTAACTTATATCTTTACATTAACTAGTTAGACGCTAAATCCTATTTAATGATCAAAGAACGTAACATAAAAAAAATTGCTGTGATTGGCGCTGGCCCTTCAGGCTTATCCACTGCCTATTTTTTACGGAATAAGTCATTGCAAGTCGAGTTAATTGAATCGTCAAAAACGATAGGGGGATTGGCACAATCACTTAATCTTTGGGGAGAACAGGTGGAACTCGGAGCTCATTTCTTAGCTTATGATGAATGTGAAGCATCAAAACGTATGATTGATGAGCTGTTTCTAAATGGAGAACCTATTTTATATAAAAGAAATACCTATATCCAAACGGAATCTTTTCAACTGTTCAGTTATCCGCCCAAATTCATCGATATTTTCAAAAATCTGAACCTTCAAGCTTTGCTAAAAGCAGGTTTGTTTTATTTCAAAGCAAAATTTAACATCAAATTGGCACAAAATGCCAAAGAGGCACTTATTGGGCATTTTGGGATATACCTATATAAACTTTTTTTCCATAACTACACGATCAAACTCTGGGGTAAACCCTGCGAAGACCTGGATCTATGTTTTTACCAAACGATGCTCCCTTTTCGCAGCAAGAATCTTCGCGCTCATATTAAGACGAAAAGGAAACGCGTTGTTTATTTTCAAGACGGAATACAGGATTTATGGAAACGAGTTTACAATAATTGTTTAAACAACGATGTAAAATTCCGTTTCGAAAGCCATATTAAATTATTTAAAAAGAGAGATTACTCGATCGATATTATCTTCGAAGATGGTAGTTACCTTAATTATGACTACGTGATTTCAACATTACCCAACCACCAAAATAGAAAGTTTTTCAGTCTACCCCACAAACACAACTATCTATATAGAGATCTACTATTGGTTTATCTCAAAGTTAATCAGTCGCACCTCTTAAACGGTCATTGCCTTTACATTCATAATACAAAAGCGCAAGCTGTTAGGCTTGTAGACTTCTCGCATTTCCCAGGAAAAAAAAATGTATCAAATATCGTCTTACTCGAATATTGGATCGATCGTAATACATTAATAACATGTGCCGACGAATATATAGTCAACATGGCCCATAAAGACATTGAACAGATGAAATTGAATATTAGCTACGAAGATTTTTTTATAAAACGCATTCCTAACGCTTACAGAATCCCTGAACTGGGTATTACTAAAACGCTAAATCAAGAAAAACAGGATTTCGATGATAAACTCTTTTTATCGATAGGCAGGAGTAACAGTCCGTTTTTCAACTATGGGATGGATAATGCCATTCATGAGGCATATGAAGTCAGCAAAAAATTTTAACCGTCTAAAAACTTAACGATTATGAAAAGTGTAGTTTTAGGAGCATCTGGCTTTTTAGGACAAGCCTGTGTCATTGAATTATTGAACCGAGGAGATGATGTAATCGCCTTTGATTTGACTTCAAAAAAAGTGAAGTTTAATGATGATGAACATGAGGGAACAATTACTTATGTAACAGGGGATATACAAGACAGAAGTAAATTATTGGAAGTTTTTGAGGGAGTAGATGAGGTTTACCTGCTCGCAGGTAAACTAGGGACATCAGAGCTCAATGCATCACTTAGAAACGCAATTGCTGTTAATATCATTGGTGCGATTGATGTTTTCGATGCTGCACTTACACGTCGCGTGCCACGTGTACTCTTAGCTTGTAAGCCGAATGCCTGGCTCAACGTATATACCATTACAAAACATACCGCTGAAAAAATCGCTCATCTTTATTCACGCTATAATCCTATACAAATTAGCACGCTATGTTATTTCAATTTATTTGGTCCCAGCCAAAAACTATACCCGATACGTAAAATTATACCTGTTTTTGCAGCACAGGCGATTAGAGGACTTCCTATACAAGTATATGGGGATGGATTACAAACAGTAGATATGCTTTACTCTAAAGATGCTGCAAAAATTACCGTAGATATTATGCGCCATAAGTTTAATCCGAATACGTTAGATTGCGGAACTGGAAGAGCTATGACCGTGATAGAAGTCGCACAATCTGTTAATGACTATTTCAATAATGCAGCCGGTTTATCCTTTGTACCCATGCGAAACGGAGAATCCCCCAACACACACCTCGTTGCTAATATTTCTGCACTTGAAAATACGATAGGCTCTATTCAGTTTACACCTTATCAAGAGGCATTAGCAGCGACACTCGCCTATTATGAAAATATACGAGAACATGAAATCGATACGGCTTTGAACTACTTTGGAATAAAACAAACCTTCGATGTTTTATGGACTTAGCCAACAAAAAAATAGCGATTATCATCGCGCATCCTGATGATGAGGCTATTGGTTGCGGCGGATTCATAAATAAAGCTTCGACCATTGGGGCCACTTCTCGAGTGATTTTGCCGACAAGGCGCATTGACCCGCGAGGCATCAAACATTGGGATGAATTAGTTAAGCAATTCCATGATTCTTGCAAACTGCTGGGTGCTGAAGCAATAGTAACACCGCATGCGACCGATGACTTATTTGCGGAACAGTTCATACCCCAAATTGTACAAGAAATTGATCCTCATATTCAATGGGCAGATATTATCTTAACACATTGGCATGGAGATATGCATCAAGCGCATCAAGCCCTCTCTCGGGCCGTTGAATTATGCACTCGTCCATTTCGAAGACACAAAACGGTACTATGTTTCGAAATTGCAACGGCAACCGACCAACCTTATTTCCAGACATTTTCGCCTAATTGTTTCGTTGTTTTAGATGAAATCGATGTACAAAAAAAAATAGATGCTATGCGATATTATGACACGGAACAGATCGCGGGTCGTTTTGCCGAAAATTTAAAGCATCAGCTAAGTTATCGTGGAAATCAAATAGGTACGTCCTACGCGGAAAGTTTCATGCTGATGCGTCATTTTATTTACTGATTATGTTATCTAGATTCATCGCATTTTTGATGCTCATTATTACCATTCCTATTCTCTTAGTTATTGGATTTGCTATTAAGATAGGTTACCCCGGTCCGCTTTTTTATAGCCAAATACGCGAAGGCAAAAATGGGAAAGCTTTTCGCATATGGAAACTACGCACAATGGTTAAAAATTCGAAGGAGCTTTTGGACAACCTATTATTAAAGGACAAGGATAGGGTTGCCGAGTGGATGGATTTCGGTCATCTTAAAAATGATCCACGTATCGCTGGTCCAATCGGACGCTTTGCACGGAAGTCAAACCTAGACGAGCTGCCTCAACTTTGGAATATCTGTAGAGGAGAGATGGCTTTTATAGGTCCTCGTCCATTGGAGCTCTTCTTAGCGGAACAACTTGCCCCGCGAGTAAGAGCAATACGCAACACGGCGCTACCTGGCTTAACAGGATTGTGGCAGATTGGATTTCGCGACGAGGTTAACATACAACAAATGCAACGTTATGATTTACTATACATTAGATGTCAGGGTTTGCCTATCGATTTCTATATTCTATGGAGAACGGTAATCATGGGGTGGAAGAAAAACTAGTTCTTGAAGATGGAAAGCATGGGATTAAAGAAAAACCCGAAAATAGCAATTGTGCACGATTGGTTAGTAATGCTGGGAGGTGCTGATCGTGTATTATTGCAGATCATTGCCTGTTATCCGCAAGCCGATCTTTTTTGTTTGGTTGAAGGGTTACCCCCGGATATTCGTACCAAGTTCCCATCGAACATCAAAACAACGTTTATTCAGAAGCTACCTCGCTCGAAAAAATGGTATTGGTATTATGCCCCCTTCATGCCCATGGCCATCGAACAGCTTGACTTAACTGAATATGATTTAGTTCTATCCTGCAGTCACGCATTTGCTAAAGGCGTAATTATTCATCCAAATCAACTGCATATTGCTTATATACATTCGCCCATGCGATTCGTCTATGATTTGCAATTCGATTACTATCAAAATTTTTCCTTCGAAAAGGGACTAAAACGTTGCCTTGCGTCTTTTATATTTCATCAACTTAGGATATGGGATGCACATACGATCCATGGTGTTGATCATTTGATTGCCAACTCAAATTTCGTTCGCAGGCGTATTGTAAAATGTTATAGAAGAGACTCAGAACTTATTTATCCTGGTATAGAAACGGGTCGTTTTAAACTTAGCGTTCATAAACAATCCTATTACTTAGCAGGATCATTCATGACCCCTTTTAAACGATTGGATCTTATTATTGAATCGTTTAACAAAATGCCTGATAAAAAGCTGCTCTTATTTGGTGCTGGTCCGCAGCAAAAAAAGTTAAAAAAAATGGCTGCGAGTCATATTATCTTTTTAGATATCGTATCAGATAATGAATTGGTGACCTTGTTACAAAACGCCCGTGCATTCATTTTTGCGGCTACGGAGGACTTTGGCATGTTAATGGCAGAAGCCCAAGCCTGCGGCACGCCCGTTATTGCGTACGGAAAGGGCGGGTCGACGGAAATTATACAGGACATAGCCGTTTCACCTGAGCCAACTGGTGTCCTTTTCCATGAACTAAGCGCTGAAAGTATTCAACAGGCTGTCCTTCTTTTCGAAAACAGCACGGGTTGTATTTCTCCACTCAACTGTAGAAAAAATGCGCTTCGCTTTGACGTTGCCAACTTTAAACAACAATATATAGAAACGGTCCAGAAGCACTGGGATCAGTGGTTAATAAGTAAAGATGCCATCGGCTAGACTTGGTGCGCTTTGCCATCCACCATTTCCCATTATTTAACGAAAGCATAATCCCCTCAACAAAGATCGGACTCACCGCAAAATGAGTAAAAAGCTAATTACCTTTTTATTTTTTTATTTAAATTGGCAAATAAGTGGCTTATATAATTTTCAACAAGTCAATACATACCTTAGATAAAGAAAATGATCACTGCAACAGATTTATGGAAAAAAAAAGCAGTGCTTTGGCATATCCTGGGCTGGCTTATTCTCATTACATATGAAGTAAGTTTTATAATCGCATTGAATGTGGGGTTAACCCTGGATCGAGCCATTTGCTCATATAGTCTTGCTATTGGTTTATTTTATTTCCACGCTCACTGGGTGTTGACTCGGGAGAACCGATATTGGTTATTTTTATTTATACCGCTTGAAATTGTAGGTTACTATGCAATCCAGACACTTTTTCTATACTTAGGGGTCGATACCGAAAACGAGGGACGCTATAATTTCAATATATTATTGATTAAACATAGCTATCGTGCCCTTTTCTTTATCATGCTTAGCACAGTATATTGGATTTTTATCAATGCACTGCGGAAACATCAACAGATAGCCAAGCTAGAACAGGAGCGCATTGAGAACGAACAAAAGCAAGGAGATTTAAGAATAAAATTAATGAAATCACAAAACGCTAAATTGCGTACGCAAATCGAGCCCCATTTTATCTTTAACACGATGAATTTTATCTACGATGCGGTAGAAGGTGTATCAGAAAAAGCAGGTGAAACAATTTTACTTTTATCCGATATGATGCGTTATGCATTACAACGAACAGATGACGATTACGAGGTTCCCTTGCAAATGGAACTGGAACATATACAAAAGCTCATCAGGATAAACAATATAAGAACTAATGGTAAGCTTAACATCGATTTACAAATCGATCTTGGGAACCATCGTATAGAGGAGTTAAGAACACTCCCGCTCTTATTCATTACTTTTGTAGAGAACATGTACAAACATGGCGATTTAACAGACCAGCAGGCACCAGGGGTTGTCTATGTGATTGCTAAGCACAACGAGTTTGTATTTAAAACCTGGAATAAAAAACGAGCCCATATGCCTCTTAGGGGAACTTCTGTCGGAATTTCAAATGCCAGGGATAGGCTACAGAATTTTTACAACGAACAATTTAGCCTATCTATTAAAAACGGAGCTCATGACTATTTAGTCGATCTCACCATTAAAAATCACATATGATACGTTGCTATATAATTGACGATGAAGAAGCTTCATTAAGCTTGTTAAGTAAATTTATAAACAAAACCCCTGCACTGCAACTTGAAGGATCTTCCCTTAACCCACTAAATGCCCTGCAAAAGTTTCAACAAAATGAAATCAATCCTGACATTACCTTTTTGGATATTAACATGCCTGAAATATCTGGTTTGGAACTGGCCAATTTAATTGGTCAATATACCCATATAGTCTTCACAACAGCCCATACACAATATGGGATGGAAGCTTTTGATCGCGACGCAATTGATTATATTGCTAAACCTTTTGGTTATGAACGCTTTTTAAAAGCAATATCGCGTTATCAAAAGCTACACCAAAGCAATCAAGTTTCCCATAAAAAGGAAAATTATTTTTTTATTAGAAATGATACGAAGGGAAAGCTGACACGCGTGTTAATTGATGAAATTCTATATATTGAATCAACAGCCAATTTCATCACTATCCACACAAGCACAGAAAAACATACCACCTACCTGACATTAACCGAAGCAGAAGCCCACTTAGCCGCTCATGATTTTGTGAGGGTCCATAAATCCATTATAGTTAATCCGAAAAATATCAAATCGGTCGAAGGCAGTAAAATTCTGCTCCATAATGATGCGACAATTACAGCCGGCACAAGTTATAGAAAGGCATTAACAGGAACAATCAATCAAAGTCTCTTGATTTCCAAACGACGCAGTTGATCCCTTTGTTTTAGTTCAATGCCCCACCCTACAAAGAGAGTGGGGTAAAACCATTATTTTGCGGAAAGTAAGTCAAAAATACGCTTTCCGATATCGCTGTTTTGCATAAAGCCTGTAAAATTCGAAGCTCCCGGCCCATAACTATAAACAGGAATTGGAGCTCCCGTATGATCGTTGGTAATAAACTCACCTAACACAAAACCCTGCTCATAATCGCCGTCTACCAATACCAATCCACCGGTTTCGTGATCGGAAGTTACGACCACTAAGGTGCCCTCGTACTTATCGGCGTACTGTAAAGCTTTCCCTAATATCCGATCAAAGCTCAAATACTCATCGATGCATTGCGCGATTTTATTGTTGTGACCTCCACCATCTATTTTGGCGCCCTCTACCATCATGAAAAACTGATCACTCTGCTTCTCCATCCGACCAAGTGCTTGGTCGAAGGCCTCCTCCAACATATGATAATTACTTGCGGGATCATCCTGTGCCAAACAGATAAGCTGTTGATTGCTTGGTACACTTTCAATGCCTTGTAAACCATTTTGAATAATAGTACCTTTTGTAATCAATTGTCGTTTCAAGTCGGCACTATCTGCAACTAAGCTCGGGTGGCTTCCACCGATAAAGAGTTTTACCGGGCTTTTCAAAATATCGTAAGCAATAGCCGTCGAATGATCACGTTCGCTTTGATGAGCAAAGAAAGAGGCAGGGGTAGCTCCCGTAAGTTTGTCATTTGTTAAAATAGCGCTTGGTATTTGCAAATTATTCAACTTTTCCGGTAAATTAGGTAAAGCCTTACCGATACTATCATTCCCTATGTAGCGATTGCGTGTCTTTTCCCCTGTAGCAAAAGCAGTGGCTCCCGCTGCAGAATCCGTATTATAATCATCCGCAGGGGCGGTATTCTGAAAACCGATATGCCTAAATTGTGTCATATGCAATTGCCCTCCATTAATCGTCGCTGCTGCCCATTGCTGATTGAAACCCGCTCCATCGCTAATGAGCAAGATCACTCTCTTTACTTTCTCTTGCCTACCATCATGCTTATAACTGGGCAGGTATACTGCGTGCTTGCTCTTTCGTCGGTAGCTGTTCACGCTATACTTATTTAAAAAAACAGCTAAAGCATTAGGTGAATCGGTATTTAAATAATCGACTCCTAGCTTTATAAAGGCTTGCCAAGTCGTTTTGGTGTCCGGACAACCCCAAAATCGTACGGGTTTACCAAGAGCATGTACCGAATCAACGAAATGCTTGACCCTTCCCCGTTCGGGTTCAGTTATCCTACCTAGTCCGTTCCAAGTGCTGAATGCCTGAAAAGGGGCACTGTAGAAAGCGACTCTTTTAAGCTGCTCATCGTTGTAATGAGTCTGAGCGCGCCCATCAAAATAAAATATCGAATCAAAATCTTGGAAGCGCCCGGGATCAGGCATATTACCACTGATCACTAAACGCACGGCATCTGGATTCCTGTTTACATCGAAATAGGTTCGTATGGGAGCAAGTTGCTGCTCTAATATTTTCAATGCAGGTTCTCCTTGTGTTTTTAAATCGATCAAAAACTGTAGCTTCCCTCCTTCTGGATAGACTTTACCATGATGTAACGCGATCTCATGCAGTAAAGGTTTGATGTATAACGCTTGAAGCGTATGCCCTGGTTTTATCTGTCCTTCTTCATGTGCTACATAAAGTGAATCATTTTTCAGAAACACATCAATTTCGATCGATGCAAACCGATTCGCGTAGGCCGTATAAAAAGGTTGGGCCTGTAAATAATCATTGTGTGAATGCGCATTTTTGTTAACCGAGTATGATTGCGCTTGCGCAAACAGCCCGACACTTATCAGGCTGCATAAACATATCCATTTCTTACTGTTCATTTAATACTTATAATTACGGTTGAAACCAAACTTTTGTATTATGAGTCGGCATGGTACCTCCCATCGTTTCATTTACCCATTTGATCAGGTTTGGATTGTTTTGTTCATTGTCCGAATAAACATACCGAACCGGGATCGGGGCCAAAACCGAGGGACCGGGCTTTAACTGTGGATAACCCGTACGTCGCCAAGAAGCCCAGGCCTCGTAACCATTTAAAAAAGCATCGATCCATTGCTGTTGAGCAATTTGCTTCAAAGCGGTTTCTTCTTGAAGTGCCATATCGGTACGCGCCAAGAAGATAGTTGCCTCGGTTGAACTAATATAAGGCGTTTCCTCATTGGATACTTGGCCCACTTGTGGCCATTTAGCCAACGAAGCGGCAACCCCCGCTAAATAAACGGTCGCAGCATCTCCTTCAACCCCCATATTTCTTACAATCGCTTCTGCTTTAAGGAGTAAAAGTTCACTATAAGAAAAAAGGAATGCTCTGTTTTCCTTTCTGATTCGTTTACCTAAAACAGAGAAATCGTCTTTATTTAAGCCTCTTTGCTCATATAGTGCACTCTGTTCCAATGAACTCAATCCAACCTGCTGACCACGATAAATATAAGAAGCCGCCGGGTTATTACGATGCGCATTGAACGAATTTTTAGTTGGAGCTACATAAATTTTCAACCTTGGGTCCGCCACATTTTGCAACATGTTTACCATTGCTTCACTAACTCTGTCGTTTCCGTCGAAGTTTACACCGCTACCATCGCTTGGCGGATTAAGGATAAACCATTGGTAAAGATTCGCATTATTATTATATACCAGTGTAGCCTGATCTTCCACTTTCTCAAATATCGGATATTCTGATGGGTTATTAAAAATGGCGCTTATTGCAGCTGAAACATCCCCCTTTTGAGATTGACGCATTAATATTCTCACTTTTAACGAATTCGCGAATTTGCGCCAAGCATGGATATTACCATTATAGAGAATATCGCGATTGACCGTTAAAGAGGGATCGGCATTTTTTAACAATTGATTAGCCTGCTCCAAATCAGCCAGCATCAACCCATATACCTCTCGTTGCGCCTGATAATGCGGAAATTCGAGCCCTGCAACATCACCTTTTCCAGCCTCATTATAAGGAATATCGCCATAAGCATCGCTCATTATTGATAAAATATAAACTTTACAAATCAGGGAAACAGCCTCGTAATGGGGCATTTGATTTTGCTGCGCAAGTAACCCTAATTGATTCACATCTTTTATAAGTCGCATCGCACCGTTCCATTCCTCGCGAAAAGAAGCGCCGGTTAGGTTATATCGTCCATCTTCTTCACTGGTTCCACCCAAATAAGCAATATGTTGAACGAATTGCCCTGCCCTACTTCCTCCGCTGGCAGTCATTGTACTAACGGCCCCACTGATGATAGGAGGTAATAACATCTCGGGAGGTACGATAGCTGGATTATTGGGATTAATATTAATTTCTTCAAAATCTTTACACGATCCGAAAGTAAGTGAAAGGATCGATAGGGAAAAATAGATCAACTTCTTCATAGTGCTTTCTCTAAAAGTTAATGTTTAACGCAGCACCGAAGCTACGTAGTGATGGGAGCGAAAAGGCCTCTAATCCTTGGAATTGCCCGTCATAACCGGATACTTCAGGATCAATATTTGGTACATCCGACCATAGGATAAGATTACGGCCAACCAGCGAAAAGCTTGCTTGTCTTATCGGGCTACGCTTTAATAATTTTTCCGGTAATCGATACGTAATCTTTACTTCTCTCAATTTTATGTAAGAAGCATCAAAGGTGGCAATACGGTCGTTGTCGTAATAAGCACGCCAATAATTCCGTACCGTTACTTCTGTTGTATTTGGTTCCCCAGTGTCAATGTTGGTTCCTTCACCAATCATCGTTCCTCCTCCATTTTCATCTCTATTCACTAATGATTCTTTGAGGGCACCACTTCTAATTCCCTCTATATAAGTTCGTGAATGCACTACGCCTCCTTGCTGAAATCCGAAAAGAAAGCTTAAGTCGAAGTTACGGTAAGAGAATTGATTCGTAACACCACCGGTATAATCCGGATTCACATTCCCTAAATAACCCCAATCACCATTCTCTTCCTGTGGCAAGCCATTACGATGGGTAAGTGAACCGTTTTGATAAATTAGGTAATCGCCATACAACGAGCCAAAAGAGCCATCTCCTTTTGTATTCTCGGTACGCATTTCCAAGGATGCCCAGCGCTCCAGCTGACGAATACGCGATATACCTAAATCTTCTGCCAAATAGATTACCCGATTTCTATTTAATCCAAGGTTTACGTTTACATTCCAGCTAAATTGATTCGTCCTTATCGGTGTTACATCAACCATCAACTCAATTCCACTATTTTTCATTTTACCGACGTTCATGAGCTTGGTATCATACCCTGCCGAAGGATTGAGGGTAACCGGAATAATCAAGTCAGTTGTTGTGCTTCGATAATAGGTAAAATCGATTCCAACTCGATTATTGAAAAACCGAGAATCAAAACCAAATTCATAGGAGCTGACTTTTTCCGGTTTAATATCCGGGTTGGGATAATTATTGTTATGTACAGCAACGGTTTCACCATTCCACCCTTGTGTCACCTGAAAATTTGCACTTGTCTGATAAGGCTCTAAATCTCGACGCACCGAGGAAAAACTGCTGCGCAGCTTCAAGTAGCCCAAAGCGTCGCTACGCCATCCGAACAGCTCTGTAGCTACTAAACTAAGGGATGCGGACGGATAAAAATAAGATCTATTTTGTTTTGGTAGCGCGCTAGACCAATCATTTCGGCCGGTTAGGTCTAAAAAAAGTGCCTCCTTATAACCGATCTGAGCCGTTCCATAAATAGAATTTATTTTTTTTTGCTGACGAATATTACCCGCAACAATCGGCGAAGCATTATTAGTCAAGTTATATACATTAGGAATCGATAGGCGATCTACAATGGCTCCAAGTCGCTTCGACTCCTGGCTCATTAAATTCCCTCCCAAGGATGCATTTACACTAAAATCGTCATTGATTTTGGTATGATAAGAAAGGAGTGCATCGTGGTTTGTTTCCAGAAAATAAACATCATCTTCCTGATAATAACCATTGACATATTGTGCAGAGGACACCGCATGACGCATTGTTCGCTTATCATTATAAAAGTCGCGTCCCGTACGCAACATGAGGCTCAAATTCGGTAAAAAATTATAGGTGAATTTAACATTACCATAAACGCGATCACGGTTATTGCCATTTAAATTTTCATAAGCTACAAAATAAGGATTGTTTAATCGGCTGCTATTCAATCCCCAAATAGGCGAAAGTTGCTTGGTACCGAGGGATCCATCTGCCCAGTAATCGCGCAAACTATTTACATTCACATTTCGCGGCATATATAGGAAGATTTTCATGATCGCATCATCATTCTTGGCACCGTAACTTGCGCGATTATCACTTCCTGAGTTAACATAATTCATATTCACATCCACCTTTAACTTAGGGGTAATGGCATAACCGGTATTCAAACCGACCGCATTACGTGATAAATCTGTATTGGGCACAATTCCTCGTTGTGAGGTATTTGTATAAGAGAATCGGAAATTTAACTTTTCATTACTTCCAGCGATGGCTAAATTATTGGTAAAGGTTTGCCCCGTTTGAAAAAAATCCTTCAATTGATTCGGATAAGCAATAAACGGCGTAGGAGTCCGCGCACCGGTATTAGGATCAATCGGCGAATCGAACTGAGGTATTAATTGCCCGTTAAGCCGTGGTCCCCAATTTTCCATCACATTGTCATTTAATCCTCCCCCCATCCCGTCTACATAGCTATATTCACCGTCCCGTCCCTGCCCGTATACATATTGGTAATCGGGGAGTTTAAGGGGCGTTTCTGCACTGGCTTGCGAATTGAAACTAACGCCTACTCCCTTCGTTCCTTTCCCCGACTTCGTGGTAATCAGTACAACTCCATTGGCCGCGCGTGAACCATAAAGCGCCGCCGCATTGGGTCCCTTTAGTACGGTCATACTTTCAATATCGTTCGGATCAAGTTCTCCTGCGGCATTTCCGTAATCTACCTCTCCTTCTCCAGCTGTGAAATTAGGATTGTTAAAGTCCTGTCGGCCGGTATAAGCCCTTGTTGACTGTTCGTTATTATTACTTATCGGAACTCCATCTACTACAAATAAAGGCGAGTTATTGTAGTTATAGCCGCTCACGAAGTTCTGTCCACGAATTTGTATATTAGCTGAGGCTCCGATTCCGCCGCTTGAATTCGTGATACGCACACCCGCCACTCTTCCGTTTAACGTATTTAACAAATTCGTTTCGTGCGACTCTTGAATGGTTTGTCCTTCTACTTTCTGTTGAGAAAAACCAATCGATTTCGCTTCCCTTGATATCCCCAATGCAGTTACAACCACCTCATTCAAGGGATTATTGTCTTCTTGCAACATTACATCAACCTGCCTCTGTCCTTCAATTGTTACTTCATAGGGTCGATAACCAATATAGCTAAAAACGACTAGTTGTTGCGAACCCGACAACTGTAGTTGATAGTGGCCATTAAGATCGGTCGTCGTCTTCTGATTCGTTCCCTTTACCAGTACGTTTGCTCCTATAATGGAGGCACCTGTATTAGCATCACGTACCTGTCCCTTTACGATTATTCCCTGCGAAGCACGGCGTAAGGAGATAGTCCCCCCTTCTTCTTCAAAAATAATCTGTTCAGGTTTGAAGATATCATTTAATATTTCCGAGAGTTTCGCATTCTGATAATATACATGATTGAATACCAACTTATCTAATCGAACATCTTCTGTAAATGCAAAATCGACCGAAGCCTTCTGTTCTATTTCTTTCAGTAAGGTATAAGCATTTACCTTATCAAAAGCAAGGTGAACTCGCTTTTCCAGTCCTTGTTCGGGTTTATGCGCAAAGGCTGTCGGGAATACCACGCACATATTTATTGCCAATATGAACACGTGTATTATTTGCTGTTTAAAGCGCCAGCGTATTAATTTCATTTGAGTGAATGGTTGAGTTTTAAAGATTGATTGCTATTACCTTCTCTGTAGAAGCTATGCCTAATATATTGCTAGAAGATGTTCAGGTATCCATTTGCCTCCTTTCGATATTGCTTATTCAACATATGACAGATTATTTTTAGCGTCTCTGACGCGCTCCGCTGGTATTTTAGTTTAAGTGTGTAATGACGGTTTAGGACCGTGGAGTCTGTTGTCGTTAACGACAAGTTATAGATGTCTCGAAAAGACAAGGCAAGCTCTGAGAAAGTGACCTGCTTTAGGTCTAGTGCGCTATCGTCCCAACTATTGGCGAAACCGGCGGATTGTTTCTTAAATCGTTTGTTTATTTGATCGTAATCGAAGCCCTCCCCCTTTCGCAACAACCATGTTTGTGTCTTAGCGATATCGTTGACTTGTATGCGTCCTGTGTAAACAAATACCTGAGTGGTAGGCCTATACGTATACGCTTTTACATGAAAAGAAGTACCCAAAACCTGTACGAGCAGTTCGTCTGTTTCTACAAAAAAGGGGGATCCTGCAAGCGACTTAACGTCAAAAAAGGCCTCTCCACTCAGTTGAACCAGCCGTTGCTTTTTGTTAGCATCCCTTTTCATCTCCAGTCGTGAATTGGCACGCAGTATTACCGTCGATCCATCAGGCAGCGCCACACGTTTCTGCTCTCCAGGACCGGTAAAAAAATGCGCTGTTTGTTGGTCGCTGACGTTAAGCTTATCGCGAACATAAGAATGCATCAACCAACTGATACCACACACTAATAGGATAACAGCTGCCGCTCCTTTTAACCAAGGAATTAACCGTTTGCTACGCTTTGCACTTACAGATAAAGATGAGCTTACCCGCATATGTGTTCTTAACCGTTCTCTAACGCGCTGCTTTTCTTCTATATTAGGACGAGCATCAAATACAGTTTCCCCTCGTTCAAATGAGTCGTACCAAATCTCTACAAGTTGGCGTTCGGCATCTGAACCCTCACCTGCATGATACTTTTTTAATAATTTTTTATAGACGCTAAATTTCACACTTTCTGCTTTTACACCCTTATAGTGCAGAAAGTGCGCGATCTATACTTCAAGAAAAGATGGTTAAATTGTTAAGTTTTTGTAAACAGGAGCGTTAATAAAACATAAATAGGTAGATGCGGATACGCTTCAACAAGCTTCGATTTCAATCGTCTCAGTGCTTCCGTATGATTATTTCGGATGGTTTGATCTGCTAACTGTAAAGCTATGGCAATTTCCGCCACCGTATAATCTTGGGTACGCAACAAGAAAATTTTGCGCATGTTTTCAGGAAAAGCCTGTACCACCTCGGCGATTGTCTGTTGCAACGATGCCTCCTCCATGAGATCAATTATGGTATTTTCAATCTCCTCCATCCGATGAAATAAGTATGTATGTAGTTTTTCTTCGCGCTCGTGCTGACTTGCCCAATAGATAATTTTATATTTGAGTATTCCACCAAGGTAACTGGCAAGGTTATCGCGAATCTGTAACCCATGCCGCTGTGTCCATAGATCAGCAAATACATCTTGTACAAGATCTTCGGCTACTTCACGGTTTCTCACCCGATAATAAGCTCGCCGATAAAGGTCGTCCCAATGTAAATCAAAAAGTTGTTCAAAGGCCTCTGTATCGCCGCCGCGTAAGCCTTCGATTAAGTTTGTTTCGCCTATTTTCCGAACAGGTTGCATACGTTTAACTCTTAGCACAAAGATAACCCGTCCATATTATGGAAACATTAAATCTTCTTTATAAGCGATGGGTACCTAATACCCATCGCTTTTTGACCTGCTTATTCTCCTCCAGGTTTAGGATACACATGATGTGCATGCGCCCATGCCTTCCATTTAGCTTCCAACTCTTTCACTCTTTCGGGATTTGCGCTTGCCAGATCTTTATTCTCTGAACCATCTTCCGCTAAGTTGTATAAATGCCATTTGCCCTTAGGTTTTGCAACCAGCTTCCAGTCACCTGCTCGTACATATTTGGCATTGTAGTGTTCATTAAATAACAGTTGATGCCCGGGAGATTTCTCACCCAATAAAGCAGGAACCAGGCTTAACCCTTGTGCAGGCACAATACGGTTACCTTTATACGTATCGGGGTAGTTTGATTTGGCCAACTCAATAAAAGTACGCATAAAATCAGTGATGTGTCCCACCTGATCAGAAATACTACCTTTTGGTGCTTTTAACCCAGCAGGCCAATACGCTATCAAGGGTGTTCTAACACCCCCCTCATAAGACTGTGCCTTGGCTTCTCTATAGGGTGTATTGGCAACATTGGCCCATTTTGCACCAATAGAAGCATAACTCGTTTGCGGTCCGGCCATTACTTCCTTCTCAACGGGATAACGAATTAACTTGCCATCTCTTGTTTCACTTGGCCGGTCAAAACCGGGGCCATAAGCAGCGCAATTTTCCGGGCTTGCACCATTGTCGCTTAGAAAAAGTATTAATGTATTGTCCAATGCACCCGTTTCCGTCAAGGCCTGAATTAGGCGACCAATGCCTTGATCCATACGATCTACCATGGCGGCATGTACAGCCATCGCATGGGCATCCCAATCCTTATTTGGATTACTTTCCCAATCTTCATCACCTTTGAGTGCTTCAGAAAGAGGTGTTTGCTTTGGATCAATAAGCCCTAAGGATACCATACGTTCATAACGCTGCTTTCGAATAGCATACCAACCAACCTTATAGGTATTTTCGTATTTAGCAATGTCTTCAGGTAAAGCTTGTAAAGGCCAGTGTGGTGCATTATGTGCTAAATATAGAAAGAATGGTTGATCGTTTTGGGCCAACGTTTTAACATAATGAACAGCTGTATCATTCAAAGCATCAGTATGGTAATAACCTGAAGGCACTTCTTTCACCGCTTCTTCTCCATTTACCAAGCTAAAGGGATCGAAAAAATCCACAACACCCCATATAGTCCCATAGTATTTTTCAAATCCCCTACGCGTCGGATATTGTTCTAAAGGTGAGAAAAGCGGATAATTTGCCTGGTGATTGAGCCATTTTAGTTGTTCCTGCGGATCTTTTTGCTCAATTGTATTGGATACGTGCCATTTACCAACCATGGCGGTTCGGTAACCTGCTTGCTTTAACACTTCTGCCAAGGTAACCGTATTCGCCGTAATATGCCCCTGATAACCGGGCTCGTCCCTTCGAGCAGTCATTTCGCCAATACCTGCATCATGGTTGTAAACGCCCGTCAATAAGGCGGCACGTGATGGGCAACAACGTGAGGTATTGTAAAACTGACTGAAACGAACGCCGTTTTTTGCCAACCGGTCAAGATTCGGTGTTTTAATTTCACCTCCATAGCAGCCGAGGTCGGAGTAACCTAAATCGTCTGCTAAAATGAGGACAATATTGGGCCGCTTATCTGGGTGTTGTGCCGATACAGGTGCAACAAGGAGGTGGAAAAGGATTATTAAAGCCAGTAGCCTTAGGTTCTTCAGATCATACTTGTTGTTTTTCTTCATTGTTGTATTGTTTTTATGGTATGTTTAATATCCTTCATTTTGAACTAAATCGGGATCTGCATCCAGCGCCGCTTGAGGAATAGGAAAAAACCGATGGTAATTCTGTGCATTCGCTTTTCCCCGCTCACGGGCCGATGCAATGAAGCGGTCCATTCGAATCAGATCCTCCCGTCTAATTCCCGCCTCGGAATAAAATTCCCACCCGCGTTCCTTCAGGAGATGGGTTCTAAAATCGTCTTTGGACGGAAATTGCCCAACTTGCAACAATTTAGCGCCAAGCCCTGCTCTTTCTCTAACTTGATTCACCAAATCTACCGATTCTTGATTAGGTCCGTTCAGTTCATTTAATGCTTCAGCTCGACCCAAGAGTATATCTGCATAGCGTATTTCTGACATGTCATTTCCATGTTCATTGCCAATGGCATTCGCATCAGGCCAATATTTAAAGGAACGCGTATTGTTACTATTTAACAAAGACACGGTACGGCCCTCCGTATTAATATAACTGGTGAGGATAAGGCTCTTCCGCTTATCTGCTTCATCGAAAGTATCGTAAAAGGCATCATATAAACGGTATTGCGCGGCCCAATTAGCCCAATTACTACGCATGGTAAGACCTGTGCGTGGATCGCTTGCAAAGCCAGGAGGAAAAGCCCCATTCATATAGTTCATACCCGCTCCTTGTGGGCTTTGGGGGTTTACCAAGATAAATTCACTATTTCGTTCGTTTTCTACTTTAAAGAGGTTTTCGTAAGTGGGATAAAGGTTATATTTTCCAAGGTCAATAACAGCTTGCGCCTCATCAGCCGCTTTCTGCCACTGTTTTGTGTTAAGGTAAAACTTACAAAGCAAAGCCATAGCAGCTCCTTTATTGGGACGCCCATAATTCCGTTCACTTCCAGGAGGCGGCAACACAGTAGCAACCGCTAAAAGCTCCTCTTCGATAAATTGACGCAGGGAGCTGTCTTCAGCTTTGGGTAAGCTTAAAGGATCATTTGATGAAGTACGCAGGGGCACCGGTCCAAACCATGAATACAAATGAACATAACTTAATGCACGAATAAATTTTGCTTCTGCTATATATACCGCCTTATCTTCATCCACAAGTGAGGCATTATCGATGTTATCCAAGAGTAAGTTAGCGTTCCGGATGGCCCGATAGGGCCTAAGCCAAAGGGTACCAAACAACCAGTCGAGCGACGCGTCTAGCGTAAAATTGATTACCTGAGAGGCAATTCTATTTTCGCCGCCATCCGTTTCCCATTCGATATCGGTCGACCAGCTTTCGAGCATCACGCGATTTTTCCCTTCGTAGCCGTTTAGATAGCCCTCGGCAAAAGCTGCATTGAGGAGGGAGTTAACACCTTCTTCAGTTGCCAAAAAGCCCGCTGGTTCGAGCTGAGAATATACTGGTTCTTCCAATTGTTTTTCGCATCCACACAATCCGATGAGGATGAGGAGTATGAAATATAGTTGATAAATTTTCATGGATATGCTATTCTTGATTCTACCATTCGTTAAAAATCCACCGATAAACCTAAAATGAATGTTTTGGCTACCGGATATGCGTTAAAGTCAATCCGATTAAATGCTCCTCCATTCGGATTAACCGCAGGGTCAAAACCACTGTAGTCCGTAATGGTCAATAGGTTTTCAGCCGTTAAACTAAGACCTAGGTTTCGTAAATATTTTTTGTTTAATGGCAAGTTATAGGCCAAGGTAAGGGTACGAACCCGAAGATAAGATGCATCTTCTACGGTATAACTGTTAACTAATTTACTACCCTGTCCTGTTGGGTTGACAAAAGAAGGGTACTTATTTGAGGGATTCTCGGGTGTCCAACGATTTAAGTAAGGTTCAGCGAAACGGTTGCGACGGAATTGTACCGGAAAGTAGGCATCTACTAAATTGTTATTCAACATACTGACACCCTGTACTCCCTCCAGAAACACAGAAAGTTGCCAATTTTTATAAGAAAAATTATTCCCGAATGACCAGGTCAGCTTGGGAAACGAATTCCCTAAGATCGTCCGATCTTCTGCATTGACAACACCATCGCCATTCATATCACGGTATTTGATATCGCCCGGTGCTACCGGATCCCTTGTAACCGAAAAATCATCGTCTGTCTGCCATACACCGTCAATTTGATAGCCATAGAAAGAATACACGGGTAATCCTTCTTTAATCATGAACACCTGATTCGTTTGACCCGCATCACCTGTAATTATCTGATCGATACCCCCCAAGTTTACTACTTTATTACGCAAGGTGGATAAATTAATACTGGTAGTCCAAGTAAAATCTCCTATTAAATTCTGCGTCGTTATGCCAAAATCCCAACCTGTGTTTCGTATGCTACCAACATTCGATAAGATAGAAGTAAAACCTGTAGTTGTTGGTATAGGTAGGTTCAATAACATGTTGAACGTTTTCTTCTGAAAGTAATCAATGGTCCCCGCTATACGCTCATTAAAAAGACCAAAATCAAGGCCCAGGTTAAATTGCTCGGTCGTTTCCCATTTCAGATCGGGATTAGCAATACGTGCAGGTTGCGTGGTGCTTATCAATTGATCATCGAGAATAGCCCCCGGACCAGTACTAAAAGTAGTAATAGCCGCGTAATCCCCGATTTCTTGATTACCTGTTTGCCCCCAACTTAAACGTGGTTTTAAGTTAGAGATCGCTTTGGCGTTCTGCATAAATGCTTCTTGATGTAATTTCCAGCCAAGGGCAAAGGAGGGAAAATAGCCGAACTTATTATTCACACCAAACCGAGAGGAACCGTCCATACGAAAAGATCCCGTAAGTAAATACTTATCTTTGAACGTATAATTAATACGACCTAGATAAGATTGTAGTCGATTGGTTCTGCGCTCACTTCCAAGTCGATAGGTACTTTGGTCCCCCAAACCCGTATTGTAAGTCCCCGTTAAATCAGAGGGAAAATTACGTGCATTCTGATTGGTATTATCAATAATAAACCGTTGGGTGGTAGCACCTAAAACGGCGCTAATGGCATGATTATCCCACTGTTTGTCATAATTGAGCGTACCTTCTATCAAATAATTGCTCAATGTACCCTGTAAAATTGACGCAGAACCTCCCAGCGGACCACCAACTCGTGTAATTCGACTTACATATACGTCCCGCTTTTGGCTAGAGAAATCTCCTCCTAAATTGACCTTTGCCGACAAACCCGGTAATAATTGATATTTCGCATAGGCTGTACCAAAAGTACGATAGGTGTTAGCAAGCGCATTCGCGCCTTCTAGCAATGCAAGTGGATTATCCATATCTAAAAAGGGCGACAACGTATATATACCGTTAGCATCCCGAATAGGCAATGTTGGATCGAAATTTAGCGTAGCATATATTGCACCCGATTCAGCATTGATCCCAAATCCACCCGGAGCATAGTCATCTCGTGTATAACTTACATTTAGCGAAACGCCGGTTTCCAATTTATCTGTAACCGCTGTACTTAGATTGAGCTTGGCGCTATAACGTTTGAAACCGGAGCTCCTGACCACCCCTTGCTGATCAAAATAATTGAAGGATGTATAGAATTTTGTCTTATTATTACCCCCCGATAAAGATAAACTATGGTTTTGAATAAGTGCTTTTCTAAATACCTCATCTTGCCAGTCGGTCATCGTTATATCATCGCCGATCCGGTAAGTTTCAGCCCCTCCTCCGGCATCTACAAGACCATTAAGCACTGTCTTATACTCATCAGCGCTTAATAGGTCGATCTTATGTGCTACCTGTTGTATACCACCCGAAGCATTATAAGAAACTTGTGTGGAACCATCTTTTCCTTTTTTTGTTGTAACGATAACAACACCGTTAGCTCCTCTAGCGCCATATATGGCGGTAGCCGAAGCATCCTTTAAAATTTCGATGGATTCAATATCGGCAGGATTTAAAGCAGCCAATGGATTTCTAGGTACACGTGGTGCATCAAAATTCGCACCTCCGCCAGTTACAACCGGTGCATTATCAATGGGCAAACCATCGATGACATAGAGTGGGCTGGAACCGGCATTTATAGAACTCGCTCCACGAATCCGGACCGAAACACCTCCTCCGGGCTCCGCACTATTTTGTATAACCTGGACACCGCTGGCCTTACCGCTGATAAGTTGATCAAATGTCGTATTCGTTCCCTTATTGAAATCAGCTGATCTAATTGAGCTCACCGAACCCGTGATATCACTTTTTTTCTGTGTCCCGTAACCAATGACGACAACCTGATCGAGACTGGTTTGCTCTTCTTTCAGCGCTATTTTTAATTTTTCGGTATTAGAAACGCGCAGTTCTTGCGTCAGATAGCCTAGTGAGCGAACAATTAATGTAATGGCATCTTGACCAGCCACCTGTAATCGAAATATTCCCGTCGCATCCGTTTGCGTAACTATATTGCTATTTTTAAGGATAACAGTAACACCTGCTAAAGGAGCCCCTTGCTCATCAACAACTTGCCCTTCAATAAGCTGTTGTACAGAACCTTCGCTCTCTGTAAATGGTAACTTATCTTTAATTACAATGGTTTTGCCATTGATGGTGTAAAGAAAAGGCTGCCCTTCAAATACTTCGTCGAGCACATCTTGCAGCGGAGCATTTTGCCTATCGATATCAAAACGATGACCCTTATTGACAATCTGAGGACTATACAGAATGTTATAACCAATCTGCTTACGAATAACTTTTAACGTTTCTTCAACGGAGATATTCTTTTGCTTAATGGTGATTTGCTGCCCGTAGCTTACCGCAGCAGCTTTCACAATAGTCAGCATGGTTAATATAAGTGATAGCTTCATAATCCTACAGGATTTTTTAAGCATGTAATGTCCCTTACCATATAGGGATACAGTACAAAATTTCATACTTTTGAATAGTTTGGGTTATTTATTAATGGTTGCTTTCTTATCTATTAATAGGGCCCCAATTTGCTGGAAGTGTTGCTGCACTTCCGGCTCTTTTGCCCTTTTCGATTTTGATTATTTCATCACAACAATCCTCCTTCCCTCTTTTTTGAAATGTACAATACCAGTTAATTCGAGCATTTGCAGCACGTCCTTTATATCGCCGTACCGCGATATGCTACCGCTTAGTTGATAGTTTGTAATGTTTTTTTCATACACCACTTCAACATCGTACCAACGCTGTATTTTTTTCATAACGCTTCGTATATCCTCATTGGTGAACATAAACAGGCCATGGTGCCAGGCCACTGCCTCTTCCGTGTCAACTCGTAAGATGCTGATATCGGTCTCCTCTCCTTGCACCAAGGCCTGCTCGCCGGGTTTAAGTAACCGATTTGTACCATGACGAATAACCTTCACCGCCCCCGCTAACAGTGTAGTCTTCGTAAGCTGATCGTCTTGATAGGCACTGATATTAAAATGTGTACCCAGCACTACCACTTCCGTACCTCCCGCCACGACTCGAAAGGGTTTACTCGATTTGCTCACCTCAAAATAGGCTTCGCCCTGTAATTCAACTATCCGCTCATTACGATTGAATTCATTGGAAAACCGCAGGGAGGACGAGGCATTTAACCATACCTTCGAACCGTCCGGCAATTGTAATTGATATTGCCCTCCTTTCGGCGTTTCCAAGGTGCTCCAATTTTCTTCTTCCATATCAACAGCGTCATTAAACCGATAAATCAATTGTCCATCAGCCGCGCTTAAGACTTCCAAATAACTATCTTTTAATAGCGATCCTCTTTCCTTTCCATTCAGCTCCATCGTAGCACCGTTTCCTAAGGTCAATCGAGCTTTATCATATCCAGAGGCAACATCATTATGACGCTCCTTTTGCTCCCTGTTGATAGCAGGCTCCTTTGTATACCAGATGAAACCAATTGCCAGCAAAATAATCGCTGCCGCTGCACTGCTCCATACCGACCACTGGGTCCGCTTCCCGACGGAGGATCGTAACGATTGTTCGATCCCCTGCAAAAGTTGCTGCTTTACCGTCTCTTTCTCGCCCATCGATTCGTCCCAGTCCCAGTTCTCATGCGTCAATTGAAACTTCTCAAAGGCTTCCAATCGCGATAGCTCGCTGCCAGAACAAGTACCTTTTGCTCTTTTCTCATATAAAATAATATACTCTTCTTCGGTCATATATGATTGGTTATATATAAAGAGCCCTAAAATGCCAAGCACACACATAAAATTTTAAATTTTATTTTTTCTTATTGGTCTTCCGGGGATTTATAAGCAAATTGTTTTGATTATCCATGCTAAATCGTATTTTTGAAAAACTCTACCATTTTAATAGACTTAACCTTGGTAAAAACGGATCACGAATTATGGAAGAACGTACAGGCTGGTGATCAATACGCCTATCACCAACTATTTAACCGCCACTGGGAAATGGCCTATGCGGGTGCTTTCCATTTTTTAAGAGATGCCGAAGCGAGCCGAGATATTGTGCATAACGTCTTCCTAAATATTTGGTTGAAACGTGAAAAGCTGGAAATACGTGAATTCCATGCCTATGTTAAAAACGCCTGTCGATATCATACTTACAAATATTTAAGAGCACGACATAAAGAATCACTCACCTTTGTGGATGAACAGACGCTCAAATCCTTAAGCACAGAAATAACGATCAATAGCGCCGAATACAACGAACGCTTTGAAGAACTGAGTTTATTCAAAACCTATCTTTTGAAGGAGCTTCCTAAAAGATGTCAAGAGATTTTTAGTCTAAGCAGAGAAGACCAATTGAGTAATCAGGAAATTTCACACCGATTAAACATATCCAAGCGTACCGTCGAAAATCAGTTAACCTATGCATTGAAACACATTCGCTTAGGATTGAAAAAACTTCTCCTTTTATAGTCTTTCTCAAAAAAAATGTATATTTGCCGTCGCAAACCACACACGTCTATTTACATGTAGGATTTAATTTCTTTCGAAAACAATAACATAAGTTCCAAGAATACTTGGTTCTATGGTTGCACCCTTTAAGAAAGAAATCCATGCTTATCTTACGAAATATATCATATAAACATCCAGATAAAGAACAGTTATTTGACGGTATTAATCTTATCGTAAATAATCACGACAAAATTGCCTTGATTGGTCATAATGGCTCCGGGAAGTCTACACTCCTTAAAATCATCTGCGGCGAACAGAAAATCACGCAAGGTGAGTTGCTAACAAACGAGACACCTTATTATATCCCACAGGTTTTTGGGCAGTTCAACCATTTAACCATTGCGCAGGCATTGCATGTTGAACAAAAGCTCTATGCGCTAGGGGAGATTTTAGCGGGGCGAGCTACGGAAGAGTTAATGGATACATTAGCAGATGATTGGACCATCGATGAACGTTGTCTTGAAGCACTGGATCAGTGGCACTTAGCAGGATTGAAATTAACGCAAGGGATGCACACATTAAGCGGCGGACAAAAAACAAAGGTTTTTCTGGCAGGAATTACAATTCATCGCCCCAAGTTAGTGTTACTTGATGAGCCCAGTAATCATCTTGATACGGCTGGTAGAAAACTGCTATACGAATTTATTGAATCTACCTCGAGTACATTGCTCGTGGTCAGTCACGATAGAACCCTTTTAAAATTGTTAAATACGGTTTGCGAGTTGAATAAAAACGGTATTAAACGCTACGGAGGTAATTATGACTTTTATACCCAACAAAAAGGAATAGAGGTCAAAGCCTTAAACCAGGATGTTAAAAGCAAAGAGAAGGCGTTACGTAAGGCGAAGGAACAGGAAAGGGAAACCACAGAAAGACAACAAAAATTAGATGCACGCGGTAAGAAAAAACAAGAAAAGGCAGGTGTTGCTCGCATTATGATGAACACATTACGAAACAATGCAGAAAAAAGCAGTACCAAAATAAAAAGCGTACATAGTGAAAAAATTGACGGAATTTCGCACGATCTCCAAACACTACGTTCAGCCTTACCGGAAATTGATAAAATAAAATTCGGTTTTGAAGATTCTACATTGCATAAAGGAAAAATCTTATTTTCGGCCATTGATATTAACTTTTCTTACGCATACAAAAACTTATGGAAAGAAAACCTAAATTTTCAAATTACCAGCGGTGAGCGTATTCACCTGCAAGGATTAAATGGTTCCGGTAAGACAAGCCTGATGAAGATTATGCTGGGAAAATTAAGTCCAACAATCGGTAAAGTGTTTCGTGTTTTGACTAACGCGGTTTACATTGACCAGGATTATTCATTAATTCAGGATCAGCTTACGGTATATGAACAGGCACAAACATATAATGACGCAGCTTTGGAGGAGCACGAAGTAAAAGTTCGTTTAAATCGCTTCTTGTTTACTAACGGTGATTGGAATAAGGTTTGTAGCAAGTTAAGTGGTGGTGAAAGAATGCGATTGATGCTTTGTTGTCTTAATATGTACAAAGAATCACCGGATTTGATTATACTGGATGAACCAACGAACAATTTAGATGTTCAAAATATTGATATATTAACCGCAGCGATCAACGCATACAAAGGTACACTGATCGTTGTATCGCATGATTTCCATTTTTTAGAACAGATTTATATGGAGCGTACCATTGCCCTTTAATACATAGATTGACCATGATATTTCATGAAATAGCGGTTAAAAAATTATTATTTATTAACTCAGATTATCAATTGATGGGTGTTAATCCAGTATTTCTTATCTAATTTATCCCTATTAACAATGATGGTGGACGAAAACGGTTTATCACATTTTCTTCGTATATTTGTAAATCCTTCCTTAATCAAAACACGACACGTTTATTATGATGAAAAATATTATTAACATCGACGTTAAGTCCACATAAAGTCCACCTTTAGTCCACGTTAAGTCCACCTATCATTTGGTATACCTCCGCCACCCATCCGTATTTCATTGTGTTTCTATAGCACGTACCCAGTACGGATGTTGCAGGAATAGCATAGGAATAGAGGTGGGATGGGTGCTATCTATTTCTTAGGTAGCGGCGTGTGTTTAAAGTTTGATGCTATTACAATCTTTCCTGATACATTTTATAGACATCGCTCCCAGACTCCTCGATTTTCAATTTGTTCAATTGTTCAGCCTTTTGTTTACGTGCTCTTTTTAATTTCAACCACCCACTGTAAAGTAAGTTTTCATTGATGGCTGGTTTAGGAAAAAACAAGCTGCCAATATACCCTACCACTACCACCAAAATATGGCTGTAAACGCCCAACATCAATTTATGGTGGGTAAAATTTAGGGAGCCTAAATCCAGCAATTTGTACTTGTCCTCCCCAATACCGATCTCGGTGGATGTTAAGAGCGCATAGGCTGTAAAAAAGATACATGTTATGATCGCAATATTAACCCCCCTTTCATTCGCCCTGCTTGAAAATAGACCTAACAAAAAGATTCCGACAATTCCGCCGGAGAATATGGCATACAACGTAAAAATCACCCCCAAAATCCCTTCACTTCCCAAATATGCATATACAAACCCGATGGCGATGGTAATTATACCCGACAAAACCACAATCCATTTACTACTCGTTAGATATACGCGATCTTCCTTTCCAGGCCTCATTTTTTTATAATAATCCTCAACACCGACAGCTGCTAGTGCGTTGAGATCTGCGCTTAAGCTACAAATAGCAGCCGATATCATTGCAGCCAACACAAAGCCCACAACTCCTGTTGGGAGTTCCGTCATAATAAAATAAGGAAACACGCTATTAGCGTTGACATTATCGGGTAACGGCTGTTGCGTGTAATAAGCGAAAAGAGCCGTACCTATAAACATAAAAAGCGCCCAGACCGGTACTGTAAGCAGAATACCCAATAAAGAAGCACCGATTGCGCCTTTATCTGTTTTAGCGGTTAAATAGCGTTGTACAACGGTTTGATCGGTTCCATATTTTTGTATTCCATAAAACAAGCCATTAATGGCAACCACAATGAATGTAAGGTTTTTAAAGTCCAGGTCATAGGGCCCGAAGCCTGTACGATGATTTATTTGTGCAATTTGCCATACCTTTTCGACGCCACCATCAACCGCAAAAAATATTAATAACAAGCAGATAATTCCACTTAAAAACAACATGAATCCCTGAAAGACATCCAACCAAATTACCGCCTCAAGTCCTCCCAGTAAGTTAATTGTAATGATAATTGCACCGGTACCTGCAATTACCCAAAACGTATTTACCCCTGTCATGCTGCTCAACGCAACCGCCAACAGATATAATACTGTTCCCATTCCTGAAAATTGTCGTAGAACAAAAGCAATGGAGCTATAATAACGCGCAAAAGATCCGAAGCGCTTTTCAAAATATTCATAGGTGCTTAATCCGATTACTTTTCGGTACATGGGAACGATAAACCAGATACTTACTAATAATACGATCGGCACCATGAGTCCTTGAACCAGTAAAATCCAATTGGAGGTGAATCCTTCACTTGGATACCCCAAAAAGGTTACACTACTAATTAGCGTTGCCAGAAGAGAAATCCCAATAGCCCAAGATGGCACCCTGCCTCTTGCTGAGAAAAATGACTGAGTAGAGGTTTGGTTTTTTGCATAACGCATCCCCATATATAAGGTTATCAGAATAACAATGATAATGATACCGTAATCAACCGCCCCTAATGCAGTTTTTGTCATAATATTGGTTGTTTAAGTGTTAGTTTTAGCTATAGCATATACCATGGGTAACTACCCGGCTTTAAAGTTATCCATATTTCGGGATCTTTAGGTATGCTACAGCGGATTACCCCTGGAGCTAGTTCTTCCAATGGTTTTAATTGTCCTATCTGCCGATGAGCCAATATCGCTCCAGCAGTCGCACCTCCTTCTATTACAAGCTCTTGAATGGAAAGTTCATTCAATAAGTCGTTCATTATTTTTGCCATACTGTCCCTTAAAAATCCGGGGGCTAAATCCATCTTTGATACGAGCTCGTTATCGAAAGCAATAATCGCTTTTTGGTGGTAGGTAAGGGCGGCATTCACACGCTCCTTCCAACGAAGAAGCTCGCCCTCATCAATCATTTTACCCGACTGAATAACAGGAAGATAGCAAACAGGTTCATTCGCCATACGCCAGGCCTGAATTCGTTGGATGCTTTTTTCATAGTTACTACCGCAGACGTACAAAGAAGGTCTTTTGAATCCGGTAAAAACCTGGTTCTCATCCGCTTTTTCATTTTTTACGCTTTTTGTACGGTGTTCAAGAAAAGCAATAAATGCCGAAGATCCGCCCACAAAAAGAACATCTTCCGGTGCTATTTGTAGCCATTTATGCATATCCTCTTCACTTGACAATTCACCGATCACCAAACCTTTTTTAGGAAAGACTTCGTGGTGCGATTTTATTTGTACCTCTCCTTGCGCACCCAACATTGTCAACACATCCGCACTCTTTACAGGAAATTCAGGGTCGCTTGAGAAGGCTGTCTCATTGATCGGTTTATCCTGTATATAATATTTGCCCTTTCGGATAGTTCGCCCCAAACGCGGATTTGCGGGGAGCAGCAAAGCCCGTTGCACGCCCGTGACTGACATTTGCGCGACAGTCTCGGCGACTACATAACCCCTTAAAACCGAATCTACCTTTTTAAATAAAAAAGTATAAGAGAGTCCCTTAATCCAATCAAGCACCTTTTCTAGCTGCACGATAGCCTCTGCTAACGCCATGGACCGCGTGTCGGTATTAATAATCAACAGATCGGTTCCCATTGCTATAGAAACGCCAATTTGATTCGTGATCTCAACCCGCAGGTTATAGCGCAGACCAATCCCTCCTAACTCTGTAGCTCCCGTCAAATCATCTGCGATTACAATAATCATACACTGTATATTTTGTTTAATGCCAATTGGGTTGCTGCCTCAATTGCTAACAACATAGCATCTTCACTTGCAATGCCTTTACCGGCAATTTCAAAGGCCGTACCATGATCCACTGACGTACGAATAATCGGTAATCCCATCGTAATATTAACCCCTTTAACACTGTCCATTTGCTTCTTTTCAGGATTCCATTTGAAACCGGTTAACTTAAAAGGAATATGCCCCTGATCATGATACATGGCTACAATTCCGCCATAATAACCGGTGGCCGCCTTGGAAAAAAGTGTATCTGCAGGAACAGGCCCTTCCACATCATATCCAAGTTGACATGCTGATGCCACCGCAGGCGCGATCTCCTCGTCATCCTCTGTTCCGAACAAACCCGAGTCACCGGCATGTGGGTTGAGACCTGCCACACCGATTTTTAAATTTTTTACACCTAAACTGCGTAAGCCCCCTTGCAGCAACTCAATGACTTCTAAAATACGATCCTTTTTCACCAAATCACAGGCTTGTCGGAGCGAAACATGGGTTGAAACGTGAATAACGCGCATTTGCTCCTCCACTAGTAGCATGGCATATTTTTTAGTATGGGTATAGTGCGCGTAGATTTCGGTATGTCCTGGATACGGGTGGCCTGCTTCGCTGATTGATTTTTTATTGATCGGCCCGGTCACGGTAGCATCAACTTCTCCATCCATAGCCAACTCAATTACTTTTTTTACGGCATGAAAAGCAGCATCTCCCGCCGCAATTGACACCTGCCCAAAATGAATGGCACTTAAATCAACCGGTCCCAAATCATAGACATCCAATCGACCGGGGATAAACTCCGCCTCCCTTATATTCCCTATGGGATGAATCGATGCGTTTATACGCAGGGTTTCTAAAATATGTTGAAATATGTTTGCATTGCCCACCAATACGGGTCGACATATATCGTGTACACTTGTTTTTAATAGCGCTTTAACGGCAATTTCAGGTCCAATACTGGCTGGATCGCCCATAGTAATTCCGATGATTGGCTTCTCAGACATGGTTATAAATATTCAATTTTATTCCTTCTTCTTTAATAAGTTGTTGAAAAGACTCCCTCAAGAGATTGACTTCTTCCGTAGACGATCCTTGCAACGGGGGCATCACATTGGGTTCGCATAAACCGACGGATTGCATCAGTACTTTCAACGCCCACAGCGATTCACCTAAGGTTCTTCCTTTTTGATAAAGATCGCCCAATAAATCCGATTGCCTTTGATAATAATATGCTTTTTCTTCCGAACCATCAGCAATTGCCTTATACATACCGTCATAAATAGAAGGTGCCAAATTACCGGTACTGGGCACCAAACCATCACTTCCTTGCAGCAATGCATCGGCAGACTTTGCGGCCCAGCCAAGCAAATGGCTAAAATCAGGTCTGTCTGCCCAGCGAGCCAAGGATTCTTGCAGGCGTTCTTCCGAACGCTCAGAATCCTTGGTGGCTACAATATTCTCATGTAAGCTGAGTTCATCTAATAAACCGAGCGGTATCGACATATGGGTAGTAGCGGGTATATTATAAATAATCATCGGACCCGCGACATGATCTGCCAGTTGAAGAAAATACTTCTTGATCTGACGTTCGGATAATTTGTAATAAAATGGAAGAGTGGCAACTACCGCATCGGCCCCAAATTCAAAACATCTCTTCGAAAAATCGATGGTTTCTTTCATCGAATTGGAGGAAATCCCAACATATAATTTATGCTCGGTAGACCGAATGCTTGCAACGGTTTCGAGATACTCTTGTTTCAATTGATTGGTCAACAAGGCGGACTCTCCTGTGGTCCCTAAAATGAAAGGAGACGCATTAAATTGCCTTAAATTCTCTAAAATTCTTGTTACTGCTTCTTTATCGAGCTGATACTTTATATTGATGGGAGTTACTAAGGGAACGATGGTACCATGGTATTTCTTTTTTGTCTTCATCTGTCAATCTTTTGTTTTTTTACAGCTATCTATTAATAGGCGTCCTGATAAATAGATATTGCATCTTGTATGGTAATTTCCCTTGGATTGTTTACTAATAATCTGGTTATTTTCATGGCATCTTCAGCCAATTGAGGAAGCGAGCTTTTTGGAATGTTTAGGTCTCTTAGTCTTGCCGGGAGACTGCATGCTTGGATGATTTGTTTAATTTTTTCAACTCCTGCGTGGGCCATTTCCATCTCATCACTCAATTTTTCACAGCCAAGAGCTGCAGCAACATTCACATAACGACCAGGTGCAACAGCCATGTTAAAAGCCATCACATGCGGCAAGAGTAAAGCGTTGGACAAGCCATGCGCCATATGGAAGCTTGTTCCCAAAGGATAAGCTAATGCGTGTACAGCTGCCGTATTAACCGGTCCCAAACAGAATCCGCCAAACAAGCTCCCCATTGCAACCTGCGCTCGAGCATACGCATCATTCCCATTCTCAACCGCTTGTACGATATGGGAAGCGATCAGCTTTATTCCTTCCAAGGCGTATACATCAATAAAAGGGTGTGCAAATTTATTTGTGTAGGCTTCCAGGCAATGGGTAAGGGCATCAAGCCCGGTTGCGGCCGTTATCTCCGGGGGTACGCTATGCATCAATAAGGGATCCACGCAAACCAAGTCCGGCACCAGAAAGGGGCTAATGATTCCCTTTTTTTGATGATCAATTGGGTCGATAAGAATCGCGTTGGGGGAGACTTCACTTCCTGTACCAGCAGTTGTAGGAACGCATATCAGCTTAATGGTTCTACCCGGAATCAGATCTTTACCAACGAGTTCTTCCAAATTAAGATCGCTTTTTAATTGCACAGCTGCAAGCTTGGCAATATCCAGCACGCTGCCTCCTCCGACACCAATAACACCATCAATCTCCATAGGCTGGTAGTGGTTTATCAGTCGATTAAGGTCATGAAATGAAGGCTCTTGTTCGATCTTCGCATCTATATAAATTTTTACACCGTTGCTTTCCAACTGATCAATTAACCCTTGTAAATTAGGTAATAAAGGTGCTATGCTGATGATTAGCACTTTTTTTAGACCTAATGGTTCGATATTAGGCACTATCTGATTCAAACACCCATCTCCAAAAAGTATTCTGTTTGGGAAATTAACACTGATATCTCGTAAAACTGTCATCATAAAACGCAATTGCCGGCCATTTAATAAAATTTAATGACCCTATTCATGAGCCTCGGAAGTTTATAATGGCCGCTATCGTTCCTTTTATTAGCGGCTTACACCGGCTATAAATGAAATTCAAATATAGGGCTCGGTAAAACCACTTTGTTGTACAATTTTCCCCTCATCTTATACAATATTTGCATAGAAAATATAAACATATTACTTTTGAGGAAATCATGCTATAACAAGCATAAGCTAACCAAACTCGTTCACAGGCCTAAAGGGAACGAGTTATCAAATGGCATAAAGCGATTATAGATTTGGTCAGATATTATAAGATACTCGTTTAAATTAGTGCGCAATGAAACCTCGTTTAAAAAAAGTTCCCGTAAAGTCAGAGAGCTCTTTTACCATCAACCACGATGTCATGCCTAACTTTGGCAATGTTTGGCATTACCATCCTGAATTGGAATTACATTACAATATCAGGGGCGAAGGCTTACGCTTTATTGGTGATCACATTGATAATTTTTCATCCGGTGAAATTATTTTACTAGGCGAAAATTTACCACATGCCTGGCGTTGCCGCGAAGAATATTTTCAACAAGATCCAGCTTTCAATATTGAAGCAATTGTTATGCAATTTTTGCCCGACTGTTTGGGAAAAGATTGGATGAATATTCCAGAAGCTTACCTGATTCCAAAATTATATGAGAAAGCGAAGAGCGGAATGATTTTTTATGGAGAAACACAAAAAAAAGTTGCGCAATTGATGCATACGTGTTCAACCGCAGAGAACTTGGAACGCATCATTATCCTATTATCTATCCTGAAAACCTTAGCAGAAAGCGAAGAATATAAACTGATAACCAATAAATACCATGCCTTTACTTCACCCAATGAAGCTGATACGATTCGCTTAAACAAAGTTTACACTTACACCTTCAGCAATTATAAGTCAGAGATCACGCTGAAAGAAATAGCCGCGATAAGCAATCTGAGTGTCACGTCTTTTTGCCGTTATTTCAAAATGATGACCAGAAAAAGCTACTATGATTTTCTGATTGAAATTCGGATAAGTCATGCTTGTCGACTATTAATAGAAAATATCTTACCGACAGAGGTCATTTGTTTCGAGTGTGGTTTTAATAACGTATCTAATTTTTACCGACACTTTAAGAAACAAAAAGGCGTCACCCCCTTGGAATACAAACGGATTCACCTTTCGCGCGCCTAAAACCTATTTCATCCTTTTTTATACGCTCATTATTGCAATTACGAGACACTCTTAACCGATGAAAATTACGCTTTGGCGCAAAGTTTGAACACTATTTTAAAATGTCAATCGTTATTAATAGCGTATGAAAATAATCAGAAAATGGATGATAGCTCCAATGTTATTGGGCTTAATATGCGTGCTTAGCTCGTCATATATGGTGGATAAAGAGGCTGAACGGATTCAAAAGGCAGCAAATGTGTTTGAAGACTTCACAAATATGAAGGAGAGTATTCCTGTGTCGATGCTAGAGGATTCAAAAGGAATTGTCATTATTCCTAAAATGATCAATGCGGGATTTGGTATTGGAGGAAAAAGAGGAAAGGGTATTGCCATGGTAAAACTCGCATCGGGCGAATGGAGTGATCCCGTTTTTGTAACGATCACAGGGGGCAGTATTGGGTTCCAAGCCGGTGTTCAGGCAGTTGATTTAGTACTTTTATTTAAACATAAAGAAGCCTTAACCAACGCTAAGAATGGAGACTTTACTATTGGTGGCGACCTCTCTGCGGCAGCGGGTCCCGTAGGCCGAAGTACCAGTGCCAACACAGATTATAAACTGGATGCTGAAGTTTATTCCTATTCAAGAAGCAAAGGACTTTTTGCAGGAATAAGTATTAATGGTTCTAATATTGCCTTTGATAAAACGGCAAACAATACCTATTATGGACCAACTGCCGACACACAGAAGCTGTTTTCAGCAGCAAATCACACAAGTGAGGAGGTAAAGGCGCTTAGAAATGCCTTGGCAGGCAAATAAAATTTAAAAAGCCTATTGCATTTTAATAAAAAAACGTAGTTTAGCAAAATCATTAACTTAATTTTATAAACCCATAAAAATTTATAAGTATTATGGAAAAATTCTCTGAACTGAAAGAACTTATCGCTACAGCTGAAAAAGATGCTGTTGCATTCTACGAAAAAGGAAATAAGGCGGCTGGAACTAGATTAAGAGGCGCATTACAGAAAACCAAAGCTTTAGCTCAAGATATCCGTAATGATGTGACGGAAAAGAAAAATGCTAAATAATTGCTACCAATGATCAAAAAAGCCTGTCTCAACGAAAATACAGGCTTTTTTTGATTCGACTTATCCGATTTCAACCAATTATTTATTCTTAAGGGTAAGTAAGCCTATTATTAATCAAGTAAATCGTTCCGGTGAAAATTGAGCGATATCGGCTGAACTTAATTGTTCGTTTGCTAACTCACTTACAACTTTGCCGTAGGCCGGCCCCAAACTGAGCCCCATCATACCACCTCCTCCGGCTATAATCAAATTTTTTAATCTTTTGCTATATCCTAGATACGGCAGTCCATCCGGCGAGCAAGGGCGGAAGCCAAACCAAACATCTTTTTTCTCGGGCAAAGCGACTTTTAAATCGGGATAATATTGAGGGATGGCCTCAACAATACCTTGTACACGATTCATGTTAATAGAATTATTCAGTGCCCCTAACTCCATGGTTCCACCAAAACGAATATGATTATTCATAGGCGTCACGGCTACTCGTGCCTCTAGCAACAAGGACGGATGCACAAGTTGGTGTTCCGTCGGCTTATACATAAAAGAATAGCCCTTCCCTGGCATCAGCGGGATCCGGAGTCCTGCCCTTTTGGCAATTTCAGGCAACCAAGCGCCTCCGGTCATCACAAATTTATCCGCGTTGAATTTTTGACCGCCTGCAATAACCGCCTGCAATTTCTCCTGATCGTATTCAAATCCTGTGACCGCCGTATGTTCATGTATAATAGCACCCTTTTTTCTTATATAAGCAATTAGCTGTGCCATGAGGGCTTGTGGATACAAATGACCGTCGCAACGATAGTGTACGGCTCCCAGCACATCAAGTTTAACATTTGGCTCCAATTGCTGTACTCCTTCCTTCGACAAGGTTTCTACATCCAAACCCAATGACCTTGCTGTTTCTGCCAAATGAATTTCTTCCTCCACCATCTTCTCGGTCTTGTACAACATGAGAATTCCTTTGTGTTGCAACTCGAAGGCAAAATCTTCCCCTTCTGCCATTTCATCATATAGATGACTACTCAGGAGATTTAGATCACGAATACTTGGTGCTGTTCGTTTTACATGTGCAGCATTGGCATGTTTAATAAACTTAAAACCCCAAGAGATAAGATGAGTACTTAAGCTTGGTCTTACGTAAAAAGGGCTTTTACTGTTAAACATCCACTTAATTCCTTGCGCTACAATACCAGGTGCCGCAAGTGGCGTAAAATGGCTGGGAACCAACATCCCGGCATTACCATAAGAACAATTGTCCCTTAAATCACCGCTGTCCAAAAGCGTCACCTTCCAGCCATCCTTCAATAGATAATAGGCCGAACACAGTCCGGCAATACCACCACCTATAATCAGTGCGCTCCCTTTATTAGTTTGATTCATGTGCTATTTAAGTAGTTGTCAGTTGCCGGTTCTCAGTTCTCAGCTTTTGAAGCTACAAAGCTTCAGCTATTTGCTGAAGACCAAACTGGGACGCATAACAGGCTTTTTGACTTTTGAATTTTAAATTTTGAATTTCTAAATCACTTGAAAACCGAAAGCGTAAGGATCTTCGTCATCAATTATAATATGATTATAACCTGTAATTAAAGCCCAGCCCTCAATCCCCGGTATAATTGCCGGTTTTCCATTAATGCTGGTTTCTTCCTCGATAGTACCGAGGAATTTAGAGCCAATGTAACTTTCATGGATAAATTGGTCCCCCTTTTTTAGTTTACCTTTGGCATACCATTGGGCCATCCTCGCAGAGGTTCCTGTACCGCATGGCGACCTATCTAAAGCATTTTCTCCGACAAGAACTGCATTTCGCCCACTTGATGACGGATCTAAAACACTACCTGTCCACTGGATGTGGCTTAAGCCGGAAATATGATTGTTTTCAGGGTGAATAAATTGATATTTCTCATTGAGTAATTGTCGGATTATTTTACCATAATGAATGAGTTGACTGGCAGAAAATTGATTTATATCTTCAAAATTAGTCTGTGGGTCAATAATACCATAAAAATTCCCTCCAAAAGAGACGTCTACACGTATAAGTCCTAAATCCGGGCACTCCACTTCCAGTCCTTCGGCGAACAAAAACGATTTTACATTGGTTAACTTAACAGATTTAACGCGTTTACCTTCTTGCTTATAATCGATTAAGACAAGACCTGCCGGTGTTTCAAGACGTAATTTACCAGGCACCTTTGGTTCAACAAGCCCCTCCTCGATAGCGATGGTCACCGTCCCGATGGTACCATGTCCACACATGGGCAAACAGCCACTGGTTTCTATATATAATACGCCGATATCATTCGCCGGATCGCAAGCTGGATACAATATACTTCCACTCATCATATCATGCCCCCGCGGCTCAAACATCAGCCCCTTCCGAATCCAATCGTACTCTTTCATGAAGTGCAAACGTCGCTCCATCATGGAGTTTCCCTCCAATAGTGGGCCACCTCCTGCAACCAATCGAACAGGACAACCGCAAGTATGGGCGTCTATACAGAAAAACGTTCTTCTCATATGCGCTCTTTCGTCAATATATTGTCCACCGTACGATAAATACCCAAAGGGTTCGCATTCTTTAGTTGATCCGGCAATAGCCTATCTGGCCAGTTTTGGAACGATAAGGGGCGTAGGAAGCGCTGTACAGCATCCGATCCGACCGAAGTGAACCTCACATCACTTGTAGCTGGAAAAGGACCTCCATGCTGCATGGCCAAACAAACTTCTACACCGGTAGGCATTCCGTTAAACAACAAGCGGCCACATTTGTCCTGCAAAAGGCTAATTAATCTACTATGTTCGCTTGCGTCTGCCTCCGTTGCGGCCACGGTAATGGTCAGCTGCCCACTTAAATGACGGGCAATCCGGTGCATTTCATCCACACTTTCGCAGCTAACAATTAACCCGAAAGGACCAAACACCTCTTCAAGTAAAGCCTCATTTTCTACAACGCTTTTTGCATCTGTTTCGACAAGCAGGGCGGCCCCTTGGCCTTCTGCAGCGATTTGTTCTGCTTTGCCTATTACGCGAATGGTGGATTCCGCTAACATGCGTTCGCTATTGGTACGGTAAGCTTTAGCAATGCCTGCATGAAGCATGTTCGCCGGAGGGCAATTTAAAACTTCTTGACGGAGAACCTCTTTAAATGCTTCAAGATCTTTCCCCTTGACAGCTACGAGTACACCTGGATTGGTACAAAATTGTCCCACACCGAGGGTTAGTGAACTTAAATATTGGTTCGCTAACCCTCGTGGATCGGTCGCCATTTTTTCCGGCAGCGCAAAAACCGGGTTTACACTCCCCATCTCGGCAAATACCGGAATCGGCTCTTCCCGTTTATTCGCTAAATCAAACAAGGCTTTCCCGCCTCCATAAGATCCTGTAAAAGCAACGGATTTGACAATCGGATGCTGAACAAGGTATGCGCCTGATTCATTCGAACTACCATATACATGCGAAAAAATCCCGTCGGGCCACCCTTCCTCTTTGATTGCATCGGCAATAGTCTCTGCCATAAGTGAGGATGTCTTGGGATGTCCCGGATGTGCTTTAAGAATTACCGGACAACCCGCTGCGATAGCGCTCGCCGTATCTCCACCGGCGGTTGAAAAAGCAAAGGGGAAATTACTTGCACCAAAAACAACGACAGGACCAACCCCAACCTTGATTTTACGCAAATCCGGCTTTGGTGGTGTTCTGTCTGGAATCGCTGTATCAATTCTTGCTTCAAAGCATATACCTTCTTTAATATGATCAGCATAACTTCTCCATTGAAAGACAGTCCGCGCTTTCTCTCCGATCAGGCGTGCCTCGGGAAGGTGGCTCTCCTCCGTTGCCGTTGCGATCAATTCAGTCCCCAATCCTTCTATTTTAGCTGCAATCGCATACATTAAGCCCGCTCTATCGATAACGCTTCTTCCTTTTAGGTATTGAAATGCTTCTTCTGCCTTGTGCAGTAATTCCTTGACTTGTTCCTGTGGTGTTTCTGTGTACATTCTATTTCCTTTCAATAATTAAACTAGGTTACCGGAACCCTTTGTTTCCAAGTTCGGCCTATTCACCTTACTATCGGCAATAACTTTCAATATACGTTCGCGTTCTTCACCTACTAACGGTAAGCGAGGCGCGCGCACGGTTTCATTACTAATACCCTCACTCGTGGCCGCCAATTTGATGTATTGAACTAGTTTGGCATGGATATCTAACTCTAATAAAGGCAAAAACCAACGGAATATGGCTAATGCTTTCTCTATTTTACCTGCTTTTACATAATCATAGATCGCAACCGTTTCTTTTGGATAAGCGTCCACTAAGCCGGCAACAATCCCATCTGCTCCCATTAATAAAGCTTCTGTAGTAATAGTGTCAACACCCCCTAAGATCTTAAAACGATCGCCAAATCGATTAATCATACGGGTGATGTTCGTTAAATCGCGCGTTGATTCTTTAACCGCTTGGATATTGGGTACCGTCGCCAATTGTTCAAACATAGCTAATGTTACGAGGTTCCCATAGTCAACGGGATTATTGTAAACCATGATCGGAAGACTTGTGCTATTTGCGATTGTTGTGAAGAAAATCACAGTTTCCCGATCGTCTGCCTTATAGCGCATGGGAGGTAAAACCATTAATCCATCCGCTCCCAGTTCTTCTGCTTTCTGTGCTATTTTAATCGCTTCTGAGGTAGCCTGTTCAGCAATACCCAAAATCACCGGGATATTTTTATCAGCTACAAAGTTAACTGTATATGTCAATAAATCGTATTTCTCTTGTGTGGTTAACGTACTCGCCTCACCAAGTGACCCTGCTAAAATCAAACCATGCACACCTCCTTCCAGCTGCGCAGTCAGATTCTTACCAAACATGTCAAAATCGATTTCTCCATCCTCTTTAAATGGGGTTAGTAATGCAGGATAAATTCCTTTCCAAAGTTCTTTAGTCATTATAGTTCTTTTTTTTTCAAAAGTAAAACGAACATTTAAAGGTATCAATCCATGTATTAATCAATCATGCGCATATTTTAACTTTTTTAACATCGCATTTTTGACTTGACACAAAGGGCAACATTCTTCTTTACATAACCGATCAAAAAAAGGAATAGGCCTACCGGGAGATCTGACTATATACCGTATCAATTAACCAAATAAATGGACTATAGATGCCTACTGTATGTTTCTTTGAAAATTCACCATGTATTCTTTGGGCGAATTGCCAATTACACTCTTAAAAACCCGATTAAAATTTGTAATACTATTAAATCCGCAATTGTAGGCGACACCTGATATACTTTCACATTTATGATGTGTTAGCTTTTTGCATGCCTCATGCACGCGCATTTCATTCAAAAATGCGACAAAAGTATTCCCTGTGTGTTTCTTAAAATATCGACAAAAAGCTTGGGGAGTTAAATTTGCCTGATCGGCCACCTCCTCTAAGGTGATTGCTTTTGTAAAATTTTGCGCTATATAATTATAGATAGATCCAATACGAATTCCTTCATTTTCAGAGATTAATGAATTTTTTCCCCCGGACAAGGCATTCCCCTGCTTAGAGATCTGGCATAACGTGCGCAATAAATAAAAGAAGTGCATCAGCTGATCCATCTGACTAGCATCCTTTAAGCGCAATACGCGTCTCGATACCTCCTTAAAATACGTATTCGGCACCTTAAAGCCACCTTCATAATCTTTTACAAAACTTTGTAACATATAAAGTTCCGGTAAATTAAACAAGGACGCCAACTTCCCGTTCGGGTCAAAGAAGACAGAGATTGAGCGGACCTGTTTAGGCCGGGTTTCGTCAAAGTATTCTGCATTACTTTTGAAAACGTGGGACTGATTGGCTCCTAATAAGAAAATATCATTCTCCTGAAAAGGATGCATGCTGTTATCGGCAATTAATGTGCCTTTTCCTTCTATAATCCACATGAGCTGGGCTTCATGATGTCGATGTAAATAAGGATAGAAGTGCGGCATACAATCTTCCTGAACGATAACAGTTCGATCGTGCGCTACCGGGATAGTGAATTGTAGTGTTTTCATCGCTGGTTTGGTGTATTAGGTAATGTGAATTTGCCAATTTTAACCCATAAATACAAGAGTTAATATAAAATAGGTTAAAATACGGTCAGCATTCGTTAAATGATTGCCAATATCCCTGAACTTTAGGTTAAAATACGAAAAGCATCAGGGAAAAAAGGGAAAGCTGTATTGATAATAATTTAAGAGTTTTGCGCGTAGGCTTTTTTCTCTGTAAATCGTAAATTAGCCAATTTACAACAACGAATGACTATGTTTGAAACATCCATTTACGTCACACGAAGAAATAGACTAAAAAGCCAAGTCTCCCACGGATTGCTATTATTTCTAGGAAATGATGAACAAGCTATGAATTATGCAGACAATACCTATCCATTTAGGCAGGACAGTTCTTTTCTATACTACTTTGGTATTCAAGAACCTAAGCTTGCGGCCGTGATAGATTTGGATGAGAACAAGGAAATATTATTTGGCGATGAATTAACAATCGATGAAATTGTATGGATGGGACGGCAGGAAACCTTACAGGAAAAAGGTGAGAAAAGCGGCCTTTCCATTGTTCGTCCTATCAAAGACCTCTACAATTATTTAAAGCTGGCAGCAGGAAAAAATCGGAACATTCATTATCTTCCTCCATACCAGCCAACCAACCAAATTAAGCTATTTAACTTGCTGGGCATTCATCCACTTGAACAACGAGCAAAGGCGTCCGTCTCTTTTATCAAAGCAGTAATTGCTCAACGTGCCATCAAAAGTGATGACGAAGTTAAACAGCTTGATTTAGCCGTGAATACATCAGTAGACATGCATCTTCATGCGATGAAGATGGCTCGTGAAGGATTGACAGAGCTACAGATAGCGAACGCAATACAGGAGATTGCTCAAAACGGAGGAGGTAAGCTCGCATATCCTACCATTCTATCGGTTCACGGCGAAATCCTTCATAACCATAAACAATTAAATACGCTGAAGAGCGGTCAATTGGTGTTGAATGATTCCGGAGCTGAGACCGCTATGGGCTATGCGGGTGATTTAACACGTACTTTTCCGGTAGACAAACATTTTAGCACCCAACAAAAAGAAATCTACCAAGTTGTATTACAAGCTTTTGAAAAAGCTTCGATGATGGTAGCCCCTCAAATACGATACCTCGACGTGCACCTTAGCGCCTGCGCTGTTCTATTTGATGGCTTAAAAGAACTGGGGCTTGTGCGTGGAAATACGACAGAAGCTATTGCCAATGGAGCGCATACTTTATTCTTTCAGTGCGGTACGGGCCATATGATGGGCTTAGATGTGCATGATATGGAAGATTTAGGTGAGCAATATGTTGGTTATACCGACACCTTAAGAAAGGACACCAAAACGTTTGGTTTAAAGTCGTTACGCCTAGGAAAAGAACTCGAGCCAGGCTATGTAATAACGGTTGAGCCCGGTATTTATTTTATACCAGCACTATTCGCTCTCTGGAAAGCTGAAAACAAACTGACTGAATTTATTAACTACCAAGCAGTAGAGAAATACCTGAACTTTGGCGGTGTCCGCATTGAAGACAATTACTTAGTAACAAGTTCAGGTAATCGACGCTTAGGAAAGTACTTAGCGAAAACAGTTGAAGAAGTGGAAGCGATAAGAAATAGCTAAGAAAACCCTTACCTTAGTACCCACAAACACCAAAATTGCTATATAACACATGAGAAATGTAAACCACCTACTATGGATCTGCTTAATTATAAGCCACTTATTCTCCATAAATTTTCTATTTGCACAACCTGGTATTAAAACACAGTGGACCGAAGATGGCAATGGCTATTATGAAATTTCTGATGGGCAGATTTTGGAAATAAAACTCTTGGACCCCAACCATCCGAACGTTTTTTTAGATGCCTCGACCCTTACGCCGAAGGACAGTAGCACTCCCCTAAAAATTAAGCAGTTCAGCATTTCTACCGATCGCCGAAAAGTATTATTATTTGCCAATACGAAACGGGTTTGGCGTTATCATACGCGCGGAGATTATTGGCTTTACGATATCGACAAAAAAGAACTTAAACAGTTAGGTAATGGGCTTCCGGCTTCTTCCTTGATGTTTGCGAAACTATCACCGGATGGGTCCAGCGTTGCTTATGTAAGCGAACACAACTTATATGTTGAAGATCTGAGCTCACATCGCATTAGCCAGCTAACAGAAGATGGCACCGATCGCATGATCAATGGGACCTTTGATTGGGTCTACGAAGAAGAATTTGGCTGTAGAGACGGATTTCGTTGGTCTGGCGACAGCAAGCATATCGCTTACTGGAAAATCGATGCGCGCAGTATTCGCAATTACCTGATGTTGAATACAACGGATTCCACCTATTCGTTTACTGTACCTGTAGAATATCCCAAGGCTGGTCAAAATCCAAGCGCCTGTTTTATCTATGTAGTGGATGTAAAAACAAACGAAAACAAGAAAATGGATATACCGGGCGATCCGATACAGCACTATATTCCGCGAATGGAATGGACATTGGATGGCCAATCGCTTATTATTCAGCAATTAAATCGTCAACAGCAGGAGAGTAATATTCTACTCTGCCAAGTTGAAAATGGAAAAACAAAAACGATTTACAGTGAACAAGATAAAGCATGGATTGATATTAAATCTCGTTGGAATGATGACGATCCTACCGGTTGGGAATGGGTGGATGATGGTAAGGCTTTTTTATGGGTAAGTGAAAAAGATGGTTGGCGTCATATTTATAAAATTGACCTGCGTGGTCGGGAAACATTACTTACCAAAGGTAATTACGATATTATTGGAATAGATTTAATTGATGAAAACAATCAAAAAATCTATTACAGTGCTTCGCCTTCCAATGCCACACAAAAATACTTGTATCAAATCAACTTAAAAGGAGGTGAAGCAACACAACTATCACCTAGCAGTCAAGCCGGTACACACAGCTATCGTATTTCGCCCAATGGAGAACTTGCGGAACACGAATTTAGCAGCAGCTCCACCTATTTTGCAGGGGAAGTCGTCAGCTTGCCTAAACATCAAGAGAAATTAGCAGCGAACGTTCATCGTGAATTACCTGCAGGAACTTCCAAACCTGAATTCTTTAAGATTACAACGGCCGATGGAATTGAGATGGATGGTTGGATGGTTAAACCAAGCCAGTTCGATTCAACAAAAAGGTATCCTGTTGTTTTTTACGTATATGGCGAACCAGCCGGGCAAACCGTTACTGACACCTACGGCGCGGGATTCAACCGTTTATATGAAGGCAGCATGGCAGATGATGGTTATATCTATATTTCCGTAGAAAATCGTGGGGCTCCCGCACCTAAAGGTAGAGAGTGGAGAAAAGCAATTTATCGCAACATCGGAACAATTAACATTCGGGATCAGGCGATGGCGGCAAAAGAAATCTTAAAATGGAATTTTATAGATTCATCACGCGTGGCCGTATGGGGATGGAGCGGCGGAGGTTCCTCTACGTTGAATTTGTTGTTTCAATATCCTGAAATTTATCAAACAGGCATCGCGGTAGCCGCTGTGGGGAATCAACTCATGTACGACAATATTTATCAGGAACGCTACATGGGTGTCCCGCCTGAAAGTCAGGCAGATTATGTAAAAGGCTCACCGATTACGCATGCTAAAAACTTGCGAGGTAACTTATTATATATTCACGGCACAGGCGATGATAACGTACATTATCAGAATGCTGAAATGCTCATCAATGAGTTGGTCAAACACAATAAACAGTTTCAATTGATGTCATATCCGAACCGCAGCCATTCGATATCGGAAGGTGAGGGCACGTCTGCGCACTTGTCACGTTTGTACACGAATTATTTAAAACAATACTGCCCTCCGGGAGGGAGGTAGAATGAGCTAATTATTGAATAAGCCAATTAGCCAATTGAAAAATACGTATAGCACAAACAATATGTTACGAATAAACTATAAAAAATTACTGTATATCCTATCAATTACCGTATTACCTTTAATAGGATCGGCCCAATTACTGGTAAAAGATCAACCGGTCTTTACAAAGGCAGATTCGCTAAGAGGGACATTAACTCCTTTACGTACTTGTTATGACATCAAGTATTATCACTTAGACGTAAAGGTTGATATCGATAACAAATTCATCAGCGGAAGCAACCTTTTTAAATTTGAAGCCACTATGGACTTCGACAGGCTACAGTTTGATCTGTTTGCCAATTTAAAAGTAGAAAAGGTCATTTATCATGGTCAGGAGATACCTTTTACGCGTAATTACAATGCCGTATTTGTAAACTTCCCGGCTAACATTAAACGCGGCTCGGTCGATTCAATGCAAGTGTTTTATTCAGGCAATCCGCAGGTTGCTAAACGAGCTCCATGGGACGGTGGCTTTGTTTTCTCTCAGGATAGCAATGGTAAACCTTGGGTGGCGACTGCCTGCCAGGGACTAGGGGCTAGTGTTTGGTGGCCTAATAAAGATCATCAAGCGGATGAAGTAGACAGCATGCTAATCAGTGTGAGCGTTCCAAAAGGGTTGACGGATGTTTCTAACGGCCGCCTCATCAAGAAAACAAACCGTAAAGACGGTTATACCCAATTCGATTGGTTTGTACGCAACCCGATCAATAATTACAGTGTGTCCGTTAATATTGGTGACTACGTTAATTTTAAGGACACTTATCCAGGAGAAAAGGGTTCCTTGGATTTAAGCTATTGGGTATTGAGAGAAAATGAAGCAAAGGCCAAAAAGTTTTTTCCCAAGAATGTAGTTCCGATGTTAAAGGCTTTTGAACACTGGTTCGGTCCCTATCCTTTTTATGAAGACAGTTATAAGCTCGTGGATGTGCCCTATACAGGCATGGAACATCAAAGCGCTGTTACTTACGGTAATGGCTATGCCAATGGTTATCGCGGCCGCGATGCATCAGACACCGGTTGGGGTATGAAATGGGATTTCATTATTGTTCATGAAAGTGGACATGAATGGTTTGGAAACAACATCACTTCGAAGGACCTCGCGGACATGTGGATACATGAAAGTTTTACCAATTATTCAGAGGCGCTATTTGTCGACTATAACTACGGAAAAGAGGCTGGACAAGCTTATGTTCATGGTATTCGGAGTGGTATCCGAAACGATAGTCCGGTGCAGGGCCCCTATGGAGTAAATCAAGAAGGATCCGGTGATATGTATCCAAAAGGGGGGGTGTTGTTGAATATGGTTCGCACCATTATAAATGACGACGAGAAATGGCGGCAGATATTAAGAGGATTGAACAAAACATTTTATCATCAAACCGTGAACTACGAAGATGTGGTCAATTATATCAGTCAACATGCTGGCCGCGACTTGAGCACTGTCTTTGAACAATACGTTAAACATACGAACATTCCTACCCTGGAGTTTCGCTTTAAAGATGGGAAGACCTACGCGCGTTGGATTGCCGATGTGGCAGATTTCACCATGCCGGTGAAGGTGCGTAAAAAGGGCAGCGATTATCAATTTATGGCACTGGATAGAAATTGGAAAGAGCTAAATTTACCCGGAGCCAACAAAGACAATATCGAAGTGGATACGTATAACTATTATATCGGTGTATTGATTGAATAAATTTAGCTATTCACAACCTAAAAAGGCCGTTTTACAAGATAAACCGGCCTTTTTACGTCTAATTTAGTGCTGGTAGAATTTCCACCTTGTTTGACTTTCCCTCGTTAAAGGCTCTTCAAGTAAAATAGCTCGAATCATCTCCACCGGCATCGCATTCAATTTGAGCACGGTATCGTGAAATTCCTTTAAGGTATACTTAGTTGATTTCAAGACTTCCCGCTGGAGCGCATAGAACTGTAATCCGCCGATATAATAAGACACCTGGTAAAGCGGAAAGGCCTGACTATCTCTTGATAAAGGCCAATTTAACTCGCTCTCCACGTTGGCCCGTTCATGTCCAACTTCGTCTACCAGAAAATCAGCACATTGTTCTGCCGACCATTTGCCCAAGTGAAAGTTAAGCTGGAAGATGATCCGCGCACATCGATACTTACGCCAAAATAACATACCGATTCGTTCTTCCGGTGTCCGCGCAAAACCTTTATCCCACAGCAGCATTTCCCAATATAAAGCCCATCCTTCCATCCAAAAGGGTGTATCAAAATTCCGATAGGTTCGGTAACGGGCATTCATAAAAAATTCCAAGTTATGTCCCGCTATTAATTCGTGATGTACAGTCGCCCGCGAAAAATAAGGGTTGTTGCCAAGCATGCGCATTCTTGCTAAGTCAAAATCCATTGTATTGGTTGGATAAGTTATACTAATTTCCCATCCTCCCGTAAAAAAAGCATTTGACTTTTGACGCTCGGGCGACATCATAATCATTCCCCAAGTTTCCTCGGCAAGTTCAGGAATCGTAATTAAGTCGTTCTTTTTCAGGAAATCTACCGATTCATCATACAACTTACGGATTACGGCAGGTTGTTGTCCAACAGGTACAGCACTTGCTTTTACTTTTTCCAAAGCAGCTTTCCAGTCATTGCCGAAGCCCAATGCTGTGGACGCCTTTAGCATTTCCTGCTGGCACCAGGCCATCTCTTGATGGGCAATTGCCAAAAGTTCGTCAGGACTATAGTTAATAAATTCGTGTTGAAGCAGTCGCATCAGTTCCTCTCTACCAATAGGGGTACGTGTATAAATACCCATCTTGTTTGGTTGTTGCTTCTTTTGAAAAACACCGACATAACGCACCAGCATGCTATCAGCACGATGATAGGCTTCGGGTACCCACCACGAAAATGCCGGATCATAACCATTATAGAATTCAAAGACACTTGCCGCTGTCTTCCGTAGCAAGTCCGCTTCCTCTCTTGCCGCCCTAATTTGTTCGGGTTCTAAATGCATACCATCCAAGTTCTTTATAAGCAGGGGTATCGCCTTCGTTAGGTGCGAAAAAGTGGAAGCAACCCGTGGTGCATCGAGTGGATTTCCACGTCTACGTAAACGCTCTAACGCAAAAATGCTATCAGCAAAGGGAAATAGACCTTTCAGCTGTTCCATCTGCTGTGTAAGCCTTTCCAATTGATATTGCTTCTCTTTTAAGTCTCTTGTAAATAATAAATAATCGACTTTACACTCCTGCGGTAATTGATCGAAATCCACATTCTTCAGTTGATCAAGGTATTGTTCATTCAACACCCTTAATCGTGCTTGCCGATCAGGCGATCCCATGCCCTTTGCCATTCGATAACGGGGGGCATTTTCTGAGGGAGAATAAAAGCGATAAATAGCTGCTTCATCGGCTTCAAACTGTTTCATCAAATAAGGAATCTCCTGACAGGGCACATACCCTTCTGTGGAAATTTGCGCGTTAACGGATGGCGCATTAGTAAACAGTAATATAAGCGCAATTGATAAAAATGATTTTCTTTCCATTTCGTTCAAATAAAAAGCGCCAAATCAAAGATCTGACGCTAAAAAATGACAACTTATTGTGCATCCCACCAAACACGCTTCGTGAGCACATCGCCACTATGTTGAGGTTGGGGATTATTCGTCAACTCATTTAATGGGTATAGCATTTTCCGTGGAATATCCGAAACTGCGTTTTGCACTTTATTAATTGCCGGATAACCCGTTCTACGCCAATCGTTAAAAATTTCCGGCGAGAGAAAATTGACAATGGCTTTCTCTTCCATGATGTAGGACAAAGCATTGTCGGCATTAATATTTCCTCTGCTTGCTAAATAGGCTGCGATTGCGGTGCTAGACGAAACACCAGTATGGGCCATATCTGCTTCAATAGCCTGCTGATATATGGGTGCCGCTGCCTCTGCTCCTGATAAGATTAAAGTGGCTTCGGCTTTCAACAGTAATGCTTCCCGATAATTAATGAGATTTAACGGCGAATTAGCACTTGCGTAAAATGAGCCGCCTAAAGAATAAGATTCCAGCGAGCCAATACCAGAGGAGCCAATAACACGGCCTAAATAGGCATTATTCTGCTTTGAACGGGTAATCAGTTGGGTTATTCTCGGATCATTTCGGCTTACTAATGAATCAACAGTTTTTGACGATAAAATAATCGTTTCGACGGGTAGAAAATTTCTGTACCACCTATTCTCTTTGCCCGCTGTACCATCGTACACTAAACGCAAATCATCCGTATTACTTTGCATGCCATTTTCCAAGGCGCTCAACGCCAATTGAGCCTGTGCCGCCGTGGTGTGGTTCGGCGCTTTTGTGAGGTGCATATAATAACGGGCCTTTAAGGTATAAGCGGCCTTAATCCATTGCGTGGTATTTCCCTGGTAAAAGAAATCCCTGTTGCCCGGTAGTGTTCCACCAGCCGCCTGTAAACTGGTAATACCCTCATCCAACAAGCTCTGAATCGTATTGTAGATCGTTTCCTGACTATCATATGCGGGCGTAAAAGTTCCCGTAGCATTTAATGCCTGCGAATAGGGAACATCTCCCCACATATCGGTCGCATACGCAAGGGTATAAGCAGTTAAAACACCGGCTATCCCGCTATAAATGGTGTTACCCTTCTCGTCCGCCTGTTCTTTCATCAATTTAAGATTCTCCAAACAATCCGTATAGGTATAACGCCAGGTATCATTCAAATCCGCAGGATTTAACAAATAAGTGCCAACATTGGGCGGTGCCTGATTCAGGGCAATCAGTTGCATAAAATGGGCTGCATTAATAGATGCCCAGCCGGCAACCACATTGTGCACCAAATTATATTCGATAGCAGGCAATAACAATGATTCCTGTACCGATGAAGGTTCATTCGGATTTTCATTGACATCCAAAAATTTCTCACAGCTGGAAAACAACCATGTTGCAGCGAGTATGATATAAGGAATTGACTTTTTCATCTTTCTAATCAATTAAAAGGTAAGGGATAGCGTGAAATTATACGATCTGGAAGTTGGGGCAGAATTTCCGTACAAACCCAAAGCATCATTCCCGGATCCATAACTATTTACCTCGGGATCAGAACCCGTAAAATGGGGGGCATATATCCACAAATTCCGTCCGGTTGCTGTTAGTGAAGCGCGTTGGAAAGGTGTTTTCTTGATCCATTTCTCAGGAAAATTGTAGGTTAAGTTTACATTACGCAGTTTTACATAGGTACCATCCTGCACAGCCGCTTCATAGATCGCATTCAGTCGCTGATAGTAATCCTGGGCCGACACGGTAACTGTATTTGGTTGCCCTGTATTTACGTTCACTCCTTCCACGATGCGATCTTCACGATTCTCGGTTGCTTTCGGTGTGCCATAAAAGAACCCATAACGATCATCCGAGTTCATAATATCCCCTCCCTTTCGCATATCGAAGAAAAAACTCAAATTCAAATTTTTATAGGTAAAGCTGTTGTTTAAGCCTGCCAACCAATCGGGTTGAATATTCCCTATTTTTTGGGATGGCCCAATAACAGGTAAGCCGGCATCATCTATTAACTTTTGCCCGGCCTCGTTGTAACTATAGCCCGGAGCGTAGAACGTGCCATAAGGGTCACCGGTAAAAGCGAAAGTCTGTCCAATCTGCACTTGATCAGCACCACCATAAAGTTCCGTTACCCTGTTTTTTATTTTGGTGAAATTGAAGGTGAAGTCCCAGGAGAAATCTTCACTTTTAACCGGTGTTACATTTAACAAAGCCTCAATTCCTCTGTTATACATACTCCCGGCATTGATATAGGAATTGCGATAACCGGTAGAATTCGCTAAGGTAATATACGATAGGAGGTCTGTATGATCTCGATCAAAATAATTAAACTCCAAACCGATGCGATTTTTTAGAAACTGGGTTTCCAGACCGATTTCAAGCTCGGTAGTTGTTTCATTCTTCAGGTTCGTGTTACCTAAGTCGCCACTGATTAAAAATCCCGGCACGCCGTTAAAAGGGAAATTGGTAGCCGTGTTGTATACCGTCGAAGTGGCATAGGCACGTACATTATCATTACCCACCTTGGAGTAAGAAGCACGCAACTTACCAAAGCTTAACCAAGGAGTTTGTTCTTTTAAAAGTTCGGAAAACACAAAACCTCCCGACACCGATCCATAAAAATAAGTTCGGTTTGCCTTATCAAACACGGAACTCTGTTCCATCCGTCCCGTAAGCGAAAGCGTCAACATTTTTTTGTAATCAACCGTGGGCTGTGCGTAAAAAGATACACGACGAAAGCGTCTATAATTTTCCGTACTTACCTGATTTTCTGTATTACTGATGTTATCAAAATCATCAACAGTAAATCCTCCTGTTCCCTCCAATTGATAGAGCTGATCATATGTGGCGAACACATTATTGCCCAGCAACATACTCACCTCTAGATCTTCTCCTATCTGTTTACGCGCCTCGGCGATCAAATCGTGGTTGAATTGCCGATAGTTATTATTGCGATCGCGTAGGATGCCGGTGGTTCCCACCGGTATACTAGGAGCTTCATGGTATTTGGATTGCTCGGAGTATATATCTGCCCCTAAGCGTTCTGTAATGGTTAACCAGTCTGTAGGCGTATAATTAAAAGTGGCGATTGGGATAAAGCGATTTCCACGCACATCATTATATACATTTTCTAAAGACCAGTAAGGATTATTGCGTGAGTAGCGGAAAACACGTTGTGTACCATCGTCATTCGTAGCAGGCAAAGGGTCCCAGGAAAAAGGAGCAGTATACACAGTCCATAAGGGTGCTTCTAAACCGTAACCCTCCGGGGTTCTATGCGCCGTTGTAGCGACATAATTGAACTGGAAAGTGGCTGTAAAATTATCATAGATCTTATTGCTGAATTTGGCAAAGGCCGCGTGTCTTTTATAGTTCGTTGTTGGTATTGTACCTTCCTGATCCAGGTAGGAATAAGACATAAAATAATTAGACTTATCTGTTCCCCCTTGTACGCTTAATGTATTTGTATAGGACTTGCCTGTTTGGAAAAACGCATCCATTGGATTCACATTACGTACCGGTTTACCGTCTACCATCAACGTATCCAAGCGGGGGCCCCAAACCAAGCTTGTTTTCTGATCGTTATCCACTCCATTCCAATACACGCCGCGATCGCCCTGGGCATAAACCGATTGTACTTGTGGATAAATTGCCTTATCAAGCGAAAATTGTGTGCTAAAATTAAAACTTGGCTTCTGCTCTTTATTACCATTTTTGGTAGTAACGATAACTACACCACGTGCGGCACTCGATCCATATAGGGCCGAAGCGGCCGATCCTTTCAGCACATTAATGCTTTCAATAATAGCCGGATCGATATCTGAGAAACGACTGATACCACTTCCATTACCATTTGTAGCCGTTTGATCATTATTTATAGGAACCCCATCTACCACGATCAAGGCTTCATTATTCCCGGTTAATGAGCTCGTACCACGAATGACAATACGCGATGAGCTTCCTGGTTGCCCGGAAGAAGAAGTAATCTGTACACCCGAAACTCTTCCAGTTAATGCATTAAGCGGGTTCGGTTCTTTTGTTTTGGCAATATCTGCCCCTGAAACCTCCTGCGTGCTATACGTCAGCTGCCTTTTTTCCCTTTTTATCCCTAAAGCCGTTACAACTACTTCGTTTAGGGCTTGATTATCATCGGCCAGCGTAATGGTCAGCTGCGTCTGCGTTATTAGTTTGATTTCTTGCGCTTGATAGCCCAAAGCTGTAATCTGCAAAGTTGCCCCCGCCGGATAGCTGATAGTAAAAACACCATTAGCATCAGTAGAGGTACCCAGCGTTGTTCCGAGCAATTTAACAGATACCCCCGGGATGGGCTCTTTGGATTGGTCGGTTACCAGCCCCTTTAATGTCTTGGTTTGCCCCTGAACATCTAAGAAAGCCCATAAGCTTACGATGAAGGCAATTAAGTAGTTGATTCTCATGATTAATTTGTGTTGGTTTTGTGTATTATCGTCGCTCTTTGCGTCGACTATAACAAAACTATTACATAATCACGACGGATAATCCCCAAAAATTAACTACAACAAACCATATATTAACAAATAAACAAAATACGACACATTTTATTAGCTATTTTACATTTATTTACAGTAAAAAACATAAAAAACACATCAATAAGAAAAGAATACCCGTAATAAATCATGGAAAAACATAGAATTCGAATTCAGACAGCAATCCATAGCCACGTTTTTCTGAATAACTTGCCTGATAGGGCCCAACTCGCCATATTTTACCCTCCCATTCCGGCTCAACGTAAGGACTTCCAGGAAATTCAATCCATTTCGATCCGTTTTTGCTTCCACGAACGAAAATTAATTTTCCCTCTCGTTGAATTTGGAGGTAAGGATAAAAATCGAAGCCTGTATTATTATGTTGCTGCTTTCGCCTATCTTGTAAGTCAGTTATGATATTGCCTATTCCCCAACCAAGCATCACCCCATTCTGCAATAACTGTTCATTTTCTTCATTCACATAACGAACCATCAAACCCGCTTCATTTGGGCCCAATGGTTTGCGTTGCTGTAGACCGGACAAATCGTTCACTTTTAGTTGCATCAAAAAGTTTCCGGATATATTTTTATATAAAAAGGGCCCTCTGTTACCGCTACCATCCCAAGCTGTTTTTGCCGAAGCTAGATGAACGGCACCTTGGTGCTGCCTCACGGTTAGACTATCGGCCGAATCTCCTTCCATACCATTCCAATTATACTGGCCACTAAAATCCTTTGTGAGGTCTAAGCCCTCTCGCATACTAGTAAATCGGTTTTTTTCGACACCCTTTAGCGAAACTTGTTGTGAGCTCCATACGAAGCCATAACGGTCTTTTACAAAAAACCGAAAAGCGTGCTTTTCTCTTTTACTCAAATCTTGTGCGAGGTAATGGGTGGTTGATTGCCAGGCTGTACTTGGACTGTCCGTTCCGATTTCTTTAAAGCTAAATTGATAATCACGCTTGGCAAGCGAGGTATCTGCCTGCATAAAAGCCAAGTGTTCCGACACCCATTTTGGATGAATCGTATAGGTCGGATTAATTTGCTTGTCCGATTTTAGATTCAGCACGGAATCTGCCCAGCTCTTTAACTCGTTTTCATCTTTAGCCTCATCCAGTAAATGAAGCGACTTTAGATAAACGCCTTTTGATGGAATCACTTTCATGAGTGCTGCACGCAGCTCATTTCGTTTTTCCCATTTATCCGAATGGTAGTAATAAAGCCCATCCCGCTGTTTCACGAGGGCAGTTAATGCCCAAGTATCCTTCGCCTTCCGTTTACCATCTGTGTATACCAAAACAAGGCTATAATAAGCCAAGCTATCAAGTGTCGATTTTAAATAAGGAAACAGCGCGTCCCTCCCGTTCTTCATGTATACCGCCATTTGCCCCTTGTAAGCGAGTAGTTCAGCTTCCTGATTTTGAAGCTCTATTACTGATTTACCATAGCCTTTATTTATCCAAGTCTTCACTTTTCCAAACACTAAATCTTTCGATTCAAAAGATCCAACATACGCGCTCTTTTTAGCGCTATTCCGTAATTTTTCAATCTCTTGCGTCGTTAAAGCATAATCGTACATTTTTAGCGAGGCGATGGCACCACTGAAAAATTGCTGTAAACGTCTGTCTGTCCCAATTAATATTTCGGCAGGTCTTTCCAGAAAAAGCATGCGGTTACCGCGATTCTCTAATTTGCCATTGACATATAATCGCTCTTCCGTACCATCGAAAACAAGCACCACATGATGCCATTCATCGGCGCTTGGAATATGCTTGAAAGCCAAATTAGACCATCCCCCGTGTACGGCACCTCCGAGGGACGGATCGGATCCATAGCCCAATGATGCATGTGTCAAGTCTCTCCCGCCCGAAGCCCATTGAATAATTGGTTCTTCTTTAGCAATGTTTGCATTATTTATCCATGCACTGATGGTGAAACTACTGTTTCCTCCTATGGTTGGAGGAAGCGCCATTTCAGATTGCCAATAACTTTGTCCGTCAAAAACAAAAGCTTTTCGACCTTGCACCAAATCAATCGAACAGCTTCCGTTTTTTACCCGAAAAAGGCCGCCTAATACACCTTTGTTAGTCACCTTTTTATCTGCAGTGTGTAGGGCATATTGATCTGCCTCTAAGTCGACCAGCAGACCTAGACTTTCTTGCCTTCCAACTGGAGCTTGCGGCATTGACAGCTTTCCTTCTTCATAACCAATACGGGGTTCGCTAAATATTTTTACGTTCCAAATAGCTTTATTAAGTCCAGGTAACTGGGTGTTTTTTATGGTGATTCGAAAATAACGAGCTTTTACGTCGCCGTAATCTTTCATCGGGCTACCCCATTGCGTATTTTGGGTGCGGTCTGCAAAAACTTTCCAACGCTGACCATCGTTAGAATATTCCATCAGGTATTGATAATACCAAGTAGCATATTCAAACTGAGTGAAGACACTCTGTATACGTTCTTCTTTTCCTAAATCCACTTGCCACCATGCTTCATGCATATTATCGGCAGCCTTCCAGAGCGTTCCATTATTATCATCCGATGCATAGCCAGCTTTAAAATCTTCATTATATACCGAGGAAGCTTTTACAGTCTTACCTAATACTAAGTTTACCGACTGAATATTGCTTTTTGTTAACGCACCTATACCTTTATGCGTAGGCACAACTTTTTTTATATTTCCCTCTTCGTCGAACGCAAGCTTATCCGCGGCTATTTGTCGGTGAAAACCACCTCCACTGTGCGGATTGTTATGTCGGTGGTAAACGATGTAAAAGTCGTCTCCCTCCTGCAATACACTGTTATGCCCTGGTCCATGTATGGTACCGTCTTCATTGGTAACCAAAATCGGACTGTTTTTGCCATAAACAAAAGGTCCCATAGGTCCTTTCGTACTCATTACATAATGGACCTTATAGCTTGCATCTTCGCAATGCTCAGCGCTATACATTAAATAATAAATTCCATTCCGCTTAAACATAAAAGGAGCCTCAAAAAAGTCCTTCGCAATGGCATTGGAAATGATTCCTGTTTTCGCAAAAGATTTCATATCGGCATTCAACAACCCCATCCCACAACCACTGTTCGGATAAATTCCCCAGGTACCCCAAAACATATACATCTTGCCGTCATCATCCCGAAAGGTTTGCCCGTCTAACGTGATTACATTAGGCACGAAATAATTCGGAACAACGGGCTTTACACCAGGAAGCAGCGGAGTCCAGGGACCGGTAGGTGAAACGGACGAGGCACCGTAAAGCTCACAAGGCTGGCTATAGTACATATAATACTTACCGTCGACCGCCCTATTAACATCCGGGGCCCAATAGACAGGTGTATTCGGCCAATTCATCGGTTCCATGTACCAGTTCACAAAATCTTTGGATTTCCATACTTGAGATGGTCCCAATCCAAAACCGTTGCCATCCGTCGTGGCATAAATATAATAAGTATCCCCCCATTTCTTTATAGTTGGATCGGCGAAATAACCCGGTATGATGGGATTTCCAGCCTTTGGCCAGTTGTGTCCTAGCTCTTGTGCAAATCCGCGGGTCGAGAAAAGAAGTAGAAAGAAAACAAAAAACCTTTTTTTATCCATCATATTCTGTAAATAAGGAAGGGCCATCTCTTGCCCATAAAGATGGCTTTCCACATCAATTAAACGAACATAAACCAACTATTTAGGCCTTTTTACACTGTAAAAACCAAAGTTAAGGTCTTAGCAAATGGACAACCATCCAGATATTAACAGACTATTGTCTTTTTTTAACAATAAATGTCTTTAAAACAGTTATTTTATTTTTCTGCCAGCGCTCGATAGGAACGAAAATAGATCGCTTGCTAATAAATGGTTACTATTGGTTAAAATACTTTTAGTTTTAACTGCCGGCAAGTCATTAATTTCGAACAAAACAAATAAATGTCAATAAAACATTTATAAACTGAACTAATAACCAATTATAAATTAAGTTCAAACTAAGGTAAGCACTACAGAATCCGAAACAGTAGTGATTATTATTATGTAACACTAAATTAATGAGCAATGCACAACAGTTCATGACCCCTTTTTATCCTTCTTCCTTCACAAGCTACAAGGATGGAAGAATCAACATTGGCCAAAGTATTAAAATCAAAGTTTAACGTAAGTTTTATTATTATTTATGAAAAAAATCAACATTTCAGAGAAGGTGGGGCACTTTCGATTAGCTATGCTAGTTCCATTTTTCATTTGCCTTCTTATGCTCGCCAGTATTCTTTCATGTAAAAAAAATCCTTTTCATCCGGTTCCCGGAGAAGAGGTCGATAGTTTAGCGATTTATATTCCGCAAGAATTCCAACAGATGGATTTCAATGATTCAACGAGCACCTGGTGCTATCCTCGTAGCCGGCAGTCAGAACACTTCATTGTCTTTTGGGGAGCAAACTATGGAGATAAAGATCCAAATTCAACCGATATTCCCGCTAAATATCGGGTCAATATCGACGATCTGTTAACCAAAGCCGAATCTTTCTATGATTTAAATATTAATGTATTAAAATTTGCTGAGCGTGGTAAGGGTAAATCGAATCTCGACAAATATAAGATGATGATTTTCCTTTATTACCAAGACGAATGGTTAGCAACAGGTTCTGGTTACGATGACGTAATCGGCGCACTCTGGATAAGTCCGGGCACCTCACAACCCGTCGGTTCCACCATTGCCCATGAAATCGGGCATAGTTTTCAGTATCAGGTTCATTGCGATTTAGGCGGAGGTTCCGGTTTCCGATATGGTTTTGGTGGCAATGGAGGAAACGGCTTTTGGGAACAGACTGCGCAATGGCAAGCCTATCAAAGCTATCCGTTGGAAGCTTTCTCCTCACACAATTTCACCGTTTATACGCAAAACTATCATCGGCATATTCACCATGAATGGCAACGTTATGCAAGTTATTTCATCCATTACTATTGGACAAATAAGCATGGCATTGACATCATTGGGAGAATCTGGCGTGAAGCGCAACAGCCAGAAGACCCGATACAAGCTTACATGCGGATAACCGGTATTTCCAATGCGCAATTAAACGATGAATTATATGACGCAGCAGCGAAATTTGCCACGTGGGACTTAGATGCTTTGCGGGAAAACGGAAAAAATTACATCGGTGCACATAGCTTCAATTTTAATGAACTTGCCGATGGCAGTTTTCAGGTTGCTTATGACCATTGCCCAGGTACATCAGGTTATAATATCATACCACTGAAAGTACCCGCAGCCGGGACACAAATTTCAACGGCGTTCACGGGTCTACCTAATGCCACAGGGTATAATACGGTGGATGCTTCGCGCGCAGGTTGGCGGTACGGTTACGTAGCTTTATTAGCTAATGGAGCCCGCGTATATGGGAACATGGAGCAGGGTATTCATAAGACCGTGAATTTTACCATTCCCGAAAACTGTGCAAAGCTATGGTTTGTTGTAACGGGAGCACCTAGTACCTATACGGTACATCCTTGGGATGAAGACGAAAACAATGATGAACAGTGGCCTTATAAAGTTAAGTTTACAAACACGACACTTATCAATCATATCGATCTAGAAGAGGGAGCAACGCCGAAGGATACCACATTCACCTATGATGTAAGTTTTCCAAGAGACACGGTCAATTATACCGGAAAAACCGTAACCGTCGACATAACGCAATTAGCACAAACCTTCGTACTACAACCTGGCAAGATTACACAATTAATGGGAAGTAATGTTAAGTTTTACGCAGTTGAGCCTGATGGCAATTTGAATGCCACAACCACAGCCAATGGTTATGGTCATTGGTTTGACGCAAACGGCAATGTTATTAATTGGGGAAGTAACGCAAAAGTTTTCTCGGAGTTTAACGCCACAAATTTTGCCTTTTCAATCGGGCAGTATCCAGGCCATTCGATTTCAGGGAACCAATACACGGTGAAACAGGCCTTGGTCTATGAATATGAACCGGGAAAAACAGCACAAGCTACATTCGTATTTAAAATTAACATCGAATAAGCCATAAAGAGGAGTGTTCTCGGACACTCCTCTTTATGCTAATAACCCACTGCCAAGCCAATACTAAAAGATCTTCTTATGGAATAGAAACTTTGTCGAACAGACCATGCTTATTTAGAATAATTTAAAATAAATTGTTTAGACTCATTTTAAATAATATATTTGCTCCCAAAAATCTAAATACCCATGCCACAAAGGTTTACCTTCTTTATCTTTATATTTTTATGGACTTACGGTTCGGCCTTCGCCCAAGTCACCAGTATAAACGGCACGATTCGTACTTCGGACGGAAAACCTGCTGAGTTGGTGAGTATCACCGTAAAAGGTACTAAGCTCGGAGCCGTAACGGACAAATTCGGCAATTATTCTATAAAGGGCGTTACTCCTGGGTCTTATGCGCTTAAAGTAACTTCTGTAGGGCTTGAAAAACAAGAAAAAACAATCGAGGTAAAACCAGGTGTTCCCTTAACAATAAATTTTTCGTTGGCGGAAAACGCCGCTACCTTGCAAGAAGTGCTTGTGTCCACTAAAAATCTAAATAAAAAGGACAATTATGTTGCACGAATGCCGCTTAAGAAATTGGAAAACCCGCAAGTATATAGTATCGTATCATCAGAGACGATGAAAGAACAAGGGCTTACCAACTTTGACGATGCTTTACGCAATGTGCCGGGCATTACGCGTACTTGGGAATCAACAGGGCGAGCGGGTGATGGGGCTTCTTACTTTGCATTAAGGGGGTTTGACTCTCAACCCATTATGTACAATGGTTTACCGGGCTTAACAAGTGGAAACCTCGACCCCATCAATATCGAAGAAATACAAGTGATCAAAGGGCCTTCAGCCACCTTATTCGGCGGCAGCTTCTATAGTTATGGAGGGATGATCAATACGGTCACCAAGAAACCATATTATGAATTCGGTGGTGAGATCACTTATCAAATGGGAAGTTACGGACTAAATAGGGTGACGGCAGATATTAATACACCTTTAAGTAAAACAGAAAAAATAGCGCTGCGCATCAATACAGCCTATCACGATGAAAACAGCTTCCAAGATGCGGGTTTCAAGAAGTCCTTTTTCATAGCTCCATCGTTGGTTTATGAGGTAAACGATCGACTGTCTTTCCATTTGATGGCAGAAATTCTTGAAGAAGAGCGTGCCGTTCCGCCTGTATTTTTTCATTCAGACCGTACTGGACCGCTGCCATTTAAATCGCTCAAAGAACTTAACTTGAATAATGATCTATCATTTACCAATAATGACATGACCATTAAAAACCCACGATTTAATCTACAGGGCCAAATGCTGTACAAAATATCAGAACAATGGACTTCGCAAACGGCTATTTCAAGAGGGACTGTGAAGTCTGATGGTTATTACACCTATATTTGGGACGACGGAATCAGTGATTCGTATTTTGACCAATTTTTTCATAAAGAAAGACAAACAACCAGTGTAACCAATATTCAGCAAAACTTTAACGGCGACTTCAACATTGGTGAACTTCGGAATCGCTTATTGGTAGGATTAAACTACTTTAGCCGGAATGTTATTGATAATGGCTCAGGCACAGCAGCCGTAAGAAAAGTTACCCCACAGCAAGCAGAGGTGGAATATATCGAACCGGGTACCACTGACACGATCCCACCTGTTTACCTCTCGCGTGCTTTTGTTGACCAGATTCTAGCGGGTACAGGAAGTGCTAACAGTAATGTAAGCAATAGTTCCTATAGTGCTTATCTTTCCGATGTATTGAACATTACGCCGGCGTTATCGGCAATGGCAAGCTTACGGGTTGACCATTTCGTTTCAAAAGGGGAAAAAAGCGACCCGGAAGATGATTTTAACCAGACAGCATTATCTCCAAAGTTTGGCCTAGTTTATCAACCTATTTTGGATAAGGTGTCCCTTTTTGCCAATTATATGAACGCTTTTATCAATGTAGCCCCTCGTTCAGTTGCTGATCCAGATGGAAGTAATCCACGGATAAAATCGTTTAAACCTGAGCAGGCCAATCAATTCGAGTATGGTATAAAAACCGATTTGTTCAATGAACGATTAAATACCACCGTATCGGTATATAATATTATGGTGTCAGATCGGGTATCGCCGGATCCCGCTAATGTAAATAACTCATTACAGGGAGGTAAAGTTCAGAGTAAGGGCTTTGAGGTTGAAGTGAATGCCAACCCCATGCAGGGGCTCAATCTAATTGCTGGATATAGTTACAATAAAACCGAGGTTATAGCAGGTGATGAAGCGGATTTTTATAGTGAACCCGGCCGTGCGATTGGAGGTCAAGGTCCACAAAACCTCGCTAATTTATGGGCAAGTTATCGGTTCACAAGCGGGAAATTACAGCATTTCGGTGTTGGCGTCGGAGGTAATTATGCCGGTAAATATCGGGTAATTGATAGTAGTATAACGGGCGAATTTGATTTACCAAGTTATGTATTACTCAATGCAGGGCTGTTTTATAACCAAACACATTATCGCATATCCTTTAACCTAAATAACATCACCAATAAGGAATATTATATAGGTTATTGGTCGGTTAACCCACAGAGGCTCCGCAACTTCGCTGCCAGCTTTAGTTATAAGTTTTAGATCGATTACATAACTGATTAATCTCCGGATTTAGCGCGCATCATACGCTTCATGATGGGGTTAATCAGTATCAAGCCAATACCTATCCATACGGCATATAAGGCTAATTGCTTATACCCTTCCGTATAGGCTAGTAGCTTATCATATAAAGAGGCCTTTTCGTCGGTAACGGACATATCTGCGCCCAATAAACCGGCAACATATTGCCCGTAAGCGCTCCCTAGGAACCAAAGTCCCATCATCATACCCGTCAGCTTTTGGGGAGACAATCTGGTGATGACAGACATTCCGATTGGACCTATGCATAGCTCACTCAAAGTGATAAAAAACCAAGCAAGTGTAAAAACATTCAAAGAAGTTTTACCCTGTTCATTTGCATAAAACCGAGTTGCGAAAAACAAATAGAATCCGATAGCCAGTAAAAAGAATCCGATGCCAAACTTAATTAAGGTATTGGGCTCGATCTTCTTCTTCGCCATCCAAATCCATAACATTCCCAAGGGCGAGCTACAAAGTACAATAAAGAGCGCTCCCGATGAATTATTGATCATGTTGGGATCGATTTGGAAGAAAAGGAGCTCATGTTTTAAATTATTAGCCGCGAATAAGCTCAAAGAACCACCCATTTGCTCAAAGAATGCGATATAGAAAATATAAGCGATAATGAAGATCAGTGCCGCTAACAGAGGGTACCGAAACCGCTTATCCGACAGTTTGAACCATTCATAAAAGAAATATATTAGCGCTATCGGACCGATTGTATACATAAAAAGGTCGGTATACTGCGTGTTTTGAATCATGATCAAGATGCAGGGGATCGCCAGTAAGGCTAGTAAATAGACGAGTATTTCATTACGTCTACGCTTTCCTTTTGATTGGTGCAACAGCGGCGATAAACCAATGGGGCCTAACTGCTTTTTTGAGAAATGAAAAGTAATGAGTCCGATCAACATTACCCCACCTGCCGCAGCAAAGGCGGAACTCCAACTCACGTATTTTCCAAGATAAACGCACAGAATACCGCCCAAAAACGACCCGATATTAATACCCGCGTAAAACATACTAAAACCGGCGTCTCTCCGTGTGTCGGTGGGTTTGTATAGCTGGCCAACCATCGAAGAAATGTTCGGTTTAAAAAACCCGGTACCAATAATGGAGAGTGAGATTCCTATGTAAAAGAAATGATTTGGTGAAATAGCAATTAAAGTACTACCTGCAATCATTACCAAAGCGCCAAAAATCAGGGATTTATTAAAACCTAAGACTTTATCCGCTATGATGCCCCCCATAAAGGTGAAAGCGTATACAAATGCTTGTATTGCTCCGTATTTCAGGTTTGCTTCTCGATCATTTAAAGCTAATTGATCCACCATAAACAGGGCCAATATCCCCCGCATACCATAAAAGCAGAAGCGTTCCCACATCTCTACGGTAAAGAGATACCATAGTTGTTTTGGATATTTTCCTTCGAAATTTTGGATTTCCGCTAATGTTGTTCGAGGCATAACAGTACGTTGATTGACAAAAAAATTTTCCGAATGTAAATAATTATATCCGAAACAGGTAAATATCTATCAGTTGTTGATATGACAACTGATAGATATGAATGGAAACAGGCTTTTAAGAACTAAGGTACAAAAGTGGGCTGTTGGTCCGGATTGGGATTCTGTATGAGCAATGGATTATTAATTACTTCCTTTTCGGGAATCATCATAATTAGCTTGTTGGAATTCTGCGGAACATGTATGTTTTGATAATGCCCTTGTGCAGTTGTCCGCTCCACAGGTAATTGCAAACGCAAAATGTCAAACCATTCTAAGCCTTCTCCCCACATTTCTTTACGACGCTCCAATAAAATCGCATCGATCAAAGCTGCTTGGCTCGATGCATTTGTGAGGGCAGCACCTCGCTGTTGCTGTAACATATTTAGTACCTGCAAAGCTGTCTGCACATCATTCTGCCTTGCGGCGGCTTCCGCCTCTACTAAGTACATTTCGGCCGCCCGAAAATCGTATAAATTCCCGTATGGTGGCTCATCCCGCAATTCTAAAAATTTTGTTGCGGCATACTTTCCCGGATATAATGGATTTGCTATCACTAGTAAACGGGGATCATCCTTCATGATAACATCAACAAAATAATTGGAAGGGAGAATTTGCTCAGCCTGCCAAGGTGCATTATTTTGTCCAAAATCAAACCAGCAAGCGGGTGAATCGTACCACCAATAATCTTGTGACCCTTGCTCATAACCTAATACCCATTCGCGATTAGGACTGGAAAACCCAGCTTTATATTCGCCCATCGTCATCAACTCATAACTTGCACGAATTTTATTTGCGTATTTTCGCGCATTGACCCAGTCTTCCATCGTAAGATAGACTTCTGCCAAAAGAAAATTGACAACATCAATATTGTAATAATTAATACTCGGACGATTGAATTCAAGCAATAGCGTTTCAGCATCAGTTAGATCGGCCACAACTTGGTTGTAAACTTCCTGGACTGTGGCTCTTGGTTTCGGTTCCAGATCAGATGTTAACTGCAAGGGAACACCTGGCTGATCTTTTGCGATGCTGTAGGTATGTTGATACATACGAACCAAATTAAAATAACAACGGGCTCGTAAAGCCAAGGCTTGCCCTTTAATCGCGTTTTTATCAGATTGGCTTCCGATAGCTTTGTCCACATTTTCCAAAATAATATTGGCGTTGTTGACTATCTTATAGAGACTTGTCCACATGATTGATGTAATTGAGCTGGTAGCATCATAACGCTGATTGCTATATGTGTAAAAATACCAGTTATTACCAACCTGTTCTTGGTTAACCATCATATCGAAGCCTGATACAGTTGATAGCAGCCTAATTCCAGATGGACTTGATACAGGAGGATTATTATTCCCATCACGCATCATGCGATAGGTGCCTTGCAATAATAGGTTTAAGCCTGTTACGTCATTTAGCACCAGGTTTTCCGGTAAATTAGCAGTCGGTTCTTCCGTTAAGAATTTTTCACAACTGGTGGTAAGCAGTAACATAAAAGCCAGCATACCCAGAGTTATTTTTTTTATATTTTTCATTTCTTATTATTTTACCACCTCTAAAAAGATACATTTAACCCTAAGGAATAACTCCTTAGGGTTGGCACGCCGGAACTTGCAGCTGTGACCCCCATCATTATTCCCAAATTGTTATCATAGCCAAAGTTTTCAGGATCAGTACCTCGTTTTTTTGCACTGCCAAAGGTGAGTAGATTATCTCCCCGGAAATAGATCCTCAAAGCGGAGAGCCCCCACTTCGACACCAACGATTGTGGCAGTGTATATCCCAACATCACGTTTTTCAAGCGCACGAAATCATTATTGAAAATGTATTGATCACTATAACGGGCATTGGCAAAAGCATCAAAAGTACGGTAGGTATAGATTTTTGCCACATCCGTTACATCACCAGGCTGTTGCCAACGGCGATCTAAATTATCATAGGCTGCAAAATTTTCGCGCAATACATTGCTTTCGGAGAAATTATAATCGTAGAGCTTACCTCCAAAGCTATAATAAAGCATGAAAGAAAGGTCAAACCCCTTATACCGGAAATTATTGGTTAGTGCGCCATAAACATCCGGCAATACAGAACCTTGGTTAATTCGCTGTGCGTCCACATTCACTTCATCATAGTTTTCTGTTTTCACTTGACCAATAATATTTCCATTGCCGTCAAATTCGTATTTCCACCATTGGTTGTGTCCATTATCGGGGTTTACACCGGCAAAACTGGGCGCATAAATATCATAACGCGACCCCCCTTCTCTCCATTTAAAGATCGCAACCCCAAAATTATATTGGGTTTCTTTACTAGGTAAACTGGTAATTTCATTTTTATAACCTGTAGCATTAAGCGAGATGTTCCAATCGAAATCCTTTGTCCGAACGGCGGCATAATTAAGATCCACTTCCCATCCTTTGTTCTGCACATCTCCGATATTCCGTAAAATCGCATCCATGCCTAAAGAAGGAGCTAAGGGCATGTCAAGCAGTAAATCCTTCGATTTACGGGTAAAATACTCAACACTTCCAGAAAGTCTATTAAATAAGGCAAATTCTAAACCCACATTCGTCTGAATATTGGTTTCCCATTTGATGTTCTCATTCCTTAAACGTGCGAGTGTCACTCCAACTGCTCCCACGTAGCTCGTAGGTGCATATTGAGCTTGATAAGCATAGTAGTTATTTACCCGATCATTTCCTACTTCACCGTAGCTTGCTTTTAGCTTTAGGTTTTGCAACCAATCCTGTGTGTTCTCCATAAAAGATTCTTCAGAGATACGCCAAGAAGCACCTAAAGAATAAAATCGACCCCAACGATTATCGGGATGAAAACGTGATGAACCATCGGTACGTAAACTTCCTGATATATAATACCGGTTATTATAGTCGTACTCCGCCTTGCCAAAAAAGCTAGCCAGACCATAACGGGCATAGCTTGACCTCACAGTCGGGTCATTAGATGCTAACTCCAGCTCTTTGAAATATGGAAGCGCAAGTCCAGAACGGGTTGCCCCAGAACCAGAGGTTGTGTAGGAATAGATTTCCTGTCCGGCCAACACATTGATATGGTGTAAGTCATTAAAAGTTTTATCGTAGGTTAATACATTATTAACCGTATGTGAATAGGATCGGTAATTGTCTCGCTGTACATACCCCTCTGAAGGAAGCAGTTGATTTTCTCGTTCGGGACTTTTCCACATGCTATAGAAATTATCGATTAATTGAAAAGAATAAGTCGTTTTCAGGCTTAACCCCTCTAATAATCGGAACGTAAGAGCAGATACCGTTTGTAAATTATCGGTTTGGCTGTTTTTTGCTTCTGTTAAGGCTCCATAGGCGCTCCATCGAGGCCACCAGGCACGACCGTTACCTACCCCCTCATCTAGTTGCGGTTTTCCGGTAAAAGGACTTATCGCATATGAATTGGTTTCATAGTCCCATAAGTAAGCGGAATATTCCGTTGGCATCACACGAAACACCCGTGCGTCAAAGCCACCGTTTACATCCGCGCTGTTCATAAACATAATGGAGTTACTCATACTGAACCAATCGTTGATCTTTGAGTTCAAGGCCACTCTTCCGGTGTAACGCTTAAAACCGTCGCTGATATGAACACCCTTATCATTTAGGTAGGAAAAGGAGGCATAATACGTATTGTTTTCGCCCATTGCTCCGCTAAAATCTACTCCGTAATCTTGCTTTAATCGATAATTGAAGGCTTCATCGAACAGATCAAAATCCCATAAACGTTGTGCTTCCGATTTTATTTTCCCGTCCAAACCAACAGGATAATCCATGTTCCAACCCGAACGATAATTCCTTAACAGGTTACCATTCGCATCATAGAGGGGTGTCGTATTCCAAAATACAGAAGGCACCCGGTTACTCGCGTACGCTCGCGCTTCTTCATCGGATTTTCCATCAAAATCTCGCGCATCGTTGTACAAGCCTTCCCATGCCAGTTCCCATTGTTTGGCCGGAGAGACACGCTCCGGAAACTTAACGGCAAAATCACTGGTTGTCCAAGCGGCCCGTGCATTCACTTTTGCCTTGCCCGAAGCACCCCGCTTGGTCGTAATCATAATCACACCGTTTGCTGCCCGTGAACCATAAAGAGAGGTTGCCGCAGCGTCTTTCATGACCGTGATAGATTCAATGTCTGATGGTGAATAAGCACTTAAATCAACATCCGACGGTACCCCATCCACTACATATAGGGGCGCCATTTCGGCTGTTAACGATCCAATACCCCGAATCGTAATCGTCGGATTCGCTCCAGGTCGTCCGGAGCTATTCGTTACTTGAACCCCGGCGGAAAGACCCTGTAGGCCCTGCGCAACATTGGAAGTGTTGACGTTTTCAAGTTGTTTCGCATCAATGACGGTAGCAGACCCGGTGAAGGATGATTTTTTGCTCGTTCCGTAGGCGGTAACCATAACCTCATCTAAACCGGCAATATCATCTTCCATAACCACGTCCATATCATCAGCACTTGTAACGGACAATTCATAATTTTTATACCCAATCGATCGGAAGATCAACTTAACACCAAGCTTAGGTAGCTGAAGTATAAATTTCCCGGATTCATCTGTTTTAGTACCTATTCCTTCTCCTTCTTGCACAATGCTCACGTCAGGCAACGGAAGCCCTCTCGAATCTTTTACACGTCCGGTTACTTGTTCCTGCGCCTCCGCACGCATTATGGAAAGTAACAACAGCATTAAAAATGTCCAACTAAGACATTTCTTGTTGGTTTGGTAGTTTGCTTGCATACAAATTTTAATTTTAATTAATACATCGTGTGGATTACACAAAAGCTAGATTTCGTCGTGATTTCCTCGGTTCTGATAAATAAATAATTGGTAGCGTTAGTATATAAATGTCATTTAAACATTTATATTTCAAATGTAGAGGGAAACGGGAATTCACACTCTCCGGATTTTAACAAGTACGCTTTAAAATTTAACCAATTTGTTACATGTGGCTAATATTTAGGAAGTTTTAGGAAATAAATGGCTGTGCGTAGCAGGTATCCTTAAAATCAGAAAGACCATCCGCCTCACGGCGGACGGTCAAACACACATGAAACAAAGTCTTTTAGTCTTATGCTTTATCCTTGCATTACTAAGCTTGATGCTCGTTGATATTTTTAAAAATGGCCGTTACAACTGGTTAATATTGAACTCCGTACTAGCCTTCCACACAAATGTACATAAGGCGCTTATTTAAAGTTGAGCATATCTTAACAATCTATCATCGAATATGAACGAAAAAAGGGAACCCCTTCTTTCGAAGCGGCCCCTACCATAGATTACGTTAATATGCTCCCTAATTATTACAGATCAATGTTAATATAGTTTCTTGACTATGCAACGGCACTCGGTAAGCGCCCCTTTCGATATCCTGCTTTTTATCCAGGGAATAGCTTGTTGCTTTACTATCTTGGTTCAATCGCAAAAAGGCCTCTGGGGTAAAAGCATTTTTAGCAGCAAGCTTAATGCGTATAGCTTTTGTATTTACATTGTACGCAACTTCACTGAATTGGCCTGCATCAAGGCTTAGCCAGAGCTTGGCCGATGCGATAAATATTTTCGATTTTGCAGCGGTAGTTGGCTTGAACACAACCCAATCCTTTTCTTCTCTCGTGTTACCACCAAAACCTAACCATCCAAAATCTTCATGATGCACTAAGTAGCTCGACGTATTGATCGCATAACCAAAGAAACCGCTACCGTAATCTCCTGACAGGGCATCGTTTGCCAAGGTAGAAGGGTAAGAGTGAAAAGCGGAAGGACCGAAGCCGTCCTCGGTAATATTAGCGATCGAACCCATTAGACCTCCATATCCGACACGCAATAAATGAAGATTTTCGGGTTGATCACGGTAAGCCTTCAAAACCGGAATCGCATTCAATGCCGAACCATAGTGATGAATCTGCCGCTCAATCCGTGCGATTTTACCCCCATAAAGAAAATCCCAGTAGCGGCGCGCATTACCATTATAGGCCCAATGTGGCATGGTAGGCATATAGGCCATGATAGCGCTTAGTGTTACGGCCGCCTTATCGTGATAGCCAAAATAATCGGACCACATATATACTTCTTCTTGCCCGGTGGAATCCCAAGGCATTTCGCTCCCAAATGGATAATTAAGGGTGCGCCAATGATCTGCTCTTGCTTTCATCGCTGCTTCCAATTCCTGCGCTTCAACCAATCGGTTTTCATTCTTCAAGTCTTGCAATATGAGCAAAAATATGCTTCCTTCCATTTGACCAAACTGCGCATAATAAGGCGCCTGTTTTACCATGGCCATGCTGGTGTGAAAAGCCTTCTCTAAATACCATTGCCAATTTTCTTGATCTACCAAGCCTTGATGATAACGGGACAATCGGTATAATACCCAATGAGCTGCCGCTACGTGCGGATAATTATAGGATCGTCCAACATCATCCGCCCCTTTTTTATTCCAGGCCGACCAAACTTTATAATTAATATTCGAATCGTAAGTACCTGCCGGCATGGAGTCCGGCTCATAATAAAACACACTTTTTTTAACGCCATACTTTTGAGGCCCTTCGCTATGCTGAATATTTCCCCACAGCGTTTCATGCGCAAAAACTTGTAACTTCTGTAGTTCTTCCTTATTAGGCTGCACGAATTGCTTCATCATCGCCTCTAACCAACTTCCTGCGCCTCCTTCGTCACTTAATCCAGCTACCCAAGCGCGGCGATCTTGTGTAACTTGCTTTTGTTCTTCGTAATCATAAGAGATAACGGAAGGATTCCGCCCAAAGGGATCATTCGCTTGATCAAACCACTGTTTGGTGGTCAAAAAGTGGCCGATAGAATCCATGATTTGAGATTCGGGTCGGATTACTTTATAATGAATGGTCTGCGTTTTACCATCTGCATAATGAACTTTTACAGTTGCCCTACCCCACTTCCTTCCTGTAACCTGATACGATTGCAAATTCTCTTTAATACGCTTATCCTTCATTATAGATAAGGCGTTCTTCGGATAAATATCGATCGATTTCACCTTCGACGCATAATCAATAAAAAGCTTTCCTTCTACATCTTGAGGCAGCACATAGCCGGGGATTCCAACTGCGACCGGCCTGTTATTCGCCTTCAAAGCTTTTTCAAGCTGCGTAACATGATCGGCTAATATGAACTGCAATCCGTAGCTTATCTGTTCTTTCGGCTTTAACACGACGGCACTCGGTTCATTCCACTGGCTAACACCCTTCCATTCCTTTTCTGCATAAGCTTTACTATGCACCATCCATTCGTGAAAACCTTCAAAAGTAATACCCCTTGGTGTTGGATCATCCAGCAGTGGTCTGTATGCTTCAAACGGTGTTTTGCCGTAGGGAAGTACCAACAGCGCTTCTCCAGTCCCGCTCAAACGCGCCACTTGTAAATACCCTGCATCCATGCCTATATAAGGATCAAAAAAAACGTTTTTTGCATGCGCCTCATCCAAACTTCGCTCGTGCAAGATATTATTAAAGATCATGGGAATTCCGAGAGCACCTATCTCAACACCTTGCTCCGTGTTGTTAGTAAGTTCAAACCGAAGAATCAGCTTTCCATCTACCTGTTCCCAATAACGCTTAACCTTTATCGGAGCGTCATTCCCTAAAGTAGAACTTAAATCAGCCGCCGCTAATACTTTCCCCGCTTGAGGCAAAGCCTGTACCGTGCTCCGATGCTTTGCTGACGAATAATCTTTCCATTCCACGGATCCGACCTGCCTTAAACGCAAATTAATATCACCTAACTGATAAAGTCCATCGGCCTTACGCAAATCCAATCGATCACCGGGCGTGAAGTCAAATGCTAAATCGTTCAGTGGTTGCAAGGCCGCAACCGTCTGTGATTCCTTAACGAGCACAAGATTAAATGATTGGGTGCGATAGGTCTCCTTCCCGCTGGCGAGCCCTAAAGTTTCTGGCCGCTGAGCAAGTACTTTCCAAGGATCTTGTGCATAACAAATGGAAGTCAATAATATACAAAATGGTATCAATAAAAGACTCCATGTAGGCCTTTTGCCAATGCCAACCGTTGGTATATGCATCTCTCTGTTCATGTATATCTTAGCTTATGTAAAAATTGCTTCAATATACAAATGTAAACAAGACACTTATTCAATTGAAACCGAATATTGACCTAAAGTAAGCTTATTTTAACGTTTCTCAGTAGTTCAAGCAGGGATTTCGTCTTTAAAAAAGGAAGGATTATTTTAGTCATATTTTTATTCTCTTTAATTTCATCCTATTGTTTTCTTTTTAATGGTTGATGAGAGCTCGAGTAAATAATAGTTGCCCTGTGTGTCCATTATTATTTACATCTCGGTTTCATCTCACTTTACCATCGATGCAAAGTGAGGCAAACATCAAGGCTGTCCAGTTCTCGCTAAAAATTCGGTTCCTATCCCTCTGTTCTGCGGAGCCGCCCCTATTCACAATTCCTTCCCTTCGCTTTTTCGCATAACACTTTAGCCCGCCCTACTAACCGAATTTTCTTTACGCTCACCCTGGAAGGCCGTTTTACCCTGCGCTATCACCCAGACGCATAGCCGTTCCGAAGGACGTCAATGGCCTAGTCTGTGGAGGCAGCAACCGGCAGTCAAATATGCCCCTTCACCATTATTATGCGAAGCAGACGGTAATCAGTGAATCGGCGAACGAAGGGCATGCCATTGCGCAAGAGGGTGGCTCCGATTCACGGATGGGCATCTGACCACGGGTTGCAACGGAATAGACAAGCCGAAGCACCTTGCCCCACTTGGGTGCGTCCAAGTGGGATGTATAAAATAATCCTTCCTTTAATATAAACACCTTCATCTGCATATTAAAACGAAACCGACCAACGGGAGTTCACCGAAGGTAATCCCTGCCCTACTTTTAGCCTGTTTTGGCATCGATCACTGGACTATTTGATTTCTAAAAATTGGACTACATAAACAAAATCATAAGTGTATACCTTCACACAAAATTAGCATCATGTTTTCAATACAAACTCCCTTAGAAAATGAACGCGCATTGTTAGTTCCTTTAGTAGAAGCCGATTTCGATGATTTATATGCCATTGCGTCAGATAAAAGGGTATGGGAACAACATCCCAATAAAGACAGGTGGCAAGAAACGATTTTCCGAACATTTTTTGAAGGCGCTATACAAAGTAAGGGGGCCTTTAAAATAATAGATAAGGAAACAGGCCTCGTAGCAGGCAGCACGCGTTTTTATTCCTATAACGAAGAAGATAATAGCATTCAGATCGGTTATACTTTCTTTGCTATCCAATTTTGGGGTACAGGCTTAAATCCTGCAGTGAAAAAATTGATGCTAGCGTATGCCTTTCAATTTGTGGATCGGGTATACTTTCAGGTTGGCGCAGGCAATCTTCGTTCGCAGATAGCAGTCAGCAGGCTCGGCGCTACGAAAATCGCCGAGCAAGAAGTAGCTTATTTTGGAGAGCAACCGAAGCTAAACTTCGTATATGAATTGAAAAAGCAGTGAGAGGCTTCATCCTCATACTCGTCACCAAATTGTCTTACCATGCTGGTGGTTCTATTCCAAGCAAATGCTTTACAAAATAATCTCTTCTTTTATGTTCTCCAAAATCGCCACCTGAAGAATGTCCCATACCGGGCACCATTAAAAAATCAAAATTCTTGTTCGCTTTAATTAAGGCATTTACTACCTGAAGAGTAGAAGAGGGATCCACATTATCATCTAATTCGCCTACTATAAGCATCAATTTACCTTGAAGGCGATAGGCATTTTCGACATTGGATGATTCGGTATAATGCGGGCCAATGGGGTAACCCATCCACTGTTCGTTCCACCACATCTTATCCATTCGGTTATCATGACAACCGCAAGAAGACACGGCTACCTTATAAAAATCAGGATGAAAAAGCAAGGCCCCTGCTGAGCTTTGCCCGCCTGCTGAGGTACCGTAAATGCCTACCCGGTTTAAATCCATATACGGATATTTTTCAGCTGCTGCTTTCATCCATGCAATACGGTCGGGAAATCCTGCGTCCTTTAAATTTTTCCAGCAAACATCATGAAATGCCTTGGATCGATTGGAGGTACCCATTCCGTCCATCTGTACTACGATAAAACCAAGTTCAGCTAGTTCCTGCGCGCCATATGGGACAAGGGTTTGAAAGTTTTTTGGAACAAAGGAACTGTGAGGGCCGGCGTAAATATACTCGATCACAGGATACTGTCTAGTGAGGTCAAAATTGGTTGGGCGTACAATGATGCCCCATATGTCTGTGATGCCATCTCGGCCTTTGGCTGTAAAAACTTCGGGCATTTTCCATCCCGTAACCGATAAAGGCTGTATATTGGCCTCTTCCAAATCCATCAGTATTTTACCGGTAAGTGCGTCTCGTATGCAGGCTTTAGGTGGCAAATCTACGCGTGAATATTGATCAACAAAGAGCCCATGATTAGGGGAGAACGTCCCTTCATGGTTTGCGTTTTCTCTTGTTAAAACTGCCATTCCCGTTCCGTCAAAGTTAATGCGACAGTACTGAATAAGATAGGGATCTTGTCCTTTTTCCCGACCACTAGCGGCAAAAATGATTTGTCGCGCTTTTTCATCTACATGAACGACTTTCCGAACCACCCACTCCCCCTTTGTAATTTGATTTTTTACCTTTCCGGATAAACCATCATAGAGGTACAGATGATTCCAACCATCGCGTTCAGAAGCCCAAATAATTTCTTTTCCATCTGCTACATCATAGCGATATTTTTTTCCGCTATAATCAATAAAAGTTTTGCTCCGCTCGTCCACCAAAACTTTTGCCACACCAGTTTGCCCATCCATTTCAATGATTTGATAACGCTGATGTCCTCGTTGGTTATATTCAACGGTAAAGGAACGGCTATCCTTATGCCAGGTTGGGAAAGACAAATCGTACTGATTTTCGATCAACGCAGCAGGCATAGCAATCACTTTCTGCTCTTCTACTAAAAATAAAGCTGGTGTGCGCTGGGGTAAGGCATCTCCCGGTTTAAGATAATCGCGCGTTTGTAACTTAGGTTGTAGTTGCTCTTCAGGTGATGATTCGATTAAATAAAGTGTATGATCTTCATTCTTCCTAACTTTAGCAGCCACAAGCTTTTTGCTATCAGGTGACCACGACATCCAAGCATCGTAGTATTCCCCGGCGGAACCATCGAAGCTCAACTGAACTTCCTTATCGTCACCTTTCCTCCGTTGGATATACACATTATAGTTTTTTATATAGGCTATCCATTGGCTGTCAGGCGAAAAGGTCTTTCTATCTTGTACATCTTTGGTTCTGGACCCCCAATAATTTTTTCCCTTCTTCAAGCGTTCGGTGAGCGCTTTATTTTCTTCGACTTTTTCAGTTGAAAAATCCAGTTCCCATCCTTTTTCATAAGCCACAAAAGTTAGTCGCTTCCGTTCCATGGAATAAGCCAGCTCAGTAAGCGGTAAATCCGCTGCCTTCGCATGCACACCGCTTAACACCGATAACTGATCGGCCACATTTTGATGATCGAAAGCCGGCTTCTTTATGTGCTGTTTGCTATTAGCTATTATAAACTGTTTACCGGTAGCAGTAGTTGAACTATAAAAAACCGTAGAGGCCGAGTCAATCCACACGATATTCGAGGTCAATCCCAAAGCTTTGCCTTTAATTAGTTGTCGTAGATTATTTGCTCGATCATAATCCTCTTTAGTTCCTTGTCCGAAAACGGATTGCACTGTAAGCATGGCTATTCCGATCATAACCAGGCCTAATATATTTTTGTTCATTTCTTATGAGTTATAAGTCCCAATTTGTATGCACCGGCGAACCCAGCATCCTATTCCTTGATTTGTCTTTTTGCTATCAGATAATAAACCGGAATTCCTGCTAAAGTGATGATCAAGCCGGGCCAGGTATATTGTGGTTTGTAGATGATCAAAAGCACGCAAAAACTTAAGCCCATTAAAATATAAATAATTGGTAGCACCGGATAACCCAAGGCTTTATAGGGGCGCGGTTGCTCGGGTCGCTTCTTCCGCAAAACAAATATTCCTATAATGGTTAGCATATAGAATAGCACCACCACAAAGGAGATCATGTCCAGAAGATCGCCATAGCGACCACTTAAACACCATAAGGATGCAATAATGGCCTGTAGCCACAATGCTACCTCAGGAACAGCCTGCTTATTTAGGGTACCCACCTTCTTAAAAAAAACCCCTTCTTTGGCCATCGAGTAGTAAACGCGTGCACCCGCCATAATAAGACCATTGTTACATCCAAAAGTAGATACCATGATCATTAACGCAATGATAATCGTCCCTGCATTACCAAAAATAATATGAGATGCGGTCACAGCAACACGATCTTTTTCGGAAGCAGCCATCTCAGGAAGGCTCAAAACACCCGTATACATTAAATTGGTAAGCATATATAAGAGGGTGACCAGTATCGTTCCAAGTGCTAAACTAAGACCAACATTTCGTTGTGGGTTTTTAACTTCGCCTGCAATAAAAGCAACGCTATGCCAAGAATCACTACTAAAGATAGATCCTACCATAGCAGCAGCTATAGCACCAAAAGCGGCCATACTGGTATAGGTTTCCACCGAACCATCTACATTTAATCGCTGCAAATTCCAAGATGAACCGCTTAACCAATTTGCTTGCCATACGTCTGATTTAAGTGCAAATAATCCAAAAATAATTAGGAGAGCTAATGACAATATCTTCGCTAAGGTAATGATCGTTTGCACCCATTTGGCATTACTCACGCCACGGGTATTGATATAGGTCAACACCAAAATAACTACAATGCTAAGTAGTTGAGCGGGCGATAACTGAATAATACCTAAATCTGCTATCATTAAATCCTCACTAAATTGAGGTAAGAGATAGGCTGTAAACTTTGCAAACGCTACACCAACAGCAGCAATAGTGGCTGTTTGAATTACAGTAAAAAAGCTCCAGCCATATAAGAAGCTAATTAAGGGATTATAGGCCTCTTTCAAATAGATATATTGTCCACCGGCTTTTGGGAACATCGAACTAAGTTCGCCATAACTCAAAGCAGCAGTCAGCGTCATAAAACCGGTAATAAACCAAACAAACATTAACCAACCTGCGCTTCCCGTTTGACGGGTGATATCCGCGCTAACGATAAAGATGCCGGAACCAATCATGCTCCCCGCTACAAGCATGGTGGCGTCAATGAGTCGTAAAGCGGGTTTGAACCCCTTTTGATCGGTATCTTCTTTCCCTGTTGCGACAGCAGTAACAGTCAGCTCATTGTTATTTGAAATCATAGAATTTCCAATTTGTTTTGAAATCTTTAGCTAATTTTTGCTGTGTAAGAATCGCCCGCATCATTTCTATAGGCATCTGATTTTCTTTCATAAATGCGTCATGAAATGCTTTCATAGTCATTTTACCGCTGTCAACCAGTTCATGCTTCAGTCCCATAATCTGGATTCCTCCAAGCAAATAAGCTGCTTGATAAAGAGGGGGGTATCCTCCTTGGAACGACCGTCGCACCTCCCCTTCGGCATTTGCGCGCTCAAAGCCAACACGATCTACTAGAAAGTCTATGCATTCTTGAGGAGACCACTTCCCTAAATGATAGTTCAACGAGAAAATAATACGTGCACAACGGTGCATCCGCCAGAATAACATACCTATACGCTCCTCGGGAGTTTTGGCGAAACCATTTTCGTACAATAATAGCTCCCAATAGAGGGCCCAGCCTTCTGTATAAAAGGGTGTTCTGAATTCTCTTCTATAAGGTTTATAACGGCTATTCATAAAATATTGCAGGTGATGTCCCGGTATCAGCTCATGCTGAACAGTACCCCTTGAAAAATAGGGGTTATTCCCTCGCATACTCATCATCTTATCTTCGTATGCCATCTCCGGTGTTGGATAGGAGATGCTAATTTCTCTTCCCCCTGTGAAAAACGGATTTACCAGTTGCCTTTCCGGCGTCATCATAATCATTCCCCACGTTTCATCCGCCAATTCGGGCCAGGTAATCCAATCTCTCTTTGTAATAAAAGATTTTGCGTCATTATAGAGTTTAATAATCAATGCGGGTTGTTCGCCTGCAGGAACATAGCTGTTCTTCACCTGTTCTTGTGCCTTTTTCCAATCGGAACCGAAGCCCATTTCCTGCGACGCTTTCAGCAGCTCTTGATCACACCAGGCGAACTCTTGGTTGGCAATATCGATGAGCTCTTGGGGTGTATAAGGGATAAACTCTCTTCGCAGCAATTTGTTTAAGGTCACGTCACCTACAGGGTTTCCTTTAATACCACTATTATCGGGTTTTTGGGTCGTTCTCACTTCTCCGAGTGCAAACAGCCCTTCAGCATATTTTCCCAACAAAGAGTCCAACTCCTCAAAGGTTTTCGGTACCCACCAAGTAAACATCGGATCGTAACCATTATAAAATTTAAAAATGTTCTGCACCCGAGCTTGTAGCGCATAGACAGCCTGCTTTGCAAAATCGGCCTTTTTCATGTCAATTTTGGCCTGTTTAGGCAGCCCTTCCAGCTGAACTTTTAGATAGTTCACAAATCCGTTAAATTCTTTTGCAATCTGTTCACCATCAACAGAAACACCACGTAGCCGCATTTTCTCTAAACTATAGATCGAATCGGCAAAAGGAATAAAGGACTTGATGGCTTGATAATTTGCACGCTCTTCCTTCAATTCTTCCTGATAGCCTTCTAACTGATTTTTTAACAGCAGGTAGTCTACCTGACCATTAACCTGTAAATCATTAAATGGAAATTTAGCCAGTTCATCTAGGTACTGAATAGTGAGCTCATCCAATCTTTCCCGCTGTTGGGGTGAGTTCAAAACCGCTTGATAGGAAAACCCATTGGTTGCCCGCGGTGAATAAAAATCCAATATCGTGCGCACATCTTGATTGTACCGAATAATGGTCGGCGCTATTTCGCTTGTCTGTTTGTAGAAATCATTTGACTGTGCACCTGTTTCTTTTATCTGTACAATGAATAAGAAAACGAGTATCGCTTTTGAGAGCGAAATAATGGACTTCGGGCCTGTATTGATCATTTCTTCTTGCTGTTTATAAAATTATAACTTAGTGTACCCTCCTCATCTGGTCACCTTGCTAATCGAGTATCACCTACTGCTGCCCTAAGAAAAATGGAGGTTTATTATTGTTAATTGTTAGCAAGAGCAAATATAATTTTATCGGTAGGTAATGGCCGATCAAATATTAACCATTTATTACCTTATTTTAAAACGAAATGTAATATAGTAGTTAGCTTTCACATTCTTAGCCTTCAGGAATTTCGCTTTTAAAAAAGAAGGATTATTTTATACATCCCACTTGGACGCACCCAAGTGGGGCAAGGTGCTTCGGCTTGTCTATTCCGTTGCAACCCGTGGTCAGATGCCCATCCGTGAATCGGAGCCACCCTCTTGCGCAATGGCATGCCCTTCGTGCGCCGATTCACTGATTACCGTCTGCTTCGCATAATAATGGTGAAGGGGCATCTTTGACTGCCGGTTGCTGCCTCCACAGACTAGGCCATTGACGTCCTTCGGAACGGCTATGCGTCTGGGTGATAGCGCAGGGTAAAACGGCCTTCCAGGGTGAGCGTAAAGAAAATTCGGTTGGCAGGGTGGGCTAAAGTGTTATGCGAAAAAGCGAAGGGAAGGAATTGTGAATAGGGGCGGCTCCGCAGAACAGAGGGATAGGAACCGAATTTTTAGCGAGAACTGGACAGCCTTGATGTTTGCCTCACTTTGCATCGAAGGTAAAGTGAGATGAAACCGAGATGTAAATAATAATGGACACACAGGGCAACTATTATTTACTCGAGCTCTCATCAACCATTAAAAAGAAAACAATAGGATGAAATTAAAGAGAATAAAAATATGACTAAAATAATCCTTCCTTTAATATAAACACCTTTTCGTTCATTCCATGTAAAAAATTTGTAGCTGAAACTCTTTTTTTCGAAAAAGGGTTTCATATAAAAAATTAAAACTCTATTTTCAACGATGCGAGCATCCGACTCGCATGAGAAGACAATTTTAACCTGCAGATCAAAGATGGAATATACATTTGATGCCATTGTAATAGGTTCTGGTATTAGCGGTGGCTGGGCAGCAAAAGAGCTATGTGAGCGAGGCTTAAAAACACTCGTTATCGAGCGAGGCAGAATGGTAAAGCATGTCAAAGATTACCCCACTGCGATGCTTGATCCTTGGGATTTTCAACATGGCAACACGAAAACACGTGCGATGATTGATGAAAATCCAACCATCAGCAAGCATTATGCGTTTGATGAGTCAACCAAACATTTTTACATTCAGGATGCTATACATCCGTATATTCAGGAAAAGCCTTTCGATTGGATCCGTGGTTATCAAGTCGGCGGTAAGTCGCTCTTATGGGCAAGGCAGACCCAACGTTGGAGTGATTATGAATTTGAGGCGCCAAAACGTGACGGTTTTGCGGTTGATTGGCCCATTCGCCACCAGGATCTAGCACCTTGGTATAGTCATGTGGAAAAGTTTGTTGGTATTTCAGGTAATCGCGATGGGCTACCCAACCTTCCCGACAGCGAGGTTCTCCCGGCATTTGAAATGAATGTGGTTGAAAAACATATTAAAAATAAAATTAATCTCCATTTCCCGGATAGGCCTGTTATTATGGGAAGATGCGCGCATGTAACAGCACCACAAGCAATACACACCAATCAGGGGAGAACGAAATGTATGGCACGTTCATTATGTCAACGCGGCTGTCCCTTTGGGGCCTATTTCAGTTCAAACGCTTCAACCTTACCTTGGGCAGAAAAAACGGGTCATCTCACCATCAAAACAGATACCGTTGTTCATTCGATCATCTATGACGAAAAAACAGGAAAGGCCCTTGGTGTGAAGGCGATTGAGAGCGACACAAAAAAAGAGCATTTCTACAAAGCCCGTATTATATTTGTAAATGGAGCTACCTTAAATAGTAACTTGATATTATTAAATTCCAAATCAGCTAAATTCCCTGATGGGCTCGGCAACCTTAATGGCTTAATGGGGACACACATCGCCTTTCATAATTATCGAGGTCGAATAACGGCTTCTCTAGAAGGATTTGAAGACCAATATTATTTTGGCCGACGTCCAACTCAAGTTTTTATGCCCTCTTTCAGAAATGTATACAAGCAGGAGACAGATTTTTTACGCGGTTATATGGTCGCTTTTAGTGCAAGTAGGGAAGGATGGGCCAAACCGGTAGATGGTATCGGCGCTTCTTTCAAGGAGGCGCTTACAGAAGCCGGAAAATGGACTATTTCTATGATGATGCAGGGAGAGACTGTGCCCATTAAGGAAAACCATGTCCGATTGAGCAAAGAAAAATCGGATCAATGGGGTGTCCCCCTACTGATTACTTCTATCGCCTATACGGAAAACGATGATAAGCAACTTCAGGATTTTTTTCAGGAAGGCACAAAAATGCTTGAAATGGCTGGTTGTAAAGACCTTGTCACAGTTGATCAACATGCAATCGGCTATAGAAATCCCGGACTTGAGGTACATGACATGGGGGGTGTACGTATGGGACATGACCCGGAAACATCGCTTTTAAATAAATGGAATCAACTACATCATTGTAAGAATGTATTTGTGACAGACGGTGCATGCATGACCTCAACGGGCAATCAAAACCCTTCCCTTACCTTTATGGCATTGACAGCACGAGCGGCAAATTATGCAGCAGATGAAATAAGAAAGGGCAACCTATAACAGGTCGCCCTCCTTCAAGAACAATCTAAAAGCTAGAACTTCATTACAAAGCCTCCGTATGACTCCATAGGCATTAAAACTTCGTTTGTTGCTTTCACCGGATGGTGGGTAATCAATGTCGAACCCTTGCCATCAACAAACATCTCTCCGTCCTTGCTATGAATAAAAGATAAATCAAGCTTAAGATCTCTCGGCTTTTCTTCTCCATTAATAGCCGCGACATACCAATTTTCACCCGATTTGCGTGCGATGACCACATACTTACCTGGATAACCATCTATAAACTTTACATCATCCCAACTATTCGGTAATGAACGTAAAAAATCTCGAACATCATCCGATACTTTCTCCATGCCTTCAGGAGACTCTGCATAATGTTGTATGCCTGAAAGAAAGAGTACACTTGTGGCCAATTCAAACGCACTACTTGTTTTCCGTTGTACACTGCTTTGAATTTTATAAAGATTCATCGGCGTAAAATCCATCGGATCGAATGCATTGCGTGTAAAAGGAAGCATGGTGGCGTGCGTAGCTTCTTTGTCGGCATCTGCCTGACCAAATGTAACCATTTCAAAGCCTCGAACCGCTTCTGCCGTCATCAGGTGCGGGTACGTCCTCGCCCAACCTCTTGGCAAGGTAGCGCCATGAAAGTTTACCAATAATTGGTAACTGGCGGCATCTTCTAAGATTTCTTGATAATAACGAATAACCGATTGACCGTCTCCGCCGAAGAAATCGACCTTGATTCCTTTAATGCCCATTTCCTTTAAACGCTTAAACTCCTGTTGCCTACCGGTGTGGCTTAGTAATTTATCTTTGGGTGTATATTTTACCGTGTTCCAGTCCCCGGCAGAATTATACCATAAAATTAGTCCAACGCCTTTCCGACTGGCATACGCAGATAATTCAGCGATTTTTTCGTAACCAATTTTTGTATCCCAATTCACATCGATCAGGCAATATTGCCATTTCATACTTGCCGCAAAATCAATATACCGCTTTTGTTCATCATAGGTAATAAAATCGTCCTTGGAATTAATCCAGCTCCACGAGGCCTTTCCGGGTTTAATGAAGGAGGAATCGGTATTCATCGCGGGCGGAGCAAGGTCGGTCCCTAAGGTAGATTCAATTATGGTTGCCAAATTGCCAACGGTAACAATCCTCCATGGAGAATAGAACGCTTTATCTGAACGAGGTAAAATACCATCGCTCACGATTTCTTCTCTTGAATCGGGAAAAGTGATGTGATAAATTCCGTTGGGTGACTGCGCTGCCAAACGGCTTGCACAATACTGACTATCCAAAGCCGCTTCTGTAATAAGTAACCAGTTATTGCCGCTTTTAAACAACGAAGGATATATCCAGCCCGCTCCTGTTTTCTCTGGCGTCCCAACGGGTATTTCCTGCTCATAATGTTCCTCATAAGAAGGATTCGTATGCTCCCAACCGGTTTTAGCAACGGCCATAGGTTGTAACCAAGCCTTTGACCCTGTTGGTAAGTGATAAGTTGTCAATTCTTTTTCAACCTTGGTGTGTGTTTTTATGTCAGGAAAATAGTAACGGAAAGCTAAGCCATCATTGGCTAATTGAAATATGATGCGACAATGTTGACCTTCTTCATTTTGTAACCCCAAAACCAGACCATTTGCTGCATAGTGATTTTGTTTTCTCTTTGCATTGTGCATTACATAGTCATCGTTAATGCCCTCATATACGGAATCGGATAGTACTTGTAACTTGTCCTCGAAACTGGTTTGGCTGAGTAAAGCGCCCAATCGGGATGAGTCCAAGACAAGCGTGTCATTTTTGCGAAGCTGATACCATAGTCGTCCTCTTTCATCCAGTTTATAGGTCAGCACAATTTTCCCATCAGGGCTCTTCAATACCGATTGTGAGCCAGATCGGCAAGCCGCGAAAACTAAACAACAAAGAAATAGTGCACCGTACCGGAGCCGATCCCATTTTTGCTGAAATAGTACCATCCTTATTTAATTAAAAATTTATAGATTGTTTTGGTTTGATAGCGTTCACTTGGTTTTAATACCGTGGAAGGAAAAGCCGGTTGATTGGGTGAATCAGGAAAATGCTGCGTTTCCAAACAAAAGGCCGAGCGATACCCGTAATCTTTACCGCCTTTGCCTATAGGTTGTCCCCCCTCCATAAAATTGCCACTATAGAATTGTATGCCGGGCTCTTCCGTCAACACTTCCATTTCAATACCGGTTTTGGGACTGTATACGCGAGCTGCTGACTGCAAGCCATCTTTCTTATTTAATACAAAATTATGATCATACCCTTTTCCTCTCTTCATTTGCTCATCATTTGCATTAATTCGTGCACCAATCGGTGTTGCTTTTCTAAAATCGAAAGCTGTGCCCGTAACGTCCAAAAATTTACCTGTTGGAATCAACGTTTCATCTACAGGGGTAATTTTATCGGCGTAAATGGTTAGATCATGATCTAAAATGGTGGCATCACCTTCTCCATTTAAATTAAAATAGGCATGATTTGTTAAATTTAAAACGGTTGCTTTATCGGTAGTAGCGGTATAGTCAATTTCTAAACGATTATCATCTTTTAAAGAATAAACAACAGTCATATCGACATTGCCAGGATAACCCGCTTCTCCATCGATCGAATGATACGTTAGTTTTACTGTTTTTTCATCTACTTGCTCGGCATCCCATACCTTATCATACACACCATTAGCCCCGCCATGTAATGAGTTTTCTCCATCGTTTTTTTCCAGTTGATACGTTTTTCCATCAAGGGTAAACTGCCCTTTTGCAATGCGATTTCCATAACGTCCAACAATAGCCCCATAAAAAGTTGCTTTATTTGCTTTATAGGTAGCCGCTTTATCATAGCCTAATACAACATCAGTTTGCGTACCTTGTTTATTGGGTACAAGCAAACTGACCAAACGTGCACCATAATTTGTAACGGTTGCCTTTGCTTTGGCATTTGTAAGCGTGTACAATTGCACCTCTTTTCCGTCTATTTCCGCATTGAAAGTCGAGGCCGTATCGGTTTGATTTGCTTCTGCTTTTTCAGCTGACTGCTGTGCGCGTTGATTACAAGCACTATTTAGAAGGCTTGCAGTCAAAATGGTAACATAAATTATTTTGTTCATGATTTATTATCTATTCGTTTGCGAATTCGTGATAAGTTAATAAGGGCCAATTATCGTGTACCACGAGGAGATACCAGCTTAACATACCTACCTCATTTTAATTTTAAAGATATGAAAAGAATAAGGAGCTAGCTGTGTCTCTAGTGTTTTACCTTGTAGAACGACTTGATCTATTTTCGGACTCACCCTGTTGGGATCTTGGATTGTGTTTTCCTCCTCCAACCCAGCCGCTAAGAGAACGTGCTCAACATCCTGTGCTAAGCTACCTTTAGTCTGTATTTTAAAGCTCCCATCGATTGCGTAGTCATTGTGATTTACCACTTTGATAATTACTTCATTTATTTTCTGATCCAGGACGGCCGAAGCATAGACACCTTGCTGTCCACTCACAGCCTCATTTTCCATGCGGATAGGTATTACATCTGTTCCTTTGTTGGTAGCATATAGCTTCTGCACCTGATAGTTCGGTGTACCATAAGCCTGTAAGTTATCTACCCAGATTAAATCCGGTGTCCATTGCCATCCATCTACATGGGCGAATAAAGGCGCATAAGACGCCATACCAACAACGTCCGCATTTCGCTCTACCCCCGTCAGAAACGCTGCTTCTGCAATAGCTGCTTTCCAATTGTTTCGATTACCGGTACCTGCTGTGCGATCGGTATGAGCAGCATATTCACCCGCAAAGATTTTGGGACCTTGACGATCATAGGCATCGTAACGATTCGCATGCGTCAAAAACCAATCTGGACTACGATAATAATGTTCATCGATAAAATCAACCTGTAAGCGTCTCAATTCTTTATTGAGAAATTCGAAACGCTCACCTTCCGGATCGGTACCTGAGCTTGCAACAATCTTAATTTCAGGATAGTGTGCATTCAGGGCTTTTTTAAACACTTCCAATCGTTCTATATATTGTGGACCCCAATTTTCATTTCCCACACCCAGCATTTTCAAATTAAAGGGTTGCGGATGTCCCATTGCTGCTCGTAACTGACCCCACTTTGTACTAAGATCTCCATTGGCAAACGCGATTAAATCCAGGGCATCTTGTACATATTCATCTAACTCATCCAGCGGTACCAACTCAGCGGTATTAAATTGGCAGGCCATTCCACAATTTAATATTGGAAGCGGTTCGGCACCAATATCCTCGGCCAATTGAAAGTACTCAAAGAACCCTAAACCAAATGTCTGGTAATAATCGGGTGTTAAGCGATGCTTAAATTCCGTATTCCAGCGATTGATGATCAGTTTACGATCTTCAACTGGCCCAACCGTTTTTTTCCATTGAAAACGATTTGCTAAATCCCTACCTTCTACAATACAGCCCCCGGGAAAGCGTATAAAACCAGGTTTCATGTCAGCCAACAATTGTACCATATCGGCACGTAATCCTCCCGGTCTTTTTTTCCAAGTATCTTCGGGAAAAAGTGAGATCATATCTAAATCCAAAACACCTTTGCCTTCAAACCAAAGAATGAATTTGGCTTTTGGTTCTGTTCTCGTAGCTTGAAAACTTATTTGTTGTTTTTGCCAATCTACACCCGTTTTTTCCGGGCGAAAGTTACTCTCCCCAATGATAGCGCCTAGACTATCGACCAATTGCACATGGAGTGTAATACCAGGAGTGCTTTGCTTATACAAAATGCTAAAGTCGTATCGAAGGCCTTGTTTAACTCCCATTCCTCGAAAGCCTTCATTCCTTAATCCAACTTTACCTGCTGATAAGTTAGTATTGACTCGTAAAAAACGAGGATTATTTGGCTTATCTTTTCGATTTAATACCAAGAAAGCTCCTTCTCCAATATTTTCTCCCAGCTTCTTCCAGCCCATAAAAGGATCCGCGAATTCAAAGGACCGATTTTTTATAAGTTCGGCATAAATCCCTCCGTCAGCTCCTAAATTAATATCCTCAAAAAATACCCCCCACATGTTTGGTGATATGTCGGCTATTGGGTGAGAAGCATCGATGGTAAACGTCTTTTTCTCCTGAGCATGTACGTTGAGTATACAGCTCAAAATAAATGCTCCTAACAACTTACTGCGCATCATTCGATTATATTTTCTATCGTTTATACTGCTAATTTAACTCCAAGACAGCCACAGAGAAAGGCGGTAGGGTGACTGAAATTTGGTTATTTTTAATATTGCCCCCTTTAAATACCTCGGGTTTTATATAATCCGGCTTTTCAAAAGAATTAAAATCTCTTAGTTTTTTCGAAGTAAGTAATCTTCCACTTAGGTTTTTATATTCTTTATCACTTAGTTCAATCGTCACTTCTTGTTGTTTTTTTGGATCGATGTTGACCAGCGATATATGCGCATTGCCGTCCTTTGCAATGGATGCAGAAGCAGAAACAGCAGGAATGGACTCGCCGTTAAATGAAAGATTTTGGCTATTTACTTCAATTGGAACCAATTTGGCATCCTGATGCACTTTGTACATTTCCAAAACATGGTAGGTTGGCGTTACCAGCATCTTGTCCCCTTCGGTTAATATAACCGCTTGCAGCACATTCACCGTTTGCGCCAGATTAGCCATTTGCACCCGTTCTGCATGATTGTTGAATATATTGAGCGTCATACCGGCTATCATCGCATCCCTCATGGTATTTTGTTGATATAAAAAGCCGGGATTAGTGCCAGGCTCTACCTCGTACCAACCGCCCCATTCGTCCACAACCAGTGCAATCTCCTTTTTAGGATCATATTTATCCATGATTGCGCTGTGCTTTTCCACCAATTCATTCATAAACCAGGCAGATTTCATCGTTTTGAAATACTGTTCATCGGTATACATGGTTGCTGAACCTTTCTTTTGCCAGTCAATTACTGCATAATGATGCAATGCGAGTCCTTTAACCAATGATTTGGGTATCTTTTTCATAAGCGTCTCCGTCCACTCGTAGTTATCGCTGTTAGCACCTGATGCGATACGAAACAACCCACCATTATTTGTCCAATCTGACATAAAAGTGGCGTATTTACGGTATACATCTGCATAATATTCGGGTGTCATATTTCCCCCACAACCCCACGCTTCGTTACCGACTCCCCAAAACCGAACTTTCCATGGTTTATCACGCCCATTTTCCCTTCGAAGATCAGACATCGGACTTTTTCCATCAAAATTGACGTATTGAACCCAATCGGCCAATTCTTGCACCTCTCCGCTACCTACGTTGCCTGCCAAATATGGCTCCGTACCAAGTAGTTCACACATATTTAAAAAATCATGAGTACCAAAACTGTTATTCTCGGTCACTCCTCCCCACCAAGTATTCACAATACTTGGTCGCTTTCCCTTCGGCCCGATACCATCCTTCCAATGATACGTATCCGCAAAACAACCGCCCGGCCAACGAAGATTGGGTATGTTTAATTTTTTTAATGCCTCAATCACATCATTGCGAACACCGTTGGTATGTGGAACGGTTTTATTGTCCTCGCCTACATAAATGCCATCGTAGATGCAACGGCCCAAATGTTCGGCAAAATGCCCGTAGATATGTTTATTAATGGTAACGGTGTCTTTCCCCGGCAGTAATTTCACCAGGTTTTGCGCCCATAATGTCGTGCCGGAAATCAGCAGGGACAGTAAGGCAATAAGTGGTTTTTTGTTCATGGTATCAATTTTGGTAACTAACAATAATTGGCTATATACTCGCCTAAGATAGAAAATTATTAATAAATGTAAAACAAACATTTAAAACAAGTCGATTCGCTGCGCCAGTTGAATTTTAGATTGATTTGTTGCATGTGTTTTATGTATTGTTTTTTGCGTTAAGCTTAAATTGGTCTGACGAATATAGAAGCTTTTTATTAAACGTCAAAAAAACATTTAATAAAAATTGTCTAAAAAACACTTATTTAAATACTTAATCGTTTAAACAAATGATTATCTTTGTAACATCGTATGTTTTTTCGATTTGATAAAGCAAATAGAATTTGATTATATTTATCGCATGTAATGCATCCGTGGAACTAATTTTTACATAAATGCTGATAATGATCTTAAATGAATATTATCTTACCGATCTAATTACCTTTAAATTATGACGAAATACTCAAAACAAACACGCCTACTTGTTGCTGTAGACTGTATTATCTTTGGATTTGATGGAGAAAGCCTTAAATTACTGCTTATCCAAAGAGGCTTTGAACCCGAAAAAAATAAATGGAGTTTAATGGGTGGGTTTGTGGAACCGAGCGAAACACCCGAAACGGCAGCCGCACGTGTTTTAAAACAATTAACAGGCTTAGAGCATGTATATATGGAGCAAATGGAAGTTTTCGGTGAGCCTAATCGGGATCCAATCGAAAGAACCATCAGTATAGCTTATTACGCCCTTATTGATATTCGTAAGTATAAAGATCAGCTTAGCAAGGAATACCGTGCCGAGTGGATGCCATTAAAGGAAATACCGAAACTCATCTTCGATCATAATAGCATGGTAGAGCATGCAAAGAAAAAATTGCGTTATAAGGCAGCGCTGCATCCGATACTCTTCGAATTGCTCCCCGAAAAATTCACCATTCCGCAAATACTTACACTTTACGAGGGTGTTTATGATATCGTTCTGGATAAAAGAAACTTCAACAGAAAACTTTTGTCCACAGGTTTACTCGTGCGTCAGAAAGATAAGGATAAGGAAAATTCGAAAAAAGGTGCATTTTATTACAAACTCAATAAGGAAACCTATAAAGACAAAATAAGCTCATTCTTAAACTTTATACCAAACCCTTAATTTTTTTAACCACATTTTTTCGATAATATTTTTTTATCTAAAAAAATAAATGTTATTTTGACACGAAATGACAGAAGAGATTGACAGACTGACCAATTAGTATCGCAAACTTCACAGCACTGTGACTCTCTATATATAAAAAAACAACGAACAAAATACGCTTTAGTATATGGACAATGCATATGTTATCGGAGTAGACTATGGTACGGATTCCGTACGGTCTGTGTTAGTGGATGCACATAATGGACAAGAGATCGCTTCCTCCATCTATTATTATCCGCGATGGAAACAGGGTTTATACTGCAACCCCTCCATCAATCAATTCAGGCAACACCCCTTAGATTATATCGAAGGTCTGGAATACACGATTAAAGACTGCTTACAGCAAGTCGGGGAACAAATATCCACTCGCGTAAAGGCGATCGCTGTTGATACGACGGGTTCAACACCTGTTGCCGTTGACAAAACAGGGACACCGCTTGCGTTACTTCCTACTTTTCAGGAAAATCCAAATGCGATGTTCGTGCTTTGGAAAGATCATACCGCCGTAAGGGAAGCCGATGAGATTAATCAAACAGCTAAAAAATTTGACATTAACTACCTGCAATATGTAGGTGGAATTTACTCCTCAGAATGGTTTTGGGCTAAGTTGCTTCATATTCTACGTCAAGATAAAGATGTAGCAAACAACTTATTTACTTGGGTTGAGCATTGTGATTGGATTCCATTTTTACTAACTGGCGGCCGAGATGCGTTAGCAATTAAAAGAGGTGTATGTTCAGCCGGTCATAAATCTCTCTGGAATGAATCGTTCGACGGGTATCCACCAAATGAATTCTTTGCTGCAGTAGACCCTTTATTGAATGGTTTCACAGCCAATATTTCGAAGGAAACCTATACGGCGGATAAAGAGGCGGGCCATTTGTGTGAAGAATGGGCGCAAAAGCTCGGCCTCAGCACATCAGTGATTATCGGAATTGGTGCTTTTGACGCCCATATGGGTGCTGTTGGTGGACAAATCGAACCCTATTATTTGAGTAAGGTGATGGGTACTTCTACCTGCGATATGTTAGTAGCACCAAAACATGAAGTAGACGGCATCTTAGTAGGCGGTATCTGCGGCCAAGTTGATGGCTCGGTTATTCCCGGAATGTTGGGAATGGAGGCTGGCCAATCAGCATTTGGCGATGCTTATGCCTGGTTTAAAAACTTACTGATATGGCCGCTGAAGAACTTGTTGCCAACAAACGATGATCCGGCCTTGGAGGCCCTGATCAATCAGGTTGAACATCAAATAATTCCACAACTAAGCAAGCTCGCCGAAAAAATAGAACCCAGCATACAACAAGAATTGGCAATTGACTGGCTAAACGGCAGGAGAACACCTGATGCCAATCAAGCACTTAAAGGCGCTTTTTTTGATCTAAATTTGGGCACAAATGCCGTGCAACTTTTTAGGGCAATAGTAGAAGCAACTTGTTTCGGGGCTAAAAAGATTGTCGATCGCTTCAATGAACAAGGTGTGCCGGTTAAAGGCTTAATCGGCATGGGCGGAGTTGCCAGAAAAGCACCTTTTATTATGCAAATGATGGCAGATGTAATGGATATGCCAATAAAAATCCATCGTTCCGAACAAACCTGTGCCATTGGCGCAGCTATGTTTGCTGCCACCGCAGCCGGGCTATATGCAAAGGTAGAGGACGCTATGAATGCGATGGGGCAAGGCTTTGACGCAGAATATCATCCGAATCCACAGCGAACAGCGATTTATAAACAACGCTATGAAAAGTATACACAAATGGGTACGCTCATCGAAGAAAATTTAACCTTGAACGAGCATACATTAACTCCTATCGCTTAAAATTTATGGCTAACTATCAAGAGATAAGAAACGCAGCATATGAAAGCAATATGCAACTCCCGAAGCTAGGCTTAGTTCTTTTTACCTTTGGCAATGTGAGCGTTGTCGATCGGTCGAGCGGGGTCTTTGCGATCAAGCCAAGTGGCATTCCATATGAAAAACTAAGTCCCGAAAACATGGTTATTGTTGATTTTGAAGGCAATACAGTTGAGGGAGATATGAGACCTTCTTCTGACACGAAAACCCATGCCGTATTATACAAACATTGGGAACATATTGGCGGAATTGTTCATACACACTCAACATACGCTACAGCATGGGCGCAAAGTCAACGGGACATTCCCATTTTTGGTACAACGCACGCAGACCATCTTACTACCGATATTCCATGTGCTCCGCCCATGGCAGATGAGATGATTCAAGGTAATTATGAATATGAAACAGGTTTCCAAATTCTCAACCATTTTAAAGAACACGGTTTGGATTATCGGGAAGTAGAAATGATCTTAGTAGGAAACCATGCACCCTTCACTTGGGGTAAAACGGCAGAAAAGGCTGTTTATAACAGCGCTGTCCTGGAAACAGTGGCGCAAATGGCTTTGTTAACAGAGCAGATCAATCCCAATGCACCTCGGCTTAAAGATTCATTGATCAAAAAGCATTTTGAAAGAAAGCATGGTCCAGACTCCTATTATGGACAACAATAAATTTTAAGCTTTAAGGCATGAGGTGTAAGGCGTACTTCATAACATAAGTAACATTGCTAACAACAAATAACGAATAACGAATATGTTAAATTTAAAAACTTTTGATGTCTGGTTTATTACAGGCAGTCAAGACTTATACGGACCGGAAACACTTGCACAGGCAGCGGAGCATGCTAGCCAGATTGCCGATTATTTGAGTAAGCAAGCATTGATTCCTGTCAATATCGTATACAAACCCATCGTAAAAAACGCAGAAGAAATATACAATACGATTGCTGAAGCCAATAAGGACACCAATTGTATTGGCATCATTACCTGGATGCATACGTTTTCTCCCGCAAAAATGTGGATCAGGGGGTTGAATGCACTCAAGAAGCCTTTATTGCACTTACATACTCAATACAACCGCGATATTCCATGGAATAGCATTGACATGGATTTCATGAACCTTAATCAAAGCGCGCATGGCGACCGTGAATTCGGCTTTATCGTTTCTAGGATGCGAATTAATAGAAAAGTCGTGACTGGTTTCTGGCAAGATGAAGATGTTGCCAAAAAAATTGGCATCTGGACCAGAGCTGCCGCGGCCTGGCATGATTGGCAAGGAGCAAAATTTGTACGCTTCGGTGATAATATGCGATATGTCGCCGTAACCGATGGAGATAAAGTGGAAGCCGAAATGAAATTCGGCTTCTCGGTGAACACTTATGCCATCGGTGACCTAGTAGCTGAAATAAACAAAATAAGCGATGAGGAGGTTCTTGCCCTTGTAAAAATATACGAAGAAGAGTACACACTTGCTGATAATGCAAAGGAAGGCGGGGCACAACGGCAACATGTATTGGATGCGGCAAAGATTGAAATCGGTTTAAAGAACTTTCTGCAAGCTGGCGGATATAAAGGGTTTACGGATACTTTTGAAGACTTACACGGCCTGGTACAACTTCCTGGTATTGCAGCGCAACGGCTCATGCAACAGGGCTACGGCTTTGCCGGAGAAGGTGACTGGAAAACACCTGCATTAGTACGTGCCTGCAAAGTAATGGCTTCCGGTTTGCCTGGAGCCAATGCCTTTATGGAAGATTATACGTATCACTTCGATCCCAATAACGCGATGGTACTTGGATCGCACATGCTTGAAGTGGACGCCTCTCTAGCAAAGGATAAACCGCGCTTAGAAGTTCATCCCTTGGGTATTGGCGGAAAAGCTGATCCGGCTCGCCTTGTATTTAATGCCGCCGGAGGGAAAGCATTGAACGCTTCGCTCGTGGATATGGGGAATAGGTTCCGTCTTATTGTAAATGCCGTAGAGGGCATTGATGTCCAAAATGAACTACCAAAACTACCAGTTGCACGTGTTCTTTGGAAACCATTGCCAGACATGAAAACGGCTTGTACGGCTTGGATTTATGCGGGCGGTGCACACCACACTGTTTATAGCCAAAACCTGACAAGCGAATACCTGGAAGATTTTGCTCGTATTGCAGGTATTGAATTTGTCAAAATCGATGAAAACACCAAACTTGATCAATTCGAAAATGAATTGAAGTGGAGTGAAGTGTTTTATCAAATTCAGAAATAAAATAAAAAAGGTGGCGCAATGACTCTTTCGCCACCTTTCTGCTAACCTTTTAACCTTAAAAATCCATTATGGGAAAATTTGCACAAATTGATTATATCATATTCCTGATCTACTTTGTGGTGGTGGCAGGATATGGATATTGGATTTATCGCAAGAAAAACAATGCGAATGCCAGTAGTAAAGATTATTTTTTGGCAGAGGGATCTTTAACGTGGTGGGCAATTGGCGCTTCACTTATCGCCTCAAATATATCTGCCGAGCAATTCATTGGTATGAGTGGTAACGGCTTTACCGTTGGTGTAGCCGTAGCGGCTTACGAATGGATAGCAGCCTTAGCGCTCATCATTGTAGCGGTGTGGTTTATTCCTGTTTATCTGAAAAACAAGATTTTCACCATGCCGCAATTCTTAAATAATCGATATAATGAAACAACTAGTCTCATTATGGCCGTGTTCTGGCTATTCTTATATATCTTCGTAAACCTAACATCAATTCTATTCTTAGGAGCTTTGGCCATTAATAATTTAGCGGGGGGTGGAAGCTTTCACATGATTGTATTGGCTTTATCGATCTTTGCAGTGATCATTACCTTAGGTGGTATGCGCGTAATCGGCTTCACAGACGTTATTCAAGTGCTTGTACTTATTATTGGAGGCGTAGCCACAACCTATGTCGCGCTTACGCTAGTAAGTGAGCACTTTGGTTTGGGTAAAGATGTGTTGGCAGGCTTCTCACAGTTGATGAAAGATTCGCCAGAGCATTTCAAAATGATCATCGAAAAACCGACAGCTTCATCTTCTCAAGAGGAAATCAATAAATACCTTATGCTACCGGGGCTAGGGATGTATTTGGCGGGAATATGGATCGTTAATTTAAATTATTGGGGCTGTAATCAATATATTACCCAACGTGCGCTGGGGGCGGATTTAAAAACGGCTCGTACGGGGATTCTATTTGCCGGGTTTTTGAAACTTTTTATGCCAGTCATCGTGATGCTACCTGGGATCGCTGCTTATGTACTCTATAAAAACGGAGCGCTGCAAGAAGAAATGGCTCCGGGAGGGCATTTCAATCCTGACAATGCCTATTCGGCAATTTTAGGCTTCTTGCCGGACGGCATGAAGGGTTTGTCGCTGGCCGCTTTGACAGCAGCTATTGTAGCTTCATTAGCAGGAAAGGCTAATAGTATAGCTACTATTTTTACGATGGATATCTATAAAAAGTATATGAATAAAGATGCTTCCGAAAAGAATTTAGTAAATGTTGGAAAAATTACGGTAATAGTCGCTATCCTTGCGTCTATTCTCTTCACGTGGGACGATATGCTTGGAATAGGTGGAGAAGGTGGATTTACTTTTATCCAAAAATATACTGGCTTTATAAGCCCCGGCGTATTGGCCATGTTTTTACTGGGTATGTTTTGGAAACGAACTACGGGAAGTGCCGCGATTGTAGGGTTGGTTATGGGATTCGTTTTATCCGTCGTTTTTAATAATTATGCACCAACGTGGTTCGGCAATGATACGTTATTGTACACCGCTTATCCGAATGGACGGGGCGCCTATGAAATCCCCTTCCAGATTTGCATGGGGCTTTCATTCTTATTCACCGTTATTGCCATGATTGCTATTAGTTTAGCCGGGCCAAAAGTAAACCCTAAAGCCTTTGTATTAGATACCAAGATGTTTAAAGTAGAACCTTCTGTGATGGTTATGATTGTATTAACTTTATTGTTAGTGAGTGCACTCTACGTAAGATTTTGGTAAAATCTGAAACAGCCCGACCCTCCATCGTTGATCAATGGAGGGTCGGGCTGTTTATATTGAAAATATCGTGCGATACGCTTTTAAAGAAATCTTAAAAATGGCCCGAAGGCCCTAACATAATCAAAACAGCTCAACAAAATTGATAAAATATTACTAATTTTGTACAAGAAATGTTGCATAAACCAAATTTTATTTTTTACATTTGCAACCATTATTAATGTAAAGAAAAATTCTTTAACAAGATGAATATAGCTGATATGCATATAATAATCGCTAAATCTTCCAATCCTGGAGGTGCTAGGGTTACGCCATGCATAAAGGCAACCAGTAATAAGCTTGTTTTAAGAGTCCGACGACCCATTATGCCCCGGGCTTGATTCGAGGGCATACCCACTCCACAAAAAATGCAATAGCGAGTCCGGTTATTGTATCCATCAAAATAGTTAACAAAAAGATAATCAAAATCAAACGGTAGAGCAAAATGTGTTTTATTGTTTTGTTCTCTTGGGGAATGCTCATTCAATGAATACTTCAAATTTTGTTGTTATTCCAGCAAACGAATCGCATATCGGATATGCGGAGCAGATTTGCAACGAAATGGCGGAATCTGCCAAAGCGCGTGGTACTGGCATTGCACGTAGAAAACCAGAATACATAGCCAATAAGATGCTTGAGGGGAAGGCTGTTATCGCGCTTCAAAAAGATGGCACCTGGGCAGGTTTCTGCTACATCGAAACGTGGAGCCATGGCGAGTATGTTGCCAATTCGGGTCTTATCGTTAATCCGCTTTTCCGGAAGGAAGGATTAGCAAAAGCCATTAAAAAACGGATTTTTGATTTATCACGCGAAAAATATCCCAAGTCGAAAATATTTGGCCTGACTACCGGCTTTGCCGTCATGAAAATCAATTCGGAGCTTGGCTACGAACCCGTTCCTTATTCAGAGCTAACCCAAGATGAAGAATTTTGGAAAGGTTGCCAAAGTTGTGTAAATTACGATATTTTAATGGGTAAAGACCGTAAAAACTGTATGTGCACCGCTATGTTATGGGATCCTGTTGAAAAGGAAAAAGAGCTTCGGCAAAAAATTGAACAAAAAGCAAAAGCAAAAGAGCGTTTGAAACAAATGCAAAAAAAGCATTCTTTATTAAAACGTATCGAATTAAGTCTGAGGAGAAGAAGTAAAATGATCGCCACTTTATTCTTAGCGTACGATTGAGCGAATCTATTATCCACAACTTACAGTAGCGAGCTTCATTATTATTTAAAAATAAATCATTCTAATGAAACCTGCATAAATTGCCATAACAAAGGATATAAATAATTTATGCAAGCTTCATCACCGATAAAGAACATATTTAATCAGATGAAAAAGAAAGTAGTATTAGCATTTAGCGGGGGGTTAGACACCTCTTTCTGTGCCATTTACCTATCCAAAGATATGGGCCTGGAAGTTCATTCAGTTATCGTCAATACGGGTGGATTTTCGGAAGATGAACTTAAACAGATCGAAGCACGTGCTTATGAACTCGGCGTCGTTTCACATGCTACGATCGACGAAACGCAGAACTATTATAATGATAGCATAAAATACCTTGTTTATGGGAATGTATTAAAAAATGCGACCTATCCTTTATCAGTAAGTGCTGAGCGTGTATGTCAAGCAACTGCTATCGCCAACTATGTAAAGAAGATCGACGCAAACTTCGTCGCCCATGGAAGTACCGGAGCAGGGAATGACCAAGTGCGTTTTGATATGATTTTCAATATTCTAATTCCAAATGTGGAAATTATCACGCCAATTAGGGATTTGAAATTAAGTCGGGAATCCGAGATCGATTATTTACACAACCATGGTGTTGCTTATAGTGCTGAGAAAGCAAAATATTCCATTAATAAAGGAATCTGGGGAACTTCTGTGGGTGGAAAAGAAACCTTAACCTCTCATGAAACCCTACCTGAAGAGGCTTGGCCAACACAGGTAACAGCCAGTGAAAGCAGGAGAATCACAATCGAATTCGAAAAAGGAGAACCTGTGGCGCTAGACGGAGAGCAATTGGGGCCGGTGAAGGTGATACAAAAATTGCAAGCAATTGCTCAACCCTATGGAATAGGAAGAGACATTCATGTGGGCGATACCATCATAGGTATCAAAGGAAGAGTTGGTTTCGAGGCCGCTGCACCAGTTGTTATTATTAAGGCACATCATACGCTTGAAAAACATACGCTTACGAAATGGCAGTTAAGCTGGAAAGATCAGTTGGCTTCATTTTATGGAAACTGGATGCATGAAGGGCAGTTTCACGATCCAATCATGCGTGACATTGAGGCCTTCTTGCAAAGTTCGCAGGAAATGGTTAGCGGTAAAGTTTTTATTGAACTAAACCCTTATCGATTTAACGTAATCGGTGTGGAATCAGAACATGACTTAATGTCAAGTAAGTTTGGAAGCTATGGCGAGATGAATAACGCATGGACAGGAGAAGATGTGAAAGGATTCTCTAAAATCTTCGGCAATCAGGTGATGATTTGGCATAAGGTGAATCAGAAATAATATTAGGTATGAGTTGTGTGTTTCGGATTGCTTACTTGGCACATCTCGTAACGTGCAACTGACAACTTGCAATTCATAAAAAATGAATAAAATAAAAGTAGGTATTGTTGGTGGAGCAGGCTATACCGGTGGCGAACTTTTGAGAATTCTCATTAACCATCCGTATGTAGATATTGTTTTTGTAAATAGCAACAGCAACGCAGGGAATCCCGTTTATTCAGTACACACTGATTTATTTGGGGACACGGAGCTTCAGTTTACGGATAAACTTTCTCAACATATTGATGTTTTATTTCTTTGCGTTGGCCACGGTGCTGCACGCAAGTTTCTAGAGGCGAATTCCATTGATGAGTCGATACGAATAATTGATTTGAGTCAAGACTATCGGTTGAAGTCGACAGCGGAAAACTTTATTTATGGGTTACCTGAACTTCAACGAGAGGCCATAAAAACGGCACAGCACATTGCGAACCCAGGTTGTTTTGCTACGGCGATTCAATTAGGTTTACTGCCTTTGGCAGCCAACGGATTGCTTCGTTCCGAAATACATATCAATGCAACAACAGGTTCAACAGGTGCAGGGCAAAGTTTGTCATCAACCTCACATTTTAGCTGGAGAAACAACAACCTTTCAGTCTACAAAGCTTTTGAGCATCAACATCTGCATGAAATAGGTGAAAGTCTTATTCAACTCCAGTCTTCGTTTGACCAAACAATTAATTTCGTACCACAGCGCGGGGCCTTTACGCGAGGTATCTTAGCATCTACCTATTTAGAGTCGACATTATCTGTTGCCGAGGCTTACGATTTATACAGGAATTATTACGCAAATCATCCATTTACACATGTGAGTCTCAACAACATAGACTTGAAACAAGTGGTGAACACCAATAAAGCACTAATTCATTTAGAAAAGCATGGTAATAAGCTGATGATTATATCCATCATTGACAATTTGCTAAAAGGGGCAAGTGGACAGGCGGTGCAAAATATGAATCTTTTATTTGGATTGGAAGAAACAATAGGATTAAAGCTAAAGGCAATTGGTTTTTGAGTTACAAGTAGTACGTTATACGTTTAATCTCAAAATGCAGAATTATAAAGAATTGATTGTATGGAAAAAAGCGCATCAAGCGAAGCCTAATATCTATAAAACCAGCGCGACTTTCCCTAAAAAGAACAATGCGGCTTAACCAGCCACTTAACACCCATAAATCCAATGAAACTATTCGACGTATATCCCATAAATCCAATTGAAATTGTAAAAGGAACGGGTTCTTATGTTTATGATGCCAATGGGCAAGAATATTTAGATCTATATGGTGGCCATGCGGTTATTTCCATAGGCCATAGCCATCCCCATTATATCCAGCGAATAACGGATCAGCTGAACAAGATAGGCTTTTACTCAAATTCGATCGAAATACCTTTACAAAAGCAATTGGCCGAATTGTTGGGCAAAGTTTCTGATAAAAAAGATTATCAGCTCTTTTTATGTAATTCCGGGGCAGAAGCAAATGAAAATGCACTCAAGCTCGCTTCTTTTTACAATGGTCGTAAAAAAGTGATCGCATTCAAAGGCGCGTTCCATGGAAGAACTTCGCTAGCTGTATCAGCCACCGATAATCCAAAAATTATAGCACCCGTAAACGAAACAGATCATGTTACTTTCCTTCCCTTTAATGATGAGGATGCACTGGAGAAAACTTTTGCTGAACAGGGCGAGCTGATTTCTTCGGTTATCATCGAGGGTATACAAGGGGTTGGCGGTATAAAAGTAGCAAGCCATCGTTTCCTACAAAAAATAAGACGTCTAACAGAACAGTATAATGCGCTCTTTATTGCTGATTCGGTTCAATGTGGATATGGACGTTCCGGAAAATTCTATTCGCACGATCATGCAAGCACGCAAGCAGATATCTATAGTATGGCGAAAGGTATGGGTAATGGTTTTCCAATCGGTGCCATTTCCATTGCTCCTAAGATTAAACCCTGGTTTGGCCAATTAGGTACTACATTTGGCGGTAATCACTTAGCGTGTGTAGCAGCGCTATCCGTTTTGGAGACTTTGGAAAAAGACCAGCTAATAGAAAATGCTGCGCAAGTGGGAAGGTATCTGATGCAGGAGCTTAAAGGTTTTGATAAGGTCAAGGAAGTAAGAGGGGAAGGATTAATGATAGGCATAGAGCTACCGGAAGCGTTAAATCAGGTTAAAAAAGACTTGCTATTTAAAAATCATATATTTACCGGTGAAGCTAAACCCAACGTGATCCGCTTGCTTCCCGCATTGAATCTGGGGAAGAAAGAAGCAGACAGGTTTTTGGAGGCGCTGGAGGAAAGATTGAAAGGAATTTAACGGAAGTGTAGGCTTCAGACAGAAAGGTAAGGATATAAAATTATTGCGTTGTATCTCGTATGTTTTAACACTTGCAACGGGCAACACCCAATTGACAACTATTTTAAAACAACACTTAATGAAGAATTTTTTTTCTGTGGCGGATGTTGATGATCTATCAGCCCTTGTCAAAGAGGCTTTAGCGCTCAAAGCCACACCGAATGCCCATCGCACCTTGGGTCAGCACAAAATGCTTGGACTTGTTTTCCTAAACCCTAGTTTACGTACGCGACTTAGTACACAAAAAGCGGCAATGAATCTAGGAATGGATGTTATGGTGATGAATATGGACAAGGATGGTTGGGCACTTGAAACCAGAGACGGGGTTGTGATGGATGGCACCACGGTTGAACATATTAGGGAAGCTGCAGCCGTCATGGGAACGTATTGTGATATATTGGGTTTACGTTCCTTTCCTGGTTTAAAAGACCGCAAAGAAGACTACAGCGAAGATCTTTTTAATAAGTTTTCAACGTATTGCAAAAAACCGCTTATCAGTTTAGAAAGCGCAACACGCCATCCACTTCAGAGCTTAACGGATTTAATTACCATATTAGAAAATACGACCGTTGCTTCCAAACCAAAGGTGGTGCTCACTTGGGCTCCCCATGTCAAAGCGTTGCCACAAGCAGTTCCCAATTCATTTGCTGAATGGATGTGCAAAGCACAACAACAAGGATTAGTCGACTTTACCATTACGCACCCGGAAGGATATGAGCTGGATGAGCACTTTACAAAAGGAGCAACGATTATTACCAATCAGCAGGAGGCATTAAAAAATGCTGATTTTGTCTACGTCAAGAACTGGTCGAGTTATCAAGAGTACGGAAAAATACTAATTACCGGTCGAGACTGGATGCCTACGCCTGAAAAACTAAAAGCAACAAATAAAGCAAAGATCATGCATTGCTTGCCTGTTAGAAGAGATCTTGAATTGGCCTCAGCCTTGCTAGATGGTCCCGACTCACTTGTTATTCAAGAAGCTGGTAATCGCGTATGGGCAGCCCAGGTTGTATTGAAAAGAATATTGTCCAACCTATAAGCATCCCTAAGGACTTGTATGGAAAAACTAAGCATTGTAAAAATTGGTGGTAATATTGTAGAGGATCAAATAGCCTTGAATACCTTCACCAGGGCTTTTGCCAATTTAGAAGGCAGAAAGATTCTAGTACATGGTGGAGGGAAGATCGCTAGTAAATTGGCAAATGAGTTAGGCATTGAAGCGAAAATGGTCAATGGCCGGCGAATAACCGACTTGGAAACGCTAAAAATCGTGACAATGGTCTACGCTGGATTGGCAAACAAAAATATTGTTGCCCTATTACAAGCGAATGACTGTGATGCGATTGGATTAAGCGGAGCTGATGGAAATACGATTTGTGCGGTTAAACGCCCTGTAAAGGAGATCGATTATGGATTCGCTGGGGATATAACGCCAACTTCAATTCATACTAAGCGTATTCAAGGCTTAATCGAGCTCGGTTTATATCCCGTATTTTCGGCGATAACCCATAATGGAGAGGGCCAATTATTAAACACCAATGCGGATACAATCGCCTCTGCATTAGCAGTCGCGCTCGCAGCAAACTATGAAACCGCCCTGATCTATTGCTTTGAAAAAAGAGGAGTACTAGAAAATATAGAAGACGAAAATTCCGTCATTACAGAAATTAACCACACCAACTATAGCGTATTAAAAGCGCAAGGCGTCATTGCCGATGGTATGATTCCAAAACTTGACAATGCTTTTGACGCTATTTCGAAGGGTGTTAAAAAGGTTGTCATCAAACATGCGGATGACCTAATCGATGAGCGAGCGGGAACAACCATTTTTTAATTAATCATTCAATACGAACATTATGCCCAAAATAACCATCATAGGAAGTGGCAATATTGGTCTTTCTTTGGCAAAAGGATTGATAGCAAAGGACTATTGTAATGCCTCCGATATAACACTTACCAGAAGGAATATCAGAACCATGGCACAGGAAGCGGAACTTGGTTTTAAGCTTTCGGATAATAATAGAGAAGCCGTTACAGATGCCGATATTGTAGTATTGGCGGTATTACCGCAGCAATTGAATCAGGTACTGGAGCAAATTAATGGAGCCATTATTCCTGAAAAGCATCTGGTCGTTTCCGTCATTTCAGGTGTAAATTGTCGAGATATTCGCCTTAAACTCGGAGATGACATACAAGTGATACGAGCCATGCCGAACACGGCCATTGCTATTGGACAATCAATGACGTGCATTGCTTCAGACAATGCACTTGATCAGAACATGGATGAGGTTACCCGCCTATTTGAGACGGTGGGTGCAGTTGTCACTATTAATGAAGATTTAATGACTTCGGCAACGGCCCTTTGTGCCTGCGGCATTGCCTTCTTTTTAAGAAGTATTCGCGCTGCCTCACAAGGAGGTGTCGAGATAGGTTTCCACGCACACGATGCCCTTAAAATGGCCGTCCAAACAGCGAAAGGGGCTGCTGATCTATTGCTACAAATGCAAAGTCACCCAGAAAGTGAAATAGATAAAGTAACTTCTCCAAAAGGCTGTACCATCGCCGGCTTAAATGAAATGGAACATAATGGTTTTAGTTCCGCCTTTATTAAAGGCATTAAACTTTCTGCCGAACGGGCCAGCGGACTATACAAAGATTAATATGAGCATGTTAATAACAGATAGTATCGATTTATTGAAAGACCTGATTCAGGTTCCGTCCTTCAGTAGAGAGGAAGTCGGAACAGCCACCCGAATTGAACAGTTCTTACAAGAAAAAAGTGTACCCTGTTACCGCGATTTAAATAATATTTGGGCCTTCAATAAGTTCTTCGATAAAAAAAAACCTACTATTTTGTTGAATTCCCATCATGATACGGTTAAACCTAATACGGGATACACGCGAGACCCTTTCAAGGCCGAGATTATCGACGGTAAACTGTTCGGCCTGGGAAGCAATGATGCGGGTGGCCCATTAGTATCGCTCCTCGCTTCCTTCCTACATTTCTATCCGCTAAATGGCCTGCGTTATAATTTATGCTTTGCCGCTACAGCAGAGGAGGAAATCTCTGGTAAGAATGGTATTGAATATATATTGCCTCAATTAGGTCCGATAGACTTCGCCATCGTGGGTGAACCGACGGAAATGCATCTAGCCATTGCAGAAAAGGGTTTAATGGTACTCGATTGCACAGCCCACGGTATGTCGGGACATGCCGCAAGAGAAGAAGGAGACAACGCTATCTATAAAGCACTGGAAGATATCGAATGGTTTCGTACTTATAAATTTCCAAAAGAATCAGCTATTTTCGGACCGATTAAAATGAACGTAACGATTATCAATGCCGGCTCTCAACATAATGTCGTTCCAGCCACCTGTAATTATGTGGTTGATGTCCGTACAACAGATGTCTACTCCAATGAAGAGGTGTTGGACGTGATTCGTCGGCATGTGAAAAGTGATGTGCAAGCAAGATCTACTCGACTCAACCCTTCATCAATCACAAAAGAACACCCTTTTGTGAAAGCAGGAATAGCTTTAGGGAGGAATACCTACGGTTCCCCCACCATGAGCGATCAGGCGCTCATTCCTGTACCATCTCTAAAAATAGGCCCGGGAGATTCCGCCCGCTCCCATAGTGCAGATGAATTTATCTATATTAGCGAAATCGAAACGGGCGTAGAACTTTATATAAAGATGTTAAATAATCTCTTATTTTAACGATATAAGGAGAGAATTATATTAACAGGATAAAGCTGAACAGCTAATAAAACCCATATAGAATGAAACTTTGGCAAAAAGAAACGGAAGTAGAACAGTCTGTTGAAAAATTTACGGTAGGTAACGACCGAGCCCTTGATCTGTTTTTAGCTCCTTTTGATGTATTAGGTTCGCTTGCACATACACAAATGCTAGCGCATATTGGCTTATTGACACCGGAAGAATTAGCGATCATTCAAAAAGAACTCAAAAATATCTATCATGAAATTGAAGATGGAGGTTTTAGTATCGATGAACATGTAGAGGATGTTCATTCACAGATTGAATTGTTGCTTACTCAACGTATCGGAGATGCCGGAAAAAAAATACACAGTGGCCGTTCAAGAAATGACCAAGTCTTAGTTGATCTTAAGCTTTACTTTAGAAATGAGATTAAACAGATCGTGGACAACACGAAACTTTTATTCGAACTACTCATCGAGCTCAGCAATCAATATAAAGACATCCTAATGCCAGGGTATACACATTTGCAAATCGCTATGCCTTCTTCATTCGGTCTTTGGTTTGGAGCTTATGCCGAAAGTTTAGTAGACGATCTGGAACTTATGCTGGCTGCTTGGAAGATTTGCAACAAAAATCCATTAGGTTCAGCTGCAGGTTATGGATCTTCCTTTCCTTTAAATAGAACATTAACCACAGCCTTGCTAGGTTTTGAGACCTTGAACTATAATGTAGTTTACGCACAAATGGGTCGCGGAAAAACGGAGCGTGTACTAGCACAGGGAATGAGTGCGATTGCTGCGTCATTGGCAAAAATGGCAATGGATGCCTGTCTATATATGAACCAAAATTTTGGATTCATTAGTTTTCCGGATGAGTTAACAACAGGATCGAGCATTATGCCACATAAAAAAAATCCAGATGTATTTGAACTTGTTCGCGCTCGCTGTAATAAAATCCAAGCGCTGCCTAATGAAATTGCACTGATGACTACGAATCTTCCCGCTGGTTACCATCGCGACTTGCAACTACTTAAGGAAAATCTATTTCCGGCCTTTCAATCGCTCAATGACTGCCTCCAAATGATGCATTTAATGCTCAACAATATCAAAATCAACACAACTATTCTTGAGGATCCAAAATATAGTTATCTATTCAGTGTAGAAGTGGTGAACCAGGAAGTATTGCAAGGTGTTCCTTTTAGAGAAGCCTATAAAAATATTGGTCGGGCAATAGAAAAAGGAACCTTTAAACCACTCAAAGAGGTGAAGCATACACATGAAGGAAGCATTGGAAACCTGCAGAACAAGGAAATAAAATATCTTTTCGATCAAGTACTTGCTGGATTTGGTTTCAACAAGGTTGACCATGCCCTGAAAGAATTGCTACAATAAGGATGAAAGGTACAAGGCATAGGGTTTAAGGTGAAACTACCTCCTTATGCCCTACGCCCTGTTCATATACCGTATCTGTTAATCTTTTACCAATGTACCTATTAACTCTCCTTGTGCTAGTCGAACCAAATTACCCCCTTTATTCATATCGAAAACGATGATCGGTAATTTGTTCTCTTGACACAAAGTGAAGGCAGTCATATCCATTACGTTCAATCCCTGATTGTACACGTCCTGGAAAGTAATCTGATCAAATTTCGTTGCATTGGGATCCTTTTCAGGATCTGCTGTATAAATACCATCGACACGCGTACCTTTTAATACTACGTCCGCATTGATTTCGATGGCTCTTAGAGAAGCGGCGGTATCGGTGGTAAAGTAAGGGTTTCCGGTACCCGCGCCGAAAATCACAATCCTGCCTTTTTCGAGGTGTCTTACAGCTCTTCTTCGAATAAATGGCTCACAAATCTGTTCCATTTTTATGGCGGTTAACAGACGGGTCTTCATACCTGCTTTTTCTAACGCATCCTGCAAAGCCATGCTGTTGATAACCGTAGCGAGCATACCCATATAATCAGCCTGCACACGATCCATGCCTGCTTTTTCCGCACTCAATCCTCGGTAAATATTTCCGCCGCCAATAACAATTGCAATCTCTACCCCTTCATCATACACAGCCTTTATGTCTTGTGCGTACTGGGCGACACGGTCAATATCAATACCGTACTGTTTGTTACCCATTAAAGCTTCTCCGCTAAGTTTAAGTAGGATACGTTTGTATTTCATTTGTATATAATTATTGATAAGTATTCATATAATGACCTGTGGAATTGCACAAGGCTTCTTCGCCATTATAAGCAGCGAAGAATCCGGTAACGATGATGTTTTTGTGGAATGTATTCAAGATAAACAGGAAACTGATTTGATTGGTATTTCCTTTTGATATGCAGTATTGGATATTCATCCAGCTATTATTTAATTTTTAAAGATATATAGTGTATTCTTTTCAATGTATCTTTCAAAACAACTATTTTATTATGGGAATCCTTATTCATTTCGAAACCTATTATTTACGCCCAAATCCATTCCCAAATATTTCGAGCAATGGAACTTCCGACGATTCAATATATCCATCCATGCCCTTTTAATAACCGTCAGGATCTTGAGACTGATCTTTGATGAATAAAAATAAGAACTGCCCGCCAAAGATATTAAAAAATAGTAATAATCCATTTACTCAAAAACGATCAGATACATAACAATTTCATCACAAAAAGAAACGATCACGAAGCGTTTCAGCAAGCCAGCGCCATTTCACCTCAATGCAAGTTCAAAAAGATAATTACTCCGGAAATTAGGTACGATTGTTGTACATTTATCTCAAAGCTTTTACCACAAACCTTAACACATTATATGGTGGCCTACTTAAATAAAATTTCAAAGTTAGCTGAGCACCTTCCGCTAACAATCCTATTATTTTCATGTACATGCTTAAGCTTTATATCTTGCTCTACGAAGAAAACGGCAACGGAACAGCAATTAGACGTACCTTATGTGGCAAGTAAGCCTTCAGTTGTCCAAGCAATGCTACAAGTTGCCCAGGTCAACAAAAACGACTTGATATACGATTTAGGTTGTGGAGACGGCCGAATTGTGATTACAGCGGCGAAGGAGTACGGAGCAACCGGTGTGGGGGTAGATATCGATCCGAATAGAATCAAAGAAGCCAATCGGAACGCCCAAAAAGAAGGGGTCAGTGATAAAGTCCGGTTCTTACAGCAAGATCTTTTTGATGTTGATTTTAGTAAAGCATCCGTTGTTACACTGTATTTACTCCCCTATGTTAATTTGAAACTCCGTCCAAAATTGTTGGAACAACTAAAGCCTGGAACCCGCGTTGTTTCGAACGAATTTGATATGGGTGATTGGAAGCCTGAGAAAAAAATAAAAGTTGGCGAATCCACTATTTACTTCTGGACAATTCCGGAAAAAAAGCCAAAATAATATGAATTATCTATGAGCGATAAATTCATTTCATTGACTTAACTTTGCCGGCATGGCTGGCATTTACTTTCATATACCTTTTTGCAAACAAGCATGTCATTACTGTGATTTCCATTTCAGTACCTCGTTCAAGTATAAAAAGAACATGCTGGATGCCATGGCAAAAGAACTACGCCTGCAATCCAATTATCTTAATAGGGCCCAAATTAATACCATTTATTTTGGTGGCGGTACACCTTCGATTTTAGAGGCCTCAGAAATAAATTTTCTACTGGATGAAGTAAGCCGTCATTATGACATCAACCATGTCACTGAAATTACACTGGAAGCTAATCCTGACGACTTAGACAAAATGAAGGTAGAAGCCCTTAGAAAAACTTCTATCACCCGATTTAGCATTGGAATTCAATCGTTCTATGACGAAGATTTAAAATGGATGAACCGTGCACACACAGCTCAGGAAGCTGACAGCGCAATTAAACGCGTACAGGATGCGGGTTTTGAAGATCTTACAGCCGATTTAATTTATGGTTACCCTTTATTGAGTGATGAAAAATGGCTAAGCAACATAGGGAAACTTGTACAGCTACATATTCCGCATATTTCCGCTTATAGTATGACCGTAGAACCCAGAACGGCTTTGGCTCATCTTATCAAAACGGGTAAACAAAAAGACATGGATGACGAACAATCGGCTGCACAATTTCTTCAACTTATAGAAACATTGGAAAGCAACACCTATGAGCATTATGAAATTTCAAATTTTGCACTGCCCAATCGTTACGCAAAACACAACACAAACTACTGGAAATCAGAACCCTATTTAGGAATAGGTCCTTCAGCACACTCCTTTAACAACTTCCAACGTCAGTGGAACATTCATAATAACCATCAATATATCGCGTCGATAAACGATCGTGTTGTTCCATTTGAGATGGAGATCCTGTCCGAAATGGATCGAATCAATGAGTATATTATGACCTCATTACGAACTATGTGGGGCCTCAACTTGGATTATATCGAAGACCTTTATGGAAGCGAATCATGCCGTATTATTGTAAACAATGCCAAGCAATTCGAGGAAGAGAATAAATTATATAGGGATCAGAATACACTCAAGCTTACGCTTTCAGGAAAATTGATGGCAGACCATATCGCTTCCGAGCTTTTCATCGAAGAAGAACATGAACACAAAAAAAACTAAAAAGAATATATTACCTAATAATCAACGCGTTATTTGGATTATCGGAGCCTCTTCCGGGATAGGAGAGGGTTTGGCAAAGTATTATGCGTCGATCGGGGCAAAGCTCATCCTGTCAGCCCGCTCAAAAGATCGGTTATACCAAGTGAAGACATCCTGCAAAGGTAATCCCATGAGCGTTCACGTATTACCCCTTGATTTAGAAGATAAAGCTTCTCTATCTGAAAAAGCACGGGAGGCCTTGCGCATTTTTGGTAGAATTGACACCTTAATCCATTCTGCGGGCATAACACAACGGGCCCTGGCAATTGAAACAAATCTATCGGTGGCACAAAAGATAATGGACGTTAACTATTGGGGGCCTGTAGCAATAACACAAGCTATACTACCCAGCATGCAGCAACTGGGCCAAGGACATCTCGTAGTTATAAGTAGTTTAATGGGAAAAATTGGAACCCGATTTAGATCGTCTTATGCCGCATCCAAACATGCGCTGCATGGTTATTTTGAGTCATTACGACCGGAAATTTATGACGATAACATACACATCAGCATCGTTTGTCCGGGTTTTGTAAACACCACACTCGGAGAAAAAGCACTAAAAGGTAACGGCGAAAAATATCAAAAGAAGGACGAGGTTCATGCAAGGGCCATGTCGGTTCCTCAGTTTGTGAAACGTTTAATCCCACATCTTAACAAGCAAAAAGAAGAAATATTCATAGCTGGAAGTGAGATTAAGGCTATTTGGGCCAGTAAGTTTCTACCAGGAAAACTTTTTAGGAAAAAAATCCGCGAAGCGAAAGTAATTTGAACGGACTTTGTTGTCAGTCTCACCTTTATTCTTCCTATTCGCAAGGGTTGGTCCAGTAAACGCTGCTACTTAACTATTTACCTACTCAACGGCTTCCTGCCAAATAATCCATAATCTTCCCTGTAGCACCCGCCTGTTGTTGCACATAGCCATATGCCCGATTTCCGGCTTCTTCTCTTATCGCTGTTTCTTGTAAACGTTCAAACAGAGCGACAAACTCTTGTAAGTTGTGAACGCTATAAGCTGCTTTAGCTGCAATTAGATCTTTTGCTTCTTGAAATTTCTGATAATTAGGCCCAAAAATTACAGGAACACCATAGGTTGCTGCTTCCAATATATTATGAATACCCACACCGAAACCTCCGCCAACATAAGCGACATCAGCATAGCTATATAAGTAAGAAAGCATCCCAATATTATCAATAATTAGAACAAAAACATTCGCATTATCTATTGGTCGAATGCTGCTATTTAATGTCGAAAAGCGAACACTCTGTTTAAATCGATTATCAATTTCATCTAAATGAACGGTGTCAACCATATGTGGTGCGATTACTATTTTCCACTCAGGATAAACCTGTCGTAAAGACATAATTAACTCTTCGTCCGGTAACCAGGTACTTCCGGCCACCAGCACTTTATGCCCTTTCACAAACTGGGAGACCACCTCGATCTCGCGCTTATGTTGCGAAAGATGTGCAACACGGTCGAATCGCGTATCCCCTGTTAAAGCGACGTTTTTTAGGCCAATACGATGTAGCAGCGAAACGCTTTCCTGATTTTGTGCGAAATAAAAAGTCACATACCGCAAGGTCGATCTAAAAAATCGGCCGTACCAAGTGAAATAAAACTGTCCTTTCCGGAATATAGCTGAAACTAAATAAAGGGGAATTCCCCGATTATGAAGCACTTTAAAATAATTATGCCAAAATTCATATTTTACGAAGAACACTTCTTCAGGATTGATCAGCTCAATAAATCTGCGCGCTTTGTTTGGTGTGTCTGCGGGAAGGTAAAACACATGATCTGCTTTTGCATAGTTAGCACGCACCTCATAGCCCGATGGAGAAAAGAAAGTAACTACCACCAATTTATCCGGAAAATGCTCCCGATAAGCCTCCAAAACTGTTCGTCCTTGTTCAAATTCTCCCAATGAAGCAAAATGGAACCAAGTATGTTTTTTCGATGAATCTACTTGGCGGATGATGTGTTTAAACAAATCTCTCCTACCCTCTTTCCATTTTCGAATTCTGACATTAAAGGGCGCGGCGATATATACAAAAAACTGACCTAAAAAAATACCCAAATTATATAATATCCACATGCTACTAGAAGATTATGAATCACTTAAAGGCGGATAAAGCCTGATAGTTTTTATAAGAAACGGCAATTATATTCAATTTGTTTATCTTCGCCAAAGAATATTCCAAACATTTATTAAAGCATGTCGAGAAAGCGTATACTTATTACCGGAGCAGCTGGTTTTCTAGGATCACACCTATGTGATCGATTTATTAGAGAGGATTTTCATGTAATTGGAATGGACAACCTCATAACCGGAGATCTAAGAAACATCGAACACCTATTTAAACTGGAAAATTTTGAATTTTATAATCACGATGTTTCTAAATTTGTATATGTGCCGGGACGCTTAGACTATATTTTACATTTCGCATCCCCGGCCAGTCCGATTGACTATCTGAAAATTCCAATTCAAACATTAAAAGTAGGCTCTCTAGGCACCCATAATCTTCTCGGTTTAGCACGTTCTAAAGAATCCCGTATCTTAGTGGCATCTACCTCAGAAGTATACGGAGATCCTACCGTTAGCCCTCAGTCGGAAGCGTACTGGGGAAATGTAAACCCGGTTGGTCCCCGCGGTGTATATGATGAGGCAAAGCGCTTTCAGGAAGCCATTACGATGGCTTATCATACCTTTCATGGATTAGATACGCGAATTGTCAGGATATTCAACACTTATGGCCCACGCATGCGATTGAATGATGGAAGAGTATTACCCGCATTTATCGGTCAAGCGCTAAGAGGCGAAGATTTGACAGTATTCGGTGACGGATCGCAGACGCGTTCATTTTGTTATGTAGACGATCAGATAGACGGTATTTATCGTCTATTGATGAGTGATTATACGCACCCACTCAACATAGGAAACCCGGATGAAATCACCATTAAACAATTCGGTGAGGAAATTATAAAATTGACAGGAACATCTCAAAAACTAGTTTATCGCGACCTACCTGTAGACGATCCTAAACAAAGAAGACCGGATATAACGAAAGCTAAGGAGGTGCTGGGTTGGGAGCCCAAAGTAGACCGAACAGAAGGTTTGCAAAAGACCTACGAATATTTCAAATCTCTTCCTGAAAAGGAAATAAAACACAAAGATTTTACGTATTATAACAAGCATTAATAAAAGATTCTTCATATGAGCAAAATTTTGGTTACTGGCGGCACCGGATATATCGGGTCGCATACTGTTGTAGAACTACAGCGTGCTGGTTACACGCCTGTTATTATTGATAACTTGTCAAATTCCAACCGAGGGGTATTGAAACAGATTGCTTCCATCACGGGAGACAGCCCCGAGTTTCATGAATTTGACCTCTGCGACGAGCAAAAAGTAGCCGAATTTGTAAATAACAACCCTGAAATTACGGGCCTTATTCACTTTGCAGCTAGTAAGGCTGTCGGAGAATCAGTAGAAGAACCAATTAAGTATTATCGAAACAATTTCTTTTCTTTACTTAATTTATTAAACGCCTTTAAGGGACGTGACATTAATTTTGTATTCTCCTCAAGCTGTACCGTTTACGGACAACCCAAAGAGCTCCCCGTCACCGAAGCAGCCCCTGTACAAAAGGCCGAATCGCCCTATGGCAATACCAAGCAAGTAGCTGAGGAAATCTTGAGCGATACAGCCAAAGCATTTTCCAATTATCATATCATTGCGCTACGTTATTTTAACCCGGTAGGGGCACATGCAAGCGCATTAATCGGCGAATTACCCTTGGGCGTCCCACAAAATCTTGTCCCTTTTATTACACAAACCGCCATCGGAAAACGAGAAAAAATCACGGTATTCGGAGATGATTATGATACTCCCGATGGATCGGCTATTAGAGATTACATCCATGTGGTAGATTTAGCAAAGGCACACGTGGCGGCCATAAAACGCTTAGAGGAGCAAAAGGCGGAAACGAATTATGAAGTATTCAACATTGGCACCGGTAAAGGCTTATCTGTACTCGAAATTATCAAAGCTTTTGAATCGTCAACCGGTGTCAAACTGAATTTTCAAATAGGGGCCCGTCGGGTTGGAGACATTGAGAAGGTTTGGGGCGATGTGTCTAAATCAGCAACCGAGCTGGGATGGAAGGCGGAATTGGGTGTCGAAGAAATGATGCGTTCTGCCTGGGCCTGGGAGGTTTATTTAAAAGAAAAAAATCCATTTGGATAATATATCTTATTTTGCAAACATTTCTAATAGAAAGACCATGAATATCATTATAACAGGCGGTGCAGGATTTATTGGATCGCACGTGGTAAGACGTTTTGTCAACAACTACCCGCAATATCATATCTTTAATCTCGATAATCTGACGTATGCAGGTAATCTGGCCAATTTAAAGGATATAGAGGACAGATCAAATTATCAGTTTGTTAAGGGGGATATCACCGATGCCGCTTTTATCGACGGACTGTTCGAACGCACCAAACCCGATGCGGTGATCCACTTGGCTGCTGAATCACATGTCGATCGCTCTATTAGCAATCCCTTGGATTTCGTGCTGACCAACGTTGTCGGAACGGTTAATCTACTGAATGCCGCGCGTAAATACTGGGCAACTGATCAGAGCAAGCGTTTTTATCATGTTAGCACGGACGAAGTATATGGGGCATTGGGAGAAAGCGGCATGTTCACCGAAGAGACCAAATATGATCCGCACTCTCCCTACTCTGCTTCAAAGGCAAGTTCCGATCATTTTGTCAGAGCCTACCATGACACTTATGGGCTCAATACGGTCATCTCCAATTGTTCCAACAATTATGGTTCACATCATTTTCCGGAAAAGCTGATTCCCTTGGCAATTCATAACATAAAGAACGAGAAACCTGTACCTGTATACGGAAAGGGGGAAAACGTTCGGGACTGGCTTTGGGTAGAAGATCACGCCCGTGCCATCGATGTGATTTTCCATCGGGCAAAGGCGGGCGATACCTACAATATCGGTGGCCATAATGAATGGAAGAACATCGATCTGATCAAACTATTATGTAGTATTATGGATCGGAAACTCGGACGCTCAATAGGCGAATCGGAAAAGCTCATCACATTCGTGAAAGATCGGGCGGGCCATGATTTACGATATGCCATCGATTCTACGAAACTTCAAAAGGAATTGGAATGGGTGCCGAGCTTGCAATTTGAAGAGGGTTTGGAAAAGACCGTTGATTGGTATCTAGCAAATGAAGAATGGCTAAATAACGTCACATCAGGGGCTTATAAAGAATATTATAGTAAGCAGTATGAAAGGGAATAAGGCAGTAGGAAGTTAAAAACAAAATAATTAGCTATCTCGATTCAACAAGGTCCCTACTAACTGTTCCCTATTAACTATTTAACAATGTTATACAATCCTTTTCAGAAATTTTCGTTTGACAATAAAACTTGTTTCTTAAGCGGCCAGACTTTAACATCATCCGAAGAACAAATACAAGTATTTCCTTCTTGGCTGATGCAGCACTATCAGCTGGAGGAAAAACCATTCAAACTCCTTGATGAAAGTATAACAACTTACAAGAAACTTCAAGTTCCTTGTTCGGTAGAGACCTCCGATAAGCTGGAAAAACTAGAAGAAGCCATAAAATCTGCCTTTCTTGGTGGTTATGAGGAAGTGATTAAACTTGACAGCCAATTATTATTTCAGTGGATCGGAAAGCTCCTTTATGGCATCGTATTCAATGAAATACAATTAGGAATAAGGCAGCAACTTATGAGCGGTGAAGCCATGAATTTTTCACAAGTTTTAGCTAGAAAGTTCACCAATCTACATGTTATGCTACAATCCATGATTAGACCGATGGAATTTGAAGTTAACTTACCTTTCAGTATCAACATATTTGAAATAGACAGCATAGATGACAAGTTCAATTACCGAGATGAAATAAATACGCTCGTTTTCTCGTTACGTATGAAAAATTTCGGCATCGTCGCTTGCTTACAGGACAATGGGGCTAACAACAAATACCACGACACGAAGCTTCAAATAGTATCCGGTAAGAAATTGCACCCAATTCAGTTCGAGGAAATTTGTGGGCTTTTCTTTTATTCTGCTTACCTTTTTAATCGACTACCTGAATATGCGATACTTCCAACAGAAGAAGTTGTTTATATCGAACCCATGCCGCTAGCCGGTACTGACACACGCCCGATCTTTGACCCCTTTCAAGCTAAAACGTATGGGCAGGTACTGGAAAATTTCTGGAAACCTTGGGGGTTCACATTATTTGAAATCATTAAAGATCCTGAAAACCCCATGACATTCCTAACGGATCAAACCGGCGCTTTTCGTCCTTGTGAAACGATAGAGTTGCCAAAGACATATGACAATTAAGTAAGCAATTGCCCTACAGCCGTGAAAAAATGACCAATTACTTGGGGATATAATAATATAGTAACAACTACGCCAACAACAGCGCCATAGAAATGGGCGTCGTGATTAATACTATCGCGGCCGACTCTAGCTGCCCAAATGCAGTAGAATAAAAACAACGGTCCGAAAATAACCGCAGGGATGGGAATAAAAAATACGCCAATATAAGAAGTGGGTTGAAATAAAATAGCACTAAAAAGCACTCCGCAAATAGCTCCTGAAGCACCAAGACTATAGTAATTATAATGGTTTTTCTGCTTGATGATCGTAGTGATATCGCTGATAATCAAACTCAACAAATAAATCAAAGCGAATTGTATATGCCCCCAGCTACTGATCGAAGCCAATATTCGCTCTAGCTGAAACCCGAAAAAAGAAAAGGTGAACATGTTAAAAAATAAATGCATCCAATCTCGGTGGATCATACCGCTGGTAAGTAGCGTATATACTCGTTCTCCCCTACTTATGCTGTACGGATGCAACATGAACTTTTCAAGAACGCCGTGATTCGAAAAGGCATAAATGCTAGTAATAAGTGTGAAAATAAAAATCAGGCTGGCTACAGGTGTTTCCGTGATATAACTCTCCATATCTTAAATAATAGGGTTGAAAATACTAAAAAAATGTCATTAATCGCTAGAATAATCCTAATTGTTTACCCTGCATCGGTACAAACAAGTCTGTGCGCAATTCAGGCAATTTATTCCCCCCCATAAAACGAGACACCGATAACTTAAATAACTGATGCAGACTTTCAGCAAGTCGCCCTTCCCCACTAATTCGCCGACCGAACTGACTATCATTTAGATTCCCTCCATGACAAGCCGCGATACCATGTAAGATCTTTTCGGCCCGATCGGGAAAAGCTTTATAGACCCAATCTTTAAACAGCTCACTAATCGCACCGTTCAACCTTACAATGGTGAAGGAGGCGGCAGTTGCGCCATGCTTTGCCGCTTGCTCAATAAGTGCGGGCATTTCATCACTATTCAACCCTGGTACAATTGGTGCACACATCAGCATGACGGGGATACCTGTGTCTGTTAATTGTCTAATTACCTTGAGTCGACCAGCAGCTGTCACGGTTCTGGGTTCCATCTTTTGTCTCAACTCCTCATTCAAGGAATTGATGGTAACAGCAACCTGTACAAGCTTCCATTTTGCCAGTTCACTTAAGATATCAAGATCACGAAGTATCAAGTTGTTTTTACTGATAATAGAGACAGGATGTTTATATTTTAGAAATACCTCAAGCAGGGAGCGAGTAAGCTTAAGTTTACGTTCTAACGGCTGGTAACAATCTGTATTACCAGAAAGCATAATGGTGGAAGGAACATAGCTTTTTGCATTAAACTCCTTTTCCAAAAGTGCCGCGCAGTTGCGCTTGACAATAATCTTTCTTTCAAAATCCAAACCTGCACTATAACCCCAATATTCGTGCGCATTCCGTGCATAGCAATAAATGCAACCATGCTCACAGCCCTGATAAGGGTTAATTGATCGCATAAAGCGTAAGTCCGGGCTGTCACTTTCGCTGATGATTTGTTTAGGATACGATTCGATTACCTGAGTCGCAGTGTTTTCCAAAAAAGGTTCATCCAAGCCCTCAATGTGCTCGCAAATATATTTATTCTTGAAAAATTTATTGTGTGTATTGATTTGAGCACCCCTGCCTCTAAAATACTCCTCATTTTGTATTGCGTCCATAAACAAATATACTAAAAATATTAGTTTAAATACTATTATTTTTAGTATATTTGTTTAAACTGATTCGAAGGTATCGTCGACTAGGAGTAAATAGAGCTGCTTCGGCCCATGAGCCCCCAAAACCAGCGTTTTTTCAATATCGGCTGTTCTACTAGGACCTGTAATGGTACTGATCATCGTTGGCAGCTCTTGGTTATATCGCTGTTTAATAAGTTCAAACCCGTCCTTTAGGTCCATTACCAATTGCGACGTATAAGCAATGACTACGTGCACGTGCGGATAAATACTCAATCTCCTGCCCGCAAGATCACCATTGCTTACCATAATACTCCCAGATCGAGCAATTAAGGCTTCGCATTTTGTAATACCCATTTCTGCTTTTTGGAACTCCGTGTCACCTCTAAAGTATGGAAATTCATAGCGATCCAGTATTTTCTGTATCTCTTTTTCCCAAGCATAAATCTTTCTAAGCCCTTCCTTTTCCGTAATCGCAAGTAGGCTTTCTATCAACTGGATTTCATCTTCACAAAAAACGAAATTCCCTGCAACTGCTGTAAAATTTTGGGCAAATAATATCTCGATAACCTCGTCAGATTCTTTGTATAACGGCACCTCTTCCAGATTAGGGTAGGGATTATCGCGCTTTAGCAACAACGCTTTTCGTATTTTCTTCAGCAATCTTTCCTTCGCAGTAGCTTCTTGCATAATCAATCTATTTAAAGTGCAAGGTATGAGTTTTTTATTAAAAATTTGAAGGAGAAGATAGACTGTACACTGAATGGTGAATATAAAAAGGAAGAGGCGCGACTGAGTCAGTCGCGCCTCTTCCTTTTTATATAGAGTTCATTTACATTATTACTGCTTAACAGTATCTGTCGCGCTATTATCGTCTGAAGATTTACTCTTATCAAAGGTTCCCGAGTTATCACCCACACCTTCATGCATTAAACCTTCAGCAGCCTTGCGCTGATCAGAAGAACCTTCATCTCCGTTAACAAATTCATCATAGGTGGTCCGATGATCGAAAGGTCTTTTACCTAATATTTCTTCCAAATCAGACTGGAACAGTATTTCCTTTTCCAACAGCTTTTCAGCCAAAGCCTTCAAACCATCTGATTTCTCGGTAAGCAATTGCCTGGTTTTATCATAAACATCACTTATCAATTTGCGGACTTCTTCATCAATAAGTTCGGCCGTTTTTTCGGAATACGGTTTTTGAAACTGGGACTCTTGACCATCATTAAATGATACATTCCCCACTTTTCCGTTCATACCATACACAGCTACCATTGCATAAGCCAACTTGGTAATACGCTCCAAATCGTTCTGTGCACCGGTAGAAATTTTGCCAAATGTAATATCTTCAGCAACCCTTCCGCCCATTGTCATGCACATACCATCGATCAGCTGTTCAGTAGTATATAAAAATTGCTCTTTTGGTAAATATTGCGCATAACCCAATGCCGCCACTCCTCTTGGAACAATGGACACTTTTACTAGAGGATCGGCATGCTCTAAAAACCATCCAGCAATAGCATGTCCTGCCTCATGATAGGCAACAATACGTTTTTCCTCTGGTGAAATAATCTTATTTTTCTTTTCCAATCCACCAATGACTCGGTCTATCGCGTCTTGGAAATCCTGCATATCAACAGATTCTTTATTTTTTCGCGCAGCTATAAGTGCAGCTTCATTGCACACATTCGCAATCTCAGCACCCGCAAAACCAGGCGTCTGTGCAGATAATTTCTTTGCTTCAACATCTGCCGCTAATTTAATTGGTTTTAAATGCACTTTAAATATTTGTTCCCTGCCAACCAAATCAGGTTTATCGATCGAAATCTGTCGATCAAAACGTCCAGGCCTTAATAAAGCAGAATCCAATACGTCCGGTCGGTTTGTAGCGGCTAATATGATGATACCGGAATCCGTCCCGAATCCATCCATCTCCACCAATAATTGATTCAGTGTATTTTCTCTTTCGTCATTTCCGCCAACAATATTATTTTTCCCGCGAGCACGTCCAATTGCATCGATCTCATCAATAAAAATAATGCAAGGTGCTTTATCTTTCGCTTGCTTGAACAAGTCACGTACACGTGATGCACCAACTCCAACAAACATTTCTACGAAATCGGACCCTGACAGTGAAAAGAAAGGTACTTGAGCTTCCCCGGCAACTGCCTTAGCTAATAAGGTTTTTCCTGTACCGGGAGACCCGACTAATAATGCTCCTTTTGGAATCTTTCCCCCTAAATTGGTGTACTTTTTCGGGTTTCTCAGAAAATCTACGATTTCCATCACCTCTTGCTTCGCTTCTTCCAGTCCTGCAACATCGTTGAACGTGATATTAACCTGCGATTCTTTATCAAATAGCTGCGCTTTAGATTTACCAATATTGAAAATCTGACCGCCGGCACCTCCTGCGCCACCACCCATTCTGCGCATGATGAAAACCCAAAAAAGAATAACAAGTCCCAAAGGTAAGATGATAGAAAGCAACCAGCCGGTCCAAGGGCTATTTCGCTCTTCTAATGTCACATTTACCCGTTGATTTTCGGGAACACCTTGTTGCGCAGCATTTAATTTACGCTCTAAGGCATCAAAAGAGCCGTCCTGAAAAAAATACTGCGGACCTGCATTACCTGTTGAGAGGTTAAGTCCGTTATTCTTTGGCCGTACATCTTTATATTTCTCTTGATTGAGTTTATCCTTTTTTATATAAACTTCCACCCCAATTAATTCGTTTCTCTTATAGGCTACTAACTTTTCTACATCGCCCTCTTTCAACATAGTAGACTCGAATCGCTGATAGGTGATTTCTTTCGCACTCTCTCCTGTGAAAACATATTGGAGCGCGATAAAACCCAATATCATGGCTATCCATAACCACATGATATTGAATTTTGGAGGTTTGGGGCTGATTTTCTTTCCCGGAACTTTCTTTATTTTCCCAGGTTGATTTGACATATTATCTTTCATAAATTGTTTATCCTCTTTGTTTATTTAGCTTGGGGAATCTATGCACTTTGGAAATACTTCATCTCTGCATCGCCCCATAAATCTTCTATCGCATAAAATTGCCTTTTATCCGTCTTGAAGATATGTACAACAACGTCTATGTAATCTAGCAGAATCCATTCAGCATGATCGAGCCCTTCTTTTCGCCAAGGATCTTGCTTAACTGCTTTATACACTTCCTCTTCCACACTTTTCGCTATCGCCCGCACTTGGGTTGTCGATTCGGCATGACATACTACAAAATAATCAGAAACCGAACTATGAATATTTTGGAGGTCTAATCTAACTATTTCGTTACCTTTCTTCTCTTGGATACCATGTATAATAATTTCCGAGAGATGAGTGGATTCTTTAACCTTTTTACCTTTTACCATTAAAAAATTTTAGTTTTGAACAGTTTTTCATTTAATGCCACAAAGACTTTGCAAAGTAACACTTTTTTGGGACTTATTGTTGGAGAAAATATTATTACTCTTCAACAGGTAAGCTCAACTAATGATTATCTAAAATCTAATCTGTCAAATTCTAAGCCATATACTGAAGGAACTGTAATAATGGCAGTAGAACAATATGCGGGAAAGGGACAAGCAGGCAATGTTTGGAAGAGTGAGCCCGGCAAAAATCTAATCTGCAGTATTCTTTTGAACCCAACTTTTCTCTTACCAAAGGATCAGTTTGAATTGAACATTGCCGTCAGTTTGGCTATAATCGATACTTTAGAACCGATATTGGGTAAAAACCTCCGTATAAAATGGCCCAACGATATCTATTATTTGGATAAAAAGATTGGTGGAATTCTTATTGAAAATATACTTCGAGGAATAAGCTGGAAACATGCTATTATTGGCATAGGTCTTAATATCAACCAAACTGACTTTGGCGACTACCAGGCAAAAAGTGTCTCTCTTAAACAACTCCTGAATCGGGAGTTTGAGGTAAAAACTTTGCTCCAAACGCTTTGCTTTCATTTAAGTATTGAGTACCAAAAACTTAAAGGCAGACAAGCTGCACAACAAAAGAAGCGATACAAAGGCTTTCTTTATCGATTAGGACAACCGGCAAACTTCCTCATTGCTGGACAATGCAAAAACGGCACAATCCTTGACGTTAGTAAGGAAGGGAAACTTATAGTGGATTTTGACGGCAAATTGACAGAGTACGCAATCAAAGAAATCGCTTTCATTTGACGTTTCCTGCCAACTATACAGAAGTAGTACGGTAAAAACTGACTAAAGTACCGATCGGGACAAGTGCCGGTACATTGCATAATCCCCTCCTTTTCTATATGTTTGCACCGTCCTTAGTCTCGTATTTTTAACTAAGGCCAAAATTCACACAAACGTTTAAACCTTATTTGACTGTCAGCGTCAAAAAACAAATTGTATTAAAATGAAAAAATTCAGTGCATTTTTAGTTCTCTTGATTTTCAGCACCTTGGCTGTTTCTGCACAGATTAAAACCCCAGTTAAATGGGCCTATGCCGCCAAAAAGATCAATAATAATGAAGCTGTACTTCTAATAAAAGCCACCATTGAGAAAGGTTGGCATATTTACTCACAGAACATTAAGCCGGGAGGCCCTGTACCTACCAGTTTAACCTTCACAAAATCAACCGATTACACCCCCCTTGGCAAAACTACGGAACCGAAAGGGATAAGTCACTTCGAAAAGGTATTTGACATGGACGTTGTGTATTTTGAAAATGAAGTTGTTTTCCAACAAAAAATCAAACTGAATAAAGCAACAACAGCTGTTAAAGGTACCATTGAGTTTATGGTCTGTAACGATAAGGAGTGTTTGCCGCCTGATGAGGTAAATTTCAATATTCCAATAAAATAAGCAAAAACGGCGCAAGCCGTTTTTGCTTATTTCATCTAACCTATACCGCACTTTATTTACAATAAGGAGACCTGAAAATTGACTCCCTGTCAGGAATAATTACTAATTTCACGCCTTCAAACAAAAACTGATGTATAGAAAATTCATTATAATTACATTAGCAAGCATTTTTCTCAGCTTTTTCGTAAACGAAGCTTCTGCGCTTACGTTACAAACAGATTCCATCTCTTTGGATGGTATAGAATTTACAGATATAACGGAAGATACCACAGTAGCAGATACGGTCCAGTCAACTGGACCGACAAAGGATTTATCTGCTCAACAGGAAGTTGCTGCCAACACAGAGCGAAGCGTTTCACTCTGGCAAATATTCATTAATGGACTACTCTTCGGCTTTGCTGCTATTTTAATGCCCTGTATATTTCCCATGCTTCCTTTAACCGTTAGTTTTTTTACAAAAAGGGCCGGTTCTAAATCAAGAGCGATTGGACAAGCCATCTTATATGGCTTATCTATTATCGTTATTTATGTCGGATTGGGGATGCTCGTTACTATCTTTTTTGGATCGGACGCGCTAAACGCACTATCCACTAATGGTATTTTTAATTTCTTATTTTTCTTGTTGTTAGTGGTTTTTGCCGCCTCTTTTTTGGGTGCTTTTGAAATCACACTGCCCAGTTCATTTGTCAACAAAGTAGACGCGAAATCGGATCAAGGAGGTCTTCTAGGCATTTTTTTTATGGCTTTTAGCCTTGCCTTGGTTTCCTTCTCCTGCACAGGGCCCTTAATCGGCACTTTATTAGTCGATGCAGCCTCTAAAGGCGAGCGTCTGGGGCCTGCCATTGGTATGTTTGGTTTTTCCCTAGCCCTGGCCATTCCCTTTGCTGTCTTCGCTTTATTCCCTTCCTTACTGAAGTCCTTGCCGAAGTCGGGTGGCTGGCTAAATAGTGTGAAGGTCGTATTAGGGTTCCTCGAATTAGCTTTTGCACTAAAATTTCTATCGAATGTAGATTTGGCATACCATTGGAATTGGTTGGATAGGGAAGTATTTTTAGCCCTCTGGATTGTTATATTTGGTTTAATGGGATTGTACCTTCTAGGAAAAATCCGATTTGCACACGATAGTGAAGTGCAACATTTATCCGTTTTACGCACATTTTTTGCAATCGTAGTCCTATCTTTTGTCATATACCTTATCCCGGGTATGTGGGGAGCCCCACTTAAGTCTGTCAGTGCATTTCTGCCCCCTAGCGCCACCCAGGATTTTGACTTAAGCGCCGGCATATCGGTGCCACCCCCTACTTCTGCAACGAATGCTGGACCTAAGAAGTATGCGGAGATTTTTCATGAGCGTGGAACGCCAAAAGGTTTTGACCCTTATTACGATTATGAACAAGCCCTGGAGGTTTCCAAACAAACCAATAAACCCGTTTTAATTGATTTCACGGGGTGGAACTGTGTGAACTGCCGCAAAATGGAAGCAAATGTTTGGACAGATCCTCGTGTGAAAGCCTTGCTAAACAATGAGTTTATTATGGCTGAATTATTTGTTGACGATAAAACCAGTCTGCCTCAAGACGAGCAATACATATCTACTTACAGCAAGAAAAAGATCAATACGATCGGAAAAAAATGGAGCGATTTCCAGGCATCCAAATTCAATAGCAACTCACAACCGTTGTATGTTATTGTAGATAGTGACGGTGATGTCTTGGTTCCTCCTCAAGGAGCGAATTATGATCCACAAAATTATATCGAATTTCTTGAATCGGGGATCAAGGCTTATAAAGAGCGTCCATAGTGTCCGTAATAATCAAATTAGCTATACATTTACAATATGAGCACAATCAAAAATATTGCAGTATTTACTTCAGGTGGGGATTCCCCGGGTATGAACGCCGCCATACGCGCAGTTGTGCGGACGGGCTTACATTATAACCTGAATGTATTCGGTATTCAACGGGGCTACGATGGGATGGTAAATGGAGATATCTTTCCGATGGATGCTAAATCTGTAGCCAATATCATTCAACGCGGCGGAACTATTTTAAAGACAGCGCGTAGTAAAGAATTCAGAACAGTCGAAGGACGTCTACGTGCTTATGAACAAATTAGACAATTCGAAATTGATGGATTAGTGGCTATAGGCGGAGACGGAACCTTTACAGGAGCCGCAAAATTCATTGAAGAACATGACATTCCGGTAATGGGACTTCCCGGCACTATCGATAATGATTTAGCCGGGACTGATTTTACCATTGGTTATGATACGGCTATCAATACCGTTATCAGTGCTGTTGATAAAATCAGGGATACTGCGGAATCTCATGATCGCCTATTTATCATCGAAGTAATGGGGCGCGATTCAGGCCTTATTGCACTCCGGAGTGGAATAGGAACGGGAGCGGAAGCGATTTTAATTCCCGAAAGCGCAACAGATTCAACCGCTTTACTGGAAAAATTAGCACATGGCAGAAGAGATAAATCTTCAAAAATCGTATTAGTCGCGGAAGGTGATGTGGAAGGCGGAGCATTCGTTATTGCTGAGCTGGTAAAGAAACATTTCCCAAATTATGATACTAGAGTTTCTATTTTAGGTCACATCCAACGTGGAGGGAGTCCCACTTGTATGGATCGCGTACTGGCAAGCCGTCTAGGTGTTGCAGCGGTTGAAGCCCTACTAGCGGGGCGTAGAGGAGAAATGGCGGGAGTTATCAATGGCGACATCGCTTTTACACCATTTAGCAAAGCCATCAAACATATAGACTCGCTCACGCCTAGTCTTCTTAAAATTGTGGATATCTTATCCTAGTTTATTTGTAAAATGATTTGAAGAGAGATGCTTGATTGGTAGTCGAGCACTCTTTGCAATGGAAACGGACTTTAGCGGAACCGAAGCAAAAATATTAGATAAAACCTGGTTTATGGAGTGTGATTTCAGATTAAAAGTGTTTTTCACCGCTGCTACACAATTGAATTTTACAAAAACAGCTTCGGAACTTTTTATATCGCAACCTGCTGTAAGCAAAAATATTCAGGAACTAGAGCAGCAAGTTGGATTATCCCTTTTCGAACGGAGCGGTAATAAACTCAAGCTGACTGCGGCGGGCTCCATTCTCTACAAACATGCCCGCCTTATTATCGAACAATACAATAAAGCAACTTACGAAATCGATACATTAAAGGGCGAGACATCCGGAAAATTAAAATTAGGAGCTAGCACCACTATTTCTCACTATATCATTCCTTTTATACTAGCGAACTTTCACCGCAATTACGATGGTATCCATATTGAGGTGGCTCATGGCAATACGCAGCAAGTAGAAGACTGGTTGGATGACAAAACCATTGACCTTGGAATTATCGAGGGCTTAACGCAGAATAAATCCATGAAATACACCCCGCTATTTAAGGATGAAATTGTTTTGGTTACACGTACCGAAAATCCACTTGCTTTGAAAGCAATATGTTCATTTCAGGACTTACGAGCGCTTGATTTCATTATGCGTGAGAATGGATCCGGGACAAACGACGTTATCGCCAAACATTTAAAAGGAAAGGGACTGGATCTACAGGAGTTACAGATAAACGTTAATTTAGCGAGTACGGAAAGTATTAAGCAATTTCTCTTCCATAGCAATAGTTTTGCTTTTCTTTCTATACATGCCATCACACGGGAGCTACAGGAAAAACGTCTCAAGGTTGTTGAAATAGAAAACTTTACCATCGAACGCAGTTTTTTCTTCATTCATCCTCACGGGCCCCTATCTGGTCTTCCTGAATTATTTATGCGGTTTGCTAAGCGGCAGGAGCAATTTTTTATCCATGCTACCTAATAATAAAAAAGAGTTGTAGCTTTTGAAAAGCTACAACTCTTTTTTACAATTACTTAGGCATTCCTACCGCCTCTTCGTCCACCCATCCGATTCTGCCTTTCTTTCAGCAAAGTATCATACTTTTTCACCTGTTCGTCGTTTAAAACCCCTTTTATCTTTTGCTGAGATTTTTCTCTTAGGGTGCGCATTTTTTCGAAGCTTGCTCTTCTATTGCTTTCATCTCTGCCCGATTGAAATAGCGTTTGCTGCTCTTTGGCCTCCGCCAGCGAAAACTGATAAATCGAGTCTTTTTGTGTCTGGTTCAACTGGAGCTCTTTGTCAAGCATTTCCACTGTCCTTTTCGCACGCTCATCAGGATTTAATCGCATACCACCATTTCGTGGTTGCTGCGCTTTTGCTAAACCTATTATTAGTAAAAAGGCGCCTAGAACTAACCATTTTTTATCCATAATCATTTCATTATAATAAACTTAGATAAAAAATAGACGAAAGGTTTAACAAGATAAATTATTTTATTTGCGTGCTGCTAGTTTTTAACTTCTTTTTAAAAACCTTTTCAAATTTTTCCAATTTTGGAGCTATTACAAATTGACAGTAGCCCTCACTTCGATTTAAATTAAAATAATTTTGATGATAATCTTCTGCTATATAGAAAGCACTATACGGTTCTATTTGCGTGACAATCGGCTTATTGTATGCATGCTCTTCATTCAATCTTTTCACATAGTACAGCGCCTTCTCCTTCTGCTGTGAATTATGAAAAAAGATGGCGGATCGATATTGTGTTCCCACATCATTCCCCTGCCTATTTAGCTGCGTAGGGTCATGTGCTACAAAAAAAGCTTCGATCAGCTCATCAAAGCTTATCATTTTCGGATCGAAAATGATATTGACCGCCTCTGCATGCCCAGTGTTACCTGTACATACTTCTTTATAAGTCGGATTTTCAACATGGCCCCCCGTATAACCTGAAATAACCGTATCAACCCCCTTAAGTTGTTGAAACTGTGCCTCAACACACCAAAAACAACCTGCCGCAAAGGTTGCTGTATCCAAAAGGTTAACAGTTGATTGAAAGCCTGTTTCCAGATTCTTTTTTTCCTCTTTTTGATACCCACCAGCGCAGGAAATATAGGTATTCACCATGATAACGCTAAGGATCATTGCTATTTTTTTCATTGTTTCATTTCAATTAATCAACACGTAGGACCAATTTACCGAATTGTTCCGAACGGTCCATCTTTCTCAACGCTTCTTCTGCATGTGCCAAGGGGAAGATCGCATCGATAACAGGTTTCGCCAGATGTTTATTCACAAATGCCAGCATATCATGGAAGTCTTTGGGCGACCCCATCGTACTACCTAAGATACTCAATTGTTTCCAGAATATCTTTCTCGCATTGAGTTCAGGTAAATTACCCGATGCTGTAGCACCGAAAAACACGATCCTACCACCAGGCTTAGCCAGCTCGATATAATGATCAAAATCCCTTCCTATGGCACTATCGACAATCACATCAAAACCGCCATCCGGCCTCATCTTTTCTACCCAATTTTTATCGGTATATAACACCCCTGCCTTGGCGCCCATTTCCAGCGCTTTTCTTATTTTTTCCCGTTTACTAGACGTAACATATACTTCTGCTCCCGCAAGCACAGCCCATTGCAAAACAAAGCTTGCTACACCCCCACCTACTCCGGCAACCAATACCCGTTCCCCCGCTTTTAACTGAGCCCTACTAAACAACGCACGCCATGCCGTCAACCCAGCCAAGGGGATGGCCGCAGCTTCCTCAAAAGTAAGGTGAGCGGGCATAATATGTAAATTCTGAAGGGGGACCTTTACGTACTCCGCAAAGGTTCCATCTTGAGGAAGCCCGAGTATATGAAATGCGGATGACTGCACAGCTTCGCTTTCGCCCCAATCTAATGACGGATTAATCACAACTTCTTTTCCAATCCAATCCTTTTCAGATTCGCTGCCAACTTCCACCACAACACCAGCACCATCTGAACCTAAAATAATGGGAAATTTCAACCCAGCATACTCACCCCGCTGTATCCAATAATCTCGTCTGTTAAAGGCTGCAGCTTTAAGGTTTACGAGTGCTTCATTTGCTTTTAGCTTCGGCTTATTTACATTTTTTATTGTTAACGGTAGGTTGATTCCGTCTAGGACTATTGCTTTCATCTGTTGAATTTTATAATGGTGATTCCCTCATCTCCTCAAGGCTTGATAACCGCAGCTTCAATCCGGGCATATGGTTGAATTAGCCTCTGATGAAAAAAAGCAGTGTTGCCCAGGCAAACACTGCTTTTCACATGTTTTTAATACTTTTTCGGAAATTCCGAACTAATCATTATTTCTTAGCATTAGCATAACGCTCGCCAACTGATTTCCAACAAATAACATTAAAAATTGCTTCTAAATAGGCAGGACGCTTGTTCTGGTATTTTAAATAATAGGCGTGTTCCCAAACATCGATACCCAAAATCGGCGTTCCCTTAACTTCGGCAACATCCATCAACGGATTATCTTGGTTTGGCGTTGAGGTTACCTGCAACTTACCGGAACCGTCTACTACCAACCATGACCAACCCGAACCGAAGCGCGTAGCTCCTGCGTCCTGAAGCTTCTTTTTCAATTCATCAAAAGAGCCGAAAGTTTCTTCAATGGCTGTTGCCAGCTCACCACTTGGAGTTGTTTGTGCATCCGGAGACAATATTGTCCAAAATAAGGAGTGATTATAGTGGCCTCCACCATTGTTTCGAACCGCAGCAGGATATTTTGAAATGTTCTTTATGATTTCTTCAATGGAAAGCGATTCTGCATCGGTTCCGGCTATTGCCTTATTCAAATTATCAACATATGCCTGATGATGTTTTCCATGGTGAATCTCCATGGTCTCTTTATCAATATGAGGTTCTAATGCATCGGATGCGTATGGTAACGCAGGGAGTGAAAAAGCCATAATTTTATGTTTTTTAATTTTCTGATTTGTTCTACACAAATATAACGATATATGCTTCGAATTGTTCTCATGAATTAAGGTTTTTATAAGGAGATGACAATTAGCATGAAGCTTTTACTAGGATACAGAATATACGGGTGGTAAACTTACCTTCTCTTCAATTGAAAAAACCGCTGCACCAGCTCTCGACATGTATCTTCCATCACACCACTTACAACGGTGGTTTTTGGATGGACAATAGCTGCCGAAGTAGCAATATAGCCTCTCTTCTCATCCCGTGCACCAAAAACAATTCGCTTAATTTGAGACCAATAGGAAGCTCCTGCACACATGACACACGGTTCGATCGTCACATAGAGGGTACAGTCTTTTAAATATTTGCCGCCAATGTAATTAGCTGCAGCAGTGAAGGCCTGCATTTCTGCATGGGCTGTGACATCATTCAGTGTTTCGGTAAGGTTGTGCCCGCGGGCAATAATTTTTCCATCGTGCACAATGATGGCCCCAATAGGTACCTCATCCGACTCGAAAGCTTTTTGGGCTTCGCGTAACGCTTCCTTCATAAAGAATTCGTCTGATACAGCATCACTTGTATCTTCAAAATTGATATATTTCATCTGTAAAGAAATTACGGTCTAGATCAGTTTAGCACCATTAGGCACCTTGGACGCTACGGTAGATAAAACAATATCGCCATTTTCGTCTGCAAACCCGGTAATTAAACATTCGGATATAAAATTGGCAATCTGCTTTCTGGGAAAGTTTATCACTCCAATCACTTGCTTCCCTGACAGTTCTTCTTTTGTATAATGTTTCGTAATTTGGGCGCTGCTTTTCCGTATGCCTATTTCAGGTCCGAAATCAACTGTTAGTTTATAGGCCGGTTTGCGAGCCTTTGGAAAGTCTTCTGCTATTAAAATCGTTCCGACACGGAGCTCCACCTTTTCAAAATCAAGCCAATTTATCTCTTCCATGAGATAAACATAGATAAACTTGTGTTTTTTCGCAAGTTTTATTTAAAACCTCCGTTTCTACTCGTAACGTAAGGCCTCGATCGGATCGAGTTTGGAAGCCTTAGAGGCCGGATAAAAACCTGAGATCATGCCAACACCTACACAAACGACAATTCCCATGATAATCCATTTCCAAGGGACTACGAAACTCGTTCCTACGACAATAGCAACGATGTTACCAATTAGAATACCAAGTAATATCCCGCCAATCCCTCCTAATAAACAGATTACGATGGCCTCCGTTAAAAATTGCATCCGTATTACCTTAGGCGTAGCGCCAATCGCCTTTCGGACGCCAATTTCCCGTGTTCGCTCGGTCACCGATACAAGCATGATATTCATCAAACCGATGGAGGCGCCAATTAATGTAATGATACCGATGACGAAAGCACCTACGGCAACATAGGTAAGGCTACTAACTAATATCTGAGCAACGGCATCACTTTTGGTTATCTCAAAATTGCTTTCCTGCGTAACGGCCAAGCCTCGTATATTTCTAAACAAGGCAGTTGCTTCTCCAATTGTTGGGTCTATTCCCTGCGCGTTACCGCTCATTACTGTAATCGTATAAGAAGGCATCTCTCCCTGAACTGCTGCACGTGCACGCAATAAGGGAATAATGCAGGTTTTATCAGCCCCCATACCAGCACTGGACCCCTTATCTTCCAACACGCCGATGATAAGGTATTTTGCATTACCAATGACCAACATTTTATTCAGCGGATCCTGCCCTTCTTTAAATAATCGTTTTTTTATTTCACTCCCGATAATCACCACATTGGATCCGGTTTCTAACTCTCTTTGTGTGAAGTTTCGACCACTTTCTAATTTATAACCACCAGTTTGTAAATAGTGGTCATCTCCGCCTAAGATGGATATGTTTGGGTTTGACTGTTCGCTCTCGTATTTGACTACCGCAAAATTAGAGGCATAGGCACTAATCGAAACGATCGCTCCGTAATCGAATCTCTTTTGAAATGCCAGTGCTTCACGATAGGATATTTTTTTGAAAACTTTGGGTCTCGTACCGCCACCCCCTATTTGTACATTGATTCCCCTATTCCTAATATTAAAGGAATTGGCACCCATTGCTGAAAAGGAATCTTTTAATGAATTTTGAATAGCATCAATAGAGGTAAGAATGCCTACCAGTGCGGTAATACCAATTGCTATAATCAAAGCTGTTAAAAACGTACGTAGCTTATTACTAGCAATTGATTCCAGGGAAAGCCTGATATTTTCTCGATAGGGCATCTTTACTGACATAGTCTCAAACGATTTGCTATTAAGACATGCAAATCAGGATTATGTTACAGTGGGGGCTTCACTTACTAATTCAAAAATGGTTATTTCCGGCAAAATGCCGACACGACCTGGGTAACCTAAAAAGCCATATCCCACATTTACGTAAAGTTGCTGGTCTCCTTCGGTATAAAGACCAGCCCATTCTTTATAGACGTACTCTGCAGGGCTCCATTGATAACGATCTCCTCGGACACCAAATTGCATACCGTGCGTATGCCCGGCAAACATAACATCTATATCCTTATTGTCTAGCACTTGGGCCCGCCAATGCGACGGATCGTGTGATAACAATAACTTGACAGGTAAATCCTCCGTGTGCTTCTTTGCTAGCTCAATTCGCCCATATTTTGGAAATCTACCTGTCCCCCAATTTTCCACCCCCAGTATACCAATCTCCTCGTTATTCACACGCAATCTTCTATGCTCATTCAAAAGTAAATCCCAGCCCATAATTTTGTGAATATCTTTTACCTGCTGTAGATTTTTACGCTTCTCAGGGCTGTCTTCCTTCCCATAGAAGTAATCTCCATAATCATGATTTCCCAAAGTCGAATAAACGCCTAATGGAGCTTTTACTTTGCTAAATAAATCTTGATAGTTACGCATTTCCTCGGCCTTATTGTTAACCAAATCCCCCGTAAAGAAGATTACATCTGGTTTTTCAGCCAGTAACATATCGATACCTCCTTGCACCGCTTTCTTATTGTAAAAGCTTCCGGAATGAATATCTGATATTTGCCCAATCTTTAATCCGTGAAAGGCCTTGGGCAAATTCGGCAAATAAAGTTTCTGTCGTCTTATCCGATAATCGTAACCTCCTACCGCAATTCCCCAACTCAACGTGGCAAAAGGTACTGCAGCAACAACAATACCCGCTCTGGTGAGAAATTGAGATCGACTGATACGATCCATGTTCGCTGTAACAGTCTCCAAAGAAGCTTCTGTTGTTTTAGGTTCGCTTTTTTTGCCGATGATCTTCCTTTTCATCCATACCCCCCCTCTTCGAAAATCGTCTAAAAGCAATACCAGAACATAGAAGATCTTGCTGGTAAAGGTCAGGAAAAAAGCAACCAATATAATGGATCGAACAATGAGTGGCAGGTTGAAATACAAGCTTGCGAGAACTCCAATGAACAAAGCAGCACTATATCCCCACCAAATAGCTTTAAAAAATCGCTTTCTAGCCCATTGTAAAGTGCTTTTCTGAAGAGCGTGATAAATATAAAGATCTATTAAAAGTAGTATAAAGACATTAATAACGATCAATCTCATGTTAAAACCCTTTCCAACCCTAAAATAGGCTAGCCATCAACGCTATTTGTTTACAATTGTTTCTCCAAGCTGCATATTGGGTATGTTTGCCTGCTCACCGAGCACCAGCTGTTTTAACCCCTCTATCCATTTCGGATGGGTATTTAAGCTTGGTACCAACTCAACATGTTCTCCACCTAGCTTCTTAAATTCTTGCCCGTATTCTACGGTTATTTCATATAATGTTTCTATACAGTCGGCAACAAATGCCGGACTGAAAACCAGCAATCTTTTTGCGCCTTCATGGGCTAGTTTCTCCAGTGCATCGCTCGTATAGGGCTGAACCCATGGTTCTTTTCCTAACCTTGACTGAAAACAGACAGTATACTTATCCTGTGCTATGCGAAGTTTATCCGCGATCAACCGCGCTGTTGCATGACATTGCGCAACATAGCAAAATTTATTCGTTGAGGTTATCTGCGCGCAGCAATTGGGGGCATCACAACCGTGGTTACCGGAATTGTCAACGTTCTTCAATTGCCTAATCGGTAAGCCATGAAAGCTAAATAGCACATGATCGAAAGTTTCCGGCTTCTTTAATCTGCCATTGTCAGCAAAAGCTTCGATCATCAACTCGTTATCATAGAACTGATTGACAAATGAAATTTCCGGAAAGGTTGGCCATGTACTCATTAGACGCATTACCTTTTCAATCACAGACCCCGTGGTAGCAGATGCATACTGTGGAAATAATGGGATGACGCGAATACTGTCAACCATAGCTAAACGAAGTTTTTCCAATGCCTGTTCGATAGAAGGGTTTTGGTAACGCATCGCGAGTTCAATCTGGTATTCATCCCCCAATTCTGCACGCAATAAATCGACTTGTTCTTCGCTGATATAAAGCAATGGCGAGCCCTTTTCCTTATCCCAAATCTCATTGTACAATTTAGCGGTTTTCGGACTTCTAAAAGGGACTATAATCCCTCTTACCAAAAGATTTCTTTGAATTACACCGATATCGATTACCCGTCCATCCATCAAAAATTCATCCAGATATTTCCGAACATCAGGCACCTTGGGACTATCAGGCGTTCCTAAATTAATCAATAACACGCCTTTTTTTGCTTTCATTTGTAAATTCTTTGTTAGTAAATTCCTTTCTGCATAATAGAAGGGTTTCGTACATTCATTCCATCTTACAAAATTACAAATTTGCATTCGCTTTGGTTTTAGTCAGGAATGAATGTGAGCTTTATATGATAATGGAGGAAATGCGAAAGGGAATCAAGTTAAAAGCTTTCCAGTTGCTCTTTTACTTTTTGCATCAACCACATAGGAGTTGAGGTAGCACCGCAAACGCCAATTGTTTCATTTGGGTTGAACAGAGAAGCATCCAATTCTACGGGATCAGAAATGAAAATGCTTTTGGGATTATTTCTTAGACAAACGTCGTAAAGAACTTTACCATTAGAAGATTTCCTGCCTGATACAAAAACGATTTTATCAAATTGCCGGGCAAATTCAGCCAAATCTTCGTAACGGTTCGACACTTGTCTGCAAATAGTGTCATTCGCCTTTACTTCATATCCCCTTTTTAGCAGTTCGTCCTTAATCTGATAAAACTTGTCCGTGCTCTTTGTTGTTTGACTATATAAGGTAAATTTACCAGGTAGCGCGCGTGCATCCAACTCTTCCAGATCCTGAAAAACAATTGCCTCATTATTTGTCTGTCCTTGCAAACCAATTACTTCTGCATGCCCGTGTTTCCCAAAGATGAGTATCTGTTCCTTTTCATCGTAAGACGTTTTTATTCTATTTTGTAATTTCAGCACAACGGGACAAGATGCATCGATCAAGGTTATATTATTTTCTAAAGCGATTTTATAGGTCTCGGGAGATTCCCCGTGTGCTCTGATCAGCACCTTCTCATTCTTGAGATTTGGTAAGTCTCCATGGGAAATAATACGCAAACCTTTCGCTTTTAAGCGCGCCACTTCTTCATCGTTATGAACAATATCCCCCAAACAGTAAAGATAGCCCTCCTCTTCCAGAATTTCCTCTGCCATGTCAATGGCATAAACCACTCCAAAGCAAAAGCCGGAATCTTTATCAATCGAAACGCGCAGTTGATAACTCATGATGATGCAAAGATAGCATTTTTTGGCTATAAGTTGTTTGTTAGTTGTTAGTTGTTAGTTGTTAGTTGTTAGTAAAATTTACTTTTTAATTTTTACTTTTTAATTTTTAATTTCTAACTACTTCAATACATTTAACAATTTGAACATTTGCTGACGCATATTATAAGCAGTACCTTCATAATTATTTACGAGCAAGCTAAACACAAGTTCTGTTCCGTTCGCGGCCTTTTGATATCCCGTATATCCCAATACACCACCAATGGTACCGCTTTTCATTTTCATGCCATTATAAACAGGAATACTTTTATAGTAGGCAGTGAACCAGGGTTCTCGCCTAATGAACGCTAGAATTTTTGCCATTGTCATCGTCGTAACCCGATTTTCCGGAGAGAGCCCGCTACCATCAAAGATCTTTATAGTTCCTTTTTCCAAGCCTAACTTGGTAACCCAAAAATCGCGCAGTATATCGGCCGCTTCATCCGTATCCGATATTTGTCCTTTTTCCCTTGCCAACGTCATCAAGAGCGATTCGCCATACAAATTAATACTTTTTTGATTAAACCAATAAACGAGATCCGCTAAAGTCGGAGATTGATGAATGAGCAGGGTCTTCCCCTCTTCCGGCACCCCCTTTCCCGATAGCTTGAGTAGCTCACCGGTAGTTGCGGGCTGCCGCACACTGATGCCTTGACGTTCTAAATTCAACTGTAATCGCAGCGCTGCATCATATGCCGCGTCCGGCAATGCTATCTGTATAGGTTTTCTTAAATCGATACCGTAGCTTCCTCTTAAATAGATCAGGGATGAATAAGGAGCGCTGTAGGGATATACTTTATCACCCGAACCAGGACTGCCTGTTGTGGCTTCATTAACGATTTTGAGGTAGGATACGTTAGGTACAGTCGACCGCAAGCTTGTTGCGGCCCCTACCTGCTTACCAGGCTGAATATGAACATCTACTAAATTTTCCCGCCAGTTCAGTCCGGAGATTCCTGCACCATAATAGCTTCCCAGATCCTGCCAAATCCATCGCGGACCTGCCTTTTGCCCTCCGTATAATAAATCGTCACCAACAATGCTACCGTTTATTTTCTTTATCCCCGCCTTCACAATTGCATGGGTCCATTGTGTTAACAACAAAGACTCCTTTGTCCGTTCAAAACGATCGCTCCCAAGAGAAGGATCCCCGCTTCCTTTAATAACAATATCTCCAGTTAAAACACTATCAACAATTTGACCCGTATAGTATAATTGTGTCTGATATGTATAATCTGCTCCTAATATATAAAAAGCGGCAGCTGAGGTAATGGTTTTCAGGGTAGAAGCTGTTGCAAGCCCTATATTACCATTCTTAGAAAACACAACCGCACCCGTTTTAGCATCTAATACGGTAAAGGAAGCGATCCCATTTTTCAGCATCGGATTACGTTCAAATTGTTGATAAGCAAGGTTTATTTTTTGCTCTAAGGGTTGCGCGTGTAACGAAGTTATCAGAAAAAAAACAATCAAAACCAAATGAAATACAACCCTTATACAACTATTTAACGCCATTATTTTCATGTTTCTGTTATCAACGTTCCGTTTTCTCTTCAATAAGTCAATTCAACCAGTACGGGGAGGTGATCGGAAGCATACGGTTCTTTAATAACCTCATGTCGTATCGATTTGAAATGCTTGTTTGGTTTGAACATAATAAAATCGATCTCCCGATTGGGATTTATTTCAGGAATCGTAAACGCGGCGTTACCGGCTGTTCTACTCCTTAAAAAATATTTGTCAAAATAGTCAATGACATCCGATCCCGGTTTCGCATTAAAATCGCCACCCAGGATAACGGGTTGGGAATAAGTATTCAATTTCTCGACTATGGCTTTTGCCTGTAATACGCGATTCTGTTCCCTCAAGTCCAAGTGTGTACTCGCAAAAACAAGCGCTTTACCCGGTTTCGGTTCCACGGTTATGATCGCCAGTACACGTGGTTCACCATTGCTGCTGTCGGCCATTGGTAACTTTAAGCTGTCTACGCCTTGCAACGGCCACTTTGAAAGTATGGCAACGCCATAAGCGCCGTCCTCATAGTCGATCGCCTTGACAAAATGCGCATGCATTCCGGTTAAGTTTCCCAAGGCAGTCGCTTCATTCAAATTTCTACCGGATCGTCGATTATTTACATCCACTTCCTGTAAAGCAACAAGGTCTGGCTTATAGGTGTTAATAACTGCCGCGATGGCTTTCAAATCAATTATAGCTGGTTTTGACGGTGGATTCGCATGGTGAATATTATAGGTAATAATACGTAATGTATCCTTTCCGTCGTTGGTAGTCGCAGTTGTTCCAAATAAAAATTGAGGAAAAAGGATAATAGCAAAAAAGATGCTCAAGAAGACCTTACTCATAGCTTTGTTTATTATACTGACACACCAAAAGTAAAAAAGGAAGATGGTTTTCACGCATCTTCCTCTTTATTTTTATTTAATTTTAGCCTAGGCCAAACCTTGTTTCACCAAATACTCGGCGATTTGAACGGCATTGGTTGCCGCTCCTTTACGCAAGTTATCCGCAACTATCCACAGATTAAGTGTTTTTTCCCGGCTCTCATCTCGGCGTATACGCCCTACAAACACCTCATCTTTTCCGTGTGCATCTTTAGGCATTGGGTACTTCAAATTAGCTGGATCATCTATTACAATAACACCTGACTGTTTCGCAAGTAAATCTCTTACTTCATCCAGATCAAAATCATTCTCAAATTCGATATTAACAGCTTCTGAGTGCCCCCCAATAACTGGAATTCGTACTGTAGTAGCTGTTACACGGATATGATCATCGCCCATTATCTTATTTGTTTCCTGAATCATTTTCATCTCTTCTTTTGTGTAACCGTTATCTTGGAACACATCAATTTGAGGAATTACATTAAGATCAATCTGATAAGGGTAGGCTTTTTCACCTTCCTTGCCGAGCCTTTCATTATTTAGCTGTTCCACTGCCTTCACGCCCGTACCCGTGACCGACTGATAGGTGGAAACAACCACACGTTTTATTTTATACTTTTCGTGTAGAGGCTTCAATACCACTACCATCTGGATCGTTGAACAATTTGGATTTGCTATGATTTTATCATCCGATGCAAGAACATGTGCGTTCACTTCCGGAACTACCAGTTTTTTTGTTGGATCCATGCGCCATGCAGATGAATTATCAATTACCGTAATTCCCGCCGCAGCAAACTGAGGTGCGTAGGTGGTGGAGGTTCCTCCACCCGCAGAAAATAAAGCGATTTGTGGCTTTAACTCGATTGCCTCGTTGGGTGTAACCACCTTATATTTCTTTCCCTTGAATTCAATTTCCTTGCCCTTACTTTTCTCTGAGGCTACTGGAATTAATTCTGTTACCGGGAAATCGCGCTCTGCTAAAACTTTTAACATCTCCGAACCAACGAGTCCGGTAGCGCCAACGACTGCAATTTTCATTTTTTGTCTTAATTTTTTGTTTTAATAGTCAATTTTAATAAATCATTATTTTTTAACCTTCAAACATACGAATTTTTACAGTTAAAAAGGGAATGTTTTTATTAATCAGCTTTTTTCATTGTTGTTTTGTTTTCACATCCGTCCTTTAGATTTGTTTTACAGACATTCAGGCGATTTCATGGTTTGCAAAAAATGCGATCAACTTTATTCAGTTTGTTCATTATAGGTCCTGAGCGACTTAAATCTTGTCGGCATGTGCCAGGTTCGCTATCTTAGTTTAGAAAAATAAACCAAACCGCCACCAATTCAATGAATAAGACCCATCTTATTGTATTAATTTCATTTTTGTTGTCTTTGCTAACATTCAAACTATATGCGCAAGTAGAACCACTTGATATATTGATCAATGAAATACTGCCTGATCCAAAAATTGGCAGTGTGGAGTTCGTAGAACTGTATAACCGATCGGAAAAAATTATCAATTTACAAACCGTACAAATCGCTCGCGTCAATGATAAAGATAGTTTGATCAGTATTCGACCACTTGCCACAAAAGAGACTCTCTTCTATCCCAAGCAATATATGGTCTTAAGTAAAGATGGTGACCTTGTCAAAGATCACTACTATACCGAAAACCCAATGGCTTTCATTAACGTAACTGCAATGCCTCAACTACCCAATGCAGGCGGATCAATTGCCATCATAAGCGGACAAACGGTTATCGACCGACTGGATTATCACAGGGCTATGCACCATCCCTTGGTGAAAGACCAAAAAGGTGTTTCCCTTGAAAGACAACATTTCGACAAAGACACCAATGCTCCCGGCAATTTCACTTCTGCAGCAGCTTCTGTAGGTTATGCCACACCGGGTTATCAAAATTCTCAGCAAGGTGTAATGCAGGAAGATGACATCTGGTTGAGCTCAAAAACATTTTCACCTGACTATGATGGCTTTGAAGATCTATTGGAGATCAACTATCGCTTTCAGCAAAGTGGTAATATGGTAAATGTCTATATCTACAATGAACAGGGGAATCTCGTCAAAAACTTATATCGAAATCATTTACTTGGAACCGGAGGCACTTTATTTTGGGATGGTATCAGTGATGCCGACCAACGACTTCCTGTAGGTATTTATGTTGTTTATATGGAGGTTTACAATGCAACTGATGGTATAAAAAAGTATCGAAAGAGCTGTGTATTGGCCACTAAATTTTAGGCAAACAATCGTTAACATATCAAAAGCGAAATCGCCACACCTTACCAGGAAATTCGCCTTTAACCTAGTGATAAAGGTGTTTTATAGTAAAAGAACGTTTTTTTTGTCACTTTCTTCCGCAGACCACGAAGTAGCTTGAATGCCATTAAAAACGAACAAGTGATGAAAAAAGTAACCAAAGACTCATCGCTTGGAACTTTGCTACGACGGTGGTGCTTCAACCTGCAAGCCGCAAACTTCCTAGGCGATATTTCAGCTGAACGAAGAGCTTTTGCGGGCAGCCATAGGGCCCCGAGTGTCGGATAAACGGCCTTGGAGGATACCGACGCAACGGGCAGCAAAGCATTTGCTCCTCTGCTCATATGGCAGTATCCAAGCGGATTGAGTAAGTGAAACGGCTCCAATACGCGCCAGTGATGCTTTGCCATCAGGTGCAAGGTAGCCTACACCGCCTTGATTTATTCACATGTGTTTGTTTTCAGATGAGTTCATGAACTCATCACTACGTTCTTCGGTTTGCTCAACTTTTATCAAGAAAAGTTGAATAAAAAAAACGTTCTTTTTTAAAAAGCGATTTCCCTGTACACCTCACTACTCAGTTGCATATGAAAGGCAATTTATCTAAGTTTGTGGGCGATGGAAGAAAGCATTATCATTATTGGGTCTAACGGACAGATCGGAACGGAATTAGCAACAGCCTTGCGCTTAAAATATGGAGAAAAGAGTGTCGTCACGTCTGACATAAGGCAACCGAATGTACCATCTCAAGGCCCTTTTGAAATTGTAAATGTCCTTGATAAGGAACGGCTACAATCTTTGTTCGAAAAATACAAACCAACACAGGTTTATCTCTTAGCGGCTGTATTATCTGCAGTTGGGGAACAACATCCCAAAATGGCTTGGGATTTAAATATGATCGGTTTATTGAATGTACTGGATCTATCTGTAAGCTACAAAGTCAGTAAAGTATTTTGGCCTAGTTCCATCGCTGTTTTTGGCCCTCATTCACCCAAAGAGGAAACACCTCAATATTGCATCATGGATCCTAATACCGTATACGGATTCAGCAAGCAGGCAGGAGAACGATGGTGCGAATATTATTTCAACAAATACGGCCTGGATGTGCGCAGTATTCGATATCCTGGGTTGATAAGCTGGAAAACAGCTCCTGGAGGTGGCACGACGGATTACGCGATTCACATCTTCCATGAGGCTTTGAGAAACGGAACTTATGCGTCTTTCCTTTCAGCTGAAACGCGTCTGCCCATGCTCTATATGGAAGATGCCATCCGAGGTACACTTCAATTAATGGATGCACCGGCAGAGAAATTAACCATCCGAAGTAGCTATAACCTGACTGGCCTGAGTTTCACGCCCGAAGAGTTAGCTGAAGCGATTAAATTACACATTCCGACATTCTCCATTACCTATACAAAGAACGACCCTCGCCAAGCCATCGCAAACGGTTGGCCTTCCTCTATTAATGACGAGTACGCGCGAAAAGACTGGAACTGGAAGCCTCAATTTAATCTCAGCACATTAACAGAAGAGATGATAAACAACCTTAAAAAAATTTAGAAATTACTTAACGAACACTTTATATGGGAAGAGCATTTGAGTTTAGAAAAGAAAGAAAATTTAAACGCTGGGCCAAGATGGCTGTCCAATTTACACGTCTTGGAAAAGAAATAGCCATTGCGGTTAAAGAAGGTGGTCCTCACCCCGAATCTAATTCTCGTCTTCGCACTGCTATACAAAATGGTAAGGCAGTCAACATGCCAAAGGACCGGATAGAGGCGGCAATTAAACGCGCATCAGAGAAGGATGCAAAAGGCTACGAAGAACATGTTTATGAAGGCTATGGTCCGCACGGTGTACCCATTCTAATCGAAACAGCAACAGACAACACCAACAGAACGGTGGCCAATATTAGAAGTTATTTTACCAAGGCTGGCGGTTCTTTAGGTAAAACGGGTTCTCTTGATTTTATCTTTCAACGCAAATCGATTTTCCGTTTCGCCGCCACCGACGATCTGGATTTAGAAGAATTGGAATTAGAGTTGATTGACGGTGGTTTAGAAGAACTCTATGTTGAAGCAGACGAAGAAGGAAATGATATTGCAGTGGTACAAACCTCTTTTGAAGACTTTGGCAATATGCAAAAACTATTGGAGGAAAAGGGCATTGAAGTAAAAAGCGCTAAACTAGAGCGTATCAATTTATCGACTACCGAAGTTTCGGAAGAAGCTTCAGCAGAAGTGATGAAACTTATCGATAAGATTGAGGAAGATGATGATGTACAAGCAGTATATCATAACATGGTTTAACATGGGTTGCTAGTTCTTGGTGGTTAGTTATTCGTATGACTTGCTAACAATTAATAATGAACGGTTAACAGCTAAAAAGATGACTTTCGAAGATTTCTTCATAAAAAAAAGAATAGACCTTCATCAGTTAGAGAAGGCAGAACCTCAATTATATAGTGAGTTCAAAAGTCATTTTGAATTAATGGGTGAAAAAAGCTTTGACCATACGAAAAAATTCTGGTTTAATCGCTTACGAAAAAATTTTCATTTAAGCGAAAACGTCACCGTCTCTTCAACACCTATTACCAGCTCCAGTTTGGATGAAAACAAGGCAGTTGCCGCTGCTGAATCTCCTCAAGCTGTTAAACCTACAGGTTTTAAACCGCGATTTAAGGCAGCTTCTTCTAGCGAAGAAACCAAACCTGCATTAAACAAGGAAATAGACACCGAGCGCGCAACAAAAGCACCTGTAGGTTTTAAGCCAAGATTTAAAGCTGGGCAAAGTGCTCCTTTAAAGGGAAACGATGTAGAAAACGAACCTTTGAAAGATAAGGAGACTCCAGGAGCAACACCTATTGATACCACCGAGCAAGTCAGCAAGCCAACAGGTTTCAAACCGCGTTTTAGAGCCGGGGTAACGAAGAAGGAAATAACAGCTCCCGAAGAGAAGGAATCATTGGATCCCCTTCAGGATAAAAAAATCAACCCCAAGGAAGAGAGTGACACTGAAACACAGAAAGTAGGTGAAACCAAAGAGCTATCCAAACCTGTTGGTTTTAAACCTAGGTTCAAAGCTGGTGTCACCAATAAAACAGCTACCGAGTCGTCTCCGAAAGAACAAGAACCGTCTTCTGTTCAAGAAATTAAAGAAGATAAACCCAACGAAGCAGCTGAAAAACCCCAAGGCAATGAAACGGCTAAACCAAAGCCTTTAGGTTTTAAGCCGCGATTTAAAGCCGGTACGACAAAAAACACATCCCCGGAAAAAGAAAATACATCAGCGGATCCCGAATCGCTGGAAAAAACAACACACACGCAGTCGGATGAAGGCGACAACGCAAAAACCATCGCCAAGCCTTTAGGTTTCAAACCCCGATTTAAACCAGGGGCTAAAAAAGAAGATAGTGACGATCAATCCTAATCATTGATTTTGCGCACGAAGCACCCGTAACACATTACCACCCAATATCTTCTTAATCATTTCATCAGTGTAACCACATGCAATAAGCGCACCGGTTAAATGGGGATATGCGCTCACATCATCTAATTCTGCCGGCGTAGCGTCCATTCCATCAAAGTCTGCCCCAATGCCCACGTGATCAATACCCGCCAATTGCACTAAATAATTAATATGATCCACAACGAGCGAAAGCGGCGGTGCCAACTGTTGTTTTGCTTGCTTTGGAAGCAAGCGATACTTTTTATCAATACTTAGGACTACGCTATCTTGCGATCGAACATACCGGGCATATAATCCACTAACCTTTCGACGAAAAGTTGGATCCAGAAAATCTGCATAAAAATTGACCCCGATAACACCTCCATTTTTCGCAATGGCCTTAATCTGCTTGTCCTTTAAGTTTCGATGATGTGGATTAATGGAATAAACATCACTATGGGATACAAAGACAGGTTTATCGGTAATCTTTAGTACATCGTCAACGGTCTGTTCACCTACATGTGACAAGTCGACAACCATCCCCAATGCATTCATCCGCTTCACCACCTGTTTTCCGAAGTCCGTCAGTCCTCCATGCTTTCCCTTTCGTTCGTCAGCAGCTGAGCTCGCCCAGTCAGTACTGTTATTCCAAGTAAGTGTCAAGTATCGTACGCCTCTTTGATAAAGGCTATCCAAATTTTCAAGTCGATTTTCAATCATATGTCCGCCTTCTACCCCCAACATAGCCACGATCTTACCTTGCTGCAGTCCCTTATAAATATCATCTACATTTTTAGCAAGTGTTATCTGGTCCGCATGTTGTTCCACGAGTTTATATAAAGCATCAATTTGCCTATTTGCGTATTCAAATGGTTTTACGACCGTCCCGTCACACCATACCGAAAAGAATTGTACATCAACACCTCCTTCCCTTAACCGTGGAAAATCGGTGTGCCCATTCGTCAATGGTTTTGTTATATCCTTTCCTTTGATAATAGACTCCGAGAGCACATCATTGTGTAAATCAATTACGATTGCTTCTTTATGAAGGTTAGCTGCTTGTTGCTGAGCAAATAAGGCACCGCCAAATAGCAGGCAGAAAAAAATTGGAAAAAACTTCATGAGCCATCCGGGAATATTTCGCAATATATCATTAAAAACCTTATATTTAAAGCTTTTTTAACGACAGATGATGCTAAGGATCGATACGCAAAAGCCATACCGTTTAGTTTATTCTCTATGTCAACATGAATTTTTGGGTTATTTAATTGAGCCACATATCGTACAATTAAACCCAAATGGAGAATTTTCACTGACCTATCAGCGAATTTTTAGTAATACTGCACGTGAATACGCTCCTGCTTTGGAAGAAAGCGATCTAAAGATTGTTAAACTACTGGACGAGTTAGAACAATCCGAGCTCATCAAAAAAATGCATAAAAAGACCATTCGTCCGCGCGAATTTTTCAGCAAAATCTTCGACAAGAAGCTATTTGATTATATCCGTCCAAAAATTGATAAAAAACTGGCCAATGTATTAAACCTCATTCGGGACAAACCCCTTTATTTAATGAGCAAAGAAGGCTGGCCCGTAGAAGAGAAACTGACAATTGCATCGGAATCTGCTTCTGTACTATTTCATTTTCGCAGAAATGCAGAAGAGACCCGTTATTTTCCTACGATAAAGTTTCAAGGGATGCGTATTGATTTTATGTACAAAAATGCGCAAATCATAAGCAACGAACCCGCCTGGCTATTATTGGAAGGCAGCTTATACTCTTTTGAACAAGATTTGGATGGAAAAAAATTATCTCCCTTCTTAAATAAACGTTATATCAGTATACCGAGAAATACGGAATATAATTACTTTGATCGGTTTGTGCGTTCATTGATTACCAAACATCATGTTTACGCGGAAGGTTTTGATATCAAAACATACCAACATGAGGCTTCTCCTTTGCTAAAAATCGTCAATGCAGCTAATGGAGATGCTTTTGCACAATTGCAATTTAAATATGGCCCTTATACCTTTGATGCGGGTAGCGAACATAAGGTGACCGTTCGAATGGATTACAAAGAGTCGGAAGACCGCTATACCTTTCATCGCGTAAAGCGATCGCTAAAATGGGAAGAAGACCATTTACAGGAACTTCTGAGCTTAGGCTTATCGAAGCCTGATCCACTCTTCAATAACTTAAGTATCAAAAATCATGCAACACATACCGATGGTGCTTCCGATACGCACCTGTTAATCAACTGGATCAATGTAAACCACGATTTTCTCATCAATAAAGGATACCAAATAGAACAAAAGACCGAAAATCAACGGAAGTATTTACTTGGCAATACGAAGATCGACCTTGAAGTAAAAGAAGAAAATGACTGGTTTGATGTTCATGCGATCGTCCGTTTTGGGCCCCATGAAATTCCTTTTATACAATTACGAGATCATATCTTACATCAAAAGAGGGAGTTTATTTTACCCTCGGGAGAAATCGCAATTATACCGGAAGCCTGGTTTGCGCAATTTAATAACTTATTCTATTACGCTGCAAACAAGGGAAGCATCCAACTCCAAAAACATCATATCGGCCTAATCAACGACTTAAGTCAAAGTAATATCCAAGGACTGAGTATGGAGCGAAAGTTACAGCGTCTTCAAGAGTTCGAACAAATTGATGATATTGCACAGCCACTTAATTTTAAGGGTTCCTTGAGAAGTTACCAAAAGGCAGGATATAACTGGTTTCACTTTTTAAAAAATTACCATTTTGGTGGGTGTTTGGCAGACGATATGGGTTTAGGAAAGACGGTGCAAACCCTGGCTTTGTTGCAAAAGGAACGTGAGGAATTACAGGCAAAAGGAATACAAGGCACCTCGCTGATTATTATGCCAACCTCACTCATCTACAACTGGCAAAGCGAAGCCGAAAAATTTGCGCCGGCCTTAAACATATTGATTCACACCGGTACCAATAGACCAAAAGTTAACGATCACTTCGGAAAGTTTGATGTTGTTATTACTACCTATGGCATTGCGCGTGTTGATGAAGAGCTATTACAGGGATTTTATTTTCATTATATTATTTTGGATGAAAGCCAAAATATCAAAAACCCAAGCTCTAAATCATTCAAATCAGTAAAAGAATTAAGGAGTAAATATCGGCTAACGTTGAGTGGTACACCCGTTGAGAACTCGGTAGGTGACCTCTGGTCGCAAATGTCCTTCTTAAATCCGGGATTATTGGGCAGTCACGCTCACTTTCAAACTGATTTTGTGATTCCCATCGAAAAGAAAAAAGATGAAGAAAAAGCGCGTAAACTCCAAGCGATTATTAAACCCTTTGTATTAAGAAGAACAAAAGATCAAGTAGCCAAAGAACTTCCTCCAAAATCTGAACAGGTTTTTTATTGCAAGATGAGCGAAGAACAGGCCGAATATTACGAAAAAATTAAATCAGAATACAGGAACGTCCTTCTTGAACAATCACTGGATGAGTTAATGGTTAAATCACAAATTCAGGTATTACAAGGATTAACCAAGCTTCGCCAACTGGCAAATCATCCCCGCATGGTGGATGAAAATTATGAAGGAGAATCAGGCAAGTTCGAAAATGTTGTGCATACATTAGACAATGTTTTGTCAAGAGGACACAAGGTGCTTATATTTTCACAATTTGTAAAACAGCTGGAAATCTTTCGGAGGTACTTCGATAAGAAAAAAATTAAATATGCTTACTTAGATGGGTCTACAAGAAACCGCGAGGACGTCGTTAACGACTTCAGAAACAACAAGGAAGTCAAGCTGTTTTTGATTTCTATTAAAGCTGGTGGCGTTGGATTAAATCTTGTAGAGGCTGATTACGTGTTTATCCTTGATCCTTGGTGGAATCCCGCAGTAGAACAACAAGCGATAGATCGATCACATCGCATAGGGCAAACAAAAAATGTATTTATCTATAAGTTTATCACAAAGGACAGTGTTGAAGAAAAAATACTGGCTTTACAAGATCGTAAGAAAACCATTGCAAATCAATTGATAACTACAGAAGAAAGTTTCGTAAAATCGTTGACGGCGGATGACATCAAGGAGCTATTAAGTTAAGAATCGGTTTTATATTAGCTAACGCGATAATTAGCTAATATAAAACCGACCCCTAGGATTCAGCGAGTTAATGAACATCTTGAGAATGAATAGATAAAGTCTGCTCTACCTCAGTAAACTACAATTTCATCTGTAAATAGAAATCCTTTCATCTCATTTTGACCAACTATACGGATATAACGCGCAAGCCTGCCCTCCAAATCAAAACTAAAAGTTTTAAACTGTAGAGATGGGTCTGCTGTAGACACATCATTATCGACTTTTTGCATTTCACGAAAATGTTTACCATCATCTGAAGCCAAAATTTTCACATTGTCCGGTATATAAACCCCTGGTCCGGGAAGCTGCATGAATCTCAATTTTATCTGATGCAATTCTTCACGCCGTTCAAAATCGAGTGTTACATCAAAATCACCTAAAAATCCCTGCCATTCACCATCACCATAACTTAAACCACCATATTGCCCATTCAATAAGCTCATATCTGACTTCGCAGGATATTTTTCATTCCATTTATTATTGTAAATTATTTTCTTACCGATTCCTTTGTGTATATCGGCCGTAAATTCTGCCACCTTTCCAAAACGGACGGAGTCTCTAAAAACAGCCGCTTTAATGGTTGTCGTATTTACCAACGACAAAGAATCAATATACAAAGTAGAAGTTGCGGTTGGATCGCTTCCGTCAGTCGTATATCTGATTTCAGCATTATATTGTTCCGAAGTCATTGTAACAATAGCCTTCTTCGCACCAATATCATATTTGCCTACAATAGATACATCATAAGTAGGTTTATAATAATTAACGTGTAAGCGCTGCAAAAGCAGGTAGTGTTTCTGCAAACGTTTTTTAAAATCTTGCCAAACTCTTTTGTCGGAAGCTGTCCATCCCACTTCTGCCAAGGCAATGGCTCTTGGAAAAACCATATACTCCACTTGCTCTTGCGTTGGCATATATTCTGTCCAAACGTTCGCCTGTACACCCAAGATGTGTTTTTGTTGATCCGCCGCAATTTCGGCAGGAATAGGGTGATAGGCGTACACCTTTTCCAAAGGTAATAATCCACCCATAGCCTCTGGTTGCCCAATTGGGTTACTTTGGTACGAGTCGAAATACAGATACGCTCCTGGCGTCATAATGACATCATGCCCGGCATTCGCCGCCTCAATTCCCCCTTGTTCTCCTCTCCAGCTCATAACCGTTGCTTCAGGCGCTATTCCCCCTTCCAATATCTCATCCCAACCGATGAGCTTTCTTCCTTTTTCCTTCAGATAAGCCTCAATTCGTTTAATAGCATAACTTTGCAAGCCTTCTTCATTCGCTAAACCCTCGCTCTTTATTCGTTGTTGACATTTCGGACAGCTTTTCCAGGCTTTCTTATCAGCTTCATCTCCTCCTATATGGATGTATTGAGAGGGAAAGATTGCCATGACTTCATCCAACACCTCGGTCATAAAGGAAAACGTCTCATCATTACCAATACAAAACTCCGCATTTTTATAGGCCTCCCCCGAGCAGGATAGCTGTGGAAAAACGGCCAAAACTTCTTCGCTATGACCCGGCATCTCGATCTCCGGGATTACGGTAATACCTTTTTCAGCAGCATAAGCGATAAACTCACGTGCCTCCTCTTGTGTATAATATCCACCGGACGCGTTGGGATCTCCCATTTCGAGGTATCTTCGCCCCGAATTCCACCAGTCTTTCCATCGGGGATAATTTCTCCAAGCGGCATTTTGTGTAAGTTCAGGATATTTTTTTATTTCCAAGCGCCACCCAGCACCGTCCGTTAAGTGCCAGTGAAAGGTGTTCAGCTTATAAAGGGCCATCAAATCGATCATCCGCTTTAAGAAGGAAAGCGGATAAAAATGTCGAGATACATCCAGCATCAATCCTCGATAAGCAAATGAAGGCTCATCTTTTATAGAAACAGCGGGTACCAAACGCGCATTGCTTTGTGTATAGGCAATTTGAGTCAGCGTTGCTAAGGCATATATAAGTCCTTGGCGATGATGAGCAATAATCGTTATCTTTCCAGTGTCAACATCCAATTGATAGGCATTTTCAGGCAAACGATCTTCCGCTTCCGCTTTTAATAAAAAAACACCCTGCTCCGGCATCTTTTTTCTGGATTTTAACTTATGAACTTCCTCAAAATGGATATACGGATGGTTTCGAAGTATTGTCGCGTCTTCAACAAAATCCTGACTTACATATACATCTACAAGTTCAGGATATTGAAAATAACCTGTCTTTTCTTCCAAAAATGTTGGCGCGGGTATAATAGAAAGACTATCTTGAGCAAAGACGATCGTTGGGCAGAGGCAGAGAAAAGCCCATAGAAATAGCCCGGCAGAGAACTTCTTCTTTTCCATTTGTTTGTTATAAGATCTGACTTTGCAAACTTAGGTAAATTAACGCTTATATACAATGTACCATTGTGTCGCAATGTGAACCTTTGTTGCATCCTTTTTCAATTCCTATAACTATTTTAAATGACTGTCGAATATAACACCTAAAAATAACAGGATTCGCTTTTAAAAAAGAACGTTTTTTTATTCAACTTTTCTTGATAAAAGTTGAGCAAACCGAAGAACGTAGTGATGAGTTCATGAACTCATCTGAAAACAAACACATGTGAATAAATCAAGGCGGTGTAGGCTACCTTGCACCTGATGCAAAGCATCACTGGCGCGTATTGGAGCCGTTTCACTTCCTCAATCCGCTTGGATACTGCAATATGAACAGGCGTGCACATGCTTTGCTGCTCGTTGCTTCGGTATCCTCCAAGGCCGTTTATCCGACACTCGGGGGCCCTATGGCTGCCCGCAAAAGCTCTTCGTTCAGCTGAAATATCGCCTAGGAAGTTTGCGGCTTGCAGGTTGAGGCACTACCATCGTAGCAAAGTTCCAAGCGATGAGTCTTTGGTTACTTTTTTCATCACTTGTTCGTTTTTAATGGCATTCAAGCTACTTCGTGGTCTGCGGAAGAAAGTGACAAAAAAAAACGTTCTTATAATCTAAACACCTTTATCACTAGGTTAAAGGCGAAGCCGACCGAGGGATTTTCACCGAGCCGATAGTCATATTGTAAAATTTGACCCTTACAGTGATATGAGTGTTAATTAAAAGAAAATTTCAAGTAATTGATGTTCTTATTGTGAGCTAGGTATTTTCTCTCGTAATAAGTCTTGATAGTAAGCGTCTCGTTGACGAAATCAGAATGATATAAATCTTCGGTTTTACAGTGCACTTTTAATCCCAGCTCTTCTATTTTGGAAAATGTATAAGCATGTAAACCATCATTATCCGTTTTAAGGTTGACATAGCCTCCTTCCTTTAACACCCACCGATAACGTTCCAAAAACCGATCGGAGGTCAGTCTTTTCTTTTCGCGACTAATTTGAGGTTGCGGATCGGGAAAGGTTATCCAAATTTCGTCTATCTCTCCTTTTTCAAAGAAATCCAACAAGGTTTCGATCTGTATTCTTAAAAAGGCGACATTGGAAATATGATCTTCCAATGCGGTTTTTGCACCTCTCCATATACGATTTCCTTTATAATCTACACCAATGAAGTTTTTATCCGGAAAAAGTTTAGCCAGGTTGACAGTGTATTCCCCTTTACCACAGGCAAGCTCCAGTACAATTGGATTGTTATTACCAAAATGCTTTTTGGCCCATTGCCCTTTCATTACCTTTCCTTCTTCCAGCTGTAAGACGTTACCGAAGGTGGCTATTTCTGCGAACTTCCTTAATTTATCTTTTCCCATTGCGGGTGCAAACTTAGATAAAAAGTTTTATACGCAAAATAGTTATGAGTTGTCTGTTGCACCTACCACCGCCAATCACCTGAAATACGCAAGGGTTCTTCTAGTTTGTTCTCAATCATGAGCGCCTTTACTTCCGCGTCGGAAAGACGTTTCGTATCAATTACAGGCGCGTCAGCAATGCCATAAGCCAACATCGCGCCAAAACGAACGGTATTAATAAGCCCTGCCTTATCCACCAGGTTTATATCATCACAATCGGCATGATAACAGTTTAACACATCCTTACTAAGGTAGGTGTCACCACCGCCTCCCGTGGGCACCCCTTGTAACATAAAAGGCTGATGATCACTATGCAAGCCTGCCCTACCTTGAAAGTTATTTTTGAACGAAGTATCGATCGCTTGTACTTGTCTCCCGATCGATTCAAACAAGGCTCTACTTTTCTCCAAGCTAGCTTGAAAGCTCTTCGGGTTATTCGTCATATCGTAATTCAACATGTAACGAATGTGATCAATGCTTTTATCATGCATAGCTTGCTCTACATACGCTTTGGACCCGAGCAGACCTTCTTCCTCTCCCATAAAAAGCACAAACTCGATGCTACGCTTTGGTTTTAAATTTAATTTCTTTAATGTTCGGGCCATATCAATTACGGAAAAAGCACCTATCCCATTATCAATTGCTCCCGTAGCCAGATCCCAACTATCTAAATGTCCGCCAACAACAATACGCTCTTCGGGTAGCTCCGTACCTTTTATACGGGCAATGACATTACGCGCGGTAATAGGTCCCGCATAATTCGTCATGCTAATCGAAACATTCAATTTTCCTTCGCTCTTCAATGAATCTTTCAAAGCCAGACCTTCTTCCAAGCCAATACAAACAGCTGGAATGGGAATCAGGCTTCCCGTAACCGAAGCAGTGCCCGTGAGTAAAACCCCGCCGGGAACAGTATTGTAAAGAATAATTCCCTTCGCACCGTATTGTATCGCTAGCGCAGTTTTCTCCGATCGATGTAAATTCTTGCCCAAGGGGTTGGCATCTGGTAAAACTCCTAAATAAGCCAGCACAACTTTTCCTTTTGCCTTTCCTGGATCTGCTAGATAATCTCCTTCCAAACCACTACCCATATCAACCAATTCTGCATTCAAGCTTACCTTCTTAGGCGCATGCGCAAGCGATACCGCCTTGACTTCTCTTTCACCTGCACTCCCTTCTACTTGTAGAGAAAGAGTTCCTCTACTCCAGCCCTCTGCTTCAAATGTTTGAAAAGATACATCGTCAAAACCGTAGGATTTAAAGAGGTCATAAGCCAATTGTTCCGCCTTTGCACCATTGTCAGAACCCGTCAAGCGATGTCCTATACGCTGTGTGGCCGCTTCTAAATTGCTATAGGCCTCGGAACGTTCGAGGACCTCTCCATTTATTGCCCGAAAAGTGGAAATTAATTGCTCATCATATTGGCAAAAGCCTTCCATTGTAAGTAAGAAGAAAATAACAGATAGTAAATAGCTACGCATGTTTCAAAAAATAAATTATCAATTGTACGGTGTCATATCAGTTAGAGTACTCGGCAAAGCAATCCCTTTAGATACTCCCCTTCAGGAAAGGAAGCTCTAATCGGATGATCTTCCGGTTGGTTAAATTGGTAAATAAATTGTATCTCTTTTCCTGCATCCAAGGCTGCCCAGGCTAAAACCTGTTTAAAGGTGTTGATGTCCATGGCACCTGAGCAAGAAAAAGTCGCTAATAAGCCTCCACTGGACAATAACAGCAATCCTAATCGATTCAATTCTTTATAAGCACGGGAAGCTTTTTCCAAACTACTCCTTGAGGGTGCATACTTTGGCGGATCTAAAATAACCACATCGAATTTATCCCCTTGCTCCCTAAATGCTTTTAACTGTTTATTTACGTCACTTTGAATCGCTCGATGTTTTGATCGATCCAAGTTATTCAACGCTATATTTTGTTTCAGGGTTTCGATGGCCAGTGCGGAGCTATCCACGCTACACACTTCCGAGGCCTCCATCTTTAAAGCGTTTAAACTAAAACCTCCGGTATAGCAAAAGCAGTCCAGTACCTTTTTACCAATGGTATGTTGAGCAACGACTAATCGGTTCGTACGCTGATCACAATAGAAGCCCGACTTCTGTCCTTCGGCAATATTAACCTTATAATGTATTCCATTTTCAATCACATCAACAAAAGCTGGCGGGTGTTCACCAAAAAGAACGCCCCCCTGTCCTGCTAACCCATCATGCGCTCTCGCCGCACCATCATCTCGCTGATAGATTCCCTTAGGCTGGAAAATCAATTGCAACTCATCCACGATAATTGATTTAACACGCTCAATACCGGTTGTTAAAATCTGCAGAGAGATATAGTCACCAAAACGATCGGCTATCAATCCCGGTAGAAAGTCTGCTTCACTAAAAATAAGTCGGGCCGTATTCGTTGCTTCATCAAAAATGGTATTCCGGGCATTCACTGCTTTTCGAATCCGTTCTCTCCACCAAATTTCACCCACTTCTTTTGCTGGATCCCATTCTAAAAGACGTATTGCTACACGCGACTCTCCGTTATAATAGCCGTAGGCAATAAATTCCCGATCGTCATTATAAACATGCACGACATCACCATTCGCAGGCTTCCCTACAATATTTGCGATGGCTCCTGAGAAAACCCAGGGATGTAATTGCCACGCGGCTTTATCTTTACCTTTTTTTAATATAATCTCTGCCATTTATGCTATTTCACTCGGAATAATCGAGATTTTATGAAATAAAGCCAAACTTAGATAAAATGGTCGGATTCTCGAAAATTGATGCGATAAAAAAAGCGGTAGGCGGTACGGAAGCGCTCTTAATCATAAGTTAATTGTAAGCAACAAACATTAAGGAATTTTCGGGATCACCTTCGATGAACTCCCGCTGGTCGGTTTTGCTTTTAAAGGGGCCTTTTATTTAAACGTTATTGAACCATATTTGGAATCAATGCGTACTTGATTAGCTGAGGCTTTACCGAAATATCCATTATAGGTCTTATGAAGTTTTGGTCCACGTTCGCTCGGATCGGGCTCTTCTCGGGTAACGACGGCATCGCCTTTATCAAATCCACCGTAGCTAACATCGATCTGATAGGAAAAATTCGCAGCGGGGTCGATGCGAATTGTGCTGGAAGAATAAGCGGCATCGAGATTGAGCTTGCTGATATTCTTGTCCAGGCCGATTTTAAAGCCTCCTGAATACTTAATATCAATGTTGCCCGAGCTGGTGAGCGTACCTATTTGGCTCCCTCCGCAATAGCCGATGTTCAACTGTATATTATTGGCGACGCCTAAATCCATACTGCCATATTTAAAGTCCATCATCGCATCTTTAACCGCAAGAATTTTGGCAGACCCGTAGCTGGAATTGACGCGAATGTTGTTTCCTGATAACTTGCCGGCGTTTAGACTGCCATAGGATACGTCTAGGTTCACATCGCCTCCTAAATCGGGGAGCACAACGGCTCCGTATTTATTATTGATAGCGAGTGAGTTATTTCTTGGTAAAGAAATAAGGTAGTTGATCTGTACCCCTCGGTTATTCCCGCTGATAATATTGTTCCACCAACTGGACTTTCCTTTATTGATTTGCGTGCTCAGTGAAATATTGCCAGGTGATTTTGTTTCAGAAATGGAAACACTGTTAATGATTTCTTCGGCTCTGCTCCCTGAGGCCTCTACTGCTTTAATTGTTATATCAACTTTGATTTCATTCTTTGTCCAAGTTTTTACTTCCACCTTTCCGTAACGATTATCAATGCTCAGTGGTGTATTTTTAGATATAATATAGACTTTTTGTATCGTTTTGCTTTGTTCTACACCGTTGACTTCGGCCGTATTTTCTTGATCAGCGGAACGTTCTATCTGCTCCCAGTCAATGTCTTCTATTTTTCTTGCAAGCTTATTGGCTTGATTTTCCGAGAAACTCGCCATCCGCTCAGCTTCTTGAACAATACCATCTGTATCGATTTCTTTTAAACCTTGCACCAATTTGGTGGTCATTTGCTCTATTTTGGCACCCGTCGCCTCTATACTACGGGCCAACTTTCCTTCATTTTTATTTTGAGCCACCAGTTTAAAATGACTCAATACAAACAAGGCAACTATATATACAGAAATCCTATACCTGTTCATGAGGAGATTTTTTTTCTTGTTGATGGATATAATTTAAAATTTCCAGCTGCTGATTGAGTACCTCGATTTGCATTTTGAGATTACTGATCATGGCCTCTAAAGTCAGCTCCTTATTGGGACTTTGATCTAGTTCGGTTTTAAGTTGTTTATAGTTTCGTTGCATCTTGTCGATGACCTGTGTAAATTCCTGGTACAACTGCGGATCTTTCGTGGCCATGCTCGATAAGGCATCTTTTTTTTCACTGATCAAGGAGGCATATTCTACCTGTTGTTTTGCCAATACGGGGTCGATTTGACTATAATCCAGGCGATTTGATGCGCGTGTTTTGTAAAGCAAAAAGGCTGCACTGCATACTAATATAAACATGGCGGCCATGGATATGATCGTTCTAAGGCGTAAGGATTTCTCGCGCTTTTTTAGCAAATCTTCCCCCTCGAAAACAGCTGCTATATTTTCCCAAATCTGATCAGGTGGTAATTCATTATCAAAGGCTTTCCTGTTTTCAGCAATGAATTTCTCAATATTTCCCATACCTAAATTTTTTACGAAGCTTCTTTGGTAAAAGAGCGGCTTCTATTAATTTTCCAAACCCACATGATACTATCGATACGATGATTTTAATTTTTAAGTATCTCTAGTAGTTTTCTTTTTGCTCTTAAAAATTGTGTTCGCGAGGTATTCTCGCTTATTTTTAATATATGGGCTATCTCTTCGTGATCATAGCCTTCTAGTAAATATAGACTTAATACCACACGGTAGCCATCTGCTAGTTGATTGATTGCTTCCTTTACTTGTTCTATCTGCAAGCTGTTGTTGCTTTCTTCTATTTCTTCAGCTGCTACATCTATATCATTAATAGATTCGAAAACAACGGTTCTTTTTCTTAATGCTGAGAGCGACTTGTTGACGACAATCTGTTTCATCCATAAGCCGAAAGTACTTTCTTGTCGAAAGCTGTCGAGTCGCTTGAAAGCATCAATAAACGCATCTTGCAGTACGTCAGCAGCTTCGTCTGCATCGATCACAATACGCAAAGCGGTATTATACATGGCTTTTGAATAAAGCTTGTACAATTTAAATTGCGCTTGCCGATTGCCTTTCTTACAGTCGGCAATCAAATCTTCATGCGGGTCGCTATAGCTGACTTCCAATGTAATTGTTTATTGTTCTTTGCTTAATAGACGCAGTAGGTTTACAGATGTTGCATGTTGTTTAGTTTTTTAATTGTTTACTTGGTTAACTGATATTCCTAAAAGTAATTCGTCTATCGTGTAAGGCCTACATCGAAATCAATTTTAATATATAATGAAGGTGTTTATATGAAAGCGAAACCGATGCACCGAGAATTCATCGAAGGTAATTCCTGAAGCATCAATGAGCTCTTCAGGGTTTTTAATTTAGCATGTAACCATTGGATAAAATCAGCGTCTTATAAAAAACGTTATCCATATGGACCTTAAACTACTTCCTACCGTCATTTGCCGTACACCTCTTTTTTCTTATGAAGATACTTTAGACGATAAATGGGATGAATTGAAAGAAGCCATTAAAATTGCGTCAAAAGACCTTTATGAACAGATCAAAGACACAAAGAAGGAAGATTATGACACGCTTCCTGAAAAAGTAAGATTTTCCTGTTGGAAGTATTTCAATCGCGCACGTTTTCGCGCAACACCCTTTGGCCCTTTCGGTTCAATCACAATGGTTCCTTTAGACAAAGTAGGTTCCAATGTCATTCTTGAAACAGAGCCAACCCTGCATCGCTTTACCAATTGGATTCATAAAGACACGTTGTTAACAGACCCAATTGCACTCTATAAAAATGCCAAACTTTTTCAAGCCAATACTTCAGTATATCCTTGCGGTGATCAATTGCGATACATAAGTATGCTGGAAGACGGTACCTTTGAGATTGCCTCCATTGATAAACAGGCAATCATTGAAGATGTGTTGCATAAATGCAAAACAACCATTACCAAAGAAGAAGTCGTAGAACACCTCGTCCATGCCTACGCCCTAGACCTTGCTGTAGTAACCGACTTTTTGATCCAACTCATCACTTTACAGCTTCTGTTAACCGATTTACATCCAAATATTATTGGAACAGACTACTTTAAGCGAGTGGGATTGCATTCAAAAGCACTCGAGCAAGATCCTTATATCATCGCAACCCGACCTTTATTGAAGGGTAGCCTCAACATACAGTCCTTCAAAGTAATACCGGAGGCGATTAATTTTATTAAGGATTACCTACCTCAACCCGTTCATAAGCCGTTGGAAGACTTTAAGCGCGCTTTTCAACTTAAATTCGAATATCGAGAAGTTCCGCTCTTGGAAGCCCTAGACCCCGAAATAGGTGTTGGTTATAATGAGCTGGAGTCATCACCTCATATGGACGAATTGGTCGAACTGTTGAAAAATAACGCCCCCTCGAAAGAGCATGAGCAAATACCTTACACCCCCTTTCATCAATTCTTGCTAAATGGAATCTTAAAGGGAGAGGATATTCAGCTGGAAGAATTGGTAAAACACGATCTGCCTAAATACAATACACAACCGCCGAATACGTTTAGTGTAATCGCTCAGGAAATAGAGGGTCAAATTTTGATTCAACAAGCAGGGGGCGCCACCGCAAATTCACTGCTAGGACGGTTTACCTTAGAAAACCCAAACTTAACGCAATATGGCAAAGAACTCGTTCAAGTAGAAGAAGCGGCTAATCCCGAAATTATATTTTTTGATATCGCTTATCATTCAGAAAAAAGTATTGATAACGTCAATAGACGAGAAAATATTTACAAATATCAGTTACCCCTGCTGTCTTGGTCTGATTGTAATTTCTTGCGATCAAACGACTTGATGGTAAGTGTGGTGGATAATCAAATAGTTTTAAGATCAAAAGAACACAATAAGCGTATCATCCCACGGTTAACGAGTGCATATAACTATAATCGTTCGGACTTATCCGTATATCGATTTCTATGCGATTTACAACTTGATATATTGCATGTCGGTTTTAGTTTCAACCTCCAATCTATATTTCCCAATCTAGATTTTTATCCTAGAATTACATATAAAAATGTCATTTTTGCGCCACGAATTTGGAAGGTCCCGAAAACCTCAATGAAAGAAAATAATGTTGCTGCTTTAGAAGCTTTGAAGAGTTGGTTGAAAGGGGCTAGTATACCCTGTTACATCGTAAGTAAAGAAAGAGATCAATTTCTTACATTCGATTACGAAAATTTGGAGGATCTGTCCTACCTCCTACAATTGCAGAAAAAAGGAACGATGTATGTACATGAAGCCTTCATACCACCTTCTTCTTTCATAAAAAATAAATACAGACAACCTTACTTGTCCGAAGTAATAGTAAATCTGTATCATAGCAAAGTTAACTATTCAAATGTGAAGTCAACTTTACTTGCGCTGGATCGTAATAATACAACGATTGCATTCCCTGGTGAGGAATGGGTGTATTTCGAAATATACACACATCCTATTTCAGTTAATGCGCTTCTGACTGACAAAATTTATTATTATATAAAAGAGATGAAACCAAAAATCAAACAATGGTTTTTTGTTCGCTATTCAGATCCGAGTTACCATATACGATTGCGCATTCAATTAAAAAACACTTATTTCTTTCGAGAAATTGTCACAAACCTGTCCACTGTTTTAGCGTCAGATTTACAAACTGGCTTGATACGAGATTTACAAATCAAGCCGTATCATAAAGAAATCGAACGATATGGAATAGAGACTATACACCTTTTGGAAAAACATTTCTGCAAAGACAGTGAATATGTATTGAAATTGATTCGTCGTAGCGTTGATACTAAAACCAGCTATCTACTCATAATAAAATTATTGAGTGACACTGTCAATGGTCTAGATGAAAAAGTAAAAATACAGCACATACAGACTGTTGCAGACAATTTGGCAAAAAAATATAAGGTAAATAGTTATACCTTTAAAAAAATCAATAAACTCTCGAAAGAAATTATATCACACCCAGATCTGACTTTATCAAAATTCTTAGAAAACAAATACGTTCCTTTTTTCCGTGAGATGAATAGTCTATTAAATAAGTTCAATCGCCAACATAAGTTACAGGTTTTGGGAGATTTGATTCATATGCATGTTAATCGTTTGTTTACCTCCGACCAAAACATCCACGAGCTTATTATCTATCAGCTTTTTTGTAATATAATGAAGTTCCATCAGAAGAACCCAAAACGGCCAGACTAATCTCAACCCTAGTGTTAAAATGATTCTTAGGAGTTTTTACGTAGGTAAAACCTGCTTGGTCTCCGTAACTATATTGTAGCCGTTTTGCTATATTTTCTAAGCCTTTGCTTAAACCACTCGTATTATGAATTTCATTCACTAAGTTTTCTGTTTCGATAAATAGCCTATCATTGCGAATGTAGACTTTTAAAAGTCCGCGATGGTTAATAAGTGACAAATTTCCGTGCTTAAAAATATTTTCAACAAGTGTAATTAAAATCAAAGGAATTATCGATATGCTACGTACCCTTTCCTCTACTTCAACATGAAAGTAAATTTGATCATTTTGACGCAGTGAGTGCAGATGAATCAAATTGTGCACTTGCTCTATTTCTTCTTCAATCAAAATATATCCCTTCTCTTCGTTACTTTCTACTGCATAACGCATCATAGCTGAAAGTGTTAAGATTGCATCGGCAGCTATTGGTGCCGATTTGCGCGTCTTATTATAAATAAAATTCAACGTATTAAACAAAAAATGGGGGTTGATTTGGGCTCGCAAATAGGCATTTTGTGCTTTTCCTAGCTCTTGTTCCATCTTCTGCTGCTCGATAATCTGATGAAGTCGTTGCCTCTCTAGGCTCGCTGTTCGCTCTTTCTCTTTTAACAAAGTAACCAAAAAATAGTAGCCTGTTGAAAATCCTATAAAATATAGGGATCGCCAAACAATTTTCAAGATTACAGAACTACTTATTGCTAAGGGCTCAATACCAAATAGTTCTGGGAACTTCGCAGCTATATTGTCGGTCAAATAATAAAGAAGTGTATAGAATATTATTTCTAATGCGACGCCAAAAGGTAAGACTAAAACTACTAACCGACTTCTTAGCGTATACATTAGCACTATATGCGTGTGAAAGTAGAACAATAAAATATTTAGGATGTAGTGAATTGTATACGAACCAATCTTCCCAAACTTCCCGGATAATAGTCCAAGAATAACAGTTTCGTATATAATGAATGATAGCCAGGCGATAATATGCACTCGATACTTGGTTACAAATTGCCCTATTATTCTCATAATTTTGGATTTGGTGTAAGCAAAACAGCTTTCTGTGTAAATTTCTTGGATACAAGATTAATAAGCACGACTTTTAAAAGAAAAGCCATGAAAAAAATTCAAGTAACAAAGAAAACGGTATTCTTGTTTAAAACCGCTAAGACCGTTAAGGGAAGAACTGGAGAGGAAACTCTTACGACTTGGCAAACAACTATCATTCCTTTTAAGCAAGAATCCTAACGGCACAAATATAATATAATAGTTTTAGTTGGTTGGTTTAAAGGCTGGTTAATTATTACGACCAGTCTTTATTGTGTTCTTGAGTAAATAATCATAAAAGGCATCTTTGTAAAAAGTACCTATAGGGATAAGCATGTTCCTCGGTAGCTTCACAAGGCTCCCTTCAACCTTTTCTATGTAGTTTTTTGAGATAATAAAAGAACGATGGATTTGGATAAAATCGTCCGTATCGTCGAAACGTTCCTTAATCTCTTTTAACGTGAGGTAAGTCATGATCTCTTCCGTCATCGTATAAATCTTTATATAGTTCTTCACACTCTCAATGGCAATTACTTCATCAAATTTTATACGGACAAAACGATTCCGTTCTTCGGTAGTCTTTACATAGAACTCTTTTGTACTTTCATCATTTTTACTTTTAGGTTTGTCTTTTAACAATTTGTTGATGGTTAATGCAAATTTAGCAAAAGTAAAAGGCTTCAATAAATAAGCATCTGCTTCCACTTCAAAGGCTTCAAATGCATATTTTGTATGTGCGGTTGTGAATACCAATTTATCCGTCTTATTTCGAATTGCCTTCGATAAGTCTAAGCCGGAAATACGGGGCATATCAATATCCATAAAAACAAAATCTACAGGATCGCCTTTACCTATGTCAGCCATTGCTTCTACTGGATCTATATGGCTCTGTATAACAACCAATTCATGAATTTGTTGAATATAGTCGTTAATAATTTCTATTGCATCAGGTTCATCGTCAATGATAATACATCTGTAGAGCATGTTTACTTTGGTTTTTTCAAACTTATGCAAAAGCTTCTTTAAATACAACTATAGTGCAATTATTCCATAAAAGCCATCAGCCTTTTACAACTGATGGCTTCTAAAGCATATTGGATCATTCTTATGGGTTTTGTTCTCCAATATTTGGATTTGCTTCCATTTCTAATCTGGGTATAAGAAACTGCCATCTAATATCTCCGGCAGGTATTTCCATCACTCCAGCGACTGAAGCCGAAACAAAGTTCGGCACAAGTGTTCTATTTAAAGGTAAATTCAATCGTTTTAAATCCAACCACCTAAACCCCTCTCCCCATAATTCTATACGTCTATTAAATAAAATCTCTTCAATTAAAGCAGGTCCTGTTTTTATCGATTTTTTAGCATTTGAATCACGGACAGAATTCAACTGGAATAGCGTATTCTGAGCTTCTTCTTCCTGACCATTCTTAGCATAGGCCTCGGCAAGAATGAGATACATCTCTGCACTTCTTACTAAAGGTACGTCACCTAAAGAAGGGCCTCCAACAACCTTAACTGCAAATTTTCGGCTCATATATGCCTGCCTTGCAAAAGCAGTGGACGGCAATGGAAAATTTTCACTTGTGGGCACCGGCTCCCATAATTTTTTACGAATATCACTTTCTGATATCTGATCATAAAGAGCAGAATTTATTCTTTTAGGGTTAGCTCGCATGAAAGAAGTGTTAGCGTCATAGGCAATTTGAGCGAAAAAAGACCCGAAAGTGTCTCCCTGGTCTTCTGTAGGCATAGATGCCCACATTACTTCGCTTAAATTCGGCGCATTGTTAAATCCCGAAAGATAAGCAGCTTCTGACATTAACGGAAATTCTCCTCCGTCGATCACCTCTTTGGAATATTTGATTGCATTTGGATAATCTTGCATGGTAAGCGCAACCCTCGCTCTTAATGCTTTAGCAACGAGTGCATTGATATGTGATTTATTTTCACGGACCATCACGTTCAAGGCAATTACATCCTCCAAGTCTTTAATTATAGCTGCATAAACTTCTTCAACGCTCGCTCGGGGCATATCACTATCTCCAGATGACAAGGGTAACGGAATACCGGGTTGGGTATTCGGTTTGGCAGTTGCATCATAACGCTTAGCAAAAAACTGCACCAAATACGTGTAAGCATATGCTCTTAAAGTAATAGCCTCTGCCTTAACTCTAACTTTTTCGCTTTCAGCTCCGATAGCAGCATCAACGTTATCAATGATATTGTTTGCATTACCTATCATACGATAAAATGTCCTATATACGTATTGAGGAACAATATTATTATCAACTCTATGCGCATTCCAAGATGCTTCTGATGAAAACCAGTTATTATTAGAAATCCCCAGATCTTCTCCCATAAATTCGACATTTAGCAGGATACCGCCTACTCCAGGTTTATTTTGCTGATTCGAAGTAACCTCTTCTGTACGCTGAAACATCAGTCGATAAATGCCATTCAATAGTTTACTTGCATTTTCAACCGTATTAAAAACAGATTCTCCATCAACCTTATCCGTTGGTTTAGTGTCAAGATAATCCTTACTACAACTACTGATGATGAATACAAATAATATTGATAATATTAAATATTTTTTCATGTCTTTCTTTTAATATTTATAACGAAACGTTGACCCCAACACTGAATATTCTGCTTGGCAAATACGTTGTATTATTTGAACCGTCAAATGACTCCGTTGGATTCATACCCTTTCTCTTCGAAATAAGACCTAAATTTTCTCCTGTAACGAAAACCCGCAAGGCAGAGACATCAATTTTTTTTGTCAACTCGGATGGTAATGTATAGGATAGGTTTACGTTTCTAAAGCTGATGTAGGATGCATCGATCAACCATCGATTTGAGGCAGCATTAAATTGTGTCGTGCTATTAATGTCTATCCGCGGGATATCCGTTACCTGGCCAGGAGTTGTCCAAGAATTTTTTACATCCTCATGTAACGCAGCCCCATAAGTTATCCCCATTAAACCGGCGTAGTTGCTATCGTAAAATTTACCACCGATTTGGTAGTTTATCAGAAATGAAAGCGCAAAACTCTTATACCTAAAGGTATTATTGACGGAACCAATCAAATCTGGAATTGCACTCCCTGAATAATCAAACTCAGCATTATTATAATTTGTCGTATACTCAATACCATTGACGGTTCTCAAATCAGTCGTTGTTCCTACAGCAGGGACATATAAGGCCGCACCATCAGCTGGATCGACACCTGCATACTGCCGTAGCCAAAAATTGTACAAATCTCTGCCAACCTCTCTCCTTTTATTGCCATTAGTGACTACTGGTGTCTCGGCAGGCATCTTTGTGATTTTATTTTTAATTGTCGACCAGTTGGTAACCATATTCCAGGTAAAATTCTTAGTCCGTATAATATCACCGCCTAGCTGGAGGTCAACACCTGTGTTATACATTGAGCCAATATTCCTATAAACACTTCTTATCGGGTTAGACAAAGCCAACGGTACTGAGAAAATTAAATTACTTGAACCTCTTCGATAGAATTCTATTTCCCCAAAAATCCGATTATTAAAAAACGAAAAAGAGACACCAGTATTAAAGGTATTAGAGGACTCCCATTTTAATCCCGGATTACCCTGTGTCGCTAATATAACACCCGGTTGGCCTCCATTATTCCACCCTAATTCATAAAGCGACTGATAGTTATAGTATGTAGGGTCATCATCGATATTCAAAGTTGCATCGTTTCCCACCTGTCCATAGGAAGCTTTCAATCGCAAATCATCAATCCAAGAAGTATTATCCATGAAAGACTCTTTCGATATAGACCAAGAACCCCCTAACGAAAAAAATGTACCCCATCGAGAATCTTTAGCAAATCGAGAAGAACCATCCCTTCTTAAAGAGGCGTCGAAGAAGTATTTTGAATCATAGCTATAGGCCACCTTTGATAAGTAAGATTCAATACGATAAGTATCTTTATATCCACCCGCTGCATACGGTGTAACAAAATTTGGAAACTCTGAATTACCTTCAATAGTAATTCCCGTTTTAGTTGCTGTTAATGACCGATAGTCGTAATCATAATTTTCGTGACCTGCTAAAGCATTAATACTGTGTTTACCTATCACTTTATCATAAGAAAGGATTTGATTGAAAGTATACGATCTTGTGGTTGATGAAAGTTTATATGAATATCCGTTATAAGAAGCCCCATCACCAACCACATTGTTCCAAAATGTAGTATTGTGATTTTCCTTAATATCAATACTGATTGAAGGTCTGAATGTAAAATCTTTCAAAAATTTAATTTCCACATACCCCCTACCACTTATCAAATTCCTTCTATTTAGTTTTTCATTTAACTGTGTTTCATAAATTACGTGACGACCAGGGTATGCTCCTTGTGGTCTATTAATTGACCCTGGATGGACTCCATAGTCATACCATTGCTCGCCAGTTAGCTCATTCATAATTGGATTACCATTTTCGTCGTAAGCTCGTACCGGATATATCGGGCCGATAAATCTTGAAAACATGAAGGCGTTTATATAGCTGTTGGCATTATCTGTCGAAGCATCACTCGCCAAATTACCATCTGAAGTCGAACCCGCTAAATTAAATCCTGTTTTCAACCATGATTTAATAGAAGAATTAGCACTAAGACGCGCATTAAATCTTTTATAGTCTGACTGAAGGATATATCCTTTGTCATTCAGATATCCAAGAGATACATAGTAATCAGACTTCTCCGACTTACCAGTTACGCTCATGCTAGCATCTGTTCTTTTCCCCGTCCTTTCAAGCGGCTTATACCAATCAAAATCATTATAAAGCAAAGACGCGCCAGGGTTAAGTTTTCCATCTGCACCTACTATCTGATTATTGGGAACATTAAAAGGGTTATAAATAAGCTGTGATTGAATCGTGTTACTGGCCTCAAGCGCTGCGTCCTCCGGCGTTTTCCCAGTACCAGAAGTTGGATATACTAGGCTATTTCTTAATGCTTGCCACATAAGTGGATAATATTCAAAAGCGTCAACCCTGTCATATTCAGGTGTTCCTCTAGAGGAGAAACCTTGATTAAGATTCACATTAAGCTGAGTACCGGGCACCATACCCTTTTTGGTTGTAATAATAATAACACCATTTCCTCCTCTTGAGCCATAAAGAGCCGTTGCTGAAGCATCTTTTAAAAGCGATATGTTTTCAATATCATTTGGATTAATATCTCCAATATCTCCATCGAAAACAGCCCCGTCAACTACATATAGTGGTGCATTAGAGGCTGATATTGAACCAAAGCCTCTGATTCTAATATTTGATCCCGAACCGGGCTGCCCATTGCCTGAATTAGTATTTATACCAGGCGCCATTCCTGCGATTGCATTTGTTATATTCGTGACCGTTCGTTTACTTATATCTGCTGAATTCATGGTAGCAACCGAGCCTGTAATCGCTTCTTTTTTTGCAGTGCCATAGGCTACAACCACAACTTCGTCAAGCGAGTTGCCTTGGGTAGATAAGATAACGTTAATTACCGATAGCTCTCCAACCTCCATATTTTGGCTGGCATAACCAATATAACTAAAAACAAGTTTATTTGTGGCCGAAGATACAGTTATCGCATAGTTTCCCTCTGCATCTGTTTGTGTTCCATTAGTGGTCCCCATCAGAATAATAGACACGCCAGGCAACGGTTCACCGATTTCATTCGTTACCCTACCCCTAATTCTTCTTTCCTGTGCTTGGGTTACTCCAATTAGCATTACGCACAATAGAAAGAAGCATAGTAGTTTTTGTTTCATATGTTTGTTCTTGCATTAAAAATTAAATTGATTAAAAATGGTCGTCCTCATCTCAAACTTATAAAATTGGCAAAGCATATTCTTCGCCAGGTTGATTATAGTATCTTCGCTTTACTCACTTTAGGCATCTACCCAATAAAGAATAAGAGCCCAGTGCCTGTCTCAATATAATACTAGGAGCAGGCTAGCATTAGCAAAAGATAGAAAAAACACGTGTGTAGGATTAGGTCAATAAACGTATTCAAAAAGCCACTTCGCAATGCACTAAAATCCTAAAATGTAATGTAAATCTATCTCAATATGCTTAATGTTATAACTATTTTAACACAAATCTCTCAAATTATTAGCAAAACTAAGCTTTTGAAAACATTTTACAAGGTTTTTTAGAATTTACTCTGAGGATAACCAAATATGGTCGAACATCGCTATATGATCTGAAGAGAAGAATTTAGTGATCAATCTAAATTATTGGAAAGGTTAGCCGTAAATCTTTAAACGATCAAAAATGAGGCGGTTGCCGTGAGATTTGTCACTGCAACCGCCTTCAGAAAACCTACTAGTATCCTTCGTTCTGTTGCCCTTGTAGGTTCGGATTATTATCTATTTCCCGTTGTGGAATTGGTAAAACTGTTTTGGGAGCTCCAAAAGCCGCGGAGGCCTGGCTACCCCTTAAGTTCTGCCTATTTCTTAACAGGTCCATCCTTCGATGTCCTTCAAAAGCGAGTTCCTTTCTTCTTTCTAGAAGTATGGCACTGATCAACTCACCTTGATTCGTTATACTTTTAGGTGTGAGCCCCGCTCTCTTCCGTATACGGTTATTCAAAATATCAATCGCCTGAGCATCTGGCGCGTTGCTTAATTGCGCCAAGGCCTCAGCTAAATTAAGGTAAACTTCAGTTGTTCTAATAACTGGAGAATTATCACTATTGTTGACTGCGTCAGGAAATTTATTATTGAAAAAATAATCAATACCAGCAGTTTGTCCTTCTATTTTCAAATTAAAACGCTTGTCTCCTGATTCGGCCTCAAATGCCTGGATTAAGCTTTGAGAGAAAGGAGCGTCACCACGCCCACCTACTGATGCAGGCATATAATAAGATGCCCAACCACCAGCACCAGTTCTACCATTGTCAGTTGCACTATTCTGAATAGTGAACACATCCTCATTAGTATTTCCATTATAGAAATTAAAGTCAGCAGCTAAATCATAAATTCCTTGCTCAAGCGTATTATTTGCAGCTTCCGCCGCTTGCGCCCACTCTTCCCTATAAAGATGTAAACGCGAGAGCAGTGCATAGGCCGCTCCTTTTGTAGCTCTCCCTCTGGTGTCGGAGGCACTTTCATAAGTTGCAGGAAGAGTAGGTATAGCCTCTTCTAAATCCTTTACTATTTGTGCATGAACCTCATTTAATGAATTTCGCGAAGGATAAGAAACTTCTCCGGTAAAGTCATCAAGAACAAGGGGTACACCTAAATTGCTACCATTGTTGAGTTGAAATGGTTGAGCAAAGAAATTTGCTAACTGAAAATACGCTAGTGCTCTTAAGAATTTCGCCTCACCAATATACTGTGCCTTCAGCTCATCGGAAAGTCCTTCAACATTCGGCACATTCGCGATCACCTTATTGGCCCGTGTTACCACTTGATAATGCATTTCCCAAACGTCGTAAACGCTACTATTGGTGGATACGGAAGCGAAATCGTTTAGTTGTTGAAGAGTCGGAAATGTTCCGATAAAATCAACATTATCCGCCATGTAATCTGCGATAACCTGCGGCATCGATCCATAGAACTCTAAAGTTTGTGCTGTACTATACACGCCTCGCAGGGCACTTAAAGTCGTTTCAGGACTACTAAAGACCAATTCTTCCGTTAAATCTTGCTGAGGGAGCAAGTCCAATTTCTTTTCACATGCCGAAAGAAAAACCAACATAGCAGAAGTTAAAAATATATATTTAAGTTTCATGTTTTTATATTTTAAAGTGTAAGGTTAACTCCGAGTGTGTATGACTTTGCCTGTGGTAATGCGAAGAAACTTTGGCCGATTGTCAAATTACTTGCCCCATTGGCTGAAATTTCAGGATCGCCCCTAAAATCTTTACTCTTAACAGTCCACAGATTCTGACCAAGAAAATATATTCTCGCACTTGAAAATATTTTTGTTTTTGTTAGAAAGCTACTTGGTAAATTATATCCAATGGTTAATGTCTTCAATCTTAGATAAGATCCATCCATTAGTTGTTTCGTTGACGGTTGATGATAAGTGGTCCTTGTATCACTATTCAAGGCAGGAGCAAAGGCCCGATCACCTGGTTGCCTCCAATAATCTAAAAGCTTCACGCTTTTATTATAAGATCCCGACCCAAAATTATCAGTAAATTCTAAACCATCGATATAGACATCGTTGCCTTGAGTAAAATTGAAAAATGCAGTTAAATCAAATCCCTTGAAGGTAAATGTATTTGTAATCCCCCCCTGAAACGTTGGATCCGCTTTACCAACAATCACTCGATCAGCGGCTGTTGGCGATGTAGTAGGTGTGCCGTCCTTTGACAGCCATTCTGCATCACCAGTTTCAGGATTGATCCCATTATAGCGTATCAAATAAAAGGTGTTTTTAGAATGTCCCACGATTGCTCTCTGTTCACCCGTCCCTAAAAAGTTCCTTCCATCTTCATCTCTATTTTCCGGTAGTTCCAAAACCGTATTTTTATTGAAGCCAATATTGAAAGAGGTTCTCCACGAAAAATGTTCACGACTTATATTTTCAGAATTAATACTAAATTCGAAACCTCTATTTCTTAGTTTACCGACATTTTGGGAGGCGCTAGCAAATCCAGTCGTAAACGGTAGTGGAACATTTAGCAATAGATCTCGTGAAGTCTTATTATAAAAATTCATCTGAATATCAATCGCGTTGAAGAATCTACCACTCAACCCAACATCGAACTGAGCAGTCTCTTCCCAACTTAGATTGGGATTTGCAACCCTACTTGGAACTAACCCGGATTCACCATTATAATTGACAATCTGGCTATTAGCATCGGTACCTGCTAAAAATGTACCTAAGTAATCATAGTACCCTATATTATCATTTCCAGCTGTTCCATAACTAGCTGTCAGCTTTAGAAACTGAGCAATATTATTGTCCTTATTGAAAAAGCCTTCGTTAGAGATAATCCAACCGCCCGAGAACGCATAGAAATTTCCATATTTTTTGTTTGGTCCAAAGCGAGAAGAGCCGTCACGCCGGAAAGATCCTTCAAATAGATACCTGTCATCAAAGCTATAGTTTACACGAGCGAATTGGGATTCGAGTGCCCAGTCGAAAATTTCTTCAGAGGCAGAAACTGGATTTGAGGCAGACCCAACATTGGGCAATCCATCGCTTGCGTATCCTGTTCCTTCCACAAAGATTTGGGTCAATGTCGCCTTTTCAAAACTATATCCTAGCAAAGCGCCGATATTATGTTTGCCATCAAATGTTTTATTATAATTAAGTGTATTAGTAGTTAACCATTTGTTATCGGTATAGTTAGTACGATATCCATAACCACCAGGCGTAAGTAAGTCTGCTTCTCTATATTTTTCGTCGATCTTATAATTATCGATTCCCCAATCAGTTTTCAGTTTCAACCCTTCTATGATCTCCAATTCTGCGTAGGCATTGCCTGTACTTCTGTCAGACCAATTTTTGTTTATCCCAGTCTGTTCAATAGCAATTACATTGGCAATAAAGCCAGTATTTTGAAATTTTCCGTCAGGTCCGTAAGGCGTAATATATGGTAACTGTAGATAGGCAGACGTAAGGGGTGCATACGTGTTATTTTCTGCACCAATTCTATCCATATCAACGTGAGAAAGGTTATAATTCACCCCAAAGTTCACTTTGTCTGAAACTTTGTGGTTTAGATTAATACGCCCAGATAAACGGTCCATCTGATTTCCTATTGTGTAGCCACTTTCAGCAGAATATGTTCCTCCCACAAAAAAAGTTGTCTTTTCACTTCCACCTGTGGCACTTAGATTCGCTGTATTAACATGGCCCGTTCTAACAACATTGTCGATCCAGTCATAACTAGTAGTTGGAAATTGCGGAACTGGTGCATTATTAGCGGTTAAGTATTCTGTTCTAAATTGACGCCATTGATCTGCATTCATCATTGGTTCTAAAGACGTAGGTTTAGAGAACCCAGTGAAGTAATCCGCATTGATTTTCGTTTTGCCTTGTCCTGACCCCTTTTTAGTAGTAATAAGTATCACACCATTTGAACCTCTTGAACCGTAAATGGCTACAGCAGAAGCATCTTTTAGAACGGTCATACTTTCAATGTCATTTGGATTAATATTAAGCAGTGGATTAAGTGCGGAAGCGCCTCCCTGCGTTTGTGTATATTGTGCTCCAGCTGAATTTAAAGGCACACCATCAATTACATACAACGGACGTCCACCAGCGCTTAAAGAAGACCCCCCTCTAATAGTGATCTGAGCCTCAGATCCTAAAACACCTGATGAGTTCACCATATTAACACCAGCTGCTTGACCTTGTAGGATTTGCTGAGGAGTTTGAATCGGAACATTTTTAAACGACTCCGAACTAACAGACGCTACCGTTTGTGTGCTTAATGCTCGACTTTGTTGTCCATAACCAACAACCACGACTTCCGATAATTCAGAAGCATTAATTCCCAACGTTACGTCCAAGTTGTTTCCTGCGCTTAAACTTTGTACTAATGTTTTATAACCAATGTAGCTAAAAGTTAAACTTACAGCACCAGTTGGAACTGACAAAGAGAATGTACCGTCATTGCCTGTCTGGGTTCCAATGGTGGAACCGCTGACAACTACCGACACTCCCGGAAGCGGCTCTCCTTTCTCGTCAGTTACTTTACCGCTGACTCTTCTCTCCTGCGCATACACTGCCCCTATAAGGACTGTGCACAACAAAAGGAAACTTAGTAGTTTTTGTTTCATGTGTTTGATTTTTTGGTTAAAAATTAAATTGATTAAAAAATATAAAATAATGCACTTATATTCAGCAACAAAAACCTAATGAGTGTTCATTCCTCAGGTTTTTTATCCAGACATATGCATTAACTTTATCGCAAGCATAGATAAGCTGAAAAATAAATATTCTATATTATTTACCATAACAACTCAGTCCCTGTATATTAGCAAAAATCGAGAAAAATAGATGTAGGATCAGGCCAATCAAAGCGCTCTGGAATTCATTATTTAATGCACTAATACCTAAAAGATGAAAGTAAATCTATCTCAATACGCCAAAAATGTTAGGGTTATTACTAATAAAAAATTGACAATTACTAAACAAAACTAAGATTTTGGAGATATTTTGCAAGTTTTTTTTTATTCGTATTAGAAAAGAGCAGTCAAACTTTCGTCTATTATGAAGTAAACAAGATTTTTCTGGTTATGGTTATATCTTTTTTGTAACAAGACGTGGGAATTGTAGTTCAGGAATACGCAATGTTGTTAAAATAAAAAGTCGACCGACTAAGAGCGACTTTCTAAAGTTATCAATTAATTTCAAAATCTTAGATTAGATTTCATCCATTAACATACCAGGCCATAAAGTTTTCCTTCAAGAATACATTGAGCATTCTTCAATATCCAAATAATTCAATGATATAAAACGATATTGGTTTACACTTTACTTAAAACATTTAGTTCTGGTTTAGATGACGATAATTAGTTTAGATACTCTGTACTATAAGAAATGTTTGTTTTAAACGATTTTACGATTTTCACACGAGGGCTGCCATTTTTGGGAACCACATCAAATGATATACGTAAACCAATGACATTGGTTGGTGAACCTTCATATTGGGTCGCCACCCCCGTTACACCTATAGTTTCTCTTGTTCCCGATAATAGATTCCCTCCATCTGTTGTAATAACGCGTTTAGTTAGGTTTTCGATGTTTGCAACTGCTAATACCGCTGGATTGAAAACCATTTGATAAGAATTATCGACCGCTTGATAATGATAAACATATCTCTGATCTATCTCCATTCCATTCTGATCATAAATACTGTGAATCTGAGTTGTCTCGTTTATTATTGGTTTATCGGATAAATAAAAAACACCCAATCGCTCATTATATATCGGCAAAAGTCCTGTGGTTTGTGATTGATCGTAACCAGGAACGGCCAATCCAAGCGATCCAACTAAAAAATCAGAAGTAATTTGACCAGTCAGATTTACATTTGCGTTAATTGCATACTGCACAACCTCAGCTCCTCCACTCTTCTTACCAAACAGCCCCCCTAGCAAGTCCTTTACAACACCCCCTAAAGCGTCAAGTATTGTTTTCACTATAGAAGGAGACGACCCAGGTGTTGATGACGCTCCGTAACTTGAATAAATTGGTATGTTAGCATTACCAGAAAAATTCGGCGTTGTGGTTAGATTTACATTTGAAACAGAAAGACTGTTTGTCAAAGTTCCTTGAATAGTGCCGTTAACGCTCACTTGCTGTATTTTATTAGATTTTATTGGCCATAAAAAACTGAAGTTTTGATAATTTTGATTGACAAGATTTTCGTCATAGGCTAATTCATATTGAAAAGCATACCATGTCCCCGGCGCTACTTGAAAGTTTTCCAAAGTAGACGTCTGAAGTTTATTTTCACTTATATCGATCATTCCAGGCTCTGTAAAATTTAAAATGGGAGAGTTTGCGGAATACGTACCCTGTCCCATTAGTGTATGTACAATATTTGTCGAAAAAATATAGTTGCCTGGCTTTACATAGTAATACATCCGTATTATTCCTCTATACTTGTTATACAGCACAAAGAACAGGTGATCATGAATCGTTGACGAAGTGAATGTATTATAAACCAGCTCCCAACCATCGACCTTTTTATAATCATGGACAAATTCCTCTGGCATTTGTCTGCTAGCCGCTGATCCCCAAGGCACTACGACATTATAGCTACCTGAAGGCATAGGCATTAAGTCAATACTTTCCCAATCCAGTGTTGGCGAAACTATTCCCAGTGGGGATAAATGACGAGCTAGAGTTGTTTGGGTTTCAACATTAGGTCCTTCTGGAATTGATTTTTCCTTTGTACAGCCAAAACAAATCGAACTTACTATTAAACTAACATAAATTTTTTTCATAATACTTAGGTTATATTAATAATTATTCATTTAGATTCAAAAAAGTATTCTTTTGCGTATACACTTTTATATGATAGAGATCGGTAACTTATCTACAATTTCACGGCTTACAGTGTTAATGTTTTTAAAATCCAAACAAATCTATATAAAATCTGGGTTGAGTATTTTATAAGTTTATGTTTTTAAGATTTATAACACGTTTTCCATAAAAACCGTCCTTCGCTTATTTGACGGTTTTTATGGAAATCAAATCTCTATTAAAGCCCTGGATTCGTCTGTTGTTCTCCTACCGGAATAGGGAATATATAGGAGGAAGAAGATGGGCTGATTTCACCTCCAGCACCATAAGAAAGAATCGTTTCACTTCTTCTCATAATATCAGGTGCTCTAAAACCTTCGCCAAGCAGCTCAATACGACGCTCTTTCAGAATTTTTTCGATAAGATCCGTTTTACTTGAACTGGTAAGTGGATTATTGGCATCTGAGCGCGTATGTACGGCATTTGCCAAGGCCAATGCTCTTGTCTGATCACCTGCTTCTGCTTCCGCTTCTGCCAGATTGAGTAATACCTCTGCGTACCGAATCACGGGGACCCAATCAATGAAAGGAGAAACACCCGCCCATTTTGTTAAAATACGCACCGTGCTTCCTCCAGTTGTATAATCAGCTGTCAGCAAAGTCTTCCGGGAATCTCCTTCATGCCATTGTGGATCTGTATAAATCCCGGTGATTACATCGCTACCTGTACTGGTATTTAGATAATACTCCACATTTCCATTCCCGGTATTATAGTAGTATCCTATTTGGTTTTGCGTGCCCGGTGCGTTTGTATCAGCAAAAGGCATTGATAGAATATTTTCCGTGGTGGTATAGGGGGTAATAAAAACAGACTGTATGTTTGCCTGTAACGCATGCGGTACACCAGTCGGAGCACTAAAAGGAGCTGATGGCGAAACGATTTTATTCGCTTCTTCAATCACTTTCGCAAAATTACCCATGGCTAAATAAACCCTCGTTTTTAATGCAATCGCGGTATTCTTGTGTGCCCTTGTAGTTCGCAAGTTAGCGTTGCTGTAGTCCGCTGGTAAAGAGGTTTCCGCTTCATCCAAATCCGTAAGGATCTGTGCATATACTTCCGAAACCGTGCTCCTCGGAAATGAATTGTTCTCCGTATTTGTTTCCGCTTTCAGACGTAAGGGTAAACCAGGTGAAGCTCCGTTGTCTTGCGCATAGGGGGTAGCAAACATATGAACTAAGGCATAGTACATCCAAGCCCGAACAAACTTCGCTTCTCCTCGATAATTAGCCTCCAATTCTGTACTAACCACCCCGGGATATTTATCAAAATCTTCTAAGAATTTATTAATCCGATTAATGGTCATGTAGGCTTGAATCCAAAAATTGTTTACCTGTGTGGTCGCTGCGTCATTGGTATGATTATAAACCGCAAGTCCCGTTACACCATTCGTAGTACGGTTTACAAATTCTTCCGCTCTTATGTCATTATAAATATAGTAGCGCCCCGCCATTAATCTTCCATCTTTTGCCGAAGCGTATAAGCCATTGACGTGGGTTAAAATACGCTCAGGCGTGTCAAACATATTATCTTCCGGAATACTTAGTTCAGGACGAAGGTTTAAAAAATCCTTACTGCAGCTCGTTGCTGTGGTTGTTAGTACGAAAGCTAACAAAGAAATTTTCAGCAATTCTTTCGCTTTATTTTTATGTATCGATTTCATTTTATTTCACTTATTAATTCTACTTAGAACCCTACTGTTAGCCCCATGGTAAATGTTCTGGCCTGAGGTATTGAATTACGTTCAATACCCGAAGAAAGATTTTGGTTACCATTACTTGATATTTCGGGATCTACACCACGATAACCCGTAACGATAAATAGATTTTGTGCAGAGCCATAAACACGCACGGACTGTATCCCGCTATTTCCAAAAAGATGCTTTGGTAAACTGTACCCTAAGCTCACATTTTGAAGTCGTAAGAAATCACCCTTTTCAACATTGTCCGAAATCAGGAAAGAGGAACCGTTGGAAACATTATCCCCATATACCGGCCGAGGAATTTTGCTCCCTGTATTTTCAGGTGACCAAGCATCCAAAATCTCAGTAGAGTTATTCCAAACGCGTTGGTCTAATAAACCTGCTCTCGTTCCATTATAAATGTAGTTACCGCCCGAAAAGGTAAATATCAATCCTAAATCAAAAGCTTTATAGCGAAAGTTATTGTTAAAGCCACCAAACCAAGTAGGTATCGTATTTCCTAATATTTGCTGCTCATTAGCGATGTTAACACCAGTCGCCGGCGTACCGTCTAAATAAGTATACGATGTTCTAAAGGTATTGCCATTGCCATCTACAAATTGTTCTCCACCATGTAAATATTGAACTTGCACACCATCCCTTGTTTCAAAAATCCGGCGACCATTCTCGGGGTTTACACCGGCCGATTTCACACCGTAAATGCTGGCCGCAGCGTACCCTACTCGTGTAATGCTGGTTAATTCAAGGCCCGAAGTATACGCAAGTAATGGCGTGGTTTCATCCACTAAACTAGTGACGCGATTTTTCAGGGTTGAGAAATTTAAACTGGTCGTCCAAGTGAAGTCCCCTTTATCAATGGGGGTTGCATTAATATTAAATTCAAACCCTCTGTTATACATGGATCCCACATTTAACAATATTGTATTTTCATCAATCGTCGCCGGAGCAGGAATACCTTTAGACGGCGATTGGGGTACGGCCAATATCATATTGTCAATATCCTTGTTATAGTAATTGGCTTCCAAGTTTAATCGATTATTGAAGAAACCTACATCCAGCCCTATATTGAGCTGTGTACTGGTTTCCCATTTTAAATCATTATTTCCTGCCTGAATATAATAATTACGCGATACGCCCCCATATATACCCGTCTGGTATAAGTTATACGCACCATATAAATTATTTAAATTGCCATTACCAACTCTACCCCAACTTCCCTTCAACCGGAAATTAGAAATGGTGTTAGCTAGGTTCGAAGTCTTAAAAAACTCTTCATTGGAAATCGTGTAACCCACAGAAACTCCTCCAAAACTACCCCATCTATTATCAGGGGATAGGGCAGAATTTCCATCTCTTCGAAAATTTCCGCTTATGTAATATTTGTTATCATAATTGTAACTCACACTTCCCAGATAGGCCTCGTAGGCAACTTCGTTCACCCAATTGCCACCGGAAGTATTCACTAAAAAACTACCTTGGTACTGGTCATAAAAAGGATCTGCTAAATTAGAACGCTGCCCACCCCAAGCACGATCTGAACGTTTTTGAGCATCTGATCCGACTAGCAAGCTCAAGTTATGGACTCCATTGAACGTTTTATCGTATGTTAAGGTATTTACCCAATTCCAGTTTTCAGAACGAATCTGATTGTTAAAGGCCTGTCCTGTACTTCCCCATCCATCACCTTGAACAGGATTCCAAAATCGTTGATTCTCGATGTTACGTAAATCCCATGAGAATGTTGTTTGGAGGTTCAATCCTTCAGCTAGCTTAATACGGGCTCCAAGATTGGCTAATAAACGATTTGTTTCTGACGCGTTTTTATCTAATTCAATCAAAGGATACGGGTTAGCATATTGCGCAGGAATTAAGTTGGCACCGCGACCAATGGCATTCCCTTCAATATTGTAGCTACCATCTGGATTAAATGGACGGACGTTTGGCATTTGCGCCATTGCTATACGCCCTAAGCCAGATGAAGCATAGGCACCACCATCAATAGAGCCCGAATTGGGTGCATTATTTTGCGTATTCGTGTAATTTACGTTAGCCCTTAAATTTAACCAATTCGTTGCTTGATGATCAATATTCATCCTGCCCGTTTTCCGTTTAAAATCATTGCCCTTCAAAAATCCATCCTGATCAGAAAGTCCTGCGGAAAAATAATACTTCGTTTTTTCTGTTCCTCCGGAAATAGTCAAATTATGATTTTGCTGCCAAGCCGATCGATAAACTTCATCATACCAACGGGTATCGACAACCGATCCGTCATCATTGTACTGCAAGAAAAAGCCTCGACCTTCATCGTCTCTTTGCGCTGGAGGAACCGCATTGGGATTAATTGCCAAAGCGTTCGCTAGCGCTGCATTTTTATGTGTTACATATTGCTCGGCATTCAATACTTCTTGGAGTCGAACGGCCTTTGTATTGCCTACCCAGCCATCATAAGTCACACTTGTTTTTCCTTCTTTTCCTTTCTTAGTGGTAATGACTAACACACCTGCTGCCGCTCTTGATCCGTAAATGGCTGCCGAAGCGGCGTCCTTCAAGATATCCATCGACTCAATATCCGCCGGATTAATATCTCCCAACGGATTATTTGCGGCTGCGTTTAAATTTGTACCTTCAAATTGTGTAGCATTATCTGTTGTAATTGGAATACCGTCCACCACGACTAAAGGAAAGGAACTGAGTGATAAAGAGCTCAAACCACGAACACGAATCACTGGTGGATTATTTAGCAAACCATTCGGTTGTACGATATTAACCCCCGTAGCTTGTCCTGTTAAACCTTGTCCAAAACTTTGTATCGGCATTGATTTAATGACGTCGCCTCGTACAGAGGCCGCAGAACCGGTAAACTCTTGCCTTTTTTGTGTCCCATACCCCGTTACAATTACCTCGGAAAGCTCCGATGCATCCGAAGACAATACAACATTAATTACATTTCGTCCATTAATGGATTCGGTAATCGATCTGAAGCCGATATAGCTAAACGTTAGGGTTCGTGCATCAGCTGGTACCGCAATCGAATAATTTCCTTGTCCATCACTTTGCGTTCCGTTGGATGTCCCTGAGATCACAATGGATACACCGGGCAATCCCCTGCCGTCTGTCTCCGTTATTTTACCGCTAATTCTTCGTTCCTGCGCATAGACGATCTGAATCAGTCCCAGGCACAGCAGAACGAAACCAAGTAGTTTTTGTTTCATGTGTTTGATGTTTGGTTAAAAAATTAAATTGATTGATTGATTAAATATAGAAGACTGTTTGTGGACTTATCTCCAAATACGTCTCACTCGCCCGGTTTGATAACCAGTACAAAGGTTCCAAGCTGATATTTTATCCTATTCGGCATAGAATACTTTTTTATAACCAAGTAAACGGGGGGAAGACAAAGCTCTGCATGCAAAAAAGTTCATACATCCACGTAAGAGCGAACGAAAACGTAAAATACCCAGAGAAATACAGTTGATTTTAGTAAACTTTCTTCAAATTTGCTTTAGCTAAATTATCTACCCTTTAATTAATACCTAATTCACAGCAAAACTAACATTTAACGTTTTTTTTGCAAGGTCTAACTGAAAAATTTTATTGATTTAAAACAAAAAACGATGGCTACCTTCAAAAAAAGCCTATTTATCAAAAAAAATCATATTAAAATAAGATAAGAATTGTAACAATACCCCCCCAAAAAAAATTATCAGAATCAACTCGCAAAAAAACGTACAAATCATGGTGTAACATGTGATACGTACTGAAATATTGATCTTGAGGAGAATATAATCAGAAATAATCACTAGCAAATCTTCGTTATATTGCTACGTGCGTAGGTTTTTGGTAAAAGTTTTTCCTCCCGTCATTCATGGAGGAAAAACTCAAAAACATCTCGGAAATTAAAGCTCATCACAAATATTGGTATATGATTCCGTATATCGCGCCGAAGTACCATACGGATATACAACTTCAACGCCTATTTTTGCTGTCGCACCGCAATTTATAGTAAAACCTCGTCTTCCGAAAGTTTCTGTCGCAACGAGGTTATTATTCAAATACCATTTATATTTAGTTCCTGTCGGTACTGTGCCCTGTCCACTTGTGGTAACCAATATTACTCCATGCCCGTTCTTTGAAAAGTTGAAAGACGTTACAGGCCGGGGACCTGTGGAGAGAGTTTTTGATATTATATTGGTACAACCGTTTATTGAAACATAAATTGTTCCACCCCCTGTCGCGGTCGATTTAATGATTACAGTTGGCCCAAGGTTAGAACCCACTATCTGAAGATTACCAGATACAGACCAAGTGAAGCTGGAATTAATTGGTAGAGAAAAAGCTTCAACTGAATATGTCTGCTGTTCGTTGACATCTAGATTATCTGGACCAGCAACAGCAAATTGATTTTGCTCTTCAATAACAATATTATTCCATAGTTCCGCTGTGGAGTTTGACTTTCCAGAAGTATTTGGAAGAGCGCTTAGCCAAAGATAATCATAACATTTATCAGCAGTAAATAATAATTCCACTGCCTTTGCAGCGTCCTTAGCTATAGCAGGAAAAACCTGTGTCGGCTCGGATGAACCTGTCAAATTAATTGGAGCCGAATTTGCACAAATCGACGTAGTAGTTGGGTTATTGGTTAGCCTCGCCTGCAAAGTTGGATATCTTCTAATATCTTTAGTTTGCCCCCATTCATAATCTGTTCCACCAAAAGTGGTTTTTATTTTATATATCGATCCTTGCTTAAAAGGATACTTAATTGACATACCGCTGCCGTAACTCCCAGGTGCGGATTCAGAATAAGCATGTGATGTAGACAGGCTTAAAATGTAAAGAGTTTTAGTATTATAATTATTTACACGAAGCTTTGAGAACCCTTGAGTAGATTTGAATATAATATCATTAACGGTCTTTTCCGAAGTAGCACAAGCATCATAACCCTGAAGAGATTGAAAATCTATAGTTGTTGTTTTCATATTGGGCATGGCCGAAAGAGCAACATTCAAAGCCTCCGTATTTGCCCCACTTTTTATCATACTCATGGCCTGATCAAAAGTAATAGTCTTGTCTTGAGTTAACTCATTGCCTTTTTCAACAGCATCTTTCTTAGAACACGAAAAAATCAATGCTAAGGATAGGATAATTGGTAAATATTGTTTCATAATTGTATCCGATTTTATTGTAAAGATAGACTAATCATTCAGATAAAAAAAAATAAAATCATATTTTAATTTAATCAAACAAAAGATTAATATATTAAAGCAAAAACTATAATAATCACACTTTACAGCACACAGACAGCCACTTACAACCAAGAAACCACTTCTTTGGATTCGTAAAACCAATTAAAAGTTGATGATAAAAAAGCCAGCGGGATTTTCTTCAAATAAGAAAATCCCGCTGGCTTTTTTATTGATAATGAATGCACCTCTAAGGCATCCACCATTGTTTCGCACCCTTCGAATCCAACACCTCTTGCTATTTTCGAGACAGCGTCTCTATAGTTAACAGCATTCCTTGTTTGCTCTTCAACCGGATAAGTCATTCTATAGGGTACAAAATCAACGTTCTGATCCAGGCTTCCGCTAACCGGTGCAACAAAAAGTTGAGCACCCCCTGGTTTTTTGATATCGAGACATATTCTTTCTAACCAAGCTTGAATCCCTTGCATATACATAGCTAACCACTTTTGTACTCTTCTGCTCCTTTTTATTTTTCCAGACAGCAGTGATGATTTAAATAAAACTCCGTTGGACAAATTTACTGTCTATCCAATGGAGTTAAGTCTAAAGGATTGCGGTTAATTAGATTAATCTATTTATCCCACCAAACTGGTTCATAAACAACAACTGTTCCTGGAAAGTTTCCGTTCGTATTAGCCTCGTTACTGGGATATAACAGGCGAAGGGGCATACGATCTACTCCTATAACAGAAGCCGCAGATCTTACTAGAAAATTCGGATAGCCAGTACGACGCCATTCGGTCCAAGCTTCAAATCCCTGAAAGCCGCACATCGCGTAATACTTCTGCGTAATTATTGCTTGAACTCTGCCATTTAAATCTGCAGGTAGCTGTGCGTCTTCGGCTTCCGAAATATACACATCTGCATCACCACTTAGATTGACAGCAGCAAAGCTTTCTCTAATCCCTTGGGTAAATAACTGCGTAACATCACCTGATGCCCACCCTCTTGCAACAGCTTCTGCTTGTAAGAAATAACTCTCGGCAGCTGAAATCACCTTAACAGGAGCAATAGCCGACGCTGGATTATTTGCAAAACCTCCAACTAATGCAGATGGTGGGGAAACTTCTTTTCCAGTATTTGAGCTATATGTTCCTTGAGGAATATAAGCGATAGAATCCTGACCGCTGATTGGACTGTAGAATGCAAACCGCCTTGGGTCATTGTTCCTCAAGAATGCAGTAACTGCAGTACCGCTCGCTACCAGATTCTGAGTATAACCCAAGTTTACCATTTCATTGTATAAAGGGTTTTCATTTCCGCCAGTTGTTGAATAAGCAATAGATGCGTCCTCTTCAAGAAATACTGGATTGTTAGCGTACAACGCCTCAATCCCAGCCCGTGCCTTCTCCGCATCAACTTGCGACAAACGTAAATAGGCCTTTAATTTTAAGGTATTTCCAAAAGCTTTCCATTTGTTTACATCGCCTTGAAAAATCATGTCTTGGCTGCCAGGCAAAACGGCATCTTCTGTATTTAACAACGCCTGCCCTTGATCGATAAACATAAATATGTTATCGTAAACAGTTTCTTGACTTTCATAACGGGGGCTTCCATACTCATTTCCCTTTAAAGCTTCGCTTAAGGGAATATCGCCGAAAGCATCTGTTGCAACTTGAAATGTGTACGCTTTCAAAAGATAGGCAATCCCCTTAAAATATTCATTAGAAGTCCCCTGATCGTTTATCATTATTTGCGCATTATTAAGCGCATTCCGATAAATCGTTAACCACACGCGATCTGTCGAGCTGTTAGTTTGGTTATATTGATCGATCGCCCGGTATTGGGAAGAAGAAGGATTTTGGGTCCAGTATTGAGCCCACATTCCTCCATATACCTGAAATGCATTACCAACAACTTGTCCTATTGAAGCTTCTACAGTTGGAAGCAATAAACTTGGTTCCGCGGAGTCCGGATTATTCGGATTTTCGTTCACATCCAAAAAATCCTTACAGCTATTCAACCCTAAACTAGCAACAAGACCCAGAGCTAGTAGGCTTTTTATACTCAATTTAAATTTCGTTCTCATTATTCGTTTCTTTAAAAGGATACCTTTACATTAATACCATAATTTCTCAAAGAGGGTTGGGCAGTAAAATCAAAACCTTGTGTATTGCCCGATCCTGCAGAGTTTACCTCCGGATCAGCGAACTGGTTTTCTTTAGGTGTCCATATAAACAAATTATTTCCATATAGGCCAATAGTTAAAGCGCCAAAAGGACTATTTCTTAGTTGTTCTTTTGTAAATTGATAAGAGAGTGTTAGATTTCTCAACTTAACGAAGGAGCCATCGATTACGCTAACGCCACTCGCCATAGCAGGATAATAGTCTTGCTTGTTATACGTAACATCTGTATTAACAACACTGTTGCCATTTTCGTCTAAATAAACCGAATTAGGGAAAATAACATCAATACGTTCTCCACCAGTTTCCGCAGAAGTTCCCACGAAACCTAAGATGTCCTTAGTCCTAGAGAAAAACTTGCCGCCTTGCTTAGTATCAAATAAGGCGTTAAGAGACCAATTTTTATAGCGGATATTCGTTCCCAATGAAGCCTGATATTTAGGATTATAACTACCAAGATATTGTGCTTCTGCTGTGTTAACCGGTAATCCAGATTCAGCATCTACAATGGTACGACCTTGATCATCTGTAGCATTTGTTACAGCATAGAATTCACCGTAAGGACGGCCTTTGGCTGCTACAATTGACATGCCGCTAAAGCCGCCTAATGAAACCTGATCAACGCCTTCCATTAATTCAATTACTTTATTGTTGTTTTTTGTGTAAGTTCCGAAGAGCTCCAAAGAGAAGCCTCCTTCTGTGCGAATAGGTGTACCCCTCAACGCTAACTCAACTCCCCTATTCCGTACTTCTCCAGCATTCACCACACTGAACCCGTATCCTGTAGAATTAGGAATAGGAATGCTTAAGATTTGATTCCTTGAATTGTTGTCATAATAGGAAAAGTCAACAGACAAACGATTGTTGAAGAAACCTAGATCGGCACCGATTTCGAATGATCTAGTAATTTCCGGTTTCAAATTGGCATTACCAATAGTAGTTCCAGACATCAAAGCAGCAACGTTTCCAAAAGGAAAAGTAGTGCTACCAAAACTACCTAAAATTTCACCTCTTGAAAACGTTGTAAGTAGCTGATAAGGGTCTGTATCATTACCAACTTTTGCCCAGCTAGACCTCAACTTACCGTAACTGATGATATTTCTTATATTAGACTGCTGGTCAAATAATTCACTGAACACGAAAGATCCACTTACACTTGGGTAAAAGAATGAATTATTCCCTTGCGGTAATGTCGATGACCAGTCGTTTCTCGCCGTAGCCTCAAGATAAAGAAAATTTTTGTACGACAGATTTAAGTCTGCATAAACACCGACCAGTCTTCTTTTACTCATATAATCGCGTATAATATTCACAGGTCCATTACTATTGGATAAATTATACCAGCCAGGAACCACTAGTCCCCCGCTTTCGTTTGTGGCAGTCTCACTCTCCGAAGTATAGCGTTGTCTAATATTATTACCAACCATCAAAGATGCGCTGAAATCCTCATTGAATTGATGGGTGGCTGTTATCATTAAATCATGAACAATCTCGTTGACGTTATATTGATCAATTTGATAGGATCCATTGCTATTATGTAAATTAGCAGAAGCTGAGTAATTACCAGTTGTATTATCAGCCGGTACAAAAGAGTACTTCGGCGATTCAAAACGTCTTCTGTCAGTATAATTGTCTACCCCAATACGCTCCTTTATATCTAGCCAACTAACAGGCTTATATCCAACATTAACATTTCCAGTAATTCTATTTACCTCATTATAGTTGTTAAAATTCTCAAGCACCCAATAAGGATTCATTGTATAGGCACCATAATAGCCATACTTGTCGTCTTGTGGAATGCCGTTAGCGTCTACGTAACCATAACCGTAATATTTATTTCCTAAGTCCTTTAAATCCGTCAACGGAATATCACGAGGTGTTTGCAATACGTTATCGTATACTGAAAAATCACCTTGGCCTCCTCCAACATTGTTGCTATTTATTCTATTATAGTTTAAAGAAATGCCCGCATAAAATTTATTGCTAAATTCCGTAGTCCCATTAAATCGGACCCCATATTTGTTGTAGGTATCTTTATTTCCTGGATAAACATTATTTGAGTTGAGAGAATTTAGACCAAGATAAAAACTTGTCTTTTCACCGCCTCCTGAAAAACTGAGGTTGTTATCCGACGTAAAGCCTGGTTTAAAAAAATCTCTCACGTTATTTTTTACTGCGGAATAAGGCTTGGTCAAACGCACACCATCTACTGCTTGCCCCCATTCTTGCACTTCTCCTGTGAAAGGCGCTCCCCAGCTCCAATTTTCTTTCGGATCGTTAGTAAACGTTGGATTCCCATTTTCATCATAAGCATAGTCGAAATAACCTTGTCCATATTCATTTTGAAAATCTGGAAGTTTTAAAATAGACGACAACGAATTCGTCGTAGTAAAGGTGATTTCCGTTTTATCGCTCCCCCTCTTTCCGCTCTTGGTTGTAATGATCAATGCACCATTGGAGGCACGAGAACCATATAATGCCGCCGCCGCAGGTCCTTTTAACACAGTGATTGATGCTATATCGTTCGGATTGATATCGTTTCCTCTATTACCAAAGTCTACACTCGATAAGGTTGATCCTCCTCCAATCTTACTTTCATTGTCGATCGGAATCCCGTCAACTACAATCAGCGCCTGATTATTTCCTGCAATCGACGACCCTCCACGCAAAACAACACGCGAGGAGCTACCAGGAGCATTAGACGTTGTTGTGATATTAGCTCCAGCCACTTTACCAACCAAGGCGTTCAATGGACTGGTACTTCTGCCTTCCACTAACTCTTCACTATTGATGGTAGGGGCAGAATATCCCAATGTTCGCTTTTCTCTTTCGATAGCGTTAGCTGTTACCACGACTTCACTCAATTCAGAAGCAGCTTCTGCCAGCGTAACATTTATCGTGGTTTGAGATCCTATTTGAACAGTTTGGGAATTGTAACCGATATACCTAAATATTAAGGTGGTCGCATTTGCTGGTATGGTTAATGAATAATTTCCGTTAGCATCTGTTTGCGTCCCGGAAGTAGTTCCTGTAACGATAACCGACACTCCTGGAAAAGGTTCACCGTCATCTGAGGTTACCTTCCCTCTAATTGTCCTTTCTTGCGCATACGCTGCTCCGATGAGCAAAGAAAACGCTAGAAAGAAACTTAGTAGTTTTTGTTTCATGTGTTTGATTTTAAGTTAATATATTAAATAGGGATTATAAGCAATTATATAAAAAAAGAAAAGGTCGATGAATAGGATTTATTCACCTGGTTTAATAATAAGTATATAAGCCCTCACTTGGGTATCCATTTCCTCTATAGTCAATACTTCATTTTTTGTTATTCCTTGCCAACCTGTCCACGCATGGGATACATAACAATTTCCTTTGCCACGCTTTAGCAAGTAGATTTTAATATTAGCTAGATGTTAAAAAATGTTAAAATCAACCGCAAATATTCTTTCTATTTTAAAATTTTCAAAAAAAATTAGAAAATGTTACAAATACTACGCCTCAGATACATTAGAACAGCATTAGAACAACTGAATGTAACAGACCAAAAAGTTCCATTTCAATCCTCGATCTCCTCAAGCCTTCATGGAAACGGTTCACAAAAAAAGGCCTCCCTTTCGGAAAGCCTTTCTATTTTCATAAAAATTGATTAATTAACAAACTAATTCACATCCCAGAAAATCTTATGAACTACGTCATCGCCACCTAGTTTGGAAGCCGCAGCATTTACATTTGTGCCATTTAACGTACGTTCACTAATCGGATAGGTTAATCGATTGGGTATAATACCCGGGTCAACAGCTCGGAAGGCGGGTTCTAACTGGGGATAGTCTAGCCGTTTCCATTCTACCCAAGCATCATAACCTCTATTATATAAAGCCAACCATTTTTGTACACCGATCTTTTCCTTCCAATCCCCTGAAGCCGTTTCATAAGCAACAGCCGGCTGCGCTAAATAAGTTGCTACATCTCGGTCATCTCCACCCCAGTAGGTGATGGATGCCTCTATCGCTTTATTATAATGCTCACTTGGGGTCCCACCGAGCCCCCATCGGGCTGCGGCCTCTGCTAAAATAAACTCTACTTCCGAATAATCGAGCAACAGTGCCTCAAAATCAGGCGCTATAACCTTATCACTTGGCTTAGAATTCGTTGAATATTGATTACTGGATCCAATTCCACCACCTACATATTCACCATTAACCGTGGTAAAGAAAAACGGACGCCTAGGATCTTGCACACTGTTCAATACACTAATAAAGGGTCCTCCCGCAACATAATCCTGCCGCGAGGTAAACTGTGAGTTTAAGTTATTGGAAACCGGGTTATTGTTAGGCGATGCCGAAACATAGGCGAAGGTAGCATTATCTGCATTGCTTGTAAAAGCCGCCGCAACCGAGGTACTGATGATCTCGCGGGCCTTCGTCTCATCAACATCAGCCAGCGTTATCGCCATTTTCAATTTTAAACTATGCGCAAACTTTAACCAGGCAGCCATATCGCCACCGTATAATAAGTCAGCACTACCAAAGCTATCACCATTGGGATCAATCATCGCGATAGCGGCGTCCAGTCTGTTTAACAGATCGGCATAGATCGTGGCCGCATCATCATATTTTGGCTGACCAATATCGGAAAGCGCTTCTGTATAAGGCACATCTCCCCAGGTATTCACGAGCACCGTCCAAGCATACACAGAAGTGATTTCAATTGCAGCCAACTGATTATTTCGCTGAACGTCTTCAATTTCCGTATCATCCGTTGCATAAGCTTTTGCTTGCTTTAAATCATGTAATACTTCCTGATAAAGCGGCTCCCAAAAATTTTGAGCAATATTTCGGGTAACAAAATTATATCGGGGTTCATCCTGATAGGTGGTAGCAGTCCACTGTTGAATCCAAAATCGAAACACATTAATATTAACACTCGGAGAAGTCACATCATCGGTAAGTTCTTTCAGTGCATTACTGAAGAGTGGGGCCTGCGAAACTTCCGCAGGATTCTTCTGATCGACATTGTAGTCATCCAGATTTTTTGCGCACGAGGCCAATAAAACCAATGGCGCAAGATATAAGAATATTCTTTTCATTTTATACGATCTTAATATTTACTAGAACCTCATTCGAACATTAAATCCAAAATTCCGAACAGCAGGATATACGCCACTTTGAATACCCTGTAAGTTACCCGAACTCAATCCGCCTTCCGGATCCGCATAAGGCACATTGCTGTGAATCAACCAAAGGTTTCTTCCAACCAGCGAAAAGTCGACACCCTTGAAAAAGTTCGTATTCGCCAGCCACCTGTTCGGTAAGCTGTACGTAAGCGAAACTTCCCTCAATTTGATGTATCCTGCATCGTAGATAAACCCCGCCTGCGGATTATTGGCATAGCCATAAGGTGTAACGGAGTTATCGTACGCTTCTACGCGGGTTGCATTTGGCGTACCATCCTGATTAACCCCCGGCAAAACAACACCGCCACCTTGACTGATTGGCAAGCGTTTCGGATTGCCTAAATCGTTCAGGCCGGCAGTTTCGGGATAAATACCGGTCGACATGCCATAATATTGATCTAAAGAGAATAAACTACCCCCTTTTTTGATATCGATTAAGAAAGATAAAGAAAAGTCTTTATACTTAAAGTTGTTCTGGATACCGCCCAGCCAATCGGGATTGATATTACCCAAAACCTGGTCCGGATCCGAGGTGAGGTAGTAACCATCCTCGCCAACAATACGGTAGTCGGGATCACCATGGTGTCCATCCTGATATACATAATCCACACCTCTCAACGTTCCGAATGGTTGATCCAGGGTAGCATTTAACGTAATACCACCTTGGAAGGTTCCCAACTGTAAATTATCATTCCCTTCGTACAGCTCAATCATCTTGTTTCGGTTACGCGCAAAATTCAAGTTCATCGTCCAGGAAAAATCATCAGTCCGCACCGGAATTACAAATGCGCTCAATTCGAAACCTTGATTTCGCAGCGAGCCGGCGTTTACCCACCGTCTATCATATCCAGTTGCTGAAGAAACCGTTACTGCCATAATTTGATCGAAGGATGTCGAACGATAATAACTGGCATCGAAACCTACCCTTGAATCCCAAAAGTTCATTTCCAAACCAACTTCAAAACTTTTAGTACGTTCCGGTTTTAAATTCGAATTACGAAGCTCTTGGGAAATAGAAGCCATTGGAATACCATTAAATGGAGTGTTGATGGTATAGGTATTATATAAACTCAAAGCGGAGGCATCGTTTCCGACCTCGGCATAGTTAACCCGCAACTTACCATAGTCCAACCAGTTCGAATCTTTTAACAGATTGGAGAACAAGAAACTTCCCGCGACCGAGGGATACCAATAAACATTATGATCAGTTGGCAATGTGGTGGATTGATCTCGGCGGATAGATCCTTCTATAAAGTAGGTTTCCTTATAACCGAAGTTCGCATTGGCAAACAGGCCATCGACACCGATCCGTTCGTAGCGTTCTCTTGGCGGTTCGATGGGGAAAATAGAATTAGAAAGTGAATAAATACCCTCATAAGCCAAACCGCCATTTGTCTGCGCACGAATAGCTGACAAATAATTTCGCCGTAAGTTACTTCCCAACAAACCGGTAAAGGTTAGATCCTCGGCTAAGTCTTTATGGAAATTAAGCATTAAATCATAATTGGCCTCGCTGTAGGTACGATCGTAGCGTTGGTATTGCGGAACATCGGCCCCTCCAATTGCCAGGCGCTCTTCCTGAAATTCATTCGATCCATCGAAAGTAACACGTCCCAAAACATCCATCCATTCTAATGGCTTCCAATTCACCACGGCGCTACCAAAATAGCGGTTGCGGCTGTCATTTTGATAATTTTTGTATCGTTCCCAGTAAGGGTTGTTGGAATAAATCGGCCCGGTAGCTCCGATATCCGACCAGTTCCAGGTGACATTTCTTTCTTCTCGCTCATAAGCACGCTCCAGCTCCTTAATATCCACATTTGTCTGCCACCATTGACGGAAGCCTTGATTCGGATTTCTTCCGTCATAGCCTGTTCCATAACGGCCAATCGCATCTACCCTCGAAAAGTTAGCAGTAGCACTCACCGTCAACTTATCATTAATCTGGTGCGAACCGGAAAGGTTAAACAAATTCTTGGTAATTTTACTGTTAGGTAAAACGCCTGTTTCGTCATTCCGTGTATAGCCCACTTTATAAGTCGTTACATCTCCTCCTCCATCAATACTGATGCTTTGCATCGAATTAAGGCCTGTTTTAAAAAATTTAGAGGGATCGTTCTGTGCCCCTACCCAGGGTGTTGCCTGTCCATAGGTTGGAGATGTTTCGTCGAATGCATTCCATTGGTAAACAAGCAAATTAGGATCAAAAGCAGCACCGTAAGAAGCATCCTCCGTAAAGGGTACTACCAGTGATGGCCCCGAATTACCAAACACAGTTTCATACCAGAAGTTACCGTCCGGAGAAGCGTAGCCTTCTTCACTGTACTGATTGACATAACCTGCACCATATTCTTTTTGGTATTTTGCAAAAGTACTTTTATCAATTTTACCGATATTCAGCCCGCTGTTGATAGTAATGTTTGTGCTGTTTTTCTTGCCCTTCTTCGTGGTAATCATGATAACACCATTGGATGCACGAGATCCGTATAAAGCCGAAGCGGCGGCTCCTTTCAATACGTTGATTGATTCAATATCATCCGGATTGATGTCCGCGGCTGCATTTCCATAGTCATATCCACCACGCCCTTGATTTTGCGCATCGGCATCCTCTTTTAAATCGGTATTGGTGTTTACATTGCTGACAGGAACTCCGTCAATAACGAATAAGGCTTGGTTATTACCTGTTAACGATTTATAACCACGCATTACGACATTGGTTGAACCGCCCATGGTGCCCGATTGTTTGATATCCAAACCAGCAACTTTTCCTGATAGGGCGTTGGTAAAGTTATTATCGCGTGTACGTGTAATCTCATCGCTTCTTACCTCTTGGGCCGCATAACCGAGTTCGTTTCGCTTACGCTCAATTCCCAGAGCAGTAACGACCACTTCACTTAATGCCTGCGCATCTTGTGATAACTCAACGTCTATTACCGTTTGGTTCCCAATAGAGACGGTTTCTTTTTCAAAACCGATGTAAGAAAAAATTAATGCATTTGCATTAGCCGGAACCGAAATCGAGTAGATTCCTTCTTCATTGGTCGTCGAGCCCGATGCCGTACCAGACACCATAACGGATACGCCCGGTAATGGCTCACCACTGTCTTTTGCAGTGACTTTTCCTCGAATTGTCCTTTCCTGTGCATATAGACTTCCTATCAAAGCCATGCTAATAAGAAAGAAACTGAGTAGTTTCTGTTTCATGTGTTTGTTTGAATGGTTATAAAATGATGATTGATTAATATCGCCTACCTTCCTCGTAGGCAATGATAAAACGATTTCTAGCAATATCAACAACCTTATTCGGCTGGCTTTATTACTAAAACGAATTTTCGGCGCTGAGCAGCTCTATTTAAAAGAAATTCTTTCTTCAAATACACGAATACAACACTAACTTTCATAAAAAATATTCAAAACATCGAAATCACCCGTCACAAAAGATAGCTATTTATTAAAAATCATTATATAAAATTAAAATTTATCAACAAAAAAAACACAAATAACGATATTATCCAAAAAAAATCAAAAATTGTTACAAATACATCAAACAAAATTCACAAAAACACAAAATAAAAAGATAATTTACCCAATAAAACATCTATAAAACATAGAAAAAATAAAAACAAATCAAACAGACATGATACTTTACCTGAAAAAAAATAAAAAAAATGCAAAATGCTTTAAAGAACCTTAAAACATATAGTAAGAAACTAAAAATACGTTGCTTTTCTGTAAAAAGTATCATTCATTCGGAAGAATGAAGACTATTTTCGCTATTTTTTAAAAATGGCTAACACAAACAACCTAGCGTTGTCAAAGCGTACATCTGTTTACCTTAAAAGCTAAATTTCTATACGTTATAATTGGTTCTTAGATGTTGAAACAACTAGTTGGGCTTTTTGTTTCAAAAAATTGCAAAAATCTCCGATTCGCTGCTAAGGCAACAATCCTTCGAATACTAATTTAGCGGGACCTTCCAAATAAATATCTTTAAATACACCATTTCCCAGATAAGTAAAACGAATATTGAGATCACCCCCCATGGCTTTAATTGGTGTATTATATGTTCCTAAACGATTATGATGCCAGGCCATTGCCAGTGCCACAGCAGTTACGCCCGTTCCGCATGCGAGGGTTTCATCCTCCACCCCTCTTTCATATGTGCGGACCTGGTATCCTTCTTCCAGCGCTTCTACAAAATTCACATTAATACCCGATTGCTTATAGGTATTATTGTATCGGATTGCTGCGCCATGCTTAAAAACATCTAAATTTTTTAAGTCTTTAACCTCTTGTACATAATGAGGAGACCCGGTATTTAAAACAAAGTCGTTTCCATCTTTTTCAATATGCTCCACATCGATCATCTTTAAACTTACCCAATCAGCAGCTTCGTTTATAGTCGCTTCATGCTCGCCGTCGACCGCCAAGAATTTGGTCGACTTTTCAATAATACCCAAATGTTTTGCAAAAGATACAATGCAACGTCCACCATTACCGCACATACTACTAGGGTTGCCGTCTGCATTATAATAGACCATCTCAAAATCATACCCGACCCGCTGCTGAAGAAGCATAAGTCCGTCAGCACCAATACCAAAACGCCGATCACAAAGCTGTGCCACTAGGGTGGTGTCATTTGCATCAAATTGTTGGTTGCGATTGTCTATTAAAACAAAATCGTTGCCTGCTCCCTGGTATTTGAAAAATTTCACTTCGATGGTTTTTGTTACTTTTTAAAGCATCAAACTTAGGGAAAAAGGAGGTATATATCAAGTAATGTGATTTAAGCCGCTCCGACACGCTGGCCTACCCTTCGCTTATTCGCATGATTTTTCCCCAGGGCTATCCTAAATCTTTTTAACGCTCAATATCATAAGACCGTTGTGCCCTGCACTATACATATCAGCACTGCCATTCCGAAGTACTTAATGGCCTAGTCTATTGGTGGCAACAACCGGCAGTCAAAGATGTCCTTCATAATTATTAAACGAAGCGTACGGTAATCAGTGAATCGATGAACCAAGGGCATGGCCATTGTGCTAAAGGGGGCTCCGATTCACGGATGGACGTCTGACCACAGGTTGCAACAGAATAGACAAGCCAAACACCTTGTCCTGCTTGGATACTCCGCATGGAATGTATACTCCCCTAAACAAACCTTAATTCCTATTACCTGTTATAGAACGGGGAAGCACTTAAAACTTTAAATAAAAGCCTTCTCAAAAATGCGCTATGCTTACGTTTAACGACAAAGGAATTTATTGTGCTCAAGCGGCTGCTTATATCGACCCATGGGCGCCGGTTGAAAGGGCAATTATAACGCATGCTCATGCAGATCATGCACGTTTCGGCAGCAAGCACTACCTTTGCCATCGCGACAGCGTAACGCTTTTAAAGTTGAGACTAGGGCCTGAAATATCTATCCAGTGCTTAAACTACGGCGAAGAAATCGATTTAAATGGTGTTAAAATTTCTTTGCACCCAGCTGGTCATATTATTGGCTCGGCGCAGATACGTCTTTGTTATAAAGGACAGGTCTGGGTGGTTTCGGGAGATTATAAGCTGGAAAACGATGGTATTTCCACTCCCTTTGAACCGGTAAAATGTCATCATTTCGTATCAGAATCGACCTTTGGTTTACCAATTTACCGCTTTCCCGACCTCCATGACGTGGAAAGCGATATGCTCAGCTGGATCGACAATAATAAAAAAAACAATATCAACTCTCTCCTAGTCGGATATTCATTGGGCAAAGCACAACGCATGATCGAAATCGCAGGAAAAGCCGATTTACCTATTTACGCACACGGTGCTATTGTGAATATTCAGCAACAATTGATTGAAGATGGATACCGATTGCAGAAGGTAAGCTATGCTTCTGCTGATCTAAAAAAAATCCCAAACCCTTATATAGTGGTGATGCCTCCGAGTGCGCTACACTCCTCCTGGATGAAGAAGTTCACGCCTTACGAAGTGGCTTACTGTAGTGGCTGGATGCAATTAAGAGGAGCCAGAAGGCGACGGAATGTCAACCGCGGCTTTGTCCTATCCGATCACGCGGATTGGGTACAGCTGAATTTGGCTATAACAGCTACCGAGGCAGAAAACATTTATGTAACGCATGGCTATAAATCTATCTATGCAAAGTGGCTGCGCGAGCAATATGGCTTAAATGCCGTTGAGGTAGATACCTTGTACGAAGACGATCTTTTAATGCAGGAGGATAAGGATGACAGCATTCAATGAGTTATTTGAAGAAATAGATCGAACAACTTCAACCAATGCAAAAATAGAAGCTTTGGTCCGCTATTTTCAATCAGCTGACGACGGAGATCTATTATGGTGTATATACTTATTAATGGGTAAGTCAACGGGGCGCTTTGTTAAAACTGCGGTGCTTCGGCAAACAACCGTTCAATTATCACAACTCCCTGCCTGGCTTTTTGAGGAATCGTATCATGTTGTTGGTGACTTGGCCGAGACCATTTCTTTATGTCTACCATCGCCGCTTGAGCCAAAGGCAAACACCTTAACGGAAACCATGATTTTCCTGAACGACTTAAAAAATAGTTCAGATGAGGATGCCGTTATGGCCCTTTCTAAGAGATGGATGCACATTCCAAGCAATCAACGCTTTGTTTTTAATAAATTAATTACGGGAAACTTCAGGATGGGGGTATCGAAACAATTGGTGATTAAAGCCTTAGCGGTAACTTTTAATAAACCTGAAAGTGAAATGGCGCATCGACTAATGGGTAACTGGCATCCCTCCAACACGCAAATTCAACAGCTTCTCTTGACATCGCTGCCAAAACACGAACGCAGTTTTGAACCTTATCCCTTTTATTTGGCCTATCAATTGGATAAAAAACCGGAAGACTTGGGTGAGGTCGATGAATGGATTATCGAACGGAAGTATGACGGCATTCGAGGACAGATTATTGTTCGCAACAAAGGCCTGTATATATGGAGTCGTGGGGAAGACTTATTGACGGATAAATTTCCGGAATTTCATGTTTTGGCCGATTTACTACCGAACGGCACAGTGATAGATGGTGAGATACTTCCATTTAAAGATAATGAAGTACTTCCCTTTTCGGTGATGCAAACCAGAATCGGCCGTAAGCAATTAAGCAAGAAAATACTTGCCGACGCACCCCTTGTAATGATCTGTTATGATTTATTGGAGTTTGAAGGTGAAGACATTCGGGATCAACCTTTAGAAAAACGACGCGGACTATTAGTCTCTTTGTTAGCGAGACTTCCCGCTGATGCTCCGCTGTTAATTTCCGCAGCACTTCCTTGCGCTACTTGGCAGGAAGTGGCTCATATTCGTGAAAAGGCTAGATTACATCAATGCGAAGGGGTAATGCTTAAAAAAAGGGACAGCATCTACGAGACCGGACGGCGCAGAGGCAATTGGTGGAAATGGAAGGTTGATCCTTATACCATCGATGGTGTTTTAATATACGGACAAAGAGGCCATGGGCGGCGAGCCAATTTATATACCGATTATACATTTGCGGTATGGGACGGGGAAGAATTAGTACCCTTTGCTAAGGCTTATTCCGGGTTAACTGACAGAGAGATTGGGGAAGTGGATGCCTGGATAAAACGACATACCATTGATAAATTTGGTCCCGTAAGGAGTGTAACGCCTACACTGGTTTTTGAGCTGGCCTTTGAGGGGATAAACCCCTCCCCCCGCCACAAATCAGGTATAGCATTGCGTTTTCCACGAATTGTTCGCTGGCGAAAAGATAAAAGCGCTAAAGACGCAAATACAAAAGCTGATTTATTAGCTTTGCTGAAGTAACAGAAAGCTTAAAACGGAAAGCATTATCTAAGGAAATAGTATTTTACAACTAACAACTATTAACGAGTAGCCAATAACCAACAAAATGCTAGCCGAAAATTGGTTTAAACATAAACAATGGTCTCCACACCGGTTCCAACAGGAAACTTGGCAGGCAATCATTCAGGGTAGTTCAGGATTGTTGAACGCCCCTACCGGTTATGGCAAAACCTACGCCATGTGGTTTGGAATTTTGGAACGGTTACTAGCCTTTCGAGCAAATCGAAAGAACGTGTCACGTGGAACATATTGCCTATGGATTACACCCCTGCGATCCTTATCACAGGAAATGGTATTGGCACTCAACCGTGTAAATGATGATTTAGATCTCAAGCTTGATATAGCCCTACGCACTGGCGACACCTCAATAAAAGAAAGGCAACGACAAAGCAAAGAACACCCTGATGTACTGATCACCACACCGGAGAGTATTCATCTTATGCTGGCACAAAAGGGTTATGCATTGCGATTAAAAAACATCCAATTTGTAGTGGTAGATGAATGGCATGAACTGTTGGGTAGCAAAAGAGGTGTTCTCACCGAACTCGGACTATCTAAACTGAAACACCTCAATCCACAATTACAAATCTGGGGTATTTCTGCCACTATTGGAAATCTGGAAGAAGCAAAACAAATTCTTCTGGGAAAACAAGAGGGTGTAATTATTAAGGCAAATCTGCCAAAAGAAACACAAATAACGACTGTCTTACCGGACGTGTTGGAAAAATTCCCATGGGGTGGACATCTTGGGATTCATCTTGCCGTCAAAGTACTTGAAATCGTCAATAAGAGCGGCACAACGTTAATTTTTACGAACACACGGTCGCAAGCCGAAATTTGGTACCAAGAATTGCTACGCCTCCAACCTGATCTTGCGGGTATTCTGGCACTCCACCACGGTTCGTTAAGCGAAGAGATCAGACAGTGGGTAGAACAAGCCCTCCATACAGGCACCTTAAAGGCAGTCGTATGCACAAGTAGCCTGGATCTTGGAGTAGATTTTCGGCCGGTCGATACGGTTATTCAAATAGGGTCCGCCAAGGGGATTGCGCGTTTCCTGCAACGTGCTGGTCGAAGTGGGCATCAACCAGGGGCCACAAGCAAAATCTACTTTGTACCTACCCACTCGCTTGAAATTATGGAAGGAGCAGCCCTTCGTTATGCTGAACAACATCAATTAATGGAAAATCGCGTCCCCTATATTCGTTCTTTCGATGTGCTGATTCAATATTTGGTTACGTTGGCCGTATCCGACGGCTTCCGACCGGAAGAGATATTCGTAGAGGTTAAGAACACACATTGCTTTGAGTCGATTACGCTCAACGAATTCGCGCAATGTTTATTGATGATCACGCAAGGCGGTAAGACCTTGGACGCCTATGATGAATTCCACAAAGTGATCATAGAGGAGGGGGTTTATAAGGTTGTTAGCAAAAAGGTAGCCATGCGCCATCGCTTAAGCATTGGTGCCATCGTTAGCGATACCATGATGAGCGTCAAATACCTGAGTGGCAAATATATAGGAAGTATCGAAGAGTGGTTTATTTCACGCTTAAACACAGGGGATACCTTTTGGTTCGCCGGTAAAAATTTGGAGTTGATTCGGGTAAAGGACCTACAGGCGATTGTTAGGATGTCCAATAGGAAAAAGGGCTTAGTTCCTTCGTGGATGGGCGGGCGTTTACCGCTCTCTACGCATCTTTCGTTTGCTATTCGTCATGTTTTGGACCAATGGCAAGGTTTAGCGGCGAAGGAGCCTGAAATTTCTTTTCTCCAACCGCTTTTTCTGGAACAGCAAAAAAGGAGCACCTTACCGAGTAATCAATACTTAGTAGTGGAACAAACAGAAACGAAAGAGGGACATCATGTATTCTTTTTTCCATTCGAGGGAAAATTTGTTCATGAAGGTATGGCGGCATTAATTGCGCATCGACTCGGAAAGGTAAAGCCCTACACCTTCTCCGTTGCGCTGAATGATTATGGCTTTGAGTTATTAAGTGATCAAAAAATCGACATTAAGGAGGCGATTGTAAAGGGTCTTTTTTCTATTGAAAATCTAAGTGAGGATATACAGCAGAGTGTAAACATGACCGAATTGGCGAGAAAACGTTTTCGGGATATTGCGGGCATCGCAGGCTTGGTTTTCCAGGGCTTCCCTGGAAAAAAAATCAAAACGAAGCACCTACAGGCAAATTCAGGTTTGTTTTTTAAGGTGTTTGAGGAATATGAAAGCGATAATTTATTGCTGCGAGAAGCGTATGATGAAGTTTTCGATTTTCAGTTAGACTATAATCGTTTATTGAATGCATTGACCCGCATCGCGAACCAGGAAATCCTTATTAATAGAACGGATCACCTGACACCATTTGCTTTTCCTATATTTGCGGAATCTTTCCGAGAACGCTTTAGTAATGAGGCCTTGGAAGATCGGTTAAACAAGATTATAGCGCAATTGGAATGAGCGATCGACTGGAGCTGCGAATAAAAAATAAAGCGATGTACTTGCTCGCGGAAAGATGTATTTTTTTCCCCGAAAACCAAACCTTGGTGATTGCTGATGTCCATCTCGGAAAGGCTGCTCATTTTAGGAAAGCAGGTATTATGATACCACAACAAGCAGGAACGGATCAGGATTTCGGCATGTTGCAACATGTATTGGATAAGTATGATGCTGCACGAATCATTTTTTTGGGCGACTTGTTTCATAGTTCTGAGAATGAAGCTTGGCGTCATTTTGTCGATTTCTCCGACCGACACCCGCATACTGAACTTATTCTTATCAAAGGTAATCACGATGTACTTCCCTTAGCATACTACCAGCAAGGTAACCTCACCGTTCATCTGGAAACATTACAGGAAGATTTCATCCTTTATTCACACGCTCCTTTACCTGCAGTACCGCCAGGCTTACTGAACATTGCCGGTCATGTACATCCCGCAGCTCGCCTAAAGGCAAAAGGAAAGCAAACGCTTCGGCTCCCTTGCTTTCATTTAGAAACTTCACTACTTTTATTGCCGGCATTCGGCAGTTTAACAGGAACTTTCGCGCTACCGAAGGGAAATGCGCAGCAATTTGTTACTACAGGACGAGCAGTACTTGCCGTTAAGTAATACAAATTCTTAAAAAATCCGGCTAAAGAAAACCTGCCTTTGACATGAATATATTTTCATTTGATAAATCCAATCCCCCTATTACCTAATTTTTTTTTCGAAATACAAACAAATTGTTACCTTTAGTTATTTATGCACTAGTGCAATGATAAACCCAAGATCAATTGCACATAAAGTTTCACTTAAAAATAATTTTATGAAATCAAAGATCTATGCACTATTAACAGTCTTCATGTTAGCGTTCACCTTTAGTACACCGTTGGCAGCATTCGCGAATGATAAGCACGCAAAAACAGTAGAAATATCGAAGGAAGAAGCGACGAGGGAAATCAATGCAATGAAAAGGCGTGTGGAAGAGATTAAGGCAATGGATAAATCCAGCTTGACGAAGGTAGAACGAAAAGCGCTTCGCAAAGAGCTTCGAGAAATGAATAAAAGAGCACGCGCACTGGGTAGTGGTGGTGTTTATCTTTCCGTGGGAGCTATTATTATCATTATTTTAGTATTGATATTAATTCTATAAACAGAAAGCAGGGAACAAGTAGTTCCCTGCCTTTATAGTACTATTATCATGCAAACATGATTTCCCTACTGAACTATTCAACCATTTTCCTACTGAACTATTCAACTCCCCAATCATCCTTTCGCTTGTCCTAAAAATTTACTAAACTTGTTTTTATATTAAATAAAACAAACAGCTAACAGCATCGTGCCAACACCGAAATGATACTAATTGTTGACGACAAACAAGAAAACCTGATTTCTTTACGGAAGTTCCTGGAAACCAATAATTTTAAGGTTGACACCGCTTCATCCGGAGAAGAGGCACTAAAAAAAGTTCTTAAAACCACTTACGCCCTGATCATATTAGATGTCCAAATGCCAGGCATGGACGGCTTCGAAGTGGCAGAATTAATCTCTGGCTACAGTAAAACGGTGGATACGCCCATCTTGTTCCTATCGGCCGTCAATACCGAGAAGAAATTCATTACACAGGGGTATGAAACAGGAGGGATTGATTATCTAACGAAGCCATTCGATCCTGACATTTTGCTGCTGAAGGTAAAAACGTTCTATCGACTATTTGAACAGGCACAAGCTATGCACGAAATGCAGGAAGCGCTTAAAAAAGAGATCGAACACCGGAAAATGCTCGAAAATAAAAAGGACGAATTCATCAGTATAGCTAGCCATGAACTCAAAACGCCATTAACAAGTGTTAGGGGTTACCTACAGTTACTGGAACGGCTACCCGAAGTGAAGGATAATGAAAAATTCAAAACCTATTTAGGAAAAACCAGTGCGCAGCTGAATAAGCTACGGGAATTAATTGACGACCTATTAGATATTTCCAAAATAGAGAGCGGGAAAATGAAGTTTAACTTTCAACCTGTTTCCGTTGAAAAATTGATCAGCAACACATTGGAAAATGTGGGGCAAATGTACCCTGAGCATACTTTTAAAAGGATTGGACAGATGGATAATGTTATACAAGCAGATGAAATGCGATTAGAGCAGGTATTGATCAATTACCTAACCAATGCCATCAAATATTCGCCTAACTCCAAAGAAATATCCTTGGAAACGACCCGTACGAAAGACAACAAGATTCAAATCGGTGTACGCGATTTTGGAATAGGAATACCGCAAGATAAGCTAAATCATTTGTTTGACAAATTTTATAGAGTAGAAGAGTCTTCTTACAAATTTCAAGGCTTAGGTATGGGGCTTTATATATGTAAGGAAATTATCACTAGACATGGCGGTGAATATGGCGTAGAAAGTCGATTAAATGTGGGCTCTTTTTTTTATTTCCGATTGCCTTTAAACTAATCTTTGTGCTGAAAATAGTATCCGATGAGAAAAAATCGTTTTAACCTGATCCCCCTCAATTATAAACTAGCGCTGCTAGGCTTCGTTCCTCTCATGTGCTTGCTGTTTTTCTTTTTTATTGTAGAGAACGAAAAAACAGAGCGAATAGAAGGAACTAATAACTTTATTACACGCATTAATCTGGCACTAAGTGCCGATAATTTAATTGAACAACTCCAGCAAGAACGGAGATTGAGCTTGGAAAAAATATTCAGAACAAAGGATGAAGGCGCGCTGAATGTACAACAATTAAAGACAGATGAGGCAATCCAACAGTTTAACACGTATATTGATAGCGGCTTGAATGCAGATTATGCAAACTACACTTTCGTCAATGAACTTCCCGGTTGGCGATCCGGTATCAATAGCGGAAAGATGGGCTATGAAGAAACGTTTAACAATTATCAAAAAATTACTGAAAGACTGAGCGTTTTCAGTAGAGTCTCCACTGATTATGCCAATCTTAATCAAAGTTTAGGAGGAAAGATAGAATTGCGGGAAATTCTCTCGCAGTTGGTCAATTATGCCGCAACACTTCGATTAAATCTCTATTTTACCTTTGCCGACGACAAGCCCACCGGTTTGGATTTTCCAAAATTCAATATGAATTATGAGCTTTTTCAATCTTACATCGACCAGCTCCAAAGCTTTGATAAACGCTACAATGAACAAAATCTGGAAAAACTGAAAGCCAGCCAGGCTTTCAATACGACCCTCGTTTTTTTTAAGACAGTACATGACACCAAAACGCTATCGAATCGCTTTACGGCGACCGAGTGGTGGAATATTTCTGCGGCAGCAATGGACGTCGCAAAAGCACGCCTGAACACAACAATCACATCGATCGGAACAAGCGCTTCAAACGTTTATCAGTCTGAAGTTTACGATCGAAATTTCACGCGTATCGTTCTTATTCTGTGTGTACTCATGGCGATTGGTCTCATTTACATCGTGATAAAAAACATTGCAAATCATTTATTTGAGCTACAGGAAGCTGCAAGCAAAATTGCACTGGGTTACACCAATATTGCGTTGCCCACCTTTGCAAAAGATGACCTAGGGGTTGTTGCACGTTCTATACGGAAGATCGATTTAAGTAATCAGGAACTCGCAAAAGTGGCTGAAGAAATAGGAAAAGAAAATTATGAGATTCCTATTCTCGCTAAAGGCACCCACGATGTATTGGGGAACGCCTTGATCAATATGAAGAATTCGCTGGAAAGTCATTCAAAAAAGGATAAAACCGAATTATGGCTACAGACCGGTGAAAGCTTGATAAATAGCTTATTGATAGGGCGGTCGGAATTAAAAGAATTTGGTTTAGAAGTTCTAACGTCTTTGGTCGATTATCTGGACGCTGCCCTAGGCACTTATTATATAGGTGAACGTGGAAAAAGTTTTGACCTGATCAGCAGTATTGGTGTAGCCGACCGATCACAACTACCGCAGAAAGTAATAGCTGGGGAAACCTTACTCGGAAAAGCTATTTTAGAAAAGAAAAGTGTACTATTGGAACAATTTCCCCAGGATTATCTACAAATCAGAACGAGTTTAGGCATCAGTCAGCCACAATGGGTGCTGATCATCCCGTTGATTCATGAAAAGGAAGTCGAAGGTATCATAGAAATTGCCTCCATCAATGCAATGCCAGAGGCGACGATTACGTTTGCTGATAGCATCACGAAAAATGTGGGCGCGGCGATACATGCCATTAAAAGTCGAATCCGACTGAAAGAATTGCTAGAGGAAACACAAACGCAAGCAGAAGAATTACAGGTGCAACAAAGTGAACTCGAAAACCTGAATGTGGAATTGGAGGCACAGGCGAATAAACTACAAGCATCTGAAGAGGAGTTAAGGGTACAACAGGAAGAATTGCTGGAAAGCAACCAAGAGCTCGAAATCAGGTCGCAGGCCCTGGAGGAAAAAAATCAAGTAATCTTGGAGCGAAACCTCGAAATACAAAAGAAAGCGGAAGATTTGGCCTTAAGTACCAAGTATAAATCGGAATTCTTAGCAAATATGTCGCATGAATTGAGAACCCCACTTAATTCGATTTTATTACTTTCACGATTACTTAGCGAAAACAATGAAGGGAATCTACAAGAAGATCAAATTGAATATGCGAAGGTAATCCAAACTTCAGGAAATGGTCTTTTAACACTAATTGATGAAATTTTAGATTTGTCTAAAATAGAAGCTGGAAAGATGACCCTTTCCTATGAGGAGATATCCCTTGCGGATATGTTAAACGATCTACAAAATTTATTCGGCCCAATGGCCACTGATAAAGGCCTCGAGCTTAAATTAGTCCATCATCAAACAGCGATCGCCAAAATCCAAACGGATAACCTCAGATTACAACAGATATTAAGAAACCTAATTTCCAATGCCCTTAAATTTACGGCTAAAGGATCCGTAACCTTAAGCATTTACCCCGATAGCAAAAAAGAGAATTATTTAAATTTCGCCGTGCGTGACACCGGGATCGGCATACCCAAGGAAAAACACCAGTTAGTTTTCGAAGCGTTCCAGCAAGCGGACGGGTCCACGCGTCGAAAATTTGGTGGTACAGGTCTAGGTTTATCTATCAGTAAAGAGCTGGCGAAGCTATTGGGCGGTATTTTGTATATCAATAGTGAAGTGACCAAGGGAAGCGAGTTTATCTTAAGCATACCTATAGCCCAACCAACAGCCGAAAAAAGGGAACAAGAAGAACCACAAGTATTGATTGTTAAGGAAACAAAGGAGGATACAGATAAAGAAACAATTCCCGAAAAGGTCTTCACCCCTAGCACTGCTGTTCCTTTCCTAAGTGCAGTAATCCCCGATGAGCTTACCGACGATCGCGAACAAATTAAAGAAGGCGACAACATTTTGCTGATCATTGAAGACGACACCAATTTTGCACGTGCGCTGGTCGATTTTTCTCATAAAAACGACTACAAAGTAATTACCACCGTCCGAGGTGATTTAGGAGTAGAATTGGCCGAAAAGTACATGCCGCGAGCCATTCTTTTAGACATCGAATTGCCTGTAAAAAACGGATGGCAGGTAATGGAAGAAATCAAAAACAATCCCGCTACGCGTCACATCCCTGTTCATATCATGTCTTCTCATGAAGTGAAACGAGAAAGTATCACCAAAGGAGCCATCGATTTTATCAGAAAACCAATGGCTCTAGAGCAAATTGGTCAAATCTTTAATCGCGTAGAAAAGGCCTTGTCTGCCGGTCCACGTAAGGTGTTAATTATCGAAGATAATCTAAAACATGCACAGGCACTTGCCCATTATCTGGAAAGTTTTAGTGTAAAGACCGATATCAGCAAAGATATTCAATCAGGTGTTAATCGATTAAAAAGCCATGAAGCAGACTGTGTCATTTTAGATATGGGCATCCCCGATGCACAGGCTTATAAAACACTTGAAACGATCAAATCGGATGCAGGTATGGAAAATTTGCCCGTCATTATTTTTACAGGCAAGCAACTTTCACCATCGGAGGAAATTAAGATTAAACAATATGCCGACTCTATCGTCGTTAAAACAGCGCACTCCTATGAAAGAATACTGGACGAAGTTGCACTTTTTTTACATCTTGTGGAAGAGTCCAACGGCAAAGCAAAGAAAGAAAAATTAACCTTGAACAATACATTGGCCGAGATATTACATGAAAAAACCGTTCTCATTGCCGATGACGATATCCGAAATATATTCTCGTTAACGAAGGCGCTGGAACGATATAAAATAAATGTCTTAGCTGCGGAAAACGGAAAAGAAGCCTTACAAACTTTGCATGCCAACGCCGGCAAGGTAGATATTGTGTTGATGGATATGATGATGCCCGAAATGGATGGTTATGAAACAACGGCCCGTATTCGTCAAGAACCTCGATTTAAAAACCTCCCCATATTAGCGGTAACGGCAAAGGCAATGATGGGCGATCGGGAGAAATGCATTGCCGCCGGTGCATCCGACTATATTTCGAAGCCTGTGGATATTGATCAATTAATTTCCTTATTGCGTGTATGGCTCTACCAATAAATCGAAGTAAGATAAAAATACTCATCATTGATGATGAACCGTTAAACATTTTAGCCCTTAGCGCTGTTTTGAAATCAAGAGGATACACGGCAGTTAGCGCAAGCAACGCAGAAGAAGGTTTAACTTTCCTCAGAAAGGATCGAGATATAGGCTTGGTACTGATGGATATGATGATGCCTGATCTTGATGGCTACGAAGCCACTGCAAGGATCAAAAAGGATGATTTTATCCGGGACGTTCCTGTTATAGCCGTTACGGCACAAGCAATGAGCCATGATCGAGAAAAATGCCTGGCGGCAGGAGCAAACGACTATATTGCTAAACCAATTGATATCGATAAGTTAACAGCGATAATCCAAAAACATTTATCCTGATATGTGGCAATTTCCCGTGATCGAAGACAACGATTTAGAGACGTTAATAAATGATTTGTTAGAGATACATGGATACGATTTTCGAAATTACAGCAGGGCCTCCATAAAACGACAGGTCAATCGGCTTTTTACCCGAGATAAATTCCCCAGTTTTGCCGAAATGCGGTACCGCCTAAAAATCGACAAAACATACCTGAAGCGTTTTGTTGAAGGAATCACGGTCAATGTTACCGAGATGTTCCGCGACGCCGAATTTTATCGATTTCTACGAACCCACATTATACCAACGTTGGGCACCTACCCTTTTATCCGAATATGGGTAGCCGGTTGCTCCACCGGTGAAGAAGCCTACTCGCTTGCCATCCTATTAAAAGAGGCTAATTTATTGCATAAATCCCTGATCTATGCAACGGATCTTAACCCAGCCGTGCTGGAAGAAGCCAAACAAGGAATATTTAATTTAAAAAGCATGAAGTTATATTCCGAAAATTATATCCTCGCCGGCGGCTTTCAAGATTTTTCCATCTACTATACCGCCAATTATCATCATGCTATATTAAATAAGGAGTTGTCAGAAAAAATTATTTTTAGTCAGCATAATTTAGTATCCGATGGTTCCTTTAACGAATTTCAACTTATTTCTTGTCGCAATGTATTGATTTATTTTAACAGTTATCTTCAAAACCAGGTTTTCAGTCTGTTTGACAACAGCCTTGCCCAGTTAGGTTATCTTGCTTTGGGCACGAAGGAAACGCTGTTATTTTCCGCTATTGCAAAACGGTATAAACAGGTTGCACCTGACAAAAAAATTTGGCGTAAACAAGTCTATGAGGTTTGAGGTTGCACTAAACACTACTTCTTAAAACCCTATCCTTCACATCTTCCCCTTAAAGCTTAAATCCTATAGCTTAAATCGTGATTTTTCACTATGTTTGTCACGTTTCTGGAAAGGCCAATAATAAAGGGTGTTTAAAAAGCAAAAGCTCTGTCATTTCGACTAAAGAGCTGTCTGAAAAGGCTGGAAGAAATCGGTATCGATTAAAACAATGATGAATTCACACACCGATGCATCGACGAACCTCGACTTGACAAAACGTGCTATTTTTAAACAACCTTAACAAAAAAGATTGCATGCTAAAACTTGAGGAAATTAAGAAGCCGATTGCTACTGAACTTGATGATTTTGAAATAAAATTTAAGGAATCTATGCGTAGCTCGGTGCCGTTGCTCGATAGAATTACTCATTACATTGTCAAGAGAAAAGGCAAACAAATGCGGCCTATGTTTGTTTTTTTCGCGGCAGGAGCTTGTGGTGGTATCAATGAATCTACCCATCGGGGGGCGGCTCTTGTGGAACTGGTACATACTGCCACCCTGGTACATGATGATGTGGTAGACAATTCCTATCAGCGAAGGGGATTTTTTTCCGTGAACGCGCTTTGGAAGAACAAAATAGCAGTCTTAGTAGGTGATTTCCTCCTCAGTAAAGGACTCTCTTTATCGGTAAAAAATCAAGATTTTGAGTTTCTCCGCATCTTAAATGAGGCAGTAACAGAAATGAGCGAGGGAGAATTACTGCAAATGGAAAAAGCTCGCCGGCTTGATATCGATGAAGGAGTCTATTTTGAAGTCATCCGGCAAAAAACGGCTTCCTTAATTGCTTCATGTTGTGCTTGCGGCGCGGCATCTACCAAGGCTCCCCATGAACTTGTTACTAAAATGCATGATTTTGGAGAAAAAGTAGGTATCGCGTTTCAAATTAAAGACGATCTTTTTGATTTCGGTTTTGATGATGTCGGCAAACCTTTAGGAATTGATATCAAGGAGAAAAAACTTACGTTACCTTTAATTTACGCATTGAACAACACTAGCAAAGAAAAAAAGCGAAGTATTATCAATTTAGTGAAGAATCACAACGAAGATCAAAAGAAAGTAATGGAAGTTATAGACTTTGTACGAAATAGCGGTGGACTAGACTATGCCAAGGAAAAAATGTTAAGCTACCAGGCGGAGGCTTTTGGCATATTAGAAACATTTCCCAAAAGTGAATATAAAACGGGATTGGAACAACTCGTACGATTTACAACGGAGAGAAATAAGTAATCATGGCGAATGAACTAGTTTTTTTCTTTGGCTTTCTGCTTTTCATCATTCTCATGTTAGCTATTGACTTGGGTCTTTTTAACAAAAAAGATCATGAAGTATCCTTTAAAGAGGCGGCTATTATGAGCAGCGTTTGGGTGGCCTTCGCACTAGCTTTTTATATGATCCTCCGTTTTTGGGGCGATAAATTGCACGACATACAGGATTTTGACCATTTGCAGGAAGTTACCCGCCGACATCTTCATAACATTAAACTATTACCCGATGATTTTGCTGCGAGCCTTGAAATCTATAAAAAGAATCTAGCCCTTGAATACCTTACCGGCTACGTTGTCGAATATGCGCTATCGGTTGATAATATTTTTGTCATGGTGTTAATTTTCACTTCCTTTGGCGTCCCCCCTAAATTTTATCATCGTGTGCTCGTATGGGGCATTGTCGGAGCCATTCTATTGCGATTTTTGTTCATATTCCTCGGAGCCTCGCTTATTAGTCGTTTTGAATGGATTCTTTACGTATTTGGGATCTTCTTGGTATATACGGGTATCACCATGTATCTTAACAGAAATGAGGAAGAGGAAATTGATCCAAAAAATCATCGCGTCGTTCGTTTTGCATCGCGCTATTTTTCTGTTTATCCGGATTTTGTTGGCCATACTTTTTTCCATAAAGAGAATGGCAAAAAATTTATCACGCCACTCTTTTTAGTTTTATTAGTGATCGAATTTACGGATCTCATTTTTGCAGTCGATTCAATTCCTGCTATCTTTGCTGTTACAAAAGACCCCTACATCGTATTCTTTTCTAATATTTTTGCGATTCTTGGCTTACGTTCGATGTTTTTCTTATTGGTCAACATTATCCATAAGTTCCACTACCTAAAGGTAGGACTTGCGTTTCTGTTGGTATTTATTGGCGGCAAGATGCTAGCGCATCATTGGCTGGAAGCTTGGGGCTTTACAACCGCCCATTCTTTATATGTAATTATTGGAATTCTGGCAATCAGTGTTATCGCTTCCCTATTGTTTCCGAAGAAAACGGAAGAGTCTTAAGTTTTATGTACAATTAAAACCTAGCCATTGATCAGCTGCTTTCTTGGCATTCAAAAAGCGTTCTTCACCAAGGCCGGACACTAATTGATACGTAGCGTGTAACGATACCAGTTCGTTTTTCCATACTTGAAGAAAATACTGTCGCTGTTCGGGTTCAGGAAAATCACGTAAGGGATCGTCTTCCCATGGTAAATCAATATCCATTAGTAGATAAAAATCATACGGATGATTTTTTAACGCGTATTTCACTGCCTCCGGTGTATCACCGAAAAGATAATCGCACCATACCTTTACCGTTAGGAATGTCGTGTCACAAATCAATAATTGATTAAACGCGATGGGTTCCAAGCTTCGCTCTAAAGCAAGCTGGCCATAAAAAATGTTCAACTCATCCTGCAACGTGTATTCTCTATTTAGATTTCGACAGTATTCCCGCGAATATTCAGGTACGCAAACGGTATTATATACTTCAGCCAGGTAGGTCGAAACCTGTGACTTCCCGGTAGATTCCGGACCAACTACTGCAATTTTTGTTATTGGCTTGTGCATAAACCTCTCCGTCAAGATCGCCTCCTTAGGCTACAACCGCTAAAATACAGTATAATATCACTGTTAACGTATAATTTTTGTAAATAATAGAGGATCTTCATATTCTTTTAACTCCTACCGATGACGCAAGGAACAAACCATACATTTTTTACATTTTTTTCAAATTATAAATCAAAAAAGTCCTATCTTTGCACTCCGACAAAGCAGTCGGAATAATCTTCAATCATAGAACTTCCCGCACTGTTTTATCAAAATCGTTCTTTTTGATAACTAATACTTTTGAACATATAAAATGCCAAAAAACACCTCCATTCGCTCGGTGCTGATTATCGGTTCGGGCCCAATTATTATCGGACAGGCCTGTGAGTTTGACTATTCGGGTTCTCAAGCAGCTCTTTCATTGAAAGAGGAAGGTATTGAGGTTTCCATTATTAATTCGAATCCTGCAACGATCATGACCGACAAGGTCATCGCAGATCATGTTTACCTATTACCGCTTACCGTTGATAGTATTGAGCAAATTCTCCAAGAGCGTCAGATTGATGCCGTGTTGCCAACAATGGGCGGCCAAACGGCGCTGAATCTATGTATTGAAGCTTCCAACCGCAATATTTGGGAAAAATACGGGGTGCAGGTAATTGGTGTAGATGTTGCCGCCATCGAAAAAACAGAGAATCGGGAAGCATTCCGTCAATTAATGATCGAAATTGGTGTTGGCGTAGCGGAATCCAAGATAGCCAACTCTTTCTTAGAGGGTAAAGAAGCAGCTCAACAAATCGGCTTTCCGCTAGTTATACGCCCTAGTTATACTTTGGGTGGAACCGGTGGAGGTTTTGTTCATAAAAAAGAGGATTTTGAAGCGGCGCTTAGTCGTGGGCTCCAAGCGTCACCAACGCATGAGGTACTGGTAGAACAAGCGGTTTTGGGATGGAAAGAATACGAATTGGAACTCCTACGGGACAATAAGGATAATGTGATTATCATTTGTTCCATTGAAAATTTCGATCCGATGGGGATTCATACCGGAGACTCGATCACCGTGGCTCCAGCTATGACATTGAGTGACACCTGCTACCAGGAGATGCGTAATCAGGCGATTAAGATGATGCGCGCGATCGGTAATTTTGCAGGTGGGTGTAATGTCCAGTTCTCTGTAAATCCTGATAATGAGGACATCATCGCAATCGAAATCAATCCCCGAGTTTCACGCTCATCGGCCTTGGCTTCGAAAGCTACCGGTTATCCAATCGCTAAAATTGCAGCAAAGCTCGCAATTGGATATAACCTAGACGAACTGGAAAATCAAATCACGAAAACCACATCAGCTTATTTCGAACCGACCTTAGATTACGTCATCGTAAAATCACCGCGTTGGAATTTTGCGAAATTCAAAGGAGCTAACCGCGAACTAGGCCTGCAAATGAAATCGGTAGGTGAAGTGATGGCCATTGGCCGTACCTTTATTGAAGCCTTACAAAAAGCTTGTCAAAGTTTAGAAACTAACCGTTTAGGCTTAGGTGCTGACGGTCGGCAATTACGTAATCTCGAAGAGATTATGCAAAGCTTGGAACACCCAAGTAGCGGCCGCCTCTTCCATATCAAAGATGCCTTTGAAATGGGCGTTCCTTTGGAATCAATAAGAAAAGCTACCCATATCGATAAGTGGTTCTTGGTTCAAATTCAAGAGCTGGTTGAACTGGAAACAGAGCTGAAACGCTACTCTCTATCTAATATACCGAAAGACTTCTTTTTAACCCTAAAGCAAAAGGGATTCTCCGATGGTCAAATTGCCTGGGTATTAGGCAACGTAAATGAAGATGAGGTATACAACCGCAGAAGAGAGTTAGGTATCAAGCGCGTGTATAAAATGGTAGATACTTGTGCGGCAGAGTTCCAAGCAGTCACTCCTTACTATTATTCTACATTTGAAGAAGAAAATGAGTCGATCCCCAGTGATAAAAAGAAAATCATCGTATTGGGCTCGGGTCCGAACCGAATTGGTCAAGGTATTGAATTCGATTATTCCTGCGTGCATGGCTTATTAGCCTCCAAAGAAGCGGGATATGAGGCCATTATGGTAAATTGTAATCCAGAAACGGTATCAACAGACTTCAATATGGCTGATAAGCTGTATTTTGAACCTGTATTTTGGGAACATGTACGTGAGATTATCGATCTTGAAAAACCAGAAGGTATTATTGTACAATTAGGCGGACAAACAGCCCTTAAGATGGCTGAAAAGCTGAAAGAGGCGGGCATTCGTATTATCGGAACCACCTTTGAGGATATGGACCTAGCGGAAGATCGCGGACGTTTCTCTGACTTATTGAAAGAGTTGGATATCCCTTATCCGAAATATGGAGTGGCAGAGAATGCAGAGGAGGCGTTAAAAGTAGCCAACGAGGTAGGCTATCCTGTATTAGTACGTCCAAGTTATGTGCTTGGTGGCCAAGGAATGAGTATTGTGATTAATGACGAAGAGCTTGAAAAAGCGGTTATTAAAATCATGAAAAACATGCCGGGAAATCGGGTATTGATTGATCATTTCTTGGATCGTGCAGAAGAAGCAGAATCGGACTCAATTTGTGACGGCGAGGATGTGCATATCATCGGCATGATGGAACATATTGAACCGGCAGGTATTCACTCCGGCGATTCAAGTGCGGTATTACCTCCATTTAGCTTATCGGCCGCAGTGCAGGAAAAAATGGATGAATACTCCAGAAAAATTGCGAAGGCTTTAAATGTAAAGGGCTTGTTGAATATACAGTTTGCAATAAAAGATGATAAGGTCTATGTAATTGAGGCCAATCCAAGAGCATCTCGTACCGTACCTTTTATAGCCAAGGCTTATGATGTTCCCTATATCAATATCGCCACCAAGATTATGCTTGGAAAAAATAAGCTAAGCGATTTCAAAATTGAACGAAAATTAGAGGGTTATGCGATCAAGGAACCTGTGTTCTCTTTTGATAAATTCCCGGATGTTGACAAACAGTTAGGCCCTGAAATGCGTTCTACCGGTGAAGCCATCCGTTTTATTAAGGATTTGGATGACCCTTATTTCAGACATTTATACGCCGAAAAATCGATGTATTTAAGCAAATAAAAGAAACCCCGGCCATATGGTCGGGGTTTTATTTTAGTTACCTGGTCTTCGTTATTAGTGGTTGGTTAACAAAGCCGAATAACGGGGAACGAAGAACCAGCAGCCACGAAAGCTACTGCCATCCGCCACCTAAAGCTTTATAAAGATTAATGACCGATTGCAAGTACTCCAAATAGGTACTATTTAAAGTAATTTCGGCGTCCAACACATTTCGTTGCGAGGTGATCACATCCAAATAGTTCGCTCTCCCCGCCTTAAATAGCTCTGTTGACGCATCAACCGCAAGACGAAGTGCGTCCACCTCATGTTGATTATAGGATCGTCTCGCCACCAAATGCCGTTGTGCATTCAATTCCGTTTCCACCTCCTGCCATGCCTTCAATACAGTTTTTTCATACGCCTGATATTCCAGCCCTTTATTTGCCAGTTCTTGTTCATAGTTAGAACGAATCAATCGCTGATTAAAGATAGGAGCCGTTAATCCCCCAAGTAAACCATAAGCAATGGAGCTAGGCGATGTGACAAAGAGTTTAGATAGATCGAAGGATTGAAATCCTACATAAGGCGAGAAATTCAAGGAGGGCAAGAAGGCGGCACGAGCCGCTTTAACATCTCCTTTTGCGGCTAATAAATTTAATTCCGCAGATCGTATATCTGGTCGAAGCGCCAGCATTTTTGCGGGCAAACCCACTTTAACTGCACTTGACAATGGGTAAGCATTAAGCTCATTTCGCTTTCTTGCAATTCGAGATGCGAATCGACCGGACAAGAAGTTCAAGTAATTCTCCTTTGAGTTTATTTGTTGCAAAACCATCTCCTTCCTGCCCTTTGAGTTCATCAAAATAGCACGTAGCTGCTGCACACCCAACTCTGTAGCGCGCCCTCCCTCTTTTTGAACTTGCACGAGCTCGTACGACTCTTGTTGTAATGCAATGTTTTTTTCCAAAATATCCAACTCATTGTCTAAAGCAAGTAGCTCGAAGTAGGCAGACGCGATTTCGGCTATCAATTGCGTTTGCACAAGCTTACGCCCTTCATAAGAAGCCAAAAACCGGGCGAAGGCCGCTTTTTTTCTATTTTTCAGCTTCCCCCAAATATCAATTTCCCAAGACGCACGCAAACCTAAAAAATAGTCAGGCACCGGATCTGGTACACGCTCATCATCTTTTAAATTATCGGAAAAGTTGGTATCATAATTTCCGATCCCATCCATCGTATAAAAACCATATTTCCGAAGCCCAACCTCGGCGACAGCATCAACAGATGGAAACAAAGCATTTTTTCCCAGGCGCATATTAGCCCGCGCTATTTCTACACGATATAAAGCCTGTTGCATCTCCGGGTTATTCGCCAAAGCGGTATCGATAAGCTGTACAAGGTATTCATCCTGAAAAAAAGTCTTCCACGATATGGTCGCCATGGATATACTGTCATTTGCTAACGTGTCTACCTGGTTCTTTCCAAGGTAATGAGCCGGTACCTTTCTATGTGCAAGCTCCACCTCTTTTTGCGTGCCACAGGACGATAGCAGTAATAACCCGACTAGCGCGACAGCCGCACCGGTTACCTTTTTAGCCTTCCTTTCCTTCCGCATAGAAGTAAATAAAACATACAGACCCGGGATCACAATGACACCCGCTAAAGTACCGATAATCATTCCGCCGATTGCAGTTGTACCGATTGATCTATTTCCAAGGGCTCCTGCACCCGATGCCATTGCTAAAGGAATTAATCCTGCTATAAAGGCAAATGACGTCATTAAGATCGGACGCAAACGTGCAACCGACCCTTCGATGGCGGCATTCAAGATAGACGCTCCCTGTTTATTCTTTAAAATAGCATATTCAATGATAAGGATCGCATTCTTACCTAAGAGACCAATCAACATAATCAAGGCAACTTGCGCATAGATATTGTTCTCCAATCCAAGTAATTTCAAGAATAGGAAAGCGCCGAATACACCCGCCGGTAAACTTAAAATAACCGGTAAAGGCAGTAAGAAGCTCTCATATTGTGCACACAATAAGAGATAAACAAATAATAAACACAAAGCAAACACGTAAATTGCCTGATTCCCTGATAAGATCTGTTCACGTGTCATTCCCGACCACTCGATCTCAAAACCGCGCGGTAAACTTTCGGCAGCTACACGTTCAACTGCCGCAATTACATCACCGCTGCTATACCCTGCTGCGGCATCACCGTTAATCATGGCTGAAGTAAACATATTATACCGTGTTAACTGTTCTGGTCCGTATATTCGTTCCATTTTTATGAAACTGGAGAAAGGAACCATTTCACCCGCTTCATTTTTAACAAATAAGCGCAACACATCTTCTGGTTTCTCACGATAACCGGGCCCTGCTTGTACCATCACTTTGTACATCTGCCCAAACTTGATGAAATTGGAAGTATAGAAACTTCCCATTAAGGTCTGTAGGGTTGACATTGCATTATCAACACTTACGCCTTTTTTTGCCGCTACATCATAGTCCACATTAATCAAATACTGCGGAAAATTGGGGTCAAAACTGGTAAAGGCACTTCCTACTTCCGGCGATTTCTTTAGATTGTCCATGAACGTGTTCAAAACATCGGACAACTTGCTGAGGTCATCACTACCACTTCGATCTAACACCCGTACTTCAAATCCACTTGAGTTACCAAAACCCGGTACGGTGGGCGGTGGGAAAAATTCAATTTCTGCATCCGTTATTCGTGATGTTTCTCTCTTCAAGCGTTCCACCATATCACCTACCGACTCTTTACGCTCATCCCAACGTTTCAGGTTAATCATCCCCATTCCGTAAGAAGCACCCGTAACTTCGTTTACCAAACTATAACCGGCAAGTGTTGAAACACTCTCCACCGATTCCATTTGCCGAGCAATTGCATCTACTTCATCCAATACGGCTTCTGTCCGTTGAACGGTAGCCCCGGGAGGAGTCGTTACATTCACATAAATCATCCCTTGATCTTCCGTAGGAATGAATCCCGATGGTAAAACGGAGGAGATACCCCAGGTCGCTATAAACGAAACCACCAATATGATCAGCGTGATGACGCGCCGACCCGCGATACGTTTAATGAGACCGGCATACTTTCCGGAGATTCTGTTGTAAACATGATTGAACTTTTTAAAGAAAGTTGCCAATACACCCCGCGGCTCCGGTCGATCGTGCGGTGATCTTAAAATAATCGCACAAAGGGCTGGCGTAAGCGTGAGTGCATTGATGCCCGAAATAAGGATGGACCCTGCCAATGTTAAGGAAAATTGTCGATAAAAAACACCAACGGGACCTGACAGGAATGCCACAGGGACAAATACAGCCGACATCACTAAGGTAATAGCGATAATTGCCCCACTGATTTCCTTCATGGCGGCCAATGTCGCTTCCATAGGCTGCATATGTTCTTCTTCCATTTTTACATATACCGCTTCTACCACCACAATGGCATTGTCAACTACAATACCAATCGCCAGTACCAGTGCAAACAGGGTTAGTAAATTGATCGAGAAGCCGAGCATTTGCATGCAAAATAAGGCACCGATCAAACAAACAGGAACCGCCAAAGCAGGTACCAGGGTGGACCGGAAATCCTGTAAAAAGATAAAGACAACCAGAAATACCAAAATAAAGGCTTCCACCAGTGTGTGTAAGACTTCATTAATAGATGCATCCAAGAAACGAGAAACATCATAACCCATCGTATATTTCATCCCAGGGGGGAAAGTCGTGCCGCGCAGCTCCTCCATTTTGGTCTTAATCAAATCAATAACCTCGCTGGCATTCGATCCTGGTAATTGCTTAATCATAATGGAAGCAGATGGACGACCATCGGCTTTGGACGCCATCTCATATTCCAAAGATCCGAATTCAATATCGGCCACATCCCTCAATCGTAAAATAGATCCATCGGGGTTAGCCCTTAAAGGAATATTTTCATACTGTTCCGGACGATCAAATTTACCAGGATAGCGAAGCACGTATTGCTGCATATTGACACTCTTATCCGACCCAATTCCCGTTTGACCGGGTGCGGCCTCCACATTTTGTGCCCGGATAGCTTTAATCACATCCTCGCTCGATACTCGATAGGCCGTTAAGCGATCGGGTTTCAACCAAACGCGCATCGCGTAATCTTTAAAGCCCATAATCTCGGCTCTACCCACGCCTTGGATACGCTTTAATTCTTTTAATATATTGATATCCGTAAAATTGTATATGAATCGTTCATCAGCTGTTTCGTCGTCGCTGTATATATTCAAATACATTAACATACTGTTCACTTCCTTCTCGGTGGTAACACCTGCCTTTATAACTTCTTCCGGTAATTCATCTAAAACGGTCGTTACACGATTTTGCACGTTTACAGCAGCAATATCAGGATCCGTACCGACTTCAAAATACACCTGTATAAGTGTATTTCCATTATTGGTAGAAACGGATGACATATACGTCATGCCCGGAACACCATTAATGGCCTTCTCTAAAGGAATGGCAACCGCATTTGTACTTACTTCTGCATTAGCGCCGGTGTAATTGGCATTTACAACAACTGAGGGGGGGACAATATCGGGAAACTGGGTAACCGGTAAGGTAAAGAGCGATAGCAGCCCCAGTAAGGTAATAAATAATGATATGACCAGTGACAGCACCGGTCGTTTTATGAAAATTTCAAACATGATACGTATCTTAAAGCAACAAAATTATTTATTGTAATCCTTGACTCGGACTGTGCAACAAGCTATCCAACGAAACCTCACGAGGTTCAATAGCCACACCGTCCGTAAGGCTTTGTGTACCTTCGAACACAATTTTTTGTCCGGCTTTAAGCCCTGAGCGTATTAAATAAAAATGGCCAAATCGTGTTCCTAGCTCAATATTGGTCATTTTAACCTTACTTGCGGTGTCCAGTACATAGACATAGGCACGATCTTGGATTTCGAAGACAGATTTTTGAGGGACAATAATAGATTCGGTGATTTTAGTCGGCAATTGTATTTTGCCTGTTGCGCCATGTTTTAGTATCCTATCCGGGTTGGGGAATCGGGCCCTTAATGAAATGGTACCTGTTTGCTCTTCAAATTCGGACTCGGCCAGCTCTATTTCCCCCATATGCGGATAGTGTTGCCCATCTGCCAATGTAAGTTGAACTTTCTTAGATAAGATGCTGTTTTCAGGCGACTTCCGCGCGATATTCTGCAGGTATTCTGTTTCCGATATGGTAAAATAAGCATATACTTCATCCAAGTCGGAAACACTGGTCAATAAGGCTCCTTCGCTTAATAAACTTCCCACTTTTAAAGGAATCCGATCGATCCTTCCCGTAAAAGGGGCCCGTATACTCGTATACCCCAATTGTGTCTGTGCACGCTGTAAATCAGATCGTGCTTCTTGTACCCTTGCCTCAGCTGCTTTTAGTTGCGCCTCCGCAACATCCAGATCTGTTTTTGTAATAATATTTTTCTTTACTAAGGTCTTAACCCTTTCCAGTTCGAGTGCTACGGTTTTAGCATCGGCAGTTGCATTGTTTAAAAGGGCTTGTGCTTTGGATACGTCGGCGCGCTGCTCATCCTCATTAATCTTAAACAATATCTGCCCTGCTTGTACCAAGGCACCCTCATCTACAAATATTTTATCCAGAAACCCCTGCACTTTGGATCTCACTTCTACGTTTCGTACGGCTTGTATATCGGCTACATAATCGGTATATAACGTTGTATCTACGGCTTTTAACTGCGTATAGGGTACGGAACGTTTTTCTTCCGACTCATCACTATTTCCTTTACTTGATGTACATGCTATAGCAGCTGATAAAGCGACGCCATATAAACCTATATAAAATCTGTTCATTAATATATTCTAAGAATGTATTTTGTTTTAGTTGACTGTTGTTCGTGCCGAAAAAGGCAATGACAGGAAAGGCCATCTATGTTGGCTCCTGATAAAATGCATCATGCATTATCGTAAGGGAATAACAGGACTAAAAAGGCTTAAGCCTAAACAGAAATGTATAATAGCCTAAAAGGGGGGTAATTTTTGATACAAAATAATTTTCACTACTGACTAGCGAAGTTATAATCGGCTTAATTGCCAGAATAAAGCTATCCAGAATCTTAATCGATATCGATATGATATTGGTTAAGAAATTATAATTTTTGTAGAAAATCGTAGGGCTCAGGTCCTTGCCCGACATCGGTATATCAAGCACGTCATCGAAAAAGCACTCCAATAAGGTGTCACCATCGAAATCCTGCAACTTATCATGAAAAACCTGCTTTTGATAAAAAAAATTATCGTTTACATAACTCGGGAAATACGTAATCGTATTTACGAATCCTAACAAAACGATAATATTTATTAACTTAAAAAGAGTCATTCAAAACAAAAGTAGCATTTTTAGCTCATGTGTAAAACTTACACCCGAAATATTATGTAAAATTCTTGTATCTAACCGAAAATGGCTTGAAAAATCTCTTCAACCTTTGCCATCCAGTTAACTTTAATATTATACTTCGACGTATCTAACCCTTTGTTATTATATTTTGATATATAGATTTCTTCAAAACCAAGTTTTTCAGCCTCAGCAATACGTTGCTCGATTCTATTCACAGCTCGAATTTCCCCCGAAAGCCCCACTTCACCTGCAAAAGCGATATGCGAAGGTACGGCTATATCTTGTTGAGAAGAGAGAATAGCAACGATTACTGCCAGATCGATTGCAGGATCTTCAACACGCAAGCCACCGGCGATATTAAGAAATACATCCTGTGCACTCAGCCTGAAACCAAATCTTTTTTCCAAAACGGCCAACAGCATGTTCATCCGTCGCGTATCAAAACCAGTGGAGGATCGTTGGGGTGTGCCGTATGCAGAATTTCCTACTAAAGCTTGTACTTCAATTAACATAGGGCGTACCCCTTCCAGCATGGCTGCTATGGTAACACCACTTATCGGGAATTCGCGTTGTGAAAGCAGAATCTCTGAAGGGTTGGAAACCTCGCGCAATCCACCATGAAACATCTCATATATGCCCAACTCTGAAGAAGAACCGAATCTATTTTTTACAGCCCGTAATATACGATACATATGATGTCTATCTCCTTCAAACTGCAAAACGGTATCCACCATGTGTTCAAGTACTTTTGGTCCGGCAATAGCTCCATCCTTGGTAATATGCCCCACAATAAATACCGGCGTAGAAGACTCTTTGGCAAAACGCAACAATTCCGCAGTACATTCTCTTACCTGCGAAACACTGCCAGGTGTCGATTCGATCTGCGAAGAATGCAATGTTTGTATCGAATCAATAATCACTAAGTGAGGTTCTACTGATTCGATCTGTTTAAAGATATTCTGGGTGGAGGTTTCCGTAAGAATATAGCAATCCGCTTTCGAAGATTGAAGCAACCGTTCTGCGCGCATTTTTAGTTGTTGTTCACTTTCTTCGCCGGAAACATATAATGTCTTTATACCTGGTATCGTCAACGCAAGCTGCAACATCAGTGTTGATTTGCCAATACCGGGTTCACCTCCTATGAGCACCAAAGATCCGGCCACAATTCCACCGCCTAAAACGCGATTCATTTCATGATCGGGTGTTTGCATCCGAACCTCTTCCGCATAAACAATCTCATGAATAACAGCCGCTTTATTCGGCTTCCGATTCCCGGAATAAGAAGTTCCGCTTCTCCAATCCGGCACTTTACTGCCTCCCTTTTCAACCAGTTCTTCTACAAAGGTATTCCACTGATTGCACGAAGGACATTTACCGAGCCACTTAGCCGATTCATATCCACAACGCTGACAGAAATAGACCGTTTTTGCTTTTGCCATTGTTTTTTAAGTTGTGCGTTACGAGTTATCAGTTGCGCGTAATTACTACTCACAACTCGTAACTGACAACTCGCAACTATAATTTTATTTCTTCTTCTTTGGCGTTTAAGAAGTGAAATTCATTCATAAAGTACGATGAAATTGCCTTTACTTTAATCCATTTACCGTACTGGAAAAACCATTTCAAGCGTCTCGAAATAAAGCCCTTTTTTATAAAGGCTTCTATATATGGATGAACACACAGCGTAATATTTCGTTCGTTTTGTTCATTCAGAACATAGCTTAAATTACTCTCAATGTCATCCATCAGTACGATGCTTGCCCGGATTTCGCCCGTTCCTCCACAGGCAGGACATTTCTCATTGGTAACCACCGTCATCTCAGGACGAACACGCTGCCTTGTGATCTGCACAAGACCGAATTTACTGGGAGGAAGAATCGTATGTTTAGCACGATCATTACCCATACATTCCTTCAAGTAGTCATGCAGTTCCTTCCTATTTGTCGGCTTATGCATATCGATAAAATCGACAACAACAATTCCACCCATGTCTCGCAGGCGCAGTTGACGGGCTATTTCTTTTGCCGCCTCCTTATTTACCAACAATGCATTGTCCTCCTGATTTTCTTTATTGGCAGTGCGGTTCCCACTATTAACATCAATAACGTGAAGTGCTTCCGTATGCTCAATAACCAGATAGGCTCCTCCCTGCAGATTAACTATTTTACCAAAGGCAGCCTTAATCTGCTTTTCAATGCCAAAATGTTCAAAGATAGGATCCTTGTGCTTATACAGTTTTACTATCTTCTCCAGATCGGGAGAGATTTCCTGGATGTAGGACCTCGTCTCCTCATAAATGATCGGATCATTTATATAGATATGAGAAAACTCGTCTGTTAATATATCACGCAAAATGGTAGATGTCCGATCCATTTCGCCTAATATTTTTTTCGCGGGATCGGTAGAAGCGAGACGCTTGGTAAAGGACTCCCATTTGGTGATTAAATCACGGAGATCTTTCTCCAACTCGGCAACCCCTTTACCTTCCGATACGGTACGAATAATTACGCCAAAATTTTGAGGTTTGATTCCCTCAACAATTTTTTTAAGTCGGTTTCGTTCGGTATTACTTTTAATTTTTTTCGAAATCGAAACCGTGTCAGAAAAAGGCACCAAAACAACGAACCTTCCTGCGATCGATAAGTCAGAACTTAAACGTGGGCCTTTGGTTGAGATTGGCTCTTTTGCAATCTGTACCGGTAGCAACATGTTACGACTTAGGATCTCTGAAATCTTGCCCGCTTTATTGATATCCTTTTCTAGCTTTAAACTATTGAGCAGCTTATCTTTATAACTGCCATTCTTTACTAGCTTGGTAAGCTTAATGAGCGACTGTACCTGTGGTCCTAGGTCTAGATAATGCAAAAAAGCATCCTTTGAATAGCCCACATCTACAAAAGCAGCATTCAATCCGGGCATTATTTTCTTGATTCTGCCCAAATAGATGTCGCCAACAGCATAATTATTATTTACCTGTTCTTTATTTAGCTCAACAAGCTGTTTATCCTGTAGTAAAGCAATAGTTGTCCCTGTCTCCGGGGAAGAATCTACTATTAATTCCTTTACCAACAGCTACTTTCTTTAGAAAGAATACAGGGGTTTGGTGGATAGATATCCAGCTAAATACACCCGCTAGTCACTCTTTCAGTTAAACCATAAGATTGTTCAATAAAAAACCGACATTACATAAACCGTTACTACGGCTATGTATAAAAAAAGCCAACAATCACAATAGCCTGCACCTCAGATCATGAGATGCAGGCTACCGGATAATGGCACGCCTAAATGCGCTTATTTTTTCTTATGTCTATTTTTTCTTAAACGTTTCTTACGCTTGTGAGTAGCCATTTTATGTCTTTTTCTTTTTTTTCCGCTTGGCATAGCTTAATTTTTTAAATGTTTTAATGAATTATTTTAATTACTTGCTCAGTTCATCAATCTTTCGATCTATGAACTGCGATAAACTTGGGTCTGCTGCTATTGATTTGCTTTGTTCAAAAGCTTTAATCGCATCAGCTTTCAAGCCAATATTTTCATAACTTGTTGCCAGGTAAAACCAGGCTTCAGCACTTGGTTGAATTTCAATAACCGTTTTAAATCGGTCAACCGCCTTATCAAACTGGCGCGAACGCATGGAGAACATTCCTAAACTCATGTTTGCCTTCAGGTTTTTAGGATCCTCCCGCACAACGTCCATTAGCATCGCAATACCCTGCATCGGCGCTCCACCTTTATTTACAATGGCAGTTCCCAGGCCGGTTTTAGCATCTAAGCTTTTAGGATTTAAATCAAGGGCCTTTTGATAAGCCGCTTGTGCATGTTCTGTCAACACAGGAGCAACAACGGTGTCCTGCAAATTTTCATAAGCAGCCGTAAAAGCATCGCCAGCCTTTAGCCAATTATCGTATGTTGGCGCTAACTTGGCTATTTCCTCATAAGAGAAACCCAGAGGGGCAGGTTTTGCGAGGTCATCCCAATGCCCTGCCAATTTCTTTAATAGACTTAAACGCTCTTCTCCACTACTATTTGGTAAAGCAGCTTCAATATCCGTAATCTCCTTCACCAAAGCGGCGTTCAGTCCTTGTTTTGCAACAGTAGAAACCGAAGCTAAATTAATAGTTTCGGTTTCGGTACTTGTATTCGCTTGCTGTTCTTGCTCGGCTTTATCACGCTTAACCAAACCTTTAATAGGTTGCGCCATCAATACCCCCATTAGTATGATTACAAAGGCAACGACTATTATTTGTTTTGTTTTATGCATGATCAATATATCCGATTAAAGCAGATTTATTTATTGCCGTTTTTTACTTTCTCAACAAAAACTTTTGCTGGTTTAAAGCTAGGAACAAAGTGTTCCGGAATAATAATAGCCGTGTTTTTTGAAATGTTACGAGCAGTCTTTTTTGCTCTCTTTTTTACAACGAAGCTACCGAATCCTCTAACGTAAACATTCTCACCCCCTACCATAGCTCCTTTTACTACCTTAAAAAATGCTTCAACAGTTTCCTGTACATCTACTTTTTCTAAACCTGTCTTGTTAGAAATCTCTGCGATAATTTCTGCTTTAGTCATGTTATATTCTTCTAATTGTTTGTTCGTTAAAAACCGCCCGATCATTCGAATTGGGGATGCAAAAGTATTGCTTTTAAATGATTTACAAAAATAAAACGTTAATTTTTATGTAAAATATCTGTCAGCGAAGCTTTTAAGGTAAAAAATTAAACTATTCAGCTAATTTTTAGGAAGTTGAGAAATTCAATTAGCCAATGGGCGAATGGGTCCATCTCACAACGGGCAACTAGTCCAGTTGAGCCGTTAAATAGTTGAAGTAGTTAAGTAGTATTACCCTTAGGAACGTTATTAGGAATACTAACAACCAATAACTGACACCCGGTAACCAACAACGAATAACTGATAACGAATCCCTACATTTGCCTCATGTTATTTTCACAAGAGATTATTCAGTGGTATTATAAAAACAAACGCGATTTACCTTGGCGCGACACGACGGATCCCTATATTATTTGGCTCTCCGAAATCATTCTTCAACAAACCCGTGTAGAACAAGGACTTCCGTATTTTAATCGTTTCGTTACTTCTTATCCTACCGTTCGTGATTTTGCACAGGCAACTGAGGACGAAATTTTAAGGTTATGGCAAGGCCTTGGCTATTATTCAAGAGCAAGAAATATGCATAAGGCAGCACGAACCGTCATGCAAGTATACGAGGGTATCTTTCCCAAGCACTATGCCACGCTCATCAATCTTCCCGGAATCGGGGAATACACAGCTGCGGCCATAGCCTCTTTCGCTGCTAATGAACCCAAAGCGGTCTTAGATGGAAACGTATTTCGTGTATTGGCAAGGTATTTCGGTGTCAACGAAGCAATTAACACTGGAAAAGGAAAAAAATTGTTCAGCAATTTAGCCACAGAGATGCTCGATAAAGCGAATGCTTCTATTTACAACCAGGCGGTTATGGAGTTTGGGGCGCTTCAGTGCAAGCCGCAGTCGCCCAGCTGCGATATTTGCCCTATCCGTATTGATTGTTATGCCTTTCGCGAAAACAAAGTAAATTTCTTACCTGTTAAATTAAAGGGAAAGGTATCAAGAGATCGATACTTCTATTATTTTATCATAAGAGACGAGAACGGCATTGTGATGCAAAAAAGAGGACCAAAAGATATCTGGGAAAATATGTATGAATTTCCGCTAATAGAATGCCCAAATGCCATGGAGCTGGAACAACTAAAGGATACCGCGATCTTTCAACAATTATTTGGTGTTGATTGCGAATTAGAAATAGTAAGCACCCCCAAAAAACATGTCCTCAGTCATCAGAATATTTATGCTTCCTTCATAGAAATTAAAAATTTAGGTCACTTAAAGGAGAAAAAAAAGGTCTGGAATTATGTTTTTATAAAAGATTTAAATACATTAGCTAAACCTAAATTAATTTTCACATTTTTAAGAGACCATAATATTTGCAACAACTAACAATTATAAGCTATGTCAGGAATTAACAAAGTTATTCTGGTCGGACACTTAGGCAAGGATCCCGAGGTTCGCCATTTAGAAGGCAATGTATCTGTTGCGAGTTTCCCTTTAGCAACATCGGAAACCTTCAATAAAGATGGAAGAAAAGTAGAACAAACCGAATGGCATAACATTGTAATGTGGAGAGGGCTTGCAGATGTTGCAGCAAAATACTTACAAAAAGGAAAATTGGTTTACATAGAGGGAAAATTGAGAACTCGATCATATGAGGATCGAGAAGGAGTGAAACGCTATACTACTGAAATCGTTGCTGAAAATTTTACAATGCTAGGAAGGAAAAGCGATTTCGAACCGCCTAGCAATGGCGACAAGTCGAATAGCACAGATCATAGTAACGACCCGAGTTCTACAACGGTTGATTTTAATGAGAATAAAGATGATGATTTACCTTTCTAAGGTTAAAGGTATAAGGTTATTGGTCTAAGTACCATAACCTTATACCCCCAGGGTTCTTCTTCCCATCATCGTATATCGATCCTTAATTCGTCTAATTGTGCCTGCGAAATGCTGCTTGGAGAATCGATCATTACATCTCTACCCGCGTTATTTTTAGGGAACGCGATAACATCACGTATCGAGTCCAGGCCTGCAAATATCGAAACCAAGCGATCGAAACCAAAAGCAATACCTCCATGTGGAGGGGCACCGTAAGTAAAGGCATCCATGAGAAATCCAAATTGTGCCTGGGCTTCTTCTTGCGTAAAACCAAGATGCCGGAACATCAATTGCTGTAAATCTTTCTCAAAAATACGGATGGATCCACCCCCCACTTCCGTTCCATTAATAACCATGTCATAAGCATTTGCTCTCACCTGGCCGGGTACGGTATCCAACAACGATATATCTTCTAACTTCGGTGAAGTAAAAGGGTGGTGCATGGCATGGTAACGTTTTGTTTCATCATCCCATTCCAATAGTGGGAAATCAAGCACCCAGAGTGCGGAGAAGGTATTCTTATCACGAAGACCCAATTGACTCCCCATCTCCAAACGAAGCTCACTCAATTGCTTGCGTACCCTATCCGCATCGCCCGCCATTACCAATATCAAATCACCCGCTTTGGCATCAAGTGCATTTGCCCAAGCAAGTAGTTGTTCCCGACTAAAAAATTTGTCGACCGATGATTTCAGCGATCCGTCTTCATTATACCGAAGATAAACCAACCCCGTAGCGCCTATTTGTGGCCGCTTCACAAAATCGGTAAGCGCGTCGATTTGCTTTCTGGTATAAGAAGCACAACCAGCTGCTTTAATTCCAACAACTAATTCGGCATTATCAAAAACAGGGAAACCTGCACCTTGTAGCACCGTATTTAATTCTACAAATTGCATCCCAAAGCGTGTATCCGGTTTATCAGAACCATACAAGCGCATCGCATCTGCATACGTCATGCGTGGCAGTTTTCCGATCGCTATATTTTTAACTTTCTTAAAGAGGTAAGCGATGAGTTCCTCAAATAAATTCAATATATCCTCTTGCTCCACAAAAGCCATCTCACAATCGATCTGCGTAAATTCCGGCTGCCTATCTGCTCTTAAATCCTCATCGCGGAAACACTTTACGATCTGAAAATACCGATCAAAACCGGAGACCATCAGCAGTTGCTTAAACGTCTGTGGCGATTGAGGCAAAGCATAAAATTGCCCTTCATTCATTCGACTGGGAACCACAAAATCACGTGCGCCTTCTGGTGTAGATTTAATGAGCACGGGGGTTTCTACTTCAAGAAAACCTTGCTGATCAAGATAAGCGCGAACCGCTTGTGCCATTTGATGTCGAAGCACCAAATTATTACGTACCGGATTACGCCGTAAATCAAGGTAACGATACCTCATACGAAGATCGTCTCCACCGTCCGTTTCATCCTCAATTAAAAATGGAGGTAATTTTGCGGCGTTCAACACAATCAGATCAACTACCTTTATTTCAATCTCTCCTGTAGGAATTTTCAAATTTTTGCTTGATCGTTCAATTACGGTTCCCTTGACTTGTATTACATATTCACGCCCTAGTTCACGAGCCCTGGCACGCAATGCCTCATCATCATCGGTATTGAATGCCAATTGTGTGACACCATACCGGTCGCGCATATCAATAAAAGTCATCCCTCCTAAATCTCTCGACCTTTGTACCCAACCGCATAAAGTAATATCTTTTCCTAGATCTGCTAACGTTAATTCTCCACAGGTATGTGTTCTATACATATATTATTATTGTTCATTGTTCATTGTTTGTTGTTCGTAAGCCGCTCTTATGCGTGCATCTATTCAACCATCAACGAACATCATTATTTTCTATTTATCTAATGGTCCTTTTCAAATCTGCTTAATAGCCATTGAGTTCAACAACCGGGAACTGATTATCCCGCCATGGTGCTGGTTTTACGCCCCTCTGTAAGTTGTTTGGCGCTCAAGATAATATGTTTTGCATCATAACCGCAATCGGCCCACAACTGATTTTGTTCGCCATGTTCAATAAATTCATCCGGAATACCCAAACGAACAACTTTTGCCTGGTAACCGTGGTCAGCCATAAATTCAAGTACAGCACTTCCCACTCCACCCTGCACACATCCATCTTCTACAGTTATCACCTTATTGAATTTGCGAAACACTTCATGCAAAAGTTCTTCATCCAATGGTTTTACAAATCTCAAATCATAATGTGCGGGAAAAACACCTTCCGAATTAAGTGATACCGTCGCTTTTACCACCTCATTCCCGATATGTCCGATACTCAATATCGCTAAATCTTCACCGTCACAGATTTTCCGTCCCTTGCCGATGGTTATTTCTTTGAAAGGCCTTCTCCAATCAGGCATTACACCTTGTCCTCGAGGATAACGAATCACAAAGGCTCCCCTATTTTCCATCTGTGCCGTATACATCAAATTACGCAGTTCCTCCTCATTCATGGGGGCAGTCACCGTCATATTTGGTATACAACGCATATAGGCTAGATCATAAGCTCCGTGATGCGTGGGACCATCGGCCCCTGCAATACCTGCCCTATCTAAACAAAAAACAACATTTAGATTTTGCAAAGCTACATCATGTATCACTTGATCGTATGCCCGCTGCATAAAGGTTGAGTAAATATTACAAAAAGGTACCATCCCCTGGGTCGCCAAGCCAGCCGAAAAAGTAACGGCATGCTGTTCAGCAATGCCCACATCAAAAGCCCTGTTGGGCATCGCCTTCATCATAATGTTCATCGAAGATCCCGAAGGCATTGCCGGTGTAATCCCCATAATTTTTCCGTTTTTCTCTGCCAATTCAACTAAGGTATGGCCGAAAACGTCCTGGTATTTGGGTGCAACTGGTTTGTCGCTCAGTGTTTTCTTTATTTCACCGGTTATTTTATCGAACAAACCCGGTGCATGCCATTTCGTTTGGTCCTTTTCTGCTAACGCAAACCCTTTACCCTTCACGGTGATACAATGTAAAAGTTTAGGCCCCGGTATATCCCGAAGCTCGTCGATAATTTTAACCAAACGCTTTACATCATGTCCATCAACCGGACCAAAATACCTGAACTTTAATGATTCAAAAAGATTACTGTTCTTTAACAGGGTACCTTTCACGCTCTTTTCTATTTTTTTTGCCAAACCCAAAGCATCAGGCCCTATTTGGGAAATCTTGTTCAAGACTGCCGCAATATCATCACGGAAACGATTATAAGGCTTCGATACCGTGATGTCTGTTAAATATTCTTTTAGTGCACCGACATTTGGATCGATGGCCATGCAATTATCATTCAATATAACAAGCAGATTTGACTTTTCTATTCCTGCGTGATTCAATGCCTCGAAAGCCATGCCGGCCGTCATTGATCCATCGCCGATTACCGCAACATGTTGCCGGTCATTTTCTCCTTTATAGTGAGATGCTACCGCCATCCCTAATGCTGCAGATATAGACGTTGAAGAATGTCCTACACCAAACGTATCATATTCACTTTCACCACGTTTCGGAAATCCGCTTATTCCGTTATAAACTCTGTTGGTATGAAACACATCGCGTCTTCCGGTAAGGATTTTATGTCCATAGGCTTGATGGCCGACATCCCAAACCAACTGGTCATAAGGGGTATTTAGCACATAATGTAATGCCACCGTGAGTTCCACAACACCTAAACTCGCTGCAAAATGCCCCCCATAAACAGAGACTACATCAACAATATATTGACGCAACTCTTTACAAACTTTTTCTAGGTCCGACTCCCTGAGCTTTTTTAAATCGGCGGGGCTATTTATGTTTCTTAACAACGTTCCTGGTTCAAAATCCATATTTAAATAGGTTCTGAAAGAATTTGTCCTGTAACCAGTCCTCCTTCTCTGCCTGTAAGTACAAAATTACGGTAATAACAAAATGTTTACAAAGTAAAGGATAAATATTCAATTTAGCTATGTACTGCTTTTTTTGTTCTCGTTCTGTTCCATCTCAGCTTTCCGCTAGTTCTGCTCATTTTTCACCAACAAGCAACTACTCGCTTTGTTTTTCAGCTATATATTTCATTTTTGCCTAAATCAGTCTTTAAATCTAATACCAGAGATTACCTTTGGTGAACTCCCGTTAGTAGGTTTCGCTTTTAACATACAGATGAAGGTGTTTATATTAAAAGAACCTTTATTTTAACTTCTTTCTTTCTCCGCGAAAGAAAAGAAGCAAAGAAAGCTCGCCGCTTCAAAATTTACAGGAACGGTACTGCCTCCCAGTGCTAGCTGTAAATTTTGGAGGCGGCACTTTAGTGGAACGATGGGCTTTAACTTTTAACCGAATGTACTAGTTTTAGCCTTATAAATAGCCAGTGTGTTGGGGAAAAATGGCCTTGAAGGATACCGAAGCAGCGAGCAGCAAAGTATTTGCACGACTGTTCATCTTGCAATATACAAGCGGATTGAGGAAGTGAAACGGCTCCAATACGCGTTATGGATACTTTGCAATCAGGTGCAAGGTAGCCTACAGAGCCTTGATTATTCATTTGTGTTTGTTTTAAAAGGTATTCATGAGCTCGAAGCAAGCTTCTCGGTTGTTTGGTTCTTTATGATCAAGCATAAAGAACTGATACTAAAAAATAGATTAATAAAAACGTTCCTTTTAAACGCACTTACTCCACGTTATAATTTGTATTTAATAAAAGCTTACCTTTGGAGCCATGCAAACAGAAGGTTTTGAAATAAAGCTTCCCCAATTTGAAGGTCCTTTTGACCTTTTGCTATTTTTCATTGAGCGAGATGAGCTCAATATACATGAAATTTCCATCGCTCGTATTACAGATGATTTTTTGGGCTATATTCATCATATGAATTCCTTAAATATGGAATTGGCCAGTGAATTCATTTTTGTAGCTGCCACCCTAATGCGCATTAAAGCAAAAATGCTCTTACCACGCCCGGAAGTCGATGAAGAGGGAAATGAAATTGACCTCAAGAAAGACCTGGTACAAAAACTTATTGAATATAAAAAATTCAAAACAGTTTGTGAAGATCTAAAAACATTAGAGGATAACCGTTTCATGATTGAAAAACGCGGCAACATTGCGTTCAACCTCAAATCAGCTGCCACTGAAGTCGAACCGGGTGAAGAACTGAACTCGTTTGATCTATATAAGCTTATGAAAGTGTATGATCGGCTAATGAATAACTATCTGAATAAATCGAATGGGGTAAAACACACTGTCGTCCAATATCCTTATACCATTGAGCAACAGAAAAAGGCCATTACCTCCTTATTAACAATTAATCAAAAATTAGATTTTAAGGCCATTCAACAGCATTCCGAAAATAAAGTTCATTTTGTTTATAACTTTTTAGCGATATTGGAAATGCTTCAACAACAGATTTTGGAACTGCAACTGGGCCTAGGTTATAATAATTTCTGGGTAAAAGAGAGGGTCTAGCTGACGCTACTCCCACTGAGCCCTTAAAATAAAGCTAAATTACCGATGGCTAATAACCCGAAATCGATTATTATTTTCTACATTTTCCCTATCTTTGCGCAACTATCTAAAACTGATACTTATATCAATATTTAATGGAAAGAGATAACATCATATTTGAGCTGATTAATGAAGAGTTACAACGTCAAGAAGAAGGCATTGAGCTGATCGCTTCGGAAAATTTTGTAAGCAAGCAAGTCATGGAAGCAGCGGGGTCCGTATTAACAAATAAATATGCGGAAGGCCTACCGGGGAAACGTTATTATGGCGGTTGCGAAGTAGTGGATGAAATTGAACAAATCGCAATCGACCGTGCAAAACAACTTTTCAATGCGGAATGGGTTAATGTGCAACCACATTCAGGAGCGCAAGCCAACGCTGCCGTATTTTTAGCGATCCTTAAACCGGGCGATAAGATTTTAGGTTTCGATCTTTCCCATGGGGGTCACCTTACACACGGTTCTCCGGTAAATTTCTCAGGCAAGTTATATGAAGCTCATTTTTATGGTGTTGATAAAGAAACCGGTTTAATAGACTATAAGGCTTTAGAAGAAACTGCGCTTAGAGAACAGCCAAAGGCAATCATTGTTGGGGCTTCGGCTTATTCACGTGATTGGGATTATGCCTTCATTCGTCAGGTAGCTGATAAAATTGGTGCTTTAGTAGTTGCAGACATTTCACATCCGGCAGGTTTAATAGCTCGCGGACTGCTGACTGATCCACTTCCTCACTGTCATATTGTAACGACAACAACACATAAAACCCTTCGAGGTCCGCGTGGAGGTATGATTATGATGGGGAAAGACTTTGAAAATCCGTGGGGCTTAAAAACACCTAAGGGCGAGATCAGAATGATGTCTTCTCTTTTAGATATGGCGGTTTTTCCCGGTACGCAAGGTGGGCCTTTGGAACATATCATTGCGGCTAAGGCAGTTGCTTTTGGTGAAGCATTAAGCGACGGTTATATGGAATATGTCTTGCAAGTGAAGAAAAACGCTTCGGCCATGGCAGATGCATTCGTTAGCAAAGGATACAAAATCATCTCCGGAGGTACCGATAATCATTCCATGTTGATCGACTTAAGAAATAAAGGAATTAGCGGTAAGGCAGCCGAAGCAGCCTTAGGTGAGGCCGGAATTACTACCAATAAAAACATGGTGCCGTTTGATGATAAGTCACCTTTTGTTACCTCAGGAATTCGGATGGGAACTGCCGCCGTAACAACCAGAGGACTACAAGAAACTGAGATGGTACAAATCGTCGAGTTAATCGACCGTGTCATTAACGCTCCCGAAAATGAAGAAGTTCTTGAGGTCGTTCATGAAGAAGTGCTTCAACTGATGGCCAAGTTCCCTTTATATAAATAAAATACCTCCAGTTAGCTATAAAAAATCAACAAACGGGCATTCCATAGAATGCCCGTTTCTGTTAACTTTACTTAGATATTAGTTCGTATTCAACTTACTATTAAATGTGTACGCATTTAGCAATAATAAAGGGTTAACAAAGGGTTAGTGAAGGTATACCTTCACTAACCCTTTGTTAACCCCTTGTCAACTCTCTATCAATCCCTTATTAATAACCTGTCAAGTACAAAGAAAGCCTAAATATATATATCAGCACAATAGAAACTTTTTAAAAAAAGATCACAGTTATTTGGTAAAGGCAAGTGTCAGCACGCTAATACTTACACCAGGTATTTCCAACAGCCTGTTGGCACATGCTTCAATTGTTGCTCCAGTCGTCAACACATCATCGACTAATATAATATGCTTATCAGTAAAGGCATTTGGATTCACCACTTCAAAAATATCTTTCATATTTTCATAACGCTCATATCGCCTTTTGGTAGTTTGCGATTCCGTTCGTGTGTGTCGAATTAGGTTATTTGATTTAATCGGGAGTTTAAATTGTTCGCTGAGTCCTTTGGCAAAAAATTCACTTTGATTATATCCTCTTTTTTTTAGCTTTTTGGGATGCAGAGGTACAGGGACGATAAAGTCGGCACCCCCAAAGGAAGAAGTTGCTAAGGTAGCTGCATAATATTTACCTAATATATATCCGATTTCGGGCTTGTTGAGATACTTTAAATGACGAAGCATATTTTGTACCGATGAACCTTTTACATAATAAAGATAGGAAGCAACCGCCTTTAAATGAACACGCCCCCATAATTGTTTACTCGCCGCGTTCGCTGCATCTTGATGAAAGTTTGTAACCGGTAAATGATATAAACAATGTGTGCAGATAAGTCTTTCGTGCTCATAAAGTGCACGCATGCATCCGGTACACAACTCAGGATACAATAAAGAAACAAATGCCCTTAAAAACCGGATCATCATAGGTTTTGGTTAATTTGTAAATAATTACCCTCGCTGTGAGCAAATTGACAGCAATGGTTTCGGACAATGGCTGCAATAGAAAAATTTTAGCGTTATACAGCCTGTTCTTGCTTTTCCTTTACCGCCAACTGTCCGCAAGCGGCGTCAATATCCTTACCACGACTTCGTCTAACATTGGTTGTAATCCCTTTTTTCCGGAGAAAAGCAGCAAAGCGATCAATTTTATCCCCTTCGGCATTCTCAAAATCAGCAAAAGAGATGGGATTATACTCTATGATATTAACCTTACAAGGTAAATGTTTGCAAAATGCGGCTAATTCAGCAGCATCTGTCAACTCATCGTTGAAATTATTGAAAACAATATATTCATAGGTAACGGGATTCTTGGTCTTAGCAAAATAGTACTTCAAAGCCTCTGCCAGTGCTTTCAGCGTATTTTGCTCATTAATCGGCATAATTTCATTCCGTTTAGCATCGTTGGCGGCATGGAGAGAAAGGGCAAGATTAAATTTCACCTGATCGTCTCCCAACTTCTTAATCATTTTGGCGATTCCGGCGGTTGATACGGTTATGCGTTTGGCCGCCATATTCAATCCATCCGGGCCTGTAATCCGCTCGATGGACTTTAAAACATTTGCATAATTAAGCAGAGGCTCCCCCATTCCCATATAAACGATATTACTTAGCGGTGCTGAATAATTTTCCTGTGCTTGCTTATTGATCAAAACAACCTGATCATAGATCTCATCTGCATTCAGGTTTCGTTTCCGATCCATATAACCCGTTGCGCAAAACTTACAGGTTAAGCTACAACCAACTTGGGAACTGACACAAGCTGTCATTCGATCAGGAGTAGGGATCAAGACTCCTTCAATAATATGGTCGTCAAAGAGCTTAAAGGTGCTTTTAATAGTTCTATCAGCACTGTATTGGGATTTATCAACCCGGACAGCATTGATTACGAAATTTTCTTTCAGGGAATCGCGCAGCTTTTTACTGAGATTAGTCATATCATCGAAATCAACACAGGCTTTCTCCCACAACCATTCATAAATTTGCTTTGCACGAAAGCTTTGCTCTCCTAAAGCGACCAAAGTTTCCTTCAACTGATCAACACTTAACGATCTGATATCTACTTTCTTTCCCATATTTTTCACGGTGCAAATATACCGCTTTTTTAACACAAAAATATATAATCCTTTGTTATACAAGTGTGTTAAAGCGTGAAACAAATTTCGTTAGTTTCATATTTTTTGCTAACATTGCCCGTAATTATTAAAAAAGTAGACGAATTCTTCATATTTTTAGTGAACCTCAGATGTCATGGTAAATTATTACTCGGCAGACTATATTCTTCCCGTTTCTGCAAAACCCATTTACAATGGTGTCATTGGAGTGGATGAGAACGGAGAAATTATAGGTGTTTATGAATCAGGAGCAAAAGAAATATCGGATAAAACCATTACTAAACATAAGGGGATTATTACACCGGGCTTTATTAACACGCACTGTCACCTCGAGCTCTCTCATCTGAAAGGTAAATTTCCAAAAGGTACTGGATTAATTCCCTTCATCGAAGCTGTCATTGAGCAACGGGATACGGATGAGCGCGAAATCATAACGGCTATGCAAGCAGCCGATGCGGAAATGAAAAAAAATGGCATCGTAGCTGTTGGTGATATTGTGAACCGTGCTATATCTAAAAACACGAAGGAACAAAGTAGTCTATATTATCACACCTTTGTAGAAATTCTGTGTTTTGACCCTGAAAAAGCACAGGAAGTATTTAGAAATGGCTTAACCTTATGCGAATCATTCGATGGCTTACCGTCATCGATTACGCCACATGCGCCTTATTCCGTATGTAAAGAAATTTTCCGATTTTTAAAGCAGCTCCACAAGCCTGAAACCAATCTACTGAGTATTCATAACCAGGAAAGCGAGGAAGAAAATAAATTTTATCGATATAAAGCAGGAAAGTTTGTCGATTTTTATCAAAAGTTAAATCGGGACATCAGTTTTTTCAAGGCGCAAGCTAGGGATTCGATTCAAACCATCGTTCCACTATTACCAAAGCGGCAACCTGTGATGTTTGTGCATAACACCTATACGAATATGAAGGATATTTTCTTTGTAGATCGTTTTGCCGGAGACGTGACTTGGTGCCTATGCCCCAATGCCAACCTGTATATCGAAAACAGACTGCCCAAGATTGATCTCTTCCTTAGTCAGGACAATCCCATAACATTGGGCACGGATAGTTTGGCTTCCAATGATAAGCTATGCATTTTAGCTGAGCTCTTGACGCTGCATAGCCATTTTCCGCATTTAAAGTTAGAACAAACCTTACAATGGGCGACCCTTAATGGCGCCAAATACTTGGGTATCGATGACTTATATGGAAGTCTTGAGAAGGGCAAAAAACCAGGTCTTAACCTAATCAGTCATACCCAAGGATTAAACTTGAGTGAAAACTCAACAGTTACCCCACTATACTAAGGAGCCAGCCACCCTATCTAGCCTAGCATAGGCTATCATAAAAAACAGTGTAAGACAAGAAGATTGATTTATAAAAAAATCGCACTTTTGCATTATAGCGTTCTTCGTATCGCTATAAAAGGAAAGTATGAATATCAATGAAGCATTTGAATATTACCGTTTTCGGAAAAGTACAGGGTGTTTATTTCAGAGCAGCAACTAAAGCCGTTGCCAATCAGTTACGAATTGTGGGCTTTGTAAAGAATTTACCTGATGGAAGTGTTTACATGGAAGCTGAGGGCGAGTCCTTCGAATTGGAAAATTTCATTGAGTGGTGCCACGAGGGACCAGAACACGCTGTCGTCGAAAAAGTTGAAATTAATTCGAGCGAACTGAAGAATTATCGCAATTTTGAAATTCTTAAACGCTAACATTTTAACGATCAATAAAAATTGTCTACACTACGAAAATTTGCCGGACAAACCTTTATTTATGGTTTAAGCACTATTATAGCCCGTTTAGTTAATTTTGTCCTTACGCCTTTATTTTCCAGAAAACTTTCCACTGCGGTCTTTGGGATTTTCACCACCATGTATAGTTATGCTTCGTTATTGAATGCATTACTGGCCTTTGGAATGGAAACCACTTTTTTTCGATATCTCCAAAAAAAAGAGGATAATAAGCAAGCGGTCTATAATAATACCTTTCTGATTATTCTCTTTATTAGTTTATGTTTCCTCTTGTTTGTCTTGTTTTTCAAGCAGGAAATTGCGCACTTTATCAACATATCCGATCCCGATCTGCCTAAGTATATTACCTACTTTTCACTTATTTTGACATTGGATGCCGTCGCCGTTATTCCCTTTGCTAAGATAAGGGCTGACGGACATCCGTTAAGATATGGCATAATTAAGTTGATCAATATCTTCACTTTTGTGTCATGTAATTTACTTTTTATCGTTTTTATTCCTTGGGCGCTTAAAAACAACCTTTCTATTGTGAGCTCCTTTTCGACCTGGTATCATCCCCAATGGGTTGGTTATGTATTTATTTCAAATCTAATAGCGAGTGCAATTACCTTATTGTTGATGGTTCCTGAATTACTTAAGTTGAGGCTGCGATTTGATGGTCAGCTAGCATTGGAAATGTTTTCTTACAGCTTTCCTATTTTGATCGCAAATTTTTCATTCATTATTAATGAGAATCTGGATAAAGTATTCTTAGGGCAGCTATTACCGGATAATATCGCTGAAACGCAAGTTGGTATCTACGGACTGTCAGCAAAACTGGCGATTTTTCTAAGTATCTTCATACAGGCATTTCGTTTAGGTGCCGAACCCTTTTTCTTTAGTCATGCAAAAGAAAAAAATTCGGGACAAACATATGCCATCATCATGGATTATTTCATTATTGCAATGACCATCGGTATGCTGGGATTAGTAGCAAACATAGAGATTTTAAAATATTTTATTGCAGGCGATTCCTTGGAAACAAGTATGGGAAATTGGAAAGGACTCTCAATTGTTCCTGTTCTTTTGTTGGGATACATCTTTTTAGGAATATATATGAGCTTGTCGATTTGGTATAAGCTATCTGATCAAACAAAATATGGCCTTTATATTTCCGGTGCCGGTGCCATTGTAACCATTGTGTTGAATTTAGTATTTATACCCTCTTATGGCTTTATCGCCTCTGCCTGGATTACGATGATAACCTATGCCTGTATGATGATTCTTTCTTATGTTTTAGGACAAAAAAATTACCCAATACCCTATCATACATTTAAAAATTTGACGTATATTGTATGTGCAATTATACTGAGTTGGTTATCTTTCAGCCTATTTAAAAGAAACCTCCTCATTGGAAATGCACTGCTGCTATCTTTTTTAATTTGTATATACCTGAAAGAAGGAAAGCAGCTCAAACAATTAATGGGAAAGAAAAAATGATACCGGCCTAACCTTTGCGATAGAAGACAGAAGATGAGGAGAGTGGACGAATATGACTTTTTTGTTTAAGGTCAGCCATCGGTAAATGATATGAATAAATAAAGAATGTAAAATGATCTTAAAGAAGAAAATATACGGTTTTATCTGTTTTTTATTAATAAGCGGACATCAAGTACTTGCGCAGGCACCTACAGATAGTAGCCAAGTAAAGGATTTATACTACCAGGCGCTAAATGAAAAGGCTCGAGGCGATATGGACCTGGCACAAAACACACTGCATAAGTTATTGAAATTAGATGACCGGAATGATGCTGCCTATTTCGAATTGGCCCGTTTAGAATTGGAAGGTAAGAACATGGGTGACGCCGCCATTCATGCTAAGAAAGCGACCAGCTTGAAGCCTGATAATGAATGGTATTGGGTTCTATTAGCCGATATTTACAAACGAATGGAGGATTTTAAATCCCTTCCGCCAATTTTTGATCGACTAGTTCAGATTAAACCGGAAAAAAAGGAATATTTTTATGATCGTGCTTACGCGCTCTTCCTAAACAATGAGCTTGACAAATCGCTTGTTGCTTACAATGAAATCGAGCAAAAATTCGGAAAGGATGATAATATTATAATTGCTCGTCAAGAAATATACCTAAAACAAAAGCAACCCAAAAAAGCAATCGAGGAGGTGACATCCATTATCGAAAAGGAACCGGACAGCACGAAAGGCTATTTGCTCTTGGCTAATTTATACCTAAAGCTTGATAAACCAAAAGAGGCGATCAAAGTATTAGATGAAGGACATGCGCGTATTCCGGGAGATCCCTACATTTCATTGAGTAAAGCCGATGCCTACCATAATTTAAAAGATGAAGAAAAATCAGCGAGGGAGCTTAAGCTGGCTTTTGCGAGTGAACGCATGGATTTTGAAGGGAAAATGCGCCTATTGATCAGTTTGATGTCTGATCCGAAAAGCAGTGAAATGGCGCCCATTATACGGGACTTAGCAAATACATTGACAATTAGTTATCCTGCCGATGCGCGTGCTTTTGCCCTATATGGAGATATTTTAGCCCAGCAGAAACAACTTAAGGAAGCGCGGGAGCAATATCTCAAGGCAATCGACATCAACAGTAGAATCAATACAATCTGGGAGCAATTACTACAGATAGAGTTAAGTTTAGGTATGCAAAAAGAGGCCTTAGCCCACGCTTACAAGGCATCAGCATTGTTTCCACAACAACCATTAACCCAATTTTTTTCAGGGCATGCCTTCTTTATGGAAAAGAAGTATACGGATGCCAGAAGTTGCTTTGAAGCCGCATTGAATTATGTAGAAGAGAAAAATACGATGTTACTCACGCAAGTATATAGTAGCTTAGGCGATACGTATCATGCCTTGGATATGTTTGCGGAATCTGATCAGGCCTACGAAGAAGCATTAGCCATTGACAGTAACAATGTGGGCACACTTAATAATTACGCCTATTACTTATCTCTTCGGAAAACCAATCTAGAGACGGCCGCTAAAATGTCCAAAAAATCCAATGAATTGGAGCCGAATAACCCTACATTTCAAGACACGTATGCTTGGGTCCTGTTTCAACAGGGCAATTATACGGAAGCATTGAAATGGATTGAAAAAGCAATTACCACTTCGGGAGAAACCTCCTTTGCACTCCTGGAGCATTACGGTGACATATTATTTAAATTAGGCGACATCGAAAAGGCGGTTTCAAAATGGAAAGAAGCGAAAGCGACCGGCGAAACTACCGGTGAAAATGTTGAACTTTTAACAAAGAAAATTGATTCCAAAAAGTATATTGAGTAATCATGCCCTTTAATCATTCAACTATCCGAACGTTATCCATTTTAATGGTGTTATCAACCTGTTTACTGGTTTCGGCATGCAAAAGCAAAAAGATGGTGGTTGAAGCGACTAAAGAAGAAAAGCGAAGCAGCTTGAGTAATCGGGTCTTGCTAAACGGTATTCTCGATAATCAGTTAAGCTTTAAGACCTTCAGCGCCAAGGCAAAATCTGCTGTTGCTATTAATAAAGACAATTATGATGCAACGCTAAATATTAAAATAAAAAACAAAGAGGCTATCTGGATTTCTATCACAACGGTTTTCGGAATTGAGGCGGCCCGCGTACTGATCACGCCGGCTCGTTTTAAAATGATGAACCGAATAAATGGAACCTATATTGATGAACCTTTTTCCTTCTTACATCAATTTGCCTCCGAAGAGATTGGCTATGATAACCTACAAGCCATGATGGTAGGAAATATTATCGAGCAAGCGTTAACTTATTCAAACGAAGCAGAAAAAAACAACTTGGGCTATTCGCTAAGCGGTTTTAAAAACGATTTAAATTTCCTGGTACAAACGGATGATAATTTTAGGATCACGAGCAGCACCCTAAGCACTGATAATGCAGAACGTCAAGTAAGCACAAATTATACTGATTTTGCACTAATAAGTAAACATCCGGTACCTAAAGATATTCGCTTAACCGCCAGTTCTTCGGCCGTAAAGTTAGAGCTGCAGTTAAAATATAACCGTATCGCTTTAAACGAAGCATTGGAAATGCCTTTTACGATTCCGTCGAAATATAAGCCTTTAGGCGCAATACGTTAATTAACAAATGTTCATCGAGTTGAAAATATTTTAGTACTTTCGTTGGCAATAAATTCGTTAAAATAACGATGTAATGTAATAGGACATCGATCAATGATTTGAAGAAGAGAATGATTCGGATAAAGTCAATATGCTGTTTGTTTTTTTTTCTGGGAATAGGCCTTTCAAGCTGGGCGCAGTCGAGCGCACAACTGAAAAAGCAAAGGGAAGCACTTACACGTGAGATCGAATTACTGAATCAAACGTTACGTTCTACATCAAAAGATAAAACACTATCACTCAAACAGGTAAATGCTCTTAATGCCCAAATTAACCTACGTGTAAAAAAAATAAAAACCATTAATAGCGAGGTAAGTCTGATCGAAAATCAGATAACAAAAAACACCAATACAATTCGTTCGTTGCAAAGTGAGCTGGCGAAGCTCAAAAAAGGATACGCTTCGATGGTGCAATTTGCTTTCCGTAACTCAAGCGCCTACAATAAAATGATGTTCATTTTTGCTTCTAATGACTTTAATCAAGCCTATAAGCGTCTTAAATACCTTCAACAGTTTAGTGACTCGCGAAAAAAACAAGCAAAAGAAATCGAAGAAACGCAGAAGAGTATTGAGCAAAAAATAGCCGAACTGGCAAGCAATAGAAAGGAAAAAGTAGTACTTCTTAGCGATCAGGAAAAGGAAAAGAAAGCACTTGATGGCCAAAAAACTGTTAAATCAAAAGCACTTAACGACTTAACAAAAAAGGAGAAAGAGTATAAACAAGAGCTGAATAAAAAGCAACAGGAAGATGCACGTTTAGCCCGTGCCATACAAGCCGCTATTCGAAGGGAAATCGAAGCAGCAAGAAGAAAAGCCGAAGAAGAGGAAAGAAGAAGGGCGGCTGAGTTAGCGAAAAAAGATCCGAATGCGAAAGCGCCGGAGCCAACGGCTAGAAAATCCGACAAAGAGGCCCTCTTATCAACTCCTGAAGCAGCCAAACTTGCAGCAGACTTCACGGGTAATCGCGGTAGACTCCCATGGCCTGTAGCCTCAGGATCGGTAACGCAAGGTTATGGACAGTATACTTATGGAAAAGGTGTAAAAGTTAACAGTAACGGAATCACCATTCGCACGGGAGCCGGTGCTACTGTTCGCGCAGTGTTCGACGGAGTTGTCTCTTCCATTATACAGTTGCAGAATCAATACACTGTATTGGTAAAACATGGTAATTATTTCACCGTTTACCAGAATCTAAAAAGCGTAAGTGTGTCCAAAAACCAAAAGGTATCTGTAAAACAAGCAATTGGTACGGTAGCAGTAGATGCAACGGAAGGGACTTCGGACCTGCACTTTGAAATCTGGCAAGGAACTTCTCCCATCAACCCAAGTAGTTGGTTAGCGGGGAATTAGGCATTTGGGTCCAGAAAATCATAAATGATTAAAAATTGTTTATCTAAGCATTTTTACATAAGTTTGTAAACTAGACGTAAAAGAATTACGTATATAACAGAAAGAATAGGAGCTACAAACGTAGTTATTGAATAAAGATTTTAAATATTGAGTTATGTTAAACACAATTTTGTTACTGGGTATCGGTGGGCCTGAAATAGCAATTATCGTTCTTGCTTTGTTATTATTGTTTGGTGGAAAGAAAATCCCTGAATTAATGCGCGGACTAGGTCGCGGTGTGAGAGAATTTAAAGAGGGTCAAGCCGGCACCACGAAAGATGAAGTTAAAGAGGAAAAGCAATAAGCCCTCATTCTTATAAAAGATAAGCTGCTGTAACGTCTATAGCATGTTACAGTAGCTTTTTTATTATTATTTAAAAAAAATCACCTTACTATACTAAGTGGGTTGATTAAAACGTTGTTTAAGAGAATTATTATCAAAACGCTTTTGGGCTTTGCTCAAAATATGTTAACGTACAGCAATGATGAATTGATTTGATAATCAACAACCTTAAATATAAGACATGATATTGAAAAGATTTTCGGCGTTTGCCGTGGGTATGTTGTTTTGCGTTCATTTGACACAGGCAACAACAAGCAAAAATACCGACGAACCTTCGAAATTAAATGCCACTTCGGACATTCAACCTAGAGAAGATTCTACGCATAGGAGAAACCCGGAAGCCCAAGACCCCTCTTGGTACCTTGCTCCTCAAAATATAAAAAAGCAACTGGATACCTTACAACGAGTAGTCCCTTTATCGTATAACAGTTACGTTCAATCGTATATCGACGCGTATACGGCGTCGCGCTATAAGAACCATCTTGCTAAAATGCTTGAGTTAGCGCAATACTATTTCCCTATTTACGAAAAGGTATTTGCTGAAACAGATGTGCCACAGGAAATCAAATATTTATCGATCATTGAGTCGGCTTTGAATCCACACGCAGTTTCCAGAGTGGGGGCTACCGGCCCTTGGCAATTCATGTTTGCTACAGCCAAGGCTTTTAATTTAAATATAGACAACTATGTTGATGAGCGAAAAGACCCTTATGCAGCAACTTATGCCGCTGCAGCTTATTTAAAAGACGCTTATAACGAGTTTGGCGATTGGCAACTTGCAATTGCCTCTTATAATTGCGGAAAAGGAAATGTTGCTAGAGCTATACAACGTTCGGGTATCGAAAAACCTGATTTTTGGACGGTCAGAAAGTATCTTCCGCAGGAAACGCGTAACTATGTACCTGCCTTTATTGCAATGACCTATGTACTTAGCAACTATGAGTTACTTGGAATTTCAGGTCCTGCCAATGCCGGATCTACCCTTGCGGCGGAAGAAGGTACAGATGTAATATTAATCGACAAGTTCATTCCATTATCAGGCATTGCAGAGGCATTGCGACTCGACTTGGATCAACTGATTACATTAAATCCTGCCTATAAAAAGAGTATAATCAACGGTACGCCGGAGGCACCGAAGCGATTAGTTGTTCCAGCCGTAGATAAGACTTCTTACGCCAGTTTATATGCCGCTTTAAACACACCAACTGACGCTCCTGCAAAAGTCATTACAGCCTCCAATACAGATCGTAAAGCTATTTATCATCGTGTAAGAAAAGGAGAAAGCCTAGCGTCAGTCGCCAATAAATACCAAGTAGAGGTACAAGATTTAAAGGTTTGGAATAGGCTACGAAGAAATGCAATTGTTCCCGGACAACGGTTGAAAATTTCAGAACCTGGCTATGTTACCGGCAAGAAAGGTCTCGAGCGGAAATCGGTAAACTATGTAACGTACAAGGTTAGAAGAGGGGATACACTTTCGGGGATAGCGCAAAAATATAGAGGTGCTACGGTTAACAATATAAAAGCCATGAATAATTTAAAGGGCTCATCCCTCAAACCTGGAATGACTTTAAAGATCAATAGCTTATAAGGTACCCCCCTGCGTGTAATAAAGAAATCCGGCAGCTCCAGGTTCGTTGTTAGGCGGGAAAGTGTCACACATCTGCCTAATACGTTTTTTTCTCTGCCCATATGATCTTATCAGTGCAGATAGGCCGCATCCTCTTCGTCTTCAAAACCTTCGAGTGTGACAGATACGTGCTCATTAAGAATGGTAGATAATTTGTGTCCCGAAAAGTCACTTACAACAGGAAACTTATGGTGACTTCTATCAATTAGCACGGCAGTCCTCATCTTTCGTAGAGGAACATTCAAGAAAACACCCAAACCATAAGCCAGCGTTCGTCCGCTGTTCAACACATCGTCTACCAATATCACCACTTTATCCTTTGCCTCATTAACAGAAATATCTGTTTCCGCTTGTAGCGTGGAGCTGATCTTATTTAATGAAATATTGATAAGTGTAACATTGATTACGGATGAAATCTTTCTCAATTCCTCTTTTAAACGACGAGCCAGCACATATCCTCTCTCAGCCACGCCAGCTAAAACAATTTCCTTTTCTTCAAAATTATCTTCCAAAATCTGATACGCAATCCTGGTAATTTTCTTCCTAATCTGGTCTTTGTTTAAAATCAATATTTTTTCACTTGCCATAGCATTATTCTGATTCGATAAAAGTAGTAAATATTTTCTGAAGAGGAATCGAAGTATCTTCGGTTCAATAGACCGATAGCGGTGGGTGTATACAAGGCAAAAAATAATTGAATCCAGTACAACTGTCAGAAGCGGAGTCTCGCCTAGTTCAAATGGAGAACCTCTTCCTCCTCCGACCCGGTTTCGTTCTGCGCTTTCAGACTCATGCGACCTCCATTAAAATAATACCGTCTCCAATAGGCTTCATCAAGATTGCTGATCATAACCCCTCTACTTGTTGACGCGTGTGCAAATTTTCTATCACCTAAATAGACCCCAACATGGGTAATGCTTCTACTTCTTATTTTGAAAAATACTAAATCGCCCGGCTTCAATTCATTTTTGTTGATGGGGTCAACCTGTGTATAAATATTTCTGGAATTATTCCCAATGGAAGTGTTAAATACCTTTTCGTATACCTCATAGGCGAACTTAGAACAATCAATGCCCTTTTTTGTCTTACCGCCCAATCGATAAGGTGTTCCTATCCAATCATAAACAAACTGATATAGCTTTGTATTGGTGGATGCAGAAGCAGCTATTCCCATTATCTGAGAAAAGTATTCTTTAGCTAAGTTATCTGGATCTTCGGGTGAATTATTTTTTTCAGTGGAGGTTTGGGCCTGAAGGTTTAGTGACATGGCACCTAGTAGCATACATACTACCAAAAGCGTTTTTTTCATCCGAGTTAATTTACTTTTAAGGAAGCCGCCCAATCCACGCGTTCTGGTTGACTATCCGTTTAAGGTTAACAATGTTGTTTTCTAATGTAAAAATTTATCCATTCACTAAAACAGGTTGTGTCGCAAATCTAAACTAAAACTTTTACTTTGTCAAAAAAAGAAAACACAATTTTAACATTTTTTTGACATGTGTACTATATACCATACAGGCGAACAAAAAAAGGGAGAGAAAAACAAATAATAATTCACTTTCTCCCACGTACATTCTGTGAATATCGCAACAATTGATTAGATTTGCCTTCCAGTAAATTAAGTACACGAACATAAAGCGATGAGTTCAACACCAATAACAAAAGAAACATATCTAGAGTGGTATAAGTCGATGTTACTTATGCGTAAGTTTGAGGAAAAAGCAGGTCAACTTTACGGTCAACAAAAAATAAGAGGCTTTTGCCATCTATATATTGGACAAGAGGCTGTTGTTGCAGGTGCAATATCCGTTCTTCGTAAGGAAGATTCGATGATTACCGCTTACCGTGACCATGCCCACGCCCTAGCGAAAGGAATGAACGCCAATGCTGCTATGGCAGAGCTATTCGGAAAAGTGACAGGTTGCTCGAAGGGAAAAGGTGGATCGATGCACTTTTTTGATAAAGAAAACAATTTTGCAGGGGGACACGGCATTGTCGGCGGACAGATACCTTTAGGTGCCGGTCTTGCTTTTGCCGAAAAATACAATGGAACAGATAATGTTTGCGTTTGTTATATGGGTGACGGAGCGGTAAGACAGGGATCTTTAAATGAGACCTTTAATATGGCAATGCTCTGGAAGCTTCCTGTTATCTTCGTTTGCGAAAATAATGGCTATGCTATGGGTACTTCCGTTAAGCGTACCACCAACATGGTTGACATTTATAAAATGGGTTTAGGTTTTGACATGCCTAGTGCACCCGTAGACGGAATGGACGTTGTTGCCGTTCACAATGCGATGGATGAAGCTGTTCAGCGTGCAAGAAAAGGAGAAGGACCAACATTCTTAGAGATTCGTACCTATCGTTATAAAGGACACTCCATGTCGGACCCTGCCAAATACCGTACAAAAGAGGAATTGGAGCAGTATAAAGAGCGCGATCCGATTGCTGCGGTAAAACACGCTATTTTAGAGAATAAATATGCTGACGAGCAGTGGTTTGATCAAGAGGAGGCGGAAGTAAAACGCATTGTTGACGAAGCGGTTAAATTTGCCGAAGAATCAGCATATCCAAATCCTGAGGAGCTTTATACGGACGTTTATGTACAGCACGATTATCCATATATTATGGATTAAACCACGGTGCATTCTTAATAATTTAATTGATAAAAAAACCCAGATAATATTATGGCTGAAGTAGTTCGAATGCCTAAAATGAGTGACACCATGACAGAAGGTGTGATTGCAAAATGGCATAAAAAGGTAGGCGATAAGGTTAGCTCAGGAGATTTAATTGCTGAGGTTGAAACCGACAAGGCTACCATGGATTTTGAATCCTATCAGGAAGGCACGCTATTATACATAGGTCCTAAAGAAGGTGAAGCAGTTCCCATTGATGCTGTGATCGCTGTATTAGGAGAAGAAGGTGAAGATTATCAGGCATTACTTGATGGTAATGGCAATGATTCCTCTTCAGCAAAAGAAGATAAAAAAGAGGACGCGCCGGCACTGGAAGAAACCGAAGATGAGGATGAAGGAGAAGAAGTAAGCGCGGAATCATTGGGTGCAACTGTCGTTACGATGCCACTACTCAGCGATACCATGACGGAAGGTGTTATTGCAGAATGGCATTTCAAAGTCGGCGATAAGATAAAAAGTGACGATGTCATTGCAGACGTTGAAACGGACAAAGCGACTATGGAGGTAACTGCCTACGCTGAAGGTACCTTATTGTATGTTGGTGTAGAAAAAGGACAAGCAGCAAAAGTGAATGATATCATTGCTATCGTAGGAAAAGAAGGCACTGATGTAACTCCTTTACTTAAACAAAAAAGCAGTAAACCCAAAAAACAAGAAACGGCAAAGAAAGAGGAATCTGCTAGCAGCGCCCCCACGGAGGCAAGTCAGACAGCAAGTAAAGAGTCTGTATCAAGCGATTCGTCCCGTGTTAAAGCATCCCCTTTAGCGCGGAAAATTGCGCAAGAAAAAGGCATTGATTTAAATGAATTGAAAGGATCGGCAGAAAATGGTCGCATCATCAAAAAAGATGTTGAATCATTTACACCGGCCGCTAAGCAAACAGCTGCAGCTTCCGCTGCGCCAAACGCTGAAAGCAAATCAGTTACCATCCCGCAATTTATAGGTGAAGAAAGCTTTTCTGAGAAGCCTGTAACGCAAATGCGTAAAACGATTGCAAAACGCCTTTCGGAAAGCTTATTTACTGCCCCACATTTTTATGTGACAGTGAAAATTGATATGGATAGCGCCATTTCGGCCCGGAACAAAATCAATGAGGTTGCCCCTGTTAAGGTATCTTTCAACGATTTGGTTATTAAGGCTGTTGCAGTGGCTTTGAAACAGCATCCTAATGTTAATTCTTCATGGTTAGGCGATAAAATTCGCTATAATGAGCATGTTAACATTGGTGTTGCCATTGCTGTGGATGAAGGCCTGTTAGTTCCTGTTGTCCGCTTCGCTGATGGAAAGACTTTATCACATATATCAGCAGAAGTAAAAGACTTTGCGCAACGAGCCAAAGCAAAGAAACTACAACCAAAAGACTGGGAGGGCTCCACTTTTACGGTATCTAATTTAGGCATGTTCGGCGTGGACGAATTTACCGCGATCATCAACCCACCTGATTCCTGTATATTAGCCATTGGTGGAATACAGCAGGTTCCTGTAGTAAAGAATGGCGCAGTAGTTCCGGGTAACATCATGAAAGTTACCTTAAGCTGTGATCACCGTGTAGTGGATGGCGCTACAGGTGCAGCCTTCTTGCAGACGGTTAAATCATTATTGGAAGAACCGGTCCGGTTATTAGTATAAAAATTTTAAATAAGAAAAAGGCATCTACCCCAACAGGCAGATGCCTTTTTTCTTTCGTATACGTTTTTTGCTCTTTTATCGGTTACAGTCGTTTCCCTTAAACTAATTATTATTTATTTCTCTCTCTATCGTAGAAAAGAGCGATATAAAAACGAGTATAACAGAAAAATCACACGAGAAGTTACTAATTCAAAACTTTATTTACGATTTTGGCCGCAAACAAACAGTAATCGAAATATGATACTTAAACGACTATTACTTTTATGCTGTTGTATCAGCTTATACTGCGCACAAGCCCAACAGGTGGATAGACCCAAACTTGTGGTGGGCATTATGGTAGATCAAATGCGTTGGGATTATCTATATCGTTATTACGATCGATACACCGAGGGTGGCTTCAAACGCATGCTAAACAGTGGTTTCTCTTGTGAAAACACTTATATCAATTACATTCCAACAATTACTGCAATCGGCCATAGTTCGGTTTACACCGGCACAACACCCGCTATTCACGGGATTGCCGGAAATGACTTCATCATACAAGCTACCGGAAAAAGTATGTATTGTACCGAAGATGAATCCGTTAGCCCCCTTGGAACTGCACCCGAGAATGTAGCGGGCAAAATGTCGCCAAGAAATCTATTGGCATCAACGGTAACCGATGAGTTAAAACTGGCTTCCAATTTCCGTTCAAAGGTAATTGGAATAGCCATAAAAGATCGAGGTGCCATTTTACCTGCAGGCCATTTTGCTGATGCCGCTTATTGGTTCGATAACAGCGGCGACTGGATCAGTAGTTCTTACTATATGACGGACTTGCCAAAATGGGTTAAAGATTTTAATCAACAAAAACTTGCTGAAAAGTACTTAAAACAAGATTGGAATACCTTATATCCGATTGAAACCTATAAACAGAGCATTGAAGATAATAATCCGTACGAAGGCAAATTTAAAGGAACACAAGCACCAACATTCCCGGTTAAGACCTCTCAACTGCTAAAAGAAAACGGCCTCGGTTTAGTTGCTACAACACCTTATGGAAATACCTTAACGCTTGATTTAGCAAAAGCAGCCATCGACCATGAAGAACTAGGAAATAATGCCAGTGGTTTTACAGATTTTTTAGCAATCAGCATATCATCTCCCGATAAAATAGGGCATCAATTTGCCGTGAATTCAATAGAAGTCGAGGACAATTACCTACGGCTGGATAAAGATTTGGAAAATTTCTTTAATTACCTCGATAAAACGGTTGGACAGGGACAGTATACGGTGTTTTTAACTGCTGATCACGGTGCTGCCCATAACCCACAGTATTTCATGGACCAGCAGGGGAATGGGGGATATTTTAATTCCAAAGTGGTACAACAAGGATTGAATGAACAGTTAAAAGCAAAATTTAATACCGATAAGCTTGTCATCAGCTTATCAAATTATCAAGTTCATTTAAATAACATACTTATAAAGGAACAGCATCTTGATCGACAAGCCATTTGTGATGAGGCAGTAAAATATTTACGGAACATAGATGGGGTTGCTTTCGCCGCGGAAATGGATAAAGTATCGGAAGCAGCTATACCGGCGCGTATCAAAGAGCGCATTATAAACGGCTATAATTACAAACGTAGTGGCGCTATTCAGATTGTCTTAGAACCACAATGGTATGCCGGATCAGCAAAATCTACAGGCACCACACATGGTAACTGGAATCCGTACGATTCACATATACCGTTAGTATGGATGGGATGGGGTATTAAACATGGTGCAACGAACCGCGTCACCGCAATGACCGATATTGCGGCAACCGTCGCAGGTCTATTACACATCCAGGAGCCCAATGGAAGTATCGGTAATCCAATTATTGAAGTTTTGGCCCAATAGCTCATTTAAAACCCGCAGAGCGATGCGCATTCTCTGCGGGTTTTACCTATTCCATTCCTTTTCACGTCTTGATTTCTTCTGGAAGAAGATTTTAATTACCGATATCTTATTCATTTTTGAAGCTATCTATCGTCATGAACCTTTCGAGGTTTTGTATTCCTGTCTCTGAGAGGCAGACTTAATTCGATCAATATGTCTTCCCATCATATCGTAAAAGAGCAACAAGAACCTGCTTTAATTGTGGATTTTTTTCAAGATCTTGACCTCGAACTCCTTGGACAGCTATTGGAGTGGGCACCTACAGTTATCGCCAATCAAGAAAGTGCCCAATGGTTGTCGGAAAGAAACATCCATGTTGATGTGGTCCTTGGCGTAGGAGATCATCATGGCATTAAACAAGATGGACTTACTTTCCTCCGAGGGAACAGCGCTTCCTTCAAAGAAATTGCGCTAAACTATCTTGTTGAAAAAGGATACCAGGCCGTTAATATACTTTCTCAAGAGCTGCCGATAGATTTATTTCACCGCTTTACATCTCTTATTAACTTGGTGTTTATCAATGGCGAACGAAAAGTCTTTGCCATCAAGTCCGGTTTCAAAAAATGGAAACCCGCAGGCGAGGTTATCCACATTCTCGCAAACGAAACGCTTTTCCAAACAAAAGGCCTAAAAAAAGAGGGACATCAACAATATCAAACAACAAAGGATGGTTTTTTCGAGATTCACTTTCAAACAGCTCATTTACTTATTGCGGAGAATCTTTAATTCTTTAACGGCTCTAGCCGTGTTGGTGTATCCTTTCCCGCGACTATCGAGCGCGTCCCCAGGGCAATTGCATTAATTGAGGAAACAATGTTGTTGATATCCAAGGTTTGCAATTCGTCTTTCACGGTATGATAGTAATTATCCTTATCAATCTGCACAGTAGAAGCTGTATGTGCAGGAACGCCCAGCGCAGCCAAGGTTGCATTATCACTTCTATAAAAAAGGTTCTGTTCCGGGTAGGGGTCCGGATAGAATGAGAAACCGGTACCTTTCACATTATTTTGTAATATCTTACCAAGATCCGACTTTTCAAAACCGGTTAAGTACATAGCGTTCGGTCCAAATTTAGCGTCTTTGCCAATCATCTCTATATTAATCATCGCCATTACATCATCAGGATTAAGCTGCTTAGAAAAGTACTGCGAACCATAGCCTCCAGATTCCTCGGCAGTAAAGGCGGCAAAAACCAATGTTCGTTCGTTATCCTTTTGCTTAGCAAAAATCTTTGCTAAGCTTATTACTGCGGTAATTCCCGAAGCATCATCATCTGCACCATTTGCAATAGAATCTTGACCAACGGGCTTTAAAATGCCGATATGGTCATAATGTCCCGAAAAAATAACGAACTCATTCGGTTTGGATTTTCCCGGTAATATCCCCACGACATTAGCAAGCCCTTTATTTTCTACGGTACCTGTATAATTAACTCGAAAAGATTTGGGTTGTTTAGCATGTAAGACAAAAACAAATGAATTCTTTTTCTTCTGATCCGTATTTAATAATATCCTACCATTATCCGCATGTTGCTTCAAATAATTGAATTCCTTTGCGAAACGCTCGTCAACACAAACAATGGCGTTGATATCCTGCTGCGAAATCTCTCGGTATTTACTTCTGAAACTATCTCCTGCACTTATTGATAAAATACGCACTTCCGGATCCGTATTCCAATTAAGTCCTGCTTGATCACTCAGCACAAAACCCCTCTCCTCATCAATCTGCTCGCCATCGAATAAAATTTCGCACAGAGACGGTTTTATTTGCGTTGCCTGGAAGCCTTGTAAAAAATCGTCTTCACCGCCTTTAAGTGGTTGCAACCCCGCCTTCCTGAACTCTTCTCCGATAAAAGCAGCCGCCTCCTCTATTTCAGGAGTAAACACAGCTCTACCCTTCAATCGATCATCGGCTAAAGTTGAAATAATTCGCTGCACTTCTTGTTGATCGATACGGACAGCCACCTGTTTCTTTTGACTCGCACAAGCACCCATTATCAACGCTAAAAGAGAAAGGAAAAGCTTATGCATCAATGATCTATTTTTATACATAAAATATCACTTTAATTTTTGTTTCTTGTTAAAAATTTCCGGATTGTTGACATCAATCGATCAAAAATTCAACGATTCGCAAAACGCATCTAAACACCAATGTCCCCCGATTTGATGAACAAGAAAGTTTAGTTAAGTTTGGTAATAAAGTTAAACAAAATCCCTAGCTTTGACGATTAGAAGTATTAATTCTTAAAAGAAAGATTATGAAAGAAATAAGCGTAGAGGAGCTAAAGGAAAAAATCGATCAGCATGAAGATTTCCAACTAATAGATGTACGTGAGGAGTTCGAATATGAAACATCCAATCTGAATGGCGAGAATATTCCATTGGCCCAAGTCTTAATAGAAAAAGATAAAATCCGTAAAGACAAACCCGTGGTAGTACACTGTAGAAGTGGAAAGAGAAGTGCCCAAGCAATATTACTTTTAGAGAAAGAAGGTTATACTAACCTTGCGAATTTAGAAGGCGGTATTCTTGCTTGGCGCGATGCTTTCGACCCGGATATGCAGGTATATTAAATCAATATGGGCAAGCAAATTCTTTATAATATTTTCCTCAATATCGGTATTCTGGTTTTAGCCTATTGTACCATTGCTTCCTACAATGGGAAGCAATACGGCATTATGGCCGGAAGTATACTGGGGATCGCAGCGCTCATATACCTGAAGATTAAGCTCGCAAAAAAGGTGAAAGAAATAATCAGAAACGGCAAAAAATAAGTTTTTGTACTATATTTAAGTCAATATTGTAGCAATAGTAGACATTTTTTTAATGATTTTTTTTAGCCATTTTTTGATGTGCCTATAATTATCTAAACGATATATATGGAACGCAAAACACTTTAAAACAAGCGTTTATACAACAATTAACAGTAAGACACACTATCAAAGGGGGCTAAGAGAGGCAAATTGATCCCATCTTTTTTTTTGGAATAGTATTTGCTATTGTTGCATGAATAAAACTAATAACTATTTTTGTATACAAATTATACAATTAAAACTGTTTAACCTTTAAAAGAACGAAGTATGAACTATTCTACAATCAAAAAAGCAGTTACTTGCTCTTTGATTGCCGCCTTAGGTTTCACTGGGGCAGCTCAAGCACAAGATGCTAAAGTATTTGGCGGAAGAAGCCAATACAGAACTTGGTCCATTGGAGTCAATGGCGGTATAACATCTCCTAATGTACTAGTAGGAGGATCTAATGCTTTCGGACGCAAAGTGGGTCTTTTCGAAGCCCCTGTAAGAGAATATTACGGTATCAATATACGTAAACAATTCTCGAGCTGGTTCGGATTGCAATTAGATGCAAACAGAGGACGTATTTTTACGCATAACGCGGATGGACAAGCTCCGGAAGTATTACCTACTTATGGAAATGTCAACGGTATTAATGCACAGTCAGCACAAACTGATGTTCAATATGCAGTTAGTTTGAATGGTGTATTCCAATTTGCTACCATTGATTTCTTAAGAAGAGAAAACGCTGTTAACTTTTACGCTAGTGTAGGTTACGGATTGATGGCGTTTAATCCAGTAGGATACACCAACAATGATGGTACCGGTACTGAATGGAATAACAAAGGAAACTGGGGTGAAAGCTTAACAGATAGAGAATTTAAGGGTGATAAAGACTACACTCGTGAAGCTTTTATTCCAGTAGGTTTAGGTCTTAAATTTAAATTATCAGACCGTGTAGCTTTAGATTTAGGTTATACAATGAATTTTGTTGACACTAAACAATTGTTTGGACCAGTGGAAGGCAGAGCTAGCAATGATAAGTTCTCTTATACCCATGCTGGTTTAGAGTTCTCACTAGGAAGCAAAGACAAGCAAGATTTAAATTGGGCTAACCCAGTAGCTACTCTTTATGATGAGTTGAAAGACCCAGAATTGAGAAACGAAGTTGATGCGTTGAAACAACGTGTTAGCGCTCTTGAATCAACTGTTCAAGCGTTAAGCACTGACTCAGATGGTGATGGTGTTGCCGATAAATTCGACAAATGCCCTAACACACCAGCTGGTACTCAAGTTGATGGATCAGGATGTCCAATTAAATTCCCTGAGCCTGACACGACAGCTCTTTCAACCGGTTCTTATTCAAACATTCAGTTTGAATTCGATAGCTCCGTGTTGAAAACTAGCTCTTACCCAACTTTAGATCAAGTTTCTTCTGACTTACGTGCTAGCGGTGCTACGCTTACTTTAGAAGGTAACGCTTCTGAAGAAGGAACTGAGGAGTACAACTATCAGTTAGGTTTAGACCGTGCTAACTCTGTAAAGAACTACTTAGTTAACTCAGGTGTTGCTGCAGACCAAGTTAATGTGGTAAGCAATGGCGAAACTAAACCAGTTGCATCTAACGCTACTGAAGAAGGTCGTCAATTGAACCGTAACGTACAATTCAAAAAATAATCCTGTCTATTAAGCAGGTTATTATAGAAACCCTCGGAACAATGTTCCGAGGGTTTTTTCTTTGAATTCTCGTCAATCCACATTAATTTCGTAATATGTATTTTTTTTCCAAAAAGGATCGGAATCGCCCTAAAGAAAGTTTTAACTTGCGGGTAATGCATATCATTAACAAGGTAGCGATTACGCTCTTTTTACTCGGAATTTTGTATAAACTTATCAACTGGTTTTTTCTTCGTTAGTTCAGATCATATGAAAGAAATCATTAACACAAACAATGCCCCTGCACCTATCGGCCCCTATAATCAAGCTATTAAAGCTGGTAATACAATCTATGTCTCTGGTCAAATTGCTTTATCGCCTCAAACCGGGAGCTTAGTTTTAGATAGTATAGCAGCACAAACCAAACAGGTTCTGGAAAATCTGCATGCTATTTTAGAAGAAGCGGGTTATTCTTTTGCCGATGTAGCTAAAACGAGTATTTTCCTTACCGACATGGCCAACTTCAATATAGTAAATGAAGTATATGGTGAATATTTCACAGAAAATGCTCCAGCGCGAGAAACCGTCGCTGTTAAAGGACTTCCCAAGGGAGTTGATGTTGAAATCTCTTGTATTGCCTGGAAAGCCTAACTGCTAGCCCCACGTAAATGTCCGCGATTGAATATGGTTTACATACGCCAATAGAATACTTAAAGGGAGTTGGTCCACAAAAGGCAGACGTACTGAAAAAAGAACTGGCGGTATTTACTTTTGGTGATCTTGTATATTATTATCCTTTCCGCTATATAGACCGAACCAAATATTATAAGATTAACGAATTACATCCTGATCTTCCTTCCGCTCAGATTTTAGGCCGATTAATTGCCGTTGAACAAATAGGACAAAAACGGGGCAAACGACTGGTTGCGCAATTTAAAGATGAGACGGGATCAATGGAACTTGTCTGGTTTCAAAGCATCCGATGGTTGGAAAAAAGTCTCAAAATTGGTTCTGTATATATCATATTCGGAAAACCAGCACTTTTCAACGGTCAATTTTCCATGACACATCCTGAAATGGAGCTCTACAATACAGCCGATAAAAATGTTGGCAATCCCAGTTTACAGCCTGTTTATCGATCAACGGAGAAGCTCAAGCAATTTTTTCTAGATACAAAAGGGATTCAACGACTGCAAGAAGGGTTAATTGCCTGGGCTTCAAAAAAAATGGCGGAGACCCTTCCGTCCTATATTCTAAAAAAGCAACAGCTAACCTCCAAAGCGGAAGCGATTACCAATATTCATTTTCCTTCTAGTGTGGAGGAATTAAAATCAGCCGAGAGGCGTCTTAAGTTTGAAGAATTGTTTTTTATACAACTCAAATTGTTGAAGAATAAGTTACTTCAAACACATAAGTTCAAAGGCCACGTTTTTGATAAAGTTGGAAGCAATTTCAACACGTTCTATCAAGAACACCTCCCTTTTCCATTGACGGGTGCTCAAAAGAGAGTTATTAAAGAAATTAGACATGACACACATACCGGCGCGCAGATGAATAGGCTCTTACAAGGAGACGTGGGGAGTGGAAAAACAGTTGTAGCGCTCATGACCATGCTGTTAGCTGTCGACAATGGTTGCCAGGCTTGCATGATGGCACCCACCGAAATACTTGCTCAGCAACACTTCAATGCTTTAATTTCTTTGATTGGTAATTTACCCATCTCCATTAAGCTATTGAGCGGTTCGACGCCCAAAAAGGAGCGAAAAAGTCTTCACGAAAGTCTGCTGGATGGGACTTTAGATATATTAGTTGGCACGCACGCACTTATCGAAGATACGGTACAATTTAAAAATTTAGGTTTAGTTGTAATTGACGAGCAGCATCGTTTCGGTGTTGAGCAACGTGCAAAATTATGGCGAAAAAATCCTATACCTCCACATATGCTTGTTATGACCGCGACACCGATTCCGCGTACATTAGCCATGACCCTCTATGGGGACTTAGACGTATCCGTAATCGATGAATTGCCGGCTGGAAGAAAACCCATCAAAACGCTTCATCTATTTGAAAGTAGCCGATTAAGGATGTTCGGCTTTATGCGTGAGGAAATTAGCAAGGGGAGACAGGTATATGTCGTATATCCGCTGATTAAGGAAAGCGAAAAGCTCGATTTAATGCATTTGGAGGCCGGTATTGAAAATCTAGCGCGCGAATTCCCCTTACCCGAATACACAATCAGTATTGTGCATGGAAAAATGTCAGCTAAAGACAAAGATTTTGAAATGCAGCGCTTTGTAAAAGGCGAGACACAGATCATGGTGGCCACCACAGTTATAGAAGTTGGTGTAAATGTGCCGAATGCTACTGTCATGATTATTGAAAACGCGGAGCGCTTTGGTCTTTCGCAATTGCATCAATTACGCGGTCGCGTAGGTAGAGGAGGCGAACAATCTTTTTGTATTTTGATGTCATCCAATAAGCTCAGTAATGAAGGTAAGCTAAGGCTTAACACGATGGTTAAAACCAATGATGGATTCGAAATTGCTGAAACTGACCTTCAGCTGAGAGGCCCCGGAGATATCGCAGGAACCCAACAAAGTGGGGTATTGGATCTGAAATTGGCTGATTTGAGTACCGATCAGCAACTACTCCAAGAAGCAAGAAATTTAGTAATCGACCTATTTAAACACGATCCTAAGCTTGAAAATCCGGAAAATCAACTACTTCATAGATACCTTTTAGAACGAGGCAACGGTATCAGTTGGGATAAAATTTCTTAATATATGGATTTTAGCTATAAAACGCTTAACTTTGTGGCATCAAATCATTTCACTTTACATTAAATTATTTTTATGTAATAACATGCTAGTCAACATTATCGCTGCCAAATACTGGTTGTAGATGCGGTATATTGATAAGTATGAACTTTTCACATGCAATAAACCTCATCCGTAACCGTATTGACTTAAGTTTCAGGCACGATTCTTTCATTGCAAAAGAGATGCAAGGAGCTACGTTATCTGTACTGTTAAATTACATATAAACCTAGCTTATAGAACTATTATTAGTAATTTTAATTCCTTAAGAATACCTATGGCCATAAAAAAAATATATGATACTGCAATAAAACCTGAAAGAGCTGTTTTAGTGGGCATTATAACCCCAAACGAAACGGAAGATCAGGAAAAAGAATACCTTGAAGAGTTAGCCTTTCTGGTTGAAACCGCAGGCGGAGAAACAATCAATAGTTTTACGCAACGAGTGCAGAGGCCAGATAGAGCGACCTTTGTGGGTAGTGGAAAACTGGATGAAATTAAAGCGTATGTAAATGCTGAGGAGGCGGATATGGTTGTATTTGATGACGAGCTGAGCCCTTCTCAACTAAGAAATATCGAAAATGAATTGAAGATCAAAATATTAGATCGAAGCAATCTAATATTAGACATCTTTGCCAACCGTGCAAAAACCGCACAAGCAAAAACACAGGTTGAGCTTGCTCAATTACAATACTTGTTGCCTCGACTGACACGAATGTGGACTCACTTGGAACGTCAGAAAGGTGGTATTGGTATGAGGGGGCCGGGGGAAACACAGATCGAGAGTGACCGTCGGATGATCCTAAATAAAATTTCTTTATTAAAAGAAAAGTTGAAGCAGATTGATAAGCAAAATGAAACGCAGCGGAAAAATAGAGGCGAGCTAATCCGGGTAGCTTTGGTTGGTTACACAAATGTTGGCAAATCGACGATTATGAACATGATTTCTAAGTCAGAAGTTTTTGCAGAGAACAAGTTATTCGCCACGTTGGACACCACTGTTAGAAAAGTTGTTGTGGACAATCTCCCGTTCCTATTATCAGACACGGTAGGCTTTATTAGGAAGTTGCCTCATCATTTAGTTGAATGCTTCAAGTCGACCTTAGATGAGGTACGGGAGGCTGATATTTTAGTCCATGTTGTGGACATCTCCCATCCCAATTTTGAGGATCATATTAATACAGTGAACGAGACATTAAAAGATTTAGGTGCGATTGATAAACCGATGATTACTGTTTTTAACAAAATTGATGCCTATAAACCGGTAGAGACAACGAGTGAGGATCATGGGAACGAGGAAGGAAAGAACGGTATCACGATCGACGATTTTAAGAACAGCTGGATGGCAAAACATAGCAGCCCTGCTGTTTTCATTTCTGCAACAGAAAAAAAGAATATCGAAGAATTTAGGCAACTTTTATACAACAAAGTAATCAAAATTCATACGGCCCGATACCCGTATAATAATTTGTTATATTAATCATTATTAAGTAATTGAAACATGGGATCAACAGAGAGTAAAAGACAACAACGCTTTGCTAGTGTAATCCAACAGGATTTAGCCGACATATTTCAGCGAGAAGGGATGGTATGGGCTCCTGATACACTGGTGACCGTTACACGTGTTAGGGTTACACCAGACTTAGCCATTGCCCGTATTTATCTGAGCTTCCTTAACGCAAAGAACGTACAAGAAACGATTGCCAATATAAAAAGTCATGCGGGCGAGATCAGGTATAAATTAGGTAGTCGCATCAAGAATCAGGCGCGTATTGTACCTCACTTAGAGTTTTTCGTTGATGATACAAATGAGTATGTGGAACGCATGGACAAACTTTTTGAAAAAATCAGTAAAGAGCCGAGGCAAGAAGACTAATCAGGCACAATCTGCAATTATTGGTTTTTATTCAATATGAATGCTTTTTCAGCTTAACGAAGACGATTATTGGTTTCCATCCCCCTCCTTAGCTGAGGAGGATGGCTTACTCGCAATCGGTGGTGATCTTCAGACAGAACGACTTCGATGTGCTTACGCGCAAGGGATTTTTCCTTGGTATGATGAAAGCACACCCATATTATGGTATGCCCCTCCTAACCGTTTTGTATTGTTTCCACAAGATTTGAAAATCAGCAAAAGCATGCGCAAAGAGATGCGAACCAACAAGTATCATATTACTTACAATAAAGCCTTTGCACAAGTAATTCACCACTGTTCTTCCGTCCCAAGGAAAGGGCAACAAGGCACATGGATTACGGAAGAGATGCAAAAAGCCTATATCAAATTACACCAAGAAGGCTTTGCTATGTCGGTAGAAGTTTGGGAAGCAGAACAGTTGCTTGGAGGACTATATGGTGTTGTCTGCGGAAAAAGAAATCACGTATTTTGTGGTGAAAGTATGTTTTCATTGGTTCCCAATACGAGTAAACTAGCGTTAACTGCACTTTGCTTATCCGATCAATTTGAGTTAATAGATTGCCAAATTGAAAGTGAGCACCTTAAATCCATGGGCGCACAATTTATTTCTGCAAAAAGCTATTATCAGCTATTGCAAGCTTAGCATTTAAATCTTAGTTTAGTGATAATCAAATATAGCCTGTGTGGACTTACTGTATCAGATAGACTTAATCGGCGCTTTAGTTTTTGCTATTTCGGGAGCGATGGCCGCGGCCGATCATAAAATAGATATTTTCGGCGCCGCTTTCACCGGCTTTGTGACTGCTATCGGTGGTGGTAGTTTGCGAGATATTTTCCTGAACACCAGACCAGTATGGGTAGATGACCGGAACTATCTATTAGCAATTTTGATAGGCGTAATTATCGCGACAACCACACATCGCTATCTGGGCAAAATAAGAAGAACCTTATTTATGTTCGATGCGTTAGGTATCAGTTTTTTCACCATTGTTGGCTTACAAAAATCACTTGCAGCAGATAGCAGCGAGATTGCCGCTGTTGTATTAGGTATGTTTTCTGCAGTTATGGGTGGCGTAACACGTGACACGTTAATGAACGAAACACCCCTTATATTTCGCAGGGAGATTTATGCTACTGCTTGTCTATCTGGAGCCATCTCCTTTATTGTACTGGCAGGTTTTGGTGTCAATGAGAATCTGAACGCCTTTATCAGCGCCTCGCTTATATTTATTATCCGGATAATTTCCGTGCGTTATAAACTGTCATTACCCATCGTAGGCGGGTAACGGTTTACCGTTTCTTTTTTTGTGCAGGAAACTTCATTTTATAATCCACTTTCACCTGGCCTTTGGAAATCGCGTCAAGTTTGGACTTAAGCATCGCTTTGCGCAATACGCTTAACCTATCCGTAAACAGTTTGCCTTCGATATGGTCATACTCATGTTGAATAACCCTGGCGGCAAGTCCATCGTATTTTTCACGATGCTCTACCCAATTTTCGTCAAAGTACCTAATATGTATCGTTGCATGCCGGCTAACATCTTCTCTGATATCAGGAATACTTAAGCAACCCTCATTAAATTCCCACTTTTCTCCTTCTTCTTCTTCAATAGAAGCGTTGATGAATACCTTTTTGAAATCTTTCAATTCAGGCGCATCATCCTCTGCGAAAGGAGATGCATCCACCACAAACAGTCGAATAGAAAGTCCTACTTGTGGTGCGGCGATACCAACACCGTGTGCAGCATACATTGTATCGAACAAATTCGCGATTAGCATATCCAATTCAGGATAATTTTTATCTATATCAGTGGCTTTGCGCTTTAGTACCGGATCTCCGTATGCTATTATTGGTAATTTCATTTTGCAAAGTAAAAATTAAAAAATAAAAATTAAAAGTCCGACTCTTTATTTATTCCTGCTCAGGAATAAAATCTAGCTGACTAAGTTGGGACTCATCAAATATTTCATTTGAAATTGCGAGCAGCTCTTCTGCGTTAACTTTCTTTATTTGCTCCACAACTTCTTCGAGCGTGTTCACCTTGTCGTAGTCTAGTAAATTTTTCGCCATCGAGATAAGTACGCCCATCCGATTCTCCTCTCCTAATGCAATCTGACCGATAAATTTTTGTTTCGCCTGATGCAGCTGTAAGCTTCCCAGCTTGGCATCTCGCAACTTTTTAAGCTCTTTATTGACCAATTTTCGGGCACGATCCGCCTTATCGGCATCGGTTCCATAATAAATGGAAAACATACCGGTATCTGTAAAGGGGGTATAGTTTGACTCGATTGTGTAGGCTATTCCGTACTTTTCGCGAATTTGAAGGTTTAATCTAGAGCTCATACCCATTCCCCCTAAAAGATTATTCAGCACCATCAGACCGATTTTGCGATCATCATGTAAAGAATAAGCTATATTCCCAATACTAACATGTGTTTGAGCGATCGGTTTTGCAACTTCCTTTCGAACAGGATGATAGTGGACATCCATGTTTCTTACTCGCTTTGATAGGTTTGCAGGAATCTTTGCCAGGATAGATTCTGCTAAGCGCTGCACTTTCTTCCAGTCATAGTTTCCCGTTATTGCTAAAACAATTTGATCAGTACAATAATTTTCTTTGAGAAATTGAAAGACACTTTGTCGTGTTATCCCTTTAAGAGATTCGCTGGTTCCCAAAATATTATGACCCAGCGCATGTCGATCAAATAATAAATCTTCGAAATCATCTGCAATCGAATCTTCAGGACTATCCTGATAAGAAGCTATTTCGTCAAGAATGACACTTTTTTCCTTTTCCATCTCCGATTCAGGGAATACTGAATGGAAAATAATATCTTCGAAAAGATCCAGTACGCGTGGTAGATGGTCCTTTAGAAAAGACGCATGTACACAGGTATACTCTTTTGTCGTATAGGCATTGAGATCTGCTCCCACTGATTCAAGGTGATTCAAAATCTGATTGGTACTTCGTCTTTCCGTGCGTTTAAACAATAGATGCTCCACAAAATGAGCCATTCCGTATTGTTCTGAAAGCTCATCTCGTGTTCCTGCATTGATTAAAATACAAGCATGAGATACAACGGTATCCGCAGGTTTTAACAGTACACGGATACCATTAGATAAATGAATGATTTGATGATCCATTGTGGTGGACAAACATAGACAAAAATGCGGGGATATTAAAATCCGCCAGGTCTTCCACCCCTTTCGCCCATCGGCCGATCGCCTCTTTCCCAACGCCCCGGACCGCTATCATCCGGCATTGCTCCAGACCGCCCCGCAAACTTTTGGAAACGATACGTAAAAGATAACATAAAGTAGCGTGCCAAGCGATTGGACCTGCTATCCGAAATTCTATTTTCCGTAACCAATCTGGAGATATTCACCTGCTCGTTTAGCAAATCGAAAGCTTGCAGTCGTAACATGCCATTTTTATTTTTAAAGAACTGTTTCTCTAAAAAGGTATTAATGATCAAGGGGTTTGCTTGCACATTACCTTCATAACCATTGTTACTCGTCTTTGCTACATCGAAATTCCATAGTAAGGTGGGGGTAATATAAATATTGCCGTACAGGGAAGCTGCCCAAGTCGTGATATTCTGGTTGCTTCGGTCCTGCAGGCTATTTTTTGTGGTATTGTAGGTAAAATCTACTCCAGGTCTGATTTCCAACCAATCCTTCGGATTTATCTGTACGTTGAGCCCCTGATTCAACACCCAGTTTTTGGCTTCGTTCTCAACTGAGTTTGCATAAGAGATATTATTATTAAAATTCGCTGAGCCCCGAAGAGATACCACGTATTTACGATTATTAAAAGGTTTTGCATAATGGTAAAAACCACGGGCGTTATAGTTCCCACTGGTATTCAAATACTGCGTTTCTTGCACCACTCCTAGACTATCATCCACCGTGGTGATACGATTTGTTGTGATTTTATCTTGAGTAACATTTGCATTCAACACAGCGAAGAAAATATTACCGGATTTAAAATCGAAATTGCGATAGCGTAAGTTTAAGGTATGATTAAACTCAGCAGCCAAATTGGGATTACCTGTTGTCGGAAAATTTGGATTAGAAACATCCGTTATCGGTTGCAACTGAGAAAAGGTCGGTTCACTTGCATTCCCTCTGTATTCCACATTCAAGGAACGAGTTCTAGAAGCTTTATATTCGAAGCGAGCCACCGGAACAAAATAAAATCCATTTCTTCCAAAAGACAAATCTTGTCCGGCCAAGTTGGTGTGGCCAGTTAATCGGGTAGGTAAAACGGTAGCACCTAATTGATAAACAAACTTGTCCGTTCTATAACGATACGTCACACCCGCACGATGAGTGGAAAAAGTATACTCATAAAAATTACTTAAGGAAGGATTGGGTATACTATTACCTGCTAAATCCATCGAATTTGCTTGCCGATCATTATCGTAGTTCGCGAAATTAAAATCATACGTAAATTCCAGATTGCTTTTATCTGTGAGCGGCTCGATATAAGAGAGAGAAGTCCCCCCGTTTAATCCTTTATTGTTTAGATCGACTAATTGTCTTTGATAGATGCGCGCACTATCTAGATCATTACTAAAGGTAATATTGTTGATAATTCTGTCTAAATCTTGGTCTGTTTTAGCCGAATTTAAGGAAAAGTTAAAGAAAACATTCCGTCCACGGTCATTTATTTTATAATTTAACAACCCACTCCCCCCAAAATTGGGTGTAAAGGACTTATCATTATTTATATTTTCAATTTTGTTTGACAAAATACCATTTATTTGCTGATTCGTCAGTTCGTAACTACTACTATTGTTATTTCCTATACTCAATGTGGGAGAGAGTTTTAGAAATAATTGATTATTCGGTTTATATTCCACATTCCAATCGAAACGATGATTATTACTGATAGCGTTGCTCGTTGCGTTTGTACTTCTTAAGATTGTCGTATCAACGAAAAAATCCTGAATAGAATTCGTGCTCATTACGCTGTTATCACTGTGATTATAGCTGTAATTGCCATACGTTGTCCACTTGTCATTAAAGTCCTTTCGATAATTGAATCCGGCCGAATAAGAGTCTGTCAATCCATTACTTCCTCCACCAAAGCCACCGGGGCCGCCGAAACCGCCTCCCATTCTTCTCCCACCCCCGCCGGGCATCCTTCTGGCTCCTCCCCCTCTTGCATTGAAGTCAAAGGCTTGATTGTTGTTATTATTCGCATTAACCAACACAGAAAATTGGCGCGATCCCGTGAACGAATTATACATACCGCCTAGCTGGTAACGATATCCGTCATCTCCATCCGGTTTGGTTCCCATACCGGCACCGAATTGCCCAAAGTTACCATTGTTATTCTCTTCCGCAATCGTTATGTTCAACACCTTCTCGGGCTCCCCTGTCCTATTCCCCGTTAAATTAGCCTGATCACCATAATCGTCGACAATCTGAATCTTCTCAATTATGTCAGCCGGTAAATTTTTGGTTGCTGTTTTCACATCGCCTCCAAAAAAATCTTTCCCATTAATTCTAACTCTTGCTACACTTTCCCCTTGTGCCTGTACATTTCCATCTTTATCTACTTCTACGCCATCCAGCTTTTTTATGAGTTCCTCCGTCATAGCATTCGGCCGCACACGATAGTCCTTCGCATTATACTCAATGGTATCTTCCTTCATTGTTACTAAAGTGCCGCCCGTTACATTGACTACGTCTAATAGTTGGGACTCAAATGACATAACTAGTGGTGCTAATTCAAGCGCGTTTTGACCATTGAAGGTAAAGCTTTTGCTGAGGGGTCTGAAACCGAGACTCGTGATCAATAAGTTAAAACTTGTTGCTTTCACATTTTTGAAGGAAAACTTTCCATCAACGTCACTACTTGCCTGAAGTGTATCCTGAGGAGACATCAACTTAACAGATGCTGCTATTACACTAAGTCCTGTACTATCTCTTAATACACCATTTACTACTTTACCCGATTGTGTTTGCGCCTTAACAGAAAGAAGGCTTAATCCAAAGAAAAAAGAAAGAAGGAAACTTCTAATCAACAGGTTGATTTTTTTGTAGCGCATTTTGTTTTAATCGTTATCTTTTGGTATTAATTTGATTATATCACTTTGGTTTAGCAAGTGGCAAAACGATCCATTCGCAGGGTTCTTGCCTCGCTGCTTTTCTACTGGGTTGTGCACCGTTGTATCCATATCCTCCATAGCCAGATCGCCCGACAGGCCGTGCATTCTCCACGTTCTGCATAATGACACCATTTATCTTTATGTTAAGTGCGACTTCGCCGCTCTTATCCAAAATCAAACCAAGTCGCTCAAAAGGAATAACAGCTTCATAACACAAGGCATCTGCGCTGTCGATTTTTACTGCTGCTTTGATGCCGTAATTATTTTTTAAGGAGATTGGTCCATCTACGATATCCGCCATGCCATAAATAAAGAGGGCTCTTACCGCATTTAAAATTCCCTTACGCATATCCGCAGGCTTTTCATCCTCATCCCCGGTCGTCAAGCTTCTCAACGATTCGCGATCGGGAACCGGAAATAGAATCGATGCTCCTTCTTTTTTCTTTCCTTCTTTATTCACAAGAAAGCTAAACCCCTGATGTAAGGCTTGCATCTGCCAACTGCCATTCCTCACACGCATTCCTATATAGAGCTGTCTTTCGTCATTTGCAATCTCGTACTGAAGCTCTTGTTTATCGTAATAGTAGCGTAAACTGTCTCCCCATTCTGACAAATCACCATCCACATGAATATTCGACTTAAAATCAATCCTTGCAGGTGCGATGGATTTCCTTTTTTGTCCATATGCAACATATGTACTTAGTAATAGGCTAATAAAAATTAATCGGCTTACCTTGTGAAATTTCATCTCCTTTCTTATGACAAAGCTTTTTGACTAACTCGTTTTTTTTTGGTTTAATTGTAACATAAAAAATATATAGTATTTAGCTATAATCAGGGATTTCGTTTTTGCCATATGCTATGGTGTTCATATTAAAAGAACGTTTTTACGAGCTCTTGCAGCAAAGTTCCAAGCGATGAGTTTATTCGCGTTTTGTCCATTTTGGTGCTCATGAACTCCCTACGGTCGATTTTAGTTACTTTTTTCATTACTTGTTCGTTTTTTATGGCATTCAAGCTCATCGTGGTCTGCGGAAGAAAGAGACAAAAAAAGTTCCTTTTTCAAAAGCGCAATCCCTGAACAATTAACCGCTAACACTTCATAGCTAAAAAATATTTCTATCTTTGTTTCATTCAAATTCGATCCATATCGTATTATAAAATGCTATTGTCTACTTTTCAAGATGAATTTATCGAAGCTGGATGTGATGAAGCAGGAAGAGGATGCTTAGCAGGTCCGGTTTTTGCCGCGGCGGTCATTTTTTCTTCTACATTTAAGCACGACATATTAAATGATTCCAAAATACTATCTGCAGCCCTGCGTTACGATTTAAGGGAAATGATAGAGGCGGAAGCACTTGCTTTTTCCGTTGCCAGCGCCAGTGCCGAAGAGATTGATCAGATCAATATATTGAACGCCTCGTTTTTGGCCATGCATCGTGCCCTAGATGCCTTACAAATGCAGGCTGAATACATTTTGGTGGACGGTAACCGCTTCAAGAAATACCAAAACGTTCCTCATCAATGTGTTGTAAAAGGAGATGGAAAATATCTTTCAATCGCCGCAGCCTCTATTTTAGCAAAAACATACCGCGATGATTATATGGACAACTTAGCCCATGAACATCCTGAGTATGACTGGCTAAAAAACAAAGGTTATCCTACCAAAAGACATCGAGACGCGGTTTTGAAATACGGCTTAACACCTCATCACCGTAAAACCTTCAGGATAACAGATCCGCAATTAAGTCTTTCTTTTATCTAATCCATATTTTGCCTAAGTTTGCGCAGCATTTTGAACCTTTTATTTTTTTGATATGAAAACTACCGCTCTAACGGATTTACACATAGCACTTGGTGCGAAGATGGTGCCTTTTGCAGGTTATAACATGCCTGTACAATATACAGGTATCAACGATGAACATGAAACGGTTCGTAAGGGTGTTGGCGTGTTTGATGTAAGCCATATGGGAGAGTTTATATTGAAGGGAGAAAAGGCCGTGGATCTGGTACAGAAAATAAGTTCCAATGACGCTTCAAAGCTATACGATGGAAAGATTCAATATGCTTGCATGCCTAACGAAACGGGTGGTATTATTGACGATTTTCTTGTTTACCGTATAGATGCCACCACCTTTTTATTGGTAGTCAACGCCTCCAATATACAAAAGGATTGGGATTGGATTTCCAAATTCAATAGCTATGGCGTTGAAATGAAAGACATCTCTGACAGAACATCATTATTTGCGGTACAAGGTCCAAAAGCAACGGAGGCTTTACAAAGTCTAACCAGCCTGGACCTAGGAGAAATGGAATATTATACTTTTAAAAAGGGTGTATTTGCCGGTATTGACAATGTATTGGTATCCGCTACTGGTTATACAGGAGCTGGTGGATTCGAAATCTATGTCGAAAATGAACATGCAAAGGATGTGTGGGAAGCAGTTATGAAGGCAGGCGAACCATTCGGCATTAAGCCCATCGGACTCGGAGCACGTGATACGCTTCGACTTGAAATGGGCTTCTGCTTATATGGAAATGACATCGACGACACCACTTCTCCATTGGAGGCTGGTCTAGGCTGGGTAACCAAGTTTACGAAAGACTTTGTAAATGCAGAAAATTTGAAGAAGCAAAAAGAAGAAGGCATACAGCGTAAGTTGGTTGGATTCGAAATGCTTGAACGGGGCATCCCAAGACATGGATATGAACTTGTTAACGAAAACGATCAACACATTGGACATGTTACTTCCGGTACGCAATCTCCGACGCTTCAAAAATCGATCGGCTTAGGTTATGTAAAGAAGGAATTCAGTAAAGAAGGAATTGAAATCTACGTCAAAATCAGAGATAAAAAGGTAAAGGCAGTTGTAAGTAAGCCTCCTTTTATTAAATAAGCTGTTATCAACGGCTTAAAATAACGTCATACCAAAAGAATTATATTTTGCTTGATCAGACTAAAGAGATAAATGTTTGTTTGAGCCCTGCACTCATTCATCTACATGACATTCGAAATAGCATTGTTGTTGTGATCGATATTTTCAGGGCCACCACTTCTATGTGTTACGGATTGGCTAATGGAGCTGAAGGAATTATCCCTGTAGCCGAAGTATCTACATGTGCTATTTATAAAGATCACGGATACTTACTTGCTGCCGAACGGAATGGAGAAGTTGTTGACGGTTTCGATTTCGGCAATTCTCCTTTTTCTTATGTGAAGGAGAAAGTCAAAGATAGAACGATCGTCCTAACAACAACCAATGGAACCAAGGCCATCCATTTATCTAGAGAGGCAAAACAAGTGGTCATTGGATCTTTTTTAAATCTTACAGCACTTTGCAACTGGTTAGGGCAGCAAAGTGATCCTATTCTATTGGTGTGCGCTGGATGGAAGGATAATTTTAACTTAGAAGACACCCTTTTTGCCGGTGCCATCATCAATAAACTGAATGAAAGTCATCAAAAAGGGGATGATGCCGCTATTGCTGCTGAAAGTCTATACTTAACAGCAGCAAGCAATCTTTCTGATTTCTTGGCTCAAAGCGCACACAGTAAAAGACTACAAGGTTTAGGTATTCAAAAAGATATTGACTTTTGCCTACAAATTGACCTCTTGCAAACTATTCCGGTTTTAAAGGGAGATCGACTTGTTGCCTTAGAAAACTAAACAGCTAATTCCTTCATCAAGATTTCGCATCGAGCTGCAATAAGTTGATACACCGGATCAAACAAATTATTATCGTAGTAAGGATCCGGTACAATATCATTTACCAAAAAGAGGCTCACTTTGGCACGGTCGCCCGTTGAGCGGGCCATCGCCAATACATCTCGCAGATTGTTCCGATCCATTACAAAAATCCGATCGTAGTGATCGAAATCGGCTTTATTAAATTGCCTGGCCCTTTGTTCACTGATATCGACTCCATACTTTTTTGCGACTGCTATAGACCGTCCATCAGGACATTCTCCAAGATGCCAATTCCCTGTCCCTGCAGAATCGACTTCCCAGTTTAACCCATTTTCTTCGATCAAATGAGCTAATATTCCGTGGGCCAAAGGAGATCGACAAATATTGCCCAAACAAACCATGAGTATTTTCATCTTTATTAACTGGTAAGCCGTTAGTTATTAGTAGTAACCACAATGGCTAACGATTAATCCCTGATAGCTTTTTTAAAATTGTAATGTAAACACACTTCCCTTCCCTTCTTCTGAGTGGACACTTATATTTCCTTTGTGCATAAGCATAATTTGTTTGCTGAGCGTCAAACCAACACCACTCCCACTTTTACGGGTGGTAAAGAAAGGAATAAAAATACTTTCCAGCAAATCTTTGGGTATTCCCCTTCCATTATCTGTTATTTTAATCTGTGGACCACTATTATTGGCCAACGCAGAAAGGCTAATATAAGGTTTATCCGCGTCCTTTACTGCTTCCATTGCATTTAGCAATAGGTTGATAAGTACCTGTTCTATTAAGTTGATGTCTAAAGACAATTGTAGAATTGGATCTTTTAAAATGATATCCAATTCAATATTTTTCTGGATGAGCGAAGGTTCCATCAGTTGGTAGAGGTTTTCGAACATATCAGCAGCATAGACTGTTGTCAATTCAGGTTGCGCAATCTTATTGAGGCTTCGGTAAGTACTTGCAAATTTCAATAGGCCTTCACTTCTTCGTTTAATAGTTTCTGTACCCAAGCGAATATCATCAAGTTCCTCGCTGTTTGGCAAAGTTTCCAATCGATTTTTCAACGTATCTGCAAGCGAAGATATAGGGGCAATTGAATTCATAATCTCATGCGTCAAAACGCTTAGCAGTTTTTGCCAGGCCTTCGATTCCGTTTCGTCTAATGCTTCATTGATATTCTGAAAAGCCAACAATCGGTAATGTCCATCAGGTGTTTGAAAACTACTGGTAGAAAATTGGAGTTTCAATACGCCCTTTGGCGTAGGCACGGTAAACACGTCAGCTTTACCCGTAGACATTTCCAGCACTTTATTGTATAAATCAGGATTACGTTTATTCAAGCCGTCAATTTGGGAAATATAAGGAATGTTGAACAGTTCTTTGAAGGCCTCATTCATCCAAACAACTTTTCCTGTTTGCTCATCATAGGAAAGGATGGCCGTATTCACAACTTCCAAAATAGTCTGCAGGTATTGATATTGCGTTTCACGTTCACTGCTTATTTTTTTAAATACGCCATTTATCTCATTAAAAGCTCCTCTAAGTGGTCGTATTTCGGGTCCGGCATTTTGCAGTGGAAAAAACCGAGTAAAGTCGCGATATCGGGCTGCCTCCGCAAATTCATCCAATTCGCGATAGGCTCGCATTTGAGAGCGAAAATTCAAACTCAGCATCCATAAGGCGATCGGCAGAACAAGGAGTGCATAAAGATAATAGCCCGTTAGCAGCAACCAGCATAGAAGGCCTATGGTGAGGAAAAGTAAAAACGCCCTGACCGTGATTAATAGCCGTAAACGGTTCATTAGATATTATACTTGCTTAATCTTCTATAAAGAGCGGTACGTGTTAATCCCAACTCCTGAGATGCCTTACTTATATTCCCATTATGTTTTTCAATCACCTTCATAATGGCATTCTTTTCCATTTCGCTTAAATTATAGTCATCCTGTTCCAGCTTCGATTGACTATTCGCCTGCTCAATGGGAGAGAATATAATATCCTCGGCACATAGCACTTCCCCATCTGTCATGATAATAGCGCGTTCGACACTATACTGCAATTCACGGACATTTCCGGGATAATGATAATTTAGTAATTTATCCTCAGCACGTTTGTCCAAGTCAGGAACTTGTTTCGCATATTTTGATGCATATTTTTTCATAAAGTGACGGGCCAGGAGCAATATATCATTCCCTCGCTCACGCAAGGGAGGCACCTGCACTTCCACTGTGTTAATTCGATAGATTAGATCCTTTCGAAAACGACTTTCATTCGCTAATGCCGTTAAGGGTACATTAGTAGCACAAAGCAAGCGGATATCCACTGCTATCGGCGCATTGCTTCCCAAGGGAATGACCTGTCTATTTTGAAGTACACTCAATAATTTTGCTTGTTGCTGTAAGGAGATATTTCCGATTTCATCTAAAAATAAGGTACCTTTATCAGCAGCCTCAAACCGTCCAACCCGATCTTCCCGTGCATCTGTGAAGGCTCCCTTTTTATGACCAAAAAGCTCACTTTCAAATAAAGTGTCTGTTAAGGCCCCAACATCAACTTTTACATAGGGCATCAACACCCTACGAGACGCCCGGTGAATCATATCGGCAATTACATCCTTCCCTGTACCATTTTCGCCTAGTATAAGAATATTGGCGTCAGTTGGTGCAATTTTTGTAATTTTATGCATAAGATTTTTCATCACTTCCGACTCACCAATAAGGTCGCTATTTGTTGCCTGAGGGGTTTCTGATTTCTTTTTACCCGATTTTTTGTTCAGAATATCGCCAATTACCTGCAAAAGATGCTCGTTTTGCCATGGCTTTACAATAAAATCAGTAGCACCTTGTTTTAACGAGGTAACGGCCAAATCAATGGCACCATATGCCGTGATCATAATGACCGGCAAATCCGGCCGAAGTGATTTAATGCGATTTAACCAATACAATCCTTCATTGCCTGTATTAATGGCACTTTTAAAGTTCATATCAAGTAACACCAGGTCGATGGGCTGTCTCGACAAGATTGCAGGAATATTCTCTGGATTTTTATCTGCAATTACTTCACTGACTTCTCTTTTTAACAGCAATTTAACTGCGGTTAATACATCAGGATCATCGTCAATAATGAGTATTCGGGCGTGTTTCATGTTAGCATTTAGTTTTTAGCGATTAGTTATTAGGGATATTAGCTATTAGGCAGCAACTTTAGTCAATGCTAACTAAAGACCATGTCCTAGCAGCTAATCGCTCTGTCTTGTAAAGATATAACTATACCATTATTATTAAAAGGCTGATAATCAGAAAAAGTGCTGTAAATCGTATTTTGTACGCTGTACGCAAGCGCACATAAAGTGTACGATATCGAACAGTACCAAAACCCAAAAAAACGTAAGAAGCTGATTATTAGCAGCCTATTTTTATGGCACAAGCTTATATGGTTATTATGCGAGCAAAAAGCATATTTTATTGCCGTATAACGAACAAAAATGGACAGAGCACTACCAAAAAAGAAATGGAATAATAAACGGATTGCAACCGTTGTGGGGATCGTGGGCATTGGTGCCTTAATTTTCTCTAGCTATTACTTCACATCGGGAAAATCAAAATTAAATGTTGATGCAGAAAGAATTACTATATCTGAAGTTACAGAAGGACCATTTAGGGAGTTTATACCCGTGAATGGTATGGTAATGCCCATTAGTACGATTTACCTAGATGCCTCCGAAGGTGGCCGTGTTGAAGAAAAGTTTGTGGAGGACGGTGCACTTATGAAAAAAGGGGATCCAATTATGCGATTATCAAATACAGATCTGGAGTTGAGCTTGGTTAATCAAGAGACGCAGGTACTTAACCTACTCACACAGTCTCAAATTTCTCAGACCAATGCTCAACAGGCCTCTATTTCAACCCGTAACCAAATGGCAGAGGTAGAGAATGGATTTAAGGAAGCTACACGCGAGTACAACTTGAAGAAACATTTATATGACCAAAAGGCAATAGGTCGCCAAGAGTTTGAGAAAGCACGGAACGAATATACCTATCAGGTTGAGCGAATGAAACTAAGCAGAGAAAACTTACATACCGACTCCATACGTACACAACAGTCATTAAAAGAGAGCCGTGAAACCTACGAACGTACACGAAGTGCTTTGGATCTAATGCGTCGTAAAGTGGGTGACTTAATTGTAAGGGCACCAATAGACGGTCAGCTTACGGCTTTTGATGCAGAAATAGGTCAAAAGAAAAATCCCGGCGACCGATTTGGACAGCTAGACGTGTTAAGTGGTTTCAAAGTAAAAGCCGATATTGATGAACATTATATCTCACGTATTTATCCTGATCTAGATGGTGAGTTTACCTTATCGGGCAAGACCTATAAATTAAGGGTAAAAAAGGTATACACGCAAGTTGCCAATGGAAGATTTCAGGTAGACATGGAATTTGATGGAGAAACACCTAAAGGAATAAGACGTGGCCAAACCTTACAAATACGCTTGGCTTTAAGTGATGAAACGAAAGCGGTCCTATTACCTAAAGGCGGGTTTTATCAGCAAACAGGGGGCAACTGGGTATTCAAGCTAACTGCCGATGGTAAAACGGCTTATCGAGCAGATGTACAATTAGGAAGGCAAAACCCTGATTACTACGAAGTTATTCAAGGCTTGAAACCAGGAGAAAAGGTTGTAACTTCCAGCTACGAAACCTACGATAAGGTACAAGAACTCGTTGTGAAATAATTAAATACGCAAGAAATATTAAAATAATGCAGTTATCTGCCTTTTAGCAAGTGAAAGAACTGCCATAGCTAATAAAAACATGATCAAAATAACTGAACTTCAAAAGTTCTACCGCACAGAAGAGGTAGAAACGGTAGCACTCAACAACCTGAGTATTGAGGTTGAGAAAGGTGAATTTGTGGCTGTTATGGGCCCCTCAGGATGTGGAAAATCTACCTTATTGAATATTATTGGTCTTTTAGATGATCTAGACGAGGGTAGTTACAAGTTCAATGATATAGAGGTCGCGCATTTTAATGAGCGAAAACGCTCGGATTTACGTAAACACAATATTGGTTTTGTCTTTCAGAGTTTTAACTTGATTGACGAGCTAACTGTTTTTGAAAATGTGGAGCTCCCGCTTATTTATACCAAAGTGCCGGCCGCCGAACGTAAAAAACGGGTAGAAGAAGTCCTGGAAAAAGTACAAATTATGCATCGCCGTAACCACTTTCCTCAGCAGCTTTCAGGGGGACAGCAACAACGGGTTGCGGTTGCGCGCGCTGTCGTAAACAATCCAAAACTGATCCTTGCGGATGAGCCTACGGGTAACCTGGATTCAAACAATGGTAATGAGGTCATGCAATTGCTTACCGAATTAAATGAACAGGGTACGACCATCGTCATGGTAACACACAGTGAGCATGACGCACGTTATAGCGACCGTATTATTCGGATGTTAGACGGGCAAGTGGTCATGTCAACAGTAGGAAGTTAAGCTGTGATAAGTTTTACGTTGTAGGTATTATTAATAAGTTTTCGATAGGTACAACTTTCAACGTTAGAAGCTATGTTAAAAAATTACTTTAAAAGCGCTTTTCGGAGCTTGGTAAAGAGTAAGCTTTATACGGCACTCAATGTAGTCGGGTTGAGCATTAGTTTAACTGCTGCCACCTTCCTCCTTCTATGGGTATGGGATGAGCTGAGCTTTGATCAAATGCATAGCAAAAAAGATCGGATTTATTACGTTGCGGCCGCCATCGGAAAAAGCAAAGACCAACTATGGGGCACTACATCCGCTCCACTTGCTGTCTTCGGAAAAAACGAAGTTCCCGCCATTGAAAATGCATGTCGCATATCTTCATTTCACGATAATCAGCTATGGCTCTATAAAGACAAGAAGTTCAATGACGCTCCGATCTATGTTGACAACAGCTTCTTTCAATTATTTGATTTTAAGTTAATCGAAGGAGATAAAAAACAACCGTTCCCTGATAACCGTTCCATTATCATCAGTGAAAGTACGGCGAAAAAATATTTTGGTCATGAAAACCCTATTGGCAAAGTACTGCAAGTAAAGGATGGTAATCCTTATAAAGTAACGGGCATAATGGCCGATATGCCCGCAAATTCCAGTCTTCAGTATCAGATGCTCTTGCCTTTCGATATATTAGCGGAAAACAGGGAATCCAACCCGTTGAACACTGATTGGGGAAACTTTAATTATCAAACTTACTTTCTGCTAAAGGCCGGTAGTGACCCTATTTCTGTTGGCAAGCAACTAGCTGATATTCATCGCAAAAATCAACAATCAGATTTTTGGAAAGATTTAAACTATTTACTGCAGCCACTTTCTAAATACCACTTGTATGCTTCAGACGGCAGTGAGCAAGGTATGAAGCAAGTAAAAATTTTCACCTTTGTGGCTTTTATCATCCTAGTAATTGCGTGTATTAATTATGTTAATTTAGTTACCGCGAGGTCAAGTAGACGGAGCAAAGAAGTTAGCGTTCGGAAAGTAGTTGGGGCAAACAAAAAACATTTATTTTCACAATTTATAACTGAATCTTTTTTAGTATTCCTATTTGCTGTTGTGCTTTCAATCGGATTAAGTTTTCTTTTAATGCCACTGTATAACAGCATTTCAGGTAAAGAAATGCTGTTCAGTTTACTTAACCATCGTGTTTGGACTATTTTTGGAACGACACTTTTTGTAATTTTAGTACTAGCTGGCGTGTATCCCGCACTGATGCTTTCGTCATTCAATCCGGCCTTGGCACTAAAAGGCATTCTGCCACGTTTTGGAAAAAACAGCACCTTTCGCCAAGTACTCGTTGTTATTCAGTTCACTTGTTCCGTTGTCTTGATTATTGCCACCTTAATCATTAGCCGGCAACTTCAATATATCCGTAAGATGGATCTTGGATATACACGTGAAAATGTCTTCACATTCAACACCTTTAATTTTAAAAAGAATTACGACGCGATTCGTCAACAATTAGAAGGAGAACCTGGTATTTTGGGTGTGACAACATCAACACAATCGATTTTAAATTTGTTTAGCTCTACAGGTGATCTTGAATGGGAGGGAAAACCGGCAAATATGAGCTCCTTCATCATTAATCAATTATCTGTAGATCAAAATTTTACAAAAGTAATGAACTTGCAATTTACCTCCGGCGAAGGCTTTACCGGCACACCGGCGGATAGTGCACATTATATTCTCAATGAATTGGCCGTTAAACAGATGAAATTAACGGATCCGATTGGAAAATCGATCACCTTTCATGATAAACCAGGCACCATTGTTGGCATTTTGAAAGATTTTCATTTTAAAGATATGAAAACAGCAATAGAACCCTGTATTCTCTTTATAGATCCCAATTGGGGATGGAACACCATGTATATTAAGACGACGGGAAAAGACGCTTCCAAAGCACTGGCAAGCGTAAAGACGTTATGGAAAGAATACAATGCCGATTATGATTTTAACTACCAATTTATGGATGAATCGTTTGACAATATATATAAAAGCGACATGCGAGCAGGGCGTTTATTCAATCTATTTGCCGGTATAGCCATTCTGCTTTCCTGTCTTGGTTTGTTTGGCTTGGTAACCTATACCGCTGAGACGAAGGTTAAAGAAATCGGTATTCGCAAGACCTTAGGGGCCAGTGTAAATCATATTATTCTATTAATCTCTAAAGATTTTATGAAGCTGGTAGCTATATCCTTTATTCTTTCCTTTCCCATCGCTTGGTGGCTGATGAATAAGTGGCTGGATAACTATGTTTACCGAACCGATGTTCGAGTTTGGGTGTTCCTTGTCGCCGGGTCAATTGCTTTTCTCATTGCCGGACTTACTATTTGTGGACAGGCGTTAAAAGCAGCAAAAAACAACCCGATCAAGGCGATTCGAACGGAGTAAATTCGTTACCGGTTGTGAGCGAAAACCATCCTTGCAATGCATAACTCATCACGATGATCAAGAACTATCTTAAAACTGCATTTCGAAACCTATTCCATTACAAAGCCTATGCGCTTATCAATATTATTGGCTTATCTATTAGCTTAACGGCTGTTATTTTAATTAGTTTATGGATATGGGATGAATGGAGTTTCGATCGTATGCACAGTAAAAGCGATCGTCTTTATCGAGTTTCCACTACCTTTGACATCCAGTCTAACAATGTATTTCCACAATCTCCCCCTCCCTTGGCCACATATGCAAAATCACGTATTCCCGGTATCGAAGAAGCTTGTCGTTTTTCAAATAGTGAAGCGGTTATCCTTCTACCCAGCCAAGACGAGAAGTTCAGCGAAAGTGGGCAGTATGCCGACTCTTCCTTGTTTCGTCTTTTTGATTTTAAGATGTTGCAGGGCGATAACAGACACCCATTTCCGAATGACAATTCCATCATCATATCCGCAAGTCTGGCAAAAAAATACTTTGGCCGGACAGAGGCTGTCGGAAAGCAAATTCTTGTCAGCATTGACCCTTTGTTAAAAGAAGGCAAGCAGCCCTTTTTGGTAACAGGCGTCATGGAAGATCTGCCAAGTAACTCATCTATACAGACGGATTTCTTCATCCCATTCAACTTACTGAAGAAACGATTTAAAGAGAATGATACCGATTGGGGTCATTTTTCGTTTCGCACTTATTTTTTATTGAAGAAGGGTATAGATCCACAAAAAATCGAATCTCAGCTCATTAAGTTACAGCAACAACAACGAGGAGATGAACTTTATAAGAAGCTTGTTTATTTTCTACAACCGATAGAAAAAATTCATCTCTACAATGGCGATGGAACAGATGCCGGGGCTCAACAGGTTCGAATTTTTTCCATAATCGCATTTCTCATTTTATTCATCGCCTGTATTAATTATCTCAACCTTGTTACAGCTCGTTCGGCACAGCGCGGTAAAGAAGTGAGTGTAAGGAAAGTCATTGGAGCAAATCGTTCGCATCTTTTCTTTCAATTTATTATTGAATCTTGTACGCTATTTATGATCGCCACGATTCTTGCATGCCTCCTTAGTTACTTGTCGATTCCCTATTATAACGAATTATCCGGAAAGGAACTCACGTTCGATATCCGTGATTTCCGTATTTGGTTTATCTTTATAGGCACGTTCACAGCTACCCTATTATTAGCCGGCATCTATCCTGCCATCACCTTATCTGCATTTAAGCCCGCTCAAGCGCTGAAAGGGATCATTATTGGATTGAACCAAGATAATTGGCTGAGGCGATCGCTTGTTATTGTACAATTTACCAGCGCGGTTATCTTAATCATTGCTACGATTATCATAAGTAAGCAGATGACCTATATTCAGCAAAAAGATATGGGCTATCAACAGGAAAATGTCTTTGTTTTTCCACAGATCAACTTTCTCAATCATTTTGAGTCTATTCGTACTGAGTTAGAACGTGATCCAAGTATAAAGGGTATCACGTCGGCCAGCTCGATCATCAATGATATTGGCAGCAGTACCGGTGACATCGACTGGCCTGGTAAATCGACAAAGGATGCCCAGTTTATGGTCAATAATATAGTAATAGACCATAAGTTCCTGGATGTTCTAGGCCTATCCTTACAGGAAGGAAAAAGCTTTACCGGTAGACCCGCAGACTCCAACTACATATTGCTAAATCAAACAGCCGTTCGTGAAATGGGATTAAAGGATCCGGTTGGGCAAACGATCAGCTTTCGAAACAGCCCCAGAACCATCATTGGTGTGGTTAAAGATTTTCATTTCCATAATCTTCGGGAACAAATCGGTCCTTGTATTTTATTTGCGGATGCGGGTTGGGCCCTTGGAGGTATGTACGTTAAAGCAAGCCCCGGTAAAACAGGCGAAGCGATTGCTTCAATACAAAGACTGTGGAAACAATATAATTCAGCCTATGAGTTTCAGTATGAATTTCTAGATGCGCGATTTGAAAAGCTTTACAAAAGCGATATTCGAGCGGGTCGACTGCTGCATATTTTTGCATGTATAGCGATCTTGCTTTCTTGCCTGGGTTTATTCGGATTGGCTACCATCACGACAGAGTCTAAAGTAAAAGAGATTGGGATTCGCAAAACATTGGGAGCCACAATATCCGATATTGTACTACTCGTTTCTAAAAATTTGATTGCACTGGTTAGTCTTTCGATTATCATCGCATTTCCTTTAGCCTATTGGCTGATGAGTCGATGGTTAGACAACTATGCTTATCATACAGCTATTTCTTTATGGATTTTTATAGGTGCAGGTTCGCTAGTAGCTACGATTGCGCTACTTACTGTTTATAGCAAGGCCATAAAAGCTGCGAAAAACAATCCGATAAAAGCGATTCGTACGGAGTAGATTAATTACCGTTTGCGTTACCAATTGTAAGCGAAAGCTCTACTTGCGACGCACAACACATCAACCATAACTATGATAAAGAACTACATAAAGATCGCATGGCGCAATATTTGGAAAACCAAGGCCTTTTCCATCATCAATGTTCTTGGTTTGGCCGTCGGAATGACTGCCTGCTTCCTCATTGCGCTCTATGTCAATTTCGAACGGAGCTATGATCGGTATCATCGAAAAACCGATCGCATTTATCGCTTAGTATGTGATATCAAAACACCAACAGAAACCATCAATGCCAATATTACTTCAGGCCCCATGGCGATGTATGCCGCACGGGATCTTCCAGAGATAGAAAATTTTGTGCGTTTACTGCCCAATAGCTTGCTCATACGAAAAGACAATATCAAATATCAAGAAAGCAGTTTATTCTTCGCAGACTCTTCACTTTTCCAACTTTTTGATTTTCCATTAATTGCAGGAAACCCTGAAACAGCATTAAAAGAACCGTTCAGTGTGGTTTTGTCCGAGTCGGCAGCAAAAAAATATTTTGGAAAGGAAAACCCGATAGGTAAAAGTTTACTATTAACTGATGACAGTTTTAATAGTAAAGTTACAGGTGTCATGAAAGACATTCCTGAAAACTCTCAATTTAAAGGGGATGTCTTTATTTCTATGGTCACCTTGATCAAAATGGCTGATTTCAAATTTGATGAGCAATGGGGAAATTTTGGTTTTACCTCTTATTTACTTCTCAAACCCAACACCAATGCGTCCTTATTAACCACTAAATTTCCTGCCTTTTTGACTGAGCGTGTCGGCAAAGAAATGGATCAAATGAAGATGCATTATAGCCTATTTTTAGAACCTCTAAAAGAGGTGTATCTGCATTCGAAACGAGGGGGTTTTGAAAACGGCAATATCAACAATGTATATGTCTTTGCCATTGTAGCGTTGTTCATTCTGCTTATTGCATGTATTAATTTTATTAATCTTTCGACAGCAAGGGCAGTAGAAAGGGCAAAAGAAGTAGGTATTAGAAAGGTAGTGGGTGCTTACCGCATCCAGATTACCCGGCAATTTATCAGTGAATCTATATTGATCTGTCTACTCGCTTTTGTGATTTCTCTTTTGCTCTGTTTAGGACTGATCCCTTATTTTAATTTTCTTGCCGGCAAAGAAATTAGTGGTGGTATATTTCTACATCCTCTCTATATCCTTGTTTTGTTCTTATTGGCCTGTTTCATCGGATTACTTGCCGGCATTTATCCTGCACTCGTATTATCCTCTTTTAAGCCCGTAACGGTACTAAAAGGCAAATTTTCGTCCAATACAAAAGGGCTATTATTAAGGAAAACCTTAGTCGTCGTACAATTTGTGGTATCTATTGCGCTCATTGCCGGCACCTTGATTGTAAATCGTCAGCTTGCCTATATGCGAAATCAAAATCTGGGCTTCAACAAAGAACAGGTATTGATTCTGCAAACAAACGGAGATGCCAAGAGCCGGATTTTAAAAGATGCGGTTACCAGCATTTCCGGTGTATTAGCTAGCGCTGTTTCGGGTGCGGTTCCTGGAGGCGAAAACCCCGTTGCCTATTCAGAAATAGAGAATAAGCAGGGGGATATGCAGATTGCAAACCTCCCGGTCTATTTCGTGGATTATAATTACCTTCCACTTTATAAAATTGAACTGGTAGCCGGCCGTACCTTTTCACCCGATTTTGGGACGGATACAGCGCAAGCGATGATTTTGAACGAAAGTGCCGTTAAACTCTTTGGTTATGCAAACCCAACAGAGGCCATTGGTAAAAAGTACTCCCAATGGGGAAGCGAAGGGAAGATCATTGGTGTCATCAAAGACTTTCATTTTAAATCCCTGCAGTCGAAAATAGAACCCCTCAGCATGCGATACGGTCAAGGAAATGGAGGAGGTATGGTCTCGCTCAAAATCGATGGTAAACACATTAACAATGCCTTAAAATCAATTGAAAAAAAATGGCAGGAAATCATTCCCAACCGTCCATTCGATTATTTTTTTGCAGACGAGTTTTTTGATCGTCAATATCGTTCAGAAAATCGTTTTGGCAACCTGTTCTTCAACTTTGCCATGCTCGCTATTTTTATTTCTTGTCTAGGCTTGCTAGGTTTAGTATCCTACCATACTGCCCAGCGATATCGCGAAATTGGTATACGAAAAGTTTTAGGAGCCAATGTTTCGGTCATTGTAAAGTTGCTATCTCTTGATTTCTTAAAACTGGTATTGATTGCACTGCTTATTGCATCACCGATGATGTGGTTTTTAATGGATAAATGGCTGGATGATTTCGAATATCAAACCACCATCAGTATTGGAATTTTTGTACTAGCAGGAAGCATTGCCGTTGGTATTGCTTTAATCGTTATTGGATCGCAAACTATACGAGCGGCATTGACCAATCCGGTTGAATCTTTGCGCAACGAATAGGTTGGTTATTCGTGATCGGTTATTTGATGAATAGCTGAAATACCTTAAAAACAAACACCATGCTGAAAAACTATTTTATTTCGACTTGTCGGAATTTATGGAGAAACAAACTTTTCTCTTTGGTCAATATAATTGGCTTAGCAATAGGGATCAGCTCTTCTTTAATCATTGCTATGATTGTTCAATACGAATTCAGTTTTGATCAATTCCAGAATGATAAGGAGCGGATCTATCGAATTGTATTGGATATGAAGCGAAATGGATTCGAGATGCATAGTGCATCGGTACCGGCACCCTTAGCCCATACCGCTCAAGAAGCAATCACCGGTATCGAACAGGTGATTCCCATTTTCAGCTTTCCAGGTGATGCCAAAGCAGATGTGACAGTTAAATCGGATAATATCGGTCAAAAAGTTTTTAAGCAGCAAGCGCGAGTTATTTTTACGAACACAAACTATATACAGCTTTTAGGCTACGAATGGTTGGCCGGTAATTCCGCTTCTGCATTGACACAACCCTTTCAAGTCGTACTTACCCGCAGCAGAGCAGCACGCTATTTCCCCAAAAAAAGTCTACAGGAAATACCGGGAAGCATCCTAAAATATCGAGATATCGAAGTAAGCGTGAGCGGCATTGTTGAAGATCTTAAAAAAGTTACCGATTTCCAAAGCCAAGAATTTATTTCACTCTCCACACTGAACGCAACTTCACTACAAGAAGACCTTATGTTAAATGTTTGGGACGACTGGATGGGATATTCCAATCTATTAGTGAAAATATCACCCCAGGCACAAGCTACTCAGGTTGAGCAAGGATTAAACACCCTATTAGCCAGGCATTCAAAAAAAGATCAATTTTTTTCTAAAATTCAACTTACGCTACAACCCCTATCAACGATACATTTTGACGCACGTTATCAAGGAATGGATATCCGAATCGCTCATAAACCAACCTTATACGGTTTAATTGCCATTGCTGTCTTCCTATTGCTACTGGGATGCATCAACTATATCAACCTCAGCACAGCACAAGCATCAGCACGTGCCAAAGAAGTTGGCATCAGAAAGTCGGTCGGTGGTGATAAAAGGCAACTCATCACTCAATTCTTAGGAGAGACCCTTTTCCTAACAACACTTGCAACCCTGGTTTCTATTATCATTACCCCTTTTCTACTCCATGCTTTTTCGATATTTATCCCAAATGGTCTTACCTTTTCTTTCCTCGGTAATACAAGCATGTTGTTTTCCCTCATCCTGATCATTCTATTAGTAAGTATCCTTGCCGGGTTATACCCTGCTTTTGTCCTGTCGAACTACAATCCGGTACAGGTATTGAAGAACCAGCAACTTCCGAGCCTCGGCCAGACAAGGCAAGCTCTTTTACGAAAGAGTTTAACGGTATCCCAATTTATCATTGCCCAATTTTTTGTCATAGCTACTCTGATGATCAGTAAACAAATCTATTTTGTGCTTCATGCCGATATGGGCTTTGAAAAAGAGGCTATTCTTACCTTTAAAACACCAAGAGACACTGTTGAGACCCATCGAATGCAATTAAAGCAACGCTTGCAAGCAATTTCGGGCATCCATGCTGTTAGTAACGGCTTTCTTACTCCAGCTACCGAGGGCGGGGCCTTTGCCAATCTTACCTATTTTAACGGAAAAGAAGAGCTCAAGCCCAATGTTCAAATTCGATGGGGAGACGATGATTTCCTTAATCTATATAATATACCAATCATTGCGGGGCGAAATGCAATCGCCCATGATTCCTTAACAGAGCTGGTAGTCAATGAACAATTCACGAAAGAAGTCGGTTTTCAGCGTCCGGAAGAGGCCTTAGGTCAATTTGTCACATATAACGACAAAGAGGTTCCAATTGTAGGCGTTATGAAAAACTTCCATACGCAAAATTTGCGCGCCAAATTAGCGCCTGTTATCTTTCAAAATCGCCAAGGTGATATTTTCCACATAAAACTTTCATCCGGCCAACCCGGAGCGGATTGGCAGAAAACGATTGCCCATATCGAAACGCTTTTTAAGGAAAGCTATCCCGGAGAAGAATTCAATTATGAATTTATAGAAGACAATATCAGGAAATTCTACGAAAAAGAACAGGCTACTGCATCCTTGTTAAACTGGGCAACCGGCTTGGCTATTTTAATAAGTTGTTTAGGACTGGTAGGGTTAGTGCTTTACACGACAAGCAATCGGACAAAAGAAGTGGGGATCCGCAAGGTGCTGGGAGCATCTGTTGCTCAACTTATCACGTTATTAGCAAAAGATTTCCTTAAGCTCATCATACTTGCTTGTCTTATTGCATCTCCCCTCGCTTGGTGGGCTGTCCACCAATGGCTTGAGAATTTTGCTTATAAGACCCCTATGGATTGGTGGGTGTTTCTACTTAGCGGGATGGCTATGGTTTTATTAGCCGTTTTACTATTGAGTGTGCAAACGTTCAAAACGGCAATCGCCAATCCCGTAACCAGTTTACGTGATGAATAAAACAGTGCAACGTTTACTTTTTGTTTGCGTCTTTTAAATAAAAAATCATGAAAAAGCTCTCTCTCTTTTTTATTGCCATTTATAGCAGCTATTTTTTGGCATCGGCACAAGATAATACCTCTCCTTATTTAACGAAATCGCTTGCAAGTGAAAATATCCGCTCAGTGAATCTACAAACCTCCGGTGGGAGTCTAACGGTGGAGGGAGTAGCCGGGTCGCAAGCGCGCTTGGAGGTATTTGTCCAGGGAAATAACGGGAATAACCGTTTAACTAAAGAAGAAATCGAGCAACGTCTACAGGATTATGACCTACAAATCAGCACCGATAATGGACAGCTCGTAGCCACAGCAAAGCCAAAAAACGGATTTAAAAATTGGAGAAAATCAGTATCCATTTCCTTCAGAGCTTATGTACCGCAAGCAGCATCTGCGAAATTGAAAACCAGCGGCGGTAGTCTTTCTATCAACGGTATTAATGGACTCATTGAAGGAGAAACATCCGGTGGAAGCATTAAAATAGCCCAGGTAAAGAACAATGTTAATTTAAAAACCAGTGGTGGAAGTATCAATGCGGCTGACGTTGCGGGAAATCTATTACTACATACATCAGGAGGTTCCATTAAGTTGAGCAACTTAAAAGGAAAAATTGATGCGCAAACTAGTGGCGGGAGTATAGGAGCCAACGATATCAGCGGTGAGTTACTTGCAAAAACTTCCGGCGGGAGCATTCGCGTTGACCGTATGACGGGAAGTGCGGACCTAGCCACAAGTGCCGGTAGTACGTCGGTAAATATGGTAAATGTGGATAAGTACCTCAAGATTGATGTTTCCGCCGGCAGTGTTAACCTTCAACTTCCTATGGATAAAGGTCTGGATCTAAACTTATCAGCAGGAAAAGTTAATCTTCCTTCTCTAGGAAATTTTTCAGGAACAAAGGAAAAAGATCGTGTGGTCGGAAAATTGAATGGAGGTGGTGCCCGTGTAGACGTTCATGTCAGCGTAGGCAATTTAAATCTTGAAGCGAACTAAACTTCATTATTTCACTATATATGCCACAATTTACATTCGTTTTGTGGCATATTATCGCACATTTTGAAAAAAATATGCGCATTTTTATGATATAAACAGTTCTGCTCTTCAACGAATACCTACAGGGGCAAATAAATCATCCTTTTCATCGTATTTTTATTAAAGGGAGCCACGAATAAATTAATTAAACCAGGTCCCGATAAAAAGATGACACGCTTTCCGCTTCGCAAAAATTATTTCGCAATTACCCTTTGGGTATCCTTATTTCTTTTAGCAGCCTGTAAAAAGAATGACAACAATGAATTGCCCGGTATCCAAATTACATCGGCTGAATATGATGGAAAACTCCTTTTCGTAAACAAAAACAATTTTCAGATAATGACGAACAGAGAGGCCGTTTTCAGTGCAGATGATAGTCGTATCAATATAGACGCTAATGGGCTGGTAAAACGAGTAACATCCGGCGAGGTAGTCGCCATCGACATTGCGCCACGAGAACAACCTACGAACAAAACACGCTTTTATCTATTAGGTGCTACTGATACCAATCATGATAAACCGCAAATCACCTATAATGGAAAAGGGGCTACCGATCCCTATAATTCTTATTTGAAGGGTTGGGCAACCTTACAAAAGCTACCGGTCAACAACGAGAGCTATGCGCTGGTTTTACGCCACGCCGATGCCGATCAAGGTGTGGATTACTCCTTAAATCACAACGATGCCGGTCCTGCCAACTGGTGGAAATCAAAGGACACAGCTTTAGCGCGCCAATTAAACGAAGAAGGCCGAACACGTGCCCGCGAATTAGGCGTCAATCTTAAAGCATTGGGTTATCCAATTAGCCGCATTTACTCCAGCGAATTTAATCGGGCAATAGAGACGGCCGAGCTCATGGAACTTAACTTACCAATTATACAAGATAGCACCTTGAATCATCCTTCACATAACCATGGAGATTTATTTAAAGGCTTAACAAAAATCCTGCAAAATACGCCAACAGACAACCAGATCACCTTAATATCCACCCACCATCCCATTAATGAAATTATTATCAGTGGCGGTTACCCAACTTTCCCCGATGTATCTCCTTTCAATTGGACAGGCATGTATTTTGTAAAGATAGCTCCCGATAAAACCCTTACCTATGAAGGAGCCGCTTCTTGGGGAATGATCAATTATTGGCGGCAATTGTCCAAGCCATAAACGAAACGGATACCTAGGCAAAAGCTTGGATTAAATCTCCTAAACAAACGGTTATATATATTCATTCTAAATAAAAAATTCCTGTTTCATTCGTTCAGAAAATGCATCTATTACCGCCATAAGCCTTATCTTTGAGGAAGTTCAGTAGCACTTTGCATTATTTCATTTAATAAACGCTCGTTATGGACGATTTCCTCGCCGCCCGTTCCCAAATGGCCCTCTCACTTGGCTTTCATATTGTTTTTGCCTGCATTGGTATGGTTATGCCTTTCTTTATGGCAATAGCTCATTATAAATGGCTCAGGACAGGCGAGCAGGTATATAAAAATGTGACGAAAGCTTGGAGCAAAGGGGTGGCTATTTTCTTTGCTACCGGAGCGGTCTCAGGTACGGTTCTATCTTTTGAGCTAGGTTTGCTCTGGCCAACCTTTATGGAACATGCAGGACCCATCTTTGGCATGCCCTTTTCGTTGGAAGGCACAGCCTTTTTCATTGAAGCCATTGCTTTAGGATTTTTTTTATATGGTTGGGATAAATTCAATCCTTGGTTTCATTGGTTCACAGGTGTCATCGTCGGGGTAAGTGGCCTGGCATCAGGAATTTTAGTGGTAGCCGCTAACGCGTGGATGAATAGTCCATCCGGCTTCGACTACATCAACGGTTCCTATACGAACATCAATCCAATAGAAGCGATGTTCAATGATGCCTGGTTTTCACAAGCACTTCACATGACCTTAGCCGCCTTCGCAGCAACTGGTTTTGCCGTAGCGGGCGTTCATGCGCTCATGATTAAGAAGGGAAAGAATATCCATTTTCATCAGAAAGCCTTCCGCATTGCGGCGATTTTTGCAAGTATTGCCGCCGTACTGCAACCACTAAGCGGCGATATATCCGCCAAAGATGTTGCAAAAAGACAACCGGCTAAGCTCGCAGCTATGGAAGCCCATTTCAAAACGGAGGAAGAAGCTTCGCTCATTATCGGTGGGCTTGTCGATGAAAAGGAAAAAGACGTAAAATATGCGCTAAAGATACCCGGTTTACTTAGTTGGATGGCCCATGGTAGCAGCAAAGCCAGCGTTACCGGCCTGGATAAAATTCCGGAAGATTTTCATCCACCGGTAGCTATCACCCATTATGCTTTTCAAGTAATGGTCGGTTTGGGAATGCTTATGCTCACGTTATCGATCATTTATTTCATTGCACTCGTCAAAAAACGTTCATGGCTTGGCGCCCATTGGCTTTTGAATTTATTTATTATTGCCGTTCCTTTGGGTTTTATCGCCATTGAAGCTGGTTGGATGGTAACCGAAATAGGACGTCAACCGTGGATTATTTATGGTATTATGCGAACGGTGGATGCCGTTACTCCGATGCCAGGTATTGTTTATTCATTTTATTTATTTACCGCTGTTTATCTTTCTTTGTCGATTATCGTAGCTTTTCTGCTTTATCGCCAAATTAAAATGGTTGGTAAGATTTATGATATATAGGTTATTCGCTATAGCCAGGTTATTGCTATTTAGCTTATCGGCCAACAAAAAAAGCTAAGAATATGTTATATGTAGTTATTGCCTTTCTTTGGACTGCCATTTGGTTATACCTGCTTTTAGGTGGAGCCGATTTCGGTGCCGGCATTATCGAATTAATAAGTAAACGCGAGCATAAAAGTAAAACACGGCACACCATGTACCGTGTTATCGGCCCAATTTGGGAGGCTAATCATATGTGGCTTATCATAGCCATTGTTATTCTATTCGTTGGCTTTCCAAAAATCTATACAACAATGTCCATCTTTATCCATATTCCATTGACAGCCATGTTGCTTGGAATTATTGCCAGAGGAACGGCCTTTGTTTTCCGAAATTACGATGCTGTTGATGATCATATGCAAAGCATTTATAACCGTATATTCGTCTATTCCAGCGCAATTACCCCCTTTTTTCTTGGCATTATTGCAGCCAGCACGGTGAGCAGAAAGATTGATGTACAAGCAGCGGATTTTTTGTCTGCGTATGTCTATAGCTGGTTAAACGGCTTCGGCATTGCTGTTGGCCTTTTTACGGTATGCATTTGTGGATTTCTAGCGGCTATCTATATCATCGGGGAAGTACATTTGCAGGAAGATAAGCAACATTTTATCCGCGTGGCAAAAAAAATGATTGTAGCTGCTTTTTTCGCGGGCGGGCTCGTTTTTATTGCCGCACATTACGAACAAATACCCTTATTGGATTGGATTTTCGGACACTGGATCGGTTCACTAGCTATGGGGGCGGCGAGTATTTCATTGATATTCCTGTGGCTATCTTTAGATAGGAATTCAGGTATTCTCATTAGGCTTTTGGCGGGATTCCAGATAAGCATGATTTTATTAGCGGCAACTTACATTCATTTTCCAAAGATTATACTTTTAAAAGACGGAGCTTCGCTATCCTTGATCGAGGATGCCGGTTTAGATAAAACGATAGAAGCCTTAGCCTGGGCACTTCTGCTGGGAAGTATTTTCATTTTACCGGCACTATTTTATCTAATTTATAGCTTTGAAAAGAAAAAGGAAGTCGCTCATTGAAAACAGGAGCGCCGACCTATTTTATCCGGCACTCCTGTTTTTTAAAAACTATAGGCGACACTCAAACGGTAATTCCGTGGTGCTTCGGTTTGCCAGTAATAACTACTCAGCCAATCATAATAAGAACCACTGAATAAGTATTTATCAAATATATTAAAGGCATTGGCCGTTATACGCATTTTCCTTCCTTCCCAGAAAATTCCACCATCTACCTTATGATAGTCCGGCAGCCGAAGTTGTCCTTCACCCCAATTGTCTGTTGCACGATTGAGCAACCCGGTATAACCCAAAGAAACGCCTACGCCATTTAGTGCTTTGACAGGCAACTTATAATTTAACCACCCATTAATTACATGCTTAGCGAAGCCTGGCATTACTTGGCCCACCGTCACACTTGTTACGCCGGGCGTCACTTTACTAACTTTCGAATCCGTGTAGGCGTAATTCGCAACAATACGCAAATTAGAACCAATACTTCCTCTTGCATCGAACTCGAAGCCTTGCGCTTTTTTCTGTCCTAGCACAATACTTGTAGGATTCGTAGGTGTACTGTTCGGCCCCGTAGTTAATTCGTTGTTCTTCAATATCCTGTAAACAGATAAAGTGGTATTTAGGTTGCCATCAAACCACTCGTTCTTAATTCCAAATTCCGTATTATTACCCGTTATCGGTTTTAATTTTCCATCATTCTCAATCGTTCCAGAAGCACTTTGCGGAACAAAAGCCTGATCATAAACAGCATAAACCGACGCACTTTGATGAATCGAATAACTTAATCCTAAACGCGGTGTGAAACGTTTTGCTTCGTCCGCGCTTTCACCATAATATTGACGAACATAGGTGTAGCGCCCCGCCAGGGTCAATCTTAGTTTATTCTCAAAAAAACCTAATTCATCTTGAAAATACAATCCCGTATAACGCTGCCCTTGCAATCCTCCTGCTGCCAAAGCCCTCGCTTCTAAACTCGTACTTCGATCAAAGTTTGGCAATCCGTTACTCGGTACCCCATAAGAAGGGTTCAGTGGATCGAAATATAAGGTGGCACTGTCACGATCTAAATCATGTGATTGCCCCCAATCAGCAATATATGTCTTTTTACCCATATCAACACCCGCAAGAATACGATGCCGAACCGGACCTGTTTGTACATCTCCATTAACAAAAACCTGTCCCAATCCCATACGCCCTTGCGCATCCCAGATACCAACATTTCTAATCACCGTTCGATCCGCATTAACCTTTGACGGCCAAGAGCTGTAGCCTACTTGATCATAGAAGAAATAAGATCCTTGAGCCGTTAATCGCCAATGATCATTGAACTTATGTTCTAAGGTTAGAAATAAGCTGTGATCATCGATGTTCGTTGGTGGAATACCCGGGTTCGTCATCGTAAAATCTACCGGTAATGTAGCATAGCCACCCGCCTCAGGCCCAAACACGTAATAAGATCCTACTTCGGTCATCCGTACATGTTGCAGTGTATATTCAGCCGTCAGTTTCGTTTGCTCATCCACTTGATAAGAAATTACCGGTGCGATACTATATCGATCGTTATATTCATAAGGGCGATGCGAGGCTTTATTTTGCCCCATCACATTTAGTCTATATAATAGCTTACCGTCCTTACTCAACTTCCCATCTAAATCGAGTGTTCCTCTAAATAAATCAAAACTGCCCATTGTAAAGCTCGCCTCTCCTTTTGTAATACCCGTAGGTTTTTTGGTAACCACATTATACAATCCGCTCGGATCCCCATTCGCCAGCATAAACCCTGCGGGTCCCTTAACAAACTCGATATGATCTACAAAGCTCATATCCTCTGTTAGAGGCCCCCAATAGGAGCCAACCACATTGAATCCATTTCTAAAAGCTTGAATTTGCGATCCGCGCATGTTGATATTCGCGTATAAATCTCCCCAATGCTCTAAGCGAACGGCTCCACTGACATTACGAATCAGTCCATCACTCATACTAACAATCTGTTGATCCGCTAGCACCTTGTTGGTTACAACTTGAATATTTTGAGGAATTTCCAATAGCGGCTCGTTTAAGCGCAAGCTCGTAGACGTGGTATCTACCTTGTATTGTTTCTTCTGGCTGGAAATAATTACTTCTTGCAGTTGCTCATTGGTTGCTTGTACCCTAAAATTTTCGACAAGCTCAGTCCCATTAAAACGAATCAGTCGCTCTTGCTTCTCAATTCCAACAGCTGATAAAACCAATGTGTACTCACCCTCTTTTATGCCTTGAATTTCGTAGCCCCCTGTGCTATTCGTTTTCCCACCTGTACGTGTCCCTTTAATCCACAGTGATACGCCCACAACTGGCTCCTTCGATTGATTAAGTACCGTCCCTTTAATTTGCGCAAATGTTAAGTGTGTAAAACAGAGACTAAGTACGACGAGTAGGTTGAATGATAGTAGTCTTTTCACTTTATTTAGAATAAATCTAGTTAAACAAATTTTGCACAAACGTACAATTTGTTTAAAAATTTGTCAACTTTTTTTAGACTTATTTTAAATAAGTGAATATTGGTATATCACCGGTGAAACTTATTCTGTAGAATAAATATAGCAGATGATCCCTAAGCTACCTAAAATCTTCATCATCCAATTCATCTTCATCATCCTGTTCAAATGAAGAGTTAAAAAGGCTACCGAACATATCTGAAAAAGCAAATCCGCCATTCATCATATTTTTACTGAGTTGAGAATATTCTGCCAATCCGTGTAAAACGAATTCCATGAGCAGCAACGTTTGGTTGTCCGTCAATTTCTTATGAAAATCTTTCACAACCGTCTTTAAACCAGGCACATGATTTAAGATCATTGCATATTCTTCCGTGGGCAAAGCATCATTAATATCCAATTTATTTCCTGCCGTGAACCAATCGATAATATCTTGATAAGGATTGCTGGCCTTAGTTTTTTTTATTTTTTCCGGATCAGGGAAATATTCTGCAAACAAGGTTTTAATCGCATTGCTAATCAGCTTGTTTGCAACATGAACGGGACCTTCCAATTCACCTTCATATACTAATTCGATCTTCCCTGTGATAGCCGGGATAATGCCAACTAAGTCGGCGATCCGAGTAAAAGTTCTCTCCTCTTCCGATAATAGCATCCGTCGCTCTGCTGTACTGACCAAATTTTCATAGGCCGAAATTGTCAACCGAGCGGACACCCCCGATTTTTGGTCAATAAATTCACTTTTCCTAGCCTCAAAAGCCACCTGTTCGACCAAATTTTTCAACAGTCTATCGACTTCAATGAGCATCTTTTGTTGAGAAGAAAGTCGGGCTTCCTGAAAAGTAATTGCTCTTGATATATCGATCGTTTTTGGATAATGTGTCAATATCTGGCTTTCTATCCGATCTTTCAATGGGGTTACAATAGACCCTCGATTCGTATAATCTTCCGGATTAGCCGTAAAAACAAATTGGATATCCAAAGGTAACCGTAACTTAAAGCCCCGAATTTGGATATCCTTTTCCTGTAACATATTGAAAAGGGCTACCTGTATCCTTGCCTGCAAGTCCGGCAGCTCATTAATTACAAAGATTCCACGATGCGCCCTCGGTATCAATCCAAAATGAATAACGCGTTCATCATTATAGGTAAGTTTGAGGGTCGCAGCCTTAATCGGATCTACATCACCCACTAAATCAGCAACGGTTACGTCCGGTGTCGCCAATTTTTCGGTATAACGTTCGCTGCGATGCAACCACGCAATCGGCGTATCATCCCCTTTTTTTTCTATCTCTTGCTTAGCGAACCAGGAAATGGGGTTTATCGGATCATCAAATATTTCACTTCCCGCCACGTAAGGTATATATTCATCGAGCAAATTAACCATTAAACGCGCTATTCGTGTCTTTGCTTGCCCACGTAAGCCTAATAAAAGAACATTGTGTTGCGAAAGAATGGCGGTTTGCAGTTCAGGGATAACAGTTTCCTCATAGCCTAAAACCCCTTCAAACCCTTCTTCTTTACTTTTTAACTGTTTGATTAGGTTCTCTCGTAATTCTTCTTTTACCGATCTACTTTTATATCCAGCTGCTTTTAATTCACCTAATGTCTTGACCATAGTTATATTGAGTAATTAGCTTTAGAAATTAGCCCAAAGCCTTGTTATTATCAGTTATCAACCATCCACCTTGTAGTTTTACCTTAGCCATTCTATCTCTCGTCGGAGTTTAGTACTTTCGACTCGCAGACCTTCAGCTAATAGCCAACACCTAAAGGCTAATGGCTCATCACCTTACCGTTCTTCTTCTATTTTTAATATAATCTTCAAAAATATACTCACCCAGTCCATTTAGCGAGCTATAAAAAGCTTTACCGCCATTAACCTGTGTAAACTGACGAACAAATTGCTGCAAATAGGGATCCCTAGCGATCATAAAAGTAGTAATTGGTATTTTTAATCGCTTACATTGTGCCGCCATGGTGAGTGTTTTATTAACCACTTTGCGATCCAAACCCATACTATTTTTATAGTACCTTCCATGTTCCTTCAGACAAGTTGGCTTACCATCGGTAATCATAAAGATTTGCTTATTATGCGTTTTTCGTCTTCGCAATAAATCGGTTGCCAGTTCTAAACCGGCGTAGGTATTTGTATGGTAGGGCCCCACTTGAAGATAAGGCAAATCTTTCAAGGTAATAGGCCAGGCGTCGTTTCCAAAAACCACAATATCAAGTGTATCTTTAGGGTACTTGGTCCGAATAAGCTCGGCTAAAGCCATCGCCACTTTCTTTGCCGGTGTAATTCGGTCCTCTCCATACAAAATCATACTGTGTGATATATCAATCATCAACACGGTAGAGGTAAGTGTTTTATAATCCCTTTCTTCGACTTCTAAATCGCGTTCGGTCAAGGTGAAATTCTGTAATCCGTGATTGATTTGTGCATTATGAATCGAAGCCGTCATATCAATTTGGTCCAAGCTGTCGCCATATTGATATTCTCGACGATCCGCATTTTTCTCTTCACCTACACCACTACGATTACTTCCATGATTTCCTTTGCCCGATTTCTTCAACTTCCCGAAAATCTCTTCTAAAGCCGACTGTCGGATCGTTTGTTCTGTTTTGGGGGTAATTTGAAACGAACCATCCAAAGGATTCTCCTGGAGATAGCCCTTATTTTTGAGATCTTCGATGAAATCGCCCATCCCATATTCGTCGTCGGTCAGCTTATATTGCTTATCCAACTCATTCATCCATGCCAGAGCTTCTGCCGCATCACCTGCTGTATAGTTGAGTAATTGACTAAACAATTTTAACAGGTTATCGAAGCCTCCTTTAGGCATATCACTCGGAAGAAATTCCGAAAATCGAAATCCTCTCATTTTGCTCCCTTCTTCTTTACTTATAAGCGCGTCCAAAAAAAGCCCTTTCTATTCTAATAGTTGTAAACACCTTACCTTGGTTGTCAACATCTATCCTCATGTCGCTAGTAGCGCGCTTATTATGAATACTCAATCGAAGATAAAATTTTCCACGGAGAATATTTCTAAGCTCAAGGTCATTTTTAATACGGAACCTTCGGAAACCACTAGGCAGCTATCAGCTTTATTCAAAAAACTGTATAGCTAATTACTGAAAATGAAGGCTTCCTTATAATTGCACAACAGCACCGTTTTGCGCGCTTTCAATAGCCGCTTCAATAAGCTTCATGGTTTGAACGCCCTCAGCTGCCGTAACCGGTTCGGCTTCCTGATTAACGATCGCTTGGTAAACTCCTTCAAAGAAATCAAGATAATTTCCTTTTTCAGAAGGAACTCGCTCTTTAAAGTCCTTACCATCTCGTTCGGCATGCAGTATGCCCCATTCACTTTCAGGTTCCTCACACCAGCTCGTTGTATCTGGCTTTTCACCTGCCAGGAGCCGATCCTCTTGCCTATCTGCCCTGCTTTTCAAGAAAGAACCATTTTTACCGTGAACGATATACGACGGTGCCATCTCCCTGGCAAGAAAACCACCTTTTAAACGTACTCGCTTATCCGCATAGTACAAAATCAATTCGAAGTAGTCATTTACCTGTGAGTTGGTTCGCATAATTGCTAAATCTGCAAAGATAGCCTTGGGATAGCCAAAAAGGGAGAGAGCCTGGTCAATCATATGCGGACCACGATCCCTTATCAGGCCAGCAGCAGGAGAAGGTTCTTCCAGATGCGCCTTTGTATTCAATTTGGGGAGATAGGCCTCATAAGAAAACGTGACTTCTACAATTTCCCCCAAAACACCTGATTTCACGATCTTCTTAACGGTTTTAAAATCACTATCCCATCGGCGGTTTTGGAAAACCGCTAGTTTGAGTCCACGCTCCTTCGCCAGTGCCTCTAAGGCTGTAGCTTCTGCAGCTGTGATGGTGAACGCTTTTTCAACAACTGCATGTTTACCCGCTTCAAGCACCTTCTTTGTAAAATCATAGTGCGTCCCTGTTGGTGTATTGACGATAACCAATTCAACTGATTCATCGTTTAAAATAGATTCAAGAGACGGATAACTCGTCACATCGGGATAGTCCTTTTGAATAAGTTTTTTACTTCTCTCCCAAGAGCCGGTCAACAAAAATCCTGGATGTAAATCAATAAAGGGTGCATGGAATACACTACCTGACATTCCGTATGATAATAAAGCAGTTTTAATGGTATGCATCGATAAATTCTATTGGTTTTCTTTCAAACCTAGTCTATTTTTCCGAATTTTCGGTTCTTTCAAACAAATTTATTGGGAATCAGTTATTTTAAAGTGAAGAATAGATGAAATTATTTTCTCTTTTTCAGTAGATAAACCATGCGTATGATTAACCTAAAGGTAAATGGTAAGAACTATTCATTAAAGGTAGCACCCGATACACCCTTACTGTATGTATTGCGAAACAACTTGCAGCTTAATGGACCGAAGTATGGTTGTGGTATCGAGCGGTGCGGCTCCTGTATGGTACTATTGGACGGCGTAGCTATGCCCTCTTGCAAACGACCGTGCAATTCGCTTGAAAATGTGTCGATAACGACGTTGGAAGGTCTGGGCCAAAACAAGCAGCCTGATCCGGTCCAAGAAGCCTTTATCACAGAACAGGCAGCTCAATGTGGTTATTGTATCAATGGTATGATTATCGCCTCGAAAGCTTTGTTACAGGAGAATCCAAACCCAACGGATAAAGAAATCCGACTAGCTCTGCAGCGGGTATTATGTCGCTGTGGCAGTCATAATCGTGTTATACGGGCGGTCCGTCAAGCCTCCCTTAGGTTAAGGACCCAGCTATGAATAGAAAAGACTTTATAGCGAAGACGGGGCAACTTATTATCGGCTTTCACCTCTTTCCGCTTTTTTATTGCACATCAGGCAAAGGAACCACAAAATCCATAAATAGCAACCGCATTGATGCTTGGTTAAGATTAAACGATCAGGGAAAAGTGACCTTGCTGACCGGGAAGATGGAGCTTGGCCAAGGAATCCGTATTGCGCTGAAACAAATTGCTGCTGAAGAACTGGATGTTGAGCTCAACCGTATTGAAATCATTATAGCGGATACCGAGCTTACACCTGACGAACGATATACAGCGGGGAGTGCTTCCATCGAAAATAGTGGAATGAGTATCCGTCAAGCTTCAGCCGAAGCCCGTTATCAATTGACTAAAATGGCTTCCGAAAGGCTGCATCGGCCAATGGAGTCACTTACCGTTCGAGATGGACTCGTTCTTGATCCATCGCAGCCTCAAAAAGCCATAAGCTATTGGGAATTACTCAAGGGAGAAAATATCCAAGGCGAAATTACAGGGAGCGCACCCGTTAAAAATCCGAAAGATTATCGGCTCATCGGTAAAGATATCCCTCGCGATGATATACAGGCCATGGTAACAGGTACCCCTTATTATATACAAGACCTGCGATTCCCTGCAATGTTGCATGCTCGAATAATTCGCCCTCCCGTCTATGATGCCGAACTCGTATCTTTTCCCGAAAAAGAGCTTGCCAAAATAGCCGAAGTGAAGAAAATAATTCGAAATGGTAATTTTCTAGCCGTCGTGGCAGAAGAAGAATATCAAGCCATCCGAGCATGGGAGTATTTGCGATCTTTCACTAAATGGAAATCAAAACCTTTGCCTTCTCAATCGACGTTATTTGAGGATATGGCCCGTGTTAATGGGGACAGAAAGGTAGTAGAGGCAAGAGGAGAAATAGATAAATCTACCTTATCACAGATTGAAGCCGTATATACACGTCCCTATCATATGCACGGGTCTATCGGTCCCTCTTGCGCATTGGCAAAGTGGGATTCAAACAGCTTAACAATATGGACACATAGTCAAGGTGTTTATCCCCTAAGGAAAAGTCTGTCCGATCTGCTGGATCTCCCGGAAGCATCAATCCATGTTATCGGTGTTGCGGGTTCGGGCTGTTACGGTCATAATGGCGCTGATGATGTAGCGGCAGATGTGGCCCTAATTTCGCTTGCACTCCCCGGGAAAACTGTTCGCTTGCAATGGATGCGTGAAGATGAACATCTTTGGGAGCCGTACGGATCCGCTATGCGCATTCATCTACGGGCTGGTCTTCAAGATGGAAAAATCAGTTACCTGGAAAGCGATTTATGGTCAGATACCCATAGTGTCCGCCCTGGAGGAGATGCTTCTCTACTTTTAGCAGCGCGATATATCCACCCAAAGAGATCCATTGAAAGAACAGGTGTGTCGGGCGGTGCTTATCGAAACGCCGTTCCCCTTTACAGCATCGCTGACCTAAAGGTTACAGCTCATGCCTACCAAGGCCCCCTACGCACATCTGCCCTGCGAAGCCTGGGTGCCTACGCAAACATCTTCGCTTTGGAGTCATTTATCGATGAATTGGCGTTGACGGTTCAGCAAGACCCTGCAGCATTTCGTTTAAAGCATTTAAGCGATTCGAGAGCAGTTGCCGTTATAAAAGCGGTATGTGATAAGGTTCAGTGGGATAAACGAACTGAACGGCAAGGGATTGGTTTTGGACTTGCATTTGCGCAATATAAAAACCAAGCAGCTTACTTTGCCGTGGTGGCCGAGGTCGCCGTGGACCATGTAAATAAAACTTTTAAAGTCATTAAGTTAACAGGTGCCATTGATGCGGGTCAAACGATTAATTCAGATGGACTAAAAAATCAAACAGAAGGAGGTATGATTCAATCGGCAAGCTGGACACTATTCGAAGAGGTCAAGTATTCAGAACAGGGCATACAAAGCGATACTTGGGAAAAGTATCCCATTATGCGCTTCTCCGATGTACCTAAAACCGAGGTGATAATTATTGACAGACCCGACGAAAGACCGGTAGGTGCAGGTGAGGCAGCACAGGGTCCGACTAGCGCTGCGATAGCCAATGCACTATGCGCGGCCAACAATATGCGCTTAAGAAATTTGCCACTGATGGCGAACAAGGAGCCATGGAATCATTACCCTTCTGAAGGATAGTTGCTATCTTCAAATTTCGTTTCCATATACAGTGTTTCTACTTTTTCCCTAGCCCATGGCGTTCGTCTAAGAAATTGAAGACTTGACTTAATACTGGGATTGTTTGCGAAACAATTCAATCGGATTAACCGCGCAAGCTCCTTCCATCCATAATGTCTTTCCAAGCGCGTAATAACCATCTCCAGTGTAACCCCATGCATGGGGTTATTCGGCTGTTCTTTATGAAAATCTCGAGACATATCTTCGTTGACCTATAGCGTTTCCAGGTAAGTTATAATTGCCATCACATCCTCTTCTCCCAAACCTTTATCCATTGCCTTTTTATAGGTTTCCGCTAGCGGTTGGGCCAAGGGAAAATCAATCCCCTGCTCGCGAGCCAAACGGAGATCTTTCACCATATGTTTCAGCGCAAATGCAGCCGGGAAGTCTCCCGCCACAATGGCACTCGTTTTTAATTTTGTGAGCGGACTTCCACAAGCTCCTTCGTTTACAATTCGCAGCATATCATCGGCCTTGATTCCGTTCTTCTTCGCAAATAAAACGGTTTCAGCCAATCCCTCCAACGTAAGTGCCAAAAAGTAATTGATTGCTAATTTCGCCGATGATCCTGCCCCTACACTGCCCAACCAGAACGACAATTTCCCCAATTTCTCAAATAAAGGTTGCGCGGCACGAAAATTATCCTCATCGCCACCTGCAAGAATTATTAAGGCACCATCCTCGGCAGGTTTAACACTCCCTGAAACTGGAGCCTCCAGAAACCTGGCTCCGACGGCCTTGCACATTTCCTCCAACTCATAAGAAGTTTTTGGAGCAACGGTGCTCATATTTATAATAAGTTTACCATCAACCGGACAATTAAGTAGGCCCCCCTCGCCCAGAAATAAACCCTTTACCGCTTGGTCGTCTGATAACATGGTTATAACAACATCACTTTCCGCACACAAATCTTGTATACTATTTGCTAAAGCAGCACCCTGATTGACTAAGCTTTCCGCCTTCGACGCTGTTCGATTATATACATTGAGCGTATAACCTGCTTCCAGCAAATTTTTTGCCATGGGAATTCCCATATTGCCCAAGCCTATCCATCCTATTGTATCGGTCATCTAAATTGGTATTTCAAAACATCCGCTTTCATTAGCGGGTGTTGCTATAACAAAGGGCAAAGATAATTGTTTAAGCCCTCAAATACAATCGCATGCGGCCCCCTCGCATATCATTACTTCTTCCACAGACTTTGGATTACCGGCAGCTGCCTTTCTCTTATTGAAGGCAAAGGCGAAGAATGCACCAAAAAAGGCCATCGCTGCACCAACTACTGCGGGCCAGGTATAATCGAAATGATAGACCAAAGGTAGCCCCCCCAAGAATGCACCTAAAGCATTTCCGATGTTAAAGCTTGCCTGGCTAACAGATGCGGCAATCATCTCCGCACCTTTAGCCGTATTGATCATCAGCATTTGAATCGGTGCTGCTAGGGCAAAGGCCACAGCTCCGGTTATAAAAGTCATAATTAACGCCGTAATCTGGTTAAAAGAAACAAAATGTACAACAATCAAGGTAACAGCCATTAAGATCAACAAAGCAGCCGAAGCCTTTCCTGGCGAGAAACGGTCGGCCAAAAAGCCTCCTAAAAGATTTCCAACCATCATTCCAACACCTGCCAACACTAAAATATAGGTTACCGCGTCGGCTGAAAAACCAGCAACACTTGTCATCATCGGTGCGATATAACTGTACCAGCAAAACAAGCCTCCGGTGCCAATCGATATCATCAATATAATGAGCCAAGCTTCTGTTTTCTTGAAGAATCCGAGTTCATTTCTTAAGTTTCGGTCTGCGTTAGCTGACAAAGCCGGTAATAAGGCCTTTAAACTAAAAACCGTTATTAATCCTACAGCTACCACAATGGCAAAAGAAAAACGCCAGGAGAAGTGATGGCCAATATAGGTTCCCAAAGGAACGCCTGCAATATTGGCAATGGTCAAACCCAAAAACATCAGGGAAACTGCCTGCGCTTCTTTTCCTTTCTTCGCTATACGGCTTGCAACAACCGACCCTACACCAAAGAAAGCTCCATGGGGCAAACCGGAAAGTAAACGGGCAATAAATAAGGTATTGAAATCCGGAGCAAAGGCAGAAAAGGCGTTAAAAGCCGTAAACATTACCATTAATGCGATCAATATATTTTTGGGAGGATATTTACCTGCAATAGCTACCAGTAAAGGAGCTCCGATGACTACGCCCAAGGCATATGCGGATATAAGGTGCCCTGCCTTTGGAATAGAAACCGTTAAATCCTTCGCAATATCCGGAAGCAGTCCCATCATAACGAATTCGGTTATTCCGATACCTAAGCCTCCTAAAGTTAGTGGAAGTAAGTTTTTGTTCATAAGTTACTTAGTGTCTAAAATACACATTGCAAAGTTAGTATATTCTCCTTCAATTCGTACGAAGCATTTTTAAATAAATAGCTATGTTTGCTACATATTTACACAGCGAAAACAATTTAACCGTTCACACATGAAAAGAAACATACTCTTGCTAGCTTTAGCATTAGGTGTTCACACTATTTATGCGCAACAGAAGCGCTTTAGCATCGATGAAGCTGCCATTGGGCTTTATGCCAATCTTGCACAAGAAAACCTGGCGCAACTCAGTTGGGTTCCTCATGAAACCGCTTTCGTTCATACTGTTAAGGTTCTAGATGAAGATGTATTGATCCGTAAGCATGTTCCAAGCCTAGCTGTTGACACGCTGTTACACCTAAGCGATATTCAGAAACTTCTTGGCTCCGATATAAGGTTAAATACTTTTCCCGAAATCCACTGGCTGGATAAGCAAACGATGTACTTCGAGGTGCAAAATCGCTATTTCATAGCGCATCAAAAGGCGACAGATTGGGAGGTTTTACCTTGGCATACATTACCCGAAAATGCGGCCAATATTGTCGTAGACAGCGTGAATAAACAATTAGCTTATACGCAGGGTAACAATTTGTTTTTGATTGACACAAACGGAAAAATACAATCGCTAACACAGGACGCTAATCCGGATATTGTAAACGGCCAGTCGGTCCACCGCCAGGAATTTGGCATTGAGAAAGGGATTTTCTTTTCGCCAAAAGGGAATTATCTTGCCTTTTACCGGATGGATCAACGTATGGTTGAAAGCTATCCCATCGTCAATTGGGATAATACACCGGCAAGCGTTCATGGTACTAAATACCCTTTTGCAGGCCGCCCCTCCCATGAAGTTAGCCTTGGCGTTTATAACCCCAAAAATGCAAAAACAGTCTTTTTACAAACAGGTGAACCCAAGGACCATTACCTTACCTGTGTGACCTGGAGCCCGGATGAAAAGTTCATTTATGTGGCTATTCTAAACCGTGAGCAAAACCACCTATGGTTAAATCAATATGACGCGGAGAATGGTTTTTTTATAAAAACACTTTTCGAGGAGCAGGATCCAAAGTACGTACAACCGCTACATGAGCTACACTTTCTGCCCCACAAAGACGATCAATTTGTTTGGTGGAGTCAACGTGATGGATTTATGCATCTATATCGTTACGATAGAACAGGAAAGCAATTAAATCAAATCACTAAAGGCAATTGGGTCGTTAATGAGATTATCGGAGAAAGTGCGGATAAGAAAACCCTTTACATTACCGGTTCCAAAGAATCTCCCCTAGAAAAGCATGTATATGCCGTGCATTGGGAAACAGGAAAAATGACTCGATTGGATGCAAAGCCAGGAGTTCATCAAGCCCAGGTCAATACCGATGGCACGCACATATTAGACAGTTGGAGCGATGGCACGACGCCAAGAACCATCGATATCTACGGTACGCAAAAAAACTGGAAGAGAAACCTATTGACTTCCAAAAATCCACTTTCCGCGTATTTACGTCCAAAAGTAGAGAACATCACGTTAAAAGCAGATGACGGTACACCCCTATTCGGCAAACTAATCTATCCTACCAATTTCAATCCTTCTCATAAGTATCCCGTAATTGTTTACTTGTACAACGGCCCGAATGTACAGTTATTAGCTAATAGCTTTCCGGCCAGTGGGAATCTTTGGTACGAATACATGGCACAAAGAGGTTACCTTGTTTTCACCATGGATGGCCGAGGGAGTAGCAACAGGGGCCTAAAGTTTGAACAGGCAACCTTCAGACAGCTTGGATCGGTGGAAATGGAGGATCAAATGCAAGGTGTTAACTACCTGAAATCACTGCCCTATGTGGACATCGACCGAATGGGGATACACGGCTGGAGCTTTGGCGGTTTCATGACCACATCCTTTATGCTGCGCAAACCAGACATATTTAAAGTAGGAGTGGCCGGCGGACCGGTATTAGATTGGCGCTTGTATGAGGTGATGTACACAGAGCGCTATATGGATACACCGGCAGAAAACCCCGCGGGTTATGAAAAAGCCAATTTACTATCGAAGACGGCCCTTTTAAAAGGAAAATTGCTTCTTATTCATGGCACATCCGACAGTACGGTGGTATGGCAACATTCGATAAAATTTCTTAAAGAAGCCATAAAGACAAGAACCCAAGTCGATTACTTTGTCTACCCTGGGTATGAACATAATGTGCGTGGCTACGATCGGATTCATCTTATGCAAAAGATAAGCGATTATTTTGATCTATACCTCAACCCCTATGCGGCACAAGATATAAATGAGAAAGCAAATGCGAAGCTTTCATATTAATGAGAATTTAGTTATTTTGGTATCATGACCTCAGATATATACGATCAATTTCCACTGTTAGCCCATGCTACCTACGTAAATACACCGGGCACCGGCATTTTATCAAAAGATATTTTAGACTGGCGAAGAAAACATGATGAAGATTATTTTCAAAAGGGAAGCACGTTTCGGATAACCCAAGAACATTTTCTTCAGCAGGTGAGAGAGCAGCTGGCCGCTTTCTTTCAAGCGAATGCGGCAACTACTTTTTTAGTCCCAAATTTTTCATTTGGCATGAATACCTTTTTGGATCGTCTAGCGTCCTCTGAACGCTTTTTGTTGTTGGAAGAAGACTATCCCTCTGTTAATTACGCCGTAAAAAGCCGGGGTTTTAAGGTGGAAACGGTACCTGTTGACGAAAATTTGGAAGATCGGATACTGACAAAAATTCGTGAATTTAAGCCCACTGCTTTCGCTTTTAGTTTGGTTCAATATATAAGCGGTATAAAGCTGGATCTTGATTTCTTAAAAAAGTTAAAAGCTGAGTATCCTCAACTTTTACTCGTTGCCGATGGTACCCAATATTGTGGGACCGAAAGTTTTGACTTTAAAAGTTCCGGTTTAGACTTCCTCGGGGCCAGTGGTTACAAATGGATGCTTTCGGGATATGGCAATGGTTTTGTTTTATTAGGAGAGGGTATTACAGACCGCCTATACCTCAATACTGTTGGACAGACACTTCCAACAGAACCATTCTTGCAAGGCAGAACACCGTTGTCTTTACTCTTCGAGCCTGGGCATCAGGACACCCTATCATTCGGTACATTGCAACAATCCATTACCTATTTCAACCAGATCGGAAAGCAGGCGATGGGGAACAGCATTCGGAGTTTATCACTTAAAGCCCTAGCAGCTTTTTCCGATAGGGGCCTTTTAGCGGGTAGTGTAGCGAAGCGCTCCCTACATTCTTCCATTTTCAGTCTCTCGATTGACGATGATGCCCATAAGCGGCTCCAGGAAGCAAATATTGTTTGTATGCGCCGCGGTTCGGGCGTACGCGTCGGTTTCCATTTTTTTAATACCGAAAAAGACTTAAGTAAAATATTGGCCGTTCTGGATCAACATATATAATCAATCATAAAAAATGGCCTCCTAAGAGGCCATTCATCATAAAACCAAACCTAAAATTGAACTCTTTGTCCCTTACTATCTATATAAAATTCTTCCTCCCCCTTCTTAACACGTGCAGTCCCATCTAAAAATATCTCAGCTTCATCGTAAATAAAGGGGACCACCACTTTCCCATTCTTATCTACAAATCCAAACTTTTCTCCTTTCTGCACGTAGGCAACGCCATCAACAAATAGCGAACCTGTTTGATAACTTGGGGGTGTAATCACCTTATTCGTGGTATCTATCAGTGCATACAAACCATCTTTCATTGCCCAAATACGATCCTCTGATGCAATAAAGGCTCCGTCATAGGTAAGGGGAATTATTTCCCGGCCACTTTTATCAATGACACCGAATAAACCATCGCGCGATACCGGTGCTAAACCCGCACTATAGCCATAGCGATCATGGTAACGAGGTTCTACGATTACATTTCCTTCATCGTCCTCCACACCCCAAAGCTCACCATCATCAGTCCAATGATATCCTTCGGCAAGCTCATAATCCTCTTTTTCTTCTACGATGCTGTCAACCGCAACGGCGCTATCATCCGAAAAATCAAATGAATCTTCAATGATATAATCCGTCGGTATCGTAAATAAGGTATCGTCAACCAGTGTTTCTTTAATAGAGGTGGCTTTAATCCCTACATCCATACCATTTGTATTGGTGAATATTTTCAAGGCCATGCCCGGAACATCCTCAAGATAACTATATTCTCCCCAAAAGAGCTTTGGTAATTTCTCTGCATACCATATGGTGATATCTTGCGTCACATCACCAACTGTCATGCCCAGTAATGCTTTCTTACAGGTAAAGCCTGCAATTTCAGCGATTTCATCTGTCAAACGGACTTTTGCATCGGCCGCATTCACAACAACCATACTATCGCCGACCATTTCTGTATTAATTTTTGCTGTTGCCATAGCAGTGCGGGATGCTGTTTTACTTTCAGCATATAAGTTATAGGACGAACTATCTTCCAGATTGCTGATCTGCACCGAAGAAATAATTCCTTTCTGCTCGATTCGCATTTTACTTTCTGTCACATAAGCCTTTAGCAGGTGTTCCCCTTCTTTTGTGCCGCTCATGGCCTTCCCTAATTCCATCATCGCGATCATTTGCTTTTCTTCTTCGGTCATACTTTCCGAATCCTTCTTAGGCATATCAAAAGCTATATCGTATCCAACAACCCAGGCTTTCACTTTCTTTATTTCTTGTGCCCGCAATCGGTTGAATCCAGTCAACCCGATAGCTAACAGGGTCAACAATAAAAAAGAACATTTTGGTAACTGTATTTTCATTAGAATAAATTAGCTGTCTAATAATAAAGAAGCTTATCTGCCAAGCGCCGCTAACTATGCACTAAGTTTTATTAAGCTCGCTAAATGGCCCTCTTTTTTGACACAAAAGTACATATTGCATGCTTGATCTTCCATCACGGGAAACAGGGGTTTTAATCACAACGAATTGATGTTTGTAGGCTGTATTGCATGTACGCGCTCCTCATAAACTTAATTATAGAATCGCCTATCGAAGGGTAATCGCCATATAAATTGGCTCGCCAGACAAATTATTATCTTAATTATCAAGCATTTAAACACAAAAAGAAACAACTTATGCTTATCTTTTAAACTTTTTTTTGCATTTCACTGTTTTTTCTACGTCCCGTTTGCAACGCTAACGGTGTAATTAAGTGCGTTTATTCAACGAACGAAAACTGTTAAACGGCTTTCTTATATACTAAAAATAAAGTATGTTTGAAAGTCACGGATGAAGAACCACACATCTCTTAATGATTTATAGATGGGAAAGGCATACATGAGAAGACGTTATTTACATGACCAAAACGGGGTGTTTTACCTTAAACTTATTTCTTTATCATTTTTTCTTATTCTACTAAACAATTTTAGTTTTGCGCAGCGTCCGGGGTATGAGTTGGAACCTTCTCGATCCAAGGCGGATACCACCAAGCAGCGAGACCTCATCGACTTGGCAAAAGATTTTCTGAATATTGAACCACCAAAAGGCCCCGACAGTAGTGGAAAATCGCTTTACTTCTCTTTTCTTCCTTTTTCTACTACTGTACCGGGTGGTGGACAGGCCTTGATTACTTCTACTACAGCAGGTTTTTACACCGGTGATCGGCAAAGCACCAATATGTCACGTGTCACCTTTACGCCGTACACGAACTTTAACGGCCGTTTTGGTCTCCCAATCCGGTCGTATATTTGGTTAAAGAATAACGAGTGGGTAATTATCGGAGATACGCGCTTGATGAAATATCCGCAATATACCTGGGGTTTAGGACGGCAGCATAGCGAAGAGGATAAAATGTTAGTTGACTATACTTATTTCAGATTCTACCAACATGCATTACGCAAATTTAAGCGGAATTTTTTTGCGGGCCTTGGCTATAACCTGGATTATCGAACAAATATCGATGCAGACAAAGAGGGCGTTCTATTAAAAGATTATGTAAATTATCCTTATGGAACCGATGATTTTGGCAGAAGTTTATCCTCAGGCTTGAGTTTTAATTTTCTTTACGACACACGCGCCAATTCCATCAACCCCTTGGATGGTTATTACGCTTACTTTCAATACCGCATTAATCCGAAATTCCTTGGCAATGATCATTTTTGGAGTTCTGTTTACCTCGATCTACGAAAGTACATTCGTTTTACAGAAGACGCCAACAGGCAAAATATGCTTGGCTTATGGAGCTATTACTGGTCGGTCTTAAATCAAAAAGTACCTTACTTGGATTTGCCGAGCATTGGTTGGGATGTATACAATCGGTCGGGAAGAGGTTTTGATCAAAATCGTTTCCGGGGAAGACATCTATTTTATCTGGAGGCCGAGTATCGGCGCGACATAACCAATAACGGACTGTTAGGCTTTGTATTATTTACCAACGCAAATACCGTTTCAGGTCCTAATAGCAACATTTTTAGAGATTGGAACCAGGCCTACGGCGGAGGTTTACGGATTAAATTCAATAAAGGTTCGGGTACCAATATCGCCATCGATTATGGTCGGAGCAAGGGTTTCTCCGGATTCCAGATAGGATTAGATGAAGTTTTTTAGCCCGTATCTAGCTTTCAGCTCTTAGATTTTAACTAACAGCTAATACCTAATGGCTAACTACTAAATTTTGCTATATTGCACATAAATAGGCGTCGAAAAAAGTTTTTATGGACAAAAAAGTATACAACCGCATTAAGGCTGTTTTAGCAGAGCAAGGAAAAACAAACAAGTGGCTTGCAGAAACCCTGGAAAGAAACATTAACACGGTCTCTAAATGGAGTACAAATAAAATGCAACCTACAGTAGAATCGCTTTTCGAAATTGCAGAAGCCTTACAAGTCGATGTCCGCAGTTTACTTGTTTCAACAAAACAGCATTAAATAAATAATCTATATAAATAAAATCGGCTTGCTAAGCTGAATACACTGACATTAACGATTAACAGAAGATGACATATAAGATAGGAGACTTCGTTCGCTTTGTGGAAGAGGACTTTGAAGGGCATATCACCAAACTTATCAGTGATGAGCTCGTAGGTGTCACCGGTGAGGATGGTTTTGAAATCCCGGTACAAACCACTAAAATAACACGAGTGTATGGTCAGCAAAACAGAAAAGACCTGGACTTTGATGAGGATACCAAAAAACCGAGCAACCCTTCCGGTCCTTTTATAACGGAAGGAATATATTTAGCCATTACCGGCGATCAAAAACAAAATATCGGCGTTTTCAATTTAGTAAACGAAACCTCTTTTGATTTACTGGTAAGCTTTAGTACGGAAAAAGCGAAGCAAGCTGTGGGCGAATATGCCGGCATCCTTGCGCCGAAAAGTACACAAAAGATTTACAGCCATAAAATAAGTGAGGTCAGCAGCTGGCCGTTGTTTGATTTTAAATTCTTATTTCACACCGCTACATTACAACCGCTCAAACCTTCCTTAGAATTAACGAAACGTATCAAACCCTTTGATTTATCCGAAGCAAAAAAACATGTTCCGCTCTTGAATGACCGCGCCTGGCTTTTCCGGTTGGATGAGGACTTTAAAATCGACGCTGAAAAACTGAAAGAAAGTTTTTTAAGTCACCGGCCCGACAAGAAATAAAAACGCACTTCCATAGCGGATCCTCCTTATATTTGTTCGATTTTGGACAGTAAACTGTTCGAAATCGAACACCGCCTCTTTTCTATTCCTTCTCAAATACATTTAAAAGCCATTTTTTCATTTGGCGGTATTCTTGGTCTATCAGGTGAAAGCAAGATTTTGATAGGTTCTTCGTTATTGGCTATTCGCCATTCCTTACTAAGAACGGACAACAGACAACGATTATGTTTCAAAATTACCTGAAAATCGCGTGGCGGAATCTACGGAAGCATCGCATGTACGCTGCCATTAAAATTGGAGGCTTTGCGTGTAGCATCGCTGCCTGCATACTGATTACCCTATACATTATTCATGAAGTTAGTTATGATAAAAGCTATCCGGATGGAGAGCGGATTTATCGTATCATCGCCCGATTCAATAACAATGGAAAAATACTAAAAGGGACATCTTTTCAAGCTCCATTAAGTAAAGCGATAAAAGCGGATTTCCCGCAAGTAGAAATGGCAGGAAGAATCCTTCCCAACTCTTTATTTTACGGAGCAGGGAGTAATCAGGTAAATATAAGCGATAATCCCACAAGCATATATGAAGAAGGTTTTACCTATATGGATCAGGAGTTATTGGATATGCTTCAGCTACCTATGGCTTTCGGAAAGAGATCAGAGGCATTGGCAGCCCCCTATACCTTGGTCATGACCAAAAGTAAGGCAGAAAAATATTTCCCGGGAAAGAATCCCATCGGAAAAATTGTTTACTTAAATGGGGATAGATCCAAGCCTTACACCATAAAAGGGGTGATAGAGGATCTCCCTTCCACATCACATTTAAAGCCTTTCACCTTTCTACTTACTCTAAATGGCGTAGTGTTTTATCCAGGTGAGCAGGACAATTGGGGAGCAACTAATTACCCGACGTATATTAAACTACGGAAAGGGACTGATGTTGCGCAATTTGAAAAGATGTTAACAAAAGAAATTCTTAGCAAGTATGTCATTCCTAATATGCAGCAGGCAGGGAACGTCCGCGCAAATGAAATGGAAAAAAATCTTCGCTTAAGCTTACAACCTGTTAAAAATATCCATCTTTATTCTGCTGATATACAAGATTACCCCCAAATGCAAAGAGGCGACATTAAGTTTGTATGGTTGTTTGGCGGTATTGCTACCTTTATTCTACTGATCGCTTGTATCAATTTTATCAATCTATCTACGGCAAAATCAGCCAAGCGCGCAAAAGAAGTGGGTCTTCGCAAAGTAGTCGGTTCTTATAGAAGCAGTTTAATCACCCAATTTTTAGCAGAATCTACTCTTTATAGTATATTATCTTTCCTAATCGGTCTATTACTTGCTTGGCTATTGTTACCTTTATTCAACGCCCTCTCAGGAAAGGAGCTTGGCCTCCCGTGGTCCAGTTGGCAGTTACTTCCCATTATTCTATGTTCAGCCCTATTCGTTGGCCTTCTTGCAGGTCTTTATCCTTCCTTCTACTTATCCGGCTTTCGTCCTATTGCTGTACTAAAGGGGGAGTTGAGCCATGGTACGAGGAATCCTTTTCTTAGAAATGGTTTGGTTGTTTTCCAATTTGTCACTTCCATCATGTTGATTATCGGCACGTTGATTATTAACAACCAAATGAATTTTATACTCAATAAGAAAATAGGTTTCGATAAAGACCAGGTGATGATATTGCAGGGCACGAGCACCCTTGGTAATCAACTAAAAGTACTAAAAGAAGAGCTTCAAAAATTACCTCAAGTGAAAAGTGCTTCGGTAAGTGATTTTCTACCCGTAAGAATGGAAGGGGTAAAAAGAAACGGCAACACTTTTTGGAAAGAAGGAAAAACCACAGAAGAGGCCGGAACTGGTGGACAATTTTGGGAAATTGATGAAAATTACCTTTCTACTTTGGGCATGAAGTTGCGGGCTGGCAGGAACTTTTCTAAAGACATGGCTACCGACTCGCAATCAGTAATTATTAATCAAAAGTTAGCGAACGATTTGGGACTCAAAAACCCAATAGGTGCCCGTATTACCAATGGGCGTGTATTTACTGTTATTGGTGTATTAGAAGACTTTAATTTTGAATCTCTTAAGGACGAAGTAGATGGCTTATGCATGGCACTAAGTAATAGCCCTACCATGCTTGCCGTCAAGATAAACGGCAAAGATGTGAGCACAGCAGTACAAGCAATTGGTCTTGTATGGAAGAAATTTTCACCGGACCAAGCCATGCGCTATACCTTTTTAGATGAGGGTTATGCAAACATGTATAGTGATGTAAGACGTACGGGTAATATATTCACCAGCTTTGCTTCGTTGGCCATATTTATTGCCTGTTTAGGGCTCTTTGGCTTAGCAGCCTTTACTACAGAACAACGAACCAAAGAAATTGGGATCCGTAAGGTTCTCGGTGCCAGTGTTCGGGGTATCTTACAATTGCTCACAAAAGATTTTCTAAGACTTGTGTTTGTCGCCATTGTCATCGCCTCACCTTTAGCCTGGTGGGCGATGAACAAATGGTTGCAGGATTTTGCCTATCGAATTGAAATCCAATGGTGGGTATTTGCTATCGCGGGACTAGCTGCCATTGTCATTGCTATACTGACGGTTAGCTTTCAAGCCATCAAAGCAGCCTTGGCCAACCCGACTAAATCCTTGAGAAGTGAGTAAATTTAGTTACTGGTTATTCGTGCTTGGTTATTTGCCATTCTTACGAGGAACTAATAACGGATAACAAATAACGATTATGTTTAAAAACTACATAAAAATCGCTTGGCGGAATATTAGAAGGAACAAATCCTTCACCATCATTAATGTATTTGGACTCACCTTAGGAATTACCTGTGCCTTATTGATTTTTGCTTTGGTACACTACCATTTTAGTTTTGACAATTTCCATAGGGGCGAAGAACGGATCTATCGTTTAGTTACGGAATGGCAAGATGATGTTGTGGATCATTCCGCTGGTGTTCCCGGCCCCTTGGGTAAGTCTTTTCGTGATGATTTTAGTTTGGACCAATATACTGCGCGGTCCATCAATTTCCGTGATATGCTCGTCACACTTCCCGGAACACCGGATAGGAAGAAATTTAACGAGGAAAACTTAATTGCTTATACAGAAGCCTCCTACTTTTCCATTTTTAATTTTCCTATTTCAAAAGGTGAGTCGGCAGAAGTCCTTGCAGATCCAAATACAGCAATCATCACTGAAAAAATCGCAAAAAAATATTTTGGAGATAGCAACCCCTTAGGGCAAATTATCAAAATCAACAATAACACCGATTTCACGGTGAAGGCTATCCTAAAAGATTTACCGAACAACACGGATCTTCAAAGTGAAGTATTCCTTTCCTTCGTGAACTTAAAGGATCGGGATCCAGAACTAGCGCGCGACGATGCTTGGAATGGTGTATATAGCGGAACGCAATGTTATACCTTATTGAAAGAAGGTATAAGTTTGGATATGGCCGAAAAAGCGCTGCGACAAACTTCCGAAAAACACTATCCAGGTCGAGATGCAAAAGTATGGAATTTCAAACTACAACCACTAAAGGACATTCATTTTAACCCCGTTTATAACGGCGCCATCAATAAAAATTACTTATATGCTTTATTATTTATCGGTTTATTGTTGCTTTCTACGGCCTGTATTAACTTTACAAACTTAGCGACAGCACAAGCGATCAATCGTGCAAAAGAAATCGGTATCCGAAAAGTACTGGGCAGCCGACAGAAACAACTTTTTTGGCAGTTTATTTCAGAAACTGCTCTTATTACTCTTATGTCCGCATTACTCGCTTATGGATTTGCTTCCCTATTGTTACCAAGCATCAATAGTATTTTTCAATCCGAAGTCCGTTTAAATTTATTAAGTTCGTGGCAAATGCCCCTATTTTTAACCGGTCTTATCGTTTTCGTTATTTTCCTTTCAGGATTTTATCCTGGCTTGGTATTGGGCGGTTTCAAACCCATCCAAGCCTTACGGAGTAAAATAACCCAGCGTGAAGTTGGTGGCTTTGCTTTGCGAAGGTCATTGGTCGTTGGACAATTTGCCATTTCTCAACTACTTATTATTGCCACGTTAATTATCGCGCGGCAGATACATTATGTCAATAATACGGATCTTGGTTTTGACAAAAGCGCTATTGTCAATTTACCTATTCCTGAAGCTGATAGCGATCAAATCAATAAAAAGTTGACACTTAAGAACCGCCTTGAAGGTACCAATGGTGTTCAAACAGTTTCCTTAAATTTTCAACCCCCTGCTTCCCGCTCAAACAGAACAACCAGTGTTCGCTATGATACCCGTACAGAAGAAGAAAGATGGAGCATCAATTTGAAATTTGCAGATAACCAATACCTATCTACATTCAATATGCAACTGGCCGCTGGCAGAAATATACGTCGATCGGATACAATTAATGAGTTTTTGGTGAACGAGACTTTTGTGAAGAAGCTTAATCTAACATCGGCGGAAGAAGTAATTGGAAAGAATATCACAGTAAATGGCACCGCTTATAATGGCCCTATTGTAGGTGTGGTGAAAGACTTTTATAACTATTCTTTCCGCAGTGAAAAGGACGCCATCTGTATTGCGTCTAACAGTGAAGAATATGTTAACTGTTCAATTAAAGTGAGCAGTCAACACCTGGCTTCTACCTTAGCTTCCTTCGAAAAGATATGGAGTGAAACCTATCCAGATTATGTATATTCCTATCAGTTTATGGATGACGCAGTCGCACAATTCTATGAAACCGACAATACCTTGCTCAAACTGATTCAAGCTTTTACACTCGTAGCTGTTTTAATAGGCTGTCTTGGCTTATATGGCTTGATCTCTTTTATGGCCTTTCATAAGACCAAAGAAATTGGTGTACGGAAAGTTTTAGGAGCCACCATACCGGATATTCTATGGATTTTTGGGAAGGAATTCATTCGTCTGCTAATCATCGCGTTTATAATTGCTGCGCCGATTACGTGGTGGAGTATGAAAGCGTATTTGCAAGATTTCTCTTACAAGATTGAAATAGGACTTAACGTTTTCTTATTGGCTATCGCCATTACTTTTGTCATTGCAATTATCACCATCGGTTTCCGTTCTATCAGAGCTGCTACGGTAAACCCGATAAAATCGTTGAGAAGTGAGTAATGGCTTATTAGTTACTCGTTATTGGTTATTTGTCAACCTGACTAAGAACGGATAACGAATAACTAAAAAGGGGCAGGAAGCGTTGGCATACCTTACAAACTATTCAAGTATTTTTCGAGCATCGTGTATCCATCATCGGCCAACTGATTTGCGTCAGTAGGATCATTTGGATCGAGCTGGTGATCAACTTCCCAAGTGTCTGGTATACCATCCTCGTCCGAATCATCAGGCGGCGTAACACTTTGCAGTGTAGGCCATCCTCCCACATCCTGTTGACTATCAATGATACCCGATGGGTGCTGGATGCCCGCCGTGTTTACCAGCGCGTAGGTAGCTCCCTCATAGGTTGCTGTTTTGTTTCTTACCTCCTGAATGATTCGTTTATCGACGGTATCTCGCCTGGGTAATACCGCACCTACATTGTTCAACACCTCCTGATAGGCCTCTTCTGCCGTACCTGTAAGCATGGGTAAAGTTGGGAAGGGTGTGTTTTGTTTGGCGGCGGCAATAAGCGCGGCTGCTCCCGGATAACTGTCGCGTTGCACCCCTTTCTCCCAATTGTCTGCACTTACGTCCGGAAATCCGTCAACGAAATTCCCGTGGATAAAAAACCTTCCGCCCCATACCGTATCACCGGCAGCAAGACTATAACTGGTATATTGCAAAATGCGATTTCTTTTATTGCTTATACTACTTACGGTACCCCCGGGCCATATTTATAATAGTTGTTGACCATATTATAGTCGCCATTCTCACCCCCATAAGTAGAGTTTATATTCCCCCAATTATAAATCACATTATTACGGAAGTCCACCAATTCTTCATCAGGACCAGTTGCGGCCAGTGTTCCCGAAAAGCGTGGATTCCGACTTGAATTATGGGAGAGCAGATTATGATGAAAGGAAGACCGATTCCCACCCCAGATTCCTCCATAGCCATGTGTTCCTTTTTCATGGGCAGATTTGTATAAACTTTCGCTCAGTATACACCATTGGAGCGAAAAGTCTGTAATACCATAAAAAGAACCGATTTCGTCTACCGACCAGCTCAAAGAACAATGATCAATGATAATATTTGCGTAAGGAGTTCCTCCCGCTGCCGGGAGCGAAGTATAGAGTGCATCCGTTGTGATGCCATTAATATCACCCAATCTAAACCGAAGATATCTGATAATAATATTATTTGCCCGTATAGCGGTTCCATAGCCGGCAACACAAATCCCATCCCCTGGCGCTGACTGTCCGGCAATGGTGATATTATCTTGCGTAATAAAGAGGTTACTTTCTAAAAAAATCGTTCCCGAAACCTTGAATAGAACCGTTCGATTGGGTTGGCTGACCGCATCTCTTAAACTTCCAGGGCCCGAGTTATTTAAGTTCGTTACATAATACACCGTTCCACCTCGTCCACCTGTAGCGAATTTTCCGTATCCCTCAGCCCCCGGAAATGCCACAAGAACATCATTAGGCAGTACGTTTCGAGTACTTGTCAATTGTTTTGACGGTGTGTCAATTGTTGCCTTGCTACAAGAAATTAATACAACAAGGGCAATGAATATCCATTTAATTCTTTCCATAATAGCGATTTTATATTGATTGTTAAGGGTATAAGGTTAGGCCGTATATTCAGGTTTCCAGTGTTGAACAGTCTCCGTTTCGGACGCTAAATTGCCCATGTGTATGGCAATTGTACTATCATATGCCGTATGCGCATTCGATAAAGGCTTCTCATTGGTCAGAATGCAATGAATAAAGTGTTGTAAGGAAAGGACGGAAGGGTCAGGCAACTGTTCATTCTTTTCTTTAAAAATCAGTTCCTCCGCTTCTCCCTGTGTTCTCGCTAGAAGCGTAGCGCCGGTAACACCATCAACCGTCCCCTGTTGATTCTTTGTCGATTCCCCATAGATAAATGCTTTATCCCGTTGGATCTCCAAGGTCGCCCGATCGCCTAAAATCCGTATATTATAGCCATTATAAGCATTTGATAATACAGAAGTTACGCTTGACTGTATCCCTCCGGGATATTCATAAACCGTTCGGATATGATCGTAAGTCTCCCGGCCATCCTTCCAATAATTGATCCCTCCAAAACCCACAACCTTCACGGGTTTCTTATCTAACAAATAATGCACGGCATCAATCTGATGAGCACAGAGCTCCGATAAGGGGCCGCCGCAATAGGCGCGGTACATTCGCCAATTGATTAATCTTTCATTTTTCGGATCATCTACCGGGAAGCGCCAATTGGAATTTCGATTGTATTGACATTCAAAATGGGTAATTTTCCCTAACCAATTTTGATTGATCACTTCCTTCACCCTATGATAAAGTGCAAAATAGCGGTATTGAAATCCTACTTGGAATATCTTTGAGGACGCCTCCACAACCTTCCGTAAATCGATCGCTTGCGGAATATCATAGGCCATGGCTTTTTCCAGGTAAACGTGTTTTTCAGCTTGTATGGCCTCTTTCGCCATGGGATAATGTAAAAAAAGGGGGGTAGCAATGACGACCGCATCGATGCTCTTGTCCGCCAACAGTTGTCTATAATCTGTATAAGTTGATACCTTACCTCCTATTATTTTACGAGCGCTAGCAAGGTGAGGCGCATAAACATCACATAATGCGGTAATCCTCACCCCTTCAATTCCCATCAATAACTTGATTAAACCGGTACCACGCGACCCCGTTCCAATAATACCTACTTGTATGGGATCGCTTAATATTCCACTTGAAAAGGACGGCAGTTTATCGAGGGCCAGTGATGAGAGCATCAATCCACTGCGCGTTAAAAACTCTTTCCTTGAATAATGATCAAATTTCTTCATGAATATTTTAGATATAATGGCTACTTAATGTATGCACGGAGTGGTAAGTTGGTTTCTTTCAATGCCGCGACCGCAAGCTTGGCGACATGTTTTGCTCCGGATTCCGATAAATGTGTATCATCCTTTTTCCCTTTGGGTAAAGAAGCAAATTTTCCCGGCGGGATGTGTAAAAATAATTCCTTGGATTGTTCAGGACCTATTTTTTCTAAACAAGCAGCTACCAGCGCATGTAAATCGACAAGCGGCGTATGTGTTGACTTAGCCACTTCTGCTACAACCGTTAAATAAGCACCATGGGTGTCCATGATATGCCCTTCTTGATCGAACTTGCGATGCGGTATGGATGTAAATAGAACGGGATAGGCATTTTTTGCCTGTACCTCTCGAACATATCGTTCTATATTTTGCTTAAATGTTGTGTGTGGATCTGTATGCCTAGCCGTGTCCAGCTTGGCATCATTATGACCAAACTGAATAAAGACGTAATCGCCGGCCTTAACCTGCTGTATGACCTTCGACCAAAAGCCTTCATCACGAAAACTTTTTGAACTGCGCCCGCTCATGGCCTCGTTATGTATACGTACCTGTTTTGTAAACAAGGGAGGGGCAAGCTGCATCCAGCCACGGATGGGGTACCCCTTACCGAATTTATTAAGATAGCTTGCCGTATAATCGGCCATGGTGGAATCACCAATGGAATAAATATGGACCTCTTCTGGTTGCTTAAAGCTAAACAGGCATAAAAGACCTACGATAAGGCCTAACTTCTTCCTATAATGGTAAGGTATCATCTTTCTGTGATTAAATGTTTACAATTAATAACCATAATCCTGTGTTAGGTTCGGGTTGGCATCTATAGCGGTCTGTGGAATTGGAAATAGTTCGCTATGATTAGCCCTAAAAAGCTGAGCAACGTTCGTAATCCAACCATCTGTCAACGCTGCCATCCAATTTACTCTTATAAAGCCTTCAGGAGCGATTGCCGGACTCGCTTCATACAACGAATTCCCCCATACGACCTCCTGCTCAGTCGGTTTATAATACATATACTGTGGCAGCTGATCATAAGGGGCTACTTTGTTTTTCATTTTAGTAAGTACCTCTCGAACCGCTTGTATCTTCTGATCGATTAAATTCCAGCGGATGAGGTCATACTTACGGATACCTTCCCCTCCAAACTCCAGATAACGCTCTTGTACCAAAGCCGTAAAAAAGTCTTCTTTAGTGTTTGGAATATCCCCAATCATTGCTCCGTTGCCATCATAGGCTCGCATCCGAACTTCCTGTAATGCCATAATAGCGTCATTGCTTGGGCCATTTTGCAACTCATTCTCAGCCTCAGCAAACATCAATAATACATCTGAAAATCGAATTAGGGGCCAATTCAAACCTGTTGCCTGAATAGCGGAGGAAAGGCGCGGATTGATCCAATCCGAACGGAATTTCCCGCTGGTCATATTTAAAAGTGGTTGTACCTTTTTACTATAATCCGGATCATTATAATAGGGGGCACAAGTAACATCCCGTCGAGTATCCAACGAGTCAAACGCATAAAAATAAGCGGGTATAATTCTAATCTGACCATTACCCAGTAACGATGTATTCCCGGGAACATAAAACCGCGGGCCATCATAATACCCTAAATTACTATCCGTTTCTCGTCCCATTGCTACTTCAAACAGAATTTCCCCATGAGGGTCAAGGGTATAAGCATCAATCCCTTCTTTGAATACCGCTTGAAAGCTTGGATTGAGCGTATGCTGCTCCCGATGTTGCATGAGTTCATAGCATTCATCTCGCGCAATCTGATAAAAAGACAGGTAATCGCCTGTTCGTTCCATACGGTTATTTCTGCGAAGGGAAAACCCGGCACGATATAGGGCCAATCTTGCTCGTAAAGCTTTTGCGGCCCCTTTCGTAATACGCTCGTCGTTACTGGCCTCCGTCCGCCAAGGTAGCAGCTCTTGTGCGGTTTTCAAGTCTGCAATCAAACGGGTATAAATCGTATCACGATCGACTTTCGGTAAGGTGAGCTCAACTTGGTCAGCTGCCGGTTCAAAAGGAGCCGGAATATCACCCCAATTGCGAATAAGCTCAAAATAAAACTGCGCCCTCAATGTAAGCGCTTCTCCGTACAACCTTTTTAACTCAAGCTGCTCCGATGCCGCCCCATTGCTGTATAGATCCATTGTAGGAATATTTTTTATACAAATATTGGCCCTTTCAACACCTGCATATAACTGTTCAAAAGGGCCGGCAAGCTGCGCATTGGTCGCTTGTAAATTATAGCGTGATAAATCTCGGGAGCTGTTATCCGGAGCAGCACCATTCAAAACACCAACCATTTCATCGCTGTCATAAGGATACATCAGGCTCAGCCGGCTTCCATAGGCTTGTAGCCCGGATAAACGATCATACACACCCAAAACGGCACTTCTTGCATTGGGTACGTTGCTAAATACATAATTTTCACTGAATGCAGATGGCGGTTCCATATCCAAATACTTTTTGCATGAAAACAGCGATAAGGAAAGTACAAAAACAAGGATTGTTCCTTTTAAAAAAATCTTAGATAGCATGGTCATGATGTTAAAGCGTAAGATTAAGACCGATTATATATGTTTTACTTCTTGGGTAGGCGGAATAATCAACTCCTGGCGTAGTAGGCACTGCTCTACGTGTATTCACCTCTGGATCATAGCCTGAATAATTGGTAAACACAGCCAAGTTATTCACCGTTCCATACACCCTTAACTTTTTTAGTTTGATTTTTTGAAGCACCCTATTGGGCAAACTATAACCAATGGTGATATTATTAATCCGTAAAAAAGACCCATCTTCCATCGCCCAAGACGTTGGGTACCAAGCCCCGACACCACTGATAGGTATCCAGATGGAGGCATTTTGGTTTAGCGCGGCTAAGGCATCGGGTGCGATTCCTTTTACCACCTGCTGCCCTCCCTCAGTTACAACCTGCTGTACCACCTGACCATTACCGTCGATCGTCTTCCAACGATCGTTCATAATTGCTAGGGAGTTTGAATTGCTGCTATAGCCATTGGTAAATTCTATCTTGTTGGCATTGTAGATTTTGTTTCCATACACGAAATTCAAGAAAATGCTCATATCAAAATTCTTATAGGTGAATTGCTGAAATAATCCACCTGTAAATTTTGGCGTCGCATCGCCGATAATGGTTTTATCATTTTCATCTATGCGATTATTACCATCCAGATCTTTCAATTTCATCCATCCGGGCTGGGCCGTACCGATTGCATTAGAAACATCTACCACGCCTTCTTTTAGTGTATAAATAGACGTCTCCGGATCATAATTAAAATCGTTCACCGAATAGAAGCCATCCGATACAAAGCCATACATGGTACCTACAGACTGACCAACTTGCACCACATAATCTGCCGGTTGTCCCGAAATACCAAAGCCCGAATATTCATAATAATAGGACTGGCTATTGGATAACTTATCGATTCGATTACGGTTAAAGGATAAATTGAATGCCGTATTCCAAGTAAAATTCTTATTGCTGATAGCCGTGGCATTGAGTTGAAATTCAATTCCTTTATTAGACGTATTTCCGATATTCTGTAACTGTGTTTTATAACCTGAGGTGGTCGGTATGGGTACATTTAACAATAAATCGTTCACTTTATTGTGATAGGCATCAACGGTAAGTTGAATACGGGAATTGAATAACGCAAGGTCCAATCCAATATTTTTAGATACCGTCGTTTCCCAAATCAAATCGCGATTCGCCAGGTCATTAACGGCCAATCCCGGCAAAATCTGTTCGTTTAAAGCGTATTTAGATCCAATACCAAAGATATTCAAGAATAAATAATCGTCTATACGATCATTCCCTGCCGAGCCATAGCTGGCCCGTAGCTTCATGTCTGATATAACCGGTACATTTTTCAGGAATGGCTCATCTGAGAGTCTCCAGGCAATAGAACCGGAAGGAAAGAATCCCCAGCGTTTGTCGGACGCAAACCTAGACGAGGCATCAGCACGTATACTGAACGATGCCAAGTATTTATCTGCAAACGCATAATTTGTTCGATTGAAGAAAGAAACCGTACGTGTTTCTGAGTTATAGGTCTGTGGATAGGTGGGAATAACCGTACCGAGGCTTAATTGCGCCAAGGCTTTTTCGGCGCCAATACCCTCTGGAAAATAACGTAACTGATTCTCCGTTCTTTTGGAAGAAATGGTATAGAATTCATTTCCCAGGATCGCATCGATGTGATGTTGTTCACGCTGTATCTTGAAGGTTAACACATTGCTGTTATTAAAGCTGTTGCGTTCTGTGCCCAAGAGCGATACCATGGGTAAACGTGCCCCTAAGGTTCTGGCTTTGGAAGTGATACCATCATCAAAACTATTAATGTCTTCATTTTGATAGTTAAAGCCTGCTGAAGAACGAAATGAAAGCCAGTCGTTGAACACGTAATTGGCATAGCCATTCAGATTGGTAATCCGTGTATGCCTATTTCTGTATTGTGCATCACTTAATTGCACGGGATTAATAATACCAAGTGCATTCCCTGTATTGGTCTCTTCGTAATAGGCTTCATCTAACTCTTCCTCTGATAAACCGCCAATAGTAAGCGGTCTATATTTTATCGTATGCCGGAGCATATTATACGTAGACCCCGCTTCATCTGCGGTCCCGGCCCCATTTATTGTCCGATTATTATAACGCACATTAAAACCTATTTTCAACTTGGCGTTAATCTTGTTATCAAATCGAAAATTGAGCATTTTCCGATGAAAGTCTGAGTTAAGCATAATCCCTTCATCATCATTGCTGGTTAGGCTCAAGTTATACTGAATGGCCTCCGTACCACCTGTAATACTCAGGTTATGGGTCTGCATGAAGGCATCATTACCAAATGTTTTCTTTTGCCAATCCACAAAAGGCTCATTTTTATATTTTTCCAGTTCATCCCATTGGCCGTACATGGCCGCAAATCCCTCTTCCATGCTGGTATTTCCCCTTGTGCGTTCATACTGCCTGACCACGAAATCATAAGGACGCATCACGTCCAACTTATTCGCAAGTTGCTTTAAACCAAAAATATTACTATAGCCTATTTCTGTTTTCATTTCCTTCCCCCCTTTCGTGGTGATAATGACCACGCCATTCGCACCACGTGCACCATAGATTGCCGTGGAGGAGGCATCTTTCAATACGTCAATCGAGGCGATATCTTGAGGAGATAAGCTGTTAAGCCCATCTTCGACCTGAATACCATCAATAATGTATAAGGGTGAGTTATCTTGGGTAATAGAACCTCCTCCCCGGATTTTCAATTGCACATTGGCACCCGGAGAGCCTTCTGATGTTGTGACCTGCACACCGGCGAGTCTACCTGTAAGTGCCTCCGCGGCTGAGTTGATGGGAATATCCTTTAATTGTTTATCATTCAGGGAAGAAACCGACCCGGTTAAATCTTTCCGACTTACGGTAGCATATCCGATTGCCACTACCTCATCCAGCATTACTTGGTCTTTTTTGAGTGCTATCTGCAGTGTTTGCTGATCATTGATCGGTATCTCCTTTTGCAAATAGCCTGTTGACCTGGCTACCAAGACCGCATTATTCCCTTCGGGACGCGATAGCTGAAAATGTCCCTTCTCATCCGTTTGCGTGACCAAGGATGACCGGAGAAATAAGATGGTAACCCCCGCAAGCGGCTCTTTCGAATCGGCGTCCGTAACGGTTCCACGAATACTTTCACTCTGTTTTTTTTGTTCCTGTGCATATCCTTTCCCGTACAAAAGGAGCACTACGAGTAGCCCTAATAAAGCTGTTGGATAGGTTTTCTTTCTTTTCATAATTTAAACAGTAGGTTTTTCCGCTACTAATAGGAAGCGGATAACACGACCCCGAGTTTATATTGGTAAAATTGGTTGCCTTAAGGAATATCAAGCAATTTATACTCCTTGTGTTCCAAAAATATCAGTTAACTCCATTGCTTATATGAAAATGATTAACCTATTAACGAGAACGTTGCCGAAAATGAATATATCAAGCCAAAACTGTCCGAATACGGACACTGGTTGTCCGAATATGGACAATGGCTGGAACAGTAATCGCTTTAATGGTTAAATAAGGCCTTTTTGACGATGGCAAAAAAGTTGTATAACGACAAATTGTAAGCTATTTGATAAAAAAATCATCCGCAAGGTGGATAGCTGAAATACCGCTGAAAAACAAATCATATGTTTAAAAACTATATAAAAATTGCTTGGCGAAATTTGTTACGATACAAATTCGTTTCCTTCATCAACCTGTTTGGATTGAGTGTAGGAATCACCTGTTGTTTGCTCATCGCTTTGTATGTATTAGATGAGTTGCGTTATGACCGCTATAACAGCAAAGCCGACCGAATTTATCGAGTGGAACGAACGTTCTTAAATTCGGAGAGCAAAAGCACCTCCTTAGAACTGGGTGCTGTTGCACCGCCCGTTGGCCCTTTACTACAAAATGATTTTAAGGACATCCAAACAATGACCAGTATGCTTCCTCTCGGAGGAATGACTTTTCAGTACCAGGACAAAATATTCAATGAAGAGAATGTATACTGCACGGATGAAAATCTTTTTAAGATTTTTGATTTTACAGTAACTAAAGGGGATCCAAAAACAGCGCTACGAGAGCCCTATTCCATTATGCTTTCCGAAGAAATGGCCAAAAAATACTTTGGAACGGAAAATCCGTTAAACAAGTTATTAAAAATTGATCAAAAACTAACGGGCACGGTAACGGGGGTTTATAAATCGCTTCCCTCGGATGCACATTGGCATCCCAATGTGATGGTTTCTTTTTCTACACTAAGAGATACCGCTGTATACGGTGAAGAACAACTTCGTACAAATTGGGGAAATAACGCCTTTTATACGTACGTTTTGCTGCCTAAAGATTACGATGCCAACAAACTGGAAGTACAATTCCCCGCTTTTTTAAATAGACATATTCCCGGTGCCGATAATAAAGCCCAAGAGTGGACTTTTCTTTCGTTAAGAAAACTAACGGACATACATCTTCATTCCCATAAGGATTCTGAATTGGAAGAGAATGGCGACATCAAGCGGGTTTATATTTTTTCTATAATAGGTCTTTTTATTCTATTGATTGCTTGTATCAATTACATGAATCTATCCACTGCCCGCTCTGCGCTACGTGCAAAAGAAATTGGAATCCGAAAAGTTGTTGGGGCAGAGAAAACAGAATTGATTTATCAGTTTTTAAGTGAAAGTGTTCTGCTCTGCTTGCTCGCCTCCTTGATCTCTATTGTATTAACAGGTATGGCGTTATCCGGATTAAATCTACTGGCAGGAAAGGCCTTTACGGTAGCACATTTATTACAGCCTCCTATTTTAATTGGCATAATCACACTCCCTCTCATTATCGGTGTGCTATCCGGTATTTATCCGGCCCTGTTTCTTTCCGGTTTCAAGCCCATCAGCGTATTGAAAGGTATTTTCAAAACAGGTGAAAACACATTTTCTCTCCGAAAGGCACTTGTCGTGTTTCAATTTTCTATTTCCATTATACTGATCGTTGGTACCCTGATCGTATTCAGGCAACTCCAATACATCCAAAACAAAAGTTTAGGTTTTAATAAAGAACAGATTGTAGTTCTTAACAACAACCAAGGGCTGGATGGTACTTTTCAGTCTTTTAAAACCAGCCTATTGGCTAATCCGAACGTTAAGGAAGTAGGAAGATCCAGTCGAATCCCGTCAGGAAGATTATTAGACGCGGCCGGCTCACAGATCAATTTAGGAAATGGCTTAGCCCCGTCCAAGGCAGATATCAAATATGTACGTAGCGATGCCGGCTTTATCCCTGCTTATGGAATCCATATGATTACCGGTAGAAATTTTCACGCCGATAATAATCGGGATACCTCTTCCTTTATTCTGAACGAAGCTGCAATTCGTGTTTTAGGTTTAACGCCAGAAGAAGCAATCGGCAAACCTTTTAAATACGACGCTAGAGTAGGGCAAATTGTCGGGATCATGAACAATTTCAATTTTGAATCTTTGCACCAACGCATTCTACCTTTGGTTTTATTTAATTCCGCTAATGAGAATGATTACGGCCGAATTTCGGTGAAGATTAACGGAAATGTTCAACAGGCTGTGGAACACCTGCAAGCAGTCTGGGAAAAATATCTGCCCGAAGCACCTTTTACCTATATTTTTTTGGATGATCGTTTTGCCAATTTATATAAAGCAGAACGGCAACAACAAGTAATTTTCACCCTATTCTCCTGTATTGCCATTGCCATTGCCTGTTTAGGATTGTTCGGTCTTTCCGCTTTTACCATCACGCAACGCGTCAAAGAAATAGGTATTCGGAAGGTATTAGGTGCCAGCACCGCAACGCTTGTTCGCCTGCTTTCTGCCGATTTTTTACGTCTGGTACTCATTGCAGCTATTATTGCATTCCCCTTGGCCTGGTATGTTATGAGCAATTGGTTAAACGACTTTGCCTACCGCATTGAGATAGAATGGTGGATATTTGGCTTTGCTTTAATCATGGCACTGATCATCGCTTTTTTTACGATCAGCTTTCAAGCGATTAAGGCCGCAATGGCCAATCCGGTGAATAGTTTGCGCAATGAGTGAATTTAGTTATTGGTTATCGGTTCTTAGTTGTTGGGCAGAAGAAAGGCCGCACCGTAAGAGGGATAAGCTACTTGAACGAAACATCAAAAATAGAAAGCAGGAAATACTTACTTTCATTTTAACCCAAATAGTAACCTGATGAAAGCTATTCTTCTGATAAAGAATTCATAAGTTAGGAAACAACCGATTATCGTAGCGAGCAAAACCAAAACAAATTGAATACGTACGTCTATAGCCAATGGAAAGATAAAATAAGATCCAAGGTAAAGAAAAATCATATGAAGTATGTAAAATGGGTACGCCGCACGACTTAAATAGCGAAGTAGGCTACTGGGATGGTTGAAATATTTGTACGCAAATGCAAAAAATGAAACAATCCAGCAATTCGACTCAATAGACAGCATATAGGTCGGCGCTGAAGACTGAAAATAAGTAATCCTTATTATAAAAAAGGTTACTGCAAACGCAAGAAACAGCCATCGCCACTTTAGAATCATAGGCCAAAAGGTAACACCACATGAGACAAAGCAAAACCCGAAGAAGAACGCCAGTAACCCCAGAACGAAACCATGCCATGTCATCGCATACATTTCAAAGGGCATCGGATCAATCAACAAAACTTCCGCGATAAATACGCCCATCATTAATAGTATGCCCAGTGGACTGCTAAATATCTTTTTCATCCAACGCATTAGCTGACCATGTTCCTGCCGCTTTAAATAGAAAAAAATCGGCGCGAACACGATAACATAAACAAAAAGGTTACCAAGAAACCACAGGTGCCCTGGCCCGGGTAAATAGGCTATATCAAAATGATAATACCTTTGCCATATATAAATATGGAGAGGAACAATCAATAGCACCCCAAAAAGAAACGGAAGCAGGATTCTTTTGGCTCTCTCCAGCAAAAGTTGTTTCCAGCTTCTATTTCTAATGGCAAAATAAACACCCATGCCTGACACATAAAATAAAAGTGGTATCCGCCATACATTCATCATGCTCATGGGAATCCACAAGGCATCCCATGATTTTTCATTCGTTATAAAGCCGATCATCATCCCCCAAGGCTGAAAACCGATTGCTACATGATATATTAAGAGCAATGCGATCGCGATGACACGCATCCAATCAATATCATATCTTCTATCTAATACGGGCATATCCTTTCTCTTTGTTTTGTTTATTATTTCAGTTGGGCGGCTATCTCCGGCCGAATTTTTTCGAGATATGCGTAATCTAACTTCAATCCAAAAGGCTTAAGCATTTTACCCATCATATCATAGGTGCTCTTGACTTCGCTGAAGGGTGCTGCTACTGATGCGTAAGCCGTAGCTCCATATTTATTCTTTATTGTTTTATCAGCTCCATTATCCAATAACGTTTTGACAATATGAGGCCGACCAAAAAATGCGGCCGTAATAAGTGCAGTGGATCCCTCCTTATTCTGAAAATTCAGATCTGCTCCTGCGTCGATTAATAGCTTCACCATTTCCGGCTTATCAAATAATGCTGCGGATATTAGCGGACTCGATCCTCCATAAGGGTCTTTCTTATTTAGATCTGTTCCCGCATCGATATGCTGCTGAACAGCTTCCAGATCTCCCGTTATAATCGCTGTGTGGATATCAATTTTGGGAGCTGCTACCTTGTCCTTAACATCAACAGACTTTCCCTTTTGGTTAGAACCGTCCTGACATCCAGTCATAATAAACAAGGCTATTAAAAAGGATAATGTAGAGACTACTTTCGATGAATTTCTTTCTTTCGTTTTCATGATGTTTGGTATTCGTTTTTTTCGATTTTTTTATGTTGTAAAGATCGTTCCAGTTCACAGGACGCACCAAATAACCATGCGGATAAAATCATCAAGTTTAGAGATGACAATATAAATTATGATGAATCGATATAAATTATGATGCATAATCGTCCAAATAGGTATATTTGATCTAGCGAAAATAAGATGTAAACCAATGCCTGATTATCAGCCCTTTGCTAATGACTTTATTCGTCAAATTGCGACGATCGTGGAGCAGAATCTCTCGAATGAGCAGTTTGGCGTTTCCGAACTTGCCGAAGCGCTGAATATGAGTCGCTCAAACCTACTCCGTAAAGTGAGAAAGTTCAGCAATTTGTCAGTCAGTCAACTAATCAGGCAAGTACGTTTAGAGCATGGGATGAATCTGCTTCGGTCCTCTTCCTTAAACGTTTCTGAAGTAGCCGATCGTGTGGGATTTAGCAGCACATCCTATTTTATCAAGTGCTTCCGCGAATATTACGGCTTCCCTCCGGGTGCGGCTAATAGCCAAAAAGAAGCCCCGGAAAATATGCCTCCTCCTGCTATTTCCAAAAACCCTAATCGCCGCTTCATTTTTATTTCGCTATCTGCTGCGCTCATCGTTGTGTTCGCCATTGCTTTATTCAAATATGGAATAAACGCTTCATCTACTAAGAACTCCCTTGAAAAATCGATTGCCGTACTACCTTTCATAAATGACAGTAATGATTCGACCAATGTCTATTTAATCAATGGTTTGATGGAATCTACCCTCAATAATCTTCAAAAAATAAAAGATTTGAAAGTAACGAGTAGGACTTCATCCGAGAAGTACAGAAATATATTCAAGTCCATCCCCGAGATGGCCAAAGAACTCAACGTGAATTATTTCGTGGAGGGGAGCGGTCAAAAGATCGGTAAGCAAATTTTATTGAATGTGCAGTTGGTTGAAGCTCCAAACGACCGCCATTTATGGTCTCGACAATACCGCCGAGAGGTTACAGATATTTTTCAATTGCAACAGGAGATTGCGAAAGACATTGCCAAAGAAGTTCAAGCGACCATTACTCGTGAAGAACGATCGAGGATTGAAAAAAATCCGACCGAGAATTTAGTGGCATATGACCTTTTTTTGAAAGGCAGTGATTTATTACATAGAGGTGGCCATGCCAATTTGGAGCAAGGTATCCGCTATTTTAAAAAGGCGATTAAAGAAGATCCGCAGTTTGCCCTTGCTTATGCCGTTTCTGCCATCGCCTACTACTATCTGGATCTTTTTCAAGAAAGAAAAATTTACACCGCTGAAATGGGTTTTTATGCAGACAAGGCACTTTTATGCGATCCTCTTTTACCAGAGAGCCTGATTGCCAAAGCTTTATTTTATGCACATCAAAAAGATTATAAGGCAGCCGTTCCCTATCTTGAAAAAGCCTTGGAATACAATCCTAATTCCATTTTGGCCATCCACTTTTTATCAGATTTTTATAATTATTCTATTCCCAATACCGCTAAGTACCTCGAGTATGCGCTGCTAGGGGTTAAGTTGAATGCGGGATTACAAGATTCTACTACCACAAGCCTTAACTATTTACACCTCGGCAATGCGCTGATACAAACCGGATTTGTCGAAGAATCGCTTCATTACATTGACAAGTCAATCGCTTACAATCCCGAAAATTCCTATGCCACCTGGGTAAAGGCAGCCATCCTTTTTGCGAAAGACGGTAATACCGAACAAACAAAGCAATTGTTACTGAAAGAATTCGACAGAGATAGCACACAGCTCCATATTTTACAGGAAATAGGGAACGTTTACAATTATGCAGGCGATTATCAAGCCGCTTATCGATACTACCAGCAGTTTATCAAACTGCGTGACGCTCAACAATTGGACATTTTTAAAAATGTTGACCTTAGCATCGGAATCGTTCTAGCTAAATTGGGATTTAAAGAGGAATCGAATAAATTCATAACCAGTTTTAAAAAGTTTGCAGACAATGACCAATCTATTTATAAGCATGTACACCAGGCGATGTACTATGCTTACCTGAAAGATAACAAGAAAACCTTAGATCACTTAAAGCTATTTACCAAGGTAGATAATTATCAATACTGGATACTTTTACTTGAAAGAGATCCATTAGTTAAACCGCTTAAAAACTTACCTGAATTTAAAACGGTAATGCGTGCCATCAAAACTAAATTCTGGGATAGGCACAAGGAAATAAAGGTATCGCTGGAAGAAAAAGGATTGCTATAGTAGAGGTATAAAAGCAAGCGTGCAATACAACCCGATGAAACTGCCAATTCACCAAATCAAGAATTCCACCACTTCCTTGCTGTCACTAAACGAATTTTGGATTGAGGAAAATCTTATTTATCTGCGGGAAAGATATGATTAACGGTTTAGCCCATCTCGTAATGAAATAAAGCATCTTGCTCGCAATGGATGCGCATATTATAAATTTATGCGTATATTTGTATTAAATTAAGAATAGCACATGAAAGCAAAACTAAATTTAACTATTGATGAACAGCTATTGGCACAGGTAAAAGCATATGCCGCGCAAAAGCACAGTAGCGTTTCCGAGCTTGTAGAAAGTTATTTTAGAACATTCATCGTGAAAAAGCCGTCTGGGAAAGGAATCGTTCAGCTTATTGAAAATTTGCCAAAACCCGAAATACAGGATCAAGCGGATTTAGCAAAAGATTATTTTGAGGATAACGCGGATAAATATGGCTTTTAAAGTATTATTGGATGTCAATATTCTGCTAGATTTTGCTCTCCAAAGAAAGGCTTATGAAGAAGGAAAAACCATTATAGTATGGGCAGAACAAGGGAAGATAAAAGGGTATGTAACCCCTTCTGTCGTACAAATATGTGCTTACTGGATCACCAAATCATATGGTCCCGTTAAAGCAAAAGAAATCCTCGGTTCGTTATTAAGCTTTTTAGACAGCATCGAAATTCCTCATGAACAGGTTTTGGCGGCAGTCCATTCATCAATGACTGACGTGGAAGATGCTTTATTATATTATACGGCTCTGCATCACAAACTTGATTTTGTCATTAGTCGCGATCAACATTTTCAGAAAAACAGCCTCCCTTCTCTACCCGTTCTTTCTCCTCAGGAATTTATTAGATTGAATGCATGATTTTATCGGAAGAGGCTCCTTGATGCATCTTCCTGTAACACTACCTAATCTGGGAACTATAACGAGTAAGAAATCGCACCACTTCTACTCGTTGCCTTTTCTTTTTTATCTCGGTATCCATCTCTTGGTATATAGTGAATAACTGGTTAAACGTTTAACAATATAAAAGAAAGGGCTTCTTAAAAGTTACTTGATACTTAAACAAAAAAAGCCTGTATCTTTGTCTTATTATGAAACTTGATATTAGCTCCCTCAGGCAGTACATCAGACCTTTCGACGCATTTAATCCTTATGAACTGTATGCGCTCCTGCGATTGAGAAGCGAGGTCTTTGTTGTTGAACAACATTGCGCTTATTTAGATGCTGATAATAAGGATCAACTTTGCCATCATCTATTAATCTACCAAGACGAAACCTTAGCGGCCTATGCCCGTTTGGTTCCTCCTGATATATCTTATCCCGAAATGTCTATTGGACGTATCGTTACCAGCAAAGCGGCAAGGGGTATAGGCTTGGGTAAAGAGCTAATGAAACGTTCTATCCAAGCTTGTTACGATCTCTTTGGGGAGGCTTCCATTCGTATCGGTGCACAAGTATATGCAATACCTTTCTATGAATCCCTAGGCTTTGTAGTAGATGGTGAAGTGTATGACGAAGACGGGATCGATCATGTGGAGATGATAAAAAAAGTGGAAGCTTAGTCCCATTTACACCACCTAAACAACTGTACGGTATCGCACACTCTGCTGTACGATATCGAACAGCTACTCTATTTACCGAGCAATAAACCACTAAACATCAATACTTTACACACAAATTTTGATTTGGCAAAGTTTTTAAGCAATTCAATGAATGGCCGATACATCGCTGAAAAATTAACAATATGTTTAAAAATTATATCAAAATTGCTTGGAGAAACTTACGAAAACACAAATTCAACACAGCGATCAATATACTTGGCCTAGCCTCTGGCTTGTCTTTTACATTGCTTATAGGTGCATTTGTATGGCAGGAACTTCATGTCAATCAAAATATCAAACATATTGATCAGCACTATCTCTTAAAAAGCAATCTCAATGAATATTCCGCCATCGGTATGCTTCCCAAAGCACTTAAAGAGAATTATCCGCATTTAGTAAAGAACTACTTTCGCTTTGATGGTATAACAGCCATCCTTTCTTATCAGGATCAGCATATACAAAGTAATGCGATCGTAGCCGATTCAAGCTTATTCGAGATGTTCGGTTTCAAGTTGCTTACCGGCGATGTAAATGCTGCACTTAAAACACCCGATCAGGTCATATTATCTGCCCCTTTTGCGAAGCGTCTGTTTGGGAATGAGGAGGCGCTGGGCAAACAACTTACGGTGCGAAACTTTAACAATGAGGAACAGCTTTTCACTGTTGGCGGTGTGCTGGAAAACTTAGAAGAAAATGCCGTTTTAAACTTGACAGGCGAAACAGATTTAATACTCCCAATACAATCCACCAGCTTTTTTGGCCGACCTATTGACGATTGGCAAAGCCTTTATATCGCCTCTTATTTAGAGCTACAACCAACTATTTCTTCCAGCTCTTTAGAGGAGCCGATACAAAATCTTGTCCAAGCACATGCTCCTGAGGCTATCGCAAAAGACTATAAAGTCTCGCTGGCGCCTTTAAAAACATACCACCTGGAAAAAGGTGAGGGATCGATTAAACATTTGCTATACACGATCTCGATCGTTGCTTTTGCTATTTTGCTCTTGGCCGTCATTAATTTTGTTAATATCAGCATCAATACATCTGCCGGTCGATTAAAAGAAATTGGTATCAGAAAAGTGGTTGGAGGTACCAAGAAACAATTACAGACTCAATTTATTGCAGAAGCCTTATTAGCCGTGCTTATATCCATGCTGCTATCAATAGGCCTTTATCCGTTCTTGTCGAAGGTTATATCCACTGTATTGGGAAAACCCATCCCGTCACTGTTCAATTTACCCACTTCGTTCTGGATACTGGCGATGCTCGGCTGCTTAATAATAGGATTACTTGCGGGAGCCTATCCAGCGCTTCGTTTATCGACACTACCTACCGTCCTGTCGGCTCGCGGTAAGCTGGCGCAAAGCAACGATGGGTTCTTTCTTCTTAGGGGATTAATCAGTATTCAATTTGCGGTTGCGCTGATTGCACTAACATCATCGGCTATTATTGCCCAGCAAGTTAGTTTGTTCTTTAGCAAAAACCTGGGTTACGATAAGGATTATTTACTAAGCGTGCAGGTGCCCCGTGATTGGACTGCCGAAGGTTTACAACATACCGAGGTATTAAGACAAGAACTTGCTAAGCTACCCGAGATTGAAACTATTTCCATCTCTTATGACATCCCCGGGGCGATGTCTTCCGGCAATATGGATATTCTGAAAAGCACGACGGACAACGATCCTATCCATACCAATTTAGTTTTTTCCGATCGGCATTTTGCTGATACCTATAAAATACCGCTACTTGCGGGCAATTTTTATAGCCCTAACGAAGCGTCCGAACCTAGGGATCGCGTGGTAATCAATGAAGCCTTGTCAAAAGCGCTTGGCTATACCAATCCTGCCGATGCCGTTAATCAAATTGTTTATTTTGCGGATGCCAGTTCCGCCATCATCTCGGGTGTAACAAAAAATTTTTATGGAAACTCGATGCATTTTCCCATTGGGCCGATGCTATGGTTTAACATAAAAAACAGTAATGTTTACCGCTATTTCAGTATTCGCTTAAAACCGGGAAATGTCGGCGCCTCATTAAATCATTTAACCGCTGCTTGGAAGAGAATAGTACCGACCGCCCCTTTCGATTACACGTTTATGGATGCGAAATTGGCACAACAGTATAAAACCGAAATGCAATTAAGGCAGGCGGGTACCATAGCAACAATACTGGCAATGATCATTGTTCTCTTAGGTATATTAGGGCTTGTATCGCACAATCTACAAAAAAGAGTGAAGGAAATAGGAATACGAAAGGTTTTAGGGGCCTCCGTTAAACAGATTATCTATTTATTTATACATGATGTTTATCCACTGTTCCTATTGGCTGCCTGCATAGCAATACCAACGAGCTATTGGTTGATGAAGAAATGGCTCGCAAATTTCTACGTAAGAACTGAATTGGAAGTTGACAAGTTCGCTATACCTGTGCTCGTTTTAGGAGGAATTACCTTATTAGTGATTATTGTGCAAACCATTAAAACAGCGCTGAATAAACCGGTTGATGCTTTGAGAAGTGAATAAATCTAGTTATTGGTTCTTGGTTGCTAGTTATTCGTAGACCTGCCGATCAAGATGCTGAAATCTTGCAATGAGCGCCGGATCAAACAACGATTAACGAACAACGAAATGATAAGGAACTACTTAAAAATTGCCTGGCGTAATATGCTAAAGCATAAGACGCATACCCTTATTAATATATCAGGAATGGCCATTGCCTTTATCTGTAGTATGCTATTATTGGCCGCCGTTTATCACGAATTTTCTTTCGATAATTTTCATCGGTATAAAGACCGGGTATTTAAGCTTTATGAATTTCATAATTTAGTAAAGGGAACGGAGCTTGGTGCTACTATGGGTTATCCAGTAGCTACGTACCTGAAGAAGGAGAATATTGGGATCGATAAAGTAACTCGAATTAAAAACAGTGGTAGAGAAATTCGTACCGATGCTAAATCACTCGAGCAGGGAATAAATCTAGTTGACCCGGACTTTTTTGATGTCTTTTCCTTCCAGATTATACAAGGTCAAACTCGCTCACCGTTGGATAACATAGATGCCATTGTACTGAATCAAACGACCGCAACCAGTTTATTTGGAGAACAAGACCCCATAGGAAAGCCGGTCGAGATTAAAATAGGTGGAGATTGGAAGCGTCTTATCGTATCCGCTGTAATGGAAGATGCTCCGCAAAATTCAACCTTTAAGCTCCCCATCTTGGCACGTACAGAACTAGACCCCAGCTGGGCCAGAACCAAGGAAGAATGGTATGAGCAGCATCACAATGTATATGTGCGCCTCGCGCCACATGTAAGTCAAGCACAGGTGGAAAAGCAATTGCGTTTGTTCGTGCAAAAATATTTGCATCCAGATGGAGCTTCTTTAAAAAGAGATGGATTTAAAGCTGATGACAATGGTGATTATTTAGGCATGCGTCTGTTATCTTTAAATGATCTTCACTTTAATACTGAAATAGGTTCGGGTGATACTGTCAGCAAAACCTATCTTTATATTCTCCTCTTAGTGAGTATCGTTATCTTATTTATCGCTTGCTTCAATTTCATCAACATTCAAATTAGCCTGTCATTCACACGGAGTAAGGAATTAGGCGTGAGAAAGTGTTTAGGAGCCGCCGCCCGGCAGGTATGGGGACAATTGTTTTGGGAGAACTTTATACAGATCGGCTTCTCATTATTTATAGCTTTGTTAGGTGTCGCTGCGCTTATTAAAATACTGACACTTTATAACTTCTTTAAACTCGATCATGCCGTTCTTTACAATCCGCAAATGGCAATAAGTGTATGTGCCATATGGATACTCATTTCCTTTTTATCATCCGGGTATCCCTTTTTCATCTTGAACAAGCTTAAAACTACAGATATCTTTAAAGGCAAATTCAGCATTATTAAATCAGGAATCGGCAGGAACATTCTCATTACTCTCCAGTTTATCACCGCTATTGTACTGATCTGTGCAACGGCTATATGTTATTTACAGTTTCAGCATCTTCGCACGGCTAGTCTTGGTTACAATACCTCTTCCATTGTTAGCATACCCGTTAAAGACGTTACACACGGTCGGGATATCAGTGCCAAATTACGTACGCGTCTCGCTTCTAACCCGTCAGTATTAAGTGTAACGGGTGCAGACGTTAATTTGGGTGTTGGCAAAGATGGAAGTACTTCTAAATCGCAGGTCGGCTTCAGCCATGAAGGAAAGAATATAAAAACGACCTACATTTCAGCTGATTACGATTTTTTGAAAACACTATCTATTAAACCATTGGAAGGGAGGGATTTTTCTATTGCTTTTTCAGCAGACACATCGGAAGCCGTTATCATCACGGAAAGTATGGCCAAGCAACTCGGTAGTGGACAATTACTGGGGCGCAATATTAATACCGATTCGGCCGGCCGCAATGGTTGGCATATCATAGGCATCATTCCAGATTTTCACTTATATTCTATGCACAACTCAACGGAGCCACTCACGATCGCTATTGAAGGCAACGCTTCGCTAGATTATATTTTCGTAAAAGTCAATACACAAAACCCGGTTGCTACCATGGATATGCTCAGGAAAACTTATGCCAGCTTGGAACCGGATGCTGAATTTAAGGGAAGTTATATTGATGAAAATATCGACCGTTGGTATAAAAAAGAGAAACGCTTAGCTACGCTTTTTTCAGTCTCGGCGGGAATTGCCATTTTACTTTCATGCATGGGCTTATTTGGTCTAGCACTCATTATTATTCATCAAAAAGTAAAAGAAATCGGTATACGGAAAGTATTGGGTGCATCGGTAGCCAATATCACGGGTAAAGTCATCCGCGAATTCGTGAAACCCGTTATCATTGCTTTTATAATTGCAGCCCCCATCGCTTGGTGGATTATGAATCTGTGGTTAGACGATTTCGTTTATCGTATGGATATGCCCGTTTGGGTTTTTCCTTTGGGGGGAATTGCCGCATTGCTAATAGCAATTTTGACAGTAGGTGTTCAGTCATTGCGAGCAGCAAAAGCAAATCCGGTAGATTCCTTGAGAAGTGAGTAATCTTAGTTGTGAGTTACCAGTTGCTAGTTATGAGCTTGATCAACTCGCAACGCATAACTCACAACGCATAACGATAAGAAGATGATAAAAAACTATTTCAAAATCGCTCTCAGAAATTTCAAAAAGAATAAGCTTTATAGCTTCGTAAATCTTTCTGGCTTAACGATTGGTCTGGTTACCTGCATGTTAATAGGTATTTACATCCAGAATGAGATCACGTACGACAATTTCCATGCAAACGCAGACCGACTTGTCCGGGTAACGTCCGATCTTCGGATGTCTGGCTCCGAACACCAGTTTGCACAAACGGGCACCAAGGTAGGTCCTGCTTTTAAAAGAGCTTTTCCGCAAGTATCAGAGTATGTTCGTACGATGAAAAGTGCGGGTGCTATTACGGTAAATCAACAATCTTTTGATGAAAAGAATATACTCTATGCCGATGCCGCCTTCTTCCAGACGTTTTCTTTTCCGCTGCTACAGGGTAGTGCCGCATCGGTGCTTGGCGACCCGAAGAAGGTGGTGTTATCCCGTTCAACAGCAAAGAAATATTTTGGAAACGCAAACCCCATTGGCAAAACCATCCAATTGAATGGAGGCGAAGCGCATTATGAGGTCACTGGCGTCAGTGAAGATGTTCCACTCAACTCCCAAATTCAGTATGATTTAATTATTTCTTTCAATAGCTTGGATGCTGCAAAAACGGAAATATGGAGTACGGCTAATTATATTACCTACCTATTGCTTCAAAATTCCGATCAGATTCGCCCATTGGCTCATGCCATAACAGACTATATGAAAAAGGTAAATGAGGAAGAAATGGATATTCCGAAAACAGATTATTGGACCATGCACTTGGAACCCCTAAAGTCTGTGCACCTACATTCTAAACTAGCAGGTCTGGAAGCAAATGGCAATATCATGTATATTTATGTGTTAACGATTGTTGCACTCCTTATTTTGTTGATTGCCTGCGTCAACTATACGAATCTATGCATTGCACAATCAGCGAATCGTGGTGTGGAAATTGGTATCCGACAAGTGATGGGCGCAGAAAAAAGGCAGCTGATCAAACAATTTTTGGGTGAATCCACCTTGCTCACTTCTCTCGCCTTGCTTATGGCCTTGTTCACTAGCATGGTTGTATTACCGCTATTCAATAATATAACCGGAAAGGACTTTTCTTTCGGTATATTCCTAAATCCGCTGTTCTTGATAGCTGCCATCTTATTAAGTCTTATCATTAGTTTGCTTGCTGGATTATACCCAGCCTTTATACTGAGTAGCAAACAATTAGCACAAACGTTAAAATTGAGTCTACAAATAACCAATTCGGGCGGCATGATGCGCAAAGGACTAATTATTTTCCAGTTTTCCATTGCCATTTTTTTACTTGCAACTACCTTCATTGTGCTGAAACAAATGAACTATGTACAAAACAAAAACTTGGGCTACGACCGCTCTCACGTTTTAGTTTTACCTGTAGATGCCAAAACCCATGGGGTATATGAGCAACTGAAAAATGTCTTTAAAGCTAATCCAAATGTATTAAGCGTTACAGGCTCTTATGAAGATCCGACATCCATTGGCTGGGGGGATGGTATTCATGCAGAGGATGGCACGGGACCTAAAGATCTTTCGCTCAATGCAACGCCGGCCGATCTCGACTATTTAAAAACTATGGGCATGACCTTAGTGGCTGGTAGAGATTTTGTTCCGGCTGATTTTGCCGCTCCTGAAAGTACGACTGCGCCCGGTTCACAGCACCGAACTGCTTACATTTTGAATGAAAAGGCTGTAAAAGATTTGGGATGGACCCCCGAAAAAGCCATCGGCCAAATTGTATCCAGAGGGATTCCCGGTCCAGTAGTAGGTGTCATAAAAGATTTCCACTTCGAATCCCTTCATGCGCCTATCGGGCCACTATTGATTTTTCCAGATACTTCCTTAGTGAGACAGCTTTTTGTGAAAATAAAAAGCGATCATATAGCCGCGACGTTAGGTACGTTGGAAGAATCTTGGAAAGCACATGTCGGACACCGCGCTTTTGACTATCATTTTTTGGATGACGACTTCCAATCGCTCTATAAGACCGAAGAGCGGATTGCCGACTTGTTTTCGGTTTTCTCTGGTATTGCCATTGCTTTGGCCTGTATGGGCTTATTTGCGCTTGCCGCTTTCACCACCATTCAACGAACCAAAGAGATCGGAATTCGGAAAGTTCTTGGCGCGAACATCACGAACATTGTAATGTTGATTTCAAAACAATTTCTGTTACTGGTATTCCTAGCTTTTTTGATTGCCTGCCCTGTGGCCTGGTGGATGGGCAGTGACTGGCTAGATGATTTTGCCTACCGAATGGAATTGAACAGTTGGATTTTTGCTTTCGCGGGTTTAACGGCAATCTGTATCGCTGGAATAACGGTTAGCTTCCATGCGATTCGCGCTGCTCTGGCAAACCCGGTGGATAGTTTAAGGAATGAATGATGTTGGTTATGGGTTAATCGTTTTATTAGTCAACTTTCCTTGCACATTATTAGCCAATAACGACTTCATTTGCGCAATAGCTACTTTATTTAATTGCACTAAGCGTTCTTTTGGTGATAGATTCTGTTGGATCAGTAAAGCGTTGATGCTTTCCATATTACTCAATACCACTAGTTGTTCAATAGTCGCTTCATCTCGTATGTTTCCCTTGGTGTCAGGATGCTGTTCTCGCCAATCTTTAGCAGTCATACCAAAAAGCGCTACATTGAGCAGATCACCTTCATTTGCATAGATATAGTTTGATTGCAGCCTATCAATTTCTTTCGGGATAAGATTTTCTTTGATAGCATCGGTATGAATTCGGTAATTTATTTTAGAAATAGTACGTTGCAGATTCCACTCAAGGTTATTACGGTTACTTTCTTCCTCTTTGAGGCGTTGGAATTCTTTGATCAGGTAAATTTTAAATGCAGGACTTATCCACATTCCAAACTCAAAGGCTATATCGGGATGAGCATATGTACCTCCATATCTACCCGCTGCCGCCCTTAACCCAATTGCATTCGTCTTTTCTACCCATTCTTTCACGCTAATCTTATAGCTATTCAATCCAACTTGGCTTTTAATTATGGCGAATTCGCCATAATTAAAATTGGAGTTATTCACAGACTCCCATATACCCAGGTACTCAACCGTATTCCTGTTGCGTAACCAGTCGGATATGAAAAAGTCGCCATCTTTAGCTTTTAACATATCTGTCAGTGATATATATTCTCGGTTATTGGATAATATAACCGTAATATCCATCCCCTGAACACTAATCTTTTTATTCTTGACCATATTATTCAATTCCCAGTTCCTTCTTTCGTTTTATCACATCGATCACAAAATCCTGATCAGACATATTCATGATCATTTCCATTCGCCACTCGGCAAAAAAAGCAACATACAGCTCACATCTTTTGTCTTCATTAGGTTCATTATCCATTTGTTTGATTTTAGTTCGCCATTTTTCGAAATACTTCTCTTGAATCTTCTTAGCTGGCAGCAAGATTTAGGTTTACCTTTCTTTTCATTGGTCAATTTATTTTTGATTTAGATTGAATGAATGCAATAATGCAAATATATAAAATATTATTAAAAAGCATATTTTAATTTTTAAAAATACTTTTATACTGTTTTTTAAAGCGAATTCAAACTATAGCCTTATCTGCTTAATTAGGGGCGCCTTCAGCCGTAAAGCTTCTTCCAAAACCAAAACTTGTTGCTCTCAAAAATTTTCGCTAAAATGACCCAAATTATCGTTCAGATCTGAACAGCTAGTGTTCGTTTCCGAACACTTTCTTATCAAAAATCACCACAACTACCACGTTATCAGAAAGTTGTTGTTTTGGCGTAATTCCTGTATAAATTAGTGATAAACCGGCTATTTGGTTACTGGTTATTCGTGATTGGTTATCGGGCCGCGTAGTCTTGAAAACTTAAGTCTTGTATGTTTAAAACTCACTTAAAAACGGCTATACGTAGCTTCTATAAGAATAAAACGTTTAGTTTTATTAATATTCTTGGGTTAACCTTAGGACTTTCTGCATGTTTTTTAGTATTAACGGTGGCACTTGATGATCTGTCATACGACCGCTTTTGGAAAAGGACAGACGATCTTTATCGTGTATATTCCGAAAATAAAATGGGTAACGGTATTTATCTTAAAGAAGCATATACCCCCATTGGTTTAGGCACTGAACTCAAAGAACACTTTCCTGAAGTGGAAGCCTTTTCAGCGGTACGCCTATCGGAACTACATTTTAAAGCGGGTATGGATGAATCCAGTAGGCATAATGTCAATGTGATGACTGCTGATTCGAGCGCACTAAAAATGTTCGATTTTGTCAAGATAAATGGCCAGCTTACCCACCACATCGTCGGAGAAAAGAATATCATTCTAACAGAAAGCCTTGCAAAACGGTTGTTCAAGGACGAAGATGCAGTCGGTAAATATGTTTATGATGTGCCCTCATGGAAGGAAAGGTCAACTTCCTATTTTGTTACAGCGATTATTCAAGATTTACCACAAAATACACATTTACGAGCCGAGGCCATTATCCTCGAAATACCTAAAACTGAAAGGATCGAGAAGAACCAAGGAGCAACCATACATACCATTTATTATTTACTAAAACCAGGAACCAACATCAAGCGCTTCGAGGCAAAAGTAAATGATTGGTATCGTCGACACCTGGATATAGAAAGGGGAAAGGTAAAGTTCATCTTTCAGCCAATGAAAGATCTATACTTGCATTCAGATTATAATGCGCGTCAACAAATCAGATCAAACATGCGATCGGTTTATATTTTTGGAGCCGTTGGATTTTTTCTTCTATTAATAGCTTGCATCAATTTTATCAATCTAAGTACAGCTCGTGCTATAACTCGTCTAAAGGAAAGTGGAATAAGAAAAATTTTGGGTGCAGACAGGAGGCAACTAATCGGGCAATTCCTAACAGAGGCGTTATTCTTCTTCGCGATAGCAACTGCACTTTCGTTATTTCTTTATGCGTTAACAATCCCTGTCTTGGAAAAATTTTTAGGCCACCAGCTTACATTGACCATTTTTGACTATTGGCCCTTTTTCCTATCTATTCTAGTATTTACGCTGATATTAAGCATTATAACAGGATTTTATCCAGCAATCTTTTTGTCGGGATTTAACCCGGCCAACAGCTTACGTGGTCGCATTTTTACCTCATCGTCGACCTCGTCCACTGTCTTTCGAAGAACGCTGGTAATTGTTCAATTTTCTATCGCTATTATTACATTGATCACTTTACTGGTTGTTCATGCGCAGCTTGAGTTTATTAACCGCAGAGATTTAGGATTTAAAAAAGAAAATTTGTTATACATTGACCACGTTTCATGGCAGGGGAAAGGCGAGACTATAAAAACACAGTTAGCGCAATTACCAGGCGTACTGAACGCAGCAATTACCAGTTGGCAACCACAAAGTGGTATGGCTACAAGCTGGATGAACTTCGATCACCCTAAACGAAAAGAAGAGCAGGTTAAAGTCAATATAATTTGGGGAGATATTGATTTTGCTGAAACGATTGGACTCACGTTAAAAAAGGGACGAATTTTTAACAAGGGATTTGGTACGGATGTACAGTCCAGATCGGAAGATGAAACAGATACCGAGAAAACTGAAAACTCTAATCAATCACTGCAATCACCGGTTTTGATTTCCGAATCGACGGCGAAAGATTTCGGAATCGAAAAAGAAAACACACCAGTTCCCGCTACGAGCTACACCGCGGTTGGTATAGTAAAAGATTTCTATTTTGAATCTTTACACCATGCCTTAATGCCTACTTTTATTTCAGCGGAGCAAGGAGTTGATTATGGCGGCATGTTTATTCGTATCATGCCGGGAAAGGAGGAACAGGTATTAAGTGGCCTTCATAAAATCTGGAAGGCAGCTTTTCAAGATAAGCTACTGAGTGCTAACTGGATGGACGAAATTGTTAATAAACACTATGAAAAGGAGCACAAACAGCAACTGCTTTTTACTTTTTTCAGTGGGCTCATGCTGTTTATCTCGTCATTGGGGGTATTCGGCTTAGTTTTACATACTGTGGAACAAAGAGTTAAAGAAATTGGAATTCGGAAAGTGCTGGGCGCCAGTATCGCAGGTATTGCAACAATGCTTTCTAAAGACTTTGTTAAGTTAGTTATATTAGCCTCTGTGGTTGCCTCGCCTATTGCTTGGTGGGTGACTAATAAATGGTTGGACGATTTTGCTTATCGAGTGGAGGTTTCTTGGTGGCTTTTTGTTATCGCTGGTATCGTTTCCTTATTTGTAGCTTTGATAACCATCAGTTTCCAAACTATTAGAGCAGCTACGGCCAACCCAGTAGATTCTTTAAGAAATGAATGATTTTGATTATTGCTTTAAACCAGATAACGAAGAACTAACAACGAAGAACGATTATGTTTCAAAGCTATATCAAAATTGCTTGGCGAAATATTAAGAAATACAGAAAATACTCGCTGCTTCACCTGCTGGGTTTAAGCTTAGGGGTTAGCACCTGTTTATTCTTGTATTTGTATATCGATTTTCATCGGAGTTTTGACCGCTTTCACCCAGATGGCGACCGCACATTTAGGTTTGTACATGAGTTACACCTAGAAACAACGGAATATAACAAGGGCGGGTCTTACGCCATTTACCAAGCGCTATTAGCGGAAATACCGGAAGTAGAAAAAGCTGCTTTTGAACTAGGGAACCAAGAGTTCACGTTAAAGATCAATGATCAACTTTACAAGACCGACAGAAAAACAGCACTAACTAATTCTGCCTGGTTTGACATTTTCGATTTCCACTGGCTAGCAGGAACGCCAAAAGCCCTTGATGCGCCCAATACCGCCGTACTCACCAATCAAATGGCTAAAAAATATTTCGGCGATATTGATCCGCTGGGTCAAACCATTCTTGTAGAAAGCAAACATCCCTTCACCGTTGTCGGTATTATTGATGATTCCCGCGGCAATACGAGTGTTAATGCAGACATGTATCTTTCACTTGCGTCCATTAAAACCTTACAGCCCGACTTAATGGATAACTTCTTTACCTACTGGGCCTATTTTAGCTCAAACAACAATGTCTACTTAACCTTACATGATGCCGCTCAAAAGAACATTGTGGAAAAGAAGCTTATGCAGTTGGCCAAAAAGAACTTAGACCCAAGTATAGTAGACGCCTTCGTGTATAAATTACTGCCGTTATATGATAGCCACTTTGATAATCGATATGGCGGAACTGCTAGCCACAGGTTGTTAACGATATTAACGATCATCGGAAGCTGCATTATGTTGATAGCAGGAATCAACTATGTCAACCTTACCATTGCGCAACAAGCCCGTAGAAGTATGGAAGTAGGCACGCGCAAAGTTCTTGGTAGCAGCAAGTGGCAGCTGTTCGTGCAATTTATGACCGAATCGGTATTAATTGCATCCATGGCCTTACTTATCGGACTAACCGGTCTGAAATGGTTGTTGCCTTTAGCAAATGAATATCTACTGAGCAGCGAGCCGATTCAGGTCGTTTCCTGGACGAGGCTTTGGCTTTTTTCGGGATGCCTTTGGCTGATCGTAACCCTGGGCGCAGGTGTATATCCGGCCTACATAATGGGGCGACTTCAGCTTCACGACGCTCTAAAAAACAGGTTCTCATTACAAAATGGTTTAGGTCGGCAATCCTTGGTGATTCTTCAAAGCGCGATTGCACAGATAATGATCATGATAACGGTCATAATCGTATTGCAGGTTAATTATCTCCGCAATACCGATATCGGCTTTAATCGTGAATCCGTTATGATTGTCTCTCTTCCTAAGGAAGCAAAAAACAAAACGAATGTTTTGAACAAGCTTCTTACCACTGATCCGAGAGTTGTACATCACAGTTTTTGTTTCCAAGGTCCGGCAAATAATCAACGGTGGGGTGGTACCGTCTTGTTTGATAATCGAGCCGACTGGGAAAGCTGGGCAGCGCGCTATGCGTATGCGGATACCGCTTATTGCCGCACTTTTGGCCTGCAGTTAGTGGCGGGACGTAACCTCCAGGCGAACACCCCTTCTCATGAATATTTGGTCAATGAACGAATGGTTTCTATGTTAGGTTACGATAATCCACAAGAAGTTTTAGGCAAAGCACTGTTAGCTGGAGGAATGCATGACGATGCCGCGGGTATTATCGTAGGCGTTGTTAAAAACTATAATACCAACTACCTCACTGAACCGATTAACCCAACAGTTATAGGCAGTAAGCCTACTATGTATTCGTCTTTAGCCGTGAAGTTCTCACAGAAAAACATAACCGGATTAATCGCCGATTTACAAAAAGAATGGCGAACCCTATTCCCTAATGCTCTTTTCGATTTTACCTTTCTAGACGATCAGATTGAAGCCTTGTATACAAAGGAGATACAGCAACAACGATTGATATGGATCGCTTCTACCATCGCAATAACCATCAGTTCGCTTGGATTATTAGGTATGGTCGCACTCATGATTTTACATCGCACGAAGGAAGTCGGTGTTCGCAAAGTGTTCGGCGCCTCGGTAAAAGATATCGTGTATATGCTATCATTCAACTTCGTACGTATTGTCGGTATCGCTTTTGTTATAGCTGTCCCAATTTCTTGGTGGGTTATAAAAAAATGGCTGGCTGATTTCGCCTATCGCATTGATCTTCAGTGGTGGATGTTTGCCCTCGGTGGATGCGTTGCTTTTATTATTGCAATAAGCACGGTGGCGTCGCAGGCAATAAAAGCCGCTTTAGCAAACCCCGTTGACTCCCTGCGAAATGAATGATTTTGTTATTGGTTAATTGTTGTTCGTTGTTGGTTATTCGTATGATCCTACTCAGAATGAGCAACGGATTATCAACAGCGAAAAGAAGAGTCACAGGTATAAAGTGAAAGAATAACAATGCATGTCAAAAATGACTTGATACCTGTCTACGACACGTTATCTATATACAAAAATGCTAAAACATTATATAAAAATAACCACACGTTACTTGTTCGAAAATAAACTGTTTTCGATCATTAACCTTTTAGGTTTGGCAATCGCTTTATGTATTGTTTTTTTTACTTTTCTTTATGTACGTTTTGAATTGAGTTATGATCAATTTAACAGCAAAGCTGATCGTATTTATCGGATTAGTATAGATGTTAAGAGCGCTACAGGTACTGTACACGAAACAAGCGCAGCTCCCTTAGCAAATGAACTTGTACAAAACTTCCCTGAAGTAGAGAACGCAGGCCGCTTTTTACTAGATTATTTTATTGTCTCAAAGGATCTAGAGAATTTTGGAGAAGAAACAGTGGCCTATGCTGATTCCTCTGTCTTTTCTATTTTTTCTTTTCCTTTATTGAAAGGAAATATTGCCACCCTATTCAGCGCTCCTTTCAGCTTAGTTATTTCAGAAACAGCTGCCAAAAAATATTTTGGTTCCACCAATTGTCTTAATAAAACACTGCAATTAGACGGAGAACATACAGTTACGGTAACAGGGATTATGAAAGATATGCCGGCAAATTCCCACTGGAGAAGCGACTTGCTATTATCTATGTCAACCTTGTTTTCGTTTTCCAATAATCAACATCTTCATGAGGATTGGAAAAGGTTTGGGTTTTCTACCTATATATTATTGAAAGACAAGACCAATTTCCACCAATTTAAACAAAAGCTAAATGCCTTTGACAAAAAAATACCGATTGATCATAAGCTTTCATGTCGATTGGTTTTAGAGCCACTGAAAGATTTGTATCTCCGTGGAAGTTCAAGAGGCAACAAAGCGGGTGCTACCACCAAAGGCAATTATAATAATATTTATATTTTTTCATTTGTTGCTCTATTCGTACTCATTATTGCCTGTTTCAATTACATTAATCTCAGAACCGCTCTATCATTAAAACAAGCAAAGGAAATCGGCGTACAACAGGTGATGGGCGCTACAAAAAGACAATTAACTATTCAATTTATTATTGATGCCCTCCTAATTTCTTCCTTAGCTTTTCTAGCGGCCATATTCCTAGGTATCATCAGCTTTCCTTGGTTTAATGAATTAGTAGGCAAAACGATCATTCCTGACTTTCAAACTTTTCTTACTTTCCTCCCGCCGGCTTACGTTTTTGTTTTGCTCATTGGTCTTCTCTCTGGAATTTATCCCGCTTTTTTCCTGACTCGCTTTAAACCGAATATGGTATTAAAAGGAAAGTTTGCCAATAATCCAAAAGGGCTCATCTTAAGGAAAAGCTTGGTTATTATTCAGTTTGTAGTTTTCACGCTTTTAACGGTAGCCACAATGGCCATTTATAAGCAGCTACATTATATGCGCAACGATCATTTAGGGTTTAAAAAGGAACATAATTTAGTTATCGATTTTCACTATGATGAACGTATTAATGGGCACCTTGAACAAGTGAAGAGCGTATTTATGGATATTGCCGGAATAGATCAAGTAAGCTTTTCTGCTTATATACCCGGAAGACCTAATCGAAAATTTTCAACATCCCTTGAGGGGGAAAATGGCATGACGGAAACCTTTCAATCCGATGTATATTTTATCGATAATGATTTTCTTAGCCAATATGGTATAGAACTTCTTGCTGGAAGAAACTTTTCAGATCGCTTGTCGGATGATGTTCGCAATCGTCTTTTAATAAACGAAACGTGCCTTAACCGCTTGGGTTATACGAACCCTCAGGATGTTATTGGTAAACGTTTTACCCAATTAGGCGCAAATGGCGAAATTATTGGCGTGGTAAAGGATTTCCATTTCCAATCGATGCATAAAGAAATTCAACCCCTAACCCTGCAAGTTGCGCCTGGTTTTTTTACGTTCCTGACTTTGTCTATTTCTACCCAAGATATCGCAACAACCATCAAAACGATTGAAGAAAAATGGCAACATCTCACACCTGGACTTCCACTGATCTATTCTTTTACGGACGAAACCTTTAACGCACAGTATCAGGCCGAAGAGCGTTTTGCTAAACTGTTTATTTCATTGGCCATTTGTTCTATTTCCATTGCCTGTTTAGGCTTATTGGGACTTGTATCTTTCAACACACTCCAACGAACGAAAGAGATTGGTGTCAGAAAAGTGTTAGGAGCATCTTCTGTCCAATTATTTTATTTACTTACGAAGGAATATGTCCAGCTTATCGGCATTGCCTTTCTACTTTCCATCCCAATCGGTTGGATTGCGCTGAATAAATGGTTAGAAAGTTTTGCCTATCGAATCGATATCCGATGGTGGATTTTTCTTTTTTCAGGGAGCGCTGCAATGGCCATCACTTTCATGACGGTTAGTTTTCAGGCGATCAGGGCAGCCTTAACCAACCCCGTGGATAGCTTGCGGGATGAATGATTTTGGTTATTGGTTCTTGGTTGCTCGTTGTTCGTGGACCTGTCAATCAAGATGCTGAAACCTGGCAATGGGCGCCAGTTCAAACAACTAGTAACGAGCAACGAAATGATAAGGAACTATCTAAAAATTGCCGCTAAAGTATAGGGCGCACACCCTTATCAATATATCGGGAATGGCCATTGCCTTTATCTGTAGTATTCTATTATTGGTTGCCGTTTAATCACGAATTTTCTTTTGATAAGTTTCATCGGTATATCGGGGCTTTTTTCTTTTTCGCCTATTCGGACTTATCGCCCATCGGGGGCATCACGTCCACCCTATTAGTAAAATCAAATAATTTTGTATAGCCGATATAGCTTTTTCTCGCCCGGGCCATTAATAGGATTTTCGAATTTCTAACGGTATTGATCATAATTCCGTTTACTGTTAACACCGTTATTCCGAACCTGGTGAGGATATTGTCGGATCCCAAGCCGAGCTGTTAACAGCTTTAACCAGATCAGCCCGTGAGCCAATCTTAACTAACTAGTATTATGTTACATTCACATAAAATGGGAATGATTGAACGTTACCGCATGGTGTTTGGACTTGAACGGTAACCGGATATGAACCTGCAGAATAAAAAGTAATTTCAGCCTCCCCGTAACTAAAAAAATCTATCTGAAAATCGCTGCCTGATTGTTGCCCGTTTACCAAAAAGACATATCCTGTTGGAGGAACACCCGGATAGGTTGTAGGAAAAGTGAACAATCCCCTTTCATTGGTATTGAGATTAAACGGCCCCGAAATCTGCATGGTGCCCGGCACCGGTGCTGCCCCCGACGGAACGGTTAAAGTGCTTGCTAGGGGAGTACCACATGCGCTGTTTACGGTTGCTGTTATTGTCCCCCAACCCGTGGTTCCTTTCTGAACCGTTACAGGGTTTGCTGTGTTTGAGCCCACAATGCTAAAATGTACCGATGTAGACCAGGTAACACTTGCTCCTGCGGGCAAGTTGGGCACCTGAAATGTTCCTGACGAACAAACAATAGCAGTTCCCGTTGCTTTATAAGGTGTTGCTTGTTGTATGGCTTTTAATGCGTTTACCCGACCGTAACCCATTTGATTATTCCATGTTCCGAAGGGATAGGTACCGGGGTAAGAACTATAAGAATATCCACCAACCTTGTCGGCGGTATTTCCCAAGATCTGGTAGACCTGTGTAGGGGTATAGTTTGGCTGAAACTGTAAAATCATCGCTGCGACCCCCGCGGTAATCGGTGTAGCAAATGATGTACCGTCAAGATTTGCAGAAGTATTTTGATATGCTGTAGTTATGATGCCGACACCGGGCGCAACCAATCCCAAACCCGCACCATAATTCGAAAAACTGGCTCGGGTATCGCCTGAGGTTGAAGCACCAATGCCCATCGTATAAGGGCTGGATGCAGGGAAGCTGATAGTACCGGCCGAGTTATTGCCCGATGCAGCAAACATCGGGATGCCTCTCCCGCTCCGACCCCCGGTGGTATAGGCAAGGTAAATTCCATCATAGACAATTGCTCCCGGGTTTCCAAAACCAATGGAACAGCTTATAACATGAACCGGAAGATCATAAACAGCCGCTGCAAAGGCATTGTATTTCCATTGATCAGTCGAATTTATAAAACCGTAATTTGGGTCTGAACTTGGATTATAACCAATTCTTAACTGTACAACGGTGGAGGCAAAAGCTACACCGGTTAACAGAGTTGCATTATTTCCGACCGCTGCCGCGGCACCTGCACAATTCGTGCCGTGACGATCTGTTCCTAAGGGCATGCCCGTTCCATCGTACCCGCTCATTGTGGAAAGATCAATATGATTTAATTGTATACCGGAATCCATGATACCGATGTTAACCCCGGTTCCTCTCGTCCAGCACCAGGCGCCCGGTGCCTGAATTTTTGGAAGATGCCATTGTGATGGGTACAGCGGATCATTGGGATTAAAAACACTCGCCTTAAGAGATCTAAAGAAATTTGGCTGTGCGTATACAGCTTTTCCTGTTTCAAATATTTTATTGGAAACCTCCAGGGCATCCAGATCGGAATCCTTAGGTAGTGTAAGAATATAGGCGTTCGGCAGCCGGTAGACCTGTGAGATATCTGATAGCCTGAAATCACTTCTCAACTTATTCAGTTCTTCGGCAGATGGCTCTTCTTTGAACTTTACTATCAACTGGTTTAAAAGCGCAACCTTAATTCCCGTACTATCAGTATACATCTGGCTTACGTTCAAGATAGAAACCGTTTCGATATATCGTTGAATCTCACTTAACAGACCTTCCCTGTCGTTTGATTCATTTATTAAGACTTCTAAAAATGGAGGTATCTGCTCTTCAAAAACTAATTTTTTATCGGAAATATACTTGGATAACGCTTGAAAGCTTGAGAGTGAAAAATCATCTTTAGTTGTTGAATCGGAAACATCCAACTGTAACAGCAATGCATCGGGAATCGGGTTCAAAGGCTGCTTTTCGCCAAATTCATTGTAATAGAACCTCGGTGTTTCATTAATGAGCAATTCGTTTAACGCTTTCATAATTTTTGATTATTTATGGAGATTTAATAAATTTAAATATTCCAGTATCCTGATTATAAGCTGAAACAATCCCGTTATAATATACTGTATCTAGTTTCAAGCGGGGGCATTCTGCCGTAGGGTCCGGAGAACCGACATAAATTAAAGTGTCGATATCTGTTTCGGTAATTTGAATGGAACACGTATCCCTTTCCGTTCCGCGTGCGTCAAAACTGAAATATTTGTTATCCCCTCCTTCTGTAGCTATAGTATATGGCAGATCAATTGTACGCGATGGGTAAATTTGCAAGCTATCAGCTTGAAAAGGTGCATCAGGAGAAAAAAAGAGATCCCGCCCGTCAGGATTTACAATATTAAAATTGATTTTGATCGGTGGTATCATGTTTGTACACTCTAATGATCCCTCGTCTTTATTGGAACACGAAACCAGGCAGCAGAAAATCAATGGAATGAACGTTAAAGTTTTTATAAATGCTTTGATCATGGTTTATTCGTTAGTTTAAGTCAGTAAACGGTGTAACCTATTGTTTTGCTACAATCCTTACAATCTGTTAATCAGCTCTAATTTAAGTTTTTACTGCATTAGTTATATTAAGTATCTGTCAATGGTACATTAAGTTGATGCAATAGGGGCGAAGGGAAGTCCCGGCCTATCACGAATTGCTTTCTACTTCAGCTTTACTGCATTTTATTTTCGCGCGCAAAGTTAGAACCATAAATCCCAGGGTCGCCCCTGTCCTCACACTGCCTTTTCCCTCTTGTTTTCAATATTCTTCTTTGCTCTCGAAGACAGTTTGCTCTTTCCGCTAACAAAACAAATAGGCAGATGCATGCATATCTAGCAGATTATGCTACATTCTATGTATTCTTTAAAATCTTCCAGCGTCCTTATCTAATGCCTCTATAGCAACAGAAGGCTCAGCATGTGCTGCCCATTTTCTAGTATACAACCCATATTACTTACTTTCTTTCAGTTCGAGATGCCCATAAAGCTTCATTAACATTTCACAGGGATCCGCGTCAATCGCTTTGGCAATTAATACCAGTTCATCTGCTCTTAATTTAGCAGAAGGATTTAGGGATAATTCGCTAACGCGCGGTTTGCTCAGGCCTGTACGTCTTGCGACCAACGATTTATTAACAGACTTCTTTGCTAAATATTCTCCTAAGGGTGTCATATTATCATTATTTACAGCCAATTGTATATACAAATATTAAAAAAATACAGAATTTCTTTACACTTATTTGGATAAAAGAAAGTATTTAGTTAAAATTGTAAATATATTCTATACAAAAAGAAAGTATTTAAAAACAAATCACTGTTCAGAACGTATGGAATAAAGAGTAGTATCCTAAACCATTTGATTATGAGCGATATCACACCTATTTTGGAAAAATTAGTGGAAAAGATCCCCATGGATTGCATCTATGAATTCTCTTACACCTTTTTAGCAGAAGAGAAACAGCACCTACTCATTGTAATTGACTCCAAGTGTCAGGTTCCTGCCAAAACCTTAGACCCGATGGCTGCACTTTGCCTTGCTGAAATACCTTTGTACGGTTATACACTCATACCTTACGGTGAGTTGAAAACAGCTCTTAAAAACGGTACACTTCATTATGCCTTAACCTGTCGTCAACAAAATTTGAAGCTTGACCTTGGCAAAAAGGCGCTTCCCTGGCTGACACGCTTAGAACTGGAAAGTATCCGAACAAAGGCGCTGGAACATTTTGAAAAAGCAGCGATTAAACAGCGTGATTTCTTAGAAGGTATGGAATTCTATCGTAGCAAAAACAACTTTGAACAAGCTCTGTTTATGTTGCACCAAGCCACAGAATTAACCTTTCGGGGTATTGAAAAGGCTATTTTTAAGCGTGATCGCCCCAGTCATAGTTTACAGGAGCATCTTAAGTTAATTACCAGGTACATCCCTGAACTTGCGACCCTTTTTGACAAAGAAGAACCCCATTATTATCGTTTACTCAAATTGATCGATCAATCTTATACGGCCGTGCGTTATGAACGACAGTTTGAGGTGGAAAAAGAGGAAATCGAGCAGTTGGTATTCAAACTGATTCCGGTTTTAGATTGGTGCAACGACTATTACCATACTTGCATGATCGAACTCGATGCGATGATCCGGCAAGCATCGGTCGAACCCATTATACAAGCAACAACAATCAACGCGCCACCCACTATCAAGCTATCACTTCCCGATCAATTACGCAAACAGTTGAATGAACAACAAGCAAAGGCTTTAACTACTATTTGCACGAATCTCGTTAAAAAGGAAGTGCTGCAACAGCTAGTCCTTATTGGCCATGAAACTCATGAATCGCAAAAAATAGCCCTTTACCAATGTGATCATCTTGATATCCGGCAAACAGAACATTGTTATCTGCTTGGCATCAGTACTAAGAGCAGTACTTCTAAAAGCCATATTATTGTCCATACGGATATCCGGGTTACCGTAATTTTATGTGCATCGTCCAGCGTAAGTCAAGCGCTCGAAAAGAAAAATCGTTTTTTTATACAAACACTTACCCATGGGACGGTACTCTACCAAAATGCAGACCAACCCTTATTCTCTATTCCTGAACCTGATTGGATGCTGACTTTAGAGAAAGCACAAGCTGTTTGGAATTATAAAAAGTATAAAGCAGATACTTTGTTAGCCTGTGCGGAATGGGCCATCAGTCAACGTCAAGACACTCACATAGCCATGTTTCTTCTCTCCCAGAGCATGGAGCAACTTTGTATTGGTTTGATTTATGCCTGTCTTGGCTATCATGTAGATCAGAGCACGCTTCCATTTTTGCTTCAGGTCTCCAAGCTTATCTCGCCACAGCTCGCTGATTGTTTTGTTTTCGGAGGAGACGACACAAAGCAGGCATTTAAATCGCTTGCCAACAGTCTGCATGCCGTTCGTTATAAAAAGGAAGCAGCTCCCAACGATAAAGAATTGGCAATTGCTATGGCCTGTTACGAACGTTTCCAAGCCATTGCTATCGCTTCCTGCACCACTAATTTCGCTCAATTAGAGAAGCGAATACTGGCAGAATCTTCAAATAAAGAATTGGTTGAAACGGCAAAAGACGACCATGCCGTAGAACCTAGCAATGCGTTGTAGCCCTTCCTAAACCTAGCTACATGTCTTGCGTAAACACGTCTATTTTTGTGTAAAATAAATTTTGCGGGGACAGCACCGCAAAATTTATTTGAAGGTCATGTTAGATGAAGTTTACACCTCGGGGTACTAATTATTGTTTACGCAGGTATTTAGTTAGAATCACAATCAACTGCCCCTCTACTCTTCCTTCTATCTGCTCGGGATTATCTTCTACCAAACGAATATTTTTCACCACAGTTCCTAATTTGGCGGAGATCGAACTTCCTTTTACATCCAATGTTTTTGTCAAAACCACGGAATCGCCATGCTGAAGTACATTGCCATTTGCATCTTTATGTACGGGTTTAGCAGCCTCACCTTCTTCAAAAGTCCCAGCCTGTGCCCAAGAAAGCGTCTCTGGTTCTAAATAAAGAATGTCAAGTGCGTCCGCAGCCCAACTTTCTCCTTTTAGACGATTAAGTCCCCGCCAAGCTAATACTTGTACCGCCGGTATTTCACTCCACATGACATCCGGCAAGAAGCGCCAGTCTTCGGGAGAAAAAGCTTCTGTTCCTTCCAACTGATCAGCCAATGTTTTGATTATTACAAGCTCATTATTCGAATAGCTATCGGGAGCGACGCTATAAACCATCAATTCGCCCTCTTTGCCACTTAATTCACATCGTCCACCACTTCTGGCCATTAAAGATTCATTTATTGCCATTTTATCTACTTTTTAAGGATGCAAAGATACGATTTGGGATGGAAAAATTCCCCACAGCTTAGAAACCGCGGGGAAAACAGCTATCTCGACATCAATGATACCGGTTCACACCAATCACCAGGTCCGCTGCTATTTACAGCACGAACCCTGACATAATATGTGGTCCCGGGCTGCAATCCGCTCAAGATGTTGCGTGTGGATGTAGTGGTCTTACGATCACTCCATACAAACATCCCCGACTCATCCCGTTCCTTGGCGTTGCTGTACTCGTAAATGACACGCCCCGCAATCTTATCAAAGTCAAAGCGTATTTGACCGCTTAAGGGGCCATCTGTTAGGCGCAAACGTGTAGGTATCGGAGGTATCAAGCCAGCAATAGGTTGCGCAGACAGGGAAAAACCTGAGCTAAGGAGCATTGGCATATTTCCTTCGGCAACTGAATTGACATAAAAAGCTAGTCGCTTTAATAGGCTACCCAATCCTTCCTTACTCTCATTTTTGATACTCACATCAAGAGGGCTTCCCTTCTGACTAGCTTTTGCCAATTTTTCCTGGTAGTCCGTCACCGCATCTTGCACCTCCGTTAAACTTGGTGATGGTTCCGGAAAGTTGGTGTTGCTAGTCATCGCCTGTAAAATTGTTAAGGCATTTTGTAAAATTTCAGCATCTCTTTTGCTTTTAAAACTGCTGTTTACTCGTAAATTTCTCATCATTTTCTATTTAAAATTGTTATCCATTTATTTTTTCTCATCGAATTCCGTTAACGTATATCACCGCAAATCAATCGTCCCTATTTAAGGAGGTACTACAATCCATTTTTTCATTTTTGCTCATTTATTTTTATATTTAAAAAATATGCTCTCCTTCCCTTGAAGTGCAATACAAAATTCCGCAAGAAAAAAATAGAGCATGTCGCAATTTGACGCTTTTGTCGTTTTTGGCGTAAAATGACGCTTTTGTCGCTTTTCAGATGTCGTAACCAACCCCTCTGGACTGCAAAAACCATTCTCAGTGTAAAGAAAACAGTGACCAAAATGCACCGCTTCAATATCGAAATTGGGAGTTTTGCCCGCAAAACGGGTTAATTCGGCAATGAAACGACCTGCTTTGCAGGAAAAACACAGAATTTAACAACGAAGCGCAGCCATTAAGTAGCACAATGCTGCGTTTTGCTGACACAGTGCAGCAATTGAATATCAAAACGTGGTATAGTACGATCGAAATAAATCGTTTTAATAATGAAACCACCTATCTAGCTGTTGAGATGAGCCGTTTTACTAGCGAAATCAGCTATCGTGACAGCAGTTTGCTAGCTATTGCGAGCGAAACGATCGACTTTGCAATGGGTATTGAGGAAGCTTTCCATGTTGGAGAAAAAGGTAAGCGGGTCTTTCCAATGTTCTTTGTGCGGAAACGAACACTTCTTTGTTCATTTTCGTACATTACTTTTACCGTAAACCTCGTTCAAATTGCAAAAACAGCTTTTTTTAATATGGCCACTTAATTGTGGATAGCTAGCTGGTTAGATGCCTTGTCCGTACAGCAAGAAGCCCTTGGAACGTTAACATAGCCGACAGACCAAATTGGAATTTTAACAATTTAATGCAGCATGATTTATCATCACCTTAAAGCGACCTTACGCTATTTATGGCGGAATCGTTTATTTACAGGTTTAAATATTTTGGGATTGGCCATTGGCATTAGCGCGTCCTGGATCATCTTTCGAATGGTTAGCTTTGAATTTAGTTATGATAAATTTGAACCCGATCGTGAACGCATTTTTCAACTGACATCGAGCTTCAAAACACCAGATGGACGGGATCGTGAGATGGCTGTTGTTCCTAAAGGTGTATTGCCAGCAATGCTCCGGGAAATTTCCGGACTGGAGGAGGTTTCTCCTGTTTATTATCAGCATTATGAAACGGCCCAAACTGCCAAAAGTCCGTTGGTAGAAAACCTCTCTGAACGGATAGCCACATTACCAGGCTATTTTAAAATGATAGGCTATCAATGGCTAGCGGGAAATGCCCAGCAGGCTCTGAAAACACCAGAGCAAGTTATATTAACTGCTTCGCGAGCACAATATTATTTCCCCGGTAAACGCCCTTCAGAAATTATTGGACAAACCATCACCTATAATGATACCATACAAAAAACGGTGTCCGGTGTTCTCGCAGATTTAGGCTATCTCAATAGTTTTCCTGCACAAGAGTTTTTTCCTATAGACCAAGAAAGTCTTACCAGTACCGATTGGAGCAGCTTATCTTCCAATGAGTTATTGTTTGTTAAGCTTAAGAAAGGGGTTAGCACTAAGACTGTTCTTGATCAATTGAATGCACTAAACGAAAAGATCAACAGCGAGATTTTTAAACAACGCAACTTTAAATCACATTTTAAGCTTCTTCAGCTGAAGGACAAACATTTTGCCACCCAATCTGACGCCCGTACCGCCAATAAATCCGTATTATTCGGCTTGGTAGGCATTGCGTTCTTTCTACTTGCCCTAGCCTGTATCAATTATATTAACCTGACCACCGCACAAATACCTCAACGGGCAAAAGAAATAAGTGTTCGGAAAACGTTAGGAAGTACATCAGGAATCATTATCCGTTCTTACTTATTGGAAACTTTTGTTGTCTGTCTACTAGCAGTCGCCTTGTCACTATTTCTAACATTTTTATCCCTGCGCGTTTTTGCGGAATACATCCCCGAGGGTATGGACAATTTCACCAATTATCCCGGTATGATTGCCTTTTCCATTGCATTGATCGGTATTATTACGGTTCTTGCAGGACTCTATCCTAGCTGGCTCGCTACCCGTGTACAAACGGTCCGCGTATTAAAAGGCGAAACAAAGCAATCGATTAGGGGCTATCAATTGAATCTCCGTAAGGGACTGATTGTGTTCCAGTTTGTAATTGCACAGGTATTTGTGATTTGCTCCATTATTATCGGACAACAAATGAAATATACTTTGGACAAAGATTTAGGTTTTGAACATGAAGCCATCTTAACGGTCGAAATCCCCTATAAGCTACAGCAGGATTCGCTTTTTCAAGGCTCTCAATTTGTTTTAAAGCAACGACTGGCTCAACATCCCGAGATCGCAGCGGTTTCTTTGGGCGACTTACCGATGATTGACCGAATGACGGCTTGGTTAATGGATTATCGCGGAAAAAACGGCACCATACAAAAGCAAGTGATGTTTAAAAATATAGACAATAATTACCTTGATCTTTATCAAATACCGTTACTTGCGGGAAGGAACGTCCAGTTAACGGATACCGTGCGCGAATTGCTTCTAAATGAAACCGCGCTCAAAGCCTTTGGCTTCTCTCGTGCCGAAGAGGCCATTGGGCAAACTTTATATCAAGGTAACACGCCGCAGACTATTGTTGGAGTTATTAAAGATTTTCATCAGTTTAACTTGAAGAGCACAATTGATTTACTCGGTTTTACAGCGCAAAAGCCTGGTTTAACAACTTTTAATATCAAACTATCTTCACCTAAGGTTTCCTCCTGGAAAAAAGCGATTGCCCTTATTGAGCAAGAATGGAAACAAGTTTACCCGACAGCGCCATTCTCTTATCAATTCTATGATGACACGATAAAATCGCTATACCGGCAGGAGCATAGTACGTCCCGACTGGTGAATGTGGCTACCGCTATAACTTTGTTGATCAGCTGTCTAGGATTATATGGCTTAGCCGCCTTTACCGCTTTTCAACGCACCAAGGAAATTGGCATTCGCAAAGTGCTGGGAGCTACCGTTGGTGGAATAACCGGGCTGCTCTCTAAAGACTTTATCAAACAGGTATTGATCGCGTTAATGATTGCCACACCAATTGCCTGGTGGACCATGAATAAATGGTTAGAGAACTTTGCGTTTAAAATAACCGTACAATGGTGGATGTTTGCCATCGCCGGACTAGGCGCAATTACAATCGCTTTATTGACGGTAAGCTATCAAGCTATTAAAGCTGCAATAGCTAACCCGGTTGATTCATTGCGAAGCGAGTAAGGTTTATTCATTAGGGGCTACTAGAAAAAAATAAGACGCCATTCATCCTTTTCATGCTGAATAGCCCTTTATGCGTCAAGTCGTATAAAGCATGCTTTAAATAAATCGGGTAAATCGTTGTTCCTGCTGATTTTTGCTTATCCACTTCCCGATAGATATAATAAGGAGCTTGTGGCATATTAAAGAAGCGCCGGCGCAAGAGTAAGCGTAACATGTATAACATATATTCTTTTATTTCCTGTTCTTCTAAAACAGTAATATTGCGATATAACTCATGAAGAACAAGCGGCTCATTTACCTTTCGCTTATTTTTTCGTTGAATCCAAGGGTGAAAAATCCGATATATCAGCTTATCCTTTTCGCATTCCTTTTGAACTCTCACAATTCTTTTTTCATTGTAGGCATAAAATTCATCCTTTTCAAAGGATAGCTCATCTAGATAAATTTCCGAAAAAATGTATTTCAAATTTTCCATATCGATCCCCGTTAACTTAGCCCCTTCCTCCATTCGCTCATAATCGCTAAAATAATAGGGAGCTCTTCCCAGTAAAAAAGAGAGCTCTTCCTCTGTATAATTACTTCTAACTCTCGCGGAAATATAGACGTATCGCTCGGCAAGTTCATCTTGTGTCAACATGCCTCCATAGGTTACGGGTAGTTTAGGTTTCATTATGGTAAAAGATTAATCAATACCCAATTGTTTCTTCCTCTGCTTCACATCAATAATGAAGTCCTTTTCTGACATATTCATAATCAGCTCTTTTCGCCATGATGAAAACAGCTTGGAAACAGCTGCATGCCGTTCATCAAGACTGTTTTCTTTATAATTTTTTTGAATTTCTTTCAGTTTTTGACAGTATTCAATATGGATTTGTTTTGCCGGAACCAGTCGATTCCCCTTTTTCTTTGTCTGATACAACATAAACTTAGTTGCCAGCCCTTCATTATCACTCACCTCTTGACTATTATATTTGGCTAAAGAAACCAGATTAATAAACTCCTGTAAAATTTCTTCAGGTTTCCAATAAAGGATATCACAAGCTGTTTCGAATTCGGAGGTAAAATATATCTTAATTTCCATAATAGATGATTTTAATTGGTCTCCCTTTTTCCTTTAATTTTTTTCTCAACATAACATATTCATCACGCCATTTTTTCACCTCAACCCTTAACTGTTCTTCGCATTCCGGCTGTTCCAATTCTGTTCCCGCAATAGTCATCATTGCGTGATGATATTTTCCCTTTGCTTTCTTTTCGATATATTCTTGTGTTTCTTTTGTGTCCTCAACCGGTGTATTCTTGAGAAAGAAATCCGTCAGCAAACCTTCGGGGTCTTCAGGATGAACACTCATCAATCGAGGCAAAGAAATCCGATCCAAATAATACTGAAAGAACTGCTCTTGCTCGATATCTAACATTTTACACAACAGTTCAAAATCTTTTAATAGCTTAATCTTTATTACTTTCTTCATATTATGCGATATTGTTTAATTCATCATAACAGCAATTAACTATTGATTGATATTCCCGCGATTTTCTCCCAGCATCTATTTTTATCAATTTGCTTATATTCTCTAAGTAAGGATGAAACTTATGAGCGAAATCATCATTCATCTTTTCTCTACTAACACCTTGAAACCTTAAAAACCGTTGCAGAATTTTTATGGCCTCTGACTGTTTGACTTTATTGTCCTTATCCAAAAATTCGTAAAGTGTAATACGTTGTGAGAGTGTCTCGAGCGTTTTCTCTACGGAAATATTAAATAGCTCACTAACGACAATAAAGTCCTCCGGTAGGTTCAGTTCAATTGTTCTTTTCATGATAAGTTTAGGGTGTTTAACAATGATTCAAAGATATAAAAATATTATTTAAAAGCATATATATATTATTAAAAATATTTTTACCAATAAAAAAAGCAATCTTTTTAGAAGTTCAATAGGCTCCTGTACGGAAATGAACAAATAAGTGTTCATTTCCGTACATCACTTTTTTTAAAACCTGTATTTGGAGGTTATTTAATAGCTTTCTTAATGTGGCAACTTAATTGTACGGATCGATAGCAGGGATACTGAAGAACCCATTGAGATGTTTCAAAACTATATCAAAATAGCATGGAGAAACCTTTTCCGAAATAAAGGTTTTTCAGCCATTAACATTATCGGTTTGGCAATCGGGTTAGCGGCTTTTTGGTTTATTGCGTTATATGTTGCCGATGAGCTTAGCTACGATCGTTATCATACGAATGCCGATCGACTTGTCCGCGTAGTTCAACGTACCAGATGGAATGGGAATGATCTACATCAAGCGCCTACTTCTCCTCCATTTGCTCCTGCTTTAAAAGCAGCTTTTCCGGAAATCGAAGCAGCAGCACGCATTGACCTTGAAGGCGGAGGTATTATAAGGGTAAACGATAAAAAGATTAAACAAGAAGACATCGTCTTTGCCGATGCTAGCTTACTCCGATTGTTCTCTTATCATTTTATTTATGGCGATCCGGCATCTGCCCTATTGAAGCCGCAATCTATTGTTATTACAGAAGAATTAGCAACTAAGTTATTTGGTTCAGCGGAACAGGCCTTTAATCGTACACTGTATTTTGATGACAATTTTCCAAACCAAATTACAGGAGTCATTATTGATATACCGCAAAATTCACATTTACGTTTTAGCGGTGTTCGTTCTTTCGATAATAACTTCACAGGAGGTTGGCAGAACTTCCATGTGTATACTTATCTGTTGCTCAAGGATGGCATCGATTATCGTACATTAGAAAAAAAACTAGCATCATTTGCTGCTCAAACCATCCAAAAGCGTATGCAGGTTGCCGATTATAAAATCGAACTGCAACCCGTACCTTCTATTCATCTGCACTCAAATCTCGCTTACGAACTAAGTGCAAATAGCAGTATAAAAAAAGTAACTTTACTCAGTTTTGTAGCTATTTTGATTCTTCTCATTGCCCTTATAAACTATTTGAATCTATCCACTGCTCAATATATAACACGCGTTAAAGAAATAGGAGTCCGTAAAGTGATCGGTTCAGGTAAACGAAACATTGCCTTTCTGTTTTTAACGGAAGCCCTTTTGCTGACGTTCATTGCTTCAGGTATTGCAATTGTTTTAATTCAACTGGCATTCCCCTACTTTAATGAACTCACCGGAAAGCAATTGTTCGTTTGGCGCTTCGGTGTCTTCAACACGTTGATTACGTTGCTGGTGTTTTCTCTCTTTACAGGAATTGTTGCTGGCGTCTATCCCGCTCTATTTTTAGCTCGTTTTAAAACGATTCCCGCGCTTAGAGGCCAAATCGGAAGCATGGCGATGAATGCTACAGTACGGAAATCATTGGTTAGTTTTCAATTCGTCATAACGATTATATTAATTTCTGCATCACTTGTTATTTTTAAACAACTTCGTTACGCTGAACAAGCGGATTTAGGCTTCAATAAAGACCAAGTAGTAACTTTCCATATCGATGCCCAGCAAGTACGAAATCAAATATCAGCTCTAAAAGCACAATTGTTGCAAAGTCCTTTTATAGAAGGCGTTTCAGCGGCGGGAAACCCTATTGGCGATAACAATCTAGGTGGTTTGGGATACAAATTTGAAACCGCTGATGGCGATTTTTCCGCTCCTTCTATTCCTGCACAGGAGTTAATGGTTGACGCAGACTTCCTACCAACAATGGATATCAAACTATCGTTGGGTAGAAACTTTTCGACCGCAATGCCTTCAGATAAATATAGTTCCGCTTTAATCAATGAAACCCTCATGAAAAAGCTCGGTTGGACGAATCCGATTGGGAAACGAATGAAGTTTAACATAGACGATCGAGGAAACACGGCAGAAAGAACAATCGTGGGTGTTGTAAAAGATTTTCATACTTATTCACTTCAACATGTAATTGAACCACTCGTGATGGTAATGCCTCCTGTAACGACTATGGAGGACAACTTATACGTTAAGCTGGCAAAAAACCATATCTCGGAAGGTCTCCAATACTTGGAAAAGGTCTATCAAACTTTCGACAGATCAAATGTTACTTCTTATTATTTCCTGGATAAGAACTTTGCCAAACAATACACCGCAGAAAGAAAACAGGCGGCAATGACACTGCTGCTTACGGCTTTGGCAATTTTAATAGCCTGTCTCGGTTTATTTGGCCTTTCCATTTTCACTACGGCGCAGCGAACTAAAGAGGTGGGGATTCGGAAAGTTCTAGGAGCTAGCACAGCCGATATTATACAAATGCTATCTGGAGATTTTTTAAAGCTTGTAGCCTTGGCCTCATTGATAGCCTTACCTATCGCCTGGTTTTTCATGCATACTTGGCTGCAAAGCTTCGCCTATCACATTAAAATTAATGGGTGGCTGCTTGTTTTTCCATGTATCGCCGTTTTAATAATAGCCTTGTTGACGGTCAGTTTTCAAGCAATTAAAGCAGCGTTGGCGAACCCGGTTGATTCGTTAAGGGATGAATAACAACGACACAAGATATAGGTGTCAAGACATAAAGCTCTTATTCGTAAATAGGCTCATAGAATATCTTGATACTTGATACCTTCTACTTGCTACTTAATATGAAAAAAAATTATATGAAAATCGCTTGGCGAACCCTCTTAAAAAACAAGGGATACACGGCGCTTAATATAACCGGAATGGCTATCGGCCTTGCCAGCTGTCTTCTCATTGGGCTTTACATTCGGAATGAATTGTCATATGATGAATACCACGTAAAAAAGGATCGGATTTATCGCGTTGTTCACGGTTATAAAGAGATCGGAACCAGCGGAACAACGAAAGCGGGGCAAAAAGGGGATTATACTTATCAAATTTGGGGGAATGCACCGGTGGGAAAAGCACTAGAAGCTGATTTTCCGGGAGTAGAAGAGGTTGTCCAATTTTCCGGCAGATCCCCTGTATTGCTTCGCTATGGTGACAAAGCCTTTCAAGAAGACAATGTCTTTTTTGCTGATTCCAACACCTTTAGTGTCTTCAGTTGGAAATTGCTTGCCGGTAATCCAAAAACAGCACTTGTCGCCCCTTATTCCGCCGTGCTTACTAAGAGCACGGCCAAAAAATATTTTGGTGACGAAAATCCTATTGGCAAAACCATTGAAGGAGGTAATACCGGTGGGAGGGCCGCCCCGGGTGTCTATACAGTAACCGGTATTTTAGAAGACATACCCCCTAATTCACACTTCACTTTTGACGCGCTCATGTCTATGAGCTCCTTTAAGCAATCTTGGCCAGAGGTTTTTGATGAGTGGGGTTATGTGGATTTCTATACTTATTTCCTACTTTCGGAAAAAGCAAATCTTGAGCAGTTAACGGCAGACATTCCTGCCTTTCTAAATCGGCACCATGCTAATGATGATGGTCGGTACAGTATTGCCTTTGAACCTATGTTAAATGCTTATTTGCACTCAAGTGCCGATCGCCAGCCTGGCGCTACCGGTAGTTTGGCCAATTTATACATTTTTGGGGTAATAGGTATTTTTATTTTATGTATAGCGTGCATCAATTTTATGAATTTGGCAACGGCACGCTCGCTCGAGCGGGCTAAAGAGGTTGGCATACGTAAAGTAGTAGGAAGCACAAGAAAAGAATTGATTTGGCAGTTTCTGACTGAATCGTTCCTTATGATTTTCATATCAGCTGTTTTAGCGCTTTTATTGGTTTTACTGCTTTTCCCGTTTGTCGCCGCTGTTACCGGGAAGCAGATCAACGCGGATTTTGTCTTTACTTGGCAAACATTTTTACTTTTCCTCCTTACCCTGTTCATTACCGGCTTTTTAGCAGGAAGCTACCCTGCGTTAGTCTTATCCGGTTTCAAGCCCATCACCATCCTTCGAGGTGTTTTCCGTACTTCTCCAAAAGGAGCCCTTTTAAGGAAAGGTTTGGTTATTTTCCAGTTTAGCTTGTCAATTGCCCTAATCGCCGGAACTGTTATCGTCGTATCACAGTTAGATCACTTGCAAAATAAAAATCTCGGGTTTAAAAAAAACCATATGTTGGTCATAGACTTCAATTATGATGAACAGGTACTCCGGCAATTGGAGTCCATTAAGCAGGCTTTTTTGCGCGAAAAAGAGGTCGTATCCGTATCTGCATCCCGTAGCGTCCCTGGCAGCTATTTCCCGAATGCCGGTACGAGTATCGAAACGGCAAATGGTAATTCCGTTATGGAAGTTCCGGCCATCTTTGAAGTGGATATTGATTTCATTTCCCATTTCGGCATTGAAATGGTCGCCGGCAGGTCTTACTCGCGTGATTTCCCCGCAGACACGTTACATTCTTTAGTCATTAATGAAGCTACGGCAAGGCTTTATGGTTATAGCAACCCGAAAGATATTATCGGGAAGCGCTTTTCGCAATGGGGACGGGACGGAACGGTAATCGGTGTAACAAAAGATTTTAATTATCTTTCTCTTCATAAACGTGTTGAACCCCTAACCTTACGCTTAGCTCCTATGGCAAGCCGATTTCTGAGTTTGCAAATACAGTCGGATAATTTACCGGCAACGATTAGTAAATTAGGCGAGATATGGACAAAATTGGCGCCACAACGCCCATATTTATATAGCTTCCTTGATGAGAGCTTTAATCGGCAATATGAAGCTGACGCCCATTTTAGGAACGTATTTTCCATTTTCTCTAGCATGGCAATCTTTATCGCCTGTTTAGGATTATTGGGTCTTGCAACCTATACTGCTCAACAGCGTACGAAAGAAATTGGGATACGTAAAGTACTTGGCGCATCCGTTAACAATATTATCAAACTACTATCCACCGATTTCATGAAATTAGTATTAATCGCGGGGCTTATATCATCACCCCTCGCCTGGTTTGCTATGGATCAATGGTTAGCCAATTTTGCTTATCATATGGAAATTCACTGGTGGATATTTGTAGCAGCCACTTTCTTAGGACTGGTTATTGCCTTTTTTACGGTGAGTTACCAAGCTATTAAAGCCGCGATGGCAAATCCGGTGAAGTCTTTACGGTCTGAATAGGAACGCGACCCATCCTAACCAGATAGGGTATTTACCTTGTAAAATGATAACGCTTGAGAACGAAACAATACAAATATCAGGATATTTCAACACCATAAAATCCTTAACATTGAAATATCCTGATACATACTTGCCTGCAGAAGGCTGGTCTCTTGATACGATACAGCAATTTAAACCTTAACCGTTTTCCAGCGGCCTCGAGAAAAAAGCCAAAGTGTAAAAAGCCCCACTCCTGTCTCTGAGGCAAATATTCCCCAAAACACGCCGGTATGGGAAAGATGAAGCGAAATAGCCAAAAAATAAGCAAGCGGAATCTGGATCAACCAAAAAAAGACAAAGTTAATCATCGTCGGTGTTTTTGTATCACCGGCTCCGTTAAAGGCTTGTACAGAGACCATCCACCAACCATAAACAAAAAAAGAGTAAGAAATAATCTGCAACCATTCACCCCCAATAGCAATAACGCGGTCGTCTATGCTAAAAAGGCCGACTAAGGGTCTATTAAAGAAGAAAAATATCAGCGAAATGATAAGCATAAATACCATATTATAACGACCGATTTTCCAAACGGCCGATTCTGCTCGATCCGGTCTTTCCGCACCTAAATTTTGTCCGACTAAAGTGGCTGCAGCGTTCGATAAGCCCCAGGCAGGCATCATACAAAACATCATGATGCGCATCGCGATGGTTGACCCCGCAACAGCCTCGCTTCCCACTTCAGCCAAAATACGCATCAAAAAAATCCAAGATGTCATTGCAATCAACATCTGACCGATACCTCCCAGTGAAGTGCGTAATATGGTAAACATTGTTTTCATATCCCAAACGATTTGATCTATGCGGACTCGGATGTGCTTTCCTCCCTTAAAGAGTACCCAGAATTGCATTACCACACCAACCGCTCTACCTATATTAGTGGCAATAGCCGCGCCGTCAATCCCAAAGGCGGGAATTGGCCCCCAACCAAATATGAGTAACGGATCAAGAAGGATATTTACGCCATTGGCTACCCATAGTACACGCATAGCAATAGCTGCATCTCCGGCACCTCTAAATATTGCATTCATCACAAAAAGTAGTATTACCACGACATTACCACCTAACATCCATTGCGTGTAGCCATAACCGTGCTGAATCGACCACGCATCCGCTCCCATAAGTGTTAGTAATTCTTTGGAAAAGAAGATTCCGGCCGTAGCAAAAGGTAAAGATGCTATGATGGCAATGAAAATTGCCTGAACAGCAGATAAACCCACTTGTTCTTTTTTCTGTTCACCAATTCGTCTGGCGATGATAGCCATAACCGCCGTAGAAAGTCCCATTGCTATTGAATAAAGCAAAAATAAATAGGTTTCGGTAAGACCTACGGTTGCAACAGCCGATGGCCCTAGTTTGCCAACAAAGTAAATATCAACAACCGCGAAAATAGATTCCATCATGAGCTCCAAAATCATGGGAACCGCTAATAATAAAATGGCTCGCTTTAAATTAATTTGGGTATAGTCGGCCTCGGTACCGCGGATGGCATTTCCCAATTCTTTCCAAAGGGACAGCTGATTCTGCCTATTATCCATAGATCATGCATTTAATTGTTTATAATTGGTTGTTCTTGCAAGCACATATGCTTCGTCAACTAAACTTTGGTAAAAATACGGAAGATTTAGGGATCCGCTCGTAGGGGAATCTGACAAATTAGGGGTAAAATAAGACAGATACCCTTTTATTGATGTCAACTATGGAATTGACACATTACATATAATAATTCCTACTATTTTAACGCTCGCTTTTCAATCCACCCCCTGCGATATCCACGCCTATCTTACCTACAAATCCCCCCTTCTTCATCATGGATTGCGCTTCGGTCAGCTCATTTAACGTAAAGACGCCCGCTATATGCAATCTCAGATCTCCACTTTCAACAAGTTCCTTTAAAGCGCTCAGATCATCCCCGCTGGGTTTGACAAACACGAACTTCATATTGGGTTCGAAAACCACATCAACCGCCGTTTTTACGAACCCTTTCATATTATTGGTTTCCCCCCTAGTGGTCACAAACAGTCCTTGCTCATTCAAATGCTGTTTTAAATCACTGTAAGTATACATGCCTGCAGCATCAAATATAAGATCAAATTTGGCTCCCGAAGGTATATGTTGACGTTGATAGTCAATAACGACATCACAACCGATTTTGTTCGCATATGCACGATGCTTTTCGCTACACAGGCCACTAATATGGCAATTCAATGTTCTCGCTAACTGGACAGCAACGGATCCCACCCCACCGGTACATCCTGTAATCAAAATGTTCTCGCTTTCCTGTAACCTGCCGATCTTGAATAAGCCTTGATAGGCCGTTAATCCAACTAGAGGAATGACTCCTGCCTCTAAATAGTTAAGATTAATCGGTTTAAGCGCAAGCTGATGTGCATCTACTGCTAGTTCTTCTGCGTAACAGCCTCCTTTTAAGGCGGAAATCATACCAAAAACTTCATCCCCTTCCTTAAACAAACGACTCTTCGACTTCAGTACTATACCACAAAAATCACTACCGATTACCTGATTGGAAAAACCGGCACTCGAAAGCAAAGCCTTTCCATTGCGTACCATTACATCTACGGGGTTAATCGATGAAGCGTAATTTCTTACTAATACTTGCCCGTTCTTAACTTTTGGTTGAGGAAGTTCTTTTATCTTAAACCTTGGGCTAACGCCTTTTTTTTCTAATACTGCTGCTTTCATTATTTTTTATCCCATCTCCGCAAATAACACCTTGCAAATTAAGGAATTGTCCACAAGGCATTGTTGCCTGTATCTCATTTTGTATGCCTTTTTGTTACCGCACTGTCAAAGAATAGCCCGCGCTATCAACCTTTATCTCATCCGCTGTCCGAAATCGAACATTGCCTGTCCGATTTCGAACATAAGCGTTTAAAAAATATATGCAAAAAGCTTATAACCAAGCTATTAATACTTTTGGAAGTATTTTGGTAAACCAAAAATGATGGCCTACGCATAATGGCCAAAACGATCTAATTATGCTTAAAAATTACTTTAAAACAGCTTGGCGTAATTTGTGGAAAAACAAGTTCTATTCGCTATTGAATATTTTAGGGCTGGCCATTGGTATGGCTGTTTGTATTGTTATTATTCTTTTTGTTCAATATGAACGAAATTTTGATGCAATACATCAAAAGAACCTCTACCGCTTAGATGAGGTACAGAAATGGGAAGGAATGGTCGCTCCTCAAAAAGTCGCGCTCTCCATGTACCCCATGGGCCCGACTTTACAGCGTGAGTTTCCTGAAATTATCAACTTTACACGTGTCAATCCATTTGGTAAAGTCACTTTTCAGGTAAATGGTATCAAACATGCGCTGGCTTCCACCCATTTAGTCGATTCTACCTTTTTACAGTTATTCGATTTCAAGCTTTTAAAAGGTGATCGCAGTACCGCATTACAGAATCCCAATAGTCTAGTGCTTACCCAGACGAGTGCCAAGGCCTTATTTGGCAGTGAAGAAGCTTTAGGCAAGACGATTACTACGAGCGGACGAGATACCACCAACTTTACCATTACAGCAATTTTAGCAGACATTCCTGAAAATTCGCATATTCAGTTCGACGCACTATTCTCCATGAACACTTATGTCAATGCGGAACAAATGCAGAATTGGGGAAGCAATTGGCTCACCACCTATTTGGAAATTGAGCTAAACGCAGCGATTCGACAACTTGAAAAGAGATTTCCTGCTTTTCTCGTAGATCATATGGGACAAGAAAGAGCCAAGGGTTATGAGCTATTCTTGCAAAGCCTTCGGGATGTACACGCGGGATCAACAGATATTACGCATGATTATATCAATCATCAGAAGTTCAACAGTAAATACACCCTTATTTTCTTTGCTATAGCGCTGGTGGTATTAGCAATCGCTTCGATCAATTTTGTCAATTTAACTACGGCTCGTTCTTCAGGTAGAGCGAAAGAGATCGGTGTACGGAAAAGTACAGGCGCTAAAAGAGGACAATTGTATTTTCAGTTTATCGGCGAATCCATTTTCCTTTGTTTAATTGCTTTGCTATTGGCGATCGGTATGGTTAAATTAATGCTATTATATGTCAATCATATCAGTCTTCGAGCCATCTCGTTTCCTTTATTTGCTACTCCTGGTCTTTTCTTTTCCTTGCTTTTTGGCGCCATCCTACTTGGGGGCTTGGCGGGGCTATATCCTGCGGCTTACCTATCTTCATTCAAACCTACCATTGTTTTGAAAGGTAAAGCTTCCCGTATTAAAGGCAAAGCATTTTTCCGAAATTTATTAGTTGTTGGGCAATTTGCCTGCGCCATTGCTTTAATGAGTTCCACCCTCATTGCGATCAAACAACTTCGCTTTATGCAAAAAAAAGACTTGGGGTTCACGCGAGAACAGATTGTAACCGTTTCACTGGATAATAACGCGAACAAAAAATATGAAGCACTGAAGCAGGAACTTTTAGCCAGTAATTTAATTAAAGGTGTTACGGCTAATCAGCAGAAGTTAGGCAACAATTTACATCAAACAGGTGTGAATTATTATGGAAATGGTCCTGTTCGAAATTTTGCTGTTTCACAGATCGTGGTTGATCCCGATTTCTTAAAGGTTTACCAAATTCCACTCGTGGCCGGTCGTGATTTTTCAAGCGATCGGTTGGCTGAAAATGGCAAGACCTATATTATCAATGAATCCCTTGCCAAAGAGCTACTCAAGGAAGATAGGCAACAGCCGATAGAATCGCTAATTGGCCAGCGCTTTGGTTTTGGTGGTTTAGATTCGAACAGTACGATCATCGGCGTCGCAAAAGATTTTAACTTCAATTCACTACATCATAAAATTGAAACCTTATGTCTCTATAACCAAAAGGATTTTGGCTATAGTGAACTTTCAATTAAAATCAATACAGCAAAAGCTCAAGATGCCTTAGCCTATATCCAATCCGTTTGGAAGCGAGTAAGTCCCGACAGTGATTTTGAATATCAATTTTTGGATGACCATTTTGAAGATCTTTATAAAGCCGATCAAACAACCAGCGAAATTGTTGGTATTCTTGCCGCCCTCGCAGTCTTAATTTCATGCATGGGGCTTTTAGGTTTAGCTACTTTTGTAGCAGAGCAACGAATTAAGGAAATCGGTATAAGAAAAGTACTTGGAGCAAGCGTCCGAGGATTAGTTCAATTATTGTCGAAAGACTTCCTAAAGCTTGTGCTCATTGCTATATTCATTGCCGTACCTGTTGCCTGGTTGGCTATGAATAAGTGGTTAGAAGACTTTGCCTACCGAATCAACATCGAATGGTGGACCTTTGTTCTTGCGGGTATCTTGGCAATCTCCATCGCGATGTTAACGATTAGCTTTCGCGCAATTAAATCTGCTCGAGCTAATCCTGTCAAAAGTTTAAGGACCGAATAAATTTCGTTATTAGCTCTTGGTTATTCGCGATGCCTTACCAAGAACAAACAACTAACAACAAATAACTACAATGTTAAAAACGATCATCCGTCAGCTATGGTACAACAAATTGTTTACAAGCCTGCATATTTTAGGTTTAAGTATCGGTATTAGTGCCTGCTTTATCATCTATCAACTGGTCGGTTTTGAGTTTGGCTTCGAACGGGCAATTCCAAATCACGAGCGAATTTTCAACGTGGTCAGTCACCTAGAATTTAATGGAGAAGAGGGACATAATGTGGGGGTGCCGAAACCTTTGGGAAAGGCCGTTGAAACAGAGGTTCCCGGGGTTAAATTCGTTGTTCCTGTTGCTGAACTGTTTATGGAACAAGTGGTTATTCCTCAAAGAAACGGTGAACGTAAAACTTTTAAATCGCCCGATCTTCAGGTAATGACACAGTCCAGTTTCTTCGAAATGCTCCCTTATCAATGGCTAACGGGAAATGCAAAACAGGCACTGGACGCGCCCAATAAAGTTGTTTTGACGAAAAGCCGAGCAGAAAAGTATTTCCCGGGATTTGCTATAAATGACATCATGGGTAAAACATTGGTTTATAATGATAGCATTAGTAAAGAAGTTAGCGGAATTGTTAATGATTTAGATTTTGCAACTAGCTTTTATGCCAAGGAGTTTTTTACACTACCAAAGGATTATCCATCGCAGAGTGACTGGGGGTCTACGAATTCCAGCGATAAATTATATATTCAACTTGAGGCCAACAGTTCAGTCACGGCAGTACAACAAAAAATCAACGCCCTTTCCGTCAAAAATACCCAAGAACAATTTGCTAAATGGCGATTTAGACGTGATCAGCGCCTTATTCCGATAACAGCGATGCACTTCCGCACAGAATATGGCGAAAATAATGTGCATAAGGCCAACAAACCCGTTCTGCTTGGCTTAATTGGCGTGGCCGTCTTTTTGTTAATCTTGGCGATCATCAATTTCATTAATTTGAGTACAGCACAATTACCTAAACGGGGTAAGGAAATAGCCGTACGTAAAACAATGGGTAGTTCAGGCGGACGTTTGATCTATCAATTTTTAGGGGAGACCTTTGTCACTTGCCTGCTGGCGGCATTTGTTTCCTGTTTTTTCACTTATCTGTTTCTCCGATCGTTCCAAGACTTGTTTCCCGAGCATATGCATGCCTATAGTAACTATTATCAGATTTTCGTTCTATTTTGGCTATTCTTAGGGCTCACCACGCTTTGCGCAGGTTTATATCCCAGCTGGCTTAGCACGCGTGTTAACCCGATTCAAATCCTACGGAATCAAAGCATTATTACGATTGGAAATGTCCGCTTATCCCTCCGAAAAACACTTATCGTTTTTCAGTTCATCATCGCTATGTTATTTATCGTATGCGCCATTATTGTGGGTGAACAACTTCGCTATACGCTTCATAAAGATCTTGGGTTTAACAAGAAGGCCATTTTATTAGTCAACATTCCCTGGCGTAAAGTAAATGATAACAAAGGGACAAAATACACTTTTCTAAATGAGCTGAAGAACTTAAAAGGAATAGAGACTATTTCCTTAGCCGCTCCTCCTTTAAGCAGTCATACGATAAGTAATAATTACGATTATATACCCGATGATGGTACGGCCAAAAAAGAACTCCAACCCTATATAAAGAATATCGATACGGCCTATCTGGAACTCTACAACATGCATTTACTAGCTGGCCGTAACCTTCTTCCACTAGATACTGTCAAGGAATATCTAATTAACGAAACCATGTCAAAGATCCTTGGTTTTAAATCACCGAAGGAAGCGATCGGAAAATTCATTGGTCCGCAAGATCACGAAAAACATCCGATTGTCGGTGTGGTAAAGGACTTTCATAATAAGACTTTCTATAGCTCAATTGATCCGATTATCTTACTGATCGACAAGCAATTGAATGCGACTTATAATATAAAATTAACGGAACGAAACCCAGATGGCTGGCAGGAAAGCATTGGCGATATCGAAAAGCTTTGGAAAAAATTTTATCCCGCAGACGCTTTTGAATATAAATTCTACGATAAAAGCATCGAGGAACTCTATACACAGGAAAGGAATATGTCCAAAATCATCAATTTATCAACTTTCGTTGCTATTTTGATCAGTAGCTTAGGCTTATTAGGGCTGATTACCTTAACAGCCCATCAACGCACAAAGGAAATTGGTATCCGGAAAGTACTTGGTGCTTCCATTTCGGGGATTGTCACTTTGCTTTCCAAAGACTTTTTGAAATTGGTAATATATGCCATTTTAATTGCCACACCAATCGCTTGGTGGGCCATGACCAAATGGTTGCAACGTTTTACCTATAGCATAGAAATTCAATGGTGGATATTTGCATTAGCTGGTTTAATGGCAATAGGCATAGCCTTTTTTACAATGAGTGTGCAGGCTATTAAAGCAGCAAAGGCCAATCCTGTGGATAGTTTGCGGAATGAATAATTTGGTTGTTGGTTACTCTTTATCGAAAAAAAACAAATAACTGACAGCAAATAACGAATAACGAGATGATCAGAAACTATATCAAAATTGCTTGGAGAACACTTTTAAAGAATCGGACTTATACGGGCATTAATATGATTGGTTTATCCTTAGGTATAACCGTAACGCTACTGATTAGTTTATGGGTTTGGGATGAGCTAACCTTTGATCAGCAACAAGCGAATTATACAAGGGTTGCACAAGTAATGCTCAACACCGAACATACCGGTACTATACAAACATCAAAAACAGTTGCTGCTCCTCTGGCCGAAGCGCTAAGAACAAATTTTCATCAGGAATTTGAGACGGTTGCATTAGCTCGTCAAACGGGCGAACATACGCTAGGCAGTGAGAACAAACGACTTCGTGCTCAGGGTAAGTTCATAGAGGATGATGGTACGAAGATCCTTCCACTAAAGATAAAACACGGCATAAGAGCGGGCTTAGAGAAGCCGAATAGCATCATGCTTTCGCAAGAAATGGCCTATGCTATTTTTGGAAAGGTGAATGCTATTGGCAAAACGGTTAAAGTTGACAATAACATGCTCACCACCGTGACGGGCATCTATGAAGATTTTCCTCTAAATTCTACATTCAGAGAAGTAAAGTATTTGCTTCCTTGGAAGCTCCTAGTCGCTACCGATGGAAACTATAAAAAAATGGAAAGGGCCTGGGAATATAACTGGTTCGAAGTTTTTGTTGAATTGAACCCTGCTACATCCTTTTCATCGACCACTGAAAAAATAAGCAAGCTGCAGGAAGATCAGCTAACCAAAAATCAGGAACAGGTCGCTACCACCTACTCGCTTTTTCTACATCCTATGAGTAAATGGCATTTGTACGACGATTGGAAAAATGGAAAACAAGCCGGAGGACAAATAAAATACATATGGCTTTTTTCGATTATTGCGGGTTTTGTCTTGCTTCTTGCTACGGTAAACTTTGTTAATTTAAGCACAGCAAGCGCACAGAAAAGGGCAAAGGAAGTTGGGCTTCGTAAATCTGTTGGGTCGAACCGAAAGCAACTTATGCTTCAGTTTTTTTGTGAATCTATATTGACCTCCTTCTTGTCCTTTTTGTTGGCGTTAATTACGACCTATGTAGCTTTGCCCTATTTTAACGAGTTGGCAGAGAAAAATTTGAGTATTCCTTATAGCAGCTTGACTTTTCATTTAATCTGCTTCACTTTTGTTTGTTCAGTCGGTCTATTTTCCGGTGCTTACCCGGCTTTAGTACTGTCCACTTTTAAACCAATTAATACCCTCAGAGGCTTATATCAAACACAGCGAGCAATCGTTCCCTTACGCCAAGTGTTCGTTATTGTTCAATTTACTGTTGCAACGATTTTAACGATTTGCACCATCGTGGTGTTTAAGCAAATAAATTATGCAAAAAATCGGGATCTAGGTTATCGTCCAGATGGACTTATCAGTGTTCGGATAAATAACTTTAATGGTCGTAATGAATCGTTCCGAAATGCATTACTAAGCACGGGAATGCTAACAGATGTGGCACAGACAACCAGCCCGGCAACGGATAACTGGTCAAATACCTCCGGTTTCTTTTGGGAAGGCAAACCCCCTGGATTTAAGGATGATTTTTCGTTAATGGCTGTATCTCCTGAATATGGAGAAACACTCGATTGGAAAATTATTGCGGGTAGGGATTTCTCTGAAGACTTCATCAGTGATTCCACTGCTGTTATCCTAAATGAAAGCGCCGTGCGGTATATGAACATACAAGATCCGATAGGAAAAACGATTCGCTGGAAAGACGCCACATTTAATGATGCTTCTTATACCATAATTGGTGTGGTTAAAGATCTGGTGGCTCAATCACCCTATGAACCAGTACATCAAATGATCTACTTCATGCAACCTGCAGCCAATTTTCTCATTGCCCGAATCGCACCAAATGTGACACATCAGCAGGCGCTGACGAAAACCAACGAGGTGTTCAGGAAGCACTTCCCGCATGAGCCTTTTGATTATAGCTTTATTAAAGATGATTTTGCCAAAAAATTTACCGTTGAAAATAGAATTGCTAAGCTAAGTACTGCTTTCACTTTATTGACATTAGTCATAAGCTGTTTAGGTGTTTATGGCCTGGTTACTTTTATTGCCGAACAACGAAAAAAAGAAATAAGCATTCGCAAAATATTGGGTGCAGGCATCCGTTCTCTTACCTATCTGCTTTCCAGCGAATTTATAAAACTTGTATTAATTGCCACAGCGATTGCCAGTCCCATTGCTTGGTTACTTTTGTACTATTGGCTCAAAAATTTCTCTTTAAGAACACCGATTTCCTTATCAATTTTTATTTACGTAACCTTTTTCATGCTCGGCATTGCTTTCATTAGCACCGCTTTCCGAACGATTAAAACCGCAATTTCCAATCCCGCCGACTCATTAAGGAATGAGTAGATTCGTTGTGAGTTGCCCGTTGTTCGTAAAAACAAGTCTCGCAACCCACAATTGAAAAAACACTGTTCGTTTTCGAACACCAATTGTGCACTATCGGACAACGATTCGAATCATGAATAAAACAAGATGCTAATTTTCAACCGCTTACACTTTTTGGTTTCATTTATGCCCATTTTGGTACGATTGGTTATAAATGATGGCTCTGGGTAGGTAGTAAACCTACTCTTAGCCTTATTAAAGCTATACATTATAAGTATTAAGAACCTTATAACATAAAACTTACGACAATAAAATATGAATACCAATAACCTAAAGATAGCATGGAGAGCAGCTTGGAAGTCCAAGCTGTTTACTATGCTTAACATGTTAGGTCTGGCGATCGGCTTTGCCGGATTTATTCTGGCCTATGCCTACATTCATCGAGAAAATAGTTATGATAAATGGAATCCCAATTATGAAAATATCTACCTTATCGGTTTAACTGATGAGGCTCGTTCTTCCGATATTACGCCTGCGGCACTTGCTCCTGCTTTGAAAGCAGCAATACCCGAAATAGAAAGTGTTGGTCGCGTTGCAAGGGCTCCTTTTGAAATCCCGTTTATCTCGGAAAATGAGATGTTTTATGTGAAGAATTGGCTGGGAGCCGATCGTACTATTGCAACTATTTTTGCGATCAATCTAACAGGACTTTCAATTGCTAATTCCTCGGAGAAGTCAATAGGCCTACTGTCCGCCGAAGTGGGTAAAAAACTCTTTCCTAATGAAGCTCCAGCAGCATTCAAGACCTCTAAGATGGTATCCTTAATGAACGAAGAGAGTGGTTTTACGGAGAACGTCCATGGAATCACTGAACCTCGTCTCCTGTCAAATTTGGAATACGATTACATTGGTTTTAGAGAGGACATTGCAGAAGGAAAGGGTGACGGTGATAACAATGTTTATCAAACTTATATCCTCGTAAAACCAGGAATCAATATTAAGGCACTCACGCATAAAATCAATACCATCTATCAAAATAACATCGCGAAACGAGGAGAAGTCAGCAGATCAACACGTGCAGAATCCATTATTTATCTGGATCCCTTAGAAAACCTCCACCTGCGCCCCAAAAATGGTTCCGATACAGGGTACAAGATCGTGTGGGCACTGGGTATTCTTTCTTCTATCATCCTATTATTAGCATGCATTAATTTTGCGAATTTGATGTTGGTACAATCGCAAAAACGGTTTAAAGAGATTGGTTTGAAGAAAGTATTTGGTGTTTCTCGAAAACGCTTAGGCCTTCAGTTCCTAATTGAGGTGTTTGCGCAATGTCTCCTATCTGCAGGCATTGCCTGCTTTATGGTCAACATGGGGTGGAATGCTATGATCACTTTTTTTGGTTATGATTTTTCTTCTTTCGATTTCAACCTGACTGTGTTTGGCCAACTAGGTAGCGCAATTTTATTAACCACGCTCTTTTCAGGATTATATCCCGCGTATATTTTATCTGGCTATCATCCCATTACCATATTCAAAGGAAATCTTTATAACGGCCATGGGACTTTTACTTTACGAAACGCCTTGCTTGCTTTTCAATTTATCATCGCCTTTGTCTTTATCAGTGCAATGCTCGTTATCAATAGGCAGATGAACTATATGGAAAAAAGTGATAAGGGATTTAATGTTGACCATATTGTACATATTAAAAATCTCACGCTATTCAATAAACCCGCTCAATTCACCACGCTGAGGAATCAAATGAAAGCGATTCCCGGTATCGAGGAAGTTACGGTGGTAACGAATTACCCGGGAGGACCCGCACCCAGCAATGAAGAGTTCACTTATATCGATAAAGCATACGCTTTAGACCATATTGGTGTAGATTTTGGTTATTTCGAAACCCTGGATATGGACCTATTAGCGGGTAGGACCTTCTCCACATCGCTACAATCAGATACCACTCAATCTATTGTCATCAATGAATCAGCAGCACGGCGCTTAGGAATCAATCAACTGAACGGTGAAAAGATCCGTATTTGCGATCAAAACTATACCCTAATCGGTATCGTAAAAGATAGTAAAATGCAAGGTTTTGAACAACTTGTAAAACCCACCGCCTATACGCTGCAAACAAAGTGCAGCTATCCGAATCACCCCTTTAAAAGTGATATTTTGGTAAAAGTGAACGGGAGCAGCATTCGTTCAACCCTACAAATGTTGGAAAAACAATGGCCATCTATTAACAAGCTGGATGGCAAGTACTTTATCTACGATTTTCTTGACCAGCAATATGCCGCGCTTTATGCTAAACAAGAACAGCTACGCCAAGCTTTCACAGCATTCTCTACGTTGATTATGCTGGTAGCATTACTCGGTTTATTCAGCATGTCGGCTTTTGCAATCAATTTACGCGAAAAAGAGGTAAGTATCCGTAAAGTGTTAGGTGCCAATACCCGACAAATTCTATTGTTGCTCAACAAACCCTTTATTCAATTGGTATGTATTGCAATGCTGATTGCTACCCCCCTTGCTTGGTGGGGTACCGCTAGGTGGTTGGACAGCTTCGCTTATCGTATTCATTTGTCATGGGTAATCTTCATTGTAGGAGCGGCATTAACCTTGTTTTTAGCCTTCATTACGATCAGTTATCAAGCCATTAAAGCTTCTATTGTTAACCCTGCAGATACGTTAAGAAATGAATGACGTCGCAGCGCTTCAAGAAGGGAACATGGGTTTAAGGTCCAAAGGGAGATTCTTTTAATTATTGATACCGGTTTATAAGATATTAATGCGTCCTTCAGGGACAAACTTTTAGTTTTTTAATTTTTACTTTTTAACTTACACCAAAAAAGACGATGATTCAACTTAGCAACATCTTTAAATGGTATAACGTGGGCGGCAACCGTTCGTTTGTGTTAAAGGATATCCATCTTACAATTAACGAAGGTGAATTTGTGTCGATCATGGGACCATCCGGTTCTGGAAAATCAACCTTACTGCACGTTCTTGGGCTGCTGGATGAACCGAATGAAGGCAGCTATCAATTGCTCGGAGAAGAAGTTTTACACCTGAAGGAAAAACAACGTTCCGCGCTTTATAAAGAGCATATCGGTTTCGTATTTCAGGCTTATCATCTGATTGATGAGCTCACCGTTTACGAAAACATTGAAACGCCCTTGATTTATAAAAATTTAAAGGGCAGCGAAAGAAAAGCAATTGTGGCCGACTTAATAGATCGTTTCGGAATTGTTGGCAAAAAAGATCTGTTCCCTGCTCAACTTTCGGGCGGACAACAACAACTTGTCGGCATTGCCCGTGCGCTGGCAACAAGTCCTAAACTGCTCCTTGCGGATGAACCAACGGGTAACCTAAATTCGAAACAGGGAGAGGAAATTATGGATTTATTCAAGCAGTTGAATGAGGAAGATGGCGTGACAATTATACAGGTGACGCACTCAGAAAAAAATGCGGAGTACGGTAACCGAATTATCGAGCTACTGGATGGACAAATTGTAAAATAAAGCTATTCTCATTAAAAGAGGGTCATCCCATGCTAAACGATATACACAGATTTTATGTTAATATCGTTCCAAAAGTGTTGCATAAGCCTTCAAAGCATGGTGTACGAAGACATTTTTTCCCGTATCCGGGTATAATTTATAATAAGCTGAGTCGGGTTGGAGGACAATAGGAACTCCGGCCCGCATATAATTCATCGTTTCTGCATAGACGGGTTCTTTCAACTGTGGCAGCGTTTTGTGAATTTGCTTAAACAGTGTCTTTCCCAAATACTTTTCAAAATTCTTTCTTGCTTTCTTGCTTGATTTATCCAGTTTGTTAAAAGCGCGCTTTAGGTACCACCGAACATAGAACGGTTTTTGCTTATTTAATACTTGATCAATACTACCAAATGGATTTAACTGATTAAAATCTTCTAAGGTTTGCAATGAAAAAGGTGTTTCCGGCACCCAATCGACAGCATTCACCACATTAAAAGCCCAGCCGCCTCTTGTGATGAAATCATAATCGTAAGCATAAAATAAGTTACCGGGTTTTGGCGCAGCACTGCAATAGGTCTTAATAAGTAAATCTGCCGGTAATCGCTTTTCTTCTATCTGATATCGTAGATAAGAGGTTAATAAGAACGCTAAAGCTCCTCCTTGGCTATGTCCCATAACGATTAATTGCTTCGTCCCCTTTTTATACTGTTCTGTCAGTTGCGCAAGGATATCAGGTGCCAAATAGGCAATTCCAACGGTCCAGCCGGCATGAACGGTCGCCTTCGGATTTTTTGAGAACGTGTAAGTAAAGGTTGTACTATCATTCAATTGTATTTCTCCTTTTGCAGGAACCATTGCGGAATAAAAATTCTCCAACCAGCTTACCGGGTCATTAATAGTTCCACGAAGCGAGACGACCATTATTCGTTTATCACGGCTAAGCCAAAAATCCCATCGGTTTTTTAAGCCCAGCTCAGGAGATCGATAAATCCGTTCATAATCAGTCGGCGGTTCCAAATAATTTGGCCCGGGTTTTAACGTATCGCTCTGGGAAGAAGAAATGCGCAACAAGGTTTGATATTCCTGTTTACTGAAGCCCGACGCAAATGGCTGCGCTTTCAGTTCAGAGGCGCTTATAAATAATAAAAACCAGATCCCAATAATATAGCTGTGCATAAATATCCCTCCAATGAAACAGGGTTAAATCTATAAAGTTTTACTCCCTTTTTTGTTTATATTGCCAAAAAATTTTACGTATTCCTAAAACAGGTAGATCCAACCGCTCTTATGAGAAATTTATCGAGAAATCTATATTTTCAGGTAATTGTTGCTATCATTATCGGCATAATAGTCGGTCATTTTTACCCTAGCGTAGGTGAATCGCTCAAACCTTTGGGCGATGGCTTCATTAAATTGGTAAAAATGATTATTGCGCCGCTTATCTTTTGCACAGTCGTGTTGGGAATTGCCGGCATGCAGAATGTGAAGAAAGTAGGTAAAGTAGGCTTAACCGCCATTATCTATTTTGAAGTAATGACCACAATTGCGCTCCTTTTAGGAATAGCCATCGTAAACATTTTGCAACCCGGAACGGGAATGAATATCGACCCCGCTTCGTTGGACACCTCAACCGTTGAAACTTATATCACGCAGAGCAAACATCAGGACAGCCTAAAGGACTTTCTATTGCACATTATTCCAGATAACGTTATTGGAGCATTGGCTGAAGGCGATTTATTACAGGTGTTATTTTTTGCCATTTTACTTGGTTTCGGCCTTTCTAAAATAGGGAAATCGGCTGAACCTGTGATGACTGTTTTACAATCTTTCCTAAACGGAATTTTCGCGGTTATCAAGATTATCATGCGCGCTGCTCCCATAGGTGCCCTGGGCGCAATGGGTTTTACGATTGGTAAATATGGCCTTGGTTCGCTCGCAAAGTTGGGTATGCTGATGCTCTGTTTCTATCTAACTTGTCTCATCTTTATTTTTCTGATCGTGGGAGCGGTCCTCTATTTTAATGGCTTCAGCATATGGAAAGTTTTAAAGTACATCAAAGAAGAGCTACTGATTGTTTTAGGCACTTCTTCGTCTGAATCTGCACTCCCGGGCATTATGCAAAAACTGGAAAAGGCAGGTTGCTCCAAGCCGGTAGTAGGCTTGGTTATTCCAACAGGCTATTCTTTCAATTTGGACGGCACATCAATATACCTAACCATGGCGGCAATCTTTATTGCACAGGCCCTTAATATGCACATGAACTTCAATCAACAGCTAACACTTTTGCTAGTGCTGCTACTCACATCAAAAGGTGCAGCAGGTGTAACCGGTAGCGGGTTCATCATTTTAGCCGCTACACTCCCGATGGTCGGCCATGTTCCCGTAGAATCCGTTGCGCTGGTTTTTGGTATTGACCGTTTTATGAGCGAAGCCAGAGCATTAACTAATATTATCGGTAATACAGCCGCCACAGTCGTAATCGCCAAGTGGGAAAAGGAGATTGACTTAGAGCAGGCCGTTGATATAAGACTATAAGCCCTAGATCTACCCCTTGATTTATCCGTTACAAAAAAACGAGAAGCGATTAATTGAAATAACCTACTGTACGAAAACGAACACCTAATGCCCGTTTCCGAACGTATAACACCCCCTCTCTTTTAATAACCGCTTGTAAATAAAACAGATAAGATTTTGGCTTATCCTGTGTATTCTGTTGGCATAATAAATTTTACATGAATACACTAACAAGAGCTTTATTGTTTTTTCTATATATATTTCCATTATTTGCTCGTGGCCAAGATTCCGTTAAAACACACTATAATCTAGAGGAGTGTATCGCATTAGCGCTTAAAAACAATGCAGACGCCCAGAAAAGTGCCAATAGTAGCCAAGCAGCCTCTTTAGATTTAAAACAGGCGAAAGCGGCTTTACTGCCAACGCTGAGCGGGACTTTGAACCATAATATTAACACGGGCTTTTCTACAGATCCGATCACCAACGCCATCGTTTCTCAAAATATAACTTCGGGAAATCAGAATTTAAGTACAAACCTCGTTCTGTTCAACGGTCTTAACCTGCTCCGAACCATTCGTCAACAAGCCTTCGCTTATCAAGCAACACAAATGGATGAGCAGCGGATAAAAGACAATTTAACGATGGATGTTATACTGGCTTATTTACAAGTTATTACGGCGAATGACGCACTTGATCAATATAAACAACAGCGGGATGTTACACAAAAGCAATTGGAACGGTTGGCGCTGCTCAATAAAGATGGCGCAATTGCCCCGGGCGAATACTATGACGTCAAAGGGCAGTTTTCGGGAGACCAGATTACCGTGTTGACCGGTGAAAATACCCTTAGAACAAATATCATAACGTTAACCGCTTTACTAAATATTCCTTATAGCCAAGCGCTTTCATTCGAACCAATCAACCAGCTTCCCGATGTTTCCAGCGCATCCTTAAGCCAAGAGACGCTTTATGATAAAGCAGCTTCCTCACTCGGAACATTAAAAGCGGCCCAATTCTGGAAAGAGAGTGCTGAATACCAACTAAAAGCAACCCGTTCTTTATATTTTCCATCCCTATCGCTCGGTGCAAATTTATCAAGTCGATATTCAAATGCGGACAGAGACAGAGGAACCTATATGGATCAAATTCAAGATAACTTAGGAAAAGGGGCTGGTTTAACGCTAAGCATCCCGATTCTAGACGGCTTCAGAAGACGAATTAATGTATCTCGAGCCAAACTTGAATTAAGAAACGCCGAAATAGATCTTGAAAATACAGAGAATAACCTGCAACAGCAAACCGCACAGGTATTGATTAATCTACAAACCGCGAAAGAAAAATATTTGGAATTACGTCAACAGGTAGAAGCATATAAAGAATCGTTCCGTGTAGCAGAAGTTCGTTTTGAGGCGGGCGATATTAACTCCGTGGAGTTTCTTCTTCAAAAAACCAAATACGACCAAGCAAATATCGGGTTGGTAGTTGCGCAATATGAATGGCAATTGAGGCAACGTATTGCTAATTATTACAATGGTCAACGCTAAGCAACGATCAAGCGAAAATCAGTTCGCCCTATCAGGCTAAGGAAAAAAATTTATAACTTGCGGATGTTATGGGCAATATTGATTTTAGCTTTTTCAACATCCGACTATTGGATGTAATTGATATCTTTCTGGTAGCTATCATCATCTATTACATCTACAATCTTATCCGTGGAACAATTGCGGTGAATATCCTCATTGGTTTATTCATTATTTACTTAGCCTATCTAGTGGTTAAGCAATCGCAAATGCGATTGCTTACGGAAATATTCGGTGGCTTTATCAGTGTGGGGTCCATTGCGTTAATCGTTGTCTTTCAACAAGAAATTAGACGGTTCTTAATCCATATCGGGAAAAACATCAGCTTTCGACGCAACCGCAAGCTGTGGTCGCTTTTTTTGGGAAAGAAAGAAATCGAAAAGGACAACACTGCTCGCCTGAAGCCGATCATTGATGCTTGTAGAAGTATGGCAAAATCGCGAACAGGCGCGTTAATTGTCTTCTCGAAGTTTTTTGACGAGGAGTATTACCAAAATAGTGGAGAATTTATCGATGCCGAGATTTCGAAACGTTTATTGGAAAGTATTTTTCATAAAAATAGTCCTTTACATGATGGCGCTTTGGTTATTGTAGACTTTAGAATAAAAACGGCAAGCTGCATCTTACCGCTTTCAGACAGTGAAGATCTTCCACTGCAATTTGGGCTTCGGCACCGTGCCGGGATCGGGGTCACCGAGATGAGTGATGCTGTCGCCGTAATTGTGTCTGAAGAAACCGGTGAAATTTCTTACGCCAAACAGGGAAACGTCAATATGAATATCAGCCACGAGGAGCTCGAGCATCTCTTAAATGAGGATGTGTAATTGCTCTGCTTTTGCATCTTACACTAAAAAGGCCCTCATTGTAATTAAGGGCCTTTTTAATAAATAAGCTATTTATTTTATTGATTCTTAGCAATATTCATTGAAGGCAGCAATCAGATTATCGGCAATCATTTGAGCAGGTCTTCCTTCAATATGATGCCGCTCAATCATGTGCACCAATTTACCATCCTTAAACAAAGCCATCGATGGTGAAGAAGGTGGATAAGGTAACATATAGTTTCGAGCCTTATCAACAGCATCTTTCTCCATACCGGCAAAAACGGTCACAATCTTAGCTGGCTTTTTCTCGTTTTGAATGGCCGCCTTCGCTGCTGGGCGTGCATTTGCTGCAGCACAACCACAAACTGAGTTCACAACGACAAAAACAGTTCCGTCACTGTTAATCGCCGAGTCAACCTCTTCGGGTGTTTTAAGTTCTTCGAAACCCACGGCTGTCAACTCTTTGCGCATAGGTTCAACTAAATATTCTGGATACATATCGTTTGTTTTTTACGTTATTAAAAGAATACAAAGATAGTTGAAGCCAACGGTTTAGACAATAGAACTCTTTCAATACATTGTCATTATTATTCGAAGCGGGGAATCGACAAGCGATCCAATTGTTTAATGATCGTATCAAAGCGTGCACCACGCTTCGTTAGTTCTTCCGCTTTTTTTCGCAAAGCTTCTTGCTTGGCTTTGAATTCAGGTGTTTCTATTTTCGTGCTTAATGCAACCATTTGTTGACTTAACGCGGATGCTCTTGCCTCCAAAGCCTTTTCTTTTGCTTGCATTTCCGAGCTGTGCATTTTTAATTGCATTTGTTTTGAAAGCGCTTCCATCTTCTTACTGCTTTCCGCTAGCTCTCTTTCCTTTGCTTTCCACTCGGGGGATTCAAAATAAGTGGAATCACCTTTCATCGCCAATCTTCCCAGTTGTGCTGCCTTTTCCTGAACATTTTTCATGCTCGCTTTCCATTCAGGGGATTCAAAAAAGCTTGTAATAGCTTTATTATGTTGAGCAATTTCGGCACTATTCTTCGTCAATTCTTCTTGACATTGTTTCCACTCAGGCGAATCGAAATGCTTGTTTAGTTCTTGTGCTTGCTTCCCAATTTCGTTGGCATTCAGTTGCAATTCCTTTTGATAGTCTTGCCACTCTTTCGATGAAAAAAAGGCATCTAAATCATGTTGGTAATCCACCGAGGAATCTACGGCATTATCTTTAGGGGTGTCGTGCTGTTTAAGCGTATCCTGTTTGTTTAAAGGAGCTGCAAGCGGAGGTAAAGGAGCTAGTGGAGCCAAAATTTCAGCAGAAGGACTCGCGGGAGGTACAGGCAAAGCTGGAGCTGAAGGCTTCACTTCCGCTGGTGCCGGTGCTTTGGGTGGGTTAGGAATGCTGTCATTTGACGGGTTAATCCAAGCTAATCCGAAGACACCTGCAATTAGAAGTGCCAGTGCACTAAGTTTATGGCGCACATTTAATGTGGTTGTTTTCATAAGTGTAATTCTTTTAATTCGTTGAAGCAAGTGCTCTTTGTCGTCAAAAGCACCTAGGGCAAGTGTAGATAGTTTTTTAGTACGAATACTTTCGAGTGATAATAATGCATAGGCATACACCATGGCGTCCCCGCCGTAATTTAACACCTCATCATCGCAAGTATATTCCCTTTCCTTTTCAAGCATGCTACTCAGAACCCGCACGAAGGGATTAAAGAACAAGATCGCTTCCACCATACATTTTAATAGGTTAAGTACATAATCATTTCTTCGGATATGGCTAAGCTCGTGTATTAGTATTGTTTCCACCTGTTTCAGGTCCAATGCAGATAACGCAGCAACCGGAAATAAAATAATGGGTTTAAAATAACCGATCACCGTAGGAACGTCCACTTTTTCGGAAAGGTAAAAACCGATTTTCTTACGGATTGCCATCCTTTTGATTAATGAGTTATATACGATCAACCAAGGTTTCGGAACCTCCACTTTATTCGACTTTCTTAGACGAGCAATTCCCACGTAGCCCCCCACTAAAACGGCAATCTGAAAACAAAGTCCCAATAGATAGAAAACCGCTAGGTGCGGAAAATAATGCTCTAACATTAAAATGGTATTGCTATTTTTTCCCATTGGAGTTATCCCGGTAATAGCAATCGGAGTCGTATGCTCAGCTGCATCAATGATGGGAGTGTCCGGCAAATAGCTTATAAAAGTACCGATGAAAGCAATCAATAGGAGGCCTAAAAAAGAAAACAGTAGATTTACTTTTTCCTTTGAGGACAAATAAAAAACTGACACCAGCACATAAGCCATCCCCGCTAATAAGGCGCCTTGCCATAGCGAGTGAAGTAAGCTCCAGCCAAGTGCATAAATTAAAGGTGCTAAATTCATTTTCTTTATTTTTTATTTTCTAAATCATTTAATAACTCCCTTATTTTTTCCAGCTCAGAATTGCTTGCGCGATGGTTACCCAAAGCCTGCATAACCAAACGCGCCGCTGAACCATCGAATAAATCTTTTATAAATTTATTGACCAGCTGCTGTTCTGCTGCATCTCGACTTACAAGGGCTCGGTAGATATGGGTTTTACTACTTTCATCCCGTTCTACCAAACCTTTTGTATGCATGATTTGCATTAGTTTTAGCATCGTGGTATACCCTACTTCTTTGTCTGGAGAAATGTGCTCATGTACCTGCCTAACGGTACAATCGCCATGCTCCCATAAAATTTTTAGTATTTCCAGTTCGCTCTCTGTGGGTTTTATCGTTTTCATCAGCCTTTCTGTTTACATCATCGTACTGCAGCATGCTACACTTATTACGAAACATTTCGTAATCAAATATACGAAGAGTTTCGTATATTCAAATACTACTTAAAAATTTTTAACATTTTTTTGCCATACCATTTATTTTTCCCTTCTACGATCAATAAGTTATCCGAAACGTAATATTACCCCTTGGAAACACAAATCCTCCCAAATAGTTAGTACCTTTGTTTTGCTATTAACATGAATAATGCATACTCCACAAGGGGGTTATTCAGATCGTTAACAATTTATATTTATAAACTATGTCATCAGTAGAGACAACGTATGTACCCTATAAGGTTAAGGATATTAGCCTAGCCGAATGGGGGCGTAAAGAAATCGAATTAGCAGAAGCGGAAATGCCTGGTTTAATGGCCCTCCGAGAAGAATATGGAGCATCTAAGCCTTTAGCAGGTGCTCGTATAGCAGGTTGTTTGCACATGACAATACAGACCGCTGTGTTAATCGAAACATTGGTTGCATTAGGTGCAGAAGTAAGCTGGTCGTCTTGTAATATATTTTCAACCCAAGACCACGCAGCCGCCGCCATTGCAGCAGCCGGTATCTCGGTTTACGCATGGAAAGGCCTAAGTGCTGAAGAATTTGATTGGTGTATAGAGCAAACCTTGTTTTTCGGTGAAGAACGAAAACCTCTCAATATGATCTTAGATGATGGAGGAGACCTAACAAATATGGTATTCGACAAGTACCCTGAATTAATTAAAGGCATCAAAGGATTATCGGAAGAAACCACTACAGGGGTACATCGTTTGTACGAACGCATGAAGAAAGGAACCCTTCATTTGCCTGCTATTAATGTTAATGATTCCGTAACCAAATCTAAATTCGACAATAAATACGGTTGCCGCGAGTCTTTAGTTGATGCCATTCGTAGAGCTACCGACTTGATGCTCGCTGGAAAAGTAGCCGTTGTAGCCGGTTACGGTGACGTGGGTAAGGGATCTGCCGAATCGCTTAGTAGTGCGGGGGTTCGGGTTATAGTTACCGAAATAGATCCGATCTGTGCTTTGCAAGCGGCAATGGAAGGTTACGAAGTAAAAAAATTCGCGAATGCGGTTAAAGAAGCAGATATCATTGTGACAACAACCGGCAATAAGGATATTGTCCGCGGCGAGCATTTTCCGTTAATGAAAGATAAAGCTATTGTATGTAATATCGGTCATTTTGATAATGAAATTGACGTTGCTTGGTTAAATAAAAACTATGGACATACCAAGATTGAAATTAAACCGCAAGTAGATAAATATACCCTTGACGGAAAGGATATTATTTTACTGGCGGAAGGGCGCTTAGTGAATCTGGGTTGTGCAACAGGCCATCCTTCTTTTGTGATGAGCAACTCTTTCACCAACCAGACCTTGGCCCAAATTGAACTTTGGACCAATACTGCACAATATGAAAACAAGGTTTATACCCTACCCAAACACCTGGATGAGAAGGTCGCACGCCTGCATCTAGCAAAAATTGGCGTAGAGCTCGATGAGCTTTCGGATGAACAGGCTGCTTATATCGGTGTAACGGTTGACGGCCCCTACAAACCCGATCATTATCGATATTAATAAAACACTATATTAAATAGGAGCTCAAGGGGCTCCTATTTTCTTTACGGCGTTCCTTTTAAAATGGCATAAACATTGGCCAAATAAGCCGCTTCCGTTAACACCTCCTTTATATCTTCCCATTCTTCTTCTGTAAATGCCATACTAATTTCTTCTGCTGCAGAATGCATTAGCAATCTATACTCTCCATCTGGGAAACAGATCGAACGTTGCTGAAATACATATTTCTTTATATGCGTTAAAAACAAATAAAATTCCTTTTGCTTAAAATTCAACAGGATGTTATGATGCCAAATGAAGAACATGCCACATTCTGTACATTGACTAACTGTTGTTCTTGCTGTTTGACATAGTATCCTTGTATTACACATATTGCTGGGGATTGTGCCTGCTTTAGCCATGCCTCCAAGCATGGCTAAACAGGGCTTTTTGAAATATTCAAACTGTTCTCGTTCTTTTGAATACACAAATATAAAGTTATTTTTAATCATTCTAAATAACAATAGGCTTGTGACATTCAGATTACAATCTAACTAGTGAAGTAGAAGACCGTTTTGGCCTGGAGCTTTGCATTTGAAAGCAACATTCTCTATGTTTGCCTAATAGTAACGATATGATATGACGAAGCTTTCTGTTAACATCAATAAAGTAGCAACCTTAAGAAACAGCCGTGGGGGTAATAATCCAAATGTATTGCAAGTCGCGCTTGATTGCGAAAAATTCGGCGCGGAAGGAATTACTGTACATCCGCGGCCTGACGAAAGACACATACGTTATCAGGATGTCTATGATTTGAAAGCGGCTATTGCGACAGAATTTAACATAGAAGGAAATTGCCGGGAGAAAAAATTTGTAGATTTGGTGCTTGCTAATAAGCCCACGCAAGTGACTCTTGTTCCCGACGAACAAGGACAAATAACGTCAAATCATGGTTGGGATACCATCGCCAACCAATCCTATTTAAGGGAAATGTCGACTCTTTTTAAAGAAGCCGGTATACGGGTTTCTATTTTTGTTGATCCAGATCCTAAAATGGTGGAGGCAGCAGCCGATACGGGCACAGATCGTATTGAGTTATACACGGAGGCTTATGCCACGAACTATCATAAGAGTCCTGCTGAGGCCATTCGCCCCTACGTTGAAGCCGCTAAACTTGCCGTAGAATTAGGATTAGGATTAAACGCCGGCCATGATCTCGACTTACAGAACCTTCATTATTTCTATACGCAAATCCCACAACTGCTTGAAGTCAGCATAGGACACGCATTAATTGCAGATGCTCTCTATCTAGGGCTGGAAGAAACGATCAAACGCTATAGAACCCAATTGAGATAAAAGAAGAGGGAGAAAGGTTGAAGGCATAGGACGAAACACTTCATTCTTGCGCCCTAAGCCTTCAATACTTGTACCATATCCACGCTGTTAGTGTTGCTCCAAAGCTGAAAAGAAAAAGCCTCCTTCAATAGCGGCATTTTCATCTGAATCGGATCCGTGCACGGCATTCGCCTCGATTGATTTTGCATATTTATTTCTGATGGTTCCAGCTTCTGCCTTTGCAGGATCAGTAGCACCTATCAATTTTCGAAAATTTTCCACCGCGTTATCCTTCTCCAAAATAGCAGCCACAATAGGTCCTGAACTCATAAAGCCCACTAAATCTTTATAGAAGGGACGTTCTTTGTGTACAGCATAAAAAGCACCTGCTGTTTCACTGGTTAAATGTGTATACTTCATCGCCACAATCTTGAAACCAGCTTCAATAATGTCGTTTAAAATTGCTCCGATATAGCCATTGTTAACTGCATCGGGTTTAATCATCGTAAAAGTTCTATTCGTAGCCATCTATTTGAATTCTTTTTTGCAAAAATAAGCTTTTATGTCCACTTTATTTCCTTATTTGAAATATTGTCCATATATATGCAAGTACGAACTTTTCTTTTGAATATCTAGGAAAAAATTTAATAGCTTTGCACTCTTTAAAACACTGCATGTTAACGATTACCACGCTGAAACAAATATTAGCCGAACCCAAAAGTATAGTTATAACCACTCACTATAAACCCGATGGCGACGCTTTGGGATCGTCACTGGCTATGTTATTATGGCTAAAAGCACGTGGACATCAAGTAAGACTCATTGTACCGTCCGATTACCCCTCGTTTTTAGCTTGGATGCCTCATCAGGACGAAGCAATTATCTACACAGAAAATAAGCCTCTTGCAGATAGCTTGATTACGGCGGCTGATTTAATTTTTTGTTTAGACTTTAACGGTCTTGCACGTACGCATGACATGCAATCCATTTTGGCTGCCAGCCGATCCACCAAGATGATGATTGACCATCACTTGGATCCAGAAGGGTTTGATCAGTTCAGGCATTGGAATCCCGAGTCAGCAGCAACGGCCTACCTCGTATATGATTTCATTGTGAATCTGTTAGATGACCGAGCATCTATTACGCCGGATATTGCAACCTGTCTATACACCGGTATTATGACCGACACCGGATCCTTTCGTTTTCAGTCAACCACTGCAGAGATTCATCTAGCCATCGCCGATCTTATCTCGTTGGGCGCAAAGAATGCACAGATCCATGAATTCGTATATAATAGTTCTTCAGAAAATAGATTGAAGTTTTTAGGCTTCTGCCTGCTTAACCGCTTAGTGGTACTTCATGAGTATCATACCGCTTATTTTGCTATAACAAAAGAGGATTTAACCCGTTTTAATATCGTTACCGGAGACACCGAAGGTTTAGTAAATTATGCTTTGTCGATCAGTGGTATTAAGCTGGCTGCCCTTATCATTGATCGCACCAATCAAATCAAATTGTCCTTGCGCTCTATCGGAACATTTCCGGCAAATGAAATCTGTGCAAAATATTTCAACGGAGGAGGCCATCGTAATGCAGCAGGCGGCCATGACAGCCTTCCTTTGGAACAAGTAGTCGAAAAATTTAAAGCGGTTCTTCCCACTTATAAGGAGCAACTTCTTGCTAAAGAATAAAAAATAAAATTGACAGAATTTATACAGAAAAATTTAAAACAGTAAAAGAAAGCAAATAATGAAAAGAACATCCCTTATTTTAGGTTTGGCAGCTTTAACAGGATTGGGAGCTACGTCATGCCAGAGTTTCAAAGACGGTGCTGGAGGCATGCAGTATAAAATTGTAAAAGAAGAGGGAAAGACCAAAATCAAAGAAGGCGATTTTGTTTCCCTTGGAGCAGTAATCTCTACCGAAAGTGATTCGGTTCTCAATAGTAGCTATGAAATGGAGCAACCTTTTTACTTAGCGACGCAGAAACCAATGTATCCCGGCGATATTTTCACGGCATTATCGATGTTGGGCGAAGGCGATAGCGCTGTTTTTAGGTTAAACATTGACACCATGGTGGCCAAAACCGGCCAACCTCGTCCTCCTTTTAAAGGACAATATATTGTACATACTTTCAAAATAAATAAAGTAATCCCTAAAGGTACTCTTACAGATAGTGTTTTCAACCAAGAAGTAGAAAAATACATCGCGCAGGATCGCGATAAAGCGAAGAATGCAGAGGCTGGAAAGATCGAGACTTATATTAAGAAAAATGGTCTTGAGGTAAAAACAACGGGTTCAGGCCTCAAATACGCGATTGAAAAGGAAGGCACCGGAAACAAACCAAACGTGGGAGATACCGTTGTCGTACATTACACCGGTAAGTTCTTGGGAGGAAAGATCTTCGATTCAAGTGTAAAAGAAGACGCAAAAAAGGGAAATGTATATAACCAAATGCGCGAGCCATACGATCCCATTCGAATTCCTATTGGTGTAGGTGCTGTTGTTCCAGGTTGGGATGAAGGCCTCGCTTTATTATCTAAAGGTGCTAAAGCAACGTTGGTTTTGCCTTCAAAACTAGCTTATGGCGAACATGGAAGTATGGGTATTCAACCCTACACTCCATTAGCTTTCACGGTAGAAATCGTGGATATTGTTCCTCAAAAGGGAAAACCGGCACCAACAGCTGCAGCGCCCAGCACACCGGCAACTGCTAAGAAATAATGATCAGAGCCCATCACAAAACGATGGGCTTTTTTGTTTTTGTTCGGCTCGGAACGGGTAATCTTTAATTTTTTTATATATGTTTGCCCATATGCAACTTACCGATACGCATACACATCTTTACTATCATGAGGGACGTGCATTAGACGAGCAGATAGCGCGTTGTAAGGAAAATCACATAACCCGCCTATTTCTCCCAAATGTCGATGGCGAATCGATCGACAAAGTATTCCGCACATGCAGTCGTTATCCGGACATATGTTATCCGATGTTGGGTCTACATCCTTGTAGTGTAAAGGATAATTTTATGGAAGAACTAACCGTCATTGAGGAAGCGCTATCGACAAATACAGTGGTAGCCATCGGTGAAATAGGCCTTGATCTTTATTGGGATAAGACAACGCTTCCACAACAACGAGAGGCCTTCAAAATACAGGTCACTTGGGCAAAAGAACGTAATTTACCTATTGTTATTCATTGTCGTGAAGCTTTTGAGGAACAATTCGCGCTACTGGAAGAACTAAAGGACGAAAAGCTGTTCGGTATCTTTCATTGCTTTACCGGTAACTTAGCACAAGCACAACAGGCTATATCCCTTGGATTTTATTTAGGTATTGGTGGGGTTGTGACGTTTAAAAATGCCGGTCTTGATAAAGTGGTTGAACAAATAGATTTGGAACATATTGTACTCGAGACTGATGCACCCTATCTGGCCCCTGTTCCTTTTCGAGGAAAACCAAATGAAAGCAGTTATCTAATCCACGTAGCTCAGAAGGTAGCAGACATACACGGCCTAACAATAGCGGAGGTAGCAGATAGAACTACGCAGAACGCACAAACCGTTTTTGGGATTTAATATATTTCTTCTGTTAAGTGACCGTTGGGGGGCCTTTGTTTATTACGAAGGAAGCTCAACGCCAAAAAGAACACTTGTGAAAAGAATTGAATTTATCTAAGTTTACAAGGCCTTTGAACCCAGAAGAAAAGAAGCTCTATTGAAAGAGAGATGCAACGCTAATTTACATGAACAATATACTGATATTATATACCGGGGGAACAATAGGAATGGTTACCGATGAGACATCCGGAAGCTTTGTTCCATTTAATTTCGAACTTATACATAAAAATGTACCTGAATTAAGTCGTTTAAATTACAATTTATCGATTCATTCTTTTGATCCGATTATTGATTCGTCCAACATGCAGCCTGCCATATGGGTACAAATGGCAGCGCTTATCAAAGATAACTACGACTTGTACGATGGTTTTGTGATCTTACATGGATCGGATACAATGGCCTTCTCTGCTTCCGCTTTAAGCTTTATGTTAGAGGGCCTGCAAAAACCCGTTATTTTTTCGGGTTCTCAATTACCCATTGGCGAAATCCGAACCGACGCCCGTGAAAATTTGATTACAGCCTTGGAAATAGCCTCGGCCAAAAAGCATGGACGTTCTCTCATACAGGAGGTCTGCATCTATTTCGATAGTAAATTATTCCGGGGAAATCGTTCGTTTAAATACAACTCGGCAAAGTTTGAAGCCTTCCGATCGCCAAATTATCCCGTACTGGTGGAGGCAGGAGTGCACTTGAAATACAATAGGCCGGCACTCATGAATAATACGGGTAAAGATTTTACTTTACATACGAAAATCGACAACTCCATTTCAGTCCTTAAATTATACCCGGGCATCAGCCAAGAAGTTGTCAGGGCTGTGCTAGAATCCGATGCACGTTCTGTTATTATGGAAACTTTCGGTTCCGGCAATACAACTACAGCTACCTGGTTCTTAGACATGCTTCGCGGGGCTATACAAAATGGAAAAAATATTGTCAATATTTCCCAATGTAAAGTCGGTTCTGTTGAGCTTGGCCGATATGAAACCAGTCGCTGGCTTAAAGAAATGGGCGTGCTAAGTGGTTTCGATATGACCTTCGAAGCTGCCGTAACCAAGCTTATGTACCTTCAAGGCGAATTTGAAAGCCAGAGCGAAGTGGCTCGGTGGGTGGAGGTAAATATCAGAGGAGAATTGACGGACTAATTTTTACGTTAAGTAGTGAAATAGTTGAGTAGGAAAACCGTGAAGAACTACTCAACAACTAAACTACTCGACGATACCCTCCAGAGTAAATAGAAAGGCGTAGTTCAGCGAAATATCTTTTAGATAATCAAATCTACCCGAAGCACCCCCGTGGCCAAAGTCCATATCCGTTTTTAACAATAGTACATTGTTATCCGTTTTAGTCGCCCGCAGTTTTGCCACCCATTTTGCAGGTTCAAAGTACTGTACTTGACTATCATGCAAACCCGTGGTTACCAGCAAATTTGGATAAGCTTTCGCCTCAATGTTTTCATAAGGTGAATAGCTTTTCATATAGGAATAAGCGTCTTTATTTTTTGGATTTCCCCATTCCTCAAATTCGTTCGTAGTTAGTGGTATGCTCTCATCCAGCATTGTGTTTACTACATCAACAAAAGGCACTTGTGCAATAATTCCGTTCCACAGTTCAGGAGCCATATTCATCACTGCACCCATTAATAGTCCACCCGCGCTTCCCCCCTGCGCATATAAATGTCCTTTACTTGTGTATTTTTCATCGATAAGGTGTTTCCCGCAACATATAAAATCGCTGAAAGTGTTTTCCTTTTTCATCATCTTACCATCTTCATACCATTGTCTACCCATTTCCTGGCCCCCTCGAATATGAGCGATCGCATAGACGAAACCGCGATTCAATAAGCTCAATCGTGTACTACTGAATGTAGGATCCATCGATGCTCCGTAAGAACCATAGCCATAAAGGAGTAAGGGAGCTTGCCCATTTTTCTTAAAACCCTTTTTGTAAACCAATGAGATCGGAATCCGGACACCATCGCTCGCTGTTGCATATAGGCGTTCGGTTACATAGTCTCCCTGATCATAACCGCCAAGCACTTCTTGTTGCTTCAACAGCGTTTTATTTTTATCTCCCATTGCATAATCGAAAGTAGAGGACGGTGTTGTAAGCGACGTATAGCCATAACGAACGGTGGAAGTATTATATTCCATATTTGCCTGGGTATAGGCTGTATAAGCTGCTTCACCGAAATCGAGGTAGTGTTCTTCTCCGGTACGCAGATTTCTGATATTCAACTGAGTTAGTCCATCTCTCCGCTCTGAAACTACAATAAAATCTTTGAATTCATCTACCCCTTCCAGTAACACATCCTTCCGATGGGGAATCACTTCTTTCCAATGTTCGACTCCGGTTTCGTCCAAAGGGCACTCCATAAGTTTGAAATTCAGGGCATCTTTATTTGTCACAATTAAAAAGCGATCTTCCAATGCAGTCACATCGTATAATACATCTTTCATCCGCAGCTGAAAAACTTTAAAAGCATCATTCGGTTGATCTGCGTCGATAAACCTGGTTTCCGAACTCGTCGTTGCCCCTGAATAAATATAAATGAACTTACCTGATTTAGCCCTTCCTACCCCAATATAATTACTCTTATCTTGCTCTTCATAAACAGTCTCGTCTTTACGTGTGTCAACGCCGAGTTCATGTTTTTTTATCTTTTCGGTCAGTAGCGTCACCGGGTTTTTTGAGGTATAAAAGAAGGTCTTATTATCATTTGCCCACGCAACGGCACCTGTAGTTCCCTTAATCTCTTCCTTATAAAGTGTGCCGGTTTCCAGATTTTTGACAAAGATGGTGTATTCCCGACGAGATATTGTATCGATACCGAAAGCCATTAATTTATTGTTAGGGCTGACGCTGAAACCTGTCGCACTGAAATAAGGATGCCCTACCGCCATTTTGTCTACATCCAGCAAGACTTCTTCTTCTGCCTCCAGGGTCCCTTTCTTTCGGCAATATTTAAAGTATTGTTTCCCATCTTCAGTCCTCGTATAATAAAAATACCCATTTCTAAAATAAGGTACCGATTCATCTTTTTCTTTTATACGTGCGCGCATTTCCTGGAATAGGGTTTCCTGGAACCTTTTGGTCCCACCCATCATGGTATCCAAATAGTTGTTTTCGGCATTCAAATAGTCAATTACTTTCGTGCTGTCAGGCCCTTTTTTAAAGTAATCAATCATCCAATAATAGTTATCTATTACCGTGTCTCCATGGATAATTCGTTTATGTTCTTTTTTTTCGGCGATGGGAGCTGTAAGTTCAGGCCAACGATAGGACGGTTTGTTTTTCTCATCGTTTGCGCATGCGGCTAAAATCGTTAATAGTATCATAGAAAGCTGATTCTTTTGCATGTATTCTTAAGTTAAACTCGTCTTGAGCATCAATTTACCAAGATAAGAATTAGTTTCTTTTTTTTCATTTACAATTACTTTCAAAGGCATTTTAGCGTCTTCATACTTTTTCATCGCCAATTTATTTGATTTCTACCTTATATATGCGATATTCAATTTTTACAAAATCCATTGTTATAATGAAACTTAAATCTTTTCTATCCTTCTGCCTTGGATTATTCTTATCAAATGTCCTATCCGCTCAAGAAAAACTATACAATGAAGTACAGGATAAATATGTGTTGACCGCAGCAGGGGCCTCTCATCTAGCTAAATTACCACTTAAATGCATGCAGCAAGAGTTTCCTTATAAAACGGGTGTCACTTTTTCGGATACTACGTTAATAACAAAACCGAAGAATTACCATCCGGCCTTTTATGGTTGTTTTGACTGGCACAGCAGCGTACATGGTCATTGGATGTTGGTCAGATTGTTGAAACTCTTTCCTAAACTTCCCGAAATGACCGAAATTCGTACCAAGCTTCGCAGCAACCTAAGTGCCACCAATATACAGACAGAAGTGGAACTTTTTAAGCAAGAGGCCCATCGTGGCTTTGAGCGAACATATGGCTGGGCATGGCTTCTACAATTGCGGAAAGAGTTGTTGTCCTGGGACGATCCATTAGGCAAGGAGTTAAGTAAAAACCTAGCGCTATTGGCACAGCAATTGGTCTGTCTATATATAGATTATTTGCCCAAAATGAATTACCCGATACGTGTAGGAGAACACAGTAACTTGGCTTTTGGACTCACCTTGGCTTATGACTATGGGATGGAAACTAAGAATGATTCGTTGCTTCATGTTATACAAGAGACCGCGTTACGCTTTTACAAGAATGATGTCGGCTGCCCAATCAGCTGGGAACCGGGTGGCTCCGATTTTTTAAGTCCTTGTTTGGAGGAGGCGGATTTAATGTGGCGCATCCTCCCCAAAAAAGACTATGCTTCGTGGGTTGAGCAATTTTTACCCGACATATTCAATGGTCAAACGGTGCTCGCTCCCGGTACCGTGACAGACAGAACGGATGGTAAATTGGTACACCTCGATGGTTTGAATTTAAGTCGGGCCTGGTGTTTATATGGTATTGCTCATCATATACCTGCGCATAAAACCGTTTTGATAAACCTAGCAAATAAGCACCTTGCAGCAGCCCTACCGCATGTTGCCAGTGGTGATTATATGGGTGAACATTGGTTGGCTTCTTTTGCTGTATATGCCCTGACAATGCAGTAAAGCTATGTTATTTTTCCCGCAAAAAGAACCAAAACCGACCGTAGGGAGCTCATGAGCGCCAAAAAATGGACAGAATGCGAATAACCTCGTTGCTCCAAAATTTACCGGACGGTAGTGCATCCCGCTGCTTGATGTAAATTTTGGAGGCGATTTTTTCGAAAACCAAGGGGCGCGGTATTTTTAATCAGAATTCCCTTCCGTTCAATTCTTTGTATAAAAAATTATTCCAGCCTTAAAACCGTAAATTAAGTCCCAGTAGAAAGTTCGTCCCTGCCTGAGGAAAATAAAAATTAGAGGTATAAATGGCTGGATCCCCTTGGTAAATTGAGCTATAGGTATAGCCATTTGATTCATATTTTTCGTTGAAGATATTATTAATCAAGAGCGATAACCCGATATTTTTTACACTTTTAAATTTCAGCTGATAAGACATCCGTATATTATTGACGAAGAACGCATCCAAGCTCCGGTCCTTATTGGATGTATTATCTAAATATTGTCTCGAAACGTATTTTGAAATGAAAGCAACCTCACCATTTTTAATCGGTACAAAGGCAAGCTCACTCGATCCGACAAAGGAAGGAGAAAGTGCTATCGTTGTGCTTTTATAATGATTAACTTTCTGATCTGCCACATTCCACTCGGCATCATACACGTTGATATACTCGTAAAAATCTTTTATTTTATTCCTGCTCAGCGCTCCGGTTAAAGCCCAGGAAAAATTACGCACGGGTTGCCATTTAAGGTCGGCTTCCAACCCTAAGCGGTAACTATCCGGTACATTCATACGGGTTTGTGCACCAACGTCATTAATTTGGCCCGTCAAGATTAACTGATCCTTATATAGCATGGCGTAACCATTGATTCCTAAGCTAAAACGACTTGTTGTTCGTCTATAGCCCAACTCAATATCTTGCATGCGTTCTGCTTTCGGTCTACTGTCGGGCGTCGAGTTTTCATAATCGTCTCGTACCGGTTCTTTATTGCCAATCGCATAAGACAAATACACCTGATCATTGCCGGCAAATTGATAAGTCATCCCAACCTTTGGATTGAAGAAATTTAAGTCCGCTTCTTGTTGAACATTATTCAGATTCCGATCAAAACCCAAGAAAGAATAGCCTACGCGTCGATATTGTATATCACCAAACAATGAAAGTCTATCTAATTGATACGCTCCTTTTGCGAATACATTAAAATCTGTTTTCTTAGCATCGTTAAAATAATATTGATAACGCGTATCGAAGCGCTCATCGCCCATTTCATGGGCGTTTTTTATAAACAAGGGATTTCTGGACCAAGTAACATCGCCATAATGGTCTCCTTTGTATTCATTATAGGCGCCACCAAGTGTCAGATTAAGCCGCTCATTTGCCTTATATTGAGCAGAGTAGGTGACACCATAAAAATGGTTAGATAACCATCGCTCCCTCACAAGGTCTGTTGTGGAAATTGTGCTATCCCCCACAATCACGGGCGTCAAGCCATAATCTTCATAGTTAGCACCAGCTTTATATTCTTCGTAATACCCTCGGCCTCTTGTATAATGCAGGGCAGCATTTAGACTGAGGTTTTCCGATACATTAGTAGAAAATAGGAGTTGATAATGGTCTTGCTGATAATTATCATTTTGATTTTTGTATAGAAAAGAATTATAACGTCGGGGATCCGCATTTCTAATATTTTCGGCATCAGCTCCTTGCAGACCATTTGCGGCTATATAGCTTTCTACATCTTGCGTCGTTCCAAATAATTTCTCCTCCGGTACACCGTTCCAAGCTTGGTAGGTTTTTTCTTTTCCGGAGAAAACATTAGCGCGTAGTAGGCTTTTCTTTCCATACCAGGCGCCGCTTAAGAAGAAAGACTTTAGATCAGATGCCCCTCGATCAACAAAACCATCCGATTTTATTCGGGAGAGACGACCATCGAACGTGAATTTATTGTCTATTAATCCTGTGCCAATCCGCACCGTATTCTTCCAGGTATTAAAAGAGCCAAAGGAATTGTCTAGCTCAGCATAGGCGGTGTCAGTCCGCGTATTTGTTTGGATATTAATGCTGGCGCCAAAAGCTCCCGCACCGTTGGTAGAGGTACCAACCCCTCTTTGTATTTGTATATTATCTACCGAAGAAGCGAAATCAGGAAGATTAACAAAAAAAGACCCCATGCTTTCCGCATCATTATACGGAATGCCATTGAGCGTCACATTCACCCGTGTTGGATCACTACCGCGAACGCGGATGCCCGTATAACCGACGCCGGCTCCGGCATCGGAATAGGTGACAACACCAGGTGTTTGATCTAGCAAAAAAGGAAGATCCTGGCCTAGGTTGTTTTTTGCAATATCCTGACGGCTAAGGTTTTTATAGGTAGTAGCTGCGTTTGTATTTGCCCTTGTTGCATGGACGATTACTTCATCAGCGATAAATTCCTGTGAGCTTAACGATACAAGCAGTTCTTGGCTCGAATCTAACATCAACTGCTTTTCCACCGACTTATACCCAATATAACTTACGCGTACAATATAATCGCCATCTTTCACATTCTTAAACGAGATCACCCCTTGCCTATTTGTTTGAGCGCTGGCTAAGGAGCCTAGAATCGAAACACTTGCACCTACAAGCGGCTTGTTTTCTTTTTCATCGATGACCTTCACGGATAGGTTGTTCTGTGCCCATAAGAAAATTGGACTAAATGCTGCTAAAGTAAAAAGCAAGCTTCTCTTTTTCACGATATAGTTTTTTTATTCGATATACCGTTGATAGGGGTTACAACAGCATCGCTATCACACATAAAATATAACCTCTTTGGTAATTGCTCCCTCCCTACGCCGGCATTATCCGGATCAGGTGCTCAGGAAAGGTCGGCTTTTCGTCTAGCTCTCCCGATGGGTATAATCTCAGCCCTGATTTGTGTTTTTAAAAAACAAGGCACCCCTTTAGTGATGTGCGGCAAATATACGAATTATTTTAAGCTTTTGCTTTATATAGAGTAAGTGTAATCGTAAAAAAGAAGGCTTTCTTTAGTAGAAGCCTTTCATTTTCTTAGATATGACCGGTCTGCCATTGAATCCGTTACATTTTTTGTTCTTTATCTTTAATTTCTTCTTTATAAGGATAAAAAACAAAGTTTGCCCCTTCGGGTACAATTACGAAAAGGCACATAAAATCTTCAGGCCTTTTATAGTTTTTTATAAAATGCTCTTTTCGAGCTTCAAGTATAACTCCCTTTTCTATAAACTCCTCAAGTGTAGATGCTTGGATTGTCCACTGTGTCCCCAGCTCATTTCTGTCCAGAATCAATTCACCCAAGCTAACCTCATGTTGATGAGCAATAAAAATTGGATATTGGGAGAGCCCTTCGGCCATGATCTCAATAGCTACTTCTTTAATTGAATCTTTGTAAAAATTCAAATCGACACGTAAGCTTTTTAAGGGACTATCTTTTTTCGGCGCCTGCCCATCGTCTCCTGCTTGCGCAGCTAATAATTCTTCTAAATCCATGCTACTTATTTACCAACTCGCAACTATTTTAGCTCCAACAAAACCACATTTTCCACATGTTGCGTATGCGGAAACATATCTACCGGTTTAATTCGTTTAACCTCATATTTTTCGCTCAACAAAGCCAAATCGCGGGCCTGTGTAGCTGCATTACAGCTGACGTAGACCATTCGCGGCGCTTCTAGCTCCAACAATCTCGCCACCACCTCAGGATGCATACCTGCCCGTGGCGGATCGGTGATAACCAAGTCCGGTTTACCGTGTACCGACATAAATTCCGGTGTCAACACATCCTTCATGTCTCCTGCAAAAAACAAGGTGTTTTCGATACCATTTATTGACGAATTCAATTTTGCATCTTCAATGGCCGATGGCACATATTCTATGCCGATGACCTGTTTAACGTCCAATGCAACAAAATTGGCAATAGTTCCAGCACCGGTATACAAGTCATATACCAACTCATGCCCTTTCAAATCTGCAAATTCTCTGGTTATACGATAAAGTTCATAAGCCTGCTCAGAGTTGGTTTGATAAAAAGATTTGGCTCCTATTTTAAACCGAAGTCGTTCTGTCCGCCCCGGCAAGGCCATTTCTTCGAAAATATGGTCCTTCCCGGCATAGGTAATGATTTCCTGATCGAAAATGGTATCGTTTTTTTTCTGATTAATAATATATTGCAGCGAACTAATTTCTGAAAATCTTCCTTTCAAGAACTCCATAACCTGTGCAATTTGCTCTTCTGTCGGATACGCAAAAACAACGACAACCATCAAATCACCGGTTGTTGCCATACGAATCATCAGATTCCGAAGCGCCCCTTCATGATTTCGAAGATCATAATAACTAATTCCCTTTTCAAGCGTAAACTTCTTTAGTTCATTTCTAATTGCATTAGAAGGATCGCTTTGCAAATAACAATGTTCTATCTCTAAAATCTTGTCAAACCGCAATGGCACATGAAAACCTAAAGCGTTCATCTCATGCTGTTCTCCGCTTACTATATCTTCTGCAGTTAACCAGCGCTTATTTGAAAAGGTATACTCCAGCTTATTTCTGTAATACAAGGTATGATCAGAAGGCAAAATTTCTTCTAGGGAAGTGGTATCGACCTTGCCTATCCGACTTAAGGCATTATCCACACTCTTTTGTTTATAAAGCAATTGGGCTCTATAATCCATATGTTGCCATTTACAACCACCGCACACACCAAAATGTGCACAAAAAGCATCAATTCTATGCTTTGAGGCCTGTTTGATCTTGGTAATCTTCGCTTCTGCAAAATTTTTCTTTTTGCGGATAAGTTCGATATCCACGATATCTCCCGGGATCGCCTTTTCGATAAAAATCACCAAGTCATCGGTCTTCCCAACGCCCTTTCCTTCTTCTGCTATGTCGATAACCTCAATGTTCTCGAGCAGCTTTTTGTCTTGTGGAATCTTTCTCTTCATGAAGATGCAAAATTAGCTAAAATGCCTGTCATTCACGAACTGAAATATTAAAACAGCGCGAGTGCATCCCTGGCAGCCTCATCGGCTTGAAAGAAGCTAAAGCGAGACAAAAAACGAAGATGGTTGACTATCTAGTGGCCAAAGAAAAGCTTTCGGAATATTTCAAAAAACCCTTTCTTCTTAACTACACTTTTATCGAAGCGGCTTTCTATCATCATCGAAAAATGAAGCAGTTCACGTCTCATAAAGGAAATTTTGATATAAATTTATGTTTTTTATACCAAAAACCAAAACGGTTTCTTGGCTTAGCACAGTAGATTCATTTACGATCTACGGCTTGCCGATTTAAACGAACTCGGAAGAAAAAAGAAAAACTTAGTCCAGCGAAGGAAAAGAAATTCCCTTTATCTTACGGAATAGTTCCACTGCATATAAATCCGTCATGCTAGAAACGAAATCTAAAACCGAGCGTATCTTCCTATAAGTACTTGTTTCTCCGCCCTTATATTGATTGGGTATAAGCGCTACTACTTTCTTGTCATAGGATGATGTATGATTGAGGTACGCAGGCACAAACTCTTCTAGTAAACCGCTCATTACCTTATAACCTGCAACCTCAATTTGCACAACTGCGGGTGCATTATAAATTTTATCAATTGAAATTCTTTCAATGGTCTTCATTACAGTTTTCAGGTGGCTCGGAATATTATCAATCAGCGAGGATTCAAAATTGCCCGACAACAGTTCTTCTTCCTTTGCGAAAAAAACACTCGAACATTCTTGAATCAAAGTACTGATTGCTTTGGCTCTCAATAAGCTCACACGGCTATCGATATCATTTATATCCGCCAAGCGTTTTTTAATGTTGCTATCGTTTGTTAAGGGAATTAAAAGCTCTTCGACTTCGGTAGCCGATAGTATACCTAAACGATGCGAGTCCTCCACATCAATGATGTTATAACAAATGTCATCTGCAGCCTCTACCAAATAAACTAAAGGGTGGCGTTTATACACCGTCTGGTAGTTTTCATCCCGCTCCATGCCAAGCGCTGTCGCTACCTTAATAAAAGAATCTTGTTCTGGTTGAAAATAGCCATACTTTTTTCGGTGGAGCCCGCTCCCCTTAACATTTCCATCTATTGCGGCACATGGATACTTAACAATTGCAGCGAGGGTACTATAGGTTAAGGCAAATCCTCCGGCTTCCTTCCCGTTAAATTGATGTGTTAGGATACGTAAAGCATTTGCGTTTCCCTCAAAATGGATTAAATCTTGCCACTCGGCATCTGTCACATGTTCTTTATATTTCAACCCGTCACCACTCAAAAAATAGTGAGAGATCGCGGCCTCCCCGGAATGGCCAAAAGCCGGGTTTCCCATGTCATGCGCTAAACACGCACTGGAAACAATATTCCCTATTTCCTGTAAATAGGGATGTTGTTCATCTAACCCCGGGAAAACTTCCTTTTTCTTGGTGTAGAAAATCCGACCTAGCGATCGCCCAACGCTAGCCACTTCCAAACTATGTGTCAGTCGGTTATGTACAAAAACACTACCAGGTAAAGGAAACACTTGCGTTTTGTTCTGAAGCCGTCTGAAGGGTGAGGAAAAGATTAATCGATCGTAATCTCGTTGAAATTCAGATCTCGCTATATCTTGGTTTTTTATTTCGCGATGTTCATATCCCCAGCGTTTTGCAGAAAGTAATTGTTTCCAGTCCATTCTTCAAGTTTGCCACAAAGATAAGGCTAAATTGTTTAATCAAAACTCTCCGTACATCTTTATAAACTTCAACAGAACCCCGTTGCTCCATCCAAAGCCATCCTGAGCCGGATATTCTCCTCCCCCTGCCTCTAAATTCGCATCAATCACATTATATTTCTCCATCATTTTTCCCGTTTGCCTATATACTTTTGTATTTAATGCAATCCACCGCTTAGCAATATTCTCGGCTAACTCAAATTGCCGATAATTTCGTAATCCCTTTACCACTATCCATTGCATAGGTGCCCAGCCGTTGGGTGCATCCCACTGCTGACCGGAGACTTTCAAGGTAGTGGTAACACCGCCACTTTTGAGAAAATTCTTGCGGATCATATCAACTGCCTTTTTTATCCCTTTTTCCGGTGCCATCGCTATAAAGAAGGGTGAAAAGCCAGCAATAGTGGCTTCTTTGGACAATGAGTTTGTTCGTATATTATAATCGTAATACCAGCCATCGCGCTTATTGAAGCAATATTGATGAATCGCTTGCTTTCGATTTTTGGCAATCAGCTTATATTTATTTGCTTTCCCTTTATCGCCCAAGAGTTTATAGCTCTTTTCGATTGTCTTTTCCAGATGGTATAAAAGGCAGTTCAAGTCGATGGGTATAATTCTAGTGGTTTCGATCGTATGCAAATCTTTACCATCTACCATCCACCTTGAACTAAAATCCCAGCCACTTTCGGCCGCTGATCGAATGTCTCGGAATAACCGCGACTCTTTCTTCTCGGCGATAACCGTTAAATGGGCATCTTCGTAATACGATTCCTGACGGGCTATATTTAATTGATCATAGTAACGGTTCAAGAACTGGCCATCTGACATTTCGACTACGTGCTTCGCCCTCTGCGTTTTATCCATCCAATAAGCATATTCTTTCAAAAGCATCGGAAAGTATTCTTGATACACCGTCTCCCCCTTTATTTCAGCAAGCAGGTCTAACATAAGCGAAAAAAAAGGTGGCTGAGACCGACTTAAAAAATAACTTCTATTACCATTCGGAACATGTCCATAACGATCAATCATGACAGCGAAATTCTTTATCATATGCTCAACCATCTCATATTCACCGCTCTCTTCCAAACCAAGCATTGTAAAGTAAGAATCCCAATAATAGATCTCATTGAAGCGACCACCCGGAACAATATAGGGAAAAGGAAGGGCCAAAAGCGAGCTTCCCGGAATCACTTTGTCAGGATCTCTTCTTAAAACTAACCATAGTTTTTCTAAATGCTCAACAATCGGTGTATTCGTATCACTGTAATATTGGATATTATGAGGTTGGGGAAGGTTAAAATTCGCATTAACAAAATCGATCAATGAAAAATCCTTCGCCTGTCGCTGAACCCGAAAACGTCGCAGAATCTCTGACGGAACGTCTTTGGGGATGGCGTCTACAAAAGTCTTGTTGTCTCCAAATATTCGTTGCAACTGAACTTCCCGAAACAACTCATCGTAAATCTGATCGGGGGTTAAACTCTGTTCTTTGGTGGACATGTGCGCTATTTTTAATTTCCACCTCTTGATATCGTTTGCTGTATCTTATTTCCCTTAACGCATACGTAAACGCAGTACTTGATTACTCGCAGTAATATAGAGGGTCTTGTCGTCATCTGCTAAACAACAATTTGAAACACGTTGCTTAATCCGGATCTTTCCGATCAATTGGTAGGAGCTGTTAAAGATCCAAATGCCTCCGGGTCCGCTAGCGAAAATATTTCCTTCTTTATCTACTTTAAAGCCATCCGGTCCACCTCCAAATTTACTAAAGTCGAAAACAATTCCCGCTGACTTTAACGAATCATCGGGTGTAATGTCAAAAGCATAGAGCATCGGCTTTTGGTCGTCTGAATTACCTATGTATAGTCTGTTTTCATTGGGGCTAAGAGCAATTCCATTAGGCCTGTTGATGGTATCAATCAGTAAGCTCAAACGTCCTAAGGTATCTATTTTATAAACACCACAAAAATCCAACTCTTGTTTTTCTATATGCTGATCATTCAGTCCATAAATCGGGTCCGTAAAAAACAAATCACCATTACTGCGTTCTACAATATCGTTCGGGCTGTTTAACTTCTTTCCTTTCCATTTGGCTGCGAGCGTAATGAATTTGGACTCGGGATGGCTTAATAAGGCATCCATACGAGCGATTCGTCGATCACCATGCTGACATAAAACTAGGTTTTTATGCCGGTCCAATAACAAGCCGTTTGATCCTATTTCTCCACCTCTCACTTGGTTACTGGTATAGCCTGCGGGTTCCAAATATAGCGCTAGACCTCCTTGTTCTGTCCATTTAAAGACCTTATTGGGTGGGATATCTGAAAACAAAAGCATTTTGGCTTCCTCCACCCATAACGGTCCTTCCACCCAGGTAAATCCTTCCGCAATTACTTCCAGATCGGCATCGATGTTGATTAACTTATCCAGATCCGTATGAATTCTTTCAATATCGGCGGTCGTTTTATTCGTTGTTTGATTTTTAACCGCATTGTTGCAAGACCATAAGCTGATAAGGGCGACTATCGTGAAAAGCTTGAGCATATCTTTTTTATAATTCCCCTGTTCTAAATAAATTTTCTTCTTTTCCATTTTTTCTCAAGAGACGAAAATGTGATGCAACGGCCTTCCAAAAGGGATAGCATTGATAAGGTAGGCCGTATTCAGCAGCATATCGCCGGATTACACGTGTAATATAAGGATAATATGTGTGTGCAACCCCAGGGAATAGATGATGGGCTACGTGGTGTGTAAAACCACCAAAAAGGAAATTGGCGACTGCGCTATCTGCACTAAAATCTTTTGTTACATGCATCTGATGTTCGGCCCAGGTGGTTTGCATCTTTCCATCGTCCGGAGACATCGGAAAATGTGCATGTTCATCTACGTGTGTCGATAGAAGCGCAACCACGCCAAGCGCGCTACCGGATAAATGCATAACGAACCACGCCAATAACACCATATACCATGCTTGCTGTAAGACTAACATCGGCACGATCAACAGGTAGAAAAGATTGAAAATTTTACAGGCAAAAAGTTTAATATATTCGACCCTGGGGATATTAACGACACGCTTTAAATAATTATCCTTTGTGCCAAAAAAATCTTTAAAATCTCTTATAAAAAGCCAATTAATGGTGTAAAGAGGATAGATCATCCACATATAAATATGTTGATATTTATGGTAATTGAAATAGCGACTCGAGGGATATATCCGTACCAAATCACTTTGTTTAATATCAATATCCCAGTTTTGTATATTCGCATAGGGATGATGTAAAAGTAAGTGCCGTTTTTTCCAAATAAAGCTATTGCTGCCGAAAAGTTCAAGTACATAGGTAAACCATTTGTTGTGTTTCGGATTCTTGAAAACGGCATTGTGCGCAGCATCATGAAAAGCATTAACAAATAACACAATCATAAACAGCCCCGCTAATATATAAAAGAAAAAAAGCCCCCTGTTCGTATTACCAAAAACTAATATTCCTACATAGCTTCCTAAAAAACCAACTAATAAAAAAAGGGATTTAATAATGTTTCCGGTTTGTATGCGCGGGTTTTTTAAAATGTTCTCTTGCACCTCCTTCTGCATTCTTTTGAAAAAATCGTCTGGTGCAGCTTTTTTAAATGTAGGTTTTATAAGTTTTTCCATATTTCTAAAGTAATCGCTTTTATACAACAAAAATCCATTCCTATCTGATTACAAAAATGAGGCATTTTAGTTCTAATTAACCGCTCGCCTTTTTTATTTTTACATAGCTAAGACGCTCCGTGTCTTTTCCAATAGGTAGACGGACTCTCCCCAAAAAAACGCTTAAAATCCTTCAATAGATGATTTCTGTCATAAAAACCACTTTTAAGCGCAATTGCTAAAAGTGGATTCTCCCCTTCGCTGAGCAGTTGGTAGCTTTGTAAAATCCGCTGCGTTCGCGCATATTCTTTTGGACCCATTCCAAGACATTGATGGAAGTTCCGTTCTAGCCATTTATAATTAGCTCCCACCTGTTTTACCACTTCCTGTATCGAAATGTTACCATGGTGCTTGCCGATACACTTCATAGCATCTCTCAAAAGGTAATTTTGCGAATGCTTATTCACTAAATGACTTCTAAGAAATTGTTCAAAAAAACCTAATTTTTCGTGGATATCACTTGTCGAATAGATTAAACTTAACAAGTTATCGGTCTGGCCTCCGAATAAAAATTTCAAAGGAAAAGCCTTCTCTCTCTGGAGGTTTTTACTCGCGATCAGATCAAGCTGTCGCAGTGCATCCGCTTGTAAACGGATAATCAATAACTGATCGATTACCGTCTCACAGGTAATTTTTACTTGTTTCAAATAGTGTCCACAGAACCACGCTCCACCTATATCTATTGATCTTCCTTGACTCGTGAATTTTACGCTTATATCGGGCCGAGGAAGAAATACAAGGGTGGGAACACCATCACTCAATGCAGCACAGTCTTCCAAATTTATCGACTCGAAGATAACATAGGAATCGATAAAATTGGCTAAATCGATCGGTGGGTGTACTCTTTGAATATACTCCCTTTGATTGCTGTAAGTTATATGTCTAAGTAACTCCACGGGCATATCCTTACAAAGATAAAGCTTTTCCTTGACAAAAACATTGGTAAAAGGTAATGGGAGAATTGTCTATTTTTTACTAACCGCCATGCAACTAACATTTCTAGCTTTGTAATCAAAAAGATGATATTACCGATTTTTGCATATGGATCTGTCGGTTTGAGAAAAAATTGCCGAGAGATTCCTCCTACTTATCCAAATTTACAATCTTTCATTGATAATCTCTGGCAAACACTGGATAATGCGGAAGGTGTGGGATTAGCCGCACCGCAGGTCAATGAAAACATACAGCTTTTCCTCGTTGATAGTCGTGTAAATTACTTGGAAGCAAAGGGTAAAGAGATGGCATCGGTAGACTATCCCGGCATCCGACAAGCTTTTATCAATCCTAAAATTATAGCGCATTCCGATGAAATGGAAATAGAGGAGGAAGGTTGCCTAAGCATTCCCGGGATTACTTTCTCTATTAAAAGATTTTCCTGGGTTCAGATAATCTATTTGGATGAAAATTTTCAGGCACATACAAACTATTTTTATGGCAGAACGGCCCGAATTATACAGCACGAATATGATCATATTCTCGGCAAATTACCCATTGACTACCTAAATCAACTGCAAAAATTAATGATTAACAAAAAATTGGATAGAATTCGGAAGGGTCATATTCGTACCTCTTATCCGATGCATCATTAATTTACCTGTTTTTATGACGATTTCTTTACTGAAGGTATTGGTTTTTACCCTAAATTCATCAAAATTTACTGCTGTAAGGAATTTCATTATAAACATTGAACATGGTATGTTTTTTTTGAAGATGCTTAGCAAACTTCCTCTTTCCGTACTTTATTGTTTAGCTGATTTTTTAGCCTTTATTGCTTTTAATGTAATCAAATATCGTCGCTCCGTTGTATTCGACAATCTTTCTAAAGCATTTCCAGCTAAACAGAAGGCTGAATTAAACAAGATCGCTAAGAAATTTTATATGCATCTGGCCGATTGGCTGATAGAAACGCTAAAAGCATCTAACCTCTCTGAAACCCAATTGAAGAGGCGGGTCCATTTTGAGCATACTGAACTCATTCGAGAATATCTCGACCAAGATAAATCAGTTATTGTGTTAACAGCTCATCAATTTAATTGGGAATGGGTTCTTCTATCTGGTTGTCTTGCCTTCGAGGCACCGATCGATGCCATATATATGCCCGTTAGCAATAAGCGTGTTGAATCCTTTCTTCTTTCCATACGGAGTCGTTTCGGTGGTTCGCCCATTCCAAAAGATGAAGCCTTGTCTATCCTCGTCAAGCGAATCAAAAAGAAGCGGATCATTGCCATGGTGGCAGATCAACGCCCGCCACAACATGCTACGGATAAGTATTGGTCTCATTTTTTGCAGCAAGAAACGGCTTTTTATTTAGGTCCCGAAACCTTACCCAAATTTATCAAGCTTCCCGTTTTCTTTATGAGAACGCACAAAACCGGAAGAGGTCGATATACGGTTTCCATCGAAAAAATTGCTGAACCCCCTTATGATTATCTCAAAAAGGAAATTATGCCTCTCTATATCGAGAAGCTTGAAGAACTTCTTGAAAAGCATCCGGATAACTGGCTATGGACCCATAAAAGATGGAAGTATACGCGGGGTGCTTACGAATAGCGTCATTTTTTTTCATTTATATAGTTCGCCAATTGTCGAATAGTTGGATAATCGAAGAAATCTGTCACCTCCACTTTTCCGGGATAAATTTCTTCGATCTGTTGATGGATCTGTGCAAGCACCAATGATGTTGTTCCGATTTCAAAAATATTCTCATCTAAATCAATTCTTTTATCGGTTAATAAACCGTCACAAATTCCTTTCAACGTTTTCTCTATAATAGTAGACTCCTGTACTTCCTTTTTGCCTTGAATAATCCATTGCTGAAGTTCTTGAAGTGCCTTATCAAATTCACCTCGTTGATACCGATCACTTAGTTGGTATCGCTGAATCTTCCCGCTTGTTGTTTTCGGTAATTGACTGATGGGAACAACTTCATGTATTTCTATTCCGATCCGTTCATTTACGGTTTTTTTTACGGAATCAGCTACGGGAACAAAACCTGACAACAGTCCCTTAAACACCATAAAAGCGAGTATCTTATCTTGCCCGTCAACTTCGCTGTTCATACTGGTAATAGCTATTTTCCCGGTTTCCGCAACCCCCTGGTCTTGCAATAGCTGCTCCAGGTCGTGTGGATAATAATTCTGCCCGTTCACGAAGATAATATCCTTTTCTCTTCCCGTAACGACCAGCTCCCCATCCGCTGTAAAAAAACCTAAATCACCGGTATCCAACCATCCTTCATAGCTCAATGCGCCTTGTCCCAGATAACCCTTCGTCACATTCTCTCCGGCTATCTCGATCTTACCGATATAATGATTAGTCAAACTTACCTGATCGGAGCCCACAATTCGAACAAAACATCCATCTACCGCTTTTCCCTCTACAGCAAAGGAAACACCCTTTTCCGAATACTGTACCAATGAACCTATTTGCAATTGATCCCGATCAAGTGTCACATGACGAAAGCGTTTGCCCGGTTCTGGAAAAGCAACTGCCAAGCTCGCCTCTGCCAATCCATAAACTGTAAACATCGTATTCTCTTTAAGTCCGTATAACTGCATTTTCTGTAAAAACCGCTGCACTAAAGAGACAGCAATAGGTTCTGCGCCATTAAATATAAGACGAACATGATCGAGGGTCAACCCTTCTTGCGCTTGATTTCTTTCTAAAGCGTTCAAATAATGCTGGTAACCAAAATTAGGTGAGCAGGTAACTGTAGCCCGTACCTGACTGATTTTTTGAAACCATAAAGCCGGTCTTCGGATAAACAATTCTGCAGGCATTAAATACTGTTCGATCCCCTGTACAAAAGGTGTTAAATGAAAACCGATCAGCCCCATATCATGCGTTAGCGGCATCCAACTCAATGTACTATCTGCATCGGTCATCGCCATTCCTTTGATGATTCCTTGTATATTGGTTAGTACATTTTTATGGCTTAACACAATTCCTTTTGGCATACTCGTTGTACCGGACGAAAATTGAATGATCGCCGTATCATCTTCCTCTACCACTACAAAATCTGTTGCCGGCATGAGTGGTGGTATCTGTTCAACCACAAGGCTTTTCTCTTCAATGGCTCGCCATCGGTTTTCCAAACCATTTGATGCAGCAAACTTTTCCAACCGGTCTTTTTGATTTCCATCTAACAGTAACCACGGCGATTCTAATTGTTCCCATATTCGAAATAGTTTCCATTTATGCTCATCCGAAATTCCAAAGGAAACCGGAACAACAGGATTAGCGCCCAAGATTGCCGCCCAGAAACCTTCTATAAAGGCCTCATTTCGTTGGCTCAATAAAATGATTTCATCTCCTCGTGTAACACCCTGCGTGCAAAAGAATGCGTGCAACCCTAATGCACGCTCCTTTAGGGTTTCGTATGATAGGACAAAAGCGTCTTCTGCTCCTCGAATAAAATGTAATTGTGCTTTTGGGTTTTTATTATTGGTAATCGTATCTACAAGTGTCTTCATTTAAATCTTACCGTTTTTAATTCAGGATTGCTATGGTCAGTTCTTCCGGCTCATCAGGCGAGCAAAAAAAGGCTTATCGGGCCTTAAATTTATTTGGGCTTCCATGCCGATAGGTTCATCTACCAAAACCTCTATATCGGTTGAGCGAAGAATCATGGCTATGTGCAGCTGCATCTCAACCAAGGCAAAAAAATCACCGATGCATTGGCGCGGCCCTCCCGAAAAAGGAAAATATTCAAAACGATGCCTTTCTTTTCGAAGCGATGGATCAAATCTTTCGGGATTAAACACGTCCGGTTGGGTCCAATATTTCGGATGTCGGTGAATTACATAAGGCGATATAAAGATATCTGTCTTCGGTGGTACGTAATACCCACCAATGACATCGGCCTGAATAGATCGTCGCGTAAGAAGCCATCCCGGGGGATAAAGGCGCATGGTTTCTTCCACTACCTGCCGAATGTAAGACAATTGCTCCAGCTGTTGAAAACCGAGATCGAGATTTTTTGTTTCCAGTGCCTCGCGTTTCGCCTTTCGATAAACAGCAGGATGTTTATTTAATAAATACCATGCCCAAGTCAAGGCACTGGCTGTAGTTTCATGGCCCGCAACAATCAAGGTCATCATTTCGTCTATGATTTCCTTATCAGCCATTGGTTGACCATCTTCCCCTTCCTTTGCTTCCATTATCATCGAAAGAAAGTCGTCCTCTATTCTTTGCTCCACGCGTCGTCGGTTGATAACCTCCTGAATAACCTTGGCTAAAGCTCTGAACTTCATAGCGAATAATAGGTCACGTTCATGTACCTCCGTAAGTAGCGTGAATGGATTTGTTCCATCTTCCCTTTCCAACCATTGTAAGTCGGCTGAAAATAGTGCTTGAAGCACTATACGTAATGTAACCGAACTTAATTCATCCGTCAGGTTTATGGTTTCTTTGTCGGCCAGCCAACTAGCCAGCATTGCCTCATTGGCTTGTACGATATTACGTGTTAGTCTGGCAATAACTGCTTTATGAAATGCCGGTTGTATCATCCGTCGCTGCTTCTTCCAATAATCTCCTTCACTTACCATAATACCATTTCCAAGCAAAATTTTTACCCGATCAATACCAACACCTTTTTCATAATTCCTATTATTCGTGATTAGGACCTGTTTTACCATTTCAGGATCAGACACCACATAAGTATAATGATTACGTCTTGGTGAAAAGATCTTATATAAGTCGCCATATTGCTGAAATAATCGCAGCATAGTTGATAATGCCTCTGGTCCTTCTTCAATTTCTGACTCCTCTTCGGGGCCGAAAGGAATATTTTCTTTTGTTAACAGGTCCATAATCAATTGTTTTATTGAATAAAGCTTATTTTTATCGAGCTTTATGGAAAAATATGCCCATATTCACGAATACGGTCGAGATATATTATATCCCTACAGTCGCTTTTTCCCTTCCAATCATTTGCTATTTAAGACTAAAAATACGGACAGAAAATTGGAGTCGCTACTTGGACTTAAATTGTTGTCTGATTTATTACTTAAAATTGACAGTCAACAAAAATTAGAGGATATCCAATATGAGCCCAACGGCAAACCTTATTTTCCTGATGCTGATTTGTATTTTTCGATCGCCCATTCGCAGGGGATGGTACTGGTCTCTTTGGAAGAGCATCCCGTAGGCATTGATCTGGAGTTTTCTCAACCACGATCATTCACTATGCCCGAAATATATCTTAACAGTCAGTTACTGACCTTCACCGGTCAAGATAATTGGATAAATGCTTGGGTACACCAAGAAGCCGCTTTAAAAATGTTCGGCTGGAATGACCTACGCTGTTGTCAAATGATAATATGGGATTCTGCCAAAAAGGGTAACTTTAAAGGGCATCCCTTCCATATTCAGGAAATCAAGGTACATGTTGATTACTATGCCGCTAAATGTTCGGAACAAACAGGACAATGTGCTGTATGATTGCCCAGTTTCAATTTGGTCACTTTTCCCAGATCTCGTTACAAAAGAATGGCCGACAACCTTAACTTAATGTAAGTCTAACGCTAAGATAACACCGAAATATCAACTTTGCCTCAGTAAAGTGTAAAGAATACACCCAATTTAATGTGCAAAGCAATTTGATATGTATTTACAGCAAAAACTTAGGGGTCGGTTCAATAAGGAGAAAACCCTATTCTCGAAGGCCGGCCTCCTACTCTTATGCAGTCTCGCTGCAAGTCCCTCGATGGCAGTAACCAGCGAGTGGTCAAAAGAAGGGGAACTGGTTGCAACAATGCAACAAACCGTAAAAGGTACCGTAACCGATGGGCAGCAAGTGCCTATCCCAGGTGTAAGTATAAGGGAAAAGAACAAGTCTGCAAACGGTACAACAACCGATGGCAGTGGTAATTTTTCGCTAAACGCCCCTGTTGGAGCAACGTTGGTCTTTACCTATGTTGGCTATGAAACCAAAGAGCTTCTTGTAGAAGAAGGGAATACGCCACTAGTGGTAAGCTTGAATGCCAGCGCCAATGAATTAGAAGAAGTGACGGTTTCAATCGGCTATCAACGAGTAAGAAAATCAGACGTGACCGGGTCCATATCCAGTGTAAAAAGTGATGAACTAAATCTGAGCGCACCCAAGTTGGGGCAGGCACTTGTTGGAAAGTTGGCAGGTGTACAGGTTTCTCAAACCAGCGGTGCTCCCTATAACAGCACAAAGATTCGGGTTAGGGGGATTGGATCTATCAATGCAAGCTCCGAGCCATTGTATGTCATTGACGGTTATCCCGCGGGGAATAATATCAATATTAACCCGAATGACATTGAATCAATCGACGTACTTAAAGATGCCGCATCGGCTGCTATTTACGGTTCTCGTGGTGCAGGCGGGGTTATATTGATCACAACCAAAAGAGGGAAAGAAGGTACGAGTCACGTCGATTACGATGTACAAGCGGGCTTTGGTCAACTCTCAAAGAAAGTCGATCTTCTCAATGCTTCGCAGTTCATAGACTTATTCATTGATGGGCGGAACAATGCCTACAAAGATTTGGTGGTTAATTCGGGAAAAACTTGGTCGGATAACATGTTCATGGACGACAATGCTACACGGGTGGCACTTGTTGGCAATGCCGGGTCTGTGCAAATCCCAACTGATATTTACGATTTTTCAACCGGACAAGCAAAAGCACCTCAGTATGAAACCGATTGGCAGGATGAATTGTATCGCAACGCGCCTTTCCAACGACATAACTTGTCATTTTACGGTGGCAGCGAAAAAGTTCATTATTATATCAGCGGATCTTATCAAAATCAAGATGGGATTATGCTGGGTACCGACCAGACGCTTTTCAACTTCCGTAGCAATATCGACGCGCAAATCAGCAAACGATTACAAGTTGGTGCTAATATTGCTTTTACGTACAACGATAATAACGAAGTGGGAACAGGCCGTTATAATGGAAGCCCATCGATGGCAGCCCTGCTTTACCTCCCTTATCTTCCTGCGCGAGATCAAAATGGCAATCCGATCCAATACCAGATGGCTGCACTTTCTGCACAAAATTATGGTATACAAAATCCGGAAAATCCCCTCGCTTACGTTTCCATGGTGAAAGATAACCGTAAAGAGCGTCGCGCGCTGTATAATGCCTATGCTAATTTTGACATTATCGAGGGCCTACGGTTAAGAGTAAATGGTGGGGTAACAACTTATAATGAAAAGTATGATTATTATAAACCGACCAGCCTAAGCGATGGTAACTATGCGCCTTACTCTCCACAGGCCATTAATGCAGCCTATGCGCAAGCTGACAACCGGGGAGACCTGGATATACTCGGAGAGGCTACTTTAAATTATAAAAAGTCCTTTGGCGACCATAATCTGGACGCTTTGGTTGGATATTCTGCACAGCAAACGGATGTAGATTTCATTTCCGTTAGAGCCAATGGTTTTCAAAGCGATGCCATTGGTGAGATCACCGATAAGGGGGCAGATGCTACCAACTTCTGGCTGGAGGATGCTTATAAGCAACGTACTACTTTACAATCTTATTTCAGCCGGGTTAGTTATAACTACAAATCGAAATATTTCTTACAAGCAACCTTCCGTGCAGATGCTTCCTCCCGTTTCGGTCCGAACAATAAATGGGGTTATTTCCCCTCCGTATCAGGAGGCTGGACGCTCTCGAACGAAGACTTCTATAACGATTGGTTAGGTGCAGGTTCTTCCGTAAAAGTACGAGCAAGCTGGGGACTGAGTGGTAACAATAATATTGGCGATTATAAAGCTTTGACGACCTATAATGCCCCGGGCGGCGTCGTTTTGGGTAATCAGGTTGCTACCGCTTATTGGCCCGATGATCTAAAGGATCCGAACTTGAGTTGGGAATCGACTTCTCAATACAATGCCGGTTTGGATGTAGGTATTTGGAATGGTCGCGTGAATTTCATGGCAAACCTTTACCTAAGCCGTTCGTACAACTTGCTATTTAATCAACCGATTTCGGCTATCTCCGGTGCTTCTTCTATCCTGACCAACTTGAAAGATAGTAAAGTGCAAAACAAGGGTTTTGATTTTCAAATCGATGCAGCGCTTATTCAAAAACAGGATTTTGATCTTTCCTTTAGTGGAAATATCAACGTGAACCGGAACAAAGTATTGGATCTGGGAGGGGCTTCTACTATTTATGTAAACGGTGCTGAACGTTCTTATATTACGCACGTTACGCAAGAGGGGCAGCCTGTCGGTATGTTCTGGGGATTTAAAGTATTAGGTGTAGCAACGGAGGAAAATTACCAAACGGTAGCCCCTTCTGCAGCCCAGTCAAACCCGATGCATCCGGGTGACCTCTATTTTGAAGACATCAATGGTGATGGTATTGTTAATGATAATGATAAACAGATCATCGGAAGTCCTTATCCTGACTTTACCTATGGTTTCGCGATTAGCGCCCGCTATAAAAAATTTGATTTAAGGGCGTCCTTTAATGGCTCTCAAGGAAATAAGATTCTTGATGGTTATGATTACTATCTCTATAATATGGAGGGCTCCGGCAATCAATACGCAGACGTCGATCAGCGCTGGCGTTCGGCAGCAAGTCCCGGTAACGGTAAAGTATACAGAGCTTCTAGAGCAGGTACTCAGAGTAATAGCACGCGTTTATCTGATTTCTATCTGCAAGATGGTTCTTATTTGAGGATGACCAACCTTATGGTGGGCTTTACCTTCCCGGAGAGATGGATTTCTTCCTTGAAAATAAGTGGGGCCCGCATTTTTGCAAGTGTGGATAATCCCTTTACGATTACCAATTATAAAGGCTATAACCCCGAACCGGACTATAATAACGGGAACAATGCTGAAAACCTGACCCCCGGCGTGGATTATGGTTTATACCCATTGGTTCGCTCTTATAACTTAGGTCTAAAAGTAACTTTCTAAAATTGTGTACAAAATGAAATGGAAATATATCTTGCCTTTTGCTATCATGACATTAGGCTCCTGTAGTAAAGATTTTTTGGATCAAACGGATCCGAATGCAACCCAAATAGACGACTATTTTAAAACAGAGAATGATGTATTATTAGCTGTCAATGGTCTATATCAAACGCTTCGCAATGGAAATACACTTGGTGAAACGAGTAGCTTATATAGCGAACAACGATCGGATAATACCGGCACGAACGACAACCAATCAAACTCGGGAGAGCCTTTTCAGTTTAATGATTTTTCTTTGCTTCCCAGTAATTCTTACCTGAAAACCCATTGGGTAAATATGTACGACGGAATAGCTCGGTGTAATACCTTATTGGCTCATGTTGATGAGGTAACTTTCTCGAGTGAAGATATTAAAAAACGTTATGTGGCGGAGGCAAAATTCATCCGTGCACTCCTGTATTTTCATATGGTGCGAAAATGGGGTGCGATTCCTTTAACAATTGTTCCGCCCACAACGACGGATGAGGTATCAGCAATAGCCTATCGGCAAGATGAAAGTATAGTATATACTCAAATTGTACAGGATCTAACAGAAGCTTTAGACAGCAATTTACCCAATGAGCAATGGGATTATGCTGTTGGAAGAGTTTCCAAAGCAGCTATCAATGCCTTACTTGGACAGGTATATTTGACCATGGGCTCCACGTTAAGTGAAAATACCCAAGCCAATCTTCAACAAGCAGAAACCTATCTTTCTGCTGCCTATAACATGCGGAGTTTTGGCGAATTAAAAGAAATTCCTTACACCGATGTATTCGATGTAAACAAGAAAAATACGTGTAAAGAGTTGGTTTTCCAGATTCAATACCTGCAAGGTGATCAGAATTATTCTTCTGCTATCGCGCGTAATAATCAAGCAAAGGGAGAAACGATCAATTCCCTAAAACCATCCACAGGATCAGGAGGGATGGCCAAACGGGATTTAGTGAACGATTACGAGCAGGGAGACCTCCGAAAGGATTTTTCAGTGAAGTTTGCTGCAGATCCGCAAGTGAGTGATTGGTTTATTACTAAATTTAGGGATACCAGTCCAGCTGCCGGCGAGCAGGGATGGGGTGGCAACGATTGGATTGTGATTCGTTATGCAGACATCATGTTGTTGTTAGCCGAAACCAAGATGAAATTAGGTAAAGATGGGGAAGCGGTCGCTTTATTGGATCAGGTAAGGGCTCGTGCAGGCATGCCTTCTTATCAGGAAACGATGCAAAATGTCGCTTATGCGGCCAAGTACCCTACGTTGAAGGAAGCGATTCTTCACGAACGGCGCGTAGAACTGGCCTTCGAAAATCATCGTTGGTTCGACTTGATCCGAAATTATACCGCGGAAGAATTGGTTGCTTATTTTAAAGCAAAAAGCCAAAGTGACTACGGTTTGGCTAATTTGAATAACATCAGTACGAAAGACCGGTATTTCCCGATTCCTTTTGATGAATATCAGTTAGATCCAGAGAAAATGTATCAAAATCCCGGTTATTAAATTATGAACCTCCCGTTTTTTAGATTTAGGATGACAAGCATGCTTGTCATCCTACTCTTGGCTCTCAATCCCACGAAAGCGCAACGCATCAACACAAGTAGTCAAGAACAAATGCTTCAATTGAAAAACTATTACTTGCTTTCATTGCTTGAACAAGCTCCACTTAAATCCTGGATGCTTCAACAGCAAAAGCTTGCGGAAATAACCGAAAAAAGAAAAACAAATCTGCTATATGCCCTCAAAAACTGTAGTGATGTCGCCTGTTTGGTAAAAGCAATGCAGCTAAGTGAAAAGGAAATAGAAACGGTTGCTCATATATTTGACAAGGCCTATGCTGAAAGCTCCTTGCTCCATCGTTTGGTAAAAGAGCAACTCATTCCTTCAAAAAGATACAATCAATATGCACAAGAAATGCCCGAAAAACTACTGACGCAAGCATTAAAGCAGGATTTAGAAGGCCTCAATTATACGATTGCCGTATATGGAGAAGGTAAAGCGCCCAATTATCCAAAAATAGATTCCATTGCCTTTAACGTAAACAGTAAACAATATCAAAATTTACTCTATGATGTGGTTGCTTCGATAGTAGACCAACCAAAGGAACTTGATTTATTCTTTTCATGTTCGCTTATAAGTGCCTTACGCCTACTTGAAATAAACGAACGGCAAGAGGCCGCAGCTTATGAACCGCTTACGGAAACTGAAAATCGACTCGCTTTAGATAATGTAAAGACAACAGATTGGAACAAATTTCCTTATACCCTTATTCTGATACCCGGTGCCGGACCAGAAGAACCGAATGTCGCTTTAAGTGCGGAAGGTATGCTACGATGTAGGGTTGCGGCGAATCGCTATCGGGAAGGTTTAGCACCCTTTATTATGGTTTCAGGGGGGAATGTACATCCGTATAAAACCAAATTTAATGAAGCGGTAGAAATGAAAAAATACCTGGTAGAGAAAATGAGGGTTCCCGAAGACGCCATATTAATCGAACCACACGCAAGGCATACCACTACCAATATGCGTAACTGCGCACGTATTATGTATACTTATGGCTTTCCGACGAACAAATGGGCCGTTACCTCTACCGATCGTTCGCAAAGTTATTATATCAGCAAAATGGAAGCACGGTGCATGAAAGAACTAGGCTATGTTCCCTATAAACTCGGTAAGAGATTAAGCGATACAGAACAGGAATTCATGCCTTTGGAGATTTCACTTCGCATCAATCCTTATGAGCCTTTAGATCCATAAGACGTCAATAGGTCTTCCGGGATATCACAATAATTTGGCAACCTAGTAATAGGTTCATGTTCCCTTTTTACTCTTGCATAAGAGAACAGACAAAGGGTTGGTTGGACTATTCCAGCGGTAGTGGTACCTATGATTATCAGCAATAACAAGCGATTTTCAGGATAAAAGAGGGGTCCATGGGCTCCTCTTTTATTATTTTTCTAAAGGACCATTTTTGGGTGTCGGGATGACAGTTCTTGAACCTATGAAAACGAATGAAAACGATCGACAGCAATAACATAGCCATAACTCATTTAAACGCATATTTCGCTTTCAAACGTTTTCGCATACTTTAAATTTCTTTCTAAAAACATTCCCCCTTTTATTCCCCTTTCAAAAAAATACACGTATATTTGTTATGCGTTTAAATTCTTTGTATGGCATTGATCACAACTAACTTTATCCTTAGAACGGATAAAAAGAACCTTAAAGGGGAATGCCCGATTGTCTTGACCGTTTCTGTTTCGGGAGCATTGAGAAAGGTTTCTACAGGCATAAGTATTTTACCCGAACAATGGAATTATGAGCATAAAAAGGCATTTTACCTGAACAGACAAGCAGCTAAATCCCTGCTCCCCTCAATGAACTATGACTTACTCCCTTCTGCTGATGAAATTAAGCGGATGAATGGATCGTTAGCTGCGATTATGGAGAAAGCTCAAAAGATAGCATCTCGTTTCGATCTTGACGGAATCCCGTTTACGGTACAGATGATCATTGAAGAGCTATCTAAACAGGGTGGGAAAACAGCAGTCAAACAAAAGCCAAAAGAACATCTTGTTGATTTTATTGACCAATATATTGACAATGTCAAAGCAAGTCGCAATCCGGGGACGATCAAGGTATACATAACCACAAAAAATCATATAAAAGACTATGAAACCCATAACAAGGTCCGTGTCACTTTAGCTGATGCCGGCTATGGATTTCTGCAATCCTTTTATAACTACCTGATCGAGGTAAAGAAGCAAATCAACGTAACCGCAGCGAAACAAGTCACTACCGCTAAGACATTCATATCTTTTGCCCGCAAGTTCGGATACAAGATTAATGATACCTATCACGACTTTACCGTCAAAAGGGAAACTTTAGAAGTAATTGCCCTGACTGAGGAAGAATTTATGTCTTTGTACAACCTTAACCTATCCGGAGAAGGAAAAGTGATTGTTGCGGACAAACCTAAATTGCGTGAAATCTCATTCAAGGCTTTGGCCAAAGTAAGGGATGTGTTCTGCTTCTCCTGTGTGACAGGGCTTAGGTATTCGGATTTGGCCCAGCTGCGCAGGGAACATATCAAGAACGGATACATCCAGCTAACAGTTACAAAAACCAAAGAGCCTATTGAAATACCATTGACCGCTTATGCTGTCGACATATTGAATAAATATTCAAAACACATCAAGTGTCTTCCCATTATAAGCAGCCAGAAATTCAACGACTATTTAAAGGCACTGTGCAAACATGCCGGCATCAATGAGAAGATTGAAATCGTGCGCTACAAAGGTTCCGTCCGCGATGCGGTGATATATCCTAAGTATGAACTCGTTTCTGCTCACACAGGACGAAAAACATTCGCTACCTTATCCTTGGAAAAAGGCCTGAATGCGGAGGAAGTTATGAGCATTACAGGACATAAGAGTTACGCTAGTTTCAAGAGATATGTAAAGATCACCCACGAACGCAAGAAAGCTGTAATGCATAAAGCATGGGGCGCTCCGAAGCCTAAACTTAAAGCAGTTGGAGGGCACAATGAATAAGTCAAAGAAATATATCGTTAGAATTCAAATACCTAGTAGTAAACTAGTTTTCGATACCACCGACTACGGATTTGAAGAGATTGTTTTAGATAATGAAATGTCTGATAGCGCGATTGCCGTCCAGTTACTATACATGTATAATGTTGAGATAGGCGAGGGTCCCAAAGAACGATTCTTATGCATAAAAGACCCCAACGAAAAATGTAAGTTCTTTTTATTAACCAGGTTTTGGAATACCTTCAAAGAAGAATGGAAGAGCAAAAAAGTTTTCGATTTAGAGGGAAAAGAAGTCGGAAATGAAAACATAGACAAATATTTATCAGTCTTCCATAAATCATTCGTAAGCGGGTATCACGATTTCGAAGACTCCCTAGTTAAGAAAGCTTCTATATTTAAAAATGACATTAACTATCTGTCAGAAAAGATAATAAAATTTATAGATTCATATGAGAGTGCGATTTACAGTCCGTTCGCCATTATTGACGATAAGCATGTCCTATTAAATGAACATATTAATATGCTAGGTAAGCTTGCTGGAAATTACTATAAAGCTTGGCATATTATCGTTAACAACCCCGAAAAGTTTATAGATATATTAATAGGCAACAAACTTAATCAGTATAGATACTTCGTGCTCTACAAATTTATGAAAGATAACGGTGACGTTCAGCTGGGAAACTCAGGAGTAAACTTCGAATATTTTGCTAAAAGATTAAAGGATATATTGTTACCGTTTCTTGAACCTTCCAGGGGTGATCAAATACAACTATTAGACTCCATAACACTACTAAGTCTCAAAAAGGAGCTTGACGGCGTGCTTTGGGAGGACGGTATTACAGAAGAGGACTTTATCAAATATTGGACTATAGGGAAAACCAGTTCTAAACTGCCGTTAGTAGGAACTAAGAGAGATTTTGTTTTCGTTTTGATGGAATTAGGTTTAATAGGCGAAAATAAAAAAATAAAAAAAGTTAACGACGAAATCATGGGTGATCATTTCGGTATAAGTTCAATATCTACTGAGATTAAACGCGTTAGGGAAAACATAGCAAAGAATGGATCATTTTATAAAAAATATAAAGGCAAAATACCAAAAGCACTGTTCTCATAAAGTTGAAGATTGTGCTCTTCCCATTTAGCTTTCTTTCGCCCGCGCATATGACCGCCGTAAAAACGATTTTAAATACGTATATTCGCTTGAAACAAAATGTGTGGAAGGGAAGATGGGAGTGTACAGAAAATTTACACCTGCGGGCTTTAAACAGGCTTGGAAAGAATACTTTGAATGGTGTGACAATAATCCATGGATGAAGAGTGAGGTACAAAGGGGTATCCTAGTCCAGGTGCCTATCCAAAGACCATATACCGAGATTGGTTTTTGCTCATACCATGAACTGGGCGAAAAGTATCTCCGCGATCTTTATGCGTCGGCCAAAAATCGAAGCGATGAAGAATCAAAGGAATTTGTTGAGACATTACTACAGGCAAGGGCCAAATGCTATTCGCAAAAATTTGAAGGTGCTGCTGTAGGAATATTCAATGCAAACATCATTGCTCGTGATCTAGGGCTGATAGATAAACAGAAACATGACGTCAAAGCAGACTATAAGATAGAATCGCGCAAACCTGATTTATCAAAGCTGTCTTTGGACCAGTTGAAGACACTAAGGGAAATAAACAGGCGTTTACGCGAAGAAGGTGAAGCGGGATAGGAAGCTTTACAGTGCACATTATAAACTTTAATAATATGGAGCATTGGAAACCAAGAAATACTGATGTATTATCTGCACTTGTTGGAGAATACCAGTTTTTACACCTTTTAAGGGGCCGTGTTTATGACAAGTTGATTGACTATTTAATAGAAGTTGGTCCTGCTTGGGCAGATGAAGAATCCGACTTTATATTACCCACCATTAAGGGTATTTCCGCTAAACTAGGTGAAAAACATGTATCTAAATGGATTCCTATAATTGCAGACGATCTGATTACAATTAATCTCGAAAAGCCAGAACTTTTCAAAACTAAGGACACCTATTCGCTCTATCTTCTTCATACATATGAGAATTCTGATGATACTTCAATAAGTTATCATATTTGGACGGACAAACACTTTCATATTAATGAACGATTTTATTGGCACTTTGCTAAAGTAAAAATGTATTATCATTTATTTTTTATAGAAGACATTCGTCATGAATATCGCAATGGGATTATATCAACGGAAATTACCTTAAATACGGGAAGCCAAAACGATTATAGAAAATTCCTGTTACAGCGTGCATTATTTGAAAATAAGATCTCTCTGTCTGAGGTTTATAAATTATCCGAATACACCATAGATCAAATGCTCCGAGAAATTTATCGCTGAACATAAATATCCTATTACAGTCTTTCGCCAGCGTTAAGGAGCTACTTGGTCTATTGCTCAACGTGTGCGAGAATGTTAACATTTGTTAACATACGCGGCCCCTGAGACCTGGCATTTTCTTTTTCGAACTCTACACACATATGACCATGGAAAAACCTTCCCATATACTAAATATGATCGTTAAAACCTCAAGCCCTTTAAAGCATGTGTCCGAAAATTGGGCACATAAGAAATTCAGTTAGTCGGTCGCGGAGCATATAACCTTGTACTTCACGGACGAAATTTCGTCCATACCAAGTGGTTGTAAAATATCGATTTTCAGAGCTGCCCATTTTTGTTATAACTGATTGATTCATATCGATGTGGGATTTTCCCATAATGACTTTAACATGCCTCAATTTTGTATATTTACATATACGACAAAGGAAATTAACATGACAGATTTTTACAACAAAGACACCTATACTTTCGATGACATTCAAATGCTCATCAACGAACGAATACCTGAATCGCTTAAGCTTGATTATAAAGCGTCTGGAGCAGTTAATGCTAACATGTTAAAGGATATTGGAAAAGACGTATCCTCATTCGCCAATTCAGCGGGCGGCATTATAGTTTATGGGATAAAAGAAGTAAATCAGGTGCCCGCGGAGCTTACGTTTATTGATGGGAAACAATACACAAGAGAACGCTTAGAACACTTCATTGCTAGGGCGGTTGAACCTCGTATAGAGAATCTTATGATCTACCCGATTGTTGTCGATAACGATCTATCTAAGACAATCTACGTCGTCAAAGTCCCGCAAAGCAACCGCATCCACATGAACATGGACAATAGATATTACAGACGATATAACTTCGAAAGTGTGCCTATGGAAGAATACGAGGTCAGAAATATGTATCTACGGGCTAATCTTTCAGAATTGGATTTGAGCTACAGAACGATTTATCAAAACAATCATACCAAAAATAAACACTCAATAACTTTTGAATTTAACGTACTGAATAGTGGAGCAAGCATCGAGAGGTTTTACAAACTTATTTTAGAGATACCAAGGACGCTTTTCGCCAAAGCGGTTGATAAGGATTTATTACAGAACAGATATTATTCGACCTTCACAAGGGAAAGTATTATACTGTCAATACCTAACACAAGTCCAGTATTCCAAAATGAACAGGATTTAATTGCTTCAATAGATTTTGATGTGACCGTATTTGACGAAAAAAGGTTTGTTGGACAAATTGATGTTAAGCTATTGTACTCTAATGGCGCGCGGTCTGAGTCAATAATATTAAAAGATAAATGGAATGCTCTATGGGAAAAACAAACCGACCATTAATCGGTCGGTTCGCTAACATGTGAGGCTAATTTATCAGTTGCCCAAATCGGGTTACGTACTTTTTTAGCTTAGAGCTATTCCAATCCTGGTCAATCCGGTTTATTTCATCTCGAAGAAAAACGGCATCGTATTCCACATTGTAATCGTTCAAAATTGCCGCTATGTCGTTTAGCTTTTCTTTATAAGCGGCATATAAGTTATAGCTATCACAGTACATGCGGTAAGTATTGGTTTTGTTCTTGGCAAGATAGCGCATATAGATTCTGATAGGCAGATTTACGGGCACATATTTCCTTTTGTATCGAACTACAAGAACCGCATCTATCATTCCCTTTACCCGCTCATTCGATGCGGTAAACCTAAAACTAATATTCGGCTTATCAATTGCTTTCATTTTCCAAGACTTTAATGTGGTCTGCCGCAAACTTGACGGTTCCTATTATCTCGCAGGATTTGCCCAGCCAGTAGCAACAGTCCAAAACATGCTGTTCGTTGACTGACTGCATAGCACATAGAGTACTGATGGTCTTAGCTATATGCTGCATACAGTGGTGTATGTCCTCTGTATTTTCGGTAATGGCTTTAATGTCTCGAATTTCGTTTTCGCCTTCAATTGAGCATATATTGTGATCTAATGTTATATTATTCATGCTTAGATCCTCCTTTATCGTTTATAAGTTTGTAATTCTTAAGCAAATTGTATGATTCAGCCTCAATCTCTGTTTTTGTGCGTCCGGCATATCCGTTATACACTTTCTCAATATCTAGAAGCTTATCAAAGCTTTCCCCATCCAGGTTTTCGAAAAACTGGTAGAGCCTGTATAACATTTCTCCCCCTGTATCAAAACCATATGCTCCCATGATCGTCTTTACTTCGTCTAAAGCGAGACATCTTATAAGTAAGATCATCATATCCTTGTAGGCATAAGGAGTGAAATCATTACCGTCAAATTCAAGCAAGCTAAAGGCTTGTTCAGTTACGTCTTTTCTTCTTACACTTCCGTACACCCTTAGTAGATTGGCTTTAGTTGTATCGTTCAGCCAGTCTGCATTCATAATAGATTCATTTATGTGTTTAAACATGGTTAATACTTTCTATTGTTTACGAATTATTTGTCTGTTGATTTTAAGGAATTAGCTCGCTGTCCAAATACGCCCATTTCAGATCATCCGTTGGAGCCAACCATTTACCGGCAGTCCCTCTGACAAATACCTTATTTAACGGTATTTCATAAGGACTATACCGTCCGCACTTCGACAGAGATCCATCTTTCTCGACTGACCCAAATTCTATTTCAAAGTGGTGAATTTGCACCCAGTGTTTACAGAGCCGAAAAACGTACTCCTTCATCACCATTGCCGCCTCTTCAAGCGGCTCTCCCCAATCCGTTAGTCTGGGGATAACATTAATAATGCTTTTGTTGCTCCCGTCAAGGAAGAACAGAGTAGCTTTTACATAGTCGTTCCTGTTGTGATCGGCAGAGACTAAACTGGCGATAGAGACATCGCTATTTGTTTGTGTGGACGACGGATTCACAGTCCGTTTAAGTGGTGTGTTCATAATCAGTTGTTTTATAGATATGCTGTTATAGAATTAAAATTTGAGATTGGCTTTTTTAAAGCTTCTGTATTCCATCCTTTCTGTATCATAATAAACCTGTATAGTGTCATTATGCTTTCTTTTGTTTTCCCCCTCAGCTGTGGGCATGATGCGGTTGTTAAGTGTACCGAAAGCCTCTCTTACCGTGCCGTCAACTTTTGTAAAATAGAACCGTACAATACCGTTTAGCATTTTTGCTTTCAATCTAATGTTGGCCCATGCGCATCTAAGTGCATCTCTTAGTGAATAGCCATTTCTTTTAATGAATTGCCAAGCTAGTTTCATTATCTCGCTTAGTTTGCTTTTGTTCTGCATGGTCATAATATTAACATTTAATATCAATTATCATCACAAACATATACATAAATAATCAATAATGCAAACATTTATTAACATTTTTTATCAATAAATTTTAAAACATTGATACTATACGTATAAATACTTATTTTTGCATTATGTTAAACGTCAAAAAAGCAATCAAAAAGCGGGGTATGACCAGTTTGGAAGTAGCCTCAAAATTGGGGGTAACCCCGGAAAGCCTGAGTAGATCTATCAATGGCAATCCATCTTTAGATACATTGCAAAAAATAGCTGACGCTATTGGTGTAAGCGTTGTCGATCTATTTGACCGGACTGAAATTACCGCATCGTGCCCGCATTGTGGTGGTGCTATTAAGATCGGGATAGAGAAAGCGTAGTTAGTACACCTACGCTTTCATTCTTACTATCAGCTGGCACGCCTGTCGCTCGAAGCATAATGACTCTCAGATAACGTCGGATTATCGTCTCTACACTCGGACGCGACTAGTTTCAACTCACAATTCTCGCTATTATATGTTGATTGAAGCGGAAGAAATTTTCTATCTCCGAATGATTCTATGGAATAAATTTCATCATAAGACCAATTTTTTCCGTAAACGGTTCCTTCGAAGATAACACTTGGTTTATACCTGAACCTCATCATTGCATTGGCCGTCATACCGGTAAGCGAACCAGTGTATTTACCGTCAGTAAAGACGTACTCTTCACTACTGTTGGTCCATGAAGTCATAATATTGCTTACCATGAAACCGCTGAATGATGAGCTTACTTCAAGGTCAACTGATTCTGTCTTCGTATTACTGCTTGACGGATTTTCCGATCGGTATACGTCGTTGTTTTCCTCCACTGACATAAATACATCATCGAACAAAATGCGCTGTCCACGCTTAACATACAACCTGACTTCTATCTCACATTCTCCTGCCGTCAATACCTCAGGTTCTGGGAATTTCATATCAAATCCACCCCCAAAGTTTACTGTGGCCACGTCACCTATTTTCATATTGTTAACAGACACCGGTATTGTCCCGTCTCTAAGATGTGGAGACAATCCCCATCCCATCCCAACATTAACACCTTGATTAGGTCTCCTGCATCTTAATATTAATCCAGTCGTCCCATCAGGTATAACCTCATAACTCTCAATATCAGTGCCTTCTACAAATCTCTGCCCCGCAAAATTTAAGTAGCCTTCAAGATTATTAGCTTGTGTCATAGGACACGGTACTGTCATTACAACTGTACTATTAGATGAGAAGTTTATGTAATCGTCATTTATTGGACTGCCACTGAAATAACTGTCAATCAACATAAAATTGTTATCATTAGGATCGCTATATCCCGAGTAGTTATATCTATTAAAGGTAGCACCCTGAGGTATCGGCATCCAGTATCCGTTTTCATTGAGCACCAGTTCTTTCCCATCGACTTTTATTCTGACACTGACTCTTAGCGGGTTTGTGTCCCAGTTAATTATACCTGTTTCTGTGTAATAGGGAAACCCGTTCAAAGGGCAGAACGTAAAACCGAACCTGAAAGTTTTGAACAAAAGTTTAGTATCTATAGGCATGCCATATTTACCACTATCAAACATTGTCAGGTACACCTCCTGAACATCGCCTGCTGAATTCGCAGGAAAAGACACGTCAGCGGAAACACCTATTCTATTATTAAGCGAATCTCCAGTTGTCAAAGATGCTCCCGAACCTGTTGGCCTTAATACCCATTCGAATATATTACCTGACGACGTTTCGAAACTACCGTTCGGAACTAAGTTGTTTTGTTGCTTCTGCCTATAAGTGACAACCACGCTTTTTAATCCCGGGATCATCAAACTGGATTGATCTTCTCTTATAAACTGATAATTACCCCCTGGCTGAATGCTTTTGTTAACATTTTGACTTGAGGTTGAAATTATAGGCATCGTGCTTGGACCGTAATCTGTATTAACTTCATGTACGGTAAAAGATCCGGTTACAACATCATTTATTCTCCTTATATTCCACTTACCGTTTGACTGGAATATTCTGCATTGAAAAGCTTTTAATAAGCTCTCAAGTACATAAGAACATGATCTGTACACAACATCGGTGCTTCCGTCCTCAATGTAGCTTTTGAAAGCCCTTCCCCTATCTCCCCATTGAGGCGTTCCGGCCAATGCCCCATAAACATCGTCAGGATACGCGGTACATACTATCGAGCTTATCCATGTTATAGGGAGCTTTAGCCCTAGATACACTTCTCTAAACAAAATATCCCTGATATAAGCTAAAGGAGATAGATTGCTTACATCTTCACCGATAGGCCAGTTGTTGATACCTGTAAAATCTATCCCATCTAGTAAATTCAGGCCATCTATCGCGGTAAAACTCACTTCAAACGGGGGTGCTTGCAGTTCCTTTTGTATGCGGTCAGGCACAACAAATCCCGTCCAGTATAAAACACCTTCTCTGTAAACCTGAACGGTAAAATCTCTGTCATTGGCATTCTGCAGCTCTTCCACATCGATCTGACCATCGCTGTACAGGCTTATAGAAACGCTGCATGGTATAATTACCGCATAAGGGTCGTCCTTGTTTGTATAAGTAAAAACACATGCCTTATTCTCTACCCCATCAACTATTATTGGATCGCCTGTATAAGCCGCTGTAGATATATCAAGTCTCCAACGCTGCTCCTCTTCACTATAATAATCCAACCTGTACTTTACCATCTTGTAAGATTTATAATCCGTTTAACTTCATTTATTCGCCCGTCTATGATAAGATCGATTGTGGCCTTTAAAAGCTCAATAGCTTCTTTGTCCTTTCCTTGGTTGAAGTCGGCCTCATCCATTTTTATTTTGTGTTTCAACCCTCTTAGGTATTGCTTCAACATCACTGTTTCCCTGTCTCTCATTTTGACTTATTTATTTCTTCTCTAATAGCCTTTTCCAATATTTTCGGAAGCTTAAGCTCTTCTTCTTTTACTGCCGGGTATAGCATCGGAGTTGCCGGCATTGTTCCTTCACCGTTTCGATAAAATTGTTTCGCGTGCTCCTGCCATTCAGGATCGTACGGGGCCACCGTCTTAGCCGCAAACGGCCCTGTACCGAATTCCGCAAACGGCGCCCAAAATAGTTGGTTATGAACCTGATGGACTAAGTGTTCATGTTCGTAAACCCAGTTTTGCCCAACCTCCTTGAGGTTTTCCGTTGCCTTAGCTCTGGCTGCGGTACGAATTCTGTTTGCAGAATTAGCCAATTGCGAATCCAGTTCAATTTCGACGGTATCTGACACTTTCTTTAAAGCACTCTTCGCTTCCTTTAGGCCGGTTATCTTAATCTGTATCTTAGCCATGTCGATTAATTTAAAAATAACGGAACCTCGGACTTCCCAACGCCCCAGTTGCACCCATCAATAAAATCGATAATCTGCTCTTTTGTCGCAGGCGACTGCATGTATATCGGTACTCCTGCGAACCCTTCCAATATCAGAATTGACTGATCAATGGTCAATTCACGATGTTCAATAAGGAAAGACTTTAATTCTATGGCATTGCTAATGACTATCTCCATCTTTTTCAAGTTTTATAATCAATCTTCTTCCTTCGTTGTCTCCTGTTATTTCTGTTTGCCTTGGAAGCACATAAGGCATCAATTTAACTACCACGTCCAGCCTTTCTTTAGGATCAAGTTGAGAAAGATAATTGTCAATACTGTCCATCTCACGATCTATCAGAGCCTTCACTACTTCCTTTAGTTCCCGACCTGTCTTATTGGGCACTCCTTTAGGCCTTCCATTAGGATTGCCCGACTCTCCTTTCTTAAATGCCATAGCTATTGTAAATTGTTGTTATTTTCAGTTTTGAGACTATCCCCGGTAGTGTTGACACTAACTGCCAGATGCGGTTTCACATACTCGTACTTGGCCGAATCGGTTATGATCTTCTCTAAGCTATTCAGTTTTCTTTTCAACGATTCATTATTGAGCCTTAAGCTATCAACCATAGATTCTTTACCCGACAATGTATCGTTTAAACGTCTGATTGTGGCCATTTGGTTCTTTAGTAGTCCTTCCTGATACTGCACTGTTTCCTTCAGCTCCTGTATCTCTTTCTCTAGTGCATTCATTTTGTTTCTATTTGGTTATTGATTTGTACTAAAAAGGTGCTTTTTCTGCGAATAGCGATTTGAGTTTTATCCTTCTGGTTATCTTTTCGGTTGCCTTATTATGTCTCTCCATTAGTTCGTAAAGTTCCTTTTCGATCAAAATTGCACCGATCCTGTCCACTAATCGTTTTATTCCTGATCCTTCAAAATAATGCAGGAACGTATTCCCATCGGCCGTGGTGCACTTGCAAGGAAACATTTTTGCAAAGTCATCAATCGCATTGTAAACGTACCTCAGATCCTTATGTGCTCCTATCAAATATTTTCGATAATGGTAATCCATTCTATCATAGTGGTGACTAGCCTCTAGGATGTAATTAGGTGCATCGATGTATACCGCAGCATCAAGCCTGTCAGGGACATATTTAATGAAGTTATCAGTCAGGGCCTTTTTTAAGTCTTTGTCCTTTGGTTGCCAAATTATTTTCATGTTGTTATGTAATTATATTGATTTCATTATATCAAATGCTCTTTTCCAATCCTTACCTCCACATTCATACTGCAGCAATATCGTAACGGGACTCGCCGACCACCCGCCCGACGCCTCTGGCTTGAAATGTTCTATTCCTGGTGTGTTACTGCTGAATGCGTAGAGGGTACGCCTTCCTGTGTGATAGTCTACACTCAACCCTGCTGCGGTTGTCTTATCAGGTCTTGTGTAGTATATGTGATCGCCCTTACGATGATGCAGTGTAAAACCATAGTTCGTAAGTATTGTATCAATCACGTCCTCGCTTACATTAGAATTGAAGTAATTTATAAGCTCCTTAGCTTCACCTTTACGGCTAGATGATTCATTCGATTTAAGCTTTGTTTTAGGTGTTTTAACAGGCTCAAATATCTTGTCGAACACGTTTGCCGTTTCGTTAAAATAAGCGTTCTCATCGTACGCAAAGAAGCGAAGTGAGGCAACGTTTCGCGGTGCAGAATCTATCGCTATACCTAATTCTTCAAAAGCCAGCTTCATAGCATCAAAATGCTGGGGGTGTTTGGTTTTATCGCTGATAGGAAATAAACCCCAAATCCCATTTCCGCTCGCAGAACGCGCGCAATAAGTTGTGTAAGGTATTTGCTTCACTAAGTCAAATATGCGCTGCATATCGCCTCCTATGCCATCAATGTCGAATGCCATAAAGCCTGAATGTGCAACAACATACTTTTCTCCGCGCCCCCCAACCTGTATAGCGCTAGGCGTAATTCCGTAAAGCTGTTTCTTCAACTGTTGCTGCTTCTCACTTTTATATGGCTCACTACGTATCTGTGAAACCAGGTCAGTTTGAGCAGGTGCCGTTAACACGGATGAAAAGTTGACAAGATGTGGCTCCGTACTGAACCGCCAGTTTCCGTTCCTATCTTGATAGGTCTTATAGAGACTACATTGTGACTGTAATAACGTCTTTTTCATGCCTTCAATTTTGTTTCTTTTTTTATTTACTAGTTACTGGTTTGAACTAGTAAAATTCCAGTAACTAGTATTTACTGGTTACTGGTTTATTGCGTATATATATACGCAACCAGTTCAGTAATAAATACAGCAGTAAAACAGTAGTTACTGATTCAATAAATATCTCGTATGAGGTGTCTTTCCTTCTGTCCTCACAAACCCATTATCTAAATAATATTTCCTGTATGATTTAGCCACACTCTGCGCAACCTTAAAGCCGTACCATGTACTGATCTCGTTAACGAGTCCCAGCTCGAATTCGGAGAGCTTGGGTGTACTGTCAACTCTAAGAACTTTAGCAAGTATCTCTCTGTGCGTTTCATCTGCGATCTCTTCAGGAAGGAGCGCTTTCTGTTTCTTAACCGTCTCATGTACTTGACGGCTAAATCCCTGCACTATTTTCGGTAGCTCCCCCTTGTCCCATCTGATTGCAAAGTCTTCAAAAGGCAGCCCTCTGCATTCCTTTGCAGACACAATACTCATAGAGTTGTCATCAGGACTTCTTTCCACCATAACCTCAATCTCACACTTCTGACTCGCTATGCTACCAACATGTGCTCTAGCGTCTTTGGACTGTCCTTTATTCTGATGCAGAACACCGGACACGTGAATGTCGTATTTGGAACATAGCTTTAATAAGTCAGTAATAACAAAGTGCCCTTCTTCGGCGCTCATGAAATCATCCATAACATCTACGATTCCGTCAATTATCACCCATCTCACGTCTTCTGTCACTTCAATCGCTGCATGAATGATTGCTAACCTGTCTTTTGGACTAAACTCCCTTAGATCGCAGTAAATTAGGTTTGGAGAAGTTTCCAGATTTGCCAGTTTAAGAATCAACCTCATCGTTCTGGCCGCATAACTCTCGCCCTGCTCGTTATCGAAGAAAAGCACGGGTCCCTTGACTGCCCCCAAAAAGTATGTGCGTTCTGACTTTTCCACCGGGTTTATGAAAGAAGCAACCGCAAGTGCCAAAGCTGTAGTCTTTTTGCTTTTCTGCTTACCTTGCCATAAGCTAAAGCTCTTCTTGGTCAGCAATGGGATTATCTCTCCGTCATGGACAAAATTTACTATAGGCTGAGGTAAAGGATAATCTTTCGTCTGATCCAATATGGAACGCTTAAACAGTTCTTTTGGATCTGTCTTAATGGAAGGAATCCCTTCGCCAAAGCTGACAACACGCTCTTCAATATTAGTTACCTGCATACTCGCCTCCTATATTTCTTGACGGTCCGTTTAGCCATGAACAACCCCTTGACCGCAGCCAATAGAATCCGACAGGCGAGTATTTTGTAATCGGACAGGAAGAATAGTAGGCTATAAAAACAGTATCGGATTTCTTTAGCTCGCTTATTCGCCAGCAAATTGTTGATCTTTCCACCCCGGTTATTGACTCAAGCTGCCGCATATTAAGAGGTATACTTGCAGCATTCAATGCCTTGACGATCTTTAGCCGTTGAATCCTCTTAATGTTTTCTTTGCTACCGTTATTTTTGGTATATTTGTCCTGTCCTGTACCCGAAAAGGTATTTTGCCCTGACTGCTGGTTGGGGCTTTCTTTTTTTTCTTTCATCACTTATCCTCCTCACTGTTTCTGCTTATTATTCACCTCTAATGCCGAAACAACTTTATCCAGATCATACCTGTGTATCCCTCCCATTTTAAGGTATGGGATTAAGCCTTTCTTTTTGTATCTTACCAGTGTTGTTTCCCCAATATTTAGGATCTCAAGCAGCTCTTTAGTGTCTAAAAACTTCTTTTCCATATTTCGTCCCTTTGTTACCTAACCGTTAGTGTTGGCTGGATCTGTTCCATAACCTGATACCAGTTGTATCTAACTGCTGAATTTATCCTTATAGCGCTTATCTTCCCCTTGTTTCGCCAGCTTCTTATTGTCACAGGCGATATGTTCAACCTCCTGGCTAACTCCTTCGTGTCAATTATTTCTACTCCTGCTTGCGAAGTAGGTGTCGCAGACATGTGAACGATGGCCTTAGATAACGCATCGGTAATGATCGCTTGGATCTCTTCTTTCGATGTGATGATCTGAATATGCTCCATTTCTTATGATTTTGATATTGTAAAGTTGGCAATGCATGAAGCAAGGATGTAAATGTTTAGATTGTAAAATGAAAAATTAAAAGCATTGATGGTCAATACATTAACGAATATATAGAAAAGTTATTAGCAAGTTGCTAGCAAGGTTGCTTTCCAATAACGGCCTTATTTTATCCTCTTACGGATTCCCGTAGAAATAATGGAGGTATGTACATTATCTTCGGCCTACAAAATTTGTTATATGAAAAAACACATACTAATCGTATTATCTTTCTTCATCACGCTTCTATCTTGCAGAAAGGATGATAAACAAGACTTATTTGAAACTAAAGTTGTTCAGCTTGTGTTCAGCCCAGGAGGTGTTGGTTCGACATTTGGATATACCAACGCTACCAGCGGTGATAAAGGAAATAGAACCGGATCAGGCTTGACAACCTTGACTGCTACGGTTCGCCCAGGTGATCAGATGACACTCCAAATGAATTGCGATAGAAAGTCGGATTTCAATCAGGAAATTCGTATTGTCATGGATAATAAGGAGCTGGTCAAGTCAGGCGAACCTCAATACTCCGATGAAAGACAAACGGTATATGTATTGAACTATACTTTTGGAGAGTCGTTATTTAGGAAATGACTCTTCCTAACCGATATTTGTTACTGTGTCTATTTAGGAGTATGTGTATTCTCTCGTCAGAGCAATTTTAATTGCTAGTAAGGTATAACGCTATTTAAGACGCCGAGATAACGCGTTATAAGCTTTTGAAAAGATCACGCCTTCAGGCAAGAAGTTGGGAAGAATAATTGGGAAGCAAATAAAAAAATATCTATATTATCGAATTATATTTAGTATTAATTTTTACACATTTAGATACTAAACACTCTTAGATGAAACAAAATGCGCTTCTAACTCGTTCTAAAAGAACGTATTTAAAATATTTAAAAGAGTTTTAAAACTGTGTTGACAATCTCACATATTGTTGATAACTTTGCATTGCTCATCTCGCCACATTAGGGAGATCTTGGGGAAATCCAAGAAAGAGTTTCGAGGCTCGATACACCAAGATGTGTACCGAGCCTTGCGGTTTTAATACATTAAAGTATTTGCGAAAGCTTTCTTTTTATCTTTTTATTCATTTGTTTTATTGAATATTCTTTGTTTAAATAGTAAGCGGACAAAAGATAATAATCTAGTCCGCTTCGCTGCGGTTCAAGAACTACAACATATTTTTCAGTTTTGTTATATAAATATGTTCTATTAACATTTCTTCTTTTCTTTTCGTCTCGCTCTTCAGTACTAAAAACTTGAATTTCTTCCAGATGAGAATTCTCTAAATGGAACTTTACCCAATGTAACCGTTCCGATCTATAGAGATCAAATATTCTGCCTACGTTCCCTTGGACGTCTTCGATAGTAGACCCGACAGTTATTAAATGATGAAATAAATTATCGAGATCTATATCTCCATTGATGTTCTTAGTAGGTCTTATTGGCTTCCCCAAGAAATCTCGATCAGATTCTTCAAAATCTCTTCTAAAAACTCGTTTCAAGGAACTCTTACGATCATTTTCAGTCAAGTGGGATAATTCTAACAAGGCAGAATAAACTTTCAGTAGATTTGCTGGCATAAATTATTTTAAGTCTATATAGAACAAGTTGAATTTATCTTCTGATTTCGGAGTCGAACAGGTTATTGGAAGTTTACAATGTAATTCTATTTTGTCTATCAATCTTGTTTTTGCCAATACGGCATTAAGCCCTCTAAGCTTGTAATTAATAGCGCCCATAAGTAAATCTGTAAGTTGCATGAATGAGCTCTCATAAGATTGAATAAATTGAAAATCTCTTATTGAAGCGTTATATTTTAATATTTGTTTCAGCTTGGTTAAATTTCTGTTGCTAACGGTATCTTTAGCATCTATGTAAATATTATACGACTGTTCCAAGTCTATTTTATGATGTAGTAATTGATAATACATTCTGAAATAAAAGTCGTCATACGTAAACTCTTCCCTTCCTTCGTCAATTTTAGATTTATCTACTATTATAGCTCTGAACTTAAGGTCATTAGAAAAAAAATAATCGATTAAATCCGAATAGAATTGATATTGGCCATTAGACACTTTTGACCATTTAACTTCTCCCTTAAATTTGTGGTCGGCCTTTAGCATTTTGAAATGTCTTTTGTGCACGCTTAGCTGATTGTACGCTACACTTACATACGATATTATCATATACGGACATCCATCACTTTTGAGATGAGTGCTCTCATCACAATACATATTAAAAGTCTTGCTCATATTATTCGGGTACAGGTAGTCTATTACGGTTACGGTGATAAAATACAAATATCATTAATTTTTATCAATCTGAATAAATTTCTTATCAATTATTCTTTAATCTAAAATAACCAGTAACCTCCAAATATTTTACACATTGCATCCAAGTTTTGAAAGAGGTAATAGCTATAAAACAAAACCCACACGTTTTACAGCATGGGTTTTGTTTGCGTTTAAATACCTTTTGGCATCTTTACAAAGATAATGTTTTTTGACATTGTGCTCAAATCGGAAAGGTTTAATCATAAACCACACAAAATATTCCCCCTTCTATTCCCCTAATCTAAAAACAATAAATCAATTATCTGTAATACAATAGTTTATAATTTAAATAAGTCGGGATGACAGGATTCGAACCTGCGACCTCTTCGTCCCGAACGAAGCGCGCTACCGGCCTGCGCTACATCCCGGAATGATGATAAAACAAACTTAAAGAAATTGTTCAAAATTTGAAAACCTGTTATGTGCTCCTTTTAAACCTTAAGCGCCGGGTACACTCTAATCATAAAAATAGTCGCTATTCTATGAGAATGATCGTCTTTTCAGCATTAATTTCCTTGCTTGTCTTCCATCATCCAACAAGGGCTCAAACAAGACCTCAGTTAGCCGTTAGGCTTAACCAGAACAATGACATCGCCTTTGTTCGGATACTTTATCCCGAATTACAAGTTGATTTAAATGGAAATGGTCAGCTTATCAATACGTGGAATCAACTGGGTGAAGAGACTTTATCATTGGATTATTATGATGAGTTTAAGGGAAAGGAAAAACAAGGAAAATTAAAATCCATGGGCAGTACACAAATTGATTACTACGATAATTTCGATGGAGAGGCCAGAAAAGGGAAAGTGAAAAGAATCGGCGATATAACGGTAGATTATTACGATCGTTTTGACGGTATATTGGCCGGAAAAATTAAGTCTATTGGAAATCAACGTATCTCTTATTATGATCAATTCAGCGGAAATGAAAAAAAAGGAAAATTAAAGTCTGTTGGCTCCGTTCAAGTTGAATATTATGATCGTTTTGACGGTAACCATCGGGCCGGTAAAATAAAATCAATCACTGGTAATGAACAAGAAAATGTGCGGATTCTTTTCAACTAAGGAATTTATGGAAGGCCTTACATCACCTTGATAGTACGGCCCTCCTTTACGATCAGTCAACCTAAAAACTTAACAAAGAAATGACTGCTAATTAGATATGCTGACAGCCTTTTTCCGATACTCGTTTTGAGCCACTTGGTTTAACATGAAGCTTGCAACATCTGCTCGAGCGATTTTCAAGGATAATCCCTTTTCACTAGCACCAAAGCCAATCTTATAACGATCCGTACGTACGCCGTCTGTAAAAGCGGATGGCCTTACAATCGTATAGTCTAAATTACTGGTCAATAAATAATGTTCTTGTAACTGATGATCCTTGAACGCCTTTTTTAGAAAGAGACCGAACATCACATGTTTCCAGAAAAAATTAAGGTTTCCTGCACTGTCTCCCAAACCTAACGTAGTCTCACATATCAACCGCCTTATGCCTTCCTGCTCCATCGCATCAATGATATTTCTAGTTCCACTTGCACGAATACCTCCCTTATTTCCATCACCGATTGCACACAATACGGCATCTTGATTTTTGACAGCTTCTTGAATTGTTTTGCTGTCGTTCAAATCTCCTTTGAAAATCCGCAGCAAGGGATTTGCTATTTCTTGTAATTTTTGCGGACTTCTAGTAAATGCGGTTACGTGATGTCCCTCTTGAAGGGCTTGCTTTACAATGAGCTTGCCTATACTTCCTGTAGATCCAAATACAACTAAGTTCATGATAACTCCTTTTAAAATTTTTAACCTGGATGATATCACAAATTTCCGTCGCTGCGTGTTCGAAAAATAGAAGAAAAACGACAAAAAGCTACTACATTCGTTGCGAGAATACGCGGGGTGTCTCCCCCGTAAAAGCCTTAAATACACGGATAAAATGCGATTGATCGGCAAATCCGTTCGCATAAACCACTTCATTGATCTTACTAAAATCCTTGAGTGCCAGTTGGGAAAGAGAAGCTTGAAATTGAATAATTCTTGCAAATTGCTTAGGGGAAAGCCCCGTTTCTTTTATGAAACGCCTCTCCAGTGTCCTATCATGTATGTATAATGCGGAAGCAATTGTATTGATACTTTCTTGCCCGTTTGTTTGAATAATCCGTTCAATCGCTTGTTTAATCTTCAAATCAAGCTTCTGTTTCTTTCTTTCGAATAGTGAACAGAGAAGTTTCGTGATTGCTTCTATCTTTGCTTCCACCGATTGATAAGCGAGCATCTGGTTATTAAAAGACAACATATCGACTTCCTTGAACAAGCTTAAATCATAACAGCCGTCGTTAATGGATTTGGGATCGACGTCAAAGAAACTTTTGAAAACAAAGGGATAAAGCCGAAATATAATAAGTAAATAGGGTCCGGTGAGCTGCATTTCGATCGGATGAATCGTCTGCCCATATAAAAAGGATATAGGCATCAATTTACCATGAGGCCTAATCATTAAACCTGTTTGGGTTTGCTGAAAGAGTAGTCCGGGGTAGCCGTCGGCGAAAAAAGGTAGATGAACCTCATTACTGCGCTTTTCTTCTTCATAAATCCAGATATCCTTTACAAACAAGGATATAGAAGCTGGCGCTGAAAGCTTTTGATGGACCATAACATTCGCGAATATAGAAAAGACACCTTAAATTATAATTTGCTTGACGAGGAGGCTAGCTGCTCTGTCAACTGTTGCAGATGTCGCAAGGTATGATATGTGTTAAACCCCAGCCATTCCAAGCGCGTAAAAGGACCATACTGAGGGATAGCAAAATCCGTACATAAACGTGATAAATCGCTTTGGTTCCAAACTTCCCGATGCTGATCAACTCGCTTCTTAAGTCCTAAAAGAAGCTTTTCCTTCATTATTTGGTCGGCTGAAGGTATTACTTCTTGCGGAGCTTGATATCGCTTATCGAAGTTCAAAAGTATGCTCTTTATAAGTGGTAAATGGAAATCTATAGGTCTATCCGCCTCCACCGTCGTCCCTTTCATGGTATATATTGAAGCATAGGATTTATAGAGGTGCAAACCTAGCTGGCCAGGAGTCCATTTACCTGCAACGAAGGTTTGATTCAATTGTTCTTCCGTCAATGAATTGAGCAGTTCAAGTAATTCTTCCATCACTTGCTCAAAAAGGTTTTTTAATTCTTGATGTTTGTCTTCCATATCCCTGTTAACTTATTGATAGATACAAACTTACTAAAGTTGCCGTCTATAATAAAGGATATTTACGACAAAAGAAACGTAAAATGCGACAATAAATAAAGCCACAGTTATAAGCATGTGGCTTTATTTATTTGCATATCACATTATTGGGCTACTTTCTCAAGTACCTGCTTTTCATCCCGTAATTGTTTTTCAAGATCTGCATAGGCCACCTCCTGCACAGTGAGTCCCTTTTCTATGGCCAATGACGCCGCTAGGGATGCGCTTTGCCCAAGAATCATAAACACGGGTTCCATCCGTATACTACCGAAGGCAATATGAGAGCTCGAAAGACAGACAGGTACCAACAAATTGCTACACTCCTCTTTTTTGGGAACAAGTGCTCCGTATGAGATCTGGTAGGCCCCTCTTTTTGGAGATACACCGATATCCCCTTCATTTTGAACAAAGCCATCGGATTTGATGTAACGCTGTATATTATGAGAATCAAGCGCATAGGACCCCATCCCTACCGGATCTTTTACCTGGCGATCGCTAAACGTATCGTGTTCTGTCACAACATAAGTGCCAATCATCCTACGCGCTTCCCGAATATAAAGTTGATGAGGCCAGTTACCATTATCTTTGAACTCGTCTTTAGCTAATCCCCATTGCGCCATTTCTTTACGGACATCTTCAGGTACGCGCGAATCATTCGCTAAAAAATACATAAGGCCTTGTTGATAATCCGTGTGTTCTTTGATAATCTCGTTCCGTCGTTCATAGCTAGCATCCGGATAGTCGTAGTTCATACCAATAAAATCAGTACTAAATGGACCATGATTATTCGTATCTGTTTTTCGGTTCGGTATCGGATCATATTTTTGGAACGTTTCATGCCAGCCTGAAGCATAAACCCTTGCTAGCAGTTCATAATTATCCGCATTGTAATTTGCCGGTTTAGGGAAGGGAACCCGATTATCCGGATGATTACTTAAACACATACGGAAACAATAGGCTTGTACCTTATGGTCTCCTTCGCCATATTTTCCTGGATCTGCTTCTGATATGCCAAAAAGCAAGCCGCTGGTGGAGTCTCCCGGAATCTTATATGGACTGATATCCGACTTGAAGTAATGTCCATGATGCAGCACCCCCGTTTGCACACCATTCCATTTCTCTCCATACTGTGCATTAGCTTCGCGACCTACATGATAGCTTACGCCCGCAGCGGCCATCAGATCTCCTTCATAGGTTGCATCAATAAATACCTTACCCCGATAGGTCTTTCCACTTAGCGTAGTAATTGCTATAATCTTACCTTCCGCCAGCTCAACTCCTTTCTCCCGATCAAGCCATTCATCCCGACGGATATCCAATTCAAACTCCTTTGCATAATCTTCGAAAACCTGCTCAGCTATGTGCGGTTCAAAAATCCACATCGTCCGCTCATTTCCGTCAATAGCTGGAGTACCTTGTCCTTTGTTACCATATTCCGCAGGCTTTTGCCAACGCCAGGAAGCGCTGTCTTGATAGGCCATGTAAACACGATGGTAAAAATCGCGCGCTAAACCACCGATCACCGATTTATCGCCTGTATCCGTAAATCCCAACCCCCCGGAGGAAAGTCCTCCCAAGTGCTTATCTGGTGATACAACAATCACCGACTTGCCAGATTTCTTTGCCTGAACCGCTGCTGTAATGGCCGCAGAAGTACCGCCATAAATAACAATATCCGCTTCTTCCTGATGCTGTTGCTTTTTTGGTCCACAAGCAATTATTACCAATAAGAGGTAAACATTGAACAGTAGTTTCTTCATAATAGCTTATTTATATTTTAACGTTAGTTGTTTCTGTTACTTTTTTATTAATATCCGGGATTTTGTTCACCTTGCATGGCCTTATTGTATAGTATTTCCGAATTTGGTAGCGGCCAAAGCATCACTTTGTCGGCAACGGCAATACCTTTAATCTCCAAAATACGTTGTTTTGCTATACCCAACCTTACCAAATCCAACCAACGTTTACCCTCATACATTGTTTCATAGCCGCGTTCTTCTATTACTTTAGCTAAAAAAGAATCCAGATTAAAATCAGCCAATTTAAAATCAACCGCTGACCCTGCGTTTGACGGGTAACCATAGGCTCGTCGATGCACTTTATTTAAGCTTTCCACCGCCTCCTCTGTCGGCGTCCCTTGTGCTCTCGCTTCCGCTTCCGCATGAAACAATAACAGGTCTGCATATCGATACCAAGGATAATCATTTGCAGCACCTGCAGTAGCATCCGGATCTCTAAATTTTCTGAATAAGCATGTTGTTGGCCCTAAACCAATATCCACATTGTATAAGATATGTTCTTTTCTAAGATCAGCCTTATCCCAATTTTTTATAAAAGGATTTTTTAACGAGTCGGTATATTGGGCGTATACACCTCCAGGTCCGTAGTAGTTATACTGTGCGGTTTTTCGATGCGCGTAACTCACCAAACCAAAACCTTGCTGTCTATTAAATTTCAAATAAAAAATTTCTTCAGGCGTATTGACGACATCGGGACCAAAAATCTTTTGGAAATCTTCTGCTGTCGAAACCTCAACTAAAGAGAATTTTCCAGAAGAGATTACTTCGGTCGACTTTGCCGCAGCTTCATTATACCGCTGTAAGTATAGGTAAATTTCCGTCAATAAGGTCTTCGCTGCCCATACGGTTGGACGGCCTATATCTTGTACTACATCTGGCAAACCCGCCTCGGCTTCCAACGCGTCCTGTAAAACCAATTGGAGAACTTCATCCGTTGAGGATCGGGCGACATCTGATAGATCCAAATTTGCTTCGGTGCGAATGGGTAGGCCACCAAAACAACGAACCAAAGAAAAGTACATCATGGCACGTAGGTACTTCGCCTCTGCTATAAAAGTTTGTTTATCCTGATCACTTATTTCACTACCAACAGGAACACGCTGTATCACAATATTGGCATTCCGAATGGAGCGATATAGGCTGTCCCAAACAGCACTTACGCGATTAATATTGGTATTATCTAATCCCTGATATGTACTTACCGGGGCTTGTGAACCCCGGGAGTTTCCATAATCGGGCAGGCCCTCTAATTGTGCCGGGTAATTCAAACCAAAAGCACCATCGCCCCGCATCGGTCCATAAATTGCATTAACGGCCGCTCTTGCTTCAGCGCTGGTGTTATAAAAATTACCTTCCGCTTGTGATTTCGGCTTTTCCTGTAAGGCCTTTGAGCAAGCCGAAAAAACCAACAGTACTAGGACTCCTATTGTTAAATTTCTCATTTTAATACCTCTTTATTTCTTTCCCTAAAAACTTGCTTTTATTCCGAACGTAATTGTCTTCGCCGTAGGATACACATAATGATCTATTCCCAATACAATCGAATTTGTACTTCCATAAGAATTTACCTCCGGATCATACCATGAATAATTTGTGATGGTCAATAAGTTTTGCGCACTTACATATAATTGCCCACTAGAAAGCCAATTCAGCTTCCACTTATCCGCGGGAAGATTATAAGCGAGTTGGATATTCTTTACACGAAGAAAAGATCCATCTTCTACAAATCGATCTGACATTTGGGCTTGCGAATTGGTTTTAATGATGGGATATTTTGCGTCCGTATTACTGGGTGTCCAATGGTCTGTATACACTTCCCGAAGCATATTCAGCGCCTGTCCATAATCATATCCTTGTCCTTGTGCACTTAGGTTGTAAATATCATTCCCCTTGCTTCCCTGAATGAAAATAGAAAGGTCAAAACCTTTGTATGACATCGCTGAGGTAAGACCATACGTAAAATCCGGATTCGGATTCCCTATAATCTGCTTATCTCCCTGGTCTCTTGTGCCATTGTTATTGAAATCCTTATAGCGAATATAGCCATTTTCATCATAACCATCTTCTACGTAGCCATAAAAGGACCCCAGCGGATAACCCTCTCGTAAAATATTGACATTGTCACTAAGCGCCGCTCCAATGATATCCCCGAGTATATCATTCCCACCGTAGAGCTCTACCACGCTGTTTCTATTGAAGGAGATATTTCCACCGAGCTGCCAATTAAAATCGCCTTTGAAAACCTCACCGCTTACATTAATATCAACCCCCTTATTTTGAATTTTACCTACATTCTGTACCGTGAAAGAATAACCCTGTGAAGCAGGGAGGGTAACATTGTTCAGTAGATCACGTGTATTTTTTATGTAGAAGTCTGCCGTCAAACTTAATCGATTATTAAATAACCCTACATCTAATCCTACATCGGTTTGCGCAGTGGTTTCCCATCTCAAAGGCCCAGCCAAACGAGCACTTGGCGAATAGGCAGGAACCAACGCATCCCCAAATACGACCTGACTGGAAACGAGTTGATTCAGCGTAAAATAAGGATCAATAGCGGTATTCCCGGTTTCACCATATCCGACGCGCAGTTTTAGATCTGAAATCGCCGGCATTTTTTTTATGAATTCTTCTTCAGACAGGCGCCAAGCAAGGGCTGCGGAGGGAAAATAACCCCATTTTTGGCCATCACTGTACCGCGAAGAACCATCCGAACGAAAGCTGATCGTTGCTAAGAAACGATTGTCAAAAGAGTAATTCACCCTCGCCAGGTAAGAAATTAGGCTCCATTTCGTATATGATGACTTCGGTACATTCTGCGTAGCTGCTGCACCGATATCATAGGTTTCTTGGTTATCACTAATGAACCCCGTTCCTGACGCTGAAAATGCTGTAGTAACATAATTCTGGTAAGTGAACCCTGCCAAAGCATTCAAACTGTGTTTCCCAAATTCTTTCCGATAATTTACGGTATTTTCACTCAGCACACTTGTTGTTTTGGGCGTTGAAATACTGGCAGATCCGGTAGAATTAACAAATCTTGTTGTCCGGTATCTGTCCATTCGTTCGTTCCCGTTTTCAATACCGCCTAACGTTTTAAATACTAATCCGTCAATAGGCTCGTAACTCAAAGAAAGGTTCGCCAGTACGTTGTCTGATTGCGCCTTATCAGACTCTTGATATAAGAAGTTTAATGGATTAACGATGACGTTGGAGCCCCAGGTGTAGGCCTCCGTTAGATTTGTATAGCTACCATCAGTATTATACAAAGGCATCGTAGGGTAACCTGAAAGTACCGCTGACATTAACGAGCCTCCACGGTTTCCTCTTTCTGATTCTTTTTTACTTTCATCAAAACGACTCAAAATACCGCTGAAATCTAGTTTTAATTTACTACTGATATCAGAATTTAGGTTTACCCGTAGTGAATTTCTAATATAATCACTCCCTACAATAATTCCCTCTTGTTTAAAATTGCTGCCTGATACGGAAAAGCGGGTTTTTTCATTGCCACCACTCACCGTTACGGTATTGCTTATAATTGGCGCATTCCGAAAGACAACATCTTGCCAATCGGTTCCTTCACCAAAGCTTGCAATCTCTTCCGTTGAAAAATGGGGATCGATTCCATCATTCGCCGCTTGTTCGTTATAAAACTGTGCATACTCCGTAGCATTCATTAATGCTAACTTCTTACGCAAAGACTGGCTTCCGATATATCCATCATAATCTACTTTTACTTTCCCCGATTTTCCTGTTTTTGTGGTGATTAAAACCACACCATTGGCCCCTCTTGATCCGTATATGGCTGTCGCGGAAGCGTCCTTCAATATTTCTACCGACTCGATGTCTGCATTATTCAACAGTAAAGGGGATCCCGAATAGGGAAAACCATCTACAACATATAAGGGTTCATTGCTTCCCTTTATTGAATTAGTTCCACGTATACGGACACTAATGGGACTGCCCGGTGATCCCGTATTTTGTGACACATAAACGCCAGATGCTCTTCCTGATAAAGCCTGCACCATATTAGTCGATGGTAACTGGCTTATTTCGTCCGCCTTAATAGACGCTACGGAACCAGTAAGATCGCGTTTCCGTGTGGTTCCATATCCAACCACGACTACTTCATCCAAGTCGCTCAAAGACGCTTTCATGGTAACGTTGATCGTTGTTTCGTTAGCGATGGTTTTTTCGATGGTTTCGAAACCGACAATCGTAAAAACCAATGTTCTTGCTTCGCCACTTAGGTTGATCTGATAATTACCCTGGGCGTCGGTTGCACTAGCAATGGAGGTTCCCTTTACCAAAACGGTTACCCGTTCAATCGGCTTCCCCTGCTCATCCAATACACGTCCAACAACTCTTTTTGGTTGCTTTTCTTTTTCTAAATCAAAAATGTTGTTCCGCTTTGGTGTACTTGATTTAATGACAATCGTGCCATCTTTCAATGTCCATTCCAGTTCAAGCGGAAACAGCATCGTTGTCATTGCTTCTTCAAGGGGTAGGTTCTTAAAATCTACCATCACTTTTTTATCTGCTAAATCCTTTCCTTTCAAAAAGAAAGAATGACCACTTTGCCGTTGAATCCTCCGCATTACTTCGGCAAGTGATGTATTCTTTGCTTTCAACGTAATGGTCTGGGCAAAGCTTGCCCCGGAGACTTGCATGATCGTAAGAAGAATAATGAAAACGGTTAGTTTCATAATCAGTAGCAATCGGTAAGTTAAAGGCCAAAAGGACCCTTTAACACATGCATAAAAAATCATATGTTTGTACTGTTTGAATGATGTAATATAATTTGGTTAGATCCATTTGCTGCCCAGTGGCAGCTCTATTGCGCATTCAAATCCGCCGGATAGTGTCACTAGCACTGTCCGGCTCACTCTGAATGTGTGTTTTGCTTATTGTCTCATGTTTGATCCTTGGTCATAACGGTTTTCCTTTTATGGTTAATAATTTGGTTAATTAACTGCTTGCATCCCTAATCTCACATTAGGTAACTTGTTTTTTTAGTATACGATAAGCGTATTGCTTCCCTCTTTTTTGTCTATTTTAAATTTTACACCGCCCTCTTGCAAAATTGCCAATACAGCTGATAATGTCTTTGTACGACTAATTTCACCATAAAAATAGGTGTTGGGTACTTCACCCTGGTACACAACATCCACATCATACCATCTACTTAACTGCTGCATCGCATCCGTTAGTTTTGTCTCGTCAAAATAAAAAACGCCTTCTCTCCAAGATACGTAGGGTTCAATAGCGACCTTGGCTACGGAAGTCTTTCCTTTTATTACGGTGCTTTGCTCGCCTGACTTAAGAAGAATAACCTGATCATGGGTTTTGTCCTCGTGCCATGAAGCGGGTTCAATACGAACCGCACCTTCCACTAAAGTTGTCTTCACAGCTTCCTCCTCATCATAAGCCAAAATATTAAACTGTGTCCCCAATACGTGTACTAGTTGATGTTTACTTTTCACCAAGAAGGGCCGTTGTTCATCTGCTGCTATTTCAAAATAGGCTTCCCCTTTCAGTTCAACGATTCGGTTTTCATCGGTAAAATTTGTTGGATATTTTAAACTACTGGCAGCATTAAGCCAAACTTGCGATCGATCGGGTAGCACGATCTTATACTGCCCTCCCTTCGGTGTTTCGATCGTATTATATCGAGCTTCCTTCTTCCCTTTATCTACACTAGATTTAACATCATCGCCTGAGATTACCTCATACACAACTTGACCATTCGCTTTTTTAGAGATCTTTATGCCACTTTCTTCTGCTAAGGCCCCATCTGTAGCAGAGTCTAAATTGATTTTACGCCCATTGGCAAGCGTCAATATCGCTTTATTAGTCCCTGGATTAATATCATTGTTTTTTGTCAACAGCTCTTTCTTCCGATCGCTCGATTCTTTTATAACTATATAAGCACCTATGCTAAGCATCAGAAAGAGGACTGAAGCCGCTGCCAGCCAAAAAATCGCAGGCTTTCTCCTAATCTTGGTCATTGCAGTTTGTTCCGCGTTCATCTGTGACACTAACCGATCTAAGAGCCTATTTCGAATCGTTTCTTCATCATCATAATTCGAAGGCATTTCAACCTGTTCATCATTGTGACTATTATACCATGCTTCAAAATCAGCCTTTTCAGAAGCTGTTAATAGTCCTCTTTCCCACTTATAGGCTAATTTCTTAATATATGCTTCGGTAAACCTGGAGGCCATATAGACTCATCTTTATTCTATAGTATCAAAATTGACCGGCTAACCTTAGTCGATATCAATTTTTTTTTCTTATAGGAAAGTGGCCTTTACAAAATAGACCCTTGACGTTCGGCAAGCTTGGGCAATAGGATATAGCGATGAAAAAATACCCTTAAATAAGGCGATGTGCTGAAAGCTTAGCCTTGTATGCAGGCAAGCCAATGGACTTTTTATAGAAAATGGTGGAGAGCAGCAACAAAAAAACTGGTTACGAAGGTTGGATATTGTTTTCCCAAATCATTTCGAAGGGTTTTACTGGCTTTGGTTAAATGTGCTTGCACTGTTTTTTCAGAAAGTTTTAATTTTTTTGCTATTTCTTTATAGTTCAATCCCTGTTCACTACTCATTCGATAAATCAGCTGACACTTATTGGGCAATTGTTTAACCGATATTTCTAAATTTTCCAGCAGTTCCTTCTCAAAAATATACGCATCTACCGAAGATTCGATGTAACCATATGATTCCTCGCTTTTAAGTTCCACCGTATAGGGAAAGCTTTTTTGATATGATTCTGCCAGGATGCGGATAGCCCTATATTTCACTGCCACAGCCAAATAAGTAGCAAGCGAATGCCTTAAACTAATACTTGCTCTTCTTTCCCAAACAGAAATTAAAACATCCGAAACACATTCTTCTGCTCGTTCAGGTATCGATAAACGATTCAGCGCTACACTAAATAACTTTTTCCAATAGCGCTCAAAAATTTCACGCATCGCTGCCTGATCATCTTGTCTTAACAATTCGATCAATTCAGTATCAGCCATTTGCGTATGCATGTTCATATCAGTTAGATTGATAAAAAGCTTAACGATATTTAAACGGGACACACGGTTTAATTGGTTTTGATGTTTCGTTAAAAATACCTATGCCGAAATTATAAATTTTTTCCGGCTCTATCCAATTGTTAGGCACTTCCTTTACTGATTTTACTTGTTAACATTTTATTTGCACTGTATTTAATCACTACTTTCCCGTTTTAGCAGGCAAATTATTGCGAAGATGAATAGCGGTGGATAAGAGGGGTGAGAAAAGAGAGCCGGCGTAAAGGATCTAGATAACTGAAAATACGGTTTGATTGCCAAGCTCCACCTTGGTGATCCGCTTTTTATTAATCATAGGCCCAAACCGGCTTAAAATATTCGGTTTAATAAACGAAACTGAAACGCGTTGCCCGTTCAATTTCGCGGCCAAGCTATCTAAATTCAAGTTTTCAACATCCACCTTGCTGATAAAATACATCCCGGCTTTATCCTTTAACTCGATGATGTAATCACCCATTCGTCCCTTATTTACCTTAGTGACTACCGATTGTACCTGCACCATTCGCTCCTCATTAGGATCAACTGGCTTTAATTGGAAATAGACGAAAGCAATGAAGCTAAACGCAAAAAGAGAAACCATTAAACGCTTCATAATCCACCATTTTAAGATAAGACCATTGGTTTATAGCAAGATACGACTTTTATACGAATACTTACTATTTTTTATGCCTCTTTTTCCTTTCGACGATCCGATGCCGACTGATCTTCTGCAACACCCGATTTCCAATAAGAATAGGCATACAGTTCCTCTCGTTGCCAGTGTTGGTCTATACGAAGATAGTTTCTGATCGCTTTTACCGTCGCATATTCTGCAGCTACATAGGCAAATCGTCGTTTTTCAGGTAAATTTAGCTTTTGAACCGCCGCTGCGAGTAAACTCCCTTTTTCAGGACGGGCATTATGCAGCCAGATTAACTCGACATCCGCTTTACTTTCTAACACTTGTTCATCTTCCTTACCATGTACTTCTAGTATACAAGTAACCTTTACTTTCGGAGCTACCTGCTCCAAAATAGCAGCAAGAACCGGTATTCCTGTAGCATCACCAACTAATAAATAATTATCTCTTAAAGGAAAAAGTTCTGTTTTGCCATCGCGCATTAAAACACCAAGTATATTCCCTTCCTTGGCACGATTTGCCCACGCGGAGGCGGGACCTTCTTCCCCGTGCGCTACAAAATCTATCCATATCTCCTTTGTCTCCAAATTTATCCCCCGATGCGTATAGGTACGCACAATTGGCCGTATTTCTTCCGATGGATGCTCCCACTCCCCCTTTTCGTAATTAAACGTAGGAAAATAAACCTTGTCTACTCCTTCCGGTGGTATTAAGATCTTATTATTTACACCTGTTGTCGTGTTCGCGAAACGTTCAATATCTTGACCTGTCAAGTATATACGTATATAATGTGGTGTAATCCATTGCTTTCTCTTTACACGCAGTTCAGCCTGAATCGGTTTTGCTTTCATTCTCTTACCATTTTTAATCTAAATATGTTTCAGTTTATCGATCGATTAAACACTTGTTCGGATAAAACACTATTAAGAATTGTTCTAAGCTTCTTCACAAAGATATTTTTTCCAAAGATTAAAAAGCAACGCTTTACGGAGAAAAAACAACGCATGCCGGAATGTATCGACTTATGACATAAACAAGACTTTTATTATAGATCGGTTTTGAAAATACACCCATATAAAGGAAAGTTTCGTTATGTTTAACGAATTTTAGACAGCACCATCGCTCTCACCAAAAACTAGATTTAACATGCAAGTAAAGGCTCATAAGATACATGATAAAGAAATTGCAGAGATCATATCCGATGAAATCATCCTAAAAACAAAAGACGATGCGTTGGATTTGATGGGCAATCTATATTATCAAGGATTTGAAAAGATTATCCTATATGAAAGAAACATAAGTCCCTCCTTCTTTGACTTAAAGAACGGTATTGCCGGAGAGATACTACAAAAGTTTTCAAATTATCGTATGCAACTTGCCATTGTGGGCGATTTTGAAAAATATACCAGTCGGGCATTGAAAGACTTTATATACGAGTGTAATAATGGTAGATTGGTCAATTTCGTAGGTTCCGTCTCCACTGCCATCGACTAAACTTGCCTGTTTTTATTATAAATAAAGTTGAACGAAAATGAATGATATTGACTCGCACTTGATTCCTTTGAAGTGATTTTCATGTTTGTTATTTGCAGGTAACTATACGTTATCAAATCAAAAATCATGAAAACAACAACAGGCTTAATTTTATCCTTCATTTGCCTTTTTCTTCCAATCTCTTTATTCGCGCAACAAAAAACAACTGGATTGAAAGCAAAGGACGGCTTTATTGACATTCCATTAGAGAAATCTTATTGGCAGAACGATTCAGATCGCGTATCTTACGAAAAAATACAAGATACCGCAACCATGTATATCCACCCTAGAGCTGGATATACGCGATTAAGGGATTTTGATTTCACCACCGGAACGATTGAGTTTGACTGGCAGCCTATTGATACTATGTTCTCATCCTTCTATTTTAGGTTTCAGAACAAAGAAGCGTCAGAATGTATTTATCTTCGTACACCACGAGCGGGTAATCCTCTTGCGATGGACGCTCTACAATATGCCCCTTTTATAAAGGGTGTTAACCTGTGGGATCTATTAGTACATTATCAGGCACCCGCTAATTTTTCAAAACGAAAATGGAACCACATCAAATTGGTCATCTCAGAAAAACAAATGTTAATATATTTGAACGACCCGGCCAAGCCCCTTCTTTGGATTCCACAATTGGAAGGAGATGTCTCGCATGGAACATTGGCGTTTGACGGCGAGTCAATCATCGCCAATTTAAAAGTTAAACACGGTTCAATTGAAGGTCTTGCAAACACACCCGGCATCGACCCAACCGCAAACGATCCTCGCTATATTCGTCATTGGCAATTTGTCGAACCAAGGGACTTCCCTTTCGGCCAGGAACCAAAGGGCGATGATTTACCAGAAGCCAATGCCTCTTGGACATCCATTGACGCTGAACGTCGTGGTCTTATAAACATAACAAGGTTGTATGGGGTCAATCCGGCACGCAGCCTTATTTGGTTAAAAACGACCATCAAAGCAGATAGTGATCAACAGAAATGGCTAGATTTTGGCTTTAGTGATGAAGTATGGGTGTTTATCAACGGTCGTTATGCCTATGCTGATAAGAATTATTATGCACATCCTATTATGAAGCCCCCATTTGGTAGGTGTTCTATAGAAAACAGCGCTATTAACCTCCCTTTACAAAAAGGAAATAATGAAATATTAATAGGACTCGCTAATAACTTTTATGGTTGGGGTATTATTGCTCGTCTTCGTGATTTAAACGGGATTGTTGCTTTAGGAGAAAATGATTTATAAAAGGGACTATTAAATGTCCCTTAAATCCTTTGCTTACTTATCATCGATTGAATTGTCGGATAATCGATATAACCCTTCGGACCTCCATAGTAAAACGTTTCTTCATCCCAAGGTGTAAGTGCTCGTTCAGTACGAAATCGTTCTACTAGATCCGGATTTGATATAAAAGGTTTTCCGAATCCAATAAGGTCCGCTATACCCGCTTGTAAATCCTGTTCGGCACGTTGAGCGGTATAACCCCCGGTAATTAAAATTAAATTGGTAAATCCTTGACGGATTTCTTCAATAAATTCTTTCGGAATAACTGATCGCCCATCTGCTATACTATTCGACAAATGAATATATAAGATGTCTAATTTATTTAATTCCCTAATCAGATATCGATGTGTTGCTGATTCTTCTGCATAAGGATGCAGTCCATTTATACTCCGAAAAGGAGACAAACGTACACCAACGCGATTCTTTCCTATAGCCTGTACTATTCCGTGCATGATATCGAGAAGAAAACGACTTCTATTTACGATATTGCCTCCATAAATATCCTTTCGTTGGTTTGCGCCCGGATTAAGAAATTGGTCGGGAAGAAAACCATGCGCTCCATGAACTTCCACTCCATCAAACCCCACTTCTATTGCATTCTTTGCCGCTTGTATGTGAGCATCAATCATCGCGTGTACACCGATTATATCCAGTTCGTCCGCTAAAGGGATTGCCTGATAAGTCCCGTCCGGTATCCTCATTTTTTCTTTGACGGGAATTGCAGATGGAGCTATTAACGCTCTTCCTTCCTGTATTGATGGGTGTCCTATACGCCCTGCGTGAACAAGTTGAACAAAAATTTTTCCTCCCGCTGCATGGACAGCATTAACTACCTTTTTCCATCCCTCCTTTTGTTCCTTTGTATAGATGCCCGGTACATTTGTATAACCAACACCATTGGCTTCTACTGCGGTATTATCTGTAATTATAAGCCCAGCACTCGCACGTTGTTTAAAATAGGTTAACATCCACTCATTTGGAATCCCTTTCTCCACGCGACGCCTACTCATTGGCGCCATTACGATTCTATTTTTAAATAAGATGTCGTTTTTATACAGTGTTGATAACAGCTTCTGATAAGTCTTCATATTCATTTTGTTTAAAATTTAATATTTCAAAAATAGATCACGGAGACACTTATAAACTTTAACGAAATAAGGTTTATTCTGTAACTTTAAAGGATTATGAAGAAAAAACAACTGTATCATCCTTTTGAAATATATATATCGGATATAGAACACTGGCAAGAACGGCCTTTGGTATATCATTTTTTTGAAATCGTTCTTATTTTGAAGGGCGAAGGCTTCCGTATTGTGAATCAAAACGAATTCGCGTATAAAGCAGGCAATATTTTTTTGTTTACGCCGATGGACTGTCGGGGATTTGAAAGTAAACAGGTGACCCATTTTTGTTCAATACGATTTTCGGAAGTCTTCTTGACACAATATAAAAATAGTCAGGAGCGGCAAAGAATAACCACTTGGCTCAAACAATTGGAACAAATATTTTATCAACATAATCGATTTGAACCGCTTCTTGTCAAGAACAGTAATGATTGTAAAATGATAACCGAGTTGATAAACAATCTATTAGCTGAATACGAATATAAACGGCCTTATTATGAAGAAAACTTGCAATACCTAATAACGCTCATTTTAAATATTTTATCGCGAAATATTTTTCATGGAACCGAAAAATCAATTCACACGGCACAGGAGGAGCCTCTTATCAATAAAATGCTATTACATATTGGCCAGTATATTCATTGTAAAGAAAAATTGAAAGTCGAATATTTAGCATCAAAGTTCAACCTCTCAACCAATTATGTTGGCGAGTACTTTAGAAAACTAACTGGAGAAAGTCTTCAGCAATACATAAGTCTTTACAAGATAAAACAGGTTGAACAACGACTCGTTAATAGTGAACTTACAATCAGTCAAATTGCCGATGAACTGGGTTTTACAGACGAAAGCCACTTAAGCAGGCAGTTTAAAAAGTATAAAAATATCAGTCCAAAATTATATCGAAGAAATCTGAAATCACTTGCTTTAACATCAAATTAGCGCTAAAACTTCTATAGGATGATATTCCATAAAATATTTTTATATTAGTTACAACCTATCAATTTCATATATGGTAATAGCTGCAATAGATGCTACTGACTTAGATGATATAACCTCTTTACAGGAAGAGGGTTGGTCTGATATCCGCCTCGCTTTCACACGTTATATAGAAGAACCCTTTTCACAGCCGATAAAAATAGCAATAGATAAACAATTGGCTGGTGTCGGCGCCGTCATTGTGCATAGAGATGTTGCTTGGCTAGGCCATATTATCGTGCAAAAAGAACATCGAGGGAAGGGTTTAGGTAAAATTATTACGGAAACTTTAGTCAATTTGGCAAACGAGCAAGGTTGTGAAACTATTTACCTATTGGCAACGGCGCTTGGGGCACCGGTTTATGAAAAAGTTGGTTTTGTAACAGAAACAGAATATAATATTTTCACCAATATCGATCTGTCAACCGAAGCCACTGAATCAGGTAATATATTAAGCTATAACGAAAACTTTAAACAGGAAATCGTGGTACTCGACAAGATAACTTCTGCGGAAGACCGGCTTTTCTATCTGAAGAAATTTCTTAAGGATAGCTACTTATATATCAATAAAAATAAAGTTGAAGGCTATTACATCCCTACTTTAGAGAATGGCCCGATAATAGCAAAAACCCAAGATGCGGGATTAGCTCTTGTTAAATTGCACTTGAAAACACACAAGCAGCTAATTTTTCCAAAAGAGAATGATCTATTGGTAGACTTTTTACATGATAAAGGGTATACCCCAACATCCTCTTGTAAAAGGATGCGTTTTGGTAAATGGAAAGCTACAAAAATGGCATATATATACAATCGCATTGCAGGATATCTAGGTTAAATTCTTGAAATTTTCTTATTTCATAAAATCTGCGTTTAAGTTAAAAACTGTTAATTACTTGTAAATCAGAAGATAAATTCTTTATATCGTAAAAAGAATTGTTTATGCATTTCGCTTTTACGCTGATTCTCTTTTTTTGCTATACGTTCTTATGCGCGCAGGAAGGCCTTTCGACGTCAAATGGGAAGGTAGAAGAATCAATAGATATTGATAGCACAAAATTCAATCGCATCATTTTATTAGATGAAATCATTGTTACAAGCAAGAAGGACTATTTAACAGATTCCTTGTCCCTTCGAAAACAATACGCCTCTCTTTTCAATCCGAAGAACCCTTCTTGGAAAGATTTTTTCTCCTCTACTAATTATTTTGATAAAGCACCCTTACCATATAACAGAGCTACTAATACCACCTCTTCCATTATCAGTCTAAATGTACTTTCATTAATAAATTTTCTTGGAAAGAACAAAAGCCCGGAAACTAAACTTCAAAAACAGTTAATGCATGAGGAGCAAGAAAGATACCTAGACCATGTTTTCTCCTCCGAGAAAATACAAAAAACAACTGGCCTCCAAGGCGATTCACTTTCTTTTTTCATTCAGCGTTATCGGCCTAGCAAAGAAGAAATAATTAAAATGTCTGAATATGATATTCTCTCTTACATCAAAGAATCCTTTAAAAGCTACCAAGCGGAGAGTAATCCGTAAGAAGCTTCGTTTATTGATCATCTTACCTTTTTTATTGACTGGCATATCCGCCCTAACAGCTTGTCATCCTAAACAAGAAACAGAAACGGGAGAAAAAAATACTTTCAATCTATATTCCAATATGGTACAAGACACCTTTAAAATTTATGTTCAAAAGCCCGTAGAATATGAAGAAAAAACTAACTCAAAATATCCCCTTGTTCTTGTCACGGATGCCAACTTCTATTTTCCCATGCTCGCTCCTATCGTCCATCAATTTGAACAAACCGGTCTTATGAAACCAATAATTCTCGTTGGTGTCGGCTATCATTCCTTGGAAGAGATGGATTCGCTGCGTGTTCGCGATTTCTTGTTTCCCTCCTCCCTGCCGTCCGACGAAACGCAAGCAGAAGGGGGTGCAAAGAAATTCCAAGCTTTTCTTCGAGACGAATTATTACCCAGATTAGCGGATTCTTTACGACTAAACGCAGATAAAGCCTTACTCGGGCATTCCTTTGGCGGTTATTTTTCCTTGCTCACACTCTTTGAGCAGACTAGAAGTGGGCAATATTATTTTAATAAGTTTGTAGCTGCAAGTCCAACGATGTGGTATAACGATTTTTATCTAAACCACCTTGCAGATAGTTTGAAAAATAAGGTAGTACAAGACAGCGCACATCTTTATTTAAGTGTTGGTGGGTTAGAAGACTCCACCTGGTACGTAAAGCCTGTCCACTATATGACAAAGAAATTAACTTCAGATTCTATCGGTGCAATTAATTGTACCGCTATAAATTATAAAGAAATGGATCATATGGATGTAGGACTCCTTTCATTTATACATGCACTGAAAGTATGGTATAAACAAGAATAAAAAAGATAGCTAAAAGCAAATTTTACAGATGGTAACCTTATACACACGAACGAATTTAAGTAATGATGAACCGACCCGTGTTCTCCAATATAAAGTTATTTGGTGTACCCATGGTTCAGCCACTATTATTATTGATACGCAGCAATACACCTTAACGAATCACGAAGTTATTACCATCACATCTGGACAAATCCACCATTTTAAGGAGATTGCAGGTCACATCGCCATTCTCGAATTTTCACTTGATTTTATATGTAAAGACGAAAACGATATCGAACTTATCTTTCATAATGGTTTATTCTGCCATTTTGGAATCAATGAGGTAGTTCCTGTCAAGAGAATAGATACTTTTAATTATCTATTGCAGCTAATCGAAACCGAACTGCAAAAGAAGTTATATCAACATTCCATCTCTATCCGCGCCTGCATAGAACTCTTATTAGTAGAAATCAATCGCGCGAAGATTGACAGAGGTGATACTATATGGAAACCGGACTCTCTATTCTTACGTTTTCTAGAAACCGTCCGAAACAATTTTTCCAAAAATTATTCACTCAGTACTATCGCTGAACTGTTGCATAGTACCGAAGCAAAACTGAATGATTTGGCTAAATTGCATACGAACAAAACCGCGCAGAACGTTATATATAGTCTTGTCATTTCAGAAGCCAAACGCTTACTTATTTATCAACCTTATTCTTCGATTAAAGAAATTTCCTTTGAACTCGGTTTTAAAGATCCCTTTTACTTTTCCAATTTTTTTAAAAAAAATACGGGTTTGTCCCCAAAAGAATATAAAAAAATCCACCTTGTTTAAATATTACATGCTTTTCCTGGGATTGTCTATTTATTGAGAGTCTATCATTATTCATCTTTACTGCGTATTAAATGTGTTAAATGATGGATAATAATATTAATAACTATCTCGTTAAAAGTGAATTAATAGAATGGATTCCCTTAATTGAAAATGGTCATCAGTATAAGGGAATATTCGTTAAATCGCTACGTTACGATGCAGCAACAAAGCGATCGAAAACGATACTACTGAAATTCGAGCCTGGAGCGGCTTACCCTTATCACAATCACCCGGCTGGAGAAGAGCTATTCATCTTGGAGGGTGAAGCCATTATTGAATCGCTAAAGTTCAATAAAGGCGATTATTTATATACGCCTCCTAACTTTAAACATAGCGTTGAATCAGTGACAGGATGTGTTATTCTTTTTATCGTTCCTCAAGAAGTAGAAATTTTAGCCCGTTTATAAATTTATATCTTTACCAATGGATACCCTGATGGTATCCATTGGTTGTCAATTACTTACAAAGGTGTTCACCGATAAGTTCTTAAATCAATTCAATTCGTTTTGAAAAGCATTCAAAACGTACTAAATATTATACAATAGAATCCCGGAAACATTTAATCCAACGGTGTTAAAATAATATCAATAGTCTTCCTCATCTTCCGAATGATTATCTTCCTCCCATTGTTTTACCACTTCGTCAGGAGATACCTGATTAATATTTTTTAAGGTTTCGTATTTTTCTTCTATCAATTGAATAATAGGCAATACATGTCGTATGTTTTGATCACTTAAGTGATCAAAATCACTGATCTTAAATTCAAATTCTTCTGCATCGGTAAGTAGTTCTTCGACTTCTTGTAACTCTCCGCTTGAAGCAAGTTGTTGAACACTGTGATTCAGTCCCTTATAAGCTTCCTCTAATTGATAAATAGCTCTTAGTAAATTCTTTCTATATTCTTCCGTGTAATTTTTACGCATATAGGCAGTTGATAATGTTCTATTTTTATCAAAATAAACATTATCTAAATGTATGCCAAATCATCCCTATTGCTTCTCAGCATTTTGACATAATACACACGAAAGTTCGAACACCATCACAACCACTACTCCGCTCTTAACGATTCAACTGGATTCATCATAGCAGCTTTAACCGTTTGATAGCTCAGAACCAAGAGGGTAATGCCTATTGCAAAAACGCCAACCAGCCCGAATACCCACCATTGTACCTGAATATGCAAAGCATAATTTTCTAACCAACTGTTCATGACATACCAGGTGATTGGTACAGCCAATACCAAAGCCAACGCTATCAGTTTCACAAAATCAACTGATAGTAAACCAAAAATAGTAGGTACAGAAGCACCTAAGATTTTACGAATGCCTATTTCCTTTGTACGCTTATGAATTGTATAAGTAGTTAATCCTAAAACACCCAAAGAGGTAATCAATAAAACCAATACGGAAAATACCCCTACAACCTTACCAAATCGACGATCTGATTGATATTGCTGATCCAGTAGCTCGTTCATAAAGTGATAATTCAACGGATATTCCGGGTAGACTGCTTTCCATTCTTTTTCAATGGTCTGCAAGCTTTTGGCAATATGCTTTGTTTGTAATTTTACAGTAACGAAATCACTTCTCGTACTATACCAATGAACCATCGGTAGCATAGCTTCCTTCAGAGAAAGCTGATGAAAATCTTTCGTTACTCCGACGACGAACCATTTGTTACCCCATAAGTCAATGGCCTGTCCTATCGCCGATGTTGCATTTTCAAAACCCAACAATCGCGCCGCTGTCTCATTAATAAGTAATTTATTTTCATTTTTTGTTCCCTTTTTGAAATTTTCTCCCGCAGCTAATTTAATATCATTTGTAGGAATAAAATCTTCGTCGATACCATATAGCGTATAGTTATAACGATTTCCATCGGTGGCACCATAACGTGTGATGCCAACTGAAGTGCTAACGTCATACAGCGCAGTAGGTACTGCGTCGGATAATGTCACTTTTTCCACTTCCGACAAAGTCAACAGTTTATTTTTAAACGTTAAACCTTTTTCTCTTCTCAGCGAATCTGTTCCTGTTTTCGGACCACGTATAACCAGCAATTCAGAAGGATTCAAACCAATATCTTGCTTTTTTAGAAAATTTAATTGTTGGAAAACAATCAACGTGGCAGACAATACAACCATAGCTGCTATAAATTGCCCGATAATTAATGCTTTCCGAAAGAAATTTCCGTTTTTATCCGTCGTAAAAACACGACTGACTACCTTTATCGGCTTGGTAGTAGCTAATTGAAACGCTGGATATACACCTGAAAGGAAACAATTAAACAACAGTAACAAAACGATACTCGACCAAAAGAACTCAGTACCAAACAAATTAACAGGAATGTTTTGTCCGATCAATTGCCTATAAAATGGTGATGCGATACTTATCAACAAGACGGAAAAACCCATCGCTATCAAATTGATAATCAATGTTTCTAACAGTAACTGACAGATCAATAATCCTTTTGAAGAACCTAATAGTTTTCGCATGCCAATTTCTTTCACTCGTTCAGATGCTCTTGCGGTAGTCAGATTAACATAATTTACAGAACCGACCAATAAGATTAGAAGAGCAATAACTGCTAAAAAATTGACCGTTTTAACATCTCCATTAACTTCTGGTTCAAAGAACTTATGGGAATATAGATGGATTGATTTAATAGGTTCTGCATTGAAAAGATTAGTAATTTTTCCACTCAAATTGCTTTTTGTCAACGCATGTAACTTTTTATTAAAAGTGTTGACGTCTGTTTTCGGTGGTAACCGAACATATAAATAATTGTTATTCCCTCCCCAATTATCATCCATTGTCCATCCTAAGGCCTTCAATGAGGAAAAAGAAACCAGCATATCAAACTTAAGGTGCGTATTAGCAGGTGAATCCTGAAAAACACCTGTAACCGTGTACAAGGTATTTTCTTGCTTAAGTGCTTTTCCGATAGGATTTTCTGAGCCAAATATACGTTTCGCCTCTGTCTCTGATAAAACGAGTTTATAGGGCTGATCAAATGTATCTGCATTCCCATTGACAAAGGGCATTTCAAACATAGAGAAGGTAGAAGGATCCACGGCATAAATATGTTCGATCCGAAAGGCCCGATGCATATATTGGATTTCATTATTATCTTCCAACATCTGAATACGAGTAAAATCCAATACCTCCGGCATTTCCTGTTTCAAAAAAGGACCTAACGGGGGATAAGTTTCACAATCAGTATCTATGTATTCAGACCCGTTATAGTTATCTAAGGTTATGCGATATAAATCGTCTGCCTTTTCAATAAAATTCTCATAACTATATTCAAAACGAACAAAGTGAACCAACAATAAAAATACAGCGGTTGAGACGGCTAAGCCCAGTACATTAATCAGCGCGTAATATCGATCTTTCCAGAGCGTGCGCCAGGCGGATTTTAAATAATTGGTAAACATAAAACCTGATTATTGCAAAGATATTCAACTACAGGGCCAAATCATATATTCACCTTTTAACTCCTTTACGGCCTTATTGTTTTTTTCATCGTGTTCGAATACGAACACACACCGTACGCTTATGAACAGTTTAATAATACGGTCTTAAAAAAACAAAATTTTAAGTTTAATAGGAATCTAGTTTATTTAGTAATCTTAAAACAACAGTTCCTTATGATAGGATTTATTGGCTACGTCCCGCCACTCTCGCTCTCGCACATATGCTACAACCATACTAGGAAAGGAGTGACAGATAAATGTTACTTGTTTCACAAGTATATCAAAAAAAGAGAAACCAAAATTCAAGCAAGCTTAATCTGGTTTCTCTTTTTTTGATAAAGGCTCAAAGCCCACTATTCGCTTGTCGGGATGGCCGGATTTGAACCGACGACCTCCAGCACCCCATGCTGGCGCGATACCGGGCTACGCTACATCCCGAATTTTTGGACGACAAATCTATATAAAATTTCTCTAATTCGCAATTCTTCAATAACTGTTAGTATTACAGTTGATACCTGGTACAGCGATCGATCAAACAGTCTTACAAATTTATTCCTTACTTCAATAAAGAAGAAATAACAAAATATATTAAAACTTTTACAAAAAGTAATCAAATATTCATATTTACCGTAAAATATCAGTAAATATTCCGTTTATTTACCGTAAAATTTACGATAAAAATACGATCAATTTACGGTAAATAAACGATAAAATTTGATATTTTATCATTATCTCTTCTATTTCTTTCTAATTTTTTATCGTATTTTTTTATGGATTTTATAAGACAATAGGGTAAAGTGGGTTATGAGGGTCGCCAATGAAATCTAAAGATTGTACATTTGAAAGAAAAATAGATATGCCAGGTGCTACCATAAACTTCTTTACTGTAGAGATTAAATACACGCTAAAAAATAAATTAGCGTTAAAAAAATGGATAAAAGATGCCATTGTTAATGAAGGCTTTAAACCAGGTGAAATAAGTTTCATTTTATGCTCAGATGAATACCTGCACAAAATTAATGTGGAATACCTAAATCACGACACTTACACCGATATTATAACCTTTGACAATAGTGAAGACGAAGATATCATAGCAGGAGATATATTTATAAGCGTAGACAGAATTAGCGAAAATGCAAGCCAATTTTCTGTAGATGAACGCGATGAATTACACCGTGTTGTTATCCATGGCATTCTACACCTCTGTGGTTATTTAGATAAAAAAAAGGAAGACAAAAAAAGAATGACGGAGAAGGAAAATGAATACCTTTCAAAGAGAATAATTGGTTAAATAAAAAAGGGATCCATACGAATCCCTTTTATTCTCAATATGTTTTGCTTAATCTCTCGATCGAAGCAGGATACTTGCATAGTATACCAAAGTTGCCAATGATGATAAAGCAGCTACAACATAAGTCATAGCAGCCCACCAAAGCGCATTCTTAGCGCCATCATGCTCTTCTTTGCTGGCCATAATGCCTTTATTCGTTTCCAACCAAGCTAACGCTCTATTGGAAGCATCAAACTCAACAGGTAAGGTTACAAAGCTAAATAATGTAACTAAAGCCAAAGCAGCAACACCGACTGCTAATACAATAATATTACCGGAGAAAATGGCCAATAAAACACCGATCATTAAAGTCCATGATGTTAAAGTTGATGCAATGTTAACAACCGGCACCATCGCTGAACGGAACTGCAACCAGGTATACGCTTTTGCATGTTGAACCGCGTGGCCGCATTCATGTGCCGCTACCGCCGCAGCTGCAACACTTCTTCCGCTATACACTTCAGGACTCAAATTCACTGTTTTATCCGCCGGATTATAGTGATCCGTTAATCTTCCCTCCACTGAAACTACATTGACATCGTAAATATTGTTGTCATGTAACATCTTCTCCGCAATATCTTTACCGGACATACCGCTACTTAATGGAGTTTCAGAATGCTCCTTAAACTTACTCTTGAATCGCCATTGAACAATAAAACTAACAATCGCAATTCCTATTAATAACAAATATTCTATTCCCATTTTAAAATCAATATATACTACACTCCCTCAAACTGCATACCGACTTTAAGCTTTCCCGGCTTTCTTTCTAAGTTATGCATTTTTCCTATAAATTTAAGACAATTAGATTAAAATACGATTAGAAAGGGAGCTCAATACCTGACATTATATCAATAAGATGGAATTAAATGCTGACAGTTTAACAGCCATTGTTGAACAAAATGCAAGAGGAAATAAAGAGATGAATTAAAGCAGTGACAATAAGGTTCTGACTGAATCAATTTTTCTATATAAATTTGCACAAAACAACCAGCATGGAAAATCTATTGATCGTTATTTTACTCATCGTTCTACTTTTCTTTTTGTATAAATTGACGCAACGTACCAATCAACCAAATTCTGAAAGCTTTACGAGCTTTCAGGACGAGCGCGATGATCTTCTGGTAAAGATAGCGAAAGCAGAACAGAAAGCAGACAATTATCGATTAGAAAACGAACGTTTACTAGTAGAAGTAAAAGCTGAACGAGAGAAAGCTGCGGCAGCCGAAAGAACAATTGAGAGTTTAAACGCATACTTTGAATCGCAGCAAGAAAAATTAAATGAGCAGAAGCTCGAAATTGCAACGATGAAAGGTCAGTTTAATAAAGACTTTGAACTGATTGCCAATAAAATCTTAGAAGAAAAGACACTTAAATTCACGGAAACCAATCATAAAACGATCCATCAACTTTTAGATCCTTTGAAAGAAAATATTAAAAGTTTTGAAGAGAAAGTTGATAAAACCTATACCCACGAAGCCGCGGAAAGAAATTCGTTAAAAGGTGTTGTTATGCAGTTAATGGAACAAAGTCGGCTTATTAAAGATGAAGCTGTTAATTTAACTAGGGCATTGAAGGGTGATCAAAAGAAGCAAGGCAATTGGGGTGAAGTAGTTTTAGAAAGAGTGCTTGAACGATCAGGCTTAACGAAAGACAGCGAATATCGTTTACAGGCAAGTTTTCAAAGCGAAGAAGGCAAACGTCTGCAGCCGGACGTGATTATTGATTTACCGGAAGAAAAACACCTAGTTATTGATGCTAAAGTTTCCCTCGTCGCTTATGAAAGATGGGTAAATGCAGATAAGGATGAGGAACGGGAACTATATGCAAAGCAGCATATTTATTCTATAAAAAATCACGTTACCGAACTTTCTCGTAAAAATTATCAAGATTTATACAAAATCACATCACCCGACTTTGTTTTATTATTCATGCCGATCGAATCTGCTTTCAGTATGTCTGTTACGATTGATGGTGAACTATTCAGTGAAGCTTGGGATAAGCGCGTGGTTATTGTGAGCCCTTCCACTTTGCTGGCCACACTTAGAACCATTGCCAGTATCTGGAAACAGGAGCGACAAACGCGAAACGTAATGGAAATCGCAAGAGAGGCGGGTGCATTGTACGATAAATTCGTTGGTTTTACAGAAGATATGGATAAAATTGATAAACAAATTACCGTATTGGCTAGGACACATGAAGATGCTAGAAAGAAGTTAGAAACCGGGAAAGGAAACGTAATTTCAAAAGTTGAAAAGCTAAAAAAACTAGGTGCTAAGGCCAGCAAGCAAATTGATATCAGTTTATTCGAGGATGATGAATTTATAGAGGATTAACCGGTTTCACGTGAAACCGGTTAATCCTCAAAACCTTATAGAAACACCCCGCTAGTTAAATGCATTCCAACCCTGCGCTGTAATTGGATATAGGTTGCCGCTTTTTGATATCAAATTACATCCGGCCTGTTCTTCCATAATATGTCCAATAATACTAACATCTATATCCCCTTTTATCTTCTCATAATCGTCCTGCTTAATCGTGAACAATAATTCATAATCCTCTCCTCCGCTAAGTGCACATATTGTTGGATCCAATCCAAATTCACGGGCAGTATCGTACGTCATCTGGTCAATCGGAATTTTCTCTTCATACAATCTACAACCCTTTGAAGATTGCTTACATATATGTAAAATTTCCGAAGCTAATCCATCCGATACATCAATCATGGACGTAGGTTTAATTTGAAGCGTTCTGAGCAACTGAACCACATCACGTCTTGCTTCGGGTTTTAATTGTCTTTCCACTATATAGTCTTTTCCTTCTAAATCGGGCTGAATATTTGGATTCTCTAAAAAGATCTGTTTTTCCCTTTCCAGCAACTGCAGACCAACGTAGGCTCCTCCCAAATCACCGGATACACAAATCAAATCGCCCTCTTCTGCTCCACTTCTATAGGTAACGGCCGAAGGATCAGCATAACCGACGCTTGTTACACTGATTACCAGTCCTTGTTTCGAGACTGAGGTGTCACCTCCTATCAAGTCTACTGCATATTTTTTACAGGCTAAAATAGCACCAGCGTATAGCTCCTCAACCGCTTCTAAGGGAAACTTACTCGATAAACCTATCGAAAAAGTTATTTGAGAAGCTATACCATTCATTGCGTAAATATCGCTAAGATTAACCTGCACTGCTTTGTATCCCAGATGTTTAAGAGGAACATACCTTAAATCAAAATGTACACCTTCTAAGAGCAAGTCGGTAGAAATTAAGGTCTGCTTCCCTTCATGCTGAATAACCGCCGCATCATCACCAATCCCTTTAATCGTCGATTTTTCATTGATTTCAATTGATTTGTTGATCAAGTCAATGAGACCGAATTCGCCAAGTTTATCTAAGCTGGTATTCTCTTTATTATCAAACATCTCTTTATTATTCTAGAGTCCAAATTGTGCGGAAATGGCTAACATTCGCTCGATCGGTTTACGAGCGCGGTTAATTACCTCTAAGGGCAAATCTATCTCGGGTAGTTCAAAGCGCATCGCGTTATAAAGTTTTTCTAAGGTGTTCAACTTCATATGTGGACAATCGTTACAGGCGCAGGCGTTATTAGGAGGAGCGGGTATAAACACTTTTTGGGGATTAGCCTTTTGCATCTGATGAATAATACCCGACTCTGTTGCGACAATAAAAGTATTTGCCCTATCGTTTATCGTATATTTTAATAAACCTGTTGTTGAACCGATGTAATCAGCCTCTCTTAAGATATGTTCTTCACATTCCGGATGCGCAATAAATTTTGCATCAGGATATTGGCTCCGCAAACGATCAATTTTCTCCTGCGAAAATATTTCATGAACCATGCATGCGCCATTCCAAAGAACAAGATCGCGTCCGGTTTTTCTTTTTACATAATCACCTAAATTCTTATCAGGGCCGAATATAATCTTTTGATCTTTTGGCAAACTATCCACAATTTGCACTGCATTAGAGGAAGTACAAACAATATCACTGAGCGCTTTTAATTCAGCTGTGCAGTTTACATAAGTAATAGCAAGGTGATTAGGATACTGTTCTCTAAATTTGGCAAACAAATGTGGAGGGCAGCTATCTGATAAGCTGCAACCGGCTTTCAGATCCGGCAATAATACTTTCTTTGTAGGTGATAGAATTTTTGCTGTTTCAGCCATAAAATGAACACCGGCAAAAACAATGATCGATGCATCAGTCTTTGCAGCCTCCTGAGAAAGCCCTAAGCTGTCTCCTATATAGTCTGCTATATCTTGAATTTCGGAATCCTGGTAATAATGTGCCAAGATAACTGCATTTTTTTCCTTCTTCAGCCGATTTATTTCTTGCACTAAATCCATTCTAGGATCAATTGCTTCGTCTATATAGCCTTTGCTAGTCAGTTGTTCCGTATAGTTTTCCATGTTCTTAGCCTACGCATATTTCATTACACAAATGTACATAAAGAAAATGAAATCGAATTTTTGTGAATTTTCCACGTTTCAATAAATACAATAATTCTTTTTATATAAAATCTTCTTATCGTTTATTAGGGTGTTAGTAATGTTAGCAAATGCGCGCTATTTTTTCTTGCTTAATAGGATGTTTCTATTTTATACACATGTTTTCAACAGTATTTATAGACTAAATATTTGATTTACAATAGTTATTTTTTTAACCCATTTTTCTTTCCATATTTTTTTGTCAGTTTTTTTTCCGGAACTTTTGGTTGAGAACTGCGCTTGTTCAAGCGGAATAAATCATTGAAAAGTTTTGTGAAATGTGCATATAATAACTTTTAGACAAGTTATTCTTTTTATTCCACGTACTTTTTACAAAAAAATCCACATATTTAACATGTTTTTCCACCGTTTTGGAAGCAGATATCAATAAATAATTTTTTCAATATGGCGAATGTTGATTTCTTAGTTGTAGGTTCGGGCATTGCAGGCTTAAGCTTTGCCTTGAAAGCAGCTAAGTATGGTAAGGTTCTGATAGTTACGAAATCAAATGAGGACGAATCGAACACTAAGTATGCACAGGGTGGCGTGGCAGTAGTTGTGGATAAGTCTGACAGCTTTGAGAAGCATATCGCTGATACACTGGTTGCTGGGGATGGTTTATGCGATAAAAAGATTGTGGAAAACGTAGTGAAGGAAGGGCCTGAGCGAATAGCGGAGATTATACAATATGGAACCCACTTCGATGAAGTTGCAAAGGGAAGCTATGATTTAGCTAGGGAGGGTGGTCATTCGGAACATCGTATTTTACATTATAAAGATATTACCGGATTTGAGATTGAGCGAGCTTTACTGGAGCAGGTTCATCAATCGCCGAATATTAGTATACTGACACATTATTTTGCTGTTGATTTGATTACACAGCATCATTTAGGCTTATTTGTTAATAAGACTAGTGAAGATATTACTTGTTACGGAATTTATGCGCTAAATACGCTTACGAATGAGGTGGAGAAGATCTTGAGTAAAGTTACCGTAATGGCTTCCGGTGGGGCCGGACATATCTATTCGTCTACTACAAATCCTGTCATTGCAACAGGGGATGGAATTGCGATGGTTTATCGTGCTAAGGGAAAGGTGAGAAATATGGAATTTATTCAATTCCATCCCACCTCTCTTTATAATCCGGGCGAGTATCCATCTTTTTTAATATCAGAGGCGCTTCGTGGTTTTGGTGGGGTATTGAGAAGGAAGAATGGGGAAGAGTTTATGTACGAATATGATGAGCGCGGTTCTTTAGCCCCAAGGGATATCGTCGCACGTGCAATCGATAATGAGATGAAGAGATCGGGTGATGATTATGTATATTTAGATATAAGCCACCGGGATAAAGGCGAACTGCTAAAGCATTTTCCGAATATATATGCAAAATGTCTAAGTATAGGTATTGATCTTACACGGGATTATATACCCGTGACGCCAGCTGCTCATTATTTATGTGGCGGTATTCTGGTAAATGAATATGGCTTATCTTCCATTCAACATCTTTACGCTTGCGGTGAATGTTCTTCGACAGGTTTGCATGGCGCGAACAGGTTGGCTTCCAATTCTTTATTGGAGGCGTTAATTTATGCGCATCGGATTTTTGAGCATGCGGTGGGTATCTTTGATAAGATCAGTCTACCACTTGATATACCAAATTGGGATGACACGGATACGCACTTGTCGAACGAAGATATTCTGGTAACCCATAATTTGAGAGAAACACAAAAGATTATGAGTGACTATGTGGGGATTGTACGTTCAGATTTTAGGTTAGAGCGAGCGATGAGAAGGTTAAAATTGTTGTATGAAGAGACGGAAGATTTTTATAAAAACACAAAATTGTCAGTGAAACTTTGTGAACTTAGAAATGTGATACAAGTATCGTACATTGTTATTAAATCAGCGATGGCCAGAAGGGAGAGCAGGGGCTTGCATTACACCACGGATTATCCCAATCATTCGAGGGAGCTTGTAGATACTATATTTTAATTATTGATGATATGGCGTTGATAAGAGCTGTTTTAAATAAAGAGCCACGGATTGAAGAGAATACCTTTGTGGCGGAGAATGCGACTATTGTGGGGGATGTAACTATTGGAAAACATTGTTCTATTTGGTTTAATGCGGTTGTAAGGGGTGATGTAAATTACATACGTATAGGATCTTATTCGAATATACAAGATGGAGTGGTAATCCATGGTACGTATTTAAGAAATGGAACTGATATAGGTAATTATGTAAACGTTGGACATAATGCTTTAATTCACGGTTGTACTTTGAAAGACCATTGTCTTGTTGGTATGGGGGCAATTGTGATGGATCGGGCGGTTGTTGAAGAGTATGTAATTATAGCCGCAGGGGCTGTTGTTTTAGAAAATACAATTTGTGAGAGTGGATTTTTATATGCTGGTGTACCTGCAAAGAAAATTAAGCCGCTGACACATGAACAGCGGACATTATTAGATAATTTACCTAACAATTACGTATTATATGCTAGTTGGTTTGAGGTGGATTAATCGCTGCTGTTTTATTTTCCTCAGGTATATCGATAACTTCTTCCTGTTCCCAATTAGGTCGAACTGTAATTGGTTTACTATGGTACCACACTTTCTCAGGTTGGATACGCTTTTCAACATCGGCAGGATCCCATTTATTATTCCGATTTTTATCGTAGACAATTCGGATGAGGTATTTTCCACCAGGAAATTGTTTGAAGACGAGGCGATCGGACTTGGTAATAGGGGTTGAAAGGAATATAGTCTCTTTCTTTTCGTTTGTTATTTGCACAAGATATTGATTTCCAATAGTATCTGGTACGTTTAATTTTAAAATAACGTCTCCGAAGTTTTCGGTTTCGTCTAGCGTAAAGCTTCGTTTTACAGCCTTTGACTTTTCATCAAAATAGCCTTGAAAAGCATTTTCTTTGAAATCCAGTTGATAGTTACGTTTGGGACGCCAATTGTATCGTATTATGTAAGATCTGTTACTACTTGTGTCTTTTATAAGCTGAAAATTAGGGCGGGAAACTGAATCCTCCGTAAGTATAATATTTTGTCTGTCAAATGATTTTATTGGTCCTGTACTATTTAAAATGATATGTTTTATTTTATTAACCTTTTGGTTATTTAGGTTATCGGTAATGATGAGATCACGGTCATATTTTTCATTTTTACTTCTACGAATCGTTGTAGAATCCAGTATCCTATTATCTTCTAGAATACGTACTTTCAATGAGTCGAAATTCAAGTCGGTTAGCCACATTGATGCACTGTCTCTTGCCATACTATAGTTGACGATTTTGTCTTCGTTCAGTTCGTTCGGGACAACCACTTCTATTTCAGGTTTAGCTACTGGCCTATTAAAAACAAAATTAATGGTGCCATTTTTTTCAATTTTACGGTCGAGCAGTCGGAAATCAGTTGGAATTGGTTTTGATATAGCCAATTTAATGTTGCTAGTATCTTTGTTCAATAAGAAAGAATCAGTTAGAAAGCCAATTTCTTCGTCTGTACCATTGAAAATACGATCGTTGTTTTTTTCCTTTAGGGCATAAATACGATAGGTATCTTCTTTTAAGTTATGAATTTTAAAGTTGCCACTGGAATCCGTCAATGTGAAGATATTTGCCTTTCTTTTACCAAAGATTGAATCTTGCCTAGTTGGGATAAGCATGACGGTTATTTCTTTTTCTTTTTCTAGGGTAAGTGCATTGGTAACATTACCGGATATATTTAGTGAATCTATTTGATCACCGGTTGCAAAAACATAGCTATAATTAAGCAAGGGATTTCCCTCATTATAATCGCCTAAGGCCTTACCAAAATTAATGGTATAGGTGGTTTTTTCTTCAAGTGTATCGGGTAAGGTAATAACCAACGATTTCTTTTTTATTTTGTAGATAGGAATTCTATCCATATCCGGTGTTACGCTAATTTCTTTAAGTTCATTTTGAAGCTTTACAAATTCATCGAATTCGATGATAATTTCTTTGGATTTGAAATTTCTACTTAAGTTAATAGGTGTTTCTTTTAGTACTTTAGGTGGGATGCTATCTTTCGGCCCTCCCATAGGTTGCTGAATGCTGGCACAATGTGTATTAAATAAAAAAAGAGTCAGAAAAAGACCTAAAATTGCATGATTTGTATTTAAGCCTATTTTTAAGCTCTTTAAGAGACTTTTTATTTTTTTGGAGGTCAGCATCGTTTTTGAAAAGATAATGTCTCTTATTATGTTATTTACAACTTATTTAAAATATTGATAATCAGTTATTTAAATAAATTAGGACATATGAACCATTAAAACACTTACATCAGCAGGAGAAACACCTGAAATTCTAGATGCTTGGCCTAAAGTTCTTGGTTTTATTTTTATTAATTTTTCTCTTGCTTCTTTTGATAGTGATATTAACTTGTTGTAATCGAAATCAGGGTTAATCTCCTTATCTTCCATCTTTTTCATCTTATTTATTATTTCTATTTCCTTATCAAAATAGCTATCATATTTAACTTTTATTTCCGCCTGCTCAATAATTTCTTCAGAAAAATATTGGAGTTTTTCTCTTAAACCACTGTTTGCTTCTGCCAGATTCGATATATTTACTTGCGGTCTAGTGAGGACATTAAACATTTTTATATTTTGGCTGAGCGGACTGGAAGATATTTTTTCCAAAATGGGATTCATTTTGGAAGCTTCGACAGATGTTTTTCTAAGATACTCAACGATTTCGTCCGATTTACTTATTTTTTCTTTCACCTTATCCAATGCTTGATCAGTGGCAAGACCAAGCTGGTGTGCGAGTGGTGTTAATCTGATATCTGCATTATCCTGTCTCAATAGTAAACGATGTTCAGCTCGAGAAGTAAACATTCTATAAGGCTCTTCCGTACCTTTGGTTACTAAGTCATCTATTAGTACACCGATATAGGATTCCGATCGTTTAAGTATAAGCTCATGAAGATCGTTAATTCGTTGATGCGCGTTGATACCGGCAATTAATCCTTGGCTGGCAGCTTCTTCATAACCAGTTGTTCCATTTATTTGTCCGGCAAAAAATAGATTTCTCACTTTTTTTGTTTCGAGTGTTAAATCCAATTGCATAGGCGGAAAATAGTCGTATTCAATGGCATAACCAGGTCTGAACATCTTTGCATTTTCGAAACCGGGAATTTGCCTTAGCGCCTTGAATTGAATATCTTCAGGCAAAGAGGTTGAAAATCCGTTGACGTATATTTCGTTCGTCCGCCAACCTTCCGGTTCTACAAAGATCTGATGCCGATCGCGTTCTGCGAAGCGATTTATTTTATCTTCTATAGAGGGGCAATATCGTGGACCTAGCCCCTTGATACGGCCGGTAAACATAGGAGATTTTTCAAAGCCCTCTTTCAGTGTTTCATGAACGTCACTATTTGTATAGGTTATCCAACAACACCGTTGCTCTTGTGGTAGATCTATTGATTGATAAGAGAATCGACCTCTTTTTTCGTCTCCCCATTGCTCTTCCATTTTTGAATAGTTGAGCGTTCTTCCATCAACACGCGGAGGTGTCCCGGTTTTCATCCTTCCTGATTCGAAACCTAATGAAATGAGTTGTTCGGTTAAACCAGTTGCTGCTTTTTCCCCAGTTCTGCCGCCGCCGAATTTTTTTTCACCGATATGTATAATACCATTAAGAAAGGTTCCATTGGTTAATACAACAGCATCAGCTTCTATACGTATTCCCAACGAAGTTATCACACCTTTTACCTTTTCTTGCTTTACGATAATTTCTTTCACTGTATCTTGCCAGAAATCTACATTGGGAATTGCTTCTAACTGTAAACGCCATTCTTCAGCGAAACGCATTCTATCGTTTTGAGATCTTGGGCTCCACATCGCTGGACCTTTCGATAAATTTAACATTCTGAATTGAATGGTTGTTTTATCTGCAATAAGACCGGAATACCCACCTAAAGCGTCAATTTCTCTTACTATTTGGCCTTTAGCTACACCACCCATAGCGGGATTGCAGCTCATTTGCGCAATCGTACCCATATTCATAGTGATAAGGAGTACTTTCGATCCTAAATTTGCTGCTGCTGCTGCTGCTTCGCATCCCGCGTGGCCGGCTCCTACGACGATTATATTATATTTTGAAAACATGGCTTTATATGTTTCACGTGAAACCTTATCTGAAGTTTCACGTGAAACGTTTATATTAATTCTCCTAATTCTAACCAACGAATACTTTTTTCTTCCAAATGATTGTTTAGTGTTTCTATTTCATTCGCTAGGTCGGTCAGTAAATGATGATCGGTAGTTTTAAGTATTTCGTCTGTTTTATTTTTTATTTTTAATTCGATGTCTGCTATCTCTTCTTCTAACGTTTCAAATTCTCTTTTCTCTTTGAAGGAGAGTTTATTTTTTTCTGTTTTTGTAGTAGTTGTAATAGCTGTTTTTGTTTCTTCTTTTTTAACTTTTTGACTTATATTTTCTTGTTTGAAGTCTGAATAATTTCCATTATAGATTTTAATAGGCTGCCCTTGTTGAAAAATAAATAGCTGATCTGTCAGTTTATCGAGAAGAAAGCGATCGTGAGAAACAAGAATGAGAACACCCGTGTAATTTTCTAAAAAATTTTCTAAGACATTTAATGTATCGATGTCTAAATCGTTGGTAGGTTCATCTAATATTAAAAAATTTGGATTCTTAATAAGAATACGCATTAATTGTAAGCGCTTTTTCTCTCCCCCACTTAAAGTTTCAACTAAACTATATTGTTTTTCAGGTGCGAAAAGGAAATGTGTTAGTAATTGAGAAGCAGTAATTGTTTCCCCTTTACTGGTGGTTATGTATTCAGCTACCTCTTTTACCACATCTATAACACGTTGGGTTCCGGTAAAATCAAGTCCTCCTTGTTTGTAGTAGCCATAAATTGTGGTGTCACCTTTTATTATTTCCCCCTTGTCAGGTAGTTCCTCCGTAGTTATCAAGTTTAAAAAAGTCGATTTGCCACTGCCGTTCTTTCCTGCTAGACCGATTCGGTCGCCTTTTTTGAACGTGTAAGAAAAATCATGTATAATGTCGTTTTTTCCAAAAGCCTTGTAAACATGATGAAGTTCTAATATTTTATTACCTTGCCTACTAAGTTTAACATCTAGTTGAAGCGTATTTTTCTTTTCTCCGCTTTTCGTCTTTTCTTCCAAATCGTAGAAAGCGTCAATTCTTGCTTTTGACTTAGTACCGCGAGCTTGTGGCTGACGTCGCATCCATTCAAGTTCTTTTCTTAATAGATTTTTGTTTTTTTCTAAGATTGAGGAATCAGCCAGTTCACGTTCGGCTTTCTTTTCAAGAAAGTATTCATATTTACCTTTGTAGCTGTAAAGATTACTTTGATGAAGTTCTTTTATTTCTGTACAAATATTATCAAGAAAATAACGGTCGTGTGTAACAAAGATAATGGTTTTCTGTCCTGTTGTTAATAGGTTTTCCAACCATTCTATCGTTTCAATATCCAGGTGGTTGGTAGGCTCGTCTAAAATATAAACATCAGGCTCATCTATTAATAACTTGGCAAGCGATAGTCTTTTTTTCTGGCCACCCGAAAGATTGTTGATAGACTGATTTAAATCTGTTATACCTAGTTTATTTAGAATAATCTTCAGATTGTTTTCAAAATTCCAAGCATCTTTTATCGTAAGTATCTCTACCAACTCTTGAATACGCGCGTTATCGGCCTGCTCTAGTTGAACGAGTTGATCATATTCTTTTATAAGTTGCTGAACGTCATTGTCTATACTATAAATAAAATCAGATACAAGGGACATATTTTCAAAAGTAGGTTCTTGCTCCAGGTATCCCACTCTTAATTCTTTTGTTTTTACTACATTCCCTTTAAAAGGTTTGATTTTTTCGCCGAGAATTTTTAAAAGTGTGGATTTTCCTGTCCCATTAATTCCCACAAGTGCCACCCTGTCCCCTTTCTGTAATCCAAAGGTCAGATCCTTAAATAACCAACGTTCACTAAACGAATGGCTTACGCGCTCGATTGATAATATGCTCAAATTATAGACCTTTTTATGTATCTTAAATATATATAAACACTTGTTTTATAAGCTTTTATGTTATTTTATTTTTTTGGTAGTAACGTGTTACCAGCATTAAAGTATATGTACCAACCTTTTGGTTAATAATCCCGGGAGCAGTTTAATCTCGAACGGCAAAATTACGCAATATTCGTTAAAAGAAGGATTTTTGTGGTCTGCTAGTTGAGCTTGTGATCAGGAATCAAATGAAATTTTGGAATAATCACGTCAAATATGACACCGTCAAATTCCCTTAACATCTGATAGCTTCCCTGCATACTTCCCATGTCGCTTTTTAAATTGCATCCTGACACATATTCATAGCACTCACCTGGAGTAATGAGTGGTTGCTGACCAATTACTCCTTCACCTTCTACTTCCCTATGTGTTCCATTTGAGTCGAATATAAACCAATGTCTTCTTAATAGTTGAACATTATAACTGCTCATGTTTTCGATCGTGATCTTATAAGCAAACATAAAATGTTCATTTTCCGGATTTGAATATTCCGGTTGGTATATTGCCTCTACCGAAACTTTAACACCTTCAGTAATTTCAGTAACCATTTTTATTATTTTTGAGGCAATATAGGAAATGAAGAATTAAAATAGAAATACTCAGTTATCAAATTTTGCTCATTTATTCTGCAAGTGTGTTAGAAAACTGAAAGGCTATTTCGTCTAAGACTTCATGTATATCTGCCACTTTATCGAGACTTACCAATTTCATTCGATATTCTTTAAAATTTGGTATGCTTTTGAAATAATTGGCATAATGTCTTCTCATTTCAAATATACCTGTTTTTTCCCCCTTCCATTCGATCGATTTTATAAAATGAGTTTTACATACATTAACGCGTTCATTTATATTAGGACCATCCAAAAAGGTACCCGTTTCAAAGAAATGTTTAATTTCCCTAAATATCCAGGGATAGCCTATAGCGGCTCTGCCGATCATAATACCGTCTACTTCGTATTCTAAACGCCATGCAGCGGCCTTTTCTACACTGTCTACATCACCATTACCGAAAATTGGGATCTGTATGCGTGGATTTTTTTTAACCTGTTTAATTAAGGTCCAATCTGCATTTCCTTTGTACATTTGGGATCGCGTTCGGCCATGTATACTAAGTGCTTGTATTCCAATGTCTTGTAGTCGTTCAGCGACTTCATATACATTTTTGGTCTGATCATCCCAGCCAAGCCTTGTTTTTACGGTTACCGGCAAATGTGTTGCATTCACAACTGCCTTGGTCATTGCTACCATTTTGTCTATATCCTGTAATAGACTGGCTCCGGCTCCTCTGCAAGCAACATTTTTAACTGGACAGCCGTAATTAATATCGATTAGATCGGGTTTAGCTAAAGTTGCTATTTCTGTTGCTTCTTCCATACTTTTGATATCACTACCAAAAATTTGTATGCCTATGGGACGTTCGTATTCAAAAACATCAAGCTTTTGTTTACTTTTTGCTGCATGTCTGATAAGACCTTCGGAAGAGATAAATTCGGTGTACATCATATCCACTCCATTTTGTTTACATACGTATCTAAATGGAGGATCGCTCACATCTTCCATTGGCGCAAGCAGCAATGGAAAAGTTCCTAAATCAATATTATTTCCAATCTTGATAGACATTACCTATATTCAACCCAATTATTAAATAATTTGCAAAAATATAAAAAATTGAACGCTAATCCCTATACTCGTTCTGATAATCATCCAAGTATATCTTTTCTTTACTTACTGATTACGGTATTACTTTCAGCGACGGTCTTTAGCTTAATTGGCTTATTTATAGGTTTTTTACTTTTTGGTAGCGATATTTTGCAGCTAGGAGCGCAAAGGTTTATCGGATTAACGGAAGACGAGCTAAATTTCATTAGCTTATCACAGATTTTTTCGGCAGTGGGTACTTTCGTGGTACCAGCCTTACTCTTAAATAGAATAGAGAGAAATAAAAAAGCATATTTTGACTTAAGCCTTGGATCAGATGTGAAGCATTATGCTTTGATTTTCCTCTTAATGCTTATGTTTACGCCCTTTTTTGAAATAACTATTCTGTTAAATGAACGGATGCATTTTCCCGATTTTATGAAGAGTGTTGAACATTGGATGCGTGAAAAGGAAGATGAAACAGGTGCGTTAACCAACGCACTTCTATCTCGTGACTCTGTTGCCGGATTAATAATCAACATATTTATGATCGGCATTTTGGCGGCAGTTGGAGAGGAACTTCTGTTTAGAGGTTGTTTACAAAATATATTCATCAAGTGGATTGGAAAGCCGCATATAGCAATTTGGTTAACGGCGGCTATCTTTAGTGCCATTCATATTCAATTTTATGGTTTTCTTCCAAGAATGTTAATAGGAGCATTATGTGGGTATTTATACTTTTGGGGGCGAAGCATTTGGCTAGCTATTACCGCTCATTTTATTAATAATGTATCGGCTATTTTAATAGCATTTTATCTTGTAAAATCAAATAAACCTTTGGATTCGTTGTCATTTGATCTTAATCAATGGCCTTGGGCGATTGTCAGTTTATTTGCAGGCCTCTTAATTTTGTATTTTTACAAGCGGGGTACAGAAAAAGTTAACTAGGCATCTTATATTATCATGAAAACGCGCGCAATAACTGGTTTTTTCTTTGTTTTGGTCATGTTAGCATCTGTACTTTCAGGTGCTTATGCTTTTAGTATCTTTTTTATTGTTTTGTCATTATTCAGTTTAACCGAATTTTACGGGTTGATTGGTAGAGAAAAAGCAAGGCCTGACCGTATGGGTGGAATATTGCTGGGGGGGGCCATATTTTTAGCGTTTGCTGCTTTTAATTTACATTTAGTGCGATCTTTTATTTTATTGCTTCCTATTCCTTTTTTGGCATTTATCTATATTCGGGAATTATATCAAAAGAATGAACAACCTTTTTATAATATTTCATTGACATTCTTAGGAGTGATCTATGCGGTTGTTCCCTTTGTGTTTTTTTTCAATTTGGGATTTTTAGGGGGAGATTATCAGTATTATCTACCAATGTCATTCTTATTTATGCTTTGGGCCAATGATACCGGGGCTTATCTGGTGGGTATGAAGCTTGGCAAAACAAAACTATTTGAAAGGCATTCACCAAAAAAGACATGGGAAGGTTTTATTGGAGGTGTGCTCTTGAGTATAGTCGTTGGTCTCATTTTACATCAATATTATCCGAATCTAAGCGGCTGGAAATGGTGTACAATTGCGGTTATTATCTCGGTATTTGGAACATGGGGTGATTTAACTGAATCAATGTTGAAGCGTAGTTTTCAGGTGAAGGATTCCGGAAGCTTGTTGCCGGGTCATGGTGGGTTATTGGACCGGTTTGATGGACTATTGTTGGCAGCTCCTTTGGTTTATTGCTTTTTAAGGTGGGTCGCTTAGAACAACAAAATAAGCTCACCTTCAATAGGTGAGCCTATTCTAAATGAAATAGGTGGTGATTTAATCCTGATCTTTACTTATAAGATAGTTGATCAGCGCGTCTGCCGTCAATTTTTGCTGCTCACCACTACTCATGTTTTTTAGCGTTAGGAGGCCCGAAGAAACCTCTTCCGCTCCCAATAATATAACATATGGAATTTTTTTCTGATCAGCATAACTTAATTGTTTTTTAAGCTTTACACTAGCAGGGTAAAATTCGGAAGCAATGTTATTTTTTCTTAGATTTTGAAGTAAAGCCAATGAAAAGTCTTCGGTAGATCTGTCAAAATTGGTTAATAATACCTGTGTAGTTTCCATAGCGCTATCCGGAAACAAAGCAAGCTCCAGAAGTACATCATAAATACGGTCGGCTCCAAAGGAGATGCCCACACCGGTAAGTCCTTTTATACCAAACATACCCGTCAAATCATCGTATCTACCACCCCCACCGATACTACCCATGGCAACCTCGTTGGTTTTAACTTCAAATATACTACCTGTATAGTAATTTAATCCCCTTGCCAAGGTAATATCAACTTCCACATACTGAAGTGTGTCAGTATCTAATTTTTGCACATAGGCTAAAACGGTTTGAATTTCTTCGATTCCCTTTTGTCCCGTTTCTGAATCTTTCAATACCTCCTTTAAGGTATCCAATTTATCAACGTTATTCCCTGACAAAGCAATAATAGGATCTAATTTTTCAAGTTCTTCAGATGAAAATCCTTTATCAACTAACTCTTGCTTTACGCCGTTTAATCCGATTTTATCCAATTTGTCGATAGCGACAGTCATATCGATCAATAATTGAGGCTTTCCTATAACATCTGCAATACCCGCTAGTAACTTTCGATTATTTAGTTTGATTGAAAAGTCTTTTAGCCCCAGATTAGATAAGGCTTCTTTATATACAAGGATGAATTCTGCTTCATTTAATAGACTTTCAGAGCCAACCACATCTACATCACACTGATAAAACTCACGATATCTACCTTTTTGAGGGCGATCAGCACGCCAAACAGGTTGGATTTGAAAACGTTTAAAAGGCAAGGTTATCTCATTTTGATGCATAACAACATATCTGGCGAACGGGACAGTTAGATCATAGCGTAAAGCTTTCTCAGTAAGCAGCGGTGTAATTGAATTGGAATTTAATGTTCCGTATTTTTCAGGACTTATTTTGGCAATAAAATCTCCGGAGTTGAGAATCTTAAATATAAGTTTATCCCCTTCATCTCCATACTTACCTGTTAATGTTTGCAGATTTTCAAATGAGGGTGTTTGAATTTCTTGATATCCATACTTTTTAAATACAGCCTTTATTGTATTGAAAATATAATTTCTTCGCTCCATTTCAAGAGGAGAAAAATCCCGAGTACCTTTTGCTAAAGACGGTTTGATTTGTGCCATGGCACAAACTTAGATAAAATTTTATTCAGTTAAGATTGCATAAAGGTATTAAGAAAAAGAAAATGGAGGATGACTTGAAACAAAGGTTTTAAATAAATGTTTTTTAAAAATAGAACTTATCCATTAAATCATGAAAAGAAAGCTAGTTTTAGGAGCCTTAATGTTATTCATGGCTCTAGGAGTTTTTGCGCAGCAAGACAAAAGTAAGCGCGCCAGTCCGCCCGATAGTATCCATGTTACCACAACCTCAGGGCTAACGATTTCAATTAATTACAGCAGACCTTATTTAAAAGGGAGAAAATTAGGCGAAGAGGTTGCGCCAATAGGAAAAGTATGGCGAACAGGCGCAAATGAAGCAACAACGGTCGAACTGAATAAGGATGTTACCATTGAGGGAAAAGCATTGAAGGCAGGAAAATATAGTTTACATAGCATACCCGGTGAGCAGACTTCGACCATTATCTTTAATAAAGTGTGGAAAAAGTCGGGTTTAGATTATGATGAAAAAGAAGATGTACTTCGTGTTGATGTACCAACGGAGCAGAATAGTCAATCAGTAGAACAATTCACCATATCCGTTTCGAAGGACGGGAGAATCGAGTTAGCGTGGGGAAATTATAAAATGGGTTTTACAGTAAAATAGGCTGTTAATTAATAAAAGCGGCTCCTTTGAAATGAATTATATCCAGTCATTTCAAGGGGGCTATTTTTTTGTGGGTGAAGTGTATTTATGCAGCGTTTTTTAAATTATAAACAGAAGTATTGCTAAATAAAAGCTTAGAAAGTTTCTCGAATGAGAAAAAAACTCGTTATTTTTGACAAAATTTTTAAAATATAGGCATTCGGTTAAAAAATATATATTTGGTATGGTGATATTTCGGGATAGGATGTTATTTTTTAAAAAAAGAAGAAGCTCCTTTGGGAGAGGAGCTTCAACGCTAACCAATTATAAACCTATATTAAACTGAGGGGCAAAGTCGGACAAAAGAAGAATAGATTGTCAATAAATATTCTCTTCTGTTGATACAAACATAATAAATCTTCATAATATTTACCATTTTTTTAATAAAATTTTTAATTTTTATAAATATTTAAAAAAATACTCGTAATAATTTATAAATAATCAAAAATCATGGAAAAAAAGTCCCAATTTTTAGAACTTGATAACTTAGACACGCAAATTTTATCTATTTTAATGAACGATGCGTCGGTTCCATATACAGAAATTGCAAAAAAACTCGTTGTTTCTGGCGGAACTATCCATGTTCGCATGAAAAAAATGGAAGAACTTGGTATTATTAGAGGTTCTAACCTAATTATTAACCCTCAATCTATTGGATTTGATATATGTGCCTTTCTAGGCATCTATTTAGAGAAGGGATCTCAATATAAAACAGCTGTTGAGCAATTAAGAGAGGTAAAAGAAGTGGTAGAATTGCATTATTGTACTGGCCAATATAGCATGTTTGCAAAAATTATATGTAGGGATACCAATCATTTACGTCATGTATTGAATGAAGACATACAAGCGATCAAAGGAATAGCCAGAACAGAGACTATAATATCTCTTGAAGAAAGTATTAAGAGACAAATTTCATTGATTTAGGTTTTTTTATTTGAAAAATAGAGGAAAATGGGATTTTTTTCGTGCCTCTATAAAATATAAGTAGTTTGTTTAATTTAGATATGCAAGCTATAAGCTATATAACTACATAAGATTTTAAGAGCAAGCGTTCTATATTAAAATAAGCAGGTAATAAAGCATGGGTCCAGGAGATATTTTAGCAGAACGATGGGTATAAAATAGAAAGCCTGCCATAAATCATGGCAGGCTTTCTATTTTATTTAAACAAAACTTATTTTACGTATGAAACTTCTTTTACAGCAGCCACTATTTTTTTAATGCTAGGTAAGGCAGCTTCTATAAGTGTTGGCGCATAAGGTAGCGGAACATCTGCTGAAGTAACGCGAATAACCGGTGCATCTAAATAATCAAATGCATTTTTTTGAACATTGAATGCTATTTCAGAAGAGATAGAGGCTAATGGCCAAGCTTCTTCTACGATGACAAGTCTGTTTGTTTTTTTAACAGATTCGATAATTGCAGCGTAATCAATAGGGCGAACAGTTCTCAAATCGATTAAATCAACAGAAATACCTTCTTTTGTTAGTTCTTCTACAGCAGGAATGACGACTCTTGGAATCATTTTTCCAAAAGAAACGATGGTTACATCTGTTCCTTCTTGTATCTTGTGGGCTTTTCCAAGTTCTAAATAATATTCCTCTTCAGGGACTTCTCCCTTATCTCCGTACATCACCTCTGATTCCATGAAGATAACAGGATCAGGATCTAGAATGGACTGTTTCAATAAGCCTTTTGCATCGTAGGGATTTGAGGGAACAACAACTTTTAATCCCGGGCAATTTGCATACCAATTTTCGAAATTCTGTGAGTGTTGCGCTGCCAACTGACCTGCATTTCCTGTTGGGCCACGGAATACGATGGGACAAGAATACTGACCACCGCTCATCGAGTGGATTTTAGCTGCGCCGTTGATCACTTGGTCGATAGCTACCAATGAAAAATTAAAGGTCATAAACTCAATGATCGGTTTAAGTCCCTTCATCGCTGCTCCGATACCGATACCAGCAAAGCCCAACTCGGCAATGGGGGTATCGATAATACGCTTAGCTCCGAATTCCTCAAGCATGCCTTGGCTCACTTTGTAGGCACCATTGTATTCAGCAACTTCTTCGCCCATCAAGAAAATTTTCTCGTCTTTGCGCATCTCTTCGACCATTGCTTCGCGAAGTGCTTCTCTGAACTGTATTTCTCTCATTAGATATAAGTAATGTAGTTTAAATCAAATTTTGTACGCAAAAGTACTTTAAAAAACTGAAAATATGAAGTATTTATCGGCTAATTCATTAATATTCGCTTTCATTTTCCGTATCTTGATTTAGGCCTGACTGAAAGAATTCTTGATAGTTGTCATTATAGGGTAAATCGATATTTGCATCATGTTTAAAGGGTATTTTTTTATCAAAAAGATCTTCGAGAGCTTGTTTCAAACGAAATTCAAATGCCTCTTTGAAACTGTCCAAACCAGGGCCCGTTAAGGTAAATTTACTACCTCTTGTTTTTGTATAGAACAAGCTGCCTTCTTGTCGTAGTTTTCTCGCGACATAAAGATTAGGCTCTACTTCGCGCTTCCCGGTTTTCTTTTCATAGATATAGGTATAAAACAGTGTTTGTAAAAGTGCTTTATTGAACTTTCCTGTGCTTGCGTCGAAGAGACTGTCAATATCCGTATAATCCAGCGCATCGTTCCCGGTTTTATAATCTACAATACGCACCTTTCCATCCTTCTCATCCACCCGATCAATAATTCCATAAAGTTTAACAAATGATTCCTCTCCGTTAATAATAATTGGGAAATCAATGACATAGTCTTTTTTGTTCTCTAACTCAATAATTGTAAAAGGAGCTATATTTAGATCATGATAAATGAAAATCTGTGCATATTCTCTAGCAATTTCAAGCACGATTTTCTCCATGCTAGAAGGGGTATTCGTTTCAAAATAGCTTGGATTTCCATAAAAGTCTTTCGCTGTTGCTCTTAGACACAAGTGTTCCAAACGTGCTAATTGATCTTTTATTCGTTGGGCAGTTATATAGGGGCTCGTTTGTTTAAGCTCTTCATAAAACCATTGCATGATTTCATGAATAATAGAACCGACCCTATTTGCTTCAAAATCTTCGCTTAATAATTGAGGTTCTTTTACCTTGGCTATATATTTAAGGAAAAAAAGCAAGGGTGATTGAAGAAAAGTAGTAAATGCAGTGGCAGAAATTCCTGGTTTTGGATCGGCATTAGGTTTAAAATAACGTTCCAGCGTATTCCAAACGGCATTCGACTTACTAATTTCCAAAGCTGGGGGTACTTCGTTTGTCTTAATCGTTTGCTGCTGTTTTAATTGAATGAAAGTGAAATCACTTTCAAATTGAAGTTGTTTTACAAATCGGCTAATTTCACCGGTGCTATTTTCATCAATATGACCATTATAAACAAGCGTAATCTGGTCAGCTCGTTGCATCAATCTATAAAAAAGATAAGCAGAAAGAGCTTCCTGGTTTTCCAACACGGGAAGACCGTGGGCCCGACGGATGGAATCGGGAATAAAAGTGGCCGAAGAACTTGTTTTTGGCAGAATACCCTCATTTACACCCAGAATATAGAGCTCCTTGAAATCAAGGTTTCTGGTTTCAAGCAGACCCATAATTTGTATGCCTGATAAGGGGTCTCCTTCGATTGCTGCTGTAATTCCCTGAAGGGATTTTCTAATTAAGGAAATGGTAAAATTAACACGAAGTGATTGAAGTGTATTTAACGCATCATATAATTGATTAAGAACGCGGAATACCTCCGTGAAGATAGCGGCATCAGGATAGGTCAAAAGCGCTTCTTCTTTTCTGATTTGAAAAATTTCGCGAATAATTTCTTGCAGATGCCTGATCAATTCTTTTCCATTCGTTTGCTTATCAAAGAAAGATGCTTGAGTTACCGCTTGTAACTCAATAAGCGGGACATTAATATAATGATTGGTGTATATAAGTTGTTGTATTTGCTCCTTTACCGAACGAGGTGTATCTATAAGCGGATGCGAAAGAAAGATTTCGATATCTTTATAGTAAACGAACGCTCTTTTTTGTAGTACGTATTGCTCTTGTATTCTTAGCCACAAGTCGACAATTCCATAAATCGGAGATTGCGAAATAGGAAAGCCCATGGATATATTCGTTTCTACCGTAGCAGGAATACTTTGTAAAGCGGGGATCAACAAACGTTCATCCGCAAGCAGAACGGCTGTTAGTCCTTGATTTACATCGCTTGTGTTTTTTTTACCGGCAAGAAAGCTATCTAATAATTTTGCCTGCGCGGTATAGCTTTTCGTTTGGACAATTTTAACAGTTTGTTTACGTGTTTCGAATTGATTGAAGGGAGAACCAAGCGCGTTTTTCAGTTCATGTATTGTTAAGTTTTTTCGGATAAAGTGACCGGTTTCTTGATGGACATCGTCTAGGTAATAACGATCGACGTCAAAGTAAAAAAGGGCTAATTCTTCCTTTTGCCATTTTTTGAATAAGGTTACTTCCGCTTTGTTCAATGCGTTAAAGCCAACGAAAACAAGTTGTTTAAACTGTTTTACATAGGAAGGATTGGACTCCTGCCCTTTAGCAAATGAGCGATAAAATTGCGGAGTGGTGGCTAATCCGCGGGCTTTTAACATTTGATGAAAATCGGTATAAAGAATGGGAAGCGTTTTCCACAGTTCAATAAACCGATCTTGTATGTAGCTTTGTTTTTCACCACTGAAGGTTGACCAGAATTGGCTAATGAATACCAACTGTTCTTCTGAAAAATGAGGAAATTGCTTTTCGATCAAGGCGATATCATATAATTCAGTATATATATCCGTTGGATCAACCAGGTCATAATCTAATTGCGCGAAATCACTTAAGATCGTTTCGGCCATCGGATAAAACCGCTCTATACTGATTGTTTGTCCGCCGCTTTGCTCCTGGATAGCATTGTAACCTTGATAAAGTGTTAAAATTTGTGTTAACTTGTCCGCTTCTTGTTCAAGGAATGCATGCTTAAAAAATTGCTGAATAGTAAAAAAAGACGGACTCCATATCGGTTTCCCGATACGTTCGGCCAGGTATTTTTTCATATAGACTTCCGGACGCTTATTATTGAAGATAATAGCAATATCTTTTAAATCCGAACCGTAACGAGCGATTAAATCATTGGTGACTTCTTTTAAAAAAGGGATCATGGTGAGCGCAATAAAGAATATTAAACTTCGACTAAGCGGTTATTGAATGCATAAAATAAAAAAGCACGTACATTTGGATAACCCATTTCCTGTAAGTTTTGTTGGTATTCTCTCACTTGGATTATGTGCTGAGAGTTTTCCATACCCGTAAATTTAAAATCTAATATGATTGTTTCGTCTGTTCCGATCAATACCTTATCAGGGCGCAATATATTTCCATCCTTTGTGATAATTCGTTGTTCATTGAGGCTTTGGTAAGGTTTATCTAAAAGCGCTGCCAAATGCTCATTCTTGCGGAGTTGTACAGCTTCTTCATGTAATTTCATGAGTTCTTCTGCTGTAATCAGACCCTCGCTTTGCATCCTGTTGAGATGTTTTGGAAAATCTGATATTTCTGTTGTCAGCGATAATAGCTCGTGCAGTAATAAGCCTTGTCTAGTTGCTGTATTCTGTTCGCCCAGCGAAAGCAGTTCCCGTTTTATTTTTCGATTGTCTAGTGCTTGTTTTAGTAAATCTGATACTGGAAATTTATTAAAACGCCAATAATGATTGCCGGCACTTTCCCAGTAATCAATACTAGCTTCCTGATACCTAATCGGGGGTTGGATCGGATGCTTTACCTCCCTAAAAGTATCGGTTGATGGATAAATGATGCCCTTGTTGTATTCGATACCCAACTCATCACTGTGTAATGTTAATACTTGTCGAAGCAAATCAGCAATCAGAGAATCACTCCCTTTGCCTTCTTTAATATCCGGGGCACTGATATAAAGTTCTTTTCTGGCGCGCGTTGTTGCTACATAAAGCAGGTTTAAAGCATCCATGTAATTAAAGAGCATTTCTTCGAAATAGGTTTGAAAGAGTGACGACTTAGCGAGCATACTGTTATATTTTACCGGAACGCTTTGGAGAATTTCGTAGGATGTATTGTTTGTGTTTACCCAGAAGTTGCTGTTAATCATCCCATCAAGCTCCCAGGAACAGAAAGGGATCATCACCACATCGAAGGCCAAACCCTTGGACTTATGAATCGTCATAATTTCTATAGCATTACTTCCTTCATTAGCTGGCAGTGCTTTCATTTTCCCTTCCTCATCCCAGTAGCTTAGGAACGAAGTGATGCCTCGTTCGCCTTGGGAACTGAATTCGGCTACAAGATCCCTAAACGTAATTAAATAAGGTATGGAAGCTTCATCCTTGGTGATTTCATAACCCTGAATTAAAGATTCGATCAGTTCTGTTAAAGGAAGCTGTTGCCAGCCATACCAATTATTAATGATGATATTTGGTAAAATTTTTCCCCAAATTTTAATATCGGATTGTGCGGCATTTAACCATGACACTTCGTCGTCGTTTTCCCCTTGTCCGCAAACTTGTTGATAAAGGTAAAGACAGTTTGCCCGATAAAGTGAAGCTTCTTCAGCCGGGGTGATCATCGCCCTTAAGGTATTAATAAGCAAGCGAATACCGGGATTGTTAAGCAATAAAAGTGCATCTCCTGAAATAACGTCAAATTTATGAGACTCTTCCAATTCTTTCTGTATGTACAGCAGATATTCGATAACTTCACGAGCTTCTGTATTATTCCGAACCAAAATGCCTATTTGATGGGGTTGATATCTACTATTACTCAGCCAAGTAATAATCGTATCGGCTAGGGCTTTTAAGGCTGCTGGTTTAACCTCCTTTGTCCGTGTTTTGGCAAAGGAACTCGTAACAGGAAAAAAGGAAACAGTAACTTTCCCTCCTTCGTTCCTACCGGAAGGAATTTTTTGAACGGTTTCTTGGTAAGCGTCGGTTAATATCTGTGCATATCCAGCTGGCTGCCACCAGGAATTGTACAAGCTGTCGCCTATTTCATTGTAAATCTTATCGTTTATTATTTGCTGTAAAAGTTTTGGAGCTTGGGTAAATAAAAAGTTATTGAATTCTATAATATGGGAAAGACTTCGGTAATTCTCTTGAAGCGTGTGGAAACTAATGTAATGCGCTCCCAAATCCTTCCCCGATTGGTATTGAAGAATTCTCCAGTCACCATTTCGCCACCGATAAATACTTTGTTTGACGTCTCCAACTATTAGATGATGAGGAATGGATTGATTTCCTCCCCCACTAGCGAGTGCATTGACCAGCAAAGGTTTAAAATTTTGCCATTGATTCGCAGATGTATCTTGAAATTCATCGAATAAGAAATACTTATAGCGATTTCCCACTTTCTCGTAGATGAAGGAAATGTTTTGATCTTGATATCTGTTGATTTCTCTCAAAAGATTTTGTGCATCACTAATAAGAGACACCGCGTTCTCTTCTCTATATTCAGCAAGCAGCACACTCATTTCTTTTAGCAGACGCAAGTAGTAAAAATTAGCTTGAACCGCTTTTGCTAAAAAGTAAGTGCGACTATGTTCCTGTTTATAATTTAGAAGTTGATGTAAATGAGGGTTCAACTGATTGTATAAATCGGAGACCGCACCACTAAGGCCATTTTTTTGCCATTTTTCGGGATTATCTATATATTCAGCAAACTTGTCGACAGCCTCTAAATTATCAGAACTCAAGGACGGTATTTTGGCAATTAAATTTTGGGACTTACGCAGGAATAGATCACTTGACACTCCCGCACGATTAAATATGTCGGTTGCCTTTTTTAATAGGTGGTCCATTTCTCTCTCAAAACGGAGAATAATTTCCTCCGAAAGGGCTTCCATCGTGGTAAAGACTACTTGTCGATCTGCTTCACTTAACTTGGAAACGGCCTCGTTAAAAGGATGAAAATGTTCTTTGAAGAGCTCATCTGCCAGTTTCTTCAGTACGGTTGTATAATTCCAACTGCGATCGTTTTCTATTTGCTTTCTAGCATAATTAATGATCCATTGCAATAGGTCGTCACGATCATTCAATAATTTATTAAGACGTGAAACCAAGCTCTGTTTGACCCGATCACTGTTCATCTCCAAGCGATAGGCTGCATTTAAACCAAGTTCGAAACTAAAACTTCTAATAATTTTTTGGTAAAAGCCATCAATTGTGCTAATAGCAAATCGACTATAATTATGTAGAATTTGTCTGTAAACTTCCTTAGCTTTTAGCTGTAAATCCACCCTAGATAGTTCTGGATAGGTCTTCATTATAATAATGCGATAAGATTCTACCTCCTCACTCGCTAATGCCAGACCTTCGATGACATTTAGAATGCGGTGTTTCATCTCGGCTGTTGCCTTATTGGTAAAAGTGACGGCCAGAATTTCCGAAAAATGAATTTTCTTGCCGAACAATAAACTGATATAGTGTGCAGTTAAGCTAAAAGTTTTTCCAGATCCGGCCGAGGCCTTTAGTATTTTTACAGGAGGAATATTGGCCATATTAAACAAAACACTTTACTTTGTAAAATACGTAAATTTATTCAGAGCGATGAAGAAAATCCTTATTATAATCTTTATTTGTGCTGTTTTTGTTTCGCAAGTCGCTGCCCAACAGGCAAAGAAAAAACTCTATCATCCTGAAGCGAATGCTCAATCAGAAATAAAAGCGGCTGTCGAAAAGGCAAAAAACGAAGGAAAACATGTTTTTTTACAAATAGGAGGAAACTGGTGCGTTTGGTGTTTGCGTTTCAACGAACTTGTTACGGGCAATGATACCTTGAAAAACTATATACAGGCTAATTACGAAATAGTTCATGTGAATTATAGCAAGGAAAATAAAAACGAGGATGTGTTAGCTTTGCTCGGTTATCCACAACGATTTGGTTTTCCTGTATTTGTGATTTTAGATGGCGAGGGAAATCGGCTTCATACCCAGAATAGTGCCTATTTAGAGGAAGGGAAAGGGCATAGTACAAAAAAAGTGCTTGAATTTTTGGAGAACTGGTCGCCTAAAGCGATTGATCCGAAATCTTATCGAAAGTGAGTTCGATCAAGAAAGGGAACAAAATTAGATATGCAATGTTTCTCGCGGTCGAGCGTCTGTAACAATTGCTCCGTTTTAAGCTCAAAGTTAGAGGCTTTTTATAGAGGAAACATTATTAAACACAAAGCGATGAAAGAGCAAAAAATCTTTATGATGATCCCAGATATTACTCCGGAGGAGATGATATTTTTACGCAGCGCCTTACAGACTATTAAGGAAGAAAACGCAGAAGAATTTCTTTTTCTATATAAAGGAAAAAGAAAAGGAACACAGGAAGTCATGTTGATGACGCTCATCGGCTTTCTGGGCATTGCAGGGATCCAACGCTTTATGCTAAAACAAATAGGTATGGGAATCCTGTTTCTTTTAACGTTTGGCTTTTGTTATATTGGAACCATTGTAGATCTCATCAATCACAAGAAGCTCACGGCCGATTACAATGAGCAAATGGCCCTTGAAACCCTCCAACTTATGCAAATCTATCGGTCCTAAATTTTAATAGCGGCCATTTGATCAATTTGGAATAGTCGTTTGCATATTCGAAGGTCCGCTTTCATTTTTTAAGCGGTCGATGGCGGTTATTATATAGGTATATTGCGAACCTCCCCTAACAGACTGATCGGTATAAAATGTACGATTGGTATCAAAAATTATTTCCAGGATATTCTGTGCGTTATTTAGATTAATTGCTTCACCTTCATTAAATCGATATATTACGTAGCCATAAGCTGTTTCTCCATCTGTTGCAGGTAGCGGCTTGTCCCATCTTAAGGAGACCCCGCCCGTATTTAAATTATGGTATAGAAGGTTTTGAGGAGCCAGAGGCGGTATACTGTCCAGCCAAGGCATCGTTGGTTGTAGAGACTTATAGCGATAAAAATTATATTGCAGGGAATCTCTAAAGCCACCGAGGTTATTTACAAGGGACTTGGAGCTAAAATAAACACTGCCCTGTATTGTAGGAAACTTCCTTAAGTGCCGAATCTGATTTGGCAGTTGGCGTCTGTCCCTCCACCCCGTTGCATTATCTGCTGCTCGATAAGCGGCTTGCCCTATATAGATGTGCTTACCATAGCCATTGGCACTCCACCAATCAATCAGGATTTCATAAGCAGCAGCACGATTATTGAAGGGGAAATAAATCTGTGGATTGATATAGTCTACCCAACCATTTTGAAGCCAGGTCCTCGCATCCGCATACAATTGTGAATAGCCGCTTAACCCGGAAGTTTCAGAACCCTCCGGGTGTTGTTTCTTATTCTGCCAGATGCCAAAGGGGCTAACGCCAAATTTCATATATCTTTTTTCGTGATGCACACTATCGGCCAAGGTTTTTATTAGTTCATTGACATTATTTCTTCGCCAATCATCTATTCTTGAGAACCCCTTTCCATAACGTTGAAATGTGTTTGCATCGGGAATAGATTGTCCTCCGGCTGGGTAAGGATAAAAGTAATCGTCAAAGTGAACCCCATCAATATCATAGTTTTTAACAACGGACATAATGACCTCTACGATATATTTTTGAACCTCTGGTATGCCGGGGTTAAAGAGTTTCTTTCCCGCATAGGTAAAAAACCAATCGGGATGTTGTTTCGTAATATGATGGGGACTAACATTTGTTTCGTTTAGGTCGAATGTAGCACGATAAGGATTAAACCATGCGTGTAATTCCATACCTCTATTATGGGCCTCCTGTATGGCAAAGTCTAAAGGATCATATAAAGGGTTTGGCGCTTGTCCTTGGCTCCCTGTCAGGAAACGCGACCATAGTTCTTTTCCTCTTGCATAGATTGCATCGGCAGAGGGCCTAACTTGTAAGAATATGGCATTGATCCCCGCGCGCTGATGGGCATCTAGGAGGCGCAAGAGCTCTTGTTTTTGTGTCTCGGACGGTAAGCCGGCTTTACTAGGCCAATCAATATTGACAACAGTGGATACCCAAACACCTCTTAATTCTCTTTTGGGAATAAGATCTGTGTTTTGCGCCTGCACTGTCAAGCAAAGAAATGAGAGAAGGTAAAATAGAGAACCTAATAGTTTATTGCGAGGGGAAATATTCATCAAGTATATCGTATTTGTTTTCAGCCGCTTTTCTTTTATAAAAAGTTGTAAAGATAAGTATAGCTTTGAGTACGAGAAAAAAAAATGGGTAAAAATGCAGGGATTTCGCTTTTAAAAGGAAGAAAGATTTTAATTAGTTTATTTTTTACTCCTGTTCTTATCCTTATATCATAAAGAACCGAAGAATGTAATGGTGAAAGAGTTGACTAATAAACTTAATATTAAAACAAAATGACTGTCGACTTTCTGACCTAAAACATGGATCGATTTAACACATAGATGAAAGCGTATTTTTTAAGTAAAACCGACCAACGGAGCTCCCATATTTCCTAATTATTATTTAACGTTTGGACGGATGTGTATTTATATTAAAAGTGAAATCCCTGAATAAAAGTGTTTGCGTCAATATTTTTGTATGTATTGATATTAGTACAAATACCTGTTTATCACATGAAAAGAGATCGGGAAAGGGGTTTTTATAAAATAATTGTTGTTGGAACAATTTTTGCTTATCGTTTTGAGCCTAACGTTTAAATGTGACAAAAAATGGAAGAGAATGATATAGTCTATAAACCTTCTGCTCAAACAGATAGTAGTCAGCATCGTGCCAATCCGCAAACAGATGGTTTACAGGAACGGGGAAAGGACAATCCAAAGATTTACTTTTTCATTTTCGCTATTTTGGCTTTATTGGCCACCAACATTTACTTTTATGTTAAATATAAGAGTTCAAGTGAGCAACAGACAACGATCCTGAGCGAAAGAATTCAAATGGAGACGGAGTTGGACAGAATAGAGGTCGAATTAGATCGTGTTACCAACGAGAACGTGGATTTGACGGAGTCATTAAAGGCAGCTCAGAACAATGCAAGGACAAAGATAGAGGAATTGCGCGCAAAATTAACGCAAAATGAACTGGATCGGACAGCACTTCAAAAAGCGCGAGAAGAAATTGCGAAATTGAAAGGGGCAGTTTCCCGGTATACAAAAGATATAGAACAACTGAAAAGCGAAAATGCCCTGCTAATATCGGAACGAGATCGTTTGAAAGCAAACGTTAATACAGTAAGGGAGAAGGCAAGTGAGCTGGAAAGTATCAATAGTATGCTCGAGCATAAAGTAGAGATTGCTTCAGCACTCAAGCTTTCCTCAATTAATGTGAATGGGATCAGAGAACGAAAGAGCGGGAGTGAAAATGTTGAGAGTAAAGCCAGGCGAACCGATAAATTAAAAATAGAATTTAGTATCGCGGACAATCCAATTGCGAAAGAGGCGATATATGATGTCTACATTAGAGTAATCGAGCCAAATGGAAATCTGCTGATTACGGAGAACAATATTTTTGAAGTAGACGGTGTAGAAATGCAATACACCGATAAAACAGGCATAGAATTTTTGAACGATGGGAAGCTTTATACCATTGAATGGAGGGGGGTTGAAAATTTCAAGCCAGGAACTTACACCATTGTGTTATATACGAACAGAGGGACCATGGGAAAAGGAACGATTCGACTGACCTAATCGTTGATTTATAATGGTATTTCAATAAAAAAGGTGGTTCCTTTGCCGATTTCTGTTGAGTAGCTGATCGAACCTTTCATACTTTCAATGGTCTGTTTGACGAAAGCCAGTCCTAAACCAGTACCAGAGCTTTTTGTTGTAAAATTTGGTTGGAAGATGCGGTCCCGAACTTGCTCGTCTATCCCATTCCCGTTGTCTTTAATGGCGATAATTAATAAGGAATTATTTCTTTTCATTGAGATATGAATCAAGCATTTTCCCCGACCAGCTTTGGCTTCGATGGCGTTTTTAATTAGGTTGCTGAAAGACCTTCTAAGTTGGTCTTTATCGCCTCTTACTACTACAGATCCTTCCCCATGATAATTGAAAGAAATCTCAACGGCGGCAGTATTGTTGTATATGGGGATAACTTTTTCTATGGTATCATTTATATCAACATCTTCAAGTTGTGTGTCGGGCATTTTAGCAAAATTTGAAAACTCAGAGGCAATAGTTGATAGGCTGTCGATCTGTTCTATAAAAGATTTACTAAAGCGCTTGAATTTTTGATCAAAATTAGGGTCATCTTCCTTCCAGGAGCGTTCAAGTAGTTGTACGCCAAGTTTTAAAGGTGTTAAAGGGTTTTTGATTTCATGTGCTACCTGTTTGGCCATTTCCCTCCAAGCGGACTCTCTCTCAGATTGGGCTATTTTGTTTGCACTTACCTCCAGCGCGGCAATCATGTTATTGTATTCTTTGATCAAAGAGCCGATCTCATCATTTCTCTTCCAGAATATGGGCTCATTCGTTTTTCCGATAGAAGTTTTTGCCAAACTTCTTTGAACGAGGCTTAGAGGTGAAGTTATTCGGTTAGCGATAAATACGGCGAACAGACCTAAAGCGACGATGACGAGCGCATAAATATTTATGAGTGTACTTAATAGCATCCCGATACGTTCTGCAAATTCTTTTTCATCAGAAAAATAAGGGAGACTCAGATAGGCGATTGTTTCGTCCTGATCATTTTTTATAGGTGCATAAGCGACCGGGTATTCTAGATTACCGATTACCTCTTTATGGAAATATTCAGATCGCCTAAATTTGGACATATGTAACCAAGCTTTCGCATTCATATGTTTTGATGTTAGACCGAGATCATAGATTTTACTTTGTGTTGTATAGAATAAAACACCCTCTGTATTATAAAGGCTGATATCCGTAGCGTTTGAGGTTGCGGTATTATAAAGATCTTTTTCAATTTCGGGATTTTTCGCTTCGGGGTTTTTAAATGCTGAAGACTCAAGTCCGGATGTAATGGTTTCTAAACCTGAAACCATTTGATTAATACGTTTAACGGTATTTATTTCCTGTTGATGTACATATTGATTACTTACACTAAAGAAAGTAATGGCGCCGGCAATAATTAATGTAATGACAACGGCTGATACAACAAACGCCTGTATACGTGTTCTATAGAGGATTTTATTTTGGGTGATCCAAAAAGAACGTCTTACCGTTCGAAAGCTAAAGTCATAATTTTTAAAGGTGATAATCAGCCATTGGGAAGCATAAACGGTAATGGCAAAAACAAGTAGTACGAGGAATAAAAAGGACAAAGAGGCTAGTTGCATCCAAAGGCCCTGTCGATCTTTACTCAACACCATCAATATATGGTCATTGGGTCGATACATAAGTTCTCCGCCCCCATTTGTTGTATTTATTCGAATGAATTGGAAGCGATCTTTGGGATAATCACGATCGTTCTCGGAAAAAAGGTGATCACCAAATTGATTGACTAATTTTCCGTTTCGATAAAGAGCAAAGGAATATTGCTCCAAGTTTTCTTGCTTATTAAGTCGGCCGTTACTCAGTATTTCGGGGAAGGATACATAACGCTCAAAGGCTTTACTAGTTAATTCGATTAATGCCGTGCCAACCTCTTTTCCATCAACAATAATGGGAATTAAACCGAAATACAACAGGCTTCCGAAATTATTATTGATGCGATAAAAATATTCTGACACCTTAATAGACCCTGATTCTACCTTTTGTTTATAATAAGCGAGTTTTTGTACATTTTTAACATCATCGGTAAAGTTTTTTTTCAACTCATAGATGTTGAATTCATAACGTGATAGGTAACCGCTAAAATAGGTCTGTTTGATGTAATCATTTAATACATGAACATTATATTTTTGAGGTTGTGAAAAATAATTTATTAGATAATGATCCTTTGCAACGGTATTTTCTATACTATAGAAAATAAATACGGCATCTGGATCGTCAGCAGATTCTAGGCGTTGTAAAATTAATTTTTGTGTTTCCAGTTCCTTATCGTTAATAAATCGAGTCTGATTCAAGGAGGCAATCCCTGCAAAGAGTAAAAGGGTAGTAATAAATATGACGAGGTTAAAATCTTTCTGACTGAAGAAAGTCAGCGCCCGAAGCAAAATAACGCTACTAAAGAGGAAAAAGGATACGGTTAATTCATTTATGAAGAAAAGGGTACCTCCATAAATAATAAGTAGGATAAAAAATAAGGTGAACCATTGGCGTTTATGGATATCAAAACTTAAACTTACGGCCATTAAGACTTCCAGCAAAAGATGCAGGTTGAGTATAACCAGGCATAAAGCAGAAATTCCAAGCCAGCTGAAAACATTGAGTTTTAATATATTAGTAACATCAAATTGGATATTAGAATTGCCGATCAACCCTCCAAAGACCTGAACAATTTGGGAACAGATTAAGTAAATGAGCAACGATGCAAGTGCAAAAAAGATAACCTTGAGGAAGGTATTCGTTGACGGTCTCTTTACGAAAAGCTGAAAGCGATAATTGTAAACATAGCACATAAACCAGGCGGCAGCTATTACGTTCAGTAAAAAGGCTCCTAAAGACGGAAAAACAAAGCTCGATGCATAGTATTTGGGATCGAAAATTTCATTAAAGAAGTGAGTGGCGAGCAAGCCATTAGATAAATCGAGATATCTGGTAAGAATGAAGAACAGCAGAAAAACCAAAGCGGACAACTTAACTTTACCCTTTCCTGCCATCCAAGCACAAACGCTGTTCATCAAAATCGTTGCAAAAAACATGGCCGCAAGCCACATCGCCAATTCTAGTTTAGAAAAGAGTGTATTGTACGTTTGTTGTTTCAGTTTTACTGAGAACAAGTATTTACCATCGCTGCTTCGTATATTATAAACCGGGTTGTCGTCGTAATTTGCAATCGTGAGGTTTTGACTATGAATCAGGTCAGGCGAGAAGTCTTCGTTCAGGTAACTGTTTTTTAATGCGTAATGTGATTTGATGGGAATTAAACACACGACAGAAAAGCCCCCTTTCGACCTTTTAATTGCTTCATAAGAGCCATTATCTGCAACAATTAATGAGCTTCCTTCAGGCAATCCTGCATCTGATTGTGGAACGATTTTATCTGAACCCCAAAAAGTTAATTCGCTATTTGAATAAGTATATACAAGAACTTTTTTCGTTTCGCCAAAATACTCAACAACATGAGCAGTCAACTTTTCATTGTTTTGAATATCTTTAAGGGCGTTAAAGCTAGCACTATCTTTAAGAAAGGCTTTTATAAAAAGCTCCTTTTTGTGCAGATTTTGCTCGATCCGTTTCGCTTCGATCCGTAAAATCTCTTCCTTTCTAAAAGTTAAATGAATTGTAAGCGCCGTACCGATGAAGCAGAGAGTCAGTACCAGAAGTAATACCCGTATTTTTAAAGAGTTATTCAAAGTAGAACGTATTGCTTTTGGTAAAAATATAAAAAAACCTCATACGTATAAAGAAAACGTATGAGGCATAAAAATAATATGCGACCGTAAACTTAAGCGAGATTGGCAGCAGAAGTATCTGCTTGTCTATTCACCTTTTTTACCAGCCCCTGTAATACATTTCCCGGACCAACTTCTATAAAGGATGTAGCCCCATCAGCCAACATGTTTTCAATTGTTTGTGTCCATTTTACTGCGCCGGTTAATTGAGCAATAAGATTCTCTTTAATTTTAGCTGGATCAGTATAAGCTTTCGCATCTATATTTTGATAAATCGTGCAAATCGGTTCTTTGATTGATACTTTTTGAATCGCATTTTGAAGCTCCACCCTAGCAGTTTCCATCAGGGGAGAATGAAAAGCTCCGCCAACGTTTAATTTAAGGGCTCTTTTAGCGCCCGCCTGCAACAACAATTCACAAGCTTTCTCAACTCCTTCTATTGTCCCGGATATAACCAATTGTCCTGGACAATTATAATTTGCAGGCACAACCACATCGCTGACGCGCTGGCAAATATCTTCCACCGTAAAATCATCAAGTCCTAAAATAGCTGCCATGGTAGACGGCTGGATTTCACACGCTTTTTGCATCGCATTGGCTCTTTGCGATACCAAAGTGAGACCATCTTCAAAGCTTAAAGCTTGCGTGGCAACAAGGGCGGAAAACTCGCCTAATGAGTGACCGGCCACCATATGTGGATCAAACTGATCGCCCAATGCTTTAGCTAGAATAACCGAATGTAAAAAAATAGCAGGTTGCGTAACATTGGTCCTTTTAAGATCGTCTTCGGTTCCATCGAACATAATATCCGTGATACGGAAACCTAAGATTTCATTTGCCTGTTCAAATAGATTGCGGGTACTTTCTTTATATGCATAAAGATCCTTTCCCATTCCTACAAATTGCGCTCCTTGTCCAGGGAATAAATAGGCTTTCTTCATTCGTTTATGATGTTTTAATGTATAGTTTAAAGATAAAAGAACACTGAAACACTAGTCGAGGCTAGCGGTTATCAATCGTAAAAACTCAGCTCGCGTGCGCTCATGTGCAAATTCTCCCGTAAAGGCAGAAGTAGTCGTAACGGAGTTCTGTTTTTGAATACCTCGCATTGCCATACATAGGTGTTTACATTCGATTACCACGGCCACTCCTGCCGGATTAAGGGTTTCTTGAATACAATCCCGTATTTCGTTCGTCAGTCTTTCCTGTACCTGTAAGCGACGGGCGAAAGCGTCCACCACTCGAGGTATTTTGCTAAGCCCAACAATGTGCCCTTTCGGAATATAGGCGATGTGTGCTTTTCCGAAGAAGGGTAATAGGTGATGTTCGCACATGGAATAAACCTCTATATCTTTTACGACCACCATTTGGCTATAATCTTCTTCAAACATCGCACTTTTTAAGATTGCAGCAGGATCAACATCATAACCATGGGTTAAATATTGCAGCGCCTTAGCAATTCTTTCCGGTGTTTTCAATAAGCCTTGGCGTTTTGGGTTTTCGCCAAGTTGAGAAAGAATATCTTCATAATGACTGGCGATACTTTCAACCTTATCGGTATTATAACGATCAATTTTTACATAACCATCCAGTTCATCGTCATCCAAAGGAGCCTCGTTATTGTTAATATTCATCGGATTGTTCCTTATTAATTTTAGTTTCCAAAATATTCCACCGAATTGTTTTCGGTTTCCTGAAGTTTTATACTATGAAGTTTCGCGCCTGCGGCTTCGATCGGGTTTTTCAATTGGTTAAAGATTTCTAGAGCAAGAACTTCTGTGGAGGCCATTTTCCCTTCCATAAAATCTACATCCAAATTTATGTTTCGGTGATCTAGTTTTTCTACAACATGTTGTAGAATGATATTTTTAAGGATACGTAAATCCATCACAAACCCCGTAGTTGGGTCGATCTCTCCCTTGATAGTAACAAAGAGCTCATAGTTATGACCATGCCAATTAGGATTGCTGCATTTACCGAAGGTCGCTTCGTTTTCTTCCAAGCTCCAGTCGTCACGATATAATTTATGGGCGGCACTAAAACGCTCTCTACGAGTAATATAAATCATAATCAATTATTAGCCCGCAAAGATAAGCTTAATAATTTTAACATTTCAGAATTTTGATGGATGAAAATCATTATATTGCCTTTCTATTACTTATGACCAAATGCTTAATAGTGGCAGCAACTGCCACAGAAATAGGTCCCTTTATGCAATCTTTAGAAGGGAAGAAAGAAAAACCCGATATTTTAGTAACAGGTGTTGGTATGGTGGCTACCGCCTTTGCTTTGGGGAGGAAATTAAATAACAAGGCATATGATTTTGCTATTAACGTAGGTGTGTGCGGATCCTTTTCAAAAAATATACCGCTTGGAGAACTCGTTTTTATCGAAAGGGATGTGTTTTACGAATTAGGGGCTGAAGATGATCAGCACTTTATCCCAATAGATGAATTGGGTTTTGGAAAAGCTGCATTCCAAGCGATACGGGGCTTTCCAAAGGACCTTGTTAGTCCGTTCAGACAAGTTAGGGGGTTGACTGTAAACAGTGTACACGGAAATGATCGAAGCATTGAACAAGCATTAGAGAGAGCGCAGGCAGAAGCGGAAAGCATGGAGGGAGCCGCTTTTTATTATGCCTGTGAACAAGTGGGATTGCCTTGTGTACAGATAAGAAGCATTTCTAATTATGTAGAAAAACGGAATCGCGATGGCTGGCAAATGGGGCTTGCTGTCAAAAATTTGAATGATTGGCTCCTTTCTTATTTTAGTTAAGTGTTTTTTGATATAAAATGACATTTTAACCAAGAAAGATGCTACTTGTTCTACTACTTTTGCTAGGGATGTTTTATATGATATAGCAAACAAAGCATAATTTGATGAAATTGACACTTGGATTTTCACCCTGCCCTAATGATACGTTTATTTTTGATGCAATGATCCATCATAAAATTGATACAGAAGGGCTTACTTTTGACGTACTTTATGAAGACGTGGAATCGTTAAACCATAAAACGTTTGACGGCGCACTCGATATTAGTAAACTTAGTTTTCATGCTTATGCTTATGCATTGGAAAAATATGTTTTATTAGATGCGGGAAGTGCCCTTGGCTTTGGTGTAGGTCCGTTACTAATCTGTAAAAAGAAGGAATTGGTACATCAGGTTCTTCAGGGAAGAAAAGAACAGGGGGACTCAGATTTGAAGGTTGCCATACCCGGGAGGTACACTACGGCAAACTTTTTACTTGGATTGGCCCTCCCTCAGCTTCAAAATAAAGAGATTCTTGTTTTTTCTGAAATAGAACCGGCCTTATTAAATGAACAGGTTGATTTGGGTTTAATCATCCATGAAAATAGATTTACTTATCAAGAGAAGGGGTTACATAAAGTAATAGATTTGGGAGATTTCTGGGAAAAAGAAACAGGAAGCCCGATCCCATTGGGAGGAATTGTTATCAAAAGAGATATACCGGATGACATTAAAAAGAAAGTGAATCGTATTCTAAGAAGAAGTGTAGAATATGCCTTTGCCCATCCAAACGACGGTATTGATTTTATTCGCCAACATGCGCAGGAAATGAGTGAAGAGGTTATGTATAAGCATATTGAATTGTATGTCAACAAATATTCGTTTGATTTGGAACAGGAAGGAAGGCGTGCTGTGCAAGTAATGTTTGAAAAAGCACAGCAGTTAAATTTAATACCGCGGATAGAAAAAAAACTATTCTTAAGCTAGTAAAAGCAACCTTTTCGGCCTTTGGATTAAACAGAAACACGTTTTTATTGTTCTAAAACAGAAAATACTTAAAGAATGAATAGACACACCTATCAAAGTGGAATAATAGGGAACTGTGCCTACATTGCGCATGTACAAACAAACACAAATATTTCTTGGTTATGCTGGCCTGCCTTCGATAGTACATTTGTTTTCGGCAGTAAACTTGATAAGGAAAAAGGGGGTGAATTTTCAATTCTTCCTGACGGGGAATTCCAGTCGGAACAGCGATATATTCCGAATACCAATATTTTGGAGACGACAATCTCCAATGAAGAAGGGACGTACAAAGTAACAGATTTTGCACCCCGGTTCAGGCAGTATCATCGTTATTTTAAACCGCTGATGTTAATCAGGAAGGTGGAGCGTATTAGCGGGGAACCGCGTGTCCGCATGCGCTGTTATCCGGTAACGGATTACGGGAGGACAGCTCAAGATCGGCATCGAGGAAGCAATCATGTCGAGTTTACAGGCGGGAGTGATCGCATGCGGTTGACAACCAATGTTCCTATAAGCCATTTTTTCGAACCAGGGACTTTTGTTCTCCACGATACAAAATATTTAATATTGACTTATGGGGAACCCCTGGAAGCTCCACTCGAGGATACGGCAGAAATTTTTTTAAGACAAACCATCAATTACTGGCGAACTTGGATAAAACATACCACTATTCCCCCCTTTTATCAGGAAGCCGTTATTCGCTCGGCTTTGGCATTAAAACTTCATCAATATGAGGACACTGGTGCATTTATAGCCGCGAGTACCTCTAGTTTACCCGAGTCACCGGGGAGTGGACGAAATTGGGATTATCGGTATTGTTGGATTAGAGATAGCTATTACGTATTGGCCTCTTTGCTTCGCATAGGGCAGTTTGAAGAAATGGAGCATTATGCTGAATTTATTGCGAATATCTCAGTCAATGAAGAAGGGCGATATCAACCCCTTTATAGTATCACAGGGAGAAAGGAGTTAATCGAGGAGGAATTGAGCCATCTCTCGGGCTATATGGATAATAAACCCGTTCGACTAGGCAATCAAGCATATGAACACGTGCAAAACGACGTGTATGGCCAGGTCCTGCTATCGTTACTTCCGCTTTATACCGATAAACGATTTGTAGGTAAAGAGAAAGGGCATTCTTCAGTATGGTTGGATATGATGATTGGAAAAATCGAACAGACAATTGACGAAAAAGATGCCGGAATTTGGGAATTTAGAAATTTTGCTAATTACCATTGTTATACGAATCTTTTTCAATGGGCGGGAGCCAAAGCCGCTGCAAGAATTGCTCGGGAACTTCAGGACTCAAAGCTAGAGCAGCGCGCAGAAGCCTTAATAGTAAGGGCATCAAAGCACATTGAGGATTGCTACGATCCCAAAAGAAAAGTTTATACCCATGCAGTTGGAAGCGGGCATTTAGATGCCAGCACCTTACAGCTTATTATCATGAATTATCTAGACCCTTCGTCTGAAAAAGCAAGGGATCATCTGAAAGCCTTGGAAGAAGAACTTCGAGCAGAAAACGGACTTTTTTATCGATATCTTCATGCGGATGATTTTGGTAAACCGAAGTCGACTTTTCTCATTTGTGCCTTTTGGTACGTTGAAGCTTTAGCTTCTGTAGGGAGGACGCAGGACGCCATCCAGACTTTTGAAAATCTGCTGCCTTATGCAAACCATCTATTATTGTTTAGCGAAGATATTGACGCTAACAACGGTGACCAATGGGGCAATTTCCCGCAGGCATATAGCCATGTCGGCCTTATTAATGCAGTTAACAGAATTGCTGTTAGATTAGGAACACCCCGATTTTTGGTAATAGATCCCTAAGAATCTTACTTTTCAACTAGGAAGCCAAGTAGATCGCGTACTTCTTCTTGGTTTTCTAGGTAATATTTGGCGGCCGACACATTGCTACCAACCTTGATGCTAATTGCTTTTTCGGGGAGAGCTTTAAAGGTGTCTTCATCCGTTCGATCATCTCCTATCGCCAAAATAAAGTCGTAATCCGTATCATGTAGAAGATTTAACGTAGCCCGCCCTTTATTCACATCTGCATTCTTTACTTCGACAACCTTATCTCCGTCAAGCATTTTAAGACCATAGGTGTTTAAATGGTATTGGAGATTATCCATGAGTTCATTTGCGCGAAGAGAGCCCAACCCCTTTTGTACCTTACGGTAGTGCCAAGCAAGCGAATAGCTTTTTTCTTCGATAAAGGATCCCGGTGTTTTATCTGTATAATTTTCCATCAATTTTTGCACCTCATTCTTCCAGTTAGTGGATAAGCCTGGAAGCTGTTCCCATTCACTCATATTATTCTTTTTCCAGGCACCATGCTCAGCGATTAACCTATAGTTTTTCATACCGAACCATTGCTCGAGTGTGGTATGTTTTCTTCCACTAATGATAACCAGTGTGTTTTTTTTGTCTGCAACAAAAGTATCTAATAACTTATACAGTGCGGGATCGGGCGATGCTTCATCAATTTCTTTTTTAAAACCCACAAGCGTTCCATCATAATCAAAGAGCAATAAACGGTTACGAGCAGCTTGGTATCTTTCTTGTATGGCGAGCCTAATCGAGGCCTTTACCAAATTGGCCATCGAATTCTTTTGCATTTGTTTAACGTCTTCTAAGCGATTCATAAAGATCTTTACCCAGTGTTTGATGTTGAATTTGAAGACGACTGCACGCATTGCCTTCATTCTTTCCTCCATTTCACCTCTGGGCATATTTAATGCTGTTATTAATGCTTTTCGAACCTCGGAAATATTGTTTGGGTTTACCAATAAGGCATCGTTAAGTTCTTTTGATGCACCGGCCATTTCGCTCAGGATCAAAACACCGGTGTTGTCATTTCTGCTCGCGACATACTCCTTGCTTACCAGATTCATTCCATCACGCATCGGCGTAACGAGGCATACGTCGGCCACATTGTATAAAGCAGAAATAATTTCAATGGGATATCCGTGATAGAAATAAGCAATCGGATGCCATTCAAATGTTCTGAATCGAGCATTAATATGGCCGGCAAGTCGATCGATCTCATCTTTTAATCTTTTATATTGAGGTACTGTATCTCGAGAAGGAACGACAATCATATAGAGGATAATTTTCTCGATATATTCCGGGTTTTTCGAGAGTAGCAATTCAAAAGCATTCAGTCGTTGAATGATTCCCTTACTATAATCTAGTCGATCAATCGATAAAATGATCTTCTTTCCGTTAAAATTTTGCTTGAAACTCTGGATATGCGCCAATACTTCAGGATCATTCCCTAATCGGGAAAACTTTTCGCTATCCATACCCATCGGAAAAGGCTCTGCTAAAACAAGGCGATTTTCAACGCGTAAGCGATTTGCATCCGCATGTATGGGTAATAGATGTGTAGCTGCGCTCAGAAAATGACGTACATCATCAAAGGTATGAAAACCCAGTAAATCGGCTCCCAGCATGCCGTGTAATAACTCTTTTCGCCAAGGGATTAGGCGAAAGAGCTCCTGCGAAGGAAAGGGGATATGATTAAAAAAAGCAATGGATACATCTGGTTGTTTCAGCCGGATTAGGCCTGGAACTAACAAAAGCTGATAATCATGAACCCAAACGATGTCGCCGGGATTTAATTCGCGAAGAATAATATCTGCAAATTTTTGATTCACTTGCACATAAGACAACCAATTCTGATAATTGTAATTTGCATAATTGGAAAGATAATGAAATATCGGCCAAAGAACTTCATTGCTAAAGCCTTCATAATAGCGCTTAATTTCTTCTTTACTTAGAAATACAGGAATTAAATTGAGTAGTCTTAGTTTTTCGGTGACGTTTTGTTGCTCATTTTCTTTTTGAATATTTACACCGGGCCACCCGATCCAAATATTATTTCCCTCCTTATATATAGACCCTAAACCCGTGGCCAGCCCTCCTTCACTCGGGGTAAAACTCAACGCATTATTTTCTTCAACAATTTTTACAGGTAATCTATTCGATACGATAATTGTTTTGCTCACGATTCAATTAATTTTTATGATTAAAACCCAAAAATTGGTCAAGAGTTTGGAAAAAGGCCAATTCTTACGGTATATTTTATGAAGTTTTTAAATATAGCAAAATTTATTGGAGGAGAATAAGCAATCAAAAATATACGAAAGCAGGCGCTTTAGGATAAAAACAATGAAGAATAAACCGTAGGTTTGGGGGTAAATTCATGAAAAAGCTTTTACCATTTTTATTGATATTGTTGGTTGCTCTTTTCTCTTTTTATTACAAGAGAATGCCCGAAACATTAAAAAAAGGTTTTGGTCGGGTATTGGTCGTTGCAATCGTTGTATTTTGGGTCTATTTACTATTGAAATATGTATAGTTTAAAGATTTTCAAATAATTCCTGTTGTTTTTTATTTTTTAATGGGAATTTTTTTATCTTTGCAGCCCCGCAGTATATAGCTCCGGGAAATATGTTGAATACATAAATTATCTCAGATGGCAACTAAAATAAGATTGCAAAGATTCGGTAAAAAGGGAAAACCTTTTTATCATGTAGTGGTGGCTGATTCACGTGCACCGCGCGATGGTAAATTTATTGAGCGTTTAGGTTCGTACAATCCAAATACGAATCCTGCAACAATAGAATTAAATTTCGATAAAGCCTTAGATTGGTTAACAAAAGGAGCGCAACCAACAGATACCGCACGGGCTATTTTGTCATACAAAGGGGTGCTTTACAAAAAGCATTTGCTGGGCGGTGTGAAAAAAGGTGCCTTTGATGAGGCTACTGCTGAAAATCGCTTTCAGGATTGGTTGAAAGGAAAAGAGGAGAAAATAGAAGGGAAGAAGGATTCACTTTCTAAATCGAAAGAGGAATTAAAGAAAGCAGCATTGGCAGCGGAAGCTAAGAAGAAAGAAGATAGAGCGGCCGCTTTAGCAGCAAAAAATGCACCGGTGGAAGAAGAACCTGTTTCTGAAGAAGCTCCGGAAGAAACGCCAGAGAATGCTACAGATGGCGAAGAAACAACAAGCGCTGAATAATACAATAGCGTATTAATATTAGATGCCATTCTTAAGATATTTTCTTTAAGAATGGCATTTTTTTTCAAGACTATTTCCGGCTATACATGGCGCTTACTAAAGGCAACGAATGATGCATGTTGATGAATGTTTTTACATTGGTTATATCAGTAAAACACGGGGTTTAAAAGGGGAAGTTCAACTATATTTTGAATTTGGAGACTATGAATCGTTGGACTTTGATGCCGTATTTTTAGAAATCGAGAAGAAACTGGTTCCCTTTTTTGTTGACTCTTTTAAAATACAGGCCAACAAAACCGGGTATTTTTTCTTTGAAGATGTGACAAATATAGATACAGCAAAGAGCCTTTTACGCAGATCGGTGTATATGCCGAAGACGAAAATGCCTGAAAGGGATGAGGATGAATTTTACACTTCCGATCTTGTCGGTTATTTTGTGCATGACACACATCACGGTGAACTAGGTGAGATTATAGCTGTAAATGAATATCCGCAGCAAGATATCGCGGTCGTTCAATACCGGTTTAAAGAATTGATGTTTCCAATAAATGATGATTTTATTGTGAAAATAGATGAAGACCAACATATTTTACATGTTGATCTGCCAGCGGGTTTAGTTGATGTTTACGATGAAGGATAATTATGCGTTTTGATATCGTGACCGTGCTTCCGGGGCTTTTGGAAAGCCCTTTTGCTCATTCCATCCTGCAACGGGCCCAGAAAAAAGGATTGGTAGAGATTTATGTTCATAATTTGCGCGATTATGCTGCCAATAAACATAAAAGTGTGGACGATTATCCTTATGGTGGGGGCAGCGGGATGGTTATGCAAATAGAGCCTTTTGCAGCTTGCATTGAAAAGTTGCGAGATGCCAGGGATTATGACGAGGTAGTATTCATGAGTCCTGACGGGGAACGACTCAATCAAACAATCACCAATGGCCTTGCTTTGAGAAAGAATATGATAATTCTTTGCGGGCATTATAAAGGAATTGATCAACGTATAAGGGATATCTATGTTACCCGAGAAATTTCGATCGGCGATTATGTTCTGTCGGGAGGTGAGTTGCCTGCAGCGATCTTGGTCGACGCCATCGTTCGTCTTATACCCGGGGTTTTATCAGACGAAACTTCTGCCCTGTCTGATTCTTTTCAGGGTGACCTGTTAGATGCCCCGGTTTATACAAGGCCTGCGGATTGGCGTGGACACCGGGTTCCGGATATTCTGTTGAGTGGTAACCAGTCGTTAATTGACAACTGGCGATATGAACAGTCTTTAGCGAGAACACGAGAAAGAAGGCCCGATCTTTTAGATGAATAGTTGGTAAGGGGGGCGAAAATAAAAAATAAAATAGGTTTTTAATTTTAAAATAAAATAGCTAATATTGCAGTCCGATTTTTACGGGTTAAAAATCGTTGTTAATTACTTAAAATCATGGATTTAGTAAAATTTGTAGAAGAGCAGGCGGTAGCAAAAAATGAAGTTCCTGCATTTAAAGCTGGTGATACCGTTAGCGTTCACTATAAAATTCGCGAAGGTAACAAAGAACGTATACAGGTATATAAAGGAGTAGTTATTCAACGAAACGGAGCAGGGTCAACCGAAACTTTTACTGTTCGTAAAATGTCAAACGGTATAGGTGTTGAGCGTATTTTTCCTGTGAACTCACCAAATATTGATAAGGTTGTCGTTGATACCTACGGAAAAGTACGTAGAGCTAAATTATTTTACTTACGTAGCTTAACAGGTAAGGCTGCTCGTATTAAATCAAAAAGAGTATAAACAGAAACAGCGCAAGTTGATCTGTCTGCTATATAAAAAGCCTCTTGACAACAAGAGGCTTTTTTATTTCTTTCCCTCCCATTCATTGAAAAATTGAAGAAGAAAATCCTCCATATACTGATGACGTGTTTCGGCCAATCGTTTTCCTGTTTCAGTATTCATCTTGCCCTTTAATAGCAATAGTTTTTCGTAAAAATGATTAATTGTTGGAGCGGTGGTGTTTTTGTACTCTTCTTTGCTTTGATTTTCTTTCGGCTTTATCGCTGGATCGTAAATACTTCTATTCTTATATCCGCCATAATTAAAGGCCCTTGCTATGCCGATTGCACCGATAGCGTCCAGGCGATCTGCATCTTGAACAATTGCTAATTCTTTTGACCAGAAATCAATTTTTCCTAAGCCTGCCTTGAATGACATGTTCTTGATAATGTTGCAAACATGGGTTATCATTTCGTTTTCGACTTGAAGCGTATGCAAGAATGAACGGGCAATCTGAGGCCCCAACTCTTCATCGCCACCATGGAATTTGCTGTCAGCAATATCATGTAGTAAAGCGGCTAGTTCCACAATGGTCGTATCAGCTGTTTCCTTTTCTAAAATGAGTCTTGCATTTTTCCAGACACGTTCCACATGAAACCAATCATGTCCGGCTTCCGCTTCCTTTAATTTTAATTGAACAAAATCTTTCGTTTTTTGTATAAGGGTGTTCGTCATAAGCTTTCTTGGAAATTTACAGGTTCATTCGCTTCAAAAGCTACGTAGGCTCGCAACCAAGGATCCGTACCAATAAGCTTCCATTTATGTCCCTTGCCCATTGTGTCAGTAGCGATTAAAACCTCTCCTGCTTGTAGTATAAATTTTTTACCCAACGAAGTGGTAAACTCCAAGGTTCCTTTCATGGTAATTACGTATTGTATACGCGGAGCGGTATGCCAGTCGTAGGAAGCTTTGGCAATCGTTTCCTTGAAATGCAAATGCTGAACATTGGTTACAAAGTTATCGGTAACGAAGCCCTGTTTAAAATAAGAATGGCCATCAGGACCTGCATAAAGTTTAAATGCTTTAATCATGTTCAGGTATACTCCTTCTACTCCCATCATATAATTCATATGATAAGAGTCGACAATCTAGTTTGCCGTTATAAAATTCAACACGTTTGTAGGTCTGGAGTCCGATTTTCTTTGCTAAATCAGGATTTCCTGTAAAGACAAACCCTTTGTAACCTTTGCATGATTGTTTCATAAAATCGCCCATGCGTTTATACGTTTGTTCGAGTTTTGTGTGAACCCCCAAGCGCTCGCCGTATTCCGGATTAAAAACAATAACACCTGAAGGAGGGGGGACCATTGTTTGCTCAAAATCGCACGTTTCGAATGTTATTAATTGATCCACACCAGCCGTTTTCGCGTTGGCTTTGGCTATTTCCACGGCTTCTTGTGAGATGTCGGACGCAATGATCTTTAAATCTACAGGTTTAACAATTTGCTCCTTTAGTTTCCTTCTCGCAGCAAAAAAAACCTGTTCATCATAACCCAAAAAATGCATAAATGCATAATTCATGCGAAAAAGGCCCGGCTTCCGATTAGTTGCGTGCAGCGCTGCTTCAATGGCCAAGGTACCGGATCCGCACATTGGATTGATAAACGGTGATTTTTCATCCCATTCAGTAGCGAATAAGACACCGCTGGCCAATGCTTCCAGCATGGGGGCTTTTCCGGGATGTTTGCGATAACCGTGTTTAGCTAAAGTTTCACCGGAAGTGTCTAGGTATAAATCCGCTTTGTTTTCCTGCCAAAAGAGATGTACGACCGCTTTGTTGAGTTCCGATCCCGAATTCGGACGAACGCCTTTCTTTTCTTTAATGCGGTCCACGACCGCGTCTTTTACCTTCAAATTGGCAAATAAAGGGGTCGTAATGGTCTCGTTATTAACGGTAGAGGTTACGGAAAAATACCCATTGAAGTCGATCAACTCTTCCCAAGCGATTTTTTTTATCTCGCTATATAGCTGATTTGCGTCGTTGGCTATAAAAGATCCAATAGCATAGAGAACTTGACTGGCGCAATACAGATTAAGATTGAGCGTAATGCAGTCATTTATACTCGCGTTAATTTCTACACCGGTACTGAAAGCTCTTTTTATAGAAAAGCCAAGTGCTTTAACTTCTTGCTGCAAATAAGGAGATAATCTTTTATTGCAGGTAATAATAACTTTTTGAGGAGTGTTGAAAACTTGCATAGCTTATTGTGCGAAGTTACTGATTATTGTCGCCAAAAATCCTTAATTTTACAATTTATATCTTTTTAATGTTATGGAAATAAAAGGCAAGGTACATGAAGTTGGTGCGATTCAGCAAGTTACGGACTCATTTAAAAAACGAGATCTGATCGTTCAGTATGCTGAGAATCCGCAGTTTGTAGAGTATATTAGATTTGAAGCAACGCAGGATCGGGTTAATCTTTTTGATAATCTGGTTCCGGGTGAAGATATAGAGGTTTCTTTTAACTTAAGAGGACGGCCTTGGACGAATAAAGAGGGCGTTACAACCTACTTTAATTCCCTGGTTGCCTGGCGGGTCAATAAAGTTGCGCCTGAAGGAGCTAGCGCGACACCTCAATATGTACCACCGGTAGATATTTCCTCAGCACCTGGAGATGACGATGACCTACCTTTTTAAAGGTTAATTATTAGATAAAAAAGCAAGCTACGACTATAGCTTGCTTTTTTTTTAGAGGAAAGCTGTTGGGTATCTGTAGCACGTTCTTCCGGTTTCTCTTTAGGTAGTAGTTTTATACATCATACCTATTTTGATCATTAACAAGTTTCCCCGTGTGTTAAAATTTGTTAAAAGAAGCCTGAAAAGCAAGTGCTTGCGTATTTTTGTGTATATGAGGCGTAAAAATATAGGGCTGATTATCGGGTTAATGCTATTTGCTCTTTTGGGTGTGATAGCGATGCAGTATTATTTTATTCATCAATCCTATAATCTGAAAGCGCAGTTATTTGATGAGGCGGTTAATGCGACCTTAAATACAGTTGTACTGAAGGCCGAAAAGAAGGAGGCTATCGATTTTATTGAAGCGCAGGAAGCTAAGAATATTCGTAACAAGCAGCTTCGGGAAAAGCAGCAACGGGAATTAGAGGAGGAATGGCAGGCAAAAGCTGTTGTTGAACGTATGCGTAAGCGACAACGTCAAATGGAGGCCGAATATCGTGAGCTGGAGTCGGAATTAAAAAGACAATTCCCGAGTGCGACCCTTATTCCAAACTGGTTCTATGAAACCTATATGCGCGATCCGAAGCTAAAAAAATTGGTGAAAGTATCACTTAAACAAAGTGCGTCCGGGATTTATCAGAATAACAGCATGGAGATTTATGCTGAACGATCTGTTACCAACCCAAAAAAGGCAAAGGATGATAGCGTGCGGTATGTTATTCTGGATGATTACATGAATGAGTTTGCCGTAGTTGTTCTACCTCCTTCTCGAGATCGACAATTAGATGAACAAATTAAGCGGTATGAAGAGCAAGAAAAACTTAAACAGGCAACGCAGTTTTTCGACTCCTATATGTCAAATGCGCAACAGCCGGCAAGCTCCGTTATAGAAAATCTGGCCAATGATTTCGAGCTGGCAAAACAACCGTTAAAAAAACGAATAAATCCCTCTTATATTGAGAGAGAATTAAAAGAAGAGCTATTACAGCGGAAAATAAATCTTCCCTTTAACATGGTAATAACCGAGGGCAGTGATGATTCTGTTTTGTTTCAAATGGCATCCTTTAATGGGAATTTTGACCTTAAGAACTCTTACGCGACACTCCTATTCCCCAATAGTATGATTAAATCTTCGGGGAAGCTGGCCATTAACTTTCCGAGCAGAACCTCTTTGCTGTTAGGTAGCATGGGTGTGATGCTTGGATCTTCTGCGGCTTTACTACTGGTGTTAATAGGTTGCTTCACTTATACGATCTTTATTATCTTACGGCAGAAGAAAATTTCGGAGATGAAAACGGATTTCATAAACAACATGACGCATGAGTTTAAAACACCTGTAGCCACGATTATGATTGCGAGCGAGTCCTTGAAAGACCCGGAAATTGTTACCGATGTGAAACGTGTTGATAAGCTTGCCAACATTATTTATGATGAGAATGTTCGATTGGGAAATCATATTGAAAGGGTACTGAATATCGCAAAGATTGATAAAGGCGATTTAAAGCTTGACAGGCAGGAATTGAATCTAAATGATCTGGTAGCCGCAGTTGTAGATAGCATGGATTTACAGTTAAAAAAGCGAGAGGCACTTGTTAATATGCAACTTGATGCCGTTAATCCCCTGCTTCATGGAGACGAATTCCATCTGTCTAATGTAATCTTCAACCTCATTGATAATGCAATAAAGTATAGTAAGGGGATCCCGGAAATTACTATTAAAACGAAGAACATTGGTCATCATATTCATGTTATTGTGTCCGATAAAGGGATCGGTATGAGCAGGGATCAATTATCTAAGATTTTTGATCAATTCTATCGTGTCTCTACGGGAAATTTACATGATGTTAAGGGGTTCGGCCTCGGACTGAGTTATGTAAATGATATTATTAAGCGGATGAAAGGGACAGTAAAAGTTAAGAGTGAGAAAAATAAAGGAACAGAATTCGAACTGATTTTACCTATTATCAAGAATTAATTGTATACGGTATGCGAAAAATTTTATTAGCAGAGGACGACCCAAATTTGGGAGAAATACTCAAAGATTATTTAGAATTAAAGGGGAAATTTGACGTCAGATTATGTCAAGACGGAGAAGAAGCCCTGCGGGCCTTTGGCAAAGAAGACTTCGATCTGTGTATTTTAGATGTAATGATGCCTAAAAAGGATGGTTTTTCGTTGGGAAAGGAAATCAGAAAATTGAATGAAAATGTACCTATTATTTTTGCTACCGCAAAAGGCATGATGGAGGATAAAACCGAGGCATTCAATTTAGGCGGTGATGATTATATAACAAAACCATTTCGAGTTGAAGAATTATTGCTGCGAATTCATGCGTTACTAAAAAGAAGCTCTTTTCAGGAAAGAGGTGTTGAAGAAGAACTACCGGTGAGGTTTGATTTGGGGGAATATAATTTCGACTATACCGCTCAATTAATCAGTCGACATGGACAACAACAAAAGCTATCTACCAAAGAAGCAGAGCTTTTGCGGATGCTCTGTTTAAAGAAAAATGATGTGCTTACGCGGGAAGAAGCGTTGATCAAAATTTGGCATGACGACAATTATTTTAATGGGCGTAGTATGGATGTTTTTTTAAGCAAGCTTCGGAAATACCTTAAAGAAGATTCGAAAGTGGAAATCGTGAATGTACACGGGAAAGGATATAAATTATTGGTCGGTTAATGAATAAGCTCTCCCACGTGTTTTCTAATATTATTTGCCATTTTTTCCAGGGGTAAATCGTTGATATCTGTTCCAAAAGGGTCTTCAATTTCTTCGGCGATCAATTCGAGTGAAGTTAATACGTAGAAGGCAAACACAACCGCAGGGATAACAAAATATCCAAGGGAAAACACAAAGCCATAAGGTAACGTCAGTACATAAATTGAAATAAACTTTTTGATAAAAGAGGTGTAAGTGAAAGGGATTGGCGTATTTTTTATCCGTTCACAAGCCCCACAGATATCAGTAAAAGACAAGAGCTCATTGTTTAATATAATTAATTGGTCTCCACTTATCACCCCTTCTTTGTACAACATATCCGTTCTTTTAAAAATCATCGCAGCTACCTGATTGGGGCCATGCTTACTCTCGTCTAGATGATTGAACTCAGGATGATCTTTTTCGTCTAACATGAAGCGTGTTTTATTAGATTGCAAATGTTCTCTAAGCGTATCCGCAAATAAGGGAATGCTCTTTTTATAGAAGCTACGGTTTACCCTGTCTCCTTCGGGCAATAGACTTTCGATTCGCAAGGCAAGATTTCTGCTGTTATTCGTTAGCTGCCCCCATAGTTTTCGTCCTTCCCACCACCGATCATAGGCAGTATTGGTTCTGAATACCAGCAAAATGGATAGAACAAATCCAAGAAGGCTGTGCATAGAGGGAATGTTACGCAGCCAGCTCTTTTCTGATAATTTAAGGTATTCTATTTCTACATAGGCGATTGCCCATGCATATAATGTCATTAAAATTATATAGGGATATAATTTTTTTATCGTTTCCGAACGATGAAATGATAAAACGGCATGAAGCCAATCCTTTGGGTTGTAAACGATCATTGTTAACGAGGATATATAGGCGTAAATCTAAAAAAAGAAGATTAAAATATCCGTACGAATGGGCCGAAAGAAATTGATGCTTCCTGACCATTCATTACACGATGTTTTCAATTAAAAAGGAGTCCCTATAGCTTAAATTTAATTCCCTGTGCCAGCGGGAGTTTGTCGGAGTAGTTTATCGTGTTCGTTTGCCGCCTCATATAAGCTTTCCATGCATCAGAGCCTGATTCCCTTCCTCCGCCTGTTTCTTTTTCACCGCCAAAGGCGCCGCCGATTTCTGCTCCTGATGTGCCGATATTCACGTTGGCAATGCCGCAATCAGAACCGTTAACAGACAGAAAGCGCTCGGCCTCGCGCAAATTAAGTGTCATGATAGCCGAAGAGAGGCCTTGGGGAACATTGTTTTGCATGTCAATAGCATCCTCCAATTCCTTGTATTTCATAATATATAAAATTGGTGCAAAGGTTTCTTGTTGAACAATTTTGTAAGCGGGTTCAACCTCCGCAATACACGGCTTGACATAGCACTTGGAGGGATAAATAGCTCCCTTCAGTACGCCTCCTTCTACAATAAATCTGCCTCCCTCCTCTTCACATTTCTTGATAGCTTCTAGGTAAGACTTAACGGCCTCTTCATCAATCAGTGGACCAACATGATTCACTTCATCTAACGGATTTCCTATTCTTAACTGTTTGTAAGCATCAATTAAACGAGCCTTAAATGTGTCATAGATGGACTCATGAATGATGAGTCTGCGTGTTGAGGTACAGCGTTGTCCGGCGGTTCCAACGGCACCGAAAACACAGGCTAATAACGCAGTTTCTAGGTCTGCATGCGCTGAAACAATGATGGCATTGTTACCGCCCAGCTCGAGAATCGTTCTACCCAGTCGTGCTGCCACTGCTTGGGCAACCGATTTTCCCATACGTGTGGAGCCGGTCGCTGAAACGAGCTGAACGCGGGGATCCGATGCCAAGCTTTTACCCAATTCCGCATCACCTTGAATTAGGCAAGAAACCGCTTGTGGTAGGTTATTGTTAGAAAAAATAGTTGAAACGATATTTTGACAGGCCAGTGCGGTTATGGGTGTTTTTTCTGAAGGTTTCCAAACACAAACATTCCCGCAGACCCAGGCAATCGCTGCGTTCCAGCTCCAGACCGCTACAGGAAAATTAAAGGCCGATATGATTCCAACGATACCTAATGGATGCCACTGTTCAAACATACGGTGAGCCGGGCGTTCAGAATGTGTTGTCAGCCCATATAGCTGCCTGCTCAAACCTACGGCGAAATCGCAAATATCAATCATCTCCTGTACTTCCCCTAGGCCTTCTTGTAAGCTTTTACCCATTTCATAGGATACAAGCTGGCCTAGATCTTCCTTATGAAATCGCAAGGATTCGCCTATCTGACGCACGATTTCTCCTCTCTTCGGTGCGGGAACCTGTTTCCATTGCGAAAAAGCATCGCCCGCTTTTTCAACTAATGTGTCATAGTCCTCTTTGGTGGTTCTCGGGGCTGAAGCGATGGCTTGACCGTCTACCGGCGAGAAACTTGTTATAGCGGACGACCTGTCGCTAACATTTTGAATACAAAGTCTTTCTAGAACTGAGGGAATATGAATCGGTTTCATAAGCATGTGTTTTTCAATTGAATATGTGCTGTACAAACCTAAACTAAATTCCGGAAAAATGCGTATATTTGTATATACAAAGGTTAGTAGGGATCGTTTGAAACCTCAACAGAGATTGCCGCTGGTGAATGTTATTAACAAATCGCTTCAAAAAACAAGATTGTAAAGTCTTATAAGACAAGGTGTTGCCTTTTGTTTTGTTTGATTGTGGAAAACTAAATTCTTGGAATAGGAGTTTTAACGGTAATTTGAAGGCAATATTTCATCAGCAAGTGTATTAGCTAAGCTGTTCGTTTTTTGTACTTATTGGCATTATGGTTGAACGTTAATAAAGGTTCCTTTGGAATCGGGTTCTGTTTATACGGTACGTTGAGGGGCAATAGATAAAGAACTACTAATTATTTTAATTGCGATGGAAGACGATTTTGATTTTGAATTCTCTGAAGACCCAAAGTTTTCAGTAGAACGTTACGAAGAAATGATCCGTAATGAGGATCAATACTTTTTTGACGCCCAAGCATTTGAGGGGATCATTGACTATTATATGGAGAAGAATGATCCTGTAAAAGCTCTTCAAGTAGTGGATTATGCGGTTAACCAACATCCATTTGCCGCAGTTTTTTACATCAAGCAAGCACAGCTATATTCTATAACTAATCAACTGGATTTAGCATTGAAGGCGCTAGATAAGGCGGAGCTACTAGAGGCTTCTGAACCGGATATATACCTCATTCGTGGGGGGATTCTTGGTACAATAGACCGCTACGAAGAAGCTATTGCAAACTTAGAGAAGGCGCTATCTTTAACAGAAAATCCCGATGAGATTTTTTTGCAGATGGCGATGCTTTTTCAAAATAAAGGAGATTATGAGCAAGCGATCAAATACCTGAAAAAGAGCCTTGAACATAATATGGAAAATCAGGAAGCATTGTATGAGCTGGCTTTCTGCTATGATGTTTTGGATCGACAGGAAGAGAGTATCGGATTTTATCTTCAATATATCGATAATGAGCCATATTCCTATGCTGCCTGGTATAACCTCGGAAATGCCTATCATAAATTAAGTTTGTATGAAAAAGCGATTGATGCTTATGACTATGCGATCTTGATTAAGGAAAATTTTGCCTCCGCTTACTTTAACAAGGGAAATGCATTAGTTAATTTGGACCGATATGCCGAGGCAATTGATGTTTACAAACAAACATTTGAATATGAGCCACCTAGTGCTGAAACCTACTGCGCCATTGGTGAATGCTATGAGAAATTAGAGCAAATGGACGAGGCGAGGTCTTACTATAAGAAGGCCGTTAAAATCGATCCCAAGCTTGGCGATGGTTGGTTCGGGATTGGTGTTACACTTGACTACGAAGAACGCTACTTTGAGTCGTTACATTTTTACAAAAAAGCCTTGGACATTGATGATCAAAACCCGGAATATTGGTTCGCGATCGCTGATGCCCGTTATAAGTTAAAACAGATAGCAGAAGCAGAGGCGGCTTATGAAAAGGTTGTTGAATTAAATCCACTTGATATTGAGGCTTGGCTGGACTATTCCTCTATTTTGTACGAGCAAGAAAAACTTGCAACAGCTATTGAAGTGATATCGGAAGCAATTAAAAACAATCCGGACGCGCCTGAGTTACATTACCGCATGGTGGCTTATATGTTTGCTGCCGGAAAGTATACGGAAGCGTTGAACTTTTTAGAGCTGGCCCTTACAGCCGATCCTGAAAAGTATCATATACTCTTTGAATATCTTCCCCAATTACAAGATAATAAGGTGATTCTAGAAATTATTAATAAGTTTACTAGGTAACAATTACATTTTATCAACATGAAAGTACAGCAGTGTTGATTTTTTTTTTCACCTTTGCATTCCTATGAACTTTGAGTTAAATAATATCCCAACACGGACGCTCAAGCCTCGGAATAATGGGATAACGATGGTGATGGATAAAGGTATGAGTACCCGGCAGGCCCAAGATTTCATCGAAGTTGCTGCTCCACATACCGATATAGTAAAACTAGGATGGGCAACATCCATGGTTACTCCAAAGCTTGAAGAAAAGTTACAGATTTATCGTAATGCACAGATGCCCTTTTACTTTGGGGGTACGTTGTTTGAAGCCTTTTTGATAAGGAATCAATTTGATGCATATAGAAAAGTACTCGATAAGTACAAAATGGAGTATGCGGAAATATCCGATGGATCAATTGTCTTACCCCATGAGGAAAAGTGTAAATATATTGACATACTAAGTAAACAGGTCACCGTTATCTCTGAAGTAGGGTCCAAAGATGATAAAAAAATAATAGCCCCCTATCGTTGGATTGAGCTTATCAAGGCAGAATTAGCTGCAGGTTCTTGGAAGGTTATTGCTGAAGCAAGAGAAAGCGGTAATGTTGGGATTTATCGCGAAACAGGAGAAGTTCGGCAAGGGTTAGTTGACGAGATATTAACACAAGTTCCGCAGGAATCCATTATTTGGGAGGCACCGATAAAGGCGCAACAAGTTTGGTTCATTAAATTGATTGGTAGTAACGTCAATTTAGGCAATATAGCACCGCAGGAAGTCATTCCATTGGAAACCATACGCCTGGGGCTGCGCGGTGATACTTTTGACCATTTTATTTCTATGTAACTTTGCTCTGCAAAAACATAGTAAATATATGTTTGTTAAATTTTTAATGAAAGATCGGAGTAAAGAAATCTCCGAATATTATAAATAGTGATGAAGAAATTTGGATTGATTGGATATCCGCTTAAGCATTCATTTTCTAAGCAATATTTTAACGAAAAATTCGAAAAGGAAGGTCTCAAAGACTATCATTATGAATTATTACCTCTTCCAAATATTAGCGATCTACCTGACCTGCTAAAGCAGCAACCTGAGCTTTGTGGGTTAAATGTGACTATACCACATAAAATAGGCGTTATGTTTTACCTCGATAAGATATCGCCTGAAGCAAAGGAGATCGACGCGGTTAATTGTATCAGGATTGTGAAATCAAATCCCGTTGAATCTTTTTTTAGCGGAGAAATGTGCATGAAGAAAGTGCAGTTGGAAGGATATAATACCGATGTTTATGGTTTTGAAGAATCATTAAAACCATTATTAAAAAAGCAACACTCAAAAGCACTTGTGTTGGGAAATGGAGGCGCTGCTCGGGCGGTGTTCTACGTACTAAAAAAATTGGGAATCGATTATGACGTCGTTTCAAGGCGAGCCAACCCCAAACAGCTTTCGTACGAACAATTAAATAGAGAAATAATTGAAGCGCATCCGCTTATTATCAATACAACTCCACTAGGGACTTTTCCAAAGATCGATGAAAAACCTGAAATTCCGTATGAGTTTATCGATAAGCGACATCTTCTTTATGACTTGGTCTACAATCCAGAGGAAACAGCCTTTTTAAAAGAAGGGAAAAAAGGGGGGGCTACGATAAAGAATGGATTGGAAATGCTCCATTTACAAGCGGAAAAAAACTGGGAAATATGGAATTCCTAACCAATCACTAAATTAGCGACGTGATTTCGAGAGGAATAATAATTGTTGTATACGTTCTTCTTTTAGGGCTATTTTCTTCTTGCGGAAGAGACTATGCTCCCAAGCCTCGTGGTTTTTTTCGAATCAAGTTTCCTGCCAAAAAGTACCAAACATTCAAGGGAACGTGTCGTTTTCAATTTGATTACCCTACTTATGCATCGATCGAACCTGATACAAATGAGTCGGCTAAACCCTGTTGGTTTGACCTTGTTTTTTCACCTTACAATGCCCGTATACATTTAAGCTATTATCCAATTTCTAGTCAAAAGGTTTTTAATGAGCTGGTGGAGGATGCCAGAACTTTTGCTTTTAAGCATACGGTAAAGGCTACGGCGATTGATGAATCGATCATCTCTTTTCCTGAGGAGCGCGTGTATGGAATTCTTTATTCAATAGAGGGAAACAGCGCATCTTCTGTCCAGTTTTTTGTAACGGATAGTACCAGAAACTATTTAAGAGGAGCCTTGTATTTTCATGAAAGACCTCGGCTCGATTCTGTTAAGCCGGTATTGGATTTTCTTAAGGAGGATGTCCGGGTGATGATCAAATCCATGAAATGGCATTGATTGATAAAAACACACTCAGATTACGCAGGAGGATGATCACTTGTTCCAATTTGTTTTGCTCTTATTGGGGAATGCCAAGCATTTTGTCTAAGTTTGTTCATTATGATACATGTAAAAAGGTTTGAAAATAATCCCTTTGCTGAAAATACCTATATTTTATATGATGAGACGCTTAATTGCGCCATAATAGATCCGGGAATGTATACTGAAGCAGAGGAAAAGCGTGTGCTTCATTTTATCAGTTCGAATAATTTGAACCCCACCCTTTTATTGAACACCCATTGTCATGTAGATCATGTGCTAGGAAACAGGGTGATTTATGAAGCGTTTGGATTGCTTCCTCAATTTCATGAATTGGAAGCTTCTGTACTATCAGACGTTCAAGTGAGGGCACCAATGTTTGGACTACGATACGAACAATCGCCCATCCCTGAACACTTTCTACCAACAGCTGGAGAGGTAAGCTTTGGTAATACAGTATTAGCACTTATTTTTGCACCAGGGCATTCTCCCGGGCATTTATGTTTTTATCATCAGCAGGAAAAGGTGCTTATAGGAGGAGATGTTTTATTTAAGGGGAGTATTGGCAGAACCGATCTTCCCGGAGGAAATCATCAGTTGCTATTAAGGAACATTAAAGAAAAGCTTTATAACTTGCCAAATGATACCGTTGTTTATCCGGGACACGGACCGGAGACATCTATAGGGGAGGAAAAGGTCAACAACCCTTTTGTTAGGGCATAAGTAGCTTTTATATTATGAATACTGCCATCTTTATTGCAAAGCGGTACCTTTTCTCCAAAAAATCTGTTAATGCCATTAACGTTATTTCGGCCATCAGCATGATCGGTGTGCTTGTGGCAAGTGGCGCATTGATTGTTATCTTATCTGTTTATAACGGTCTGGAAGGGCTGGTATTGAGTATGTACAGCTCGTTTTCCTCTGAGCTACGGATCGAGCCTGCTTCTGGTAAGGTATTTAAAGAGGACACGGTTATTTTTCGGCAGCTTAAGGAAGATCCGCGGATTTTAAGCTATAATCATGTATTACAGGAAAAGGTACTTTTAAGATATAAGGATTATCAATACATAGCAACGATGAAGGGAGTTGATGTGTCTTATGGTCTAAATCGGCCGGCAGCCGGTTTATTGTGGGATGGAGAATTTATATTGAACGAAAACGGAATAAACTATGCCATATTGGGAGCAGGCGTTTTCACTAATTTAGGCGTGAGCTTGAATAGTATTTTGGCGGAGATTGAAATTTTTTCACCAAAAAAAGGTGTTAAATCGGCGCTTAATCCAGCTGATGAATTCAATGTCAGGAATATTGCACCGGCAGGTGTTTTCAAGGCGCAACAGGAATTAGATGATCTCATCATTGTTCCGATTGATTTTGCTCGCGATGTACTCGGAGAATACGATGAAGTTTCGGCGATCGAAATTAATCTTAAAGAGAATGCAAAATTGACACGCTTTCAGACGGATATCCAAAAAGTTCTAGGTAAAAAATACAATGTAAAGAACCGAGTAGAGCAAAATCCCGGCCTTTACAAGTTATTAAATAGCGAGAAGTGGATGGTTTTTTTCATTCTCGCCTTTGTGCTGGTAATTGCGGCCTTTAATATTGTTGGATCCCTAACCATGCTGGTAATCGACAAGCAAAAGGACGTGGCCGTGCTAAATAGTTTAGGAGCATCGAACGGATTGGTAAAACGTATTTTCTTTTTAGAAGGAATTTTTATTTCGATGATTGGCTGTTTAGGAGGCTTAACTTTGGGTGCGATTTTCTGTATAATTCAAGAAAAATTTGGATTAGTACGTATGGGAACCACAACGATTGTATCTGATGTTTATCCAGTATCGATGCGATGGTCTGATTTTTTACTGGTATTTCTAACCGTGTTGCTCGTTTCCGGGGCGGCGTCGGCCATTTCCTCGCGGTTAAGTGTTAAAAATATGGAACAATTAAAAGCTTCGGAATAACTTCGAGCGGCTTTATTCTTAATTTAGTACAGTGACAATAACAGATATTTTACAACTATACAAAGAGCATAAGGGAGTTTTATCGCTTACAAGGGCAATTCAAGGATCTAAGCCTAGAATTCAGTTGAAAGGACTTATCGGATCGGCCGATGCTTTAGTCGCTGTTTCAAGCTACCAACTGCAGGAGCGACCTTTTATTTTTGTGTTACCTGATTATGAAGAAGCAGCGTTCTTTTTAAGCGATTTAGAAGGAATTTTGGATAAGCAAGTTCTTTTTTTTCCATCTTCTTATCGGAAGCCCTTCGATTTTACGCAAGCAGATAGCGCACATGTGCTGCAACGAGCAGAAACCTTAAGTACGTTAAATCATGCTTCGGAATTACCGAAAATGGTTGTTACCTATCCGGAGGCATTGGCCGAAAAAGTGATCAATCGAAGCGAACTGAGCAAAAATACACTTGAAATAGCCATTAATGCAAAACTAGATATCGACTTTATCAATGAGTTTTTAATAGAGTACGACTTTGAGCGGGTGGATTTCGTTTATGAACCTGGCCAATTTGCTGTTAGAGGGGGGATCGTTGATATCTTTTCTTTTTCCAATGATTTACCTTATCGCATAGAATTTTTTGGCAACCTCGTCGAGAGTATACGTACTTTTGACACCGAGAATCAACTTTCTGTCAATAAAATACACACAGTAACCATCGTTCCGAACGTACAGGCCAAATTTCTAACAGAAAACAATATTTCGTTATTGGAGTATATAGAGAGCGATGCGGCCATATGGATTAAGGACGTTCAATTTACACTCGATATCGTACAGGCTGGATACAAGAATGCAAGTAAGTTATGGGCTGCATTATCTGTTCAGGACAAAGAGCATAACCCGGATTGGATTGATCCGAAGTTTAGCTTTACCGATGAAAAGATGCTTGCGAACCTACTGCAGGATTTTCCCATCATTGAGTTCGGGAAGCAATTTTTTTATGGCGCCGACCATCAAATTCAATTTAATCAACGGCCTCAACCATCCTTCAACAAGGATTTCGGTTTACTTATCCATAATATAAAGGAGAATGAAGGGAAAAAAATCGTTAATGGTATTTTTAGTGACTCCCCGAAACAGATCGAAAGACTTTTTGCTATTTTAGATGATTTAGATAAGACGGTTAAATTTATACCTATTAGTATAGCCTTACGTGAAGGGTTTAGTGATGAGGAATTGAAACTAGCCTGTTATACGGATCATCAAATTTTTGATCGCTACTATAAATATAAGCATAAAAAGGGTTATGCGCGATCCCAGGCAATTACGTTGAAGGAGCTGCGCGATCTTAAGCCTGGAGATTATATTACCCATATTGATCATGGTATTGGTAAATATGCAGGCCTGGAGAAGATAGAAGTTAATGGCAAAACGCAGGAAATGATTCGCTTGGTTTATGCCGATAATGATTTACTATATGTAAATATCAACTCATTAAATCGAATAAGTAAGTACTCGGGCAAAGAGGGGACGCTTCCTAAAATGAATAAATTAGGGACAGATACTTGGGATAAGCTTAAAAGGACCACCAAAAAAAAAGTTAAGGATATTGCCCGCGATCTGATTAAGCTGTATGCTCAACGTAAGGCGCAAACCGGAAATGCTTTCAGTTTGGATACTTATTTACAAACAGAGTTAGAGGCCTCGTTCATTTATGAAGACACGCCTGATCAAGAAAAGGCAACCAATGATGTCAAAAAGGATATGGAAGCACCACACCCAATGGATCGGTTGGTATGCGGAGATGTTGGCTTTGGAAAGACAGAGGTGGCCGTTCGTGCCGCATTCAAAGCGGTAGCGGATAGTAAGCAAGTGGCTGTACTGGTTCCTACCACAATTTTGGCCTTACAACATCACCGAACATTTTCTGAGCGCTTGAAGGGCTTCCCTTGCACTATTGATTATATTAATCGATTCAAGACAAGCAAAGAGATTAAAGATACCTTGACAAGGCTATCTGAAGGTGAGGTTGACATTGTTATCGGAACACATCGGTTAGTCAGTAAAGATGTAAAATTCAAGGATCTCGGGTTATTAATTATTGATGAGGAGCAGAAATTTGGTGTAGGTGTTAAGGAAAAGCTCAAGCAGTTACGTGTTAATGTAGATACATTGACCCTTACTGCCACTCCGATTCCCCGAACCCTTCATTTTTCATTGATGGGAGCGAGGGATTTAAGCATTATAAGCACACCTCCTCCAAATCGTCAGCCTGTACAAACGGAATTGCATGTATTTAATGAGAAACTAATACAAGAGGCTGTAACGTATGAAATTAATCGAGGCGGACAAGTATTTTTTATCCATAATCGTGTGCAAGACTTACGGCAATTAGGGGGCATGATAACCAAGCTAGTGCCCCATGCTAGATGTGGTGTTGCCCATGGACAACTGGAAGGAGATGCACTGGAGGACGTGATGCTTAAATTTATTAATCATGAATTTGATGTGCTTGTGGCTACAACAATTATCGAGGCGGGCTTGGACATTCCGAATGCGAACACGATTGTTATTAATCATGCGCACATGTTCGGGTTAAGTGATTTACATCAAATGCGTGGAAGAGTAGGTCGATCTAATAAAAAAGCCTTTTGTTATTTACTATCACCCCCCCTCTCAACACTTACACCCGAAGCTCGTAAACGTCTTAGTGCCATTGAAGAATTCAGTGAATTAGGGAGTGGGTTCAATGTTGCGATGAGAGATTTGGATATTCGGGGAAGTGGAAATTTGTTAGGTGCTGAACAAAGTGGATTTATCGCAGAAATAGGTTTTGAAATGTATCATAAGATTTTAGACGAAGCGATCCAAGAGTTAAAGGACGACGAGTTTGAAGGACTATTTAAAGAGGAAAAATCGCGACAATATGTGAATTTTACCCAAATAGACACAGATTTAGAAGTATATATTCCAGATTCTTACGTCACTAATGTTGGTGAACGTTATAATCTATACAATCAAATGGCTTCATTGAAGACCGAAGAAGAAATTGTGTCTTTCGAGCAGGACTTGGCTGATCGTTTTGGCCCGGTATCACAACCTGTAAAAGAATTATTAAATACACTTCGTTTACAATGGCTTGGTAAGGAAATAGGCTTCGAGAAGATATCCTATAAGAAGAATGTGTTGCGCGGCTATTTTATAAGTAATAAAAAATCGCCCTATTTTGAGAGCGAACGATTTGGAAAAGTTTTGCAGTTTGTTCAACAGAATCCATCGGTCTGCAATTTAAAAGAGGTGAAAGGAAGTCTACGGATTGGATTTGATCGAATTCAAAGTGTGGATGAAGCACTTATGCTTCTTCAAGAATTAGCTAGTTAGTGATATGGAGCCTGATAAGGAAATATTAAAAGCGCTTGTTGTTTACAAAATGCCTTATGGAAAATATAAGGATTGGCCTATATCCCGTTTGCCCGAGCGTTACTTGATTTGGTTCCATAACCAAGGTTTTCCTAAGGGGAAATTGGGAACCTTACTCGCCACCATGTATGAAATCAAATTAAATGGGTTAGAGCATTTGTTAACCCCACTTGAAAACAAAAGATTCCACGAATAAAAGCTGCTTGCTACGTAGTCGTTAGTTTTACTCTTCATCTAAGGCTTGATGAAGGAACAGTTTGAAATCGTACATAGCTTCTGCAAACGCCAATAAATGATGAATACCTTGCCCATTATCATTTGAGAGCTCAGTATTGCTTAAGGCTTTACTAGCCGTAAAACTTTTTAGCTTAAGAAACTCAATATCCGGATGCTCCGGATCATACCCCGCCGGTGCCTTTTTAAGTTTGTCGTCGTTATTTAGCGTGCAGAACTTGGTGAAGCTAGTTGCAGTGATAATTTGTTTAAACTGATTGCCATTATAATCAATTTCTTGCCTAATAGCTGCTAGATGTTCCTTTTCAGGGCGCCAATAACCCCCTGCAATAAATGAATTTTCCGGCTCTATATGTAAATAGTATTCGGGACCATTAAGTTTCCTCCCTGCGACGGATATACCGGCGCCAAACCAATTTTTATAGGGGGTTTTGTCTTTACTAAAACGGGTATCTCTGTATATTCGAAAGAGACATTTTGAAACAGGAATATCTTCACTGATATAACGATCTATTTTAGACAAAGCGACGATAAATTCACCAACAAAATCCTTGACATTTTGATGTGCGAGATCATAGTCGGCTCGGTGTTCTTGAAACCATTCTCTATTGTTATTTTCTTTTAATTCCTTTAAAAAGGTGAATGTGGATGGGAAAATATGCATCGTTAAAAAAAGCTTTTGCTACGGGATTTGTCCCGTAGCAAAGATAATCAATTACCAAAACAATAAATATAGAGCAGCGACAACACCTGTCACTAACAGGGAGCCGATCGCAAAACCGGGATGTACACGGAACATCTTCGTATCTACTTCTAAGCCTTTTGGTTTCACTCCACGGTTGTTTTCTATGATGCTTATGACTAACATGGCCATAATACAGATGATGAAAACGAAGCCCATGCGATCAAGGAAAGGTATTTCGTAAATTCCCTCGGCATTTTTGACAGAAAAGCCAGTAGAAGCCAAGAAGGATAAGTCCATTATATTTGGCAAGAATTTAAAAATCACGGAGAGGATAAAACCTCCTACTGTTGCAAACATGGCAGCAGATGATGTTGCTTTTTTCCAGAAGAAACCTAAAATAAACATGGCGAAAATTCCGGGAGATACAAAGCCTGTATATTCCTGAATGTATTGAAAACCACCTTTTTTATCTATTCCAAGATAAGGAGAAATTACAATGGCCAACAGCATGGAAACGATAATGGTGGTCTTTCCTACGTTGACTAATTTTTTCTCCGAGGCCTCTTTGTTAAAAATTTTCTTATAAACATCGAGTGAAAAGATGGTAGCAATACTATTGGCTTTTCCAGCTAATGAAGCCACTACCGCAGCTGTCAAGGCCGCGAAAGACAACCCTTTTAACCCGGTTGGTAAAAGATTAAGCAGTACGGGATAGGCGTGATCAGGATTTACACTTCCATCTTGAAGCATTTCTTGCTGAAAATAACCTTCCTTGTATAGGATATAAGCTGCAATCCCCGGAAGCACAACAATTACAGGCATTAGAAGCTTTAACCCTGCAGCAAATAACAGCCCTCCTCGTGCGGTCTTTAAATCGGCACCCAAGGCGCGTTGTGTAATGTATTGATTACATCCCCAATAATTCAAATTGACAATCCATAAACCGCCAATTAGTACCGACAACCCCGGTAAATCGAGGTAATTCTCATTATCTTTTCCGAAAATCATCTGGAAATGGTCGGGCGCTTTTTCGTACATGAGCCCCAATCCACTTAATGCGCCATGTAGACCAAAATGATCTGCTACTAAATTTAGCGCTATGTAGGTTGTTGCCAAGCCACCAAGGATGAGAAAGAATACTTGGATTACATCCGTAAACCCAATAACTTTCATACCGCCAAGTGTAATTATAATAGCAAAAATAGCAAGAGCAAAAATACAAACGGTGAAATTGATACCTGATATACTGGATACGGCTAGCGCACCTAAGTACAGAATTGATGTAAGGTTAACAATAACATAAAGTAATAACCAAAATATGGCCATTACAATACTTACCGTGCTATTATAACGTTGATTTAAGAATTGGGGCATGGTGTATATCTTATTTTTAAGATATACGGGAATAAAGAAGATACCGACTATGATGAGTGTTATAGCGGCCATCCATTCGTAAGCAGCGATGGCTAATCCCATTTTAAAGCCCGAGCCGCTCATCCCGATGAATTGTTCGGCAGAAATATTGGACGCAATTAATGATGCTCCGATTGCCCACCAGGTTAAGGAGCCTTCTGCAAGAAAATAATCTTTCGAGTCGGCGGTGAGTGATTTCTTTTTTTGATATACCCAGTAGCCGTACAGTGCTACAATCAAAAAGTAGAATAGAAAAACAAAGTAATCAGTAGTGTGTAAGGTTTTCATTGGCCTTTTATTATGGTGATTTTATTTTTGCACGTGAAATCGATAAATTGTTTGGGACTGAAACGATTGTCCCGCACGTAAGATCGGTGATGGAAAGTGTGCTTGATTAGGAGCATCAGGAAAGTGTTGTGTCTCGAAGCAAAAAGCGTGTTGCTTCGCGTAGGAATTTCCTGATTTTCCTTTATCTTTTCCTGTTAGGGCATTTCCGGTATAAAATTGTATACCGGGTTCTGTCGTAAGCACTTCAAGTTTAATCCCACTTTGGGTTGAATAGGCAGAAGCAGCAACATACTTTTTGTCTGTATTGTTGCGGTGTAAAACAAAGGTGTGGTCGTATCCCCCGCCCCTTTTGAGTTGTTCATCATCGTTTAATATAGAGGAAGAGATAGGCCGTGGTTTACGAAAATCAAAGGGGGAATCATTAACCGACCGAAGTTCTCCCAATGGAATTTGAACGTCATTGATGGGGAGAAATTGATCCGCTGCAATTTCAACCACATGATCTAAAATGGACCCGGAGCCCTCCCCATTCAGATTAAAGTAAGCATGATTTGTAAGATTTATAATCGTATCTTGATCGCTGGTTGCTCGATAACTTAGTTGGAGCTCGTTGTCATCTGTTAGTAAATAATCTACCGAAACAGTTAATTTACCGGGAAAGCCCTCTTCTCCATCAGCAGAAGTATAATAGAAGGTTACCTGATTGGGATTGTTAAGTCTTCGGTCCCAAATCTTCGTGTGAAAACCATTTCTTCCACCGTGTAAGGCATTCGAACCATTGTTCGGTTCAACTTTGTAAGTCACACCCTTCAGTTCAAAGGTGCCTTTGTTTATCCGGTTGGCGTACCGTCCAATGGTCGCTCCATGATATGATTCATCGGCTTGCAGGTAATTGGTAATACTACTGAAACCTAAAACAACATCGATCAGATTTCCTTTTTTGTCCGGAACGATGAGGCTCACTATTCTTGCTCCATAGTTTGTTAGGGCTACCTGCATCCCCCGGTTGTTTTTTAATATGACTAACGCACTGCTCTTTCCACCTCCTTTAGTTTTGAAATCTTTCAGTAAGGGAAGCTTATATCTGGCCATACGATGCTTGAGTTAAATTAACAACACCTGTTCCGGAATTTATTTCAGCAATATAATACGGAATATCTATCCCTGTCTGTTCTTTATATGCGGCAGCAACTTCCCGAGCCACTTCTTCCGCTTTGCTTGCCTTGACAAGATTAATAGTGCAACCGCCAAAGCCCCCTCCCATCATACGAGCTCCTAAAACATGTTGGTTGCCCTTTACCAGTTGTACCAAAAGATCTAGTTCCTTACAACTTACTTCATACTGGTTTTCCAGGCCTTCATGCGTTTCGAACATGCGTTTTCCAAAAGCAATGAAATCGTCTTTTTTTAGATCCTCACAAGCAAGCTGTAACCGTTCAATTTCTGCGACTACATAACTACATCTTTTATATACGATCTCGTTAACCGGTTTTACATATTTTAAAAGTAATTCTTCCGAAGCATGCCTTAAACTGGTAACAGCGGGGTCATATTGATTAATCAATCGGACACCTTCCTCACATTGCTCCCGACGTTCGTTATAAGCAGAGGAAGCTAAAGAGTGTTTCACCTGCGTATCGAGTAATAATATTTTAATATCATTTGTGTTAAAAGGTATATACTCGTAGGAGTAATCCGCGCAGTCTAGTTTTACGAGGTGTTGTTCTTTTCCGAAGACGCTTGCAAATTGATCCATTAATCCACAATTCACCCCAACAAATTGATTTTCCGCAGCTTGGGATAAAAGAGCGATATCCAGCTTACTTAAATTCAACTGAAATAGGGTACTCAGTGCAAATGCTGTGGCACACTCCAATGCTGCAGAGGATGATAAACCTGCTCCTTGAGGGATGTCTCCGGTAAATGCAATATCAAAACCTTCATCGATGGTATAGTTATTTAACTGCAATTGTTCAATAACGCCTAGAATATAATCCGGCCATAGTTTATCGGTTTTTTTTATGGCGCTAATTGTCGTTTCAAAGGAGTCAGAGAGATCTATGGCGTAAAGGCGAATTTTGTCTGTTTTGTTTTTTGCAATCGCTAAGTACACATTTTTGTTAATTGCTGCCGGGAGAACAAGTCCTTCATTATAATCCGTATGTTCTCCGATAAGATTAACTCTTCCAGGTGAGCGGACAATTAATGGGTCTTGACTAAAATTTTCAATAAATAGTTTCTTTAGGTTAGCCGCTTTAATCATGCTTTTGTTTATAAGGATTTAATTTCCAAATGTATTGGATGAAATATTAAAAAGCAAATGGATTGTGTGAAAAATACACTATTTGCTGATTATTCAAATAGCTTTAATAAGCAGGCTTCATAGGGCGTTTTACGAATAATCATTTATAAAGATGATGTTTATTGGTTGTGTTAAATTTTTTATGACTGATTATCAGTTGTTTATGAGTTATTATGTTTTTAACAAGCTACTATGTATTGCATAATACCTAATAAAACATATATCTTTGTTATATGATAGTAGAAAATACACAAACCCAAATGAGGAAAGGAATACTGGAATACTGTATTCTGTCAATTATTTCCCGGGGGGAAATATATGCCTCAGATATCATCAATGAGCTGAAGACGGCTCGCCTACTGGTGGTAGAGGGTACACTATATCCTCTGTTGACCAGGTTGAAAAATAATGAATTACTGAGTTATATCTGGAAAGAGTCAAACTCAGGCCCTCCAAGAAAATATTATCAAATAACGGCAGCAGGGCAAGAAGTGCTCAAGGCCCTAGATGAAACCTGGAATGAGCTCGTGTTTGCGGTAAAAACATCCACCGAATCAAGCAACACCGAAGCGAACAAAGATGTCAACCTTTAATAAATGATTAGCCATGAATAAAACAATAATAATAAATATAAACGGCATTGTTTTTCATATTGAAGAAGATGCTTATGATGCTTTGCGTTCATACATGATCGATGTAAAAAAGCATTTTGCCTATACTGAAGATAGCAAGGAGATTGTCGGTGATATTGAGAACAGAATTGCGGAAATGTTCAGTGAGCGGATTGTCCCTGGAAAGAAAGAAGTTATTACCACACAAGATGTCGAAGAGGTTTGTGCTCAGATGGGAAAGGTGAGTGACTTTGAGAGTGACAATACGGGTGATCCTTATGATTATGCACAACAATCCTATTACCGTTCGAATTATTCCGGTACACGTAAGTTATTTAGGGATCCCGATGATAAAGTGTTTGGCGGCGTATGTTCCGGTTTGGGCCATTATCTGGATATAGAAACTCTTTGGGTTCGATTGGCAATGGTGCTTCTGTTTGTTTTTGCCGGAACCGGTTTTCTTTTATACATTATACTTTGGATCGTTGTGCCTCTAGCAAAAACCCGAGCAGATCGGATGGCTATGCGTGGAGAAGCACCTAATTTGCAAAATTTTAAAAAGAATTTTGAAGAGGAAATGGAGGGCCTGCGTGGAAATTTTACTATGGCCGGGGAAAGAATCAAACCCGGCCTAAATAGCGCTGCAAATTCCTTGGAGGGCGCTGCAAATTTTATTGCTAAAGCATTCATTGTGCTCCTAAAAGTTATCGGCGCGTTGATTATTTTCGGGTTAAGTGCGGGCATTATTGGCCTGCTTGTTTGCCTGATTCTGGCGATACCGGATTGGACAGGAGAAGGCTTCGGTGGATTGTACGATCCGGATTTTCCATTATATCTCGTTCCTGAAACCTATAAAGGTGTCGTCATTGTTGCCGCCTTCTTCAGTTTGGCAATTCCGTTATTGGCACTCATAATACTAGCGATCCGTATCGTCTTTAACAGACGTATAGCAGGGAGCTATGTCGGTTTTGGCCTTTTGGTGCTCTGGCTAGTCGCGGCGGGGACGCTTACTTATTATACAATTCAAACGGCTCAGGACTTTAGAGAAGACGCATCCATTGTTCAAGAACGGCTGTTAGCACCGTTTCCAGCTTATTATGTGGATATAAACGATGTTAATGTAATAAAAAAGGTTGATTCCAATGGTAATCGATTGGATTCTCTGGGTACTATTATAAAGTCTAATCGGAAAAGGGGCAAATTTAGAAATATGAATGGAGTGGACATTAGCATTATAAGGGCGGAGAGTAATAGTCCAGCGAAACTGGTACAGGAGTTTCACGCAAGGGGAAAGAACTTTGATTTAGCGGCTAAAAGAGCAGAAGGAATTATCTATAATGTGAATCAGCAGGAACAGCATATTGTGTTCGATAACAACTCAACTTTGCCACAGGGAGAACTCATGCGTGACCAGCGCGTCAGTATTAAAATGCTACTACCGATCGGGGCTAAACTTTTTTTAAGCGACGAAGCAGATAATCATATAAGAAATTTACCTGTTTGGCAATGTCGTGAAAATTTTTCGGAAGAAAATAGGGCTTCTTACACGGAATGGATCATGACGGAAGAAGGATTAAAATGCATCGCGGAGATGAAAAAGGAAGAAGAGGAGCAGAAGCATCAAGCTGATTCTATCCATGTCAAAAAGGAATAGCATAGCACTTGAGCTAGAATACTTGATAGTGGGAGTCTATTCTCCGTACTATAAATTACGTAAATTAGTCGCAAAATCATTTTTATGGAGATTGCAACGCTTTATAAGCTTTTTCAGGAAAACCAAAATATATCGACAGACACAAGAAATATACTGCCTGGATGCCTTTTTTTTGCACTAAGGGGAGCTACATTTAATGGCAATCTATTTGCTGAAAAAGCATTGGAGTTAGGGGCGAGTTTCGCGGTTGTGGACGAGCCAATATCAGTAGAAAACAAACGCATTGTGCGCGTTTCAGATGTTCTGGAAACTCTTCAAGCTTTAGCGCGTTACCACCGTGATCAGCTAAAAATACCGATTGTTGGTGTTACGGGAACGAACGGAAAAACGACTACGAAAGAGCTCCTACAAGCAGTATTATCACAAAAATTTAACACCTATGCCACAAAGGGCAATTTGAATAACCATATAGGAGTGCCATTGAGTATTTTGGCAATCAAATCGAATACAGAGCTTGCCATTATAGAAATGGGTGCTAACCATATTGGGGAAATTGCTTTTTTATGCGGAATATCGAAGCCTGGATTAGGGCTTATTACAAATGTTGGCAAAGCCCATTTAGAGGGGTTCGGAAGCTTTGAGGGGGTGAAGAAGGCAAAAGGGGAATTATATGATTGGCTGGAAGGGCATGAAGGGGTTCTATTTTTGCAAGGCGACAATAGCCACTTATTGTCAATGGCAAACAATAGAAGTTTTAAGCAAATTTTAACCTATGGTTTGGACGAAGCAAATAATATCAGCGGTGAGCTACTTTCCATTAATCCTGTTTTGAAGCTATGTTGGCGTAGTGTCAAGGCATACGGTTGCGACAGCCAGCTTGTTTCTACAAATTTAACAGGCTCATACAACTTAGAAAATGTTTTAGCCGCTGTAGCTGTGGGTTTGTATTTTGGATTGAGGCCCGAGGAGATCAATCGAGGCATTGAAAGATATACGCCTACAAATAATCGTTCGCAAATAATGCGGACCAATAAAAATACAGTTATCTGCGACTACTATAATGCGAACGCAAGTAGTATGTGGGCAGCTTTGGATAACCTAGAAAGCCTTGAGGCAGACCAAAAGGTTTCTATTTTGGGCGATATGTATGAGTTGGGCAATGAGGCACCTGACGAGCATCGTCGTCTGATTGCGCGTGTTCATGCGATGCCGCTTTCTCGGAAAATTTTTATTGGGAAAAACTTTTTTGAACAAAGACAGGACACGGATAATGTAGAATACTATGAGTCGCTTGACGCCGCACAGAAAGCGCTTGAAAAAAAGCCGCTTGAAAACACCACGATTCTTTTGAAAGCCTCTCGAGGAATGGCCTTTGAGGGGTTGTTGCAATACCTGTAATAGTTAATGTGAGTTATGAGGAAGATTAATCGTTTTTTTTGGTTTTGTAGTGGAGCACACATACCAACTTTATTGAAGACTCCCTCAGAGCATAATAAATATGTCGGTATTGGTGCGACTATTTTTTTTACAGGTTTATTCGCCGCCATTGCCGGTAGTTACGCACTTTACTTTGTATTTAGCGGAAATGCCTATGCCCTGCTTGCGTCGATCTCTTTTGGTATCGTTTGGGGAATGGCTATTTTTAATATGGATCGGTACATTGTTGCGTCCATTGATAAAGCGGTTACGCCGTTTAAACAATTTTTACAGGCAGCCCCTCGCCTATTTCTGGCGATATTGGTAGGGGTTGTGATTTCAAGGCCTTTGGAGCTAAAGATTTTTGACAAAGAAATAACAGAGCAGCTTAAGGTAAATTACTTAAATGCGCAAAGGCAACGGATTGACAAATTAAATCGTTCCTTTGATGATAAATACACCAAGGATATCGACAAATTGAGAGAATTGAAGTCCGAACTCGAGGCTCTTATTCAATCGATGAAACGAGAACGGCAAAATTTAAATTTTGAAATTTTTGGAAGCAAAACAGCGGAGACCTCAGGTGTGATGGGGTATGGCCCTTACGCCAAAAGAAAAGAAGACGCATTAAAGGTGCAAGAAAAGAGGGAACAGGATTTACGCTTGCAAATTGGCGTTCTTGAACAGTTTATAAAAGATAGACGGCAGGCCGATGGTTTACTTAGTGAAAAAATAATGACATCCAATGAGTTAGGTCGTATTGTTCAATTTGCCGGTTTTGCTGATCGAAATGAGGCTCTTGGCCAATTAAAGTACGATGAAGAAGGAAAACTGAATGAAAGTAATTATTGGTCAATAACGTTCATTAGCTTATTGTTTATTTTCTTCGAATCTTTGCCTGTGCTGGTTAAATTGATGAGCGCCAAAGGACCATATGACGTATTGACCGGTAATGAAGAATTGCTGGTTATTTATAGGTCAGAGCAGGATAAAATGAAAGAAATAACAGTTTTGGATCAAGTTCAACCTGCTAGGGTTAGTGCAGATGTAAAAAAAATAAAAAGCCAGCTCGAGGGAATTTCCGTATAAGGCTCATTGGTAATACCTAACGAAAGCATTACCAATGAACATTAATGACCTTATCTGATTTCAGTAACCTTAATCATATTTGTTCTTCCTTTTTCGCTAATCGGAATCGATGCCGTGTTCACAATAAGATCACCGGAAGCGATCAACCCGGCCGCTTTAAGTTGGGAGTTCACATCGGCTATCGAAGAATCTGTACTTTCTTCCCCATCATAATAAAATCCTTTTACTCCCCAAAGCAAGCTAAGCGTGTTAAGCAGCGATTTGTTTCCGGTAAAAATATGAATATCTGAGTCCGGTCTGTGACTCGAGATCTCGAAGGCAGTATAACCGGAAGAGGTCATTGCCACAATCGCTTTTGCTTTTACCTGTTGAGCAAGGTACACCGACGATGCACAAATCGAATCGGGAATCGAGGTGGAAGGGTTATGGCCCGGTTTGCGAGAGGAAAAGTAAGGATATGCTGTACCTTCTACGTTTTTGATAATCTTCGTCATGGTTTCGATCACTATTTCAGGGAATTCTCCAACGGAGGTTTCGCCGCTCAGCATAACGGCATCAGCTCCATCTAAAACAGAGTTTGCTACATCATTAACTTCCGCTCGGGTTGGCCTCGGTGTTGTGATCATACTTTCCAGCATCTGGGTGGCAATAATCACGGGCTTCGAAGCATCGCGGCATTTCTGAACAATCATTTTTTGCAACAATGGCACTTGCTCCATTGGTATTTCAACCCCTAAGTCCCCTCTAGCAACCATAACGCCATCTGTAGCAGCGATAATGCTATCGATGTTCTCGATTGCTTCGGGTTTTTCAACTTTTGCGATAACGCGCGCTGTTTTACCTCGCTCGGCGATTATCTTTTTGCAGAGAAGAATGTCCTCTGCCGTACGAACGAAAGACATGCCAATCCATTCGATATCATAATTTAATACAAAATGAAGATTATCCAAGTCTTCTTCTGTTAAACTAGGAATAGAAACCTTTGTATTAGGAAGGTTGACCCCTTTTCTGGATGTGAGCACGCCTCCGTGCACCACCTCGCAAGTAACCGTGTCAATACCATTCGTTTTTAATACCCTTAACTGGATTTTTCCATCATCTAAAAGAATGATTTCCCCTTCAGTAACATCTTTTGGAAATTCCTGATAAGTAATGTAGATCTCGTCCTCATTTCCTATCATCTCTTTAGTCGTGATGCGAAGTTGTTTGCCATTGAGTAGGATGGCTCCCCCCTCTTTCATTTTTCCAATTCGTATTTTAGGGCCTTGTAAGTCGGCCAAGATTCCGATATTTAAATTATTTTCGGCATTAATCTCCTTTATCGTATTAATAACCTTCAGATGATCCTCTTGGCTACCATGCGAAAAATTTAGACGACAGACATCTACACCCTTTTCAATTAAGCTGCTTAATATTTCTTTTGGCGATGAAGCGGGGCCTAAAGTGGCCACAATTTTAGTTCTCTTATGAACTTTTTTCATTTTATTGCTAGTTTTTAATGGCTTTGAACAGACTGCAAATCCTTGGTTTACCGGAAATGTGGCTATTCTTTTATGGTTGTTAATTCTATTATTCTTCAATTATTATTTCCCGCTCAGGCAAAAAACGTACGATCTCTATTCACAATAGTGTAAAAATTACACAGGCAAAGGTAATAAAATCATTCTCAAGCTAAAATACTAAATTTTCTCTCGATTTCAACTTATGCGGATCTATTTCGGATGCTACGACTACTTCTTTTAAATTATTGAGTTGATCAACCTGCCATTCCAAAAGTTCTTCATCAATCGGATTTTTTATCAGTAAAAAGAAATCGGTTACTTTCATTTCGGGAATGAGTATTCCTCCTTCGATGCCTTTATTATTTAAGAGATAGTAAGCGATTTCGGTGTTGTTGTCTTCATAATAGTATCGTCCAAAATAAAAAACATGTCGGTTATCCTGCCAAATTTCGTGATCGTCTATTTTACGAAGGTCTAGCCCTGTAACTTTATTAATATAATAGCATAGTCGATAATCCTTTAAAGGGCAAGTTATGGCAATTAAATTGAAGTCGATATCCAGCTCGTATTTTAATGTCAGCTTATTCAATGTTTCTCCTACTTTACTGCAAACTTAGATAAATTGCCATTCTATTGCAATTGATAGCTTTAACACAAAACAAAAAATAGATTGTTATTAATGACACTTAGGACACTAAGTGTTTTAAAAGAAGTAATTTTCGTCTTAAGTTGCGCAAATTGCCTAGGGTAAAATGCCTTTGAGAATAAAGTAATTAGGCCTAAAACTTAAAAAGGTTTGATTTTTGCTGAATTTTATTTTTCTTTGCACTGATTTATTAAACATTAAACCATAAAAATCATGTCTGATATCGCTTCAAGAGTTAAAGCAATTATCGTTGAGAAATTAGGTGTTGACGAAAATGAAGTTACACCAGAGGCTTCATTCACCAATGATTTAGGTGCTGATTCATTAGACACCGTAGAGTTGATCATGGAGTTTGAAAAGGAATTCAACGTAGCTATCCCTGACGACCAAGCTGAAACCATCAGCACTGTTGGACAAGCTGTAGCTTACTTAGAAAAAAACGTTAACTAACTAAAAATTAGGCCAATCGAATAAATGGAGCTTAAAAGAGTAGTAGTAACAGGATTAGGTGCGCTTACTCCTATTGGTAATACTGTTTCTGAATATTGGAATGGTTTGATCAACGGGGTAAGCGGAGCTGCTCCTATTACGCATTTTGATGCAGAGAAATTCAAGACAAGATTTGCGTGTGAAGTAAAAGGATTCGACCCTACTCAATTCATGGATCGGAAGGAGGCTCGTAAGTTAGATCCATTTGTTCATTATGCGTTGGCCTCTACAGAAGAGGCTGTACGTGATGCCAAGTTAGAGTTTGACAAGTTAAATACAAATCGTATCGGTGTAATTTGGGGATCAGGAATCGGAGGCTTAAAAACCTTTTTAGACGAAGTAAGTAATTTCGCTAAAGGCGATGGAACACCTAGGTACAATCCCTTTTTTATACCCAAAATGATACTGGATATATGTCCTGGACATATATCTATGAAGTATGGACTACATGGGTTGAACTTTTCGACAGTGTCCGCTTGTGCTTCCTCCACACATGCATTGATCGATTCCCTCAATTACATTCGAACCGGATATGCTGATGTTATCATTAGTGGTGGGTCAGAAGCGATAATAAATGAAGCGGGGATTGGCGGCTTTAATGCTATGCATGCACTTTCAACACGTAATGATGATCCTGCTACGGCATCACGTCCTTTTGACAACGACAGAGATGGTTTTGTAGCCGGGGAGGGTTCAGGGACGATTATTCTGGAAAGTTTGGAGCATGCAAAAGCACGTGGAGCCAAAATCTATGCTGAATTAATTGGTGGAGGAATGAGCGCAGACGCACATCATATTACGGCTTCACATCCCGAAGGTCTTGGTGCACGTTTAGCAATGACGAACGCTATAAAGGACGCACATATTTCTAACGAACATATTGATTACATCAATGTACATGGCACCTCAACACCCGTAGGCGATATAAGTGAATCGAAGGCTATTCTCGATCATTTTGGAGCTCATGCCTATGAGCTTAACATTAGCTCAACTAAATCTATGACGGGCCACTTGTTGGGAGCGGCCGGGGCAGTGGAATCTATTGCTTCCATTTTGGCCATTCGAAATGGTATTATACCGCCGACGATTAACCACTTTACCGATGACCCGAACTTGGATAGTCGACTTAACTTTACATTTAACAAACTGCAAAGTCGTACAGTCAACTATGCTTTGAGTAATACTTTTGGTTTTGGTGGACATAACGCTTCCGTAATTTTCAAAAAGTACGACGAATAATGCGTTTCAACCTTGAGAAACCTATTCTTTTTGAAGACTGCAGTGAAGTAAATGGTATCTATGGAATTTTGAAAATTTTCCAAATGAATAATGTCTATTTTTAGCATTTATAAGCTCTACCTTTCGTCCAAACGAAAATACGTTCGGGCATTGAAAAATTTACTTGGATTTATACCGGGAAATTTGTACCTCTATCAGATGGCTTTTCGCCATAAATCGGTTGCGGTGCAAGTAAAGAAAGGAACAAAAAATAGTAACGAGCGACTGGAGTTTTTAGGAGATGCTATTTTAGGAGCCGTCATAGCTGAGCTTTTGTTTAAGATGTACCCTTATAAGGATGAGGGCTTTTTAACAGAGATGCGTTCAAAGATCGTCAGTAGAGTTCATCTTAACCAATTAGCTAGAAAACTTGGTTTTGATGAACTTATTCAGTACGATTCTAAAATGGTAGGATATCCCGGTAAGTCGAGTTCTTTACTGGGTGATGCTTTCGAAGCGCTCATTGGGGCTGTCTATCTTGATAAAGGATACTTGTTTACCCGTAATTTCCTTCTAAACCGCATTATAAAACCACACGTAGATATTCATCTATTAGAACAAACCGAAACAAACTTTAAGAGTAGGTTAATTGAATGGTGTCAATCTACCGGTAACGACGTTCTCTTTGAAGTCACAAATAATGCGGAAGGAGAAAGCGCTAAGTTATTCACAGTAGAAGCAATTATTTCGGGAGAGGTTAGAGGTATCGGACGTGACTATAATAAGAAAAATGCTGAAAAACTAGCCGCTGAAAAAGCCTGCGAAACATTAGGCATCGTTTAAAGAGCTGTACTTTGGCTGATACTAGACATTAGTAACCATACTTATTCTTCCATAATTTTTTTAGTTGCTCCCTTAGCTTTTGTTCGGCAGGATTGTTTCCCGGATCGTATAATTGTTGACCACTCAATCCATTAGGCATAAACTCCTGTTCAACAAAATTCCCTTCGTAAGCGTGCGCGTATCTGTATTCCTTTCCATAATTTAAATTTTTCATCAATTTTGTTGGCGCATTTCTTAAATGTAAGGGAACGGATAAGTCGCCCGTTTGCCTTACAAGCGCTTGGGCGTTATTAATAGCCTCGTAAGCAGCATTGCTCTTTGGTGACGAAGCCATATAAGTTACCGTTTGCGAAAGAATGATTCTTGATTCCGGCCAACCAATTACATTTACAGCCTGAAAACAGTTGTTTGCCAACAGCAGTGCATTTGGATTTGCATTACCGATATCCTCGGAGGCTAAAATGAGCAGTCTTCTGGCAATAAATAAGGGATCCTCTCCACCTTCTATCATTCGGGCAAGCCAATATACAGCTGCATTTGGGTCACTTCCTCGAATGGATTTTATGAAAGCAGAAATAATATCATAATGCTGTTCTCCCGCTTTGTCGTAGAGCGCCATGTTTTGTTGAACCTGTTTTAGCACAAAATCATTATTGATGTGATGCTCTTCACTAGAAAGGGCATTACTAACCAGCTCCAACACGTTGAGTAGTTTTCTGGCATCTCCTCCTGAAATTCGGAGCAGCGCTTCGTGTTCGTCAATGATAATTTTTTTCTCTTTTAAAGCCGGATCGCTCGCTATTGCCTTTTGCAGTAGCGTCACAAGGTCACTTTCTTCCAAGGGCTTCAAGGTATATACCTGGCAGCGGGATAATAGCGCGGATATAACTTCAAAAGAGGGATTCTCTGTTGTGGCTCCTATTAATGTCACTAACCCGCGTTCGACAGCACTTAACAAAGAATCTTGCTGGGATTTTGAGAAACGATGGATTTCGTCAATAAACAAAATGGGCTGATCCTGAAACATAGCCTTGCTTAAGTTCGCTTTTTCGATGACTTCTCTCACATCTTTAACCCCGGCATTTATCGCGCTGAGGTTAAAAAAAGGGCGATTTAAGCGTTTTGAAATAATGTAAGCCAAGGTCGTCTTTCCGACACCGGGGGGACCCCATAATATCATTGACGGAAGATTGTTGCTTTCAATGGACTTTCTTAAAGCGGCATCCGGGCCCAATAGGTGATACTGACCAACATAATCGTTTATATTTTCCGGGCGCATGCGCTCAGCCAAGGGAGGAGTTGTTGCCATCTTTTTTAGCAAACTTACTATTATTTTTATCTAAATGCAATATGAAGATCTTTTAAGATGCACGGAAGAATTAGGTTAAGTGTTGGCTATCATAAAATTGCAAATCAAACCAATTTTATATAAGTTTGTATATTGAGAAATGAATAAAAACGGTTTACGTGCAAAAGATACTTAAATACACATTGGTTTCTTGTCTAGTGATGGGCTTTGCGCCCGGTGTAAAAGGCAAGTTGGCCAAGAAGAGAAATGGTGATAAAGGGATCGTGTCAGACACAGTATCCGTGAAAAGCTTTACAGGGATAGGTCCCGTTCAGTATGAGCTTCCTCCTGAAAAAACAAAAGAACAATTACTTAGAGAAGCGTTTGACCAAAAGCATATTGCTTCGGGCTCTGTTACGAAGGAATTGGAAGAGCGGGATCTAAATATTGTTTTGCAACAGACCGGGCAGTATTACCCTTTACCTTCCAATACAGCTAACAGCACGATGGATTTGGAGACTTCCCTCCAACGTTCTTTGCAATCATATCTGCAGATTGGAAATATGGAAATGGTGTCAAATTTGCAAAATCGGTTGGCGCTTCTATATGTAAAAGATAAGAGATATGAAAAAGCAATTGGCAGTTTTGAAAGAGCCCTTGCTATAAAGGCTGAAATTAATGATTTTCATGCGCAGGCTATTATTGCAAGTAACTTAGGGGCCTTGTACGAGTTTTTAGATAATACAGATAGGGCCTTATTTTATTATGATTTGATGAACAAAAACGCTTTAAGGGCAAAAAGTGTGCATAACGAGGCTGTAGCCTTAGAGCATTTGGCGGTTTTAAAGGCGAGAAAGGGGCAATTTAAGGAAGCACAGCACGATATTATTAAGCGTGTTTTACCTTTATATAAGAAAGAGAAAAACGTAAGTGGTCGTGTGAGTGCCTATAATAGTTTAGCTGCAATTTATTTATTGGAGAAGAAATATACCGAATCTAGATGGTTTCACCTGCAGGCAGTAAAAGTTGCTTCCTTGGCAAGTAATAGTCAACGAGACATGTCATATAGCTTATACCATCTTGGTAAAGTAAAAAAATTGCTAAAAGAATATGAACTGGCCATCACCGATTATACATCAGCGGCTGCTTATGCTTTACAGGCGGGTGACGAGATGTTGAGATTGCGGATCTATGATGATTTGGGTGATGTGTACTTAAAAACAGAAAATTATACAAAAGCTTCTGAATATTTAACAGAATACCACCATATCAAAAACCGACTATTTCCCGCTAGCGATGTAAAGGTTGTTGTGTCAACAACAAAAGAAGAAGGCGCAATGACAGTAATGCAAAATACTTCAATGTAAGAGGTCGATCGACTAAAATAGCATCGCACAAATGTAAAATTTATATGATTTATAAAAGAAATAGTTTTATACTATATTGCTGTGTGATTTTTGGTTCTTTTTTTGATAATTTTAAAACCTTAAGGACAGCGTTGTCCGAAAGAGTATTACGTATAAATAATGGATATTAAATCGTTCCAAGAGATGTTGAAAAAATTGTTTTTGGCGTTGTTTATTGCTGCAGCTGTTGCTTGTAGTGCTAACCCGCGCGTTAAGTTGGATGAAGGTGCAGGAACTCTGCGGCCCAATGCCAAACAAGAAATTATAACCAAAGATTTAGTGGCGCTACTAGAAAAGGCGCATTACAAAAGAGTTCCTTTTAACGACTCTTTATCGTCTGTTGTTTTCGATCTGTACTTGAAAAACTTAGATCAAGGAAAAAATTATTTCCTTCAATCGGACATTGATAGTTTTGAGTCTTATCGTAAAGTTTTACTGAATGATTTAAAAAATGGTGATTTAAGTGCTATGTTTCATGTTTATAATGTTTATAGAAAGCGATTCAATGAACAATTAAAATATGCGATTTCGCAGATAGACAAAAAATATGATTTTACGAAAGACGAATCCTTTGTTTACGATCGAGAAAAGCTTGCTTGGTTTAAGACAGAAGCTGAGGCTCAGGAAAGCTGGAAAAAAAGAATAAAATACGATCTTTTGAATCTGAAATTGAGTAGTACAGGCAAAGAGGGGGAAGAGGCTAAAAGCAAAAAAACACTCAAAGAACGGTATCAAAATTTGCTTTCACAGGAAAATACATCTAATAATTATGACGCTTTTCAAATCATGATGAATGCGTTCACGGGTGCAATTGATCCACACACCAATTACTTTACACCAGAGGATGCGCAGCGCTTTAATGAGAGCATGGCTCGTTCGTTTGAAGGAATAGGTGCACAGCTGATGATGGATAACGAAGTGGTAAAGGTAATGCGTATTGTTCCAGGGGGACCTGCATTTCGTGATAAGACACTTAAACAAGACGATCGAATTATAGCAGTTGCTCAAGGTGATGACGAATTTGTAGACGTAGTTGGTTGGCGGTTGGGTAATGTCGTGTCGAAAATAAAGGGCCCCAAAGGAACAACAGTTCGATTAAAAGTTATTCCTGCAGGACAGGAGCTCACTGCTGCTCCAAAGATTATATCTTTGGTACGGGATAAGATTGTAGATGAAGAACAATCAGCAAAGAAGGAAGTTAAAGAGGTTAAGGGAGAAGATGGGACGACCTACAAAATTGGCGTTATCAAAGTGCCTGGCTTTTATTTAAATTTTAAAGAGATGCAGGCTGGGAATCCGGATTATAAGAGTACAACGCGAGACGTCCGGCGGATTTTAGATACCTTAAAACAGGAAAAGGTGGATGCCGTTTTGATGGATTTGAGGGCAAACGGAGGAGGGTCTTTAATTGAAGCAGTTGAGTTAACGGGACTTTTCATTAAATCAGGACCCGTTGTACAGGTAAGGGATCCAAATAATCGCGTTGAGATCAATAACGACGAAGATGAAAGTATTAGCTGGGAGGGGCCTCTCGGTGTTATGATTGATCGGTTTAGTGCATCGGCGTCCGAGATTTTTGCCGCCGCTATTCAAGACTATGGACGTGGAATTATTATCGGAACCCAATCTTATGGTAAGGGTACTGTGCAAAGTGCGGTAGCGATGGATCAGTTCATTAGCCGTGCAGATCGATTATTGCTAACCGCAAGGGACAAAACAAATGAAGCTTCCAATGTGGATGACGGTATGCCTCAGGGAGCTCCTAAATTTGGACAAATTAATTTCACCACATTCAAATTTTATCGGATAAACGGGAGTAGTACACAGCATAAAGGAGTTACGCCCGATATCGAATTTCCTATGATTTATGCGGCCGATAAGTTTGGAGAGAGCTCTGAAAAAGCAGCGCTTCCCTGGGATCAGATTAAATCATCCTCCTACACACCTTATGCAGATTTAAATGCGATCAAACCAAATCTGATAGAGAAACATAATGAGCGGATGAAGACATCTACGGAGTATAAGTATCTTTTAGATGATATTGAAACATTTAATAAACGTGAAGGTGAAACTTCGGTTTCCTTGCAGGAAACGAAATTAAAGAAGGAAAGAGAAGATCAGGATGTAAAAAATAGGGATCGGGTAAATGCTCGGCGTCAACTAAAAGGCTTGCCGGTTATCGCAAAAGGACAGGCTCTACCTCGGATGGATAATGACTTTATCGAAGATGAAAGTCTAGATATTATGGCCGACTTTATAAAACTGAAATCAGCTACCGGTGGCCAGATGGTGTCTAATGTAAAGTAGCGTCTTTATGTGCGTATATCGAACTAAACAACCATAGCCACTTTAAGTGGCTATGGTTGTTTATAGCCTATAATATCCTGTTAGCAATTAGAAGAAATAAGCATTGATAAGATAATTTTTATTATGAATACTGAAAAGATCATTTTGGATAATATAAAATATAGAAGAAGCATTTTTCCCGTAAGTTATATCGATCAAGATATTCCGGATGAAATTATAAAGGAACTATTGACCTATGCAAACTATGCGCCAAGTCATAAGCTTACTCAACCTTGGTTTTTTACCGTATTTAATGGAGAAGGACGTTCGGCACTTGCTGATAAAATGGCTGAATTATATAGAGCACAAACAAATGAAGAACAGTTTTTGCAAAAGAAGTATGATAATATCAAGGAGAAAATTCTAAAATCTGCTGCGATAGTTGCGATTAATATTGCTTATAGCGGCATAGTTCCAGAATGGGAGGAAGTGGCGGCTATTGGGTGTGCGGCACAAAACCTCTGGCTTGCGGCTAGAGCGAAAGGCATAGGTGGTTACTGGAGCACACCGGGAACTTTGAGTGGGCTGAAAGATTTTTTACAGCTCGGGCGAAATGAAGCATGTCTTGGTCTTTTTTACCTAGGATATCACCACGAAAAAGAAACTACCGGTTTAAGAAAACCGATTGACGAAAAAATTCGTTGGATAAAAAGTTAATGCGTAAACGATGCTAATTGTCGCTTGCTCTGCTCTTATTTCCTTGAGTAATCTGATTAATAAAGCTTGCCCAGGCTAAAGGACTAAATAAAGCATTGGAATTCCGTTGATTGACCGTCTTATTCGTTAAACCGATATGCCTGCTCGTAGCATCTAAATTTTGGATCTCGGAAGCATTCCTTGGTACTACTTTAGACATGGCTACTAAAGATTCATACGAAAGGTTCCGTTGAGCAATTAGGTAGTCATCATCAGCGATCTGCAAATTCATGAAGGCATAGTTGAATTCATCAATACTTGCCCAGGGATAAACAGTTACTACCGGCAAATCGATGATTTGTGCTTTCATTGTTAGCGCAACTGTGACCTTATTACTGGCGGTTTTTGGTATTATTAACTGTTCAGAGCGATAACCTACGGCGCTGAGTTTTATCGTGTCTCCTTCATGGGCGACAAAAGAAAAGAAACCTTGATGATTTGCGTTAAAAAGCTGCTTTTGATAAGAAAGATTCGTTAATGTTACATAGGGAACTGCGATACTTGAGTCAGCATTATGTATAACCCCGCTGAATTGCACTAGCTTTTTTTCTGTATGCTGTTGGGCCGATGTTAAAGCCGATACGCTAAAAATAAGCAAGCAGGTTACAAAAGCGATTTTTTTCATAATGCGATAAAACTACCAAAACTCAGCAAAACCTCCTGTTAAATAATGTTAAAAGGAATTACTCCAATTAGTTAACACGTTGGGGTATGGTTGCGTTTGGGTCGTTTGGATCGGTAATGTTGATGGCTTCTACTGCGGTAATTTCAGGAACAGCTTTTTGAATGGCTTGTTCCAAACCCGCTTTGAAAGTCATAATACTCATCGAGCAAGACGCGCACGATCCTAACAAGCGCAGGCGAACTACATTTTCCGACGTAATTTCTTCTATGGTTACATTACCACCGTCTGCCTCGAGATAAGGCCTTAAGGTGTTTAGTGCTTCTTCTACTCTCTCCTGTAAGCTCATAACCTTATATGGTTTTAAAAATAGATGTAAAGATACTAAAAATTATTTACTGTATAAAATTGGGCTTTTGTTCATCCTTTAAATTATGCTGTAAGGAGAGTTGTTGTGCCACTTTTTCAGCAATTGATATAAAATTTCCTGAAATGAATTCATCCTCATCTGTGACAATCGGATAGCCGTTATCACCGGCATCGCTAATACTCTTGACCAAAGGAAGCTCCCCTAAAAATGGGGCATCAAACTTTTCAGCAAGACGTTTACCACCATCTTTTCCAAAGATGTAATACTTGTTGTCGGGTAACTCGGCGGGTGTGAAATAGGCCATATTTTCGATTATACCTAATAGCGGTATATTGATGGTGTCCATCATGAACATACCGATGCCTTTCGTTGCATCGGCCAATGCAACATTTTGGGGTGTCGTAACGATAACGGCTCCGGCCACCGGATAATTCTGAGCGACTGTAATATGTACGTCTCCGGTACCAGGAGGCAGGTCAACCACTAGATAATCCAAATCGCCCCAGTCGGCATCATTAAATAACTGTTTAATAGCAGCACTTACCATCGGCCCTCTCCAAGGGATGGGCTGGTTCGGATCGGTAAAGAAACCGATGGATAATAATTTAATTCCAAATTTTTCAATTGGTTCTATTTTTGTTTTTCCGTCAGCTGTTTTAGAGGCCGTTGGACGTGCTCCTTCAACCCCAAACATTAAAGGAATTGACGGTCCGTAAATATCTGCATCCAATAATCCTGTTTTTGCGCCCTTAAGATGGAGGGCTAAAGCTAGATTGGCTGCAACAGTTGATTTACCAACGCCACCCTTACCCGAAGCAACAACGATAATATTTTTTATGTTAGCTAATTGTTGATTCGGTGCAGCTTTTACCTGAGACGTCATGTTTATGGAAACGTCAATATTTTTATCGACAAAGTGCGCGATGGCATTACGGCAGGCGTGCTCAATATGATCTTTCATTGGGCAAGCCGGGGTGGTAAGCACAACACTAAAGCTAATTTTATGTGGTGTGATCTCAATATCTTTGATCATGTTTAATGTAACAAGATCTTTTTTGAAATCAGGGTCTTCAACAAAACTTAAAGCGTGTAATATCTGTTCTTTAGTTATCATTTGAACTCCATATTTTATGCAAAAATACGAAATATAGGGTAGATAAAGTTGGCTTTGCCCGGGTTTACGGTATTTCTACATTTAATAAACAAAAGAAGGCGAATAAGACATTGACAGCATATACTTCGGATTCCAAATGGTTACGTGATTAATAATGAGAGAATAATATTACTTTTGGCGAAGAATCGTGCGTCCATTCGTTATGATAAAACAATATTTAAAAAAAATCCACCCGAAACACCTCAAGATTGCGCTTATTGTCCTTGGGACGATAATGGTGGCATTCATCATTGCTGTCGGAGTACTCTATAATAAAAGAGAAAGTTTGTTACAGAAAGCATTACAGCAAGTTAAAAAGCAAGCTCAAACCGAATACGATTTGAAGGTGACGATCGACAAAGCGTATTTTTCGGGTTTTAGTACGGTAGCCGTTGAAGGCTTTCGTATTTTACCGAATCAGCGAGAACAATTAATAGACATCAATTATTTAGATATTACAGTGAAGCTTTGGCCCCTTTTATCAGGGAACATCAAAGTGTCTGCGCTGAATTTGCATGATGCTAAACTATCTTTTGTAAAAAAAGACAGCCTAAGTAATTATGATTTTTTGTTTAAACAAAAGGAAGTGGATACCACAAAGACGGCCACTAAAATGAACTTGGCAGAATTAGCCGATAAGCTGATCAACAGTGTACTTTATAAGATTCCTGAGAACATGGAACTTACTGATTTTGAAGCAAGTTATATGGATGATAGTACCAAACAAGTTGTGTCTGTACCTAAAGCTATTATTGATGACGGTGATTTGTCATCTACGGTTGAAATCAATGATAATGAGGCGGTTTGGCATGTTTTGGGGCAAGTGCTTCCCTCTAAAAAACAATTGTATTTTAAAGTTTATGCAGAAGGAAAGCCTGTTGAACTACCCGTTATTAAGAAGAAATATGGGCTTACTTTGCGGTTCGATACGTTGGAAACGGATCTTAAGAAGGTGACAATGAACGGTGGAGAATTGCAAATATCCGGCGGATGGGCTGCGAAAAATCTTGTTATCCAGCATTGGAGAATAGCTGAGCAGGAGATCATTGTTCCGCAAGGGCATATCGACGCTAAGGTTCTGGTCGGCGAAAACTACATCGGACTGGATAGAAGTTCTGAAGTAAAAATCAAAAAATTAGTTGCTCATCCTTTTGGAAAAATAACATTTAAGCCACACCGTAGCATAGAATTAGGGGTAGATATGCCTGAAATTAATGCACAGGATATGTTTGATTCCTTTCCTCATGGTATGTTTGATAATTTAGAGGGAATCAGGGTCTCTGGAAAATTAAAATATCATTTAGATTTATTCGTGGATTTAGATAATCCGGATAGCGTAAGGCTCTCCGCAGGGATGGATAAAAAAGGATTTCGAATAAATTCTTGGGGGAAAACGAATTTATCGAAAATAAATACACCATTTACGTATATACCGTACGAAGACGGAAAAGCAATGCGAAGTATTGATGTTTCACCCAATAATCCAAATTTTACTTCGCTTAATGACATATCTCCCAATCTTAGGAATGCCGTGCTTACTACTGAAGACCCCTCTTTTTTTAGCCATAAGGGCTTTGTGATCGATGCGTTCAAAATGTCTATTACAACCAATTTAAAAGCCAAAGCATTTAAACGGGGCGGGAGTACAATTTCTATGCAGCTAGTAAAAAATGTGTTTCTGGGAAGAGAAAAAACATTGGCACGGAAAATAGAAGAGATATTAATGGTCTGGCTCATAGAAAATAATCAAGTAGTGAGCAAAAGCAGAATGTTTGAAGTTTATCTCAATATCATTGAGTGGGGAAGAAATGTATATGGAATAGGAGAAGCTGCGCGGTTTTACTTTGGAAAACATCCTTCTCAGTTGAATGTGGGAGAAAGCATTTATCTGGCCAGTATTATCCCTAAACCAAAAACAGGGCTCTATCCCTTTCAATATGATGGACATTTGAAGCCATATTTGGGGGGATATTTTAGATTAATAGGTGGTATTATGGCTCGAAGAGGACTGGCGCCTCGTGACAGTAGCAGTTACGGATTTTACAATGTGACCCTCCGTGAAGCACTGAGACCGGCTAGACCGGATACGCTTCAGGTCGACACAATAAAACAAGATTTTCTGGAAGAGGAGTTTGAAGAAGCGAAAGGTTTCTTTGAAAAGCTTTTTGGGAAAGATAAAAAACAAGAACAACAGGATTGATGAAAATACAGATAGATCATAAGGACTTCGAGCTAATGATCGAACATGAGCAGGTTAAAAAACGGTTGCGGTTGATAGGAATACAACTAAATGTAGCCTATGAGAATAGAATACCGGTATTTGTTGGGGTACTAAATGGATGCTTTATGTTCATGGCAGACCTCATGAAGGAGGTTCATATTGCCTCGGAAGTGTGTTTTGTGAAAATGGCTTCATATCGCGGTGATCAACGGGAGGAAGAGGTGAAAACGCTGATTGGCCTTCCTAATTCCCTAAAAGGAAGAGAGGTGATAATTGTTGAAGATATTATAGATACCGGGAATACACTGAAGCAGGTGATCGAACTAGTTGAACGTGAAGAGCCAGTGTCTATTGCTGTTTGTACCCTGTTGTTGAAACCAGAAGCTCTTGAATATGATTTTGAAGAACTAGCTTATGTGGGTTTTGAAATTGAGAATCAATTTGTTGTAGGGTATGGGCTTGACTACAAGGGTATTGGCCGTAACCTAAAGGATATTTATCGGGCGGTTTAAGCGATCACAACGGTAACGGAACCCATGCTTACCTCTTGATAGCATACAAGATTATTAATAATTTATTCTGAGGAAAAAATGTGCTAAGTTTGTAGCTGGATTAATGCTTTGAAAGGCACACGTAATAATTAATTTTAATGAAATTCCATAAAGAAGGTTATACGACATTAGCGCTATCGATATTATTTGTTTTTGTAATAAATGCGTTAGTACATTTTTTTTACTCTGACAACATGATCTTGACATGGATCGTCTATATCCTTTCCTTTGTACTTCTTGTAACAGTGATACAGTTTTTCAGAAGCCCAATCCGTAAAATCGACTTACATCATCAAAAAATATTGTGCCCGGCAGATGGGAAGGTCGTGGTTATCGAGGAAACAGAGGAAACAGAATATTTCAAGGACCGGCGTTTACAGCTATCCATTTTCATGTCACCGATTAACGTGCATAGTAACAGGAGTCCGATTACAGGAGTTGTCAAATTTTTTAAATACCACCCGGGGAAATACTTGATGGCCTGGAATCCGAAATCTTCAACGCTAAATGAACGAACGACAATAGTTGTGGAGAACTCGTTCGGTGTAGAAGTTTTATTTAGGCAAATTGCGGGGGCATTGGCGAGGCGTATTGTCTGGTATGTTAATGAAGGAAAAGAGGTAAAGCAAGGAGAAGAGTTTGGTTTTATTAAATTTGGTTCTCGTGTAGATGTTTTTTTGCCAATAGGAACTAAGGTAAATGTGAAATTAGGCGATAAAGTTAAAGGAGGTATTACCGTCTTAGGGGAATTTGATGAAGAGAAGCGTGTTGATTAAAAACGTCAAACTTACTAGTTATGCAATTTAAATTGCTGGTCTCAATAAATGCGTTAATTGTTGCTTTATCATTAAGTTCGGTAAACTTTTACTTTCAACATAGCTGGTATTATTTCATTATTACCTTTGTTATTGCTTTCATTTGCAGTTTTTTTGTTTTTTATTACCTTATCGAGCGGTACATTTATCGAAAGATCACCCTTATTTATAAAATGATCCACAATCTTAAGTTGGGTAAAGATCTAAAGGAAGCGTTGGGTGAACAATTAGGAGACGATCCAATTAATGACGTACACGAAGAAGTAAGAGCTTGGGCAAGGGAGAAAAAAATCGAAATAGACGCCCTGAAAAATCAAGAGCAATTTCGCAGGGAGTTCCTTTCGAATATATCACATGAATTTAAAACACCACTTTTTGCAATTCAAGGGTATTTAGAAGCCGTTCAAGATGGCCTTATGTATGAAGATCCTGAACGAGCAGAAACTTTTTTGCAAAAGGCATCGAACAACATCGATCGCCTAAGTTATCTCATAAAGGATTTGGATGAAATAGCTAAACTGGAAAGTGGTGAAATTAAAATAAATTACCAACGATTTGATCTTTCGATGCTGGTGAAAGAGGTAATGGAATCATTGGAATTAAAAGCTGAAAAGCACGATATAGAACTCATATTTAAACCTAAATATAGCTATCCGATATTTGTAAATGCCGATCGTGAAAAAATCCGGCAAGTTTTGGTCAACCTAATTAGCAACTCTATCAAGTACGGGAAGGAGAAAGGACATACGTATATCAAAACCTATGAATTGCATGACCAGGTACTCCTTGAGGTGACAGATGATGGAATCGGAATTGAGGAGAAGTATTTACCGCGCTTATTTGAACGTTTTTTTAGAACCGATCGAAGTCGTTCCAGGCAAATTGGTGGATCTGGATTAGGCTTGGCTATTGTGAAACATATTCTTGAAGCCCATCAACAGACAATTTCTGTACGAAGCACGGAAGGACTTGGATCAACCTTTGGATTTACACTGGCAAAGTCGTAGTTAATATGACCTTCTGTATACGTTACACAAATGTTCAGTGAAGCAGAGATTGCATAAACTTAACATTAACTTAACATTAAGGAGATACCTTTGCAACATAATTTAAAAGTAAAATGTCGCTAAACAGTATATTTCAATACTTTGTTCCTAAGGACAAAAAGTTTTTCCCGCTTTTTGAACAGGCAAGTACTAACCTGATAGACATCGCTCAGGCACTTCATGAGGCCGTTAATACAGATGACATAGAACAACGAAAATTGCTTTATAAAAAGGTCAAAGATTTAGAGCATAAAGGCGATGAAATAACCCATCAAATACATTTGGAGTTAGGGAAAAATTTTATTACACCCTTTGATCGAGAAGACATTCATACACTTGCGAGTGCTTTGGATGATATTGCTGACTATATTTTTGACTCTGCAAACCGGATGGAGCTTTACCATGTGGATATCATTACCGAGCCAATCCGCGAATTAGCCAACCTAATTGTAGAAGCAGTTACTGCGCTTTCCAAAGGGATGCATGAGCTAAGAAACTTAAAAAACGTGCGCAGCATAGCAGATGCCTGTGTACGGGTTAATAGCGTTGAAAATAAAGCTGATTATGTTTACAATAAAGCGATAGGTGACCTGTTCTTGTATGAAAAAGATGCGATAACTCTTATAAAATATAAAGAAGTACTTGCTACGTTGGAAACTGCAACAGATATGTGTGAAGATGTGGCTAATGTGTTAGAAAGTATTTTAGTGAAAAATGCATAACGGCTTAGATGTGCTATTTGAGTTTACATTTAAACCCTCCACTCATTAAAATTTAGAAATCTATGTTAACCATCTTGGTCGTTGTTATTGTATTAGCCGTTGCTTTTGATTATATAAACGGTTTTCATGATGCAGCCAATTCCATTGCCACTATTGTATCAACTAAAGTTCTTACGCCTTTTCAAGCGGTACTTTGGGCTGCGGCTTTTAATTTTGCAGCTTATTTCTATTTTACAGACCATAAAGTTGCGAATACGATCGCAAAGACTGTTGTTGAAAATTACATTACATTGGAAGTTATTCTGGCTGGACTGATAGCTGCCATCGGATGGAATTTATTTACCTGGTATTATGGCATTCCTTCCAGTTCTTCCCATACACTCATCGGTGGTTTTGCAGGAGCAGGGATGGCTCATGCACTTTTTTTAGGAGACTCTGTTATGGGGGCCATCAATTTAGGCCCCACGTTAAAAATAATCTCTTTTATTGTCTTGGCGCCGGTCATTGGTATGTTAATATCAATTGTTATAACCCTGATCATTTTACACCTAGCGAAACGTTCGCGTCCGGCCGTTGCAGAAAAGTGGTTTAAGCGATTGCAGTTAGTTTCATCGGCAGCCTTGAGTTTTGCCCATGGAGGAAATGACGCGCAAAAGGTGATGGGGATCATTGTTGTTGCTATGGTTGCGGGCGGTTATTTACCAAATGCCGATCATATGCCGGAGTGGATTCCGTTAACCTGTTATACAGCGATATCATTAGGAACCATGAGTGGTGGATGGAAAATTGTGAAAACAATGGGTACAAAGATCACTAAAGTAACTGCTTTAGAGGGTGTTGGAGCCGAAACGGCAGGAGCCTTAACTTTAGGAATTACCGAGCACTTTGGTATTCCTGTTTCCACAACCCATACGATTACAGGTTCTATCATCGGTGTCGGCTTGGTTAAGCGTGTCTCGGCTGTTCGTTGGGGTGTAACGATAAGTTTGCTTTGGGCATGGGTATTAACGATTCCGGTGTCTGCTGTCTTGGCGGGCATCACTTACGGAATTATGCATTTTATTTTATAAAGAGTCCTTTATATGTTTTTGAAGAGACCTTGAGGCACTATTCAAAAACAAATTCAACTTCCGCTGATTTATTTGCTTCCCAAGCTGGTCCACCTTCTAATAAGCGTTTTATCTCGTTTATTTGACGATAGCTAGCTCCTTTTATCGTTTGTATATTAATGGGCCTTCCCTCTTGATCCACTTTAAATCGGAGAATAACAACACCTTTCGTCCTATCGGATTTCATATTTTCTAAAATGTAATCGTTAAAATGATCCCATCCAGCTATCGGCGATGAGGAAGATGTCTTTAATTTTCTCGCAATCGACAACCCATTACCAGAAGGGATGGGGTCACTTGTGTTGAGTTCCATTGTTACTTCTTGGTTGCCTCCATTATTGGCTATATTTCGCGTGTTAACCATCCAAAGTAAAACGCAAGCCAAAATGAAAAGTAGACAGGCAACGGCGGCTATACCAAGCCGTTGGGTAGTGAAGAGCATCCGGTTTCTCTCTTGCGGTTGCTCCGTTATCCTATCCTGTAGACGCTGTTGCAACAAGGTTAGGTGGTGCGTATTTACGCCTTTTTGTAGATAGCCTTCTAGTGCATCGTTTAAAAAGGGATCATCCAATGCTTCTCGTTCAAGTTTATTCATCTCCTCAGGAGTCAGTTCTCCTTTAAGGTATTGCTGAATTCGTATAATATTAGTCGCGTTGCTTGTCATTTTTTTCCATACAAATTTTCAGATTCCGTTTGCCATTTTGTATATGGCTTTTAACTTTATTCAAATCGTAGCCTGTAAGGTCTGCAATCTCTTTGTAGCATTTTTGATCCAAGTAAAATAGCCGAACACAGGCTCTTTGTTCTGCATTTAATTCCTGTAAACATTGCTCCATTAGATTGAGTTTGTTTTCAAGTGTATCTTCTCCTAAGAATTGATGCACAACAAGCTCGTTTTCCATAAAAGAATTTTCTTCTATTGAAATGGTATGGCTCTTATTCGCGTTTCTTAATTCCATGAGGCAATAATTTCTTGCAAATGAATAGAGCCAACTTTTGAAATTGCTAACCGTATGGATGCGCAATTTCTGTATGAGCTGCTCAAATATCTGCATAACGGCATCTTCGCTTCGAGCCTCATCTTTTAGATACTTCAGGCAGACACCATAAACAAGAGGCATATAAGGTTGGTATAGCGTTCCCAATATCTGTAATTCACCCGTAGATTTATATCGATTTAATAAATCAGCTTCGTTGTGTTTTTCTGTTTTTTTCTCGAATGCCAATGCGGTGCTTTTTTAACAACAATCTAAAATAATCATATAAAACAACTTTCGCAATCACGGGAGGGTTAAATGGACGCAGCTGTTAATTTGAAATACAATGCGTCAGAAATAACTATAAACAATTGGATATTAATCTTGTTATACTGAAACAATTAAAAACACTGATTATGAAACAAGCATGGCCATACGGTGTTCTGATCGGCATTCTTAGCGGAGTATGGATTTTCGTTATTCAGAAAACAGGAGGAAGATATTCTGTGGGATTTCTCGGAATTTCATGGATGGAATATCTTTCTGTTTTTATCCCGTTTTTGGGACTTTATTTTGGAATTGCTCATTATAAAAATACGCTTCCTAACCGACAGATTTCTTTTTTTAGAGCTTTTGTTCAAGGTTTTATGATTTTACTTGTAGGTGGCGTACTGGCGGGTTTAGCTACGGCGATATTGCTTCAGTATGAACGCCAGCCCTATATGGAAGAATATATAGGACGATGCGCCGGAGCGTTGCTGGTAGGTATTTTACTCAATCTGGCTGTAAGCCTTTGGTTCATGAATAAGCCGAAAAATCTTTAGTTTCCAGACACTATGTTTTTCAAGCGGTTCGAAATCGACATTGACGGTTGAGGCTCCCTATGCGTTTTTGTAAATTGCATATAAAATTCAGTTATCTAAGTTTTTGATGTACTTTCGTACCGATGGAACTGGATATAAATAATATTGATCGGGAAACACTTATTGCCGCAGGCGTTTTGGCGGCTATCTTTTTGTTTGTCAAAATTTTGTACGCGAATACTTTTAGGGCAACATTAAAATTGATAGCACCTGAAAATAGGTTCATGAAGCCTGGTGAAGCATTTTTGGTGCTGATTCCGATTTTTAATATTTATTGGAACTTCGAGTTAGCTAAGCGTATGTCCGATTCATTAACTAATGAATTCTATGATCGAAAAATTGCTGAGGAGGAATTTCCGGGACGCTCAACGGGGATTACTGTTGCAATTTTGTATATTATTACGATGTTTCCGCTATCGGTGAATATTTTGATGGGGGTGAATTTGGTCTACTTTTTCTATTTTTTTGCGTATTGGGTTAAAATGAACAGATTTAGAGAATTGTTAAAGGACCACGATATTTTTCTCGAAGAACAACAAGGGCACAAGAATGAAGAAAACTAAATCATGATTTTAGCAACATTAATAGATTATTTAGAAAGTATTGCACCGCTTTCCTATCAGGAGTCCTATGATAATTCCGGTCTAATCGTTGGACAACCTGATGACGAAGTTGATCAAGCAATCATATCGCTCGATTGTACGGAAGAGGTAGTCGATGAAGCAATCCGTTTAGGTTGCCGTTTAATTATCGCTCATCATCCAATTGTATTCAAAGGATTAAAACGCTTTAACGCGAACAGTTATGTAGAACGTGTTGTGATGAAAGCGATTAAGCACGATATCGCGCTCTATGCCATGCATACCAATCTTGATAATGTTTATGAAGGAGTGAATAAAAAGATTGCTGAAAAATTAAACCTTCAGCGGCTTTCCATTCTCTTACCGAAAACCGGGTTATTGCATAAACTGGTCGTCTTTGTGCCAAAAGAACAAGCCGGACAGCTTCGATCGGCATTGTTTAAAGCAGGGGCAGGCCATATTGGGAATTATAGTGATTGTAGTTTTGGTGTTTTAGGAACCGGAACATTTAAAGCAGGTATGGGTACAAACCCATATGTTGGTTCTGTGGGAGAAAGTCATCAGGAGCATGAAGAGCGGATAGAGGTTCTTTATCCACAGGATAAAGAACGGCAAATTTTGGTTGCTATGTATGAGGCACACCCTTATGAAGAAGTTGCTTACGATATTTATACCCTACAGAATAAGCATCATCAAGTAGGTAGCGGTATGATAGGGAATTTGGCGGAACCCATGGAAGAGCTTCAGTTTCTGGAACTTCTTAAACAGCGTTTGAAGACCGGCGTCATAAGATATACCCAGTTAAAAGGGGAAAGCATTCAGCGGATTGCTGTTTGTGGAGGCTCAGGAGGTTTTTTGCTTCCACAGGCTATTCGACAAGGGGCCGATATATTTGTAACCGCCGATTATAAGTATCATGAGTTTTTTGACGCAGAGAAAAAAATTGTTATCGCTGATGTTGGACATTTTGAAAGTGAGCAGTTTACACAAGAATTATTGTTGGAAATAATTCAAAAAAAATTTCCTAACTTTGCAGTCCGTTTAACCGGAGTAAATACAAACCCCATAAATTATTATATTTAATGGAACAAACCGTAGAGCAAAAGTTGCAAGCCCTTTGGGATTTGCAGACAGTTCATACCAAAATTGATAAAATCCGTCAAGTTCGCGGGGAATTGCCTATTGAAGTAGCTGATCTTGAAGATGAAGTAGCTGGTCTCGAGACTCGTATGGAGAAAATACGTTCAGAGCTTGACGACTTGGAAGATGCTATCGTTAATCGCAAAAATATGATTAAAGAAGCACAGGCAGCTATTAAAAAATATGAATCACAGTTGAACGAGGTAAAGAATAATAGAGAGTATGATGCTATTACCAAGGAGATTGAGATTCAGGGATTAGAGATTCAGGTTTGCGAGAAAAAAATCCGTGAGCATGAATTTGAGATTCGTAATAAAACAGAAATTTACGAAAAGACAGAAGGCGATTTAGAAGAGCGTAAGAAGGATTTAGCTGTTAAACAAGAGGAATTGGACACAATAACTTCCGAAACACAGAAGGATGAAGATGAATTGTTACAGAAAGCGGAAGAAGCCGAATCGAATATCGAAGAGCGTTTGCTTATTGCCTATACTAGGTTGCGTAATAATGCAAAAAATGGCTTGGCCGTTGTCACAATTGATAGAGATTCCTGCTCGGGATGTCATAACCAAATACCGCCACAAAGACAGTTGGATATTCGCCAACGAAAGAAGATTATCGTTTGTGAACACTGCGGTCGTATTTTAGTAGATGAAGCATTTGTGGAAAATACATTCGCCTAAATTTATTAACGCATATTGTTAAGCTCAGGTCATATGTCCTGAGCTTTTTTGTTAATAGTGCATTTTGGCATTGTTACTGCTAATAAAGAGCAATTATGTCCGTTAATCCAATACACATGGCGCGTAAATTAGTGTTGTTTCTTCTCTTTTCTTTTAGCTTACTTCCAGGTGCCTATGCAGCTTTTGACCTCTCCACCAATTGTAAGGGGGCCTATTCTGAGATTTTAAATTTAAGACTGGATTTAGCAAAACACTATCTGGAAAAAGAGAAGTTAGCAAACCCCAAAAATGACTTTATTCCTTTATTGGAAAATTATGTTGATTATTTTTATATACTATCCTGCGATGACAAGTCAATATTCGACAAACTAAAAAAGAATAAATCAAATCGTTTGTCCCAAATTAGTGGCGGCGACAAAGGATCGCCCTATTATCTTTTTGCTCAAGCGGAAATAAATCTCCAATGGGCATTACTACGTGGGAAATATCAAGAGTACGTAGCAAGTGCGCTTGAGATTAAAAAAGCCTATAATATGCTCCAAGAAAATATGGAAAAATTTCCGGAGTTTATTCCCAATAAAAAGGGGCTGGGGATGGTAAATGCGGTTATCGGCTCTTTACCTTCCGGCGCGCAAAAAGCCTTGGGCACACTAGGTGTACATGGAAGTACCATAAGGGGTGAGAAGATGTTGGAAGAGCTTGTAAGTAACTTGCCGGGATCTCCTTATGCCATTTTTTATGATGAATCTGTTTTTTATTTAATGCAGGTTTGGGTCAATATTACAAAGAAGAAGCAAGCCTTTCAAAAAATTTATCTTTTGACCGACAAGATGAATAATGATAGTCTACTAAAGCTTTACATACGGGCATTTTCGGCTTTTAGAACGGGGCATAACGACGAGGCAATTAATTATTTAATAGCGAGACCTAAAAATGTCGAGTATGTGGATTATCCTTATCTTGATTATTTATTAGGCATGGCCAAGCTGCACAAATTGGATTTTTCGGCACAGACTGATTTCCAACATTTCCTTAACGGAAACGCAGGGGGAAGCTATACCAAAGATGCCTATCTTAATCTAGCTTATATTGCTTTATTGCAAGGTGATAGCCTCAGCTATAAGACGTATCTTTCTAAAGTACAGCTTAATGGGACCACATATGATGAGAAAGATAAGCAAGCACTTAACGAATCGAGTGAGGGCGTGCCGAATGGCAGTATATTGAAGGCTAGATTTCTATTTGATGGTGGCTATTACGAAAGAGCAAAAAGCGTTCTGGAAAAAGAAAATGCCAATAATTATAAGCAAAAACGTGATAAGATTGAATATTGTTACCGTTTTGCACGTGTATTTCATGAAACGGGAGGAATGAATGGTGCCATCAAGTTTTATCAATATACAATCACCTTCGGCCAAGATGCCAAATATTACTACGCGGCTAATGCAGCACTTTTTCTGGGCGATATTTACGTTGGAAAAAGACGCTATAAAATGGCGGCAGATTACTATAATAAGGCGATCAGTATGAAAAACCACGATTATGAGAGTAGTATCGAGAATAAAGCCAAAGAAGCCTTAAAAAGAATAGCGGGAAAATATTAATTTTACCCTATGAGTATTTTAATAAGGCCAGAAGAATATGGTGTTGCTGAACGTTTTTTGCATTATGTGAAGATCGATACACAAAGCGATCCGCATGTAATTTCCTATCCATCTACTGAAAAGCAAAAGGACCTCGGACGATTGTTAGTAGAAGAATTGAAAGCATTAGGTATACACGACGCACATCTTGATGAATTTGGATATGTATATGCAACAGTGGATTCGAATGTTGATGACCCTGCAATACCTGTTATTTGTTTTTGTTCCCATATGGATACCTCTCCGGATTGCAGTGGCGAGCATGTAAAGCCGATCATTCATAAAAATTACCAGGGAGAGCCTTTGGTATTACCTGACGATCCTACGCAAGTTCTAACGCAAGAGAATCATCCGGATTTAAGAAATCAGCTTGGCAACGATATTATTACGGCTAGCGGAACCACCTTATTAGGAGCCGACAATAAAGCAGGGCTTGCAGCCATTATGGATGCTGTTGCGTTGTTGCTCAAGCATCCGGAAATAAAACACGGCAAAATACGGATCCTCTTTACGCCTGATGAGGAAATCGGCCGGGGAGTTGATAAAGTCGATATGGTAAAGCTAGGGGCCGATTTTGGCTATACCATTGATGGGGAAACAGCGGGTTCGATTGAAGATGAAACTTTCTCTGCTGATGGGGCTGTGCTCACTATTAATGGCATAAGCGCGCATCCCGGTTTTGCCAAAGAAAAAATGCAAAGTGCAATAAAAATTGCCGCCAAAATTATCGAAGCCTTACCAAAGGACGGTCTTTCTCCGGAAACTACTGCCGGCAGGGAGGGGTTTATCCACCCTGTTTCCATATCTGGTACGGTGGAGCAGGCCAAAATTGAGTTCATAATAAGGGATTTTACAAATGAACGACTTCATGCGCATGGGCAAATCCTAGAAAAGATTACTAAACACGTTATCGAGCAACATTCAGGATGTTCTTACCAATTAGTCATTCATGAACAATATCGGAATATGAAGCATGTATTAGATAAATATCCCGCGATTATGAACATCGGACTCCAGGCGATTCAATTGGCAGGTCTGAATCCTATCAGAAGGAGTATTCGAGGGGGTACTGATGGTTCTCGATTATCGTTTATGGGCCTCCCTTGCCCTAATATATTTGCAGGGGAGCATGCCTTTCACGGGAAGCAAGAATGGGTTTCTATACAAGATATGCAAAAAGCGACGTTGACAATTCTACATATCGCCTATCTCTGGGCGAAAAAGGAGGAACGTAATTGAGAGCAGTATTGCAACGTGTCAGCCATGCTTCTTGTAAAGTTTCCGGAAAAACTACAGGAGAAATAAAGCACGGGCTATTGGTATTATTGGGAGTTGAGGAAGAAGATAGGGTGGAGGATGTATGCTGGCTTGCCCGGAAAATCGTAAATATGCGAATTTTTGGAGATGATAAAGGGTTGATGAACAAATCGCTGATGGATGTGAATGGAGAGATTCTCCTTATATCGCAATTTACGCTTTTTGCACAAACTAAGAAAGGCAACAGGCCCTCTTTTATAAGCGCGGCCAAGCCTTTACAGGCAATACCTATTTATGATAAAATGATTAACGAGTTGGAAACGTTAATGGGTAAAGCCGTTGCGAGAGGTGTTTTTGGAGCTGATATGAAAATCGATTTACTTAACGATGGACCCGTGACCATTATAATGAACACAAAGGATAAAGAAAACTATTGACGAGTTTAATTTCTAGATAAAGAACTATGACAATAAAGGAAGCACAAGAATTAGTTGATCATTGGATTCAAACAACCGGTGTCCGTTATTTTAATGAGCTTACCAACACGGCCATGTTAATGGAAGAAGTGGGTGAAGTTGCGCGCATTATGGCAAGACAATATGGTGAACAGTCCTTCAAAAAATCGGATAAGGAAGTAAATTTAGCGGATGAAATGGCTGACGTGCTTTTCGTCTTGATTTGCTTAGCAAACCAGACAGGAATTGATCTAACCGATGCGCTCGAGAAAAATCTTCATAAAAAGTCTATTCGCGATAGCGAAAGACACAAGAATAACGAAAAGCTGAATCGACCCTAATCCAGCTTAGCGATCATAATTTGTCGGTTTTCATTTTTAAATAAGGCAGCGGCTTGCTTGCTTCTCAGTCCCGATTGACACAAAAAAATAATCGGGTGATTGCCTTTAATTTCGGAAACCCGATGGGGCAATTCATAGAGTGGAATATTGATACCACCAATATTTTTCTCCTCAAATTCCCAATCTTCTCTCACGTCAACCAGTAGTGTATTGGGATTTAATCGTTGATAAGTCAGCGCCTCACGACCATGCATTACATATTTATGATGTTTCAAAGTGTTTATTTTCCTGTTGTTCGGATCCGCAGCAAAAGAGAAGCTTTGATAACGATTTTTTTGAATATCGATTGTCAGCAACTTGCCGCTTAAAACATCTCCATAGGCTGTAATGACCTTTATAACCTCATTTGCCATAAAGATTCCAACCATACCAGGTAATACATTGAGAATGCCATTGATCGAACAGCTATGGCAATGATCGGGATCGGGTGCATCAGGGTAAAGGCAACGATAAGTTGGCCCCTCTTTATAATTGAAGACCGACAATTGCCCTGTGTAATCATTTACCGCACCTGATACGAAGGATTTACCGCTTATCACACAGGCATCATTTACTAAATAACGTGTATTAAAATTATCGCTGCCATCAACAATTAGATCGTACTGTGATATGATCTCCAAGGCATTATCAGCACTTAAGCTAAAGGGATGGGATTTGAGTTGGACAGCAGGTTGTAACTGCTTTAATTTTTCTACAGCGACAGAAGCTTTGAAATGGCCAATATCTTCTCGACTAAAGAGAACTTGTCGATGCAGGTTATGCACCGAAACAAGATCCCCGTCAATAATACCGATATGCCCCACACCTGCCGTTGCGAGATATTGTAAAGTCGGACAACCAAGTCCACCGGCACCGATAACCAACACCTTTGCCTGTTGTAGTTTTTTTTGAGCGGACTCGCCAAAACCCGTCAATTTTATTTGTCGGTCGTAATATTCTCTGTCTTTTAACATGAAACTAGCTAATCTAACTATCAATCTAATTGTAACATGGAATCCCAGTCTTTCCAAACAGGGTCGTACCCCGCCTGTTTTATTACAGCAACGATCTCCTCCGGTGTCCGTGAATCATCTATTTCAAATTGTTCCAAACTTTGGGGCTCAACCGCGTAGCCGCCAGGGTTTGTTTTAGAACCGGCACTCATGGAGGTGATCCCTAATTTGATAATGTTATTCCGGAAGTTTTGACTTTCGCGTGTTGACATAGAAAGTTCCACATCGCGATTAAATAGGCGCCAGGCACAAATGAGTTGTACGAGCTCTGCGTCGCTGATGACAGTTTTTGGTTCCAGTCCTCCTGCATGGGGGCGAAGTCGTGGAAACGAAATAGAGAATTTGCTTTTCCAGTAAGTCTTCTCCAAGTATTGCAGATGAAGGGCAGCGAAAGCACTATCGGTACGCCAATCGTCAAGTCCCAATAAAACACCCAATCCAATCTTACGAATTTCAGCGCGTCCAATTCTATCCGGTGTCTCTAAGCGATATTTGAAGTTAGATTTCTTGCCTTTCGTATGATGAATCTTGTAGTCCGATTGATGATAGGTTTCCTGGTACACCAGGATCGTATTAACGCCGAGCTGGCCTAGCTCTCGATAATCGCACTCATCCAATGGTTGTACCTCCATTGCAATATGGGCAAAATGCTGTTTAATAAGTGGAAGCACTTTCCGGAAGTAATTCATTCCAACCTGCTGTTGCGCTTCACCAGTTACCAAGAGAATATGTTGATAACCCATCTTTTTCAGTACGGCAATTTCCTGCAAAATTTCCAACGCTGTAAGCGTTTTTCTTGGTATTTTGTTATCTAAACTAAAACCACAATAGGTGCAGATGTTCTGGCATTCGTTCGAGAGGTATAAGGGCGCATATAGTTGTATTGTTTTACCAAAGCGCTGCTGTGTCTCTTTTTGGCTTAATAAAGCCATCTGTTCTATTAGAGAACGCGCTGCAGGTGCAATAAGTGCCTTAAAATCCTCATAGGTACGATTTGTAGAACGAAGAGCCCTTTCAGCATCCGCTTGTGTTTTACTTTCAATAGAGGCCTTTTCAATTGCCCAGTTAAATTGGTTGAAGCTAGTCGTAAACATTAGGTATGCATTAAAAAAGACGTAAGTGGGCTAGATGCCTGCGCTTCTTGCCCTGAAATAGCCATCCCCGCCTCGTAAGCAAGTCGTCCGGCCTGGACGGCGTCTCTGAAGGCGGTTGCAATCTTAACCGGATCAGGAGCTACCGCAATAGCCGTATTCACCAATACGGCAGCAGCCCCTATTTCCATTGCCTGTGCAGCCTGGCTCGGTCTACCAATTCCCGCATCTATGATAACAGGGATATTCGATTGTTGAATAATAATCTCCAGTATCGGCAACGTTTGCAGCCCCTGATTGCTTCCTATGGGAGCACCCAATGGCATAACGGCTGCCACCCCCGCGTCTTCCAATCGTTTACACAGCACGGGGTCCGCATGACAATAGGGTAATACCACAAAGCCTCTTTTAACCAGTTCCTTCGCTGCGAGAAAGGTTTCAATCGGATCTGGCATCAGGTACTTGGGGTCCGGATGAATTTCTAACTTTAACCAATTCGTTTCTAATGCTTCCCTGGCAAGCTCGGCGGCATAGATTGCTTCTTGAGCGGTTCGTGCTCCCGAGGTGTTGGGCAACAAATTGATTCGGGGATCATCAAGATGTTTAAGTAATTGATCCTGCGAGTTGATCTCAATGCGTTTGAGTGCGACGGTCACCAATTCTGATCCTGAGGCAAGCAATGCTTCTTCCATCATTGCCAGAGAACTAAATTTTCCTGTGCCCGTAAACAAACGGGAGGAAAAAATTTTATCCGCTATTTTTAAGCTATTGGACATGATTGTAGTGCTATTTGTTTCAGTAAATTTTGGCAATCATTTTGAGGTTGACTGCTATTTGAAATAATTCCCGACACGGCAATGCCATGTATACCTGTTTGAAATAGAGGATCGATATCGTCGAAATGTATTCCGCCAATGGCAATGATGGGAATGTCGATATGCCGATCCTTGACCTTCCCGATGATTTCACGATAACCCGTTAAGCCTAAAGTCGGACTTAGCTTTTCTTTGGTCTTCGTAAACCTAAAAGGGCCTAAACCAATGTAGTCGATCGGCTGTTTGCTTAAGCGTATGATATCGTCGATGGTATTAGCTGTACAGCCAATGATTTTATTGGGACCCAGTATCTCTCTTGCAAGACTAGGTGATAGATCATCTTTCCCGATATGGACGCCATCTGCATCAATTTCTTTTGCAATATGAACGCGGTCATTTATGAGAAAGGTGCATTGATGTTGCTTTGAAACTTCCATACATCTTATCGCTTGCTGTTTAAAGGTGTTGTCATCGATGGTTTTTAACCGAAATTGAATCCATCGTATCCCTTCCTTCGTTGTAATTTTGACTTGGTCAAGGATCGATTTCTCCCTTACCGCCTGCGTAATATATTGTAGTCGCTCGATGGTTTTTTTAAATTGACTCATAAACTTGATCAGCTATCAGGTGTTTTAGATGTATATAATTTGATACGGGATTAGTTGAATGCCATATATGTCCTAACGTCGCGGCGCCGTCAAAGCCCTTTCTTTTTATTAGACCAATATTTTTATCTGAAATACCGCCAAGGGCGATGAGTTGTCCTTGTCTTTTTAGGACCCCGGTTTCTAGTAGATTTCTTTCACCTCGATATCCTGCTTTGGAAATACTATCGAAAACGGGACTGATAAAAATTTGCGTTAAAGGCCCGTCCATGGCTTTAAACTCAGCCACAGAATGTGCCGAACCGGAAATTATTCCAACTCCTTCCACTCTTTTAAATTCAGCGGCTTTCAGATGAATCCCACCTATATTAAATTCTTGAAACAGGCTGTGATGACCGTGAACAATTAACCTGTGGTGAAAGGAAGAATCAATAGATTGGAGAAACTTTCTAATAAGTTCAATGGTTGCATCCGGTTTTCTGAGATGCAAAACTTCCAATCCATGATCAAACAGTTTATGAACTGTTTTTGCTTCATTTCGGATAAATGTTTCCGGACTAATAATGACCAGTTTCATATAACAGTGCTAAGAATATAGTTCAAAGTTGTTTTCGCGGAATTCCTTTGCTTTTTCATTCAGTCCTTTATCCAAAGCATCATTGGGGTCTAAACCTTGCTCTGCAGCAAATTTTCTAACATCTTGCGTAATCTTCATGCTGCAGAAATTTGGGCCGCACATGCTACAAAAATGAGCAGTTTTAGCACCTTCGGCAGGTAGTGTTTCATCGTGATATTCCCTTGCGGTATCCGGATCCAGTGCCAGATTAAACTGGTCTTCCCATCTAAATTCAAATCGGGCCTTGCTCATTGCATTGTCGCGATACTGAGCACCGGGATGACCTTTAGCAAGATCGGCTGCATGCGCCGCAATTTTATAGGTAATGACACCATCCTTCACATCTTTTTTGTTCGGTAACCCCAAGTGTTCTTTAGGTGTAACGTAACATAGCATTGAGGTACCAAACCAACCAATCATGGCTGCTCCTATACCTGATGTGATGTGGTCATATCCAGGAGCGATGTCTGTTGTGAGGGGCCCAAGGGTGTAAAAAGGAGCTTCCCCACACGCATTTAGCTGCTTGTCCATATTTTCTTTAATCATGTGCATAGGAACATGGCCGGGACCTTCAATCATCGTTTGTACATCGTGCCTCCACGCAATTTGCGTTAGCTCTCCCAAGGTTTCCAATTCGGCAAACTGTGCTGCGTCGTTGGCATCTGCAATAGATCCGGGGCGTAAACCATCGCCCAGCGAGAAGCAAACATCATAGGCCTTCATGATTTCACAGATTTCTTCAAAATGTGTATATAGGAAGTTCTCTTGATGATGGGCTAAACACCATTTAGCCATAATTGATCCTCCACGTGAAACAATGCCTGTTGTCCGCTTGGCCGTTAAAGGTACATAAGGAAGACGCACACCCGCATGAATGGTAAAGTAGTCAACACCTTGTTCCGCCTGTTCAATTAAAGTGTCTTTAAAAAGCTCCCAAGTTAATTCCTCCGCCTTGCCATTTACTTTTTCAAGCGCTTGGTAAATAGGCACCGTTCCAATAGGCACCGGCGAATTTCGAATAATCCATTCTCGGGTCTCGTGTATATTCTTACCGGTTGATAAATCCATTACGGTATCAGCGCCCCATCGAATAGCCCAAACCATTTTTTCTACTTCTTCTTCAATGCTGGACGTTACGGCCGAGTTGCCTATATTCGCATTGATCTTAACCAAAAAATTCCGACCGATAATCATGGGTTCGGTTTCCGGATGATTAATATTATTTGGTAAAACCGCCCGTCCTCGTGCAATCTCCGAGCGGACAAATTCAGGTGTTATGAGTCCGTCATGCCCATGCGCGCCAAAATTCTGCCCTTTGTGCTGTTGCCATAAACTATTGTCCTTCTCATAAAGTTCTTCCAGGCGCATGTTTTCACGCACGGCTATAAACTCCATTTCAGGCGTTATTATACCTTTTTTTGCATAATGCATTTGGGAGACATTCGCTCCATCCTTAGCTCTTCTGGGCGATGCTGAATACTCAAAACGTAGATAATCAAGTGATGGATTGCTCAATCGGGATTTGCCATATGCTGAGCTAATCTCGTTCAATCGATGGGTATCATTCCGTTCTTCAATCCAAGGGTTTCGTAATGTTGGTAGGCCTTGCCGCACGTTAATAGCGATGTCTGGGTCGGTGTATGGACCGCTTGTATCATAGATAGTAACCGGAAGATTTTCTTCTGTTACGTTTCGAAAGCGATCGGTGGTGGCGCTTAATGAGACCTCACGCATCGGTACACGAATATTATGCAAAGGGCCTTGCACATAAATTTTTCTGGAACCGGGAAAAGGTGTTCTGCTGATGGTTTGCGCTGAAGGCAGTTTTTCTGTTTTCATTTTGAAATAATTTTATTGTATTGGGGTTCAAATGCAAGCGGATCATCCTCCTTGAGCCGCGGTAATGATCACTATCTGATCACCTGGGTGGATCTGAAAACTATTCCAGTTGGATTTGGGAATAACCTGTTCATTTACAGCGATGGCAACACCTTTTGTTTGGGCTAGTCCATAACTTTCCAAGGCAGCTAAAAGATGCTGTCCGTTTACAACAAATGTTTGATGATTAATAGTGACTTCCATAAGGCAAAAAATTAAATGCTTTAGAAGTCAACCAGAAACGGTTATGAGAAGACTCGTCTACTTTTCCCTTCGCAGGCATTATCCTGAGCAGGTTATGAGGGTAACTCTCAGCCCCAAAAAATGGGACACCCCTAAAGCTTTGATTCAAAAGTATAAAATATTTTTAAAGAATAGAAATTCTCCTGCTTTTGTTAGCAAGATAATTTTCGGGGGTTTCAACGATATTCGCTTTATCGTAGCGAGTTCGAAAGTAATAACTTATTTTTAATGCCATAAAACATCAATATGAGAAAGACCTTATTTTTTTTATTTATAATAATTGCGATGTCGATGCGCGTGTCCGGACAAGAGCAAGCGATATCTGCGATAAAAAAAGTTTTGCATCAACAGGAGCTGGCTTGGAATGCAGGAGATATTCAGTCTTTTATGGAAGGCTATTGGAAAAGCGATAGTTTACTTTTTGTTGGGAAAACAGGACCGATTTATGGTTGGCAAGGAGCATTGGATCGCTATATAAAGACTTATCCCGATAAAGAAAGGATGGGTTTGTTAACATTTGATCTGTTACGATTCGAAGAATTGTCTGTCAACAGCTATTTCGTTCTTGGTAAATGGCATTTGAAGCGGAAAGATGACGATGTTGGCGGTGTTTTTACCCTTTTGTTCAAAAAAATTGCAAATAAATGGCTGATTATAGCAGACCATACCAGTTAATATTTTTTGATTAAATACTATGCTAATTCCAATACAACCGGGCAGTGGTCCGAATGTAACGCATCTGCTAAAATAGCGGCCTGCTTGACACGGCTTTCTAAAGGTTTGCTAGCGAGATTATAGTCGATACGCCAACCAAGGTTTTTTGCCCTTGCATTTGCGCGGTAACTCCACCAAGTGTATTGATGAGGTTCTGGATGCAAGTGTCTAAATGTGTCGATGTATCCGCTATTTATAAATTCTTCCATCCAAGCGCGTTCCTCCGGTAAAAAGCCAGAGCTATTGGCATTTGACTTGGGATTATGAATATCGATGGCTCGATGACAAATGTTGTAGTCGCCCGAAATAATTAGATTGGGAAATTCCGTTAGCAGTTTATCGCTGTAACGGCGAAAATCGTCTAAGAATTGATACTTAAAATCTTGTCGGATATCCCCGCTTGATCCCGACGGAAAATACGCGCTGATTACAGAAAACTCGTCAAAATCAGCGCGGATAATCCGGCCTTCTCTGTCATATACATCGATATCACAACCATATTCAACGTGTCTGGGGCTATGTTTTGTTAAGATAGCCGTTCCACTATAGCCCTTTTTTTCAGCAGGGAACCAATAATGTTCGTAACCAAGTGCTTCGATTAATAGCAAATCAATTAGTTGATCAGGAGAAGCCTTGATTTCTTGCAGACAGAGGATGTCCGGGTTTGCTTCTTTTAACCAACTGATCCAATCTTTTCGCATGGCAGCGCGGATGCCATTCACATTATAAGTTATTATTTTCATTAATGGTTGTGTGCTTTTGTGCTGTATTTTTTATGGCTATGAATGGGGCGAATTTAATAATTAGACGCTGTGTTCTATTTCGCAAACAAATCTAAAAATCGCCTGAAAATGTTTGGTTTATAAGGTTCTCCTCGAAGTTCTGCTTCCAGTTTCCTAGTCGCCAATGGTGTCAGAACACTCATTTCCATAACGACGTTTTGGAGTGGGCGATCGTTGCTATCTGTCGGCAATGCAGCTATGCTATCAATTAAGGATATACCTTTTACCGTTTCGCCGAAAACAGTATAATTATGATCTAGGAAAGGGGTGCCGCCCAGTGTTTCATAGATATCACGTTGATAGGAAGGAATTTTTTTCCCCTCCAGTTTTAGCTGCTCTAACCTATCCAGTTCTTTCGGGGTGTACTTTTTGCCTTGGACGAGGTAAAATTGAGCCGCGCTAGATGACTTTTCCGGATTATTATCGCGTGCAGCGGCAAGAACCCCTTTTTTATGAAAGAGGCTATCATTGAATTCAGCTGGTATTTTATAGTCAAGGTCACCCTCGCCTAAAAGCACTCCTTGTGCTGCGTTTTTCGAATCCGGATCCCCTCCTTGAATCATAAAATCTTTTATTACCCGATGGAAAAGGGAACCGTTATAGAAACCCTCGTTTACTAGTTTGATAAAATTATCCCGGTGTTTTGGTGTTTCGTTGTAGAGTTTTACGATACATGTTGTGCCATTCACCGAAACACGAACATAACTGTATTCAGGTTTTGCTGCGAATGTCAATAGACTTAGAAGTGATAGTGATAAGAAAAGAATTATTTTCTTCATATGGGCATAGATATATTATGAAATATTAGTTGTAGAGTTTGGGATATGCGCTTCGAAGTAGTCAATAATGAGCGATTTTAAAATAAGTTCTTGCTCTAAAAGCGTGTAATTGGGGATCGATTTGATTAATTTCCAATGAGGCCATCCGTCCTGGTCAATTCCTTCGAGTTCATAGAAGCCCATTTCGCTAAACAACCGACAGGTTGCAATATGCATAAGTTCCTCCTTCTGTCTCTTGGAAAAGTTCTGTGGACCTTTTCCAAGCTCTTGTACACCAATTAAAAACAAAAAAACTTTTATATCCGGTGTCTCCGTATCAAAATGATCGGCTGTATATCTTTGTAGCACACGCCATCGATTATTTATTTCTGATGCATTCATATCTTACAAAGATAACATATACTATGGTATCAAGGCAGTATGCTCTATACATCATATTCCAAGATCAGGATGCTTTTTGTAGACCAAAGTGTGGATTTTTATCCACACTTTGGGGGTTTGCTGTACTGTTTGATATAAAAAAATGCCTTTAACGTGCCGTAAATGCGCTTTTCTTTTTTGGCACACTATTTCTATATAGGATAACGTCCTTTTGAAGAAATAGGAAGGGACCATTGAAGTGTCAATTTTGTTAACCTTTTAGGTTAAAATATACGAAATGACTTTGCTAACGCCAGTAAAGCTGTATAGCAAGGTTCAAGATAACGGTAAAGTACTTTAGAAGTATGTACTGTTTGTTTTAGTATCTGACGGAAGGCTACCATGTTCTTGGTGGCCTTTTTTTAATTTTTTCCTATCACAAGTGTCATTTTCTATAGAATGAATGCCCCGAATCACACAAAGTTTAGGGAAAAGAACCGTTATAAATATTTCCGAATCAGCTATGTATTGCAGAATTCACAAAGATTTTATATGTGTATCTTTGTAATTTAGTATTATCACGCCACGAGGAGCTAAGATATGAACGATATACAAAATAGAGCGGACATCGAACGGTTAGTTCGTTTATTTTACGAACGAGCTACAACAGATGAACTGATAGGTCATTATTTTACATCGGTAGTCCCGATAAATTGGGATGAACATATTCCAACTATTGTTTCTTTTTGGGAAAATATCTTATTCCAAACCGGCGCTTATAAGGGTGGTATGCTTTTTAAGCATATGAACCTAAATTATCTGGCTGCGTTTAAACCTGCACATTTTACTAGATGGCTTGATTTATGGGAAGATACAGTAAATCAATTGTTTGAAGGGGTGAATGCAGAAGAAGTAAAGTTTAGGGCGAAGAATATTGCTGTTATCATGCAGCGTAAATTAGACATATCTTAACATAATAAAAAGCAGAAGATCACTCTTCTGCTTTTTTGCTATTGAGGGCTAAAATAAGCGATAGCCAACACCGATAGTCCACAAGTTTATTTTTTGCGATTCGGCACCGTCTTTCGTTAGGCTACTTAACCCATGCTCATAACGTAGGTCGGCTCTAAACTTCATAATATCTACTCCTACACCGCCGGTAAGAGCAATTGCTTGATTTCGATAGCTTCCAGGTCTTGTAGCATCTCCGATACGATCAAAAATGGAGTTATCCTTATCAATTAAAAAAGAGATAACCGGACCTACTTGAACACGAGCAGCTATGGGGCCTAATCCAATTCGAGTGCCTAGTAATAGTGGTAGATCTAAACTGGTAAAATTGAAATCTACTTGCGCATTATTTTCATCTGTAAGTTTTGCTTCTGCGTTTTTACCGGTTATATACAGTTCCGGTTGAAAATGAAAACCAGCTCCACCGATCCGGGCCCATAATCCCGCCTGATAGCCTGTGCGACTGCTCTTATCGAACCAGTTTTCGTCTGTTTTTAAAGAGGAAAAGTTTAATCCTCCTTTAATACCAAGTTGAAAAGTAGGGAGTAACTGTGCGGAAGCAATCGTCATTGTACTGATCAGTATACAAATAGATAAAAGTGTTTTTTTCATGTTAATACTCGTTTTTTAATTGTTAATAGCATAATCGGTAAGGTTTTAATAGCTGTTGACCATACCGATACCAGATTCCACAAATTTCGAGCCTAAAATAGAGAAAGAAGCCGTTAATAACATATATAAATCATCGCATACACGATGCGATTGTATTTAACTAATAGGCCAAGATTGTGCGCTTATTTCGTGTTCGCAAATGTCAAGCATTTTAGCTAAGTTTGATTTAGTTAAATTTTATTTTAAGTTTGTTTAAAACCAACATATATGATGTCTTTTACTTTAAATGAAGCTGATTGGAAGGTTCTCAGAGAGAAGATCAAGCGGAAGTATAATCATCTTACTGAAGAAGATTTAGCCTATCAGGCGGGAGAGGAAGAGGATCTCGTCAACAGGCTATCCATACGTGTAAAAAGAAAACCGGAGTATATCTTGTTTACATTACAGAAAGGGCTAGCCGATTTATCGGGAAATAGACTTTAATGTAAATTCAGGGACCTTGATTGACCGCCAATCTACATCAGATTTTATACATTTAAGTAAGCAATTAGTCAACGCTTCAGAACCTATCCCTGGAGCATTGATTTTCTATCAATAAATAGAGACTGATGAATAGATTCATGAAAAGTAGTTATATCGTTAAGCTACTGATAGGACTTATCGTAGGGGGGATATTGATGGCGTTCACCCACGTTAAAGATGACTTCTTTGCGATTGGAAAAAACCTCGAAATCTTTGCGGCTCTTTATCGGCAGGTCAGTACGACCTATGTTGAGGAGGTAAATCCAAATCTTTTGATAAAAAAGGGAATCAACTCGATGTTGGAGGAGTTGGATCCTTATACCGAGTTCGTTCCTGAATCAGATCTTGACGACTTTCGCCTTCGGTATATCAACACACAATATGCGGGTTTGGGTGCTAGAATTGTAGGTCTGGAAGATAAAAGTATTCAAATCGCTGAAATATTTGAAGATTATCCCGCTCATAAAGCGGGATTAGAGGTTGGCGATGAGATTGTAAGTATCGATGGCCAGTTTGTTCAGGGAATGGCTGCAGAAGATGTCAGCCATCTATTAAAGGGTGAAGAAGGGACACCGATCAAGCTAACGGTAAAAAAAAATTTAACAGGAGTACGGGAAAACAAAGAGATCGTTCGCCGGAAAATAATACAACCTAATATAAGCTACTCAACTATATTACCGGCCAATATAGGCTATATAAAGCTGGACAAGTTTTTAACAGGAGCGGCAGATGAAGTGCGTAAAGCAATCCTGGAGATGAAGCGAACAACACCATTAAAAGGGCTGGTGTTAGATCTGCGAGATAATGGTGGCGGTATTCTTCAGGAATCGGTAAAGATCGTGAACTTTTTTGTTAAACAGGGACAAGAAGTGGTTTTTCAACAGGGAAGACGGGGCGATAGTCGATTTGCTTATGTGACTAAGCAGGCCCCTTTAGCACTGGAATTACCGTTAGTTGTATTAATAAATGAACGTTCAGCCTCTGCTTCCGAAATTGTGGCGGGAGCTTTGCAGGATTTAGATCGAGCTGTGGTGCTTGGAAGGAAGAGCTTTGGAAAGGGGCTTGTGCAACAAACTTACCGCTTGCCTTATAATAATATGGTAAAAGTAACGGTTGCGAAATATTATACACCATCAGGAAGATGCATTCAGGCGCTCGACTATGCGCATAGGGATAATCGTGGTAAAGCGATAAAGATTAATGATAGTTTGATCACCGAATTTAGTACAGTAGCGGGAAGAAAAGTTTATAATGGTGATGGTATATCACCCGATATTGAGGTAAAGGAAAAGAAAACAAGTGCTCTTATTCAGGAATTGAAAAATAAATTTTTGATTTCCGGATACGCAAATAGGTATTATCATACACATGATTCACTGATGAAAGACCTTCAGTTGTTTCGTTTATCAGATGAAGACTATAAGGATTTTTTAAGCTATTTATCAGAGCAGAAATTTACCTATAGTTCACGCGCTGAAAAAGCCTTTCAATATCTTCGTTCCGCTTTGGAAGACAGTAACCAAGTTAAACAGACTGTGCCTGAATTGGAACTATTGGAGCAAAAAATTCAGTCGCTGAAAGAAAAAGATTTCATGATTGGTAAAGGAGAAATTGCGGCAGCACTTGAAGAAGAGATTGCATCACGCTATTATTTTCAAAGAGGTAGATATCGTATAGCGCAAGCAAAGGACGAAGCCATAAAGAAGGCACAAGCGCTTTTAGGGGCAACGGACCACTTGGTGTATAATAATGTATTGTCCGGGAAGGGAGGCTATCATACTATTGGAAAACCGCGAATGCATTTAGCTTCAGCTGAATCATTGAACTGAGTTCACTAAGAATAATCGAACAACTCCGATTTTAGCTATGTTTCTCGCCAATGCGCTTAAAAAAGGAATCTCGGTAGGTATCCCCTATTGGAACTAGTTTTTCTTTCAATGAAATTCGGCCACGCTCTATACTCTCAATTTTTTCTAATGCCACAATATACGATTTATGCACCCGAATAAACCGTTCTTCAGGAAGTGTTTCCTCCATTTTTTTCATGTTTTGCAGCGTAATTATCCGCTCGCTGGAAGTGTAGATCGAAATATAGTCCTTTAATCCTTCAATATAGTAGATATCGTCGTAGTCGACACGTTGAATTTTATGTTCGGTTTTTACGAAAATAAACTCACTGTTCTTCGTGTGGTTTTGCATCGATTCAATCTGTGAACCCTTTTGAAAAAATTGTGTTTTTTGACCAATGACTTTTTGTATCGATTTATAAAATCGATCAAAGGCAATTGGCTTCAGCAAGTAATCAGTAACATTAAGTTCGTAGCCTTCAAGTGCATACTGTGGATAAGCGGTTGTGAGAATTACATCGCATTTTCCATTTATAATTTTTAGAAATTGAATGCCGGTTAACTCAGGCATTTGTATGTCTAAAAAAACCAAATCAATTGCACCTTGTTGTACCAATCCCAATCCCTCAATTGCATTTGTCGTCGTAGCAGACAAGGTAAGCTCCGGAACTTTTTGAATATAATCTGCTATAATGTCTAATGCCAAAGGCTCATCATCAACTACTAAACATCGTATCATGGTTCATCAATTTGCTTTATAAATATACAAATAATTCACTGCTGTAGTAATCATCGTTGTCTTGCACGATAAAGGTATGCTTTTCGGGATACCCGAGTTCCAGTCTTCTTTTAAGATTTGTGAGACCAATGCCTCCGGATTTATCTTTATTTAGCTTATTCTTCTTATTCTGTGCCTTAAAATGTAGACGACTGTTTTGAACTTCAACTGTAATCCTGATCGGATGCTCTTTATCCGTTGCTACACCATGCTTAAAAACATTCTCCAGAAATGAGATTACTAACAAAGGCATGATGCGGTGTTGATAATTGTCAATGTTGATATGCAGATCTAAATATACCTGTTCTTTTACACGAAGTTTTTGAAGTTCTATATAATTTTCAAGATAATTGATTTCATCTTCTAAGGATACTTTTTCATCGTTACTTTCATATAGCATATAGCGCATGATTTCAGATAACCTCAATATGGCTTCCGGGGCTTTATCCGATTTTTGGTAAGCTAATGAATAAATATTGTTGAGCGAATTAAAGAGAAAATGAGGATTAATCTGCGTCTTTAGAAATGCAAGCTCTGCATTTAACTTTTCCGTTTCAAGCGTTTTCCTGGCCTGTTCCATTTGATAAGAGTTTGTAGCCAATCTAAAAGCATAACCCAATAACATGAAAAAGAGGGTAATAATAAGTGCGGAAGTAAAATACTCACCTTTGGTTAAAGTGCGTTCCATATGGTCGCCATAATGCATAAGAATCGGCTCGTTATAGACGGCGATTGTTAATTTGATAATGGAACTGACGAATAGAGAGCAAGCAGCGATGATAAAACCTGAAAGATAACGCTTGTTTCCGATAAAATAAGGGGCAATATAGAAATAAGTCAGATAAAAAATCCCAATATTAAATAGCGAGAATAGAATATAAAAAATTACGTGCGGGAAACTATTCTTATTATCGTTTGCTAAAAATAAAAGCGTGGCCAAAATAAGCCAAACGAGTATATGATAAAGGGTATGATTTTTCTTCATGCAGGCTAAGCGCTCTTATTTTTGTCCATTGCTTTTATATTTACTTACAAGATAACAAATATATCCTTTATGTGGCAATTTGGCCCCTCTGATATACTAACTGACTTTTAAACAGGATGAACTCGCAGAAATAAACGATGTAGTTAGTTTCCCGTTTGTCTAGAAATATAAAGCGTTAGTCTAAAAAACTTTATGGATAAGGAAAACCATCGTTTATTTGTAACATCATAATATAATAAAGAAATGAACACCTTAACTCCTAAAAATATGAAAACGCTTTTATCAAATATCTCTCCGTTCTTATTATTATTGATACCGATATTAATAGCTGCATTGGTAATATGTACGCACGTTAAGACGGAAGTTGTGCAAAGATCCGCGGATTTAAATGCCTCCTTTGCTACTATTCCCAAATATTTAAATGTAAAGGCCCTTCTCTTCTCTTTCGATTAAGCGAACGAGTACTATTTAGGAGAAAGGCCATAAGATTACCCCCACTTGATACGATGAAACCATCATGATTTATTCAAACCACACAGGGGTATGAATAAATCTGATAGCTTCATCGCCACTAAAACCGCCGAAGGCAGCATGAATGCCTTTAAAAACATGTAAATAATGAATAAATAAATTTAAACGGATGAAAAAACGCCCATTTTTGAGGGTGTTTTTTTTTGCTTTTAAATAACTAAAAAAATAGTTGTAAAACTAATTTTTTAGTTTTATGTTTGTATTATAAATTTTAATATATGGAAATCAAGGAATTAACACGCGCCGAAGAACAAGTTATGCAGGAACTTTGGAAACTGGGGAAGGCATTTGTAAAGGAGATCATTGAGCAGTTAGATGAGCCTAAACCAGCCTATAATACGGTTTCTACTATTATTCGTATTCTGGAAACAAAAGGGTTTGTTAGCCATGAAAGTTTTGGAAAAAGTCATCGTTATTTCCCCAAGATAAGCAAAGACACCTATAAAGAGTTTGCGGCGAGTAAATTACTTTCGGGGTATTTTGATAATTCTCCGCGGAGTATGCTTTCGTTTTTTCTACAAGAAAGTAAGTTAAACATAAGGGAAACGGATGAACTTTTAAAGCTATTAGAAAAAGCAAAGAAGAAATAGCATGCGTTAATCATTAAAAACAGTAATTATGATGAACTATCTAATTATCGCCAACATTTACCTAATCTTATTTTACGGGTTTTACAAATTTTTTCTTGCAAGAGAAACCTTTTTTCAGGTAAATAGGGCTTATCTAATAGGAACCACGAGCTTATCATTTATTTTGCCATTGATACAGCTTGAATGGTTACAGGATATCTTCAGAACCTCTACTGTATTCGTAGCACGCTCAAGTTTGGACGCTGTAACCATTTATGCAGGAGACAACGTTGATTCGGTTAACGCGGAAAGTGGGATTGCTATCCCGTTTTGGGGCTATATTTATATGAGTGGATTATTGGTGCAACTTATCCTGGTGATCAGGAAATTCATTCATTTAAAGAGACGTTTGCAAACAACTAATGAAGGCGATGCTTATTCATTCATGCATGCGGTCAAAGTAGATGTTGGACAGCAGGGAAGCTCAAAAATTCTTCGTCATGAACTGATACATGTGCGGCAGTTCCATACACTCGATGTTCTTTTTTTGGAATTGATCAAACTATTTAACTGGTTCAATCCAGTAGTGTATTGGCTGGCAAATTCCCTTAAGTTAACGCATGAATATATTGCAGATGAGGCCGTAAATACCAGCCAAGCAGATAAAATAGCCTATGCAGAACTATTAATTAGCCGAACCTTTTCGGTCTCCTCATCGGTATTGACCAATAATTTTTTGAATCAATCATTTATAAAAAATAGGATCGTTATGCTTTTAAAAAACAAATCTAGAAGACCGGCGCTTTTAAAATATGTTTTAGCAGTGCCATTGTTCATTAGCATGTTGATATTTTCATCAGCAAAGGTGAGTGATAAGGCCGAACGTTTAACAGAACTTGCCCTTGGTAAGGCCGAAGTTGAAAATTTTTATAAACTAGTAGGAACTCAGGTAAGGTATCTTGATAATGCAAAGGCCAATGAAGTACAAGGAGCAGTGGATGTCGCTTTTGTAAAAGAGGCAGATAACTTGGAAGCAAAAGTTCTAAATACCATTAGCGATGGTCAAGGAGCGGAAGTATTACGAGTACTTCGGTTACCAGAGGTAGTGAAAGAAATGCCGGAAGGCAAGCATGTGTTACGGGTAAAGTTTCTTTTGGTGGGAACGACCGTTAAAGAGAAGCTCGATGTGCCCCTGACTGTGCCTGCAGGATATCAACAATTAGAGGAAGTGGTTGTAGTAGGTAAGCCTACCTCTCCCGAAAAAGCAAAAGAATCGAGAGATGGTATCCCTTCTCCTAAAATTGTACAAGTTAAAAGCGCAAGGTCAAATAAGGATATTCCCCCGCCGCAGGTTGTGTTGGTGAGGACGGATACTACAAAAACTGTAATGGACTTTAACAAGGTAGAAAAACAACCACAATTTCCCGGCGGATTGCATGCCTTTTATAAATGGATAGGGGAGCAATACAAATACCCCGCGGAGGCTAAAACGAAGGGAATAGCAGGTACTTTACATGTGAGTTTTGTTGTAGAATTGGACGGATCACTCAGTGAAATTGAACTATTAAAGGACTTAGGCCATGGAACCGGGGAAGCGGCTATCGCCCTCTTAAAAGAGTCTCCAAAATGGGCGCCGGGCCTCATGGAGGGCAAACCTGTACGTGTTTATTATACCCTTCCTATAAAATTAAATTTAAGCAACCCAAAACCGCAGGAAAAAACGGGGCAGAATACCTCAAGTCTTTAATACAATCTAAGCTGGTGTATATATGAAAAAAGCGGTTTCCTCAGAAGAGGAACCGCTTTTTGCTTAGTAGTTAGTGTAAAACGATTTTATGAGTGTGTGGTCTTTTCTTTAAAGAACTTAGCATTAAGATAATCCCTATTCATTCTAGCGATGTTGGTCAACTTAATACCCACAGGACATTCTGCCTCACAGGCTTTAGTAACGGTACAAGCACCAAAGCCCTCTTTATCCATTTGTTCTACCATCGCCTGTGCTCGTTGATAACGCTCAGCCTGTCCTTGTGGTAACAAAGCATATTGCGATATTTTAGCGGAGACGAAGAGCATTGCGGATGCATTTTTACAAGCTGCAACACAAGCCCCGCAGCCGATACATGTTGCCGATTCAAAAGCTTCGTCGGCTTTAGGCTTAGGGATCGGGATGACATTTCCATCAGGAACACCACCCGTATTGACAGAGACGTATCCGCCAGCTTGTTGAATGCGATCGAAAGCTGTACGATCAACTGCTAAATCTTTGATCACAGGAAAAGCCGCGGCTCTCCAGGGCTCAATGACAATGGTTTGTCCGTCATGAAAGCTGCGCATATGCAACTGACAGGTCGTTGTTCCTTGTTTCGGGCCATGTGGCTGTCCGTTAATATGCAATGAACACATACCGCAGATACCTTCACGACAATCGTGATCAAAATATATAGGATCTTCTCCTTTTCTTGTAAGGTCTTCGTTTACAACATCAAGCATTTCCAAAAAGGACATATCTGAAGATATACCATTTGCTTGTATCGTAACAAATTTGCCTTTTGAAGTTTCATTTTTTTGACGCCAAACTTTCAGCGTTAAATTCATTGTTTTTTCTTCACTCATGATGCTTTATATATTTGAGTGGTTAATTATTTATAACTTCTTTGGGTCAACTTCACATTCTCAAATACGAGCGTCTCTTTGTGAAGTGTTTCCGGTTGATTATCTCCGTTATACTGCCATGCAGCTACATACGTAAAATTGTCGTCATCCCGTTTTGCTTCACCTTCCGGTGTTGCACTTTCTTCGCGGAAATGTCCTCCACAAGATTCACTGCGATTCAAGGCATCATCAACCATTAATTCTCCAAGTTCTAAGAAATCCGCTACACGACCGGCTTTTTCTAAGGAGAGGTTTAACTCTTCATTATCGCCTAGCACCGTGACATCGTTCCAAAACTCTTTTCGAAGTTCTTGGATCATTCCCTTTGCCTTCTTCAAACCATCTTCGTTCCGCGCCATGCCACAATATTCCCACATAATATGACCGAGTTTCTTATGAATATCATCTACCGTTTTCGATCCTTTTAAACTCAAAAGTTTGTTGACTTTTTCCTCCACCTCTTTTCTCGTGGTTTCAAAAGCGGGATGATTTTTATCAACTGGAGCAAAACTTCCCAGACTGGTAAGGTAGTCACCCACGGTATACGGAATTACAAAGTAACCGTCGGCTAACCCTTGCATCAAGGCAGAAGCGCCTAATCGATTTGCCCCGTGATCGGAGAAGTTACATTCACCTAAAGCATATAATCCTGGAATACTGGTCATTAAATTATAGTCGACCCACAGTCCGCCCATGGTATAGTGTACCGCAGGATAAATACGCATCGGTTGTTTGTATGGGTTCTCGTCCGTAATTTGATAATACATATCAAACAAGTTTCCGTATTTAGCACGTACGGTATCTTCGCCCATACGTTGAATAGCCTCTGCAAAATCCAGGAATACGGCTAATCCGGTTTTACCAACACCCCTTCCTTCGTCACACATCATTTTTGCATTTCTGGAAGCAACATCGCGAGGAACAAGGTTTCCGAAGGATGGATATTTTCGCTCCAAGAAATAATCCCGATCTTCTTCTTTGATATCAGAAGGCTTCGACTGTCCTTTTCTAAGTTTTTCCGCTAATTCAACGGTTTTAGGAACCCATACTCGTCCATCATTACGCAATGATTCGGACATCAGGGTTAATTTCGATTGGTGATCGCCCGTTACAGGAATACAGGTTGGGTGAATTTGGGTGTAGCAAGGATTTGCAAAAAAAGCACCACGCTTATGGGCTCTCCAAGCGGCAGTTACATTACAACCCATTGCATTGGTAGATAAGAAGAAAACATTGCCATAACCGCCGGTGCATAATAGGACTGCATGCCCTTCGTGCGATTCGATTTTGCCAGTCTTTAGATCACGCGTAACAATCCCTTTAGCATGCCCATCAACCATTACGACATCCAACATCTCGTGGCGAGTATACGATTTTACTTTACCGGCATTAATCTGACGGTTCAGTGCAGAATAGGCGCCTAACAAAAGTTGTTGCCCTGTTTGCCCACGGGCATAAAAGGTACGGGAAACCTGTGCACCCCCAAAAGAGCGGTTGTCTAGCAAACCACCGTATTCCCGTGCAAAAGGAACACCTTGTGCCACACATTGATCAATTATATTGACAGAAACCTCTGCTAAGCGATAGACATTCGCTTCACGCGCTCTGTAGTCGCCACCCTTGATGGTATCATAAAATAAGCGGTATACACTATCACCATCGTTCTGGTAATTTTTTGCGGCATTTATACCTCCTTGTGCAGCAATAGAGTGAGCACGACGTGGACTATCCTGGTAACAGAACGTTTTTACATTGTAACCTAACTCAGCAAGTGATGCTGCAGCGGAAGCTCCTGCTAAACCTGTTCCGACCACAATTATGGTAAATTTACGTTTATTAGCAGGGTTAACTAACTTAAGATTGAATTTATGTTTTGACCATTTTTCGGCTAATGGGCCCTCTGGTATTTTAGAATCTAACATCATCTTTATTCTATTTTTATCACAAATTAGCGAGCTAAAGCGTGAATTTTATTTACAAAAGAAAAAATACAATGGCATTGCAGCAAATGCTATTGGAATGATAATGCCAAACAGCCATACTGCCAAAAAGCGCACAATTGGTATATATTTTTTATGATCGAAACCTAAGGATTGAAATGCACTGTTAAAGCCATGAATTAAGTGAAAAGATAGAGCAGCCATGGCCAGCACATAGAATGCAACCAGAAGCGGATTCTGAAAAGCATACGCAACTTGTTTGTATAAATCACGTGCTTTTGTTATTTCTTCTCCATCCTGTGTAAACTTTTGGTAATCCGTAAATTCAGATGCATTTAATTCCGTAAACTGCGTTTCAAGTGTGTTTAAGTTCGTACGATATTCTATATAAGGTACTTCATCATTGTGGAATTTCCACCAAAAATTTGACATATGGGTAGCTATGAAGACTAAAAGCACGGTCCCTAAAATACCCATGTTCCTTGAGTTCCAAGTGCTGTTTTTATTACCTGCATAACTTGCATAACCAACTGGACGCGCTTTCTTATTATGCAGCGTTAATAATAATGCATAGATAGCATGAATTATAATAGACGCGTACAATAGATAAGACACTGCCTTTATAGGAGGAAAGTGCGTCATGAAATAGGCATAGTCATTAAAGGCTTTGCCTGCATCATCCTTAAATAATTGGAGATTACCAATCAAATGCACGATCAGGAATGTACATAAGAACAAGCCTGTCAAAGCCATGATTAGTTTTTTCCCTAAAGTGGAAGTTAATGCTTGATTAAAACTACTCATTTTGTGTGTTAATTTTATTAATGGTAGGCAAAGCTATTTATTTGATTTAATAATGACATAATAATGGCGATCTATTTACGCAATTTAGAATGGTTCTAATTTTTGACGAATTTTGCGCAATTTTATCACACATTTATTCGCATTCATTTTTGACAGACGTGTTAGCTTTTCGAAGGAGCCTTTACTAAACGGTCTGATTGATAGTTTGTTGTAGGTTCATTTCGATTTGGCCCTTTTGGAACGTTCTTAGGTATGCAGTTTAGCACCTTATCGAGAAGAATTATATAACAAAAAAGGGCTCTTCTTTCGAAGAACCCCTTCTGTTAAAGGTTATATATACTGTGTTATTTTAAAGGGAAAGTGGATGTATAACGGGCGCCATCTTGTGTTACACCACTGAGTTGAATCATGTCATTTTTACCATAACCCAATGCACTTTCAACATCGTCTACATTATTAACCGGCTTGCCGTTAATGGACGTGATAATAAATCCTTTTGGAACATTGTACTCCGCAAATAAGCCATCTCTTCTAACTTCGGATACGACAACACCTGATGAAATATTGAATTTCTTTTTCAGTTGTGCATTCGCTGGAATAAAGCCTGCCCCAAGTTTATTGTAAAGTTCGGCAGTACTGCGATTGCTACCGCTCTTTCCTTCTTTGTCCGATTTAATGGATTCATCACCTTTCAACGTTACAGAAACTTCTTTCTCTTTTCCATCACGTTTGTAAGTCAATTTAACTTTGTCTCCCGGGCGGAGTCGTGCAACACGCTCCTGTAAATCAGGGCTCGAATAAATGACATTTCCATCAATTTTCGTGATAATATCACCTTTTTTCAATCCCGCAGCAGCTCCTCCACCATTTGGTACGACGCTGTTAACGTAAAGACCGTTAATATCTGCAACACCCAATTCTTTTGCTAGCTCGGTATTAAGCTCTTGGAAAGTCACACCCACATAGCCACGTTTCACACTTCCATATTTCACAAAATCGTCCGCAATCTTTTTAACTAAATTAACGGGTATCGCAAAACCATAGCCTGCATAATAGCCACTTTGCGACATAATGGCGGCATTTATGCCGATCAGTTCGCCATTGGCATTGACCAAAGCACCGCCACTGTTTCCTTTATTAATTACGGCGTCCGTTTGGATAAATGATTCGACAGCTGAGCTTGCGGGCACATTATTCGGGTCAGCGCCATTTTGTTGCCATTGTTGATAAAGGTCTTGTCTTTGTTGATCGGCGAGTATACCAATTGCTCGGCCTTTCGCGCTTACAATACCCGCGGTAACCGTAGATTGTAGACCAAGTGGATAACCAACGGCTAATACCCATTCTCCAATATTAACATTATCCGAATTTCCCAATTTAACGATCGGTAGATTCGTCGCATTTACTTTTATCAATGCTAAATCAGTGTTGGGATCACGGCCGATGACCTTCGCATCATAAACCTTTTTATTGGTGAGTTCAACGGTGATTTTGTCAGCACCTTCTACCACGTGGTTATTTGTTACAATATAACCATCATTGGAAATAATAACGCCGGAACCGGAAGCTCTTGCGGGTTGCGCTTGACGCTGCCGTCCTCTTGGTGCGCCAAAGAATTCTTCAAACATATCTTGAAAAGGATCACCGCCCGATCTGCCGGATTGTTCGTATTCCGTTTTTATATGAACCACCGCGGGGCTAACTGCCGCTGCTGCCTGCGTAAAGTCAAGATTGCCTGTTGAGGCTGATATGGTATTTGGGTTATTCGCGTAGTGAAGTTGTTGCCGTTCTTCAAACGACATTTGGCTAATTTGTTTTTTCTCCAACAATTTGTAACCTCCAACAGCCACCGCTCCACCAATAAGGGCTGTTAGTAGTGTCAATCCTATTTTTTTCATTTCTATTTTATTTTTTTAGCGGTTGTTAAACTACGTGGAGTCTGATGACTGATTACTGGGATACGGCTTTTTCGTTCAAGGAAAATTCTGTCAGAATTGGAGTCCTAGTAAAGTCCTTCGCTCTCCTATTTGTTTTAGTCAAGTCTGCAAACTTTGATTTGACTAGTTCAAAAGTAATACCATTTGGTGTTTAAAGTCAAATTTTTGGCTTGTCATTTCTGTTAAAAAATGTTAAAGAAAACTTAAAAAACAGGACTTATATGAAAATATTACAAAGGTATTAAATATGAGGGGATTGTGCGGCTTCTTCCAGCTCCTTATACCATTCTTCGCCATACTTTCTGATCAAAGGTTCTTTCAGAAAACGATAAACCGGAACTTTTAATTCTCGTCCATATGAACAGGCGTCGTGGCAAATGTGCCAGCGATCGTAATTGAGTACGTCAAATTCAGGATACTTGGTAATACGAATGGGATATAAATGACAAGATATAGGCTTCTTCCAATTTATAAGGCCGCGTTGATGGGCGATCTCGATGGCACATTTTGTAATGCCATTTTCCCACGTAACATAGGCGCATTCCTTGTTGCCATCAACACAGGGAGTAGTTAAATCACCTTCTTCATCTACTACATGTGTTCCATTGTTTTCAACAGTTTCGATCCCTTTGAGGGTCATAAAGGGTTTCACTTTCGGGTAAATTTCCGCCAAAATCGCCAGCTCGTGCTGATCGAGTGGCGCACCTGAATCTCCTTCGACGCAGCAAGCTCCTTTACATCTGTTCAGGTTACAGACAAATTGCTCTTTAATGATTTTTTCATTAACCAATACGTCACTAACTTCAATCATCATGTCGTTTTTGTTGTATGACAAAATGTCGTTTTCGCGTCTTTTTGTCGTTTTATTTAGTCGTTTTTAAAGGATATTTTAGGCCTTTGACACCTGTAAGTTCCAATGTTACCGCTCCGATTAAAATGTCCACCTGGGCTTTCACCGGAATTCGATTGCTGTCATCTGTCACCCAAAGATGAAGTTTACTGTCCTTTTTAAAGACGCGCCCGGGCTCCAGCGATGGGCTAAACCGCAGGCATCGTAGTTTTCCCAGTGGGGTTTTTATCGTCTCTTTACCTAAATAAGTGATATAGAGATAGGCTAAAGAATCTTTTAAAAAATAAGAAAGTTTAAAGGATTCCCCTTCCTTAATGTTCGATAGATCAAGCGTACGTGAAAAATAATAGGCAGACAATAAATCGAATGTTTGTGACTCTTTGGCGGTAAAATTACCACGTGTTGCTTCGATCTTCTTCTTATCTTGATAAAATCGAATTTTATCATTTCTCCTATACTTACCCTCTTTGATATCTTCGCTAAAGAAATATGGAAGATAAGTGCTTTGATCAATATAAGAATCATATTGATCTCGAATATTGTAAAATACACTAAAGGCTTTTGAGGTTTTACCAACGGCATTTAAGTGGTATGTAGGTTTTCCATCAAAGGTTAAATCAGAGGGTAAAACTTTTAATACACCTTCTGCTGCCGAGATAAAACCATATTTCAATTTATAGGTCAGCTCCTCTCCCGGTTGAAATACACCATTCTTCAAATAAGGCAAGGCCTGTGCAAATACATGTGCTGTAAATGTGATCGAAAGAATAAGGGTGAGTAGTTTCTTCATCATACTAATTAATCGCTGGCGTCCTCTGGAAGCCTTAGACGATATTCGATGTCGTTCGTTTAAATATAGGAACTGTAGAACAGGGTTCACCGTACATAATACTTTTAGCCACTTTTGATAATTTATGCGCAAAAGTAACGAAAGCTGATTCTGGAATTTTTATATCTCCGCAACCTTTAACAACTACGCGCTGATCTCTAAACTGTTCCATATCGATATTTGATAGCGCGCGTTCAAAAAGCATATCCTCAAAGACATTTTCTGTCCCGAAAAAAAGCTCATTTGCATAGGGCTCTAATTTGTTCGCTAAGAGCATATAGGCCCAAGTAGGAACAATGGCGTCAGCCGTACATGTGATAAGTACGTTTTTACCGGTATACTTAGACCAGTCATTTTCTTTCACAAACGCACGAAAGTCTTTTTCGCGCAAGATAAGTCCCTGAAAGAGATTTTCCTTTATGTCGTAAATTGCTGTTTCCGCTTTTGATTTGAGTGAAGCCAAATCGAAGGTTAGCAGACCACTGTTCGCAACTCTATTTACTATGTTTTCTTGAATTTCCATACCCTTCAAATTAATTACAAGGTCCCGTTTGTGCCATTTTTGGAACAAAAAAAAATAAAAATCCGGATAGATTATGCGTCTATCCGGATACAAAGGTATGAATAAATAATTTTAGTAGAACCTCACACGGTTGTCCTTAATGTCTGCTTTATCTAATAAAGCCTGGAAGGACTGATTAGAAGCTCGTTGTCTTACTTGTTGTCTAACCTGTTGTTTTTGTTGATCAACTTTGTCCAATGCGGCTGGATTTACAAAGTCAGTAACCTGCACCACATACACACCTTGATTGCCTTCGATCGGTTTGGATAGCTGCTTAGGCTGTAACCCAAATACAGTGCCGACCACTTTATTTTCTTGTGCAACACCGGGTAAAATAGGATTCGCGAAAACGATGTTCTGTTCAGCTTTTGCCGTTTTCCCTACTTTCTGGGCTACTTGATCAATCGATTTTGCCCCTTGTAACGCATCATGCAGCTTTTGTTCCAGCCTGATCGCTTTTGCTTTGTTTAATACAGCTGGCTCAATCTCCTTCTTCACATCTTCCAGCGATAGTTGACCTTTTGGACGAATATTGGTAAGCTTAGCTACAACATATTGGTTGTCCAGCTCATATACCTTATCTGTTAAATCACCTTTTTCTGCTTTAAAGGCCCACTTAATGACTTCTCTAGGTGTTTCAAGATTAGGTAGGTAGCCCTGCATCGGGGTAATATTGTCTGCATGTTCAACCGTTAAACCTGCTTTTTTAGCCTCTTCAGTAAAGTTTTGACTCGTTGTTTTTCCGAAGAAATCAGAAGCTTTACTATAAGCTGCTCTCAGCGTTTCGTTGCTGCTTGATACGCTCTTATCGATAATGGCCGCTTTTACTACTTTGGACATACCTTTTTGTGCATCTACTTTAATGATGTGAATTCCATATTGTGTATTTAAAACGAATACGTCACCAGGTTTTGCATCAAACACAGCATTTTCAAATGCAGGAATCATACTACCTCTAGCAAAAGTACCCAATTCACCTCCGTTGTCTTTCGTTCCATCAGTACCAAATTCCACGGCTAAAGCAGCAAAATTACTGCCCTTTAAAATCAGATTTTTAATAGAGTCAGCCTTTGCCATCGCCTTGTCCACACCACCCTCTGTGGTCGGATTGAGCAGGATATGACGCGCAGTAACTGAATCCGGGCTATTTCGTACATCCAATATTTTGGCAGACTCATATACGCCATTTGAATATACAGGCCCTACGGTTGAACCTTTTGCGGCATTGAATACTAACGAATCTAAAGCAGGGCTCAGGGTTCCTTTCTTTATATAGGAAACCGGTCTTTTCTGCTCCGAGTTCGAAACAGCAAAAAGAGAGTCATTGGTAGACTTCTTTAATTCTTCTGTTAACTTGTTAATGGTTTCTTTGGCAAGTGCCGTATCCTGAGCAGTTGGCTGTGCATTAAATACAACGTAGTCGAATGATCGGGTTTCCATCTGATTTTTGAAAGCCGCTTTATGCTCATTGTAGTAATTTTGATAGTCGGCGTCCGTTAACTTGATATCTTTATCAGGCACGGAAGCGTAATCTAATAGAACATAGCTGAAATTTGCTATTTTACTTCGTTGATTGTAGTCTTCAGTTGCCTCCAAAGAAGTTACATAAACACTGTTCTGTATTAGGTTATTATATTTCTGTTGCATGCGACTGTCTCTCATTGCTTCCAGAAAGGTGCCCCACTGTCTACTCAACTCACTATTAGCAGGTTCTTTTGCCACATTGGCAAGAAATTGATTTAATTGATTGCGATCGATTTCACCGGTTTGCGGGTTACCGAAATTCTGCGCGATCATAGGCGACGGATTTTTACCGGTTACCATATCTTGCAGCTCATTTTTCCCTACACCCAGGCCAATACGCTCAAGTTCTTTGTCCAGCAGTAAGTGCCTCAAATTTTGGTTCCATGCATCTTCAACCGCATAAGCCGTCATTTGCGGACTCATATTGCCTCCCATTTGCTGGCGCATATTGTTGATGCTTTGTTCCACTTGATTGTTAAAATCTGTATACGATATAGATTCTCCGTCTATACTACCTACCTCATTTTGATGAGATGCCCAAAACGGGGTTCCGAAGCGGATAACGTCGCCTAATAAAAATGCTACGATTGCCAAACCGATAATTACTACAATGATTATTCCCGCGCGGTTTCGCAAAAAGGTCATTAATCCCATATGCTCTTTATACTATTTTGATTGAAGGTTTTAAGTTCTTTATTATTGCTTTATAAGTATTTAAAATAAAAATTCAACAAATTTTTAAATGAGGGCGCAAGATACAATTTTTAACAATAAAAAAAGTATTTACTGTTTAGTATTGTCATAATCCATCCCCCTCTTTTAAGTTGTACACACCTCTAGCCCCATTAATTTTGCGATGCTCAAAGTTTTCATCCGCTTCAAAGAAATTTCCTTCCAAAATACTGCCATCAGGACTGGTGATGGTTAGCGGCAGCTTGTTGAAGAAGATGCGCTTATCGTTATCCCAGAAAAGTTCTTCCGATTTAAAAATTGTTCCATCGGCCATGGTTACAACCACATCATGTCTCAATTCAACCAAGTTCTTCTTTTCAAAATACAAACCATATTTAGCGGTTACTCTTCGTTCCTCTTTTTTATCTTTATCATAAAAAATCAAAAGAACATCTTTCGGGAATTCGTAAAAAGGGCTGTCGATATTGTGCTTAATCATTTTGCTGGAGATCAGCTTAGCTTTTACGATTGCCGAATCGCTGTAAATAACGGTAACTCCATAAGAGATATCGACGGGTTCCTCCGCATTGATATTTGCAATACGTTCTACTTCTTTCAGGTCGTTTTCACATGAGCATAAAAATAGGCCAGCAAAAAATAACGAAACCATGGTTTGCTTAAAAACCATGGCTTGCCTTTTATGGAACATTTTGATGAACTTATTAGTTACCAAATACATTTCATTTACTATTGCTCCCTGACTAACTAGTCGTACCTATACCGTTGGAACCAGCGGTCATTTAGCATAAAGGATACGGTAAAATTAAAATACCTTTCCTTAACTAAATTGCTTGTCAACGTCCCCCTTTGCCCGTATTCAGCTGTTAGGTTGATTTTGTAATAGGCCTGAATACCTGATTGTGCCCGGATCGGAAGACCTAAACCTAAGCTAACGGCCATATCTTTTATATCTTGTCCGTTTAAATTTAAGTAGGTTTTGTCATACCGTAACCCAAATCGGTAATCTACTACATTCCAATAACGGATAGAGGTAATGTCCGGTGTCCACTGGCCTCCCAAACTTGCTCCGTAGCTATCTTCGAATTTTGTTTGATCATCCAAAATGGAACCATCCTTATAATCTGACCATTTGGCATAACGGAGGTCTGCACCTAATAACCACTTGTTGGCACGATTAATACTGAAACCAAAGCTATGCCGCATGGGAAGTGTTATCTTTTCTTCATTACCAAAGTAAGATGACACCGTGTCTAAGACCGAGTTAATGGTGCCATCCGATATTGTACTCGATATCCGCGTTACGATTTCGGAAGCCGTAGAATTGAGTTTTGTACCCAAGCTGTTTGTATAACCAAGCGTTAAGAGCGTTTTTTCATTCAATGTTGTATGGTATTGAAGACCTAAATCATAATTGAACCCATTGATATCTCTCTTATTCTCAATTCGAGAGTTGGTAGCACCCAATTGATTGGGGTATTCGATCCCGCTTATATTATTAAGTTTTCCGAAAAGATACGACACATTCGCACCCACACTGAAATATTTTCCGATTTGTACACCGTAGCCGATATAAGCCTTACTTAGGCCTCCTTCGCCTGCAAAAGCTCTGTTAGCTTGCGTTGTATCGCCAGTGCCAAAAGACATAGGAGAGGCATAATTATAACCCATATCTGAAAAAGGCATCAGGCCAAAGCTAAAGGCGGAGCGTTGACTTAACGGAATGGCGAAATTAATATGATTTAAAGCAAAATTTCCACTTGCCTCACTATTCCCACCCTTTTCAAGGATGGTTCTGTTCATGTACGCTCCGATATCAAATGTCGATAAATGAATGCTGGAATAGGCGGCCGGATTGGCTACGTTAATATTGCTATAACCGCCTAAACTACGCACGCCCGTTGACAGTCCTCCCATTGCCCTATATTGAGGTAATTGATCACCTCTTAAGGCGCCCAACCCAAATGCCGAATAGGGAGAGCTACTGTTTGATTGCGCATTAGCGGTTGCACTAACGCATATTCCAATAATATAAAGGTATTTCTTAATGTGTAATCTCATGCGGATCTACTGTTCATGAAGCTATATATGTCAATTCAAGACTGCAAAGCTATTTATTTTTTAGTTGTGAAGTGGGGTGTTTTTGTTAAAAAAGGTTAAAACACACAGTTTTACTCGTTTAAAAAAGTTGAAAGTATAGAATGGCAATGATCAAAATCGCGTAAACACTTTCATAAAACCACCTGGTTTTAGCAAAATTGAAATAATAGGCCATATAAATCGAAATGGGTGGTGCACATATTAAAAAATGATATTGGGGTGCATCTGTTTTTAAATAGTATGAGCAGATGCCAAATAGAAACATGAAAAACAACAATTGAAATGATTTTCTTACATGAACGATACTTTTATAGAAATTTTCTCTTAAGGTGTTCAAAAAGAGAATCAGAACAAGGGCTAACGGTAGCAACACCCAATAATCGTAAAGCTCTATATGGAAGGATGTGGGAATTGGATTTGTTAAAGGTTTCCAGATAGCGTAAAATTCTTTGATGCGATCATTCCACAGATAGATGATACCAAGCAAGAAGTAGATGGTTAGGAAACCGAGTAGTCCCGCAATCCATTCACGCCAATCAAAGGGTCTAAAGATGATGAGTGCTATCCATAGTAGCAAGAACATGAGGATAAAAGGAAAGTAAAATAACGTTCCAACAGCGACTAACATACCCAGGTCGTACAGGGTTGACTTTACTTCTGGACGATGGTACGTCTTTAGCAGTTTGTCAATCATCCAGATCAGCAAAAAATTACAAATGAGTGTAGGTGTTAATGCCAGAAAGGGGAGTAAAAGACTTGCGGTTGTTACATACATCAAGGCGGGTAAAAAGGTAGGCCTTCCCAGTAAATTATGATTGTCAACAATGCGGTTTAGTAAGAGCGCTTGTGCAATAGTAATTGCTAAAGTAATCAGAATGCTTGATAGTGGCGTAAAGGTTAAATCATTTGCATTTTTCACAAAAGCCATAATCGCCTGCTCAAAAAGAATGGGGTGAAAGGATTTAGGCATATGAATGAAAGCGCCTATACATAGGAAGAAAGCGATGACTATTAGAAATAGAAGATTGGAGGGAGTAAATTTCCTAAATAAATTGATCATTACCTGCTTTTCCTTGACTCATCAGTATAAGACAACAATATTAACATAATCCGGATAAAAACTAAAATCTATCTACCGTCAGTATGGTGTAAAAGCCCGCAAGGCCCCATTGATACCCTGCAAAGGTAAACAAGATATCAATAATTCAAAACGAGGTTAAGCGTGGCTTAAAGGAGTTTTAGGAATTAATTTCGCAAGGAACGATTCCATCGTTTTCGGTTGCCGATCGGGGTGAATTAGGGCCATTCTTTACCCTTTTAACCTTCTGCTTTCAACAAAGCCAATAGCTTGTTAACGTTCAATTTTTCGTTCAAATCTTCGCTCTCAGCGGGATCGGTATCTTCTAAGGCTATTTTCGCAAAATCATCTTGGTTATAACGATAAATCTCCCATTTACCTTGATTGTATTCCAAAGCCGTTAGGTTCTCCACCCAGTCGCCGGAATTCAAATAAGTAACCGTTCCATTTTCCGTTATAATCTCTCGTATTTCAGGCTGATGGATATGACCGCATACAACATATTGATACCCTTTTTCAATGGCGAGCTCTGCGGAGACTTTCTCGAAGTTATTGATAAACTTGACAGCATCTTTAAAACTTGCCTTTATTTTCTTGGAAAAGCTCATCTTTCCTCTCCCCATTTTAACTAAACACCAGTTTACAAAACTGTTCAGTAAGATGAGTGAATCATAGCCAATTGCACCTAACCGGGCTAACCATTTGGAATGTTGCATCGTTACATCAAAAATATCGCCATGGAATATCCAGGCCTTGCCTTTTGACAGAGGCAACACTAACTTATTGCTGAGCTGTAGGGAGCCTAGGTTGAAATCGGCAAATTTTCGCAACATTTCGTCGTGATTGCCTGTCAGATAATGAACAGGAGTACCTTCGGCGACAAATTTGAGCAGTTTGCGAACTACTTTCATGTGGCTCTCCGGCCAATAGCGTTTACTAAATTGCCAGATATCAATAATATCACCGTTTAATATGATCTTTTCAGGCTTAATGCTCTTGAGATAAGTGAGCAGCTCTTTCGCGTGACATCCGTAGGTCCCAAGATGAACATCTGAGATAACTACCAGTTCTATTGCACGTTTTGACATCAACGTATAAACTTTGCATACAAAGTAAGCCTTCTGTTGTTAAGTTGCTGTTAATTAGGTGTTATATTTTATTGCTAATCACCTTATACCTTTTCCCCATATCGCATATCTATCTACTGGTTAGCCGAAAAATTGGTTCCATAATCCGACCTTTTGGAATTGATGGCGCTGGTTTGCCGAACTACCTTTGTATTATCAAAAACAAAAAGGAAGAACAAGAATCATTAAGTAAAATAATTTTTTGTTTCGATCGAGAAGAAGCGATTAACTTCTTAGCAAGAATAAATGATAAAAAACTTTACAATTAATTTTTAGCAACATGAAAAAGGTAATTAAACTGAGTACATTTATATTAGCTGCATTAACTTTGCTTACATTTTCCGCTAAAGCGCAAGATCGCGAAGGCTTTCGTTTGAGTGTGGGCCCTGAATTTGGTTTACCGATAGGGGATTTCGGTGATGCCTACGACTGGAGCGTGGGAGGTTCTGTTCAAGCTGAATATCCAATCCTGAACAACGATTTATACGTAACCCTTAATGCTGGTTTCAATAATTTCTTTGCAAAAGATATCAATGGCATTTCCGGTAAAGATTTGCAATTGCTTCCGGTAAAAGCGGGGCTTAAATATTTTCCTGTCGGGAATTTTTATGTTCAAGGTGAGGCCGGCGTGTCTTTTTTAACCAACAAGGATGATATAGGGGCTACCAAATCTGCCACGTTCGTATATGCACCACAAGTAGGCTATCAATTCGGTTTGGGCGGCAAGAGCTACTTGGACGCAGGTATACGTTTTCAAGGCAATAGCAAATTTACAGACAATGGAAGTAGTAACAACTTCTTAGGTTTAAGGGTAGCTTACGGCTTTGGTCTATAAAAGTCTCCTAAAAGCTTAGTGATTTTTGTTTATTTAAATTTGGCCTGTTTCCTTTGGGAACAGGTTTTTTTTGCGTGTTTTTGACATTATTCATATGTTAATATGATATTCAATTTACGTTGAAATAGTGGGATATGCTTTGCTTTGCATTGATCAAAAAGGTAAATATATGAGCAATTTTTCCCATAAATTGATAATAGCCGAAAAGAACGACGCTGCTTCTCATTCCATGATGGATGGAAATCCTGACTTTATTGTCATGCAGGCTGATCGAAATACATTAACCAATTTGTCCAATTTACATTTGTACGAATACATGGCCTTTATTCTAAATCTTAAAGGAGAGGGGATCGTAAATATGGAAAAGTATTCTTTTAAGCTGGCCCCAGGTAGGCTGTACCTGATTAAGCTTACATCAGCAACTTTATTCGAATCGCTGACCTCAGATTTTCAGAGCTATGTTATTCTTTTCAAGAAGGATTTTATAATCAACGCCGTTTTTCATGAACCCCTGATTGAAAATTTATTGGTGAATGGTTTTGATGAACCCGCTATTTGTACTTTAACAAAATCAAATTTTGCTTCCATTCAATTAACGTTCAAACGATTAGATCAAGAGTATCATAATAGTAAACTGTTTCGGGATAAAATGTTACGATTGCTGTTTATTGAGCTGCTTTTGGAAACGAGCCGTACCAGCACGCAGGTTTCTGTTAAGGCGCTGACCTTGCCTTCACGGCAGCAGCAGTTGGTGAATAAATTTAAACGACTTATTGATGATCATTTCTTGACCAAAAGAACGGTTCAAGAGTATGCGGAACACCTTTTTGTGACAGCCAAACACTTAAGTGAAGTAGTCAAAGTGTATACAGGAACAACCGCTTTGTATATGATCCATAGTCGCATCATAGAAGAAGCTAAATATTGGTTAACCACCTCAAATTTAAGTATTAAAGAGATTGCGGGAAAACTTAATTTTGATACCAGTTCACATTTTAGCCGTTTTTTTAAGCACATTGCGGGCTATAACCCAACTGCCTTTCAACGGCTTTATAGTTTACAATATGTGAGATAGTACTTTATTAAAGGTGTGAAAAAGTCTCTAAAGGAAGCTAACTAGGTAATTCGCTATCAATAAAAAATAAATAATTATTAACTTTGCAGCTTAAAAAAACATTAAACGCCGTTTGCAGCGGTATCAATGAAATATGAAAGCATATCAAACCTTGCTGTATTACTGCTACAGCACCATCACGAACGCAGAAGAATTTGCTGAAAATCACTTGGCTTTTTGCAAGTCATTAGGGCTTGTTGGGCGCATAATTGTTGCCGATGAAGGATTAAACGGAACGGTATCAGGTACACCTGAAGCGTGCCAAACCTATATGGATACAATACACGCCGATCCGCGGTTCGCAAAGACGGATTTTAAAATAGACGAAGTGGATGAGCTTTCTTTTGTTAAAATGCATTGTCGGTATAAACAGGAAATCGTGCATTCCGGATTACGCGATCCACAGATCATTAATCCTACAAAGAAAACGGGAGTTCATTTGGAGCCCAAAGAATTTCTGGAGATGAAGGATCGGGAAGACGTCATTGTATTGGATGTTCGCTCGGATTACGAGCACCAAGTCGGTCATTTTAAAAATGCTGTACGTTTAGATATTGAAAATTTTCGAGAATTTCCGGAAAAGATCAATGAACTAACCAAGTATAAAGATAAGAAGATTCTGACCTACTGTACGGGCGGAATAAAATGTGAAAAGGCATCAGCATTACTGTTGCATGAAGGTTTTGAGCAGGTTTATCAGTTACATGGTGGTATTATTAAATATGGTAAGGAGACCGGAGGGAAAGATTTCGAAGGGAAATGTTATGTATTTGACAATCGCGTCGCTGTGGAAGTAAATACAGTCAATCCTTCCGTTGTATCTACTTGCTTAAATTGTGGAGCGCATACGACGAAGATGATTAATTGTGCCAATCCAGCATGCAATGAGCATTTTACACAATGCGATGATTGCGGATGGAAAATGGACGGATGTTGCTCAGATGCTTGCAAGGAGCATCCTAGAAAAAGAGTATTCGACGGAACTGGGTATTATGTCAAAATTCCGCAAGCTGTTAATCTTAGTAAGAGAAAGCATAAAAAATTTCCTGCAAAGACCTAATGTCCCCTATATGTGCAAGAATTGGTGGTTTTTCATAAGCCTATTAGTCTTGCTGTTGCTTGGTTCGTCGTTCAAGCAGGTGACAGCGCAGACAAATAGGCCGAGGGTTGGAGCGCCGCCTGTCGCTGCACAGATCGCCACTACGGAGGACGCCCACTTTGCAGGAGCACCCCTCGTTCAGAATTTCACAAAAACTACTTATCAAGCGGGCAATCAAAACTGGTCAGCAAGTTACGGACCGGATGGTCGAATGTATTTTGCCAATAGCGATGGCCTGTTGTCTTTTGATGGACAACATTGGGACCTAAATAGCATGCCCCGAAAAATCTTGGTCAGAGGTGTTGCCGTTGGCGAAGACGGGAAAATATATACCGGAGGGTTTGGCCAATTCGGCGTATGGGAAAGGGATGTTTTCGGTCAGCTTGTGTATCGTTCGCTTAGCAATCAGTTAAAAGAAGCAGATAAACTACATGACGAAATCTGGAAAATCTATGTCGATAAGGAGAAGGTGCTTTTTCAGTCTTTTTCCGCGATCTATACTTATCAAAACGGAAAGCTAAGTGTTTTAAAAACGACTGACCCTTTTTTATTTTTATATCAGGTAAACGGGCGTTATCTGGTAGAGATACTGGCAAAGGGGTTATTTGAGTTTAAAGATGGAAAGCTGTTGAAGTTGATCGATAAACAATCCTATGGAAACTCAATTATCCTGTCCATCCTTCCTTATACATCCAATGCATTACTTATCGGTACTGCCAAAAGTGGTTTATTCATCCTTGAGAATGACCGGGTAAAACCGTGGAGGAACGATGCAGACCCCGCCTTACGGCAATATCAGCTCAACAATGGACTGAAAATACTAGGAAATAATTATGCTTTTGGTACCATTTTAAATGGTCTTTACCTATTGGACCAAACAGGAAAGCTCATTCAGCATATCAACAAAAGTAATGGCTTACAAAATAATACCATTTTAAGCCTACAAAAAGACGCCCTTCAAAATATTTGGGTTGGCTTAGATAATGGGATCGATCGTATAGAAATAAACTCGCCTATTTATTATTTCGATGATCGGGCGGGTATTTTAGGTACGGTCTACACGTCCAAAATTTACAAAGATAAGTTATACATTGGCACGAATCAGGGGCTCTATTATAGTAATTGGCCTGCGCGTAATAACCGTTTCGACTTTCGACTGATCGATGGTTCGCAGGGGCAGGTGTGGGAACTTTTTGTAGTAGACGATGAATTATTCTGTGGTCATAATAACGGAACTTTTAAACTAGCAGGCAACCGACCGCAATGGTTATCGACAGTTACGGGGGGATATACCTTGCATAGGTTGCAAGGCGTGGATGATCAGGTAATACAGGGAACCTATACCGGTCTGGCTCTCTTTAAGAGAAGTAATGGCCGTTGGATGTTCGAACGGAAGATTGAGAACTTCAACGAACCTGTTCAGTATCTCGAACAATTAAGTGACAATCGGTTCTGGGTGAGTGGATATAAAGGACTTTATGCAGTACAATTAAATAATGAAAATACCCGTGTTCTTCAGCAAAAGCGATATACTGAAAACGATGGATTACCACAAAGTCCCTATGTAAATGTATTTAATTTGGCGGGAAGGGTAGTCTTTGCAACGGACTCCGGTTTCTATTTACACGATGAGATTGCAGACCATTTTCACGCTTATACACAGTTGAATGAACGATTGGGCACTTTTGCCAATGCAAATAAAGTAGTGCCGGCTGCCGGCGATAAATACTGGTTTATTAGGAAAGGGCATTTGGCATTAGTCAGTTTTGGTGACGGAGGGAAGGTTCATATTGATTCTACGGGTTTCACGGTCTTAAACAACCGTATGCTCAGCTTTTATGAAAATATAAATCTGCTCACTTCGAATCTATCCTTAATAAGTTTAGATGACGGTTTTGCATTATACCGAAAAGTAAACGGAGAGCAGCAACAGCCAATCGGAAGTCCCATTATTCAGAAAATCGAGGATATCGCAGACAGTACGGCGAAACCAATTGCGTTTTATCGTTCGAACGAGACCGTTTTGAATGCACAGCAAAATAATATACGTATTACTTTTGCCTTACCTTATTTTTCCACAAATGCCATACAGTTTCAATATCAGCTGGAAGGAAATTCAAAAAATTGGTCGGATTGGAGTAATGTCTCCCAGAAAGAGTTTACGAATCTTGCCCCCGGTAAATACCTATTTAAGGTGAGAGCGAATGTTCTTGGTAAAACAACGCCTATAAGCATGCTGGCTTTTGAGATAGACGCTCCTTGGTATAGAAGCAATTTGGCCTGGATAACCTATACTTTATTGTTTTTACTTTTACTCTATGGGGGGAGACGTTATTATTTGTATAAACTTAAGAGGCATCGGGAAGAAGTGCAACAACGAATGTTGCATGAGCAGGAGGAAAGATTACAAAAAGAGATGTTTGAGAATGAACAAAGACTTTTCAGACTGAAGAACAATCAATTGGAGAAAGAGCTTGCCGGTAAGAATAGAGAATTGGCCAATTCCGCTATGAATATCGTCTATAAAAATGAGTTGCTGAATAATGTACACGACGAATTACTTCAACTAAAGGATGGAGACGGACGAAGATTGTCAGGTGATCAACTAAAAAAGATCAGCAAAATCATTGATGAGGCACGAAGTGACGAGCGCGACTGGAATCTATTTGAAGAAAGTTTCAATGAAGCGCACGAGAATTTTTTCAAAAAACTCAAAGCCAATTATCCTGAGTTGGTACCTAATGACCTAAAGTTATGTGCATACTTGCGAATGAACATGTCGAGTAAAGAAATTGCGTCTTTGCTTAACATTACTACGCGCGGAGTGGAGATCAGAAGATATAGATTACGGAAGAAGCTAAATCTAGGCCACGATCAAAACTTAACCGAATTTTTGATGGACGTATAGATCCCATAACGTAGCATATCCTCAAGAATTCTTCAATTCCCCTTAATCTTCGATTCATTAAGACTACATCATTACTACATCAAACACTTCGTGTATTAAGTACACACTTATAGCGAAAAACGAGAGGTGTGTTTTTGTTTTAAATTGCTTATAATCAATTTTTTATAAAAATAGCTAAGAATAATGAGCAAGTGATTTTATGGTTGATGTATAGATGTAGAGGCTCTTTTTTTTCTATTCGTGAAACAATAAGGCACCTTTGCTTTGTTAACCTGAGTAAGGGTGCGCTCACTTATTAGTGCTCGATACTCAACTATATTAAATTAAGACAATTTTAACCAATCAAAAAGCTATGAGGTACAGATTTACGTATTGCCTAATGGTTTTATTTATGTTTCTCGCAGGCCCCTCATTGGCACAGCAAGAAATAACCATTCAAGGTAAGGTAACGGACTCGCTCGATGGAACAGGAATTCCAGGTGTGAGCGTATTAATTAAAGGTACAGGGAAGGGAACTCAAACGGATGCCAATGGTAATTACAATATAAAAGCACCGTCGAACGCTACCTTAACATTCAGTTTTATCAGCTATAGCAGGCAAGAAATAGCGATAAATAATCAGACAACGATTAACGTTGCGTTGGCTAGTGAAAGTGAAGTGTTAGATCAAGTTGTGGTCGTGGGATATGGCACACAGAAACGAAGCCAAATTGTGGGCTCGGTCAGCTCGGTTAAATCGGAAGAAATCACCAAGCAACCGGTATTGACCGCTGCACAGGGTTTACAAGGAAAAGCTTCAGGTGTTCAGATTAACGCTTCGGGGCAGCCTGGTTCGCAGCCACAGGTCCGTATTCGTGGGGTGGGGTCAGTTACCGGTAACCAAAACCCGATCTATGTAGTGGATGGCGTAATTACAGACGATATTACCAATATCAATAATTCGGATATTGAATCGGTTGAAGTATTAAAGGATGCATCTGCCCAAGCCATCTATGGTAGTAGAGCTGGTAATGGTGTAATCTTAGTTACAACCAAATCCGGGAAGACGGGTAAGATGACAGTTAACGTTAATAGCTATGCCGGTTTTCGTAGTATGACTAATGGAGTAGATATGGCGGATGGAAGATCGCACGCCATATATACAAATGAAGCCATTACCAATACCAATAGACTAACCGGTCAGAACGATCCAGTGATTTTCGATCCAAATAACCTGCCTACACAAACCACCGATTGGATGGATGCTATTACGAGACAGGGTTTAGTGCAGAATTATGATGTAAGTGTGAGCGGCGGAACTGAAAAAACAACATATTATTTCAGTGGTGGCTATTTTGGTGATCAAGGTATTCTAAAAGGAGCTAAATATGATCGCGTGACCGCGAGGTTAAATAATGAATATAAAATCGCACCCTACTTGTCTGTAGGACACAACTTAACAGTCACTTACAACAAAAATGAGAACAAGCCAACGAGTGCATTCTCTTCTGCTTATCGCATGGCACCATCAGCTCCTGTACGTAACGCAGATGGTTCATATGGTTATCTCAGTGCCCTAAACGTAGGTAATCCTGTTGCAGCGATAGACTATACAAACGATTTTTCGAACAGTACACGCTTACAAGGAAATGCCTACGTGAATGTGAGACCAATTGAAGGTCTTACCCTAAGGGGTGATTTCAATTTTGATAAGACAGACGGCGGCGGTAAGATATATGTTCCGGTTTACAGCGTTTTTAGTGCACAACAAAATAATCGCTCTTCTTTAAATGTAATTAATCAGGGTCGTTTTTATTACATCATGAATCTACAGGCCACTTATTCTAAAACTTTTGCCGAGAAACATGAACTTAACGCCACTGCCGGTTATTCATTTGAAAGAGATCGCGCGAATCGGTCCAACCTTAGAATTTTTGATGTTCCAAACCAACGCAACCTTTGGTATCTTAACCAAGGTGATCCCAGTACGTTGATTGTTGTAGAACCTAAAAATAATACTGCTAATGGAGGTGATCTAATTCGAAGAGTATCCTATTTCGGCCGAATGACCTACACATATGACAACCGATATAATATTAGCGGATCCTTAAGAAGAGATGGATCTAGCTCTTTTCCAGTAAATAGTAAATGGGGTACCTTTTATTCCATCGGTGGTTCTTGGAACATAGCTAACGAGCATTTTATGGAAAATCAAAATCTATTCGACTATTTAAGGCTACGGGTGGGGTATGGACAAGTGGGTAATGATATTTCCATTGCTAATAATAATTTGGCGGTACTCCAAGGGGTGGCCCAAACGGGTTATTATGGCTTTGGTTATCCGGATTTCCCAATTTCCCTAGGTCAAACATATAATAAAAGTCGTGATGCATTAGCATCCTGGGAAACAACGAAAGGTATTGATGCTGGGTTGGAGTTCGGATTGTTGGACAGTCGTCTTTCTGGAAGCTTTGGTTATTACAATAAGCTCACAGAAGCCTATATTCCGATCAGGCTACCCGCCCTTGCAGGGGACGAAGACAACACATTGTATTCGCAAGCTGCGAAGGTTCGGAATAGAGGCTTTGAAGCTGCCATAAACTGGGAAGAAAGAAAAAATGATGATTTTTCTTATCGGCTTGGATTTAATGTAACCCTTAATAAAAATGTCGTCGATGAGGTAACCGGGAATTTTCAATTAAGAGGGGGGAGCCTTGGAAACGGAGAAATTTCGACGCTTTCAAAGGTGGGCGAACCAATAGGTAGTTTTTGGGTATACGAAACGGACGGATTCGATGAAAACGGTAACTTCCGCTATAGAGATGTCAATGGAGACGGCCAACTAACAGAAAGCGATCGCGTGTTTGTCGGTTCTTATCAACCCAAAACCTATTTCGGATTCAATGCCGGGGTGAATTATAAACAATTCGATCTGTCGTTTGATCTCTACGGAAATCTAGGAAACAAAATTTTCAATGGTAAACGTGCCGTACGTTTTGGTAACGAGAATATTGAACAAGAAGTTTTTGACGGTAGGTGGACTCCAAATAATACAAATGCATCACATCCAGCGCCTTTGAATTCTATTCCTAGACCTTCTACCTATTATATCGAGTCAGGCAATTTCTTAAGAATAAATAATATTACTCTGGGATATACGTTCGATAACCAAAAATTCACTTTTCTGAAAGATAGTAAATTGCGACTATTTGCTACCGCACAGAATCCATTTGTGTTTACATCGTATAGCGGATACACACCCGAGATTGCTGAAGCAGCCTCAAGCAACTCTCCGCAGGGTTCAATTGCTACATCTGGTTCTGCAATAAATTCTGGAATTGAATTGAATGTTTATCCAATTTATTCGACGTACATGTTTGGTTTAAATCTGACATTTTAGCATTATGAAAAAAATCATTTTTCCAATCAATATAATGGCCATTTTGGCGGTAATGGTTATCGCTTCTTCCTGTAGTAAGGACTGGCTGAATCCAGACCCTGAAAATATTGCTTCTAGTGAGGATTCCACCTACGCGGATCCTGCAAATGCAGGCCGTTTTGTAACCGCTGCTTATACTAATCTGCTTACTTGGGAGCAAAGCTCCTTCGCGTGGATTGGTACCACCAGTATCACTTCTGATGATGCCGATAAAGGCAGCTCACCGGGGGATTTAGGTACAGATAAGGATCAACTGGATAATTTTACCTTCACAGCGACCACACCATCATTTAGGGATGGGTGGAACAGCAATTTCTTGGGTATAAGCTATTGTAATCAGGCACTAGCTAACGTGCCCGTATTTGACATTGATGAAGCTCTTAAAACTAGATACTTTGCGGAAGTAAGATTTCTCAGAGCATTCTATTACTTCAATTTAGTGAGGATGTACGGTAATGTACCTAAACTTGATAAAGTCGTTACCAATGAAGACGTTCAATCACCTGACTTATTTAGACAGTTACCTCCAGATTCTATTTATGCATTTATTAAAAGCGATCTAGAATTTGCCTTAAAAACATTGCCGAAAAATACTGAATATGGACCGGAAAATGTAGGAAGAGCAACGCAAGGCGCTGCTGCAGCGTTGTTAGCAAAAGTTTCTATGTACCGTAAAGAGTGGGATAGAGCCTATTCGCTTACCGATAGCATTGTCAATGGTGCTGTAGGCAGTTATGCATTAGTAAGTGATTATCGAACTATTTGGAGAGAAGTTGGTGAAAATTCATCCGAATCACTTTTCGAAATCCAAAGCACTGGACAGGAGAATGGTAGCGTGCGGCAGTATTCGCAAGTGCAGGGAATAAAAGAAGGGCAGTTCAATGTACCTTCGAGTCAAGTATTTCAGGGATGGGGATTCAATACGCCTAGCGCTGATTTGTATAATGCTTATACTGAAGGAGATGTGAGGCGTGATGCCACTATAATTAGCGTGGGAAACACACTGTTTGATGGCGTCGTTGTAAGGTCTGCGTTTAATCCTCGATATAACTATAAGGCTTATGTTAGTATCAGACAAGAAACACAAGGGGGAAGTACCGACTTCAGTAATAAAAATATTCGGATCTTACGGATGGGTGAGATTTATCTAATCCGTGCAGAGGCTGCAAATGAGTTAGGAATGTCAGCCGAAGCGTTAAGTTCATTGAATGCCATTAGAACACGGGCGAGAGGTGATAACCCCAATGCTGTTCCTAATATTACTGTTACAGATCAAGGTCAGTTGAGACAGCTTATTTGGAATGAACGTCGTTTGGAACTTGCTATGGAACATGACCGATTCTTTGATCTTGTTAGAACAGGACGAGCGGGAGAAGTTTTACGTGCACATGGTAAAAATTTTGTGGACGGAAAGCATGAGCTATTCCCGATTCCTCAGGACGAAATTGCTGCTAGCGGCGGCGTATTGGTACAAAACCCTGGCTATTAATATGACAACTTGCAAATCTGGAAGTCTTATCTTCCAGATTTGTTAATACCTTCCTTCAGATACAAATGAACTTGTCTGAGTTACTACAATAAGAAATGTGTAATAACTCGGGCAAGCTTTATCACCAAAAACAAACATCAATGAAAATTTCTTCTTTCATATTATTACTAACAATTCTGTTTCTTTCCTTTTCCTGTTCTCAATCAACTTCCAATAAAGAAGAACAGCAATCAACAGAAAAGGGTGACTCGCTTTCCAATGATTCTTTGCTCACGCTCGTACAAAAGCAAACCTTTGATTATTTCTGGGAAGGTGCTGAAAAAACGTCCGGTTTGGCACGGGAACGTATTCACATGGATGGTGTTTATCCTGAGAACGACCAGGACGTGGTAACGATTGGTGGGGGCGGTTTTGGTGTCATGAATATACTAGTGGGAATGGAACGTGGTTTTATTACGCGTCAAGAGGGGGTACAAAGACTAGAACAGATTGTAAACTATTTAGAGAAGGCAGATCGTTTTCATGGTGCCTGGCCTCATTGGTTACACGGTCCTACCGGTAAAGTAAAACCCTTCGGCCAAAAAGATAATGGAGGCGATTTGGTAGAGACAGCTTTTATGGCACAAAGCCTTCTATGCGTACGTCAGTATCTGGCGGAAGGCAATGAACAGGAAAAAGCAGTTGCGGCCAAAGCAGATCAATTGTGGAAGGAAATTGATTGGAATTGGTATCGTAAAGGTGGACAGAATGTATTATACTGGCATTGGAGTCCGGAATACGGCTGGGAAATGAACTTTCCGGTGACAGGTTATAATGAATGTTTGATCATGTATGTACTGGCAGCATCTTCTCCTACGCATGGCGTGCCTGCTGCGGTTTATCATGAAGGATGGGCGAAGGGTGGAAAAATCAAAACCAATGCGGAACAGTATGGGCATAAAATAATTTTGGGCTTCAATGGACATGAAGGAACCGTTGGACCGATGTTTTGGGCACATTATTCTTATTTAGGTCTGGATCCGAAAGGTTTAAAGGACCAATATGCTGATTATTGGGTGCTCAACAAGAACCAAACCCTTATTCAACGACAGTACTGCATCGAGAACCCAAAACACTTCAAAGGCTATGGACCGAACGCTTGGGGTTTAACCGCGAGCTATTCAGTGAAAGGTTATGCAGGGCATAGCCCCAAAGAGGATTTGGGTGTGATTAGCCCGACAGCGGCGCTATCTTCTTATCCCTATGCACCCGAATATAGTATGGAGGTCATTCGCTATCTCTATGATCAGTTGGGTAGCAAAGTATGGGGAAAATATGGGTTTTATGACGCATATAGCGAAACGGATAATTGGTTTCCTCAACGTTATTTGGCAATTGACCAGGGGCCCATTCCGGTAATGATCGAAAATGAACGGAGTGGCTTGCTCTGGAATTTATTTATGAGCGCCCCGGAAGTAAAAGCAGGATTAAAAAAACTGGGTTTCTCCAGTCCTAAAATTTAAAATGTTTGGCCATGTATATAAAACTCAAAAATTTGAATTATGAAAAATTTTAATCTGTTTATTTGTTTAGTGTTGCTTGTACTGACTACTCCTGTTGTCCAAGCTAATAATATCGAAAAAATCAACAAACAAGAGGATCTAGTGTCCATCGTAGGAAATAATTCTACGTCTATTGATGTTAATGTTTTTTTAAGAAATGCAGTCACTGGTCAAAGTTACTCTTTCGTTGTACCTGCTCACAGTTCGGGTGTTGTTCTTGGTGAACTGCCCAAAAGTAATGATTATTATAGTATTAATATGTGGTCTTCAAGTGCAGTGCGTATGCGATTTTATTGGGCTGATTCGTTAGCACCAACAACTAACTTTGTTGCAGAAGAAGTTCCCGTCGCTTCCTGTGATTCTTGTCCCACTATTTACATAGGCAATTAACCTTTTACATGGTCAAACATTCTAAGAGGTTATCAACAGTATGAAAAAGGCTTACTATATCGCACTTGGGTTTCTTCTTTACTGCGTAATCAAGGTCAATCCTACCTTCGGACAAGCCACCTACTGCAATCCGCTCAATCTGGATTATACCTATATGATCTATAATGCCCATCAAGACATTTCTTATCGTTCGGGCGCTGATCCGGCTGTTGTTAAGTTCCGTGGAGAATATTATATGTTTGTTACGCGGTCAATGGGTTATTGGCATTCTACTGATCTGACAAATTGGAATTTTATTAGGCCTGAGAAATGGTATTTCCAAGGTTCTAATGCACCGGCCGCACATAATTATAAAGATTCTGTGCTTTATGTAGCCGGCGACCCTTCCGGATCTATGAGTGTTCTTTATACAGATAATCCAAAAAAAGGAGATTGGAAGACTGTTCCCGCGATTTTAAATGATTTACAAGACCCGGATCTTTTTATAGATGATGACGGTCAGGCATATATGTTCTGGGGATCTTCTAATAAATTTCCGATCAGGGCAAAAACACTGGATCGACATAAGCGGTTCCGGCCTTCCGAGAAAACCTATGAGCTGTTTAATTTAGTTCCAGACAAGCATGGATGGGAACGCTTTGGAGAAAATCATCGGGATACCGTGCTGGGTGGATATATAGAGGGACCTTGGTTGACCAAGCATGCAAATAAGTATTATATGCAGTACGCTGCACCGGGTACGGAGTTTAATGTCTATGGTGATGGCGTTTATGTCAGTGATCACCCCCTCGGCCCCTATCGTTACGCGCCTAATAATCCCATTGCCTATAAGCCGGGAGGCTTTGCCAATGGCGCCGGACATGGTAGCACGGTGTTAGGATCAGGAAATCAATATTGGCATTTTGGATCGATGGCTGTTTCTGTCAATGTGGGCTGGGAACGGCGCATTTGCATGTTTCCAACTTATTTTGATCAAGAGGGCTTAATGTATGCTAACACCCGTTTTGGCGATTATCCCCACTACGCAGCGGGAACCTCGAAGCAAGGCGCATTTGCGGAATGGATGTTATTATCCTACCATAAACCCGTTTCCGTTTCATCAACTGTAGGTGAGTTCAGTGCACAACATATCGTAGATGAAAGCATTAAAACTTTCTGGCTCGCGGCCGCGAATGATGATAAACAATGGGTGCAAATTGATCTTTTAAAACCGGCAACAGTATATGCCATTCAGATCAATTATCACGATTATAAATCCGATATGTACGGCAGAATCCCGGATCTCAAACATCAATATATTATTGAAGGCTCGCTCGATGGAGACAACTGGCGGGTAATTGTTGACAAACAGGATAATCAACGTGATGTACCTAATGAGTATGTTTCCTTGACCTCCCCGGAACGCCTCCGGTATGTGCGGTATAAAAATATACACGTGCCGACACCGCATTTGGCTATTTCCGGACTCCGCGTTTTTGGTAAAGGAGAAGGAAAAAAGCCCGCTACGGTGAAAGGATTTCAGGTGCGAAGACATCAAGATAAACGGGACGTTACTATAACCTGGAATCGGCAAAAAAACATTCAGGGATATAATGTCTTGTGGGGAATTGCGCCCGATAAACTATACAGTGCATGGATGGTATATGATGATAATAAACTGGAGATGAAAAGTCTGACGACTGATCAAACGTATTATTTTGCCATCGAAGCGTTTAATGAAAATGGCGTTTCCGAAAAAACCAACGTGCAGGAAGTTAAATAAGTTCTGTGTTAACTGGTAACGTGCAACACGGAACGTAAACTCATAAATATGAACAAACGAATCATACCAGCCCTGGCTGCTGTTCTGTTAATGGCAGCACCCTTTGCAACACAAGCGCAACGAAAGGTGGATAAAACACCTAGACTTGCAATTAAGACAGATGAACGTAAAATGGATGCTTTTATCGATAAGTTGATGGCCAAAATGACACTCGATGAAAAAATTGGTCAGTTAAATCTACCAACGGGTGGAGAAGCTACGACAGGATCGGCAGTAAGTACGGATCTGGAAAGTAAAATCAAAGCAGGGCAAGTTGGAGGTGTATTTAGCTTGACGACGCCTGATCGCGTGCGAAAAACACAAGAACTAGCGGTGAATCATAGTCGGCTGAAAATTCCTTTGATTTTTGGGCAAGATGTGATACATGGCTACAAAACGCTTTTTCCGATCCCTTTAGGCTTGTCGGCAACATGGGATTTGGGCTTAATTGAGCAAACAGCTCGGATAGCTGCGACGGAAGCAAGTGCTGATGGCCTGAACTGGGCCTATTCTCCTATGGTCGATATCTCGCGTGATCCTCGATGGGGGCGTATCTCCGAGGGAAGTGGAGAAGACACCTACTTGGGCTCGCAAATCGCCGCCGCGATGGTACGTGGTTTGCAAGGAGATGATCTAGCGGCCAATAATACCTTAATGGCTTGTGTAAAACATTTTGCATTATATGGTGCTGCTGAAGCGGGGCGCGACTACAATACAACGGATATGAGCTTACACCGTATGTACAATGAATACCTTCCTCCTTATAAAGCAGCGGTGGATGCAGGTGCAGGAAGCATTATGACCTCCTTCAATGATATCAACGGGGTACCCGCTACCGCTAACCACTGGTTGTTAACCGACGTGCTAAAGGAACAGTGGGGATTTAAAGGGATGGTCGCTACCGATTACACGGCAATCAATGAACTAATTGATCATGGTTTGGGCGATTTACAACAAGTTTCAGCCTTATCACTCAAGGCGGGTGTCGATATGGATATGGTGGGGGAAGGATTTTTAACTACCTTACAGAAATCCCTGCAGGAAGGGAGGGTCAATGAGGAGGATATCAATAGGGCTTGCCGAAATGTACTGATCGCTAAGTACAGATTGGGACTTTTTGACGATCCCTATAAATATTGCAGCGAGGAACGTGCGAAAAAGGAAATTCTGTCGAAAGCGCATTTGGATTTTGCGCGTGACGTAGCGGCACAGTCTTTTGTGTTGTTAAAGAATGAAAACAATACCTTGCCCTTAAAGAAAACCGGAACCGTGGCATTAATTGGCCCTTTGGCTAATACTGGAAGCAATATGCCAGGTACATGGAGCGTGAATGCAGATTTAAAGAATACCCAATCACTATTGGCGGGCATGCAGGAAGTGGTGGGTGCTGATGTAAAAATATTGCATAGCCTGGGGTCAAACTTATTGGATGATGTCGCTTATCAAGAACGAGCGACGATGTTTGGTCGGGAAATTCCGCGAGATAATCGCTCGGAAGAAACCTTGGTAGCGGAAGCAGTTGCTACGGCGAAGCAAGCAGATGTGGTGGTTGCCGCATTGGGAGAAAGTTCTGAAATGAGCGGAGAGAGCTCGAGCCGTACCGATTTGAATATCCCTGCCGTGCAACAGCGCTTACTCGCCGCTTTATTGAAAACAGGAAAACCGGTGGTATTGGTGGTGTTTGCGGGTCGGCCTCTTACGCTTACCTGGGAGCAAGCAAATGTGCCCGCCATCCTCGATGTTTGGTTTGGTGGTACGCAAGCGGCTAAAGCCATTACCGATGTGCTGTTTGGGGATGTCAACCCTTCGGGAAAAATCACCGCAACCTTTCCGAAAAATGTAGGACAAATACCGATTTATTATAGCCATAAAAATACCGGCAGGCCGCTCGCAGAGGGAAAATGGTTTCAAAAGTTCCGCTCCAATTATTTAGACGTGGATAATGAACCCCTCTATCCTTTTGGTTACGGTTTAAGTTATAGCTCTTTTGCTTACAGTGACATTACACTCAGCAAGACTTCATTCAGTCAGGGTGATTCCATTGTGGTATCGGTTACGTTAACTAATACAGGGAAGATGGCCGGCAAAGAAGTGGTGCAATTATATACGCAAGACTTGGTGGGCAGCATAACCCGTCCGGTCAAAGAACTCAAATCATTTCAAAAAATTGAGCTAAAGGCAGGCGAGCGCAAACAGGTGGTTTTCCATATTTCTGCAGAAGATTTGAAATTCTATAATGCCGACTTGCAATATGTGGCTGAACCAGGCGACTTTAAAGTCTTTGTGGGTGGTAACTCGCGCGACGTGAAAGAAGCGGAGTTTAGCTTGCAGTAAAGTTAGTTTATTATTAGCTAATTAGCCAATTAGCTAATACGATCGATTAGTATGCCGGCGAATGAATTTATCGCACGAAACTTAGCATTATACGGCTGTTGTTCATAATTCATCATTACAAAACACTTCTGCAATTCACAAGACCTGTAGCTTTTTCAAACTAAATTCCGTTAAATAGGTTGTGTAAAAAATGATAATAAACTAAACAACAGGAATATGAAAACGAAAAACTACTTTATCCTCTTGATGATGGTGCTTGTGGGAGGGTTAGCTTTTAGTGCGTGTAGTAACGATGATGACGATTACGTGCGTATGCCGACAGCCTATGTGAACTTTGTAAATGCCTATGCTGGAGCGGATGCTTTAGGAATTAAGCTCGATAATAATAGTGTTGATCGAGGATATTCTCTTAAATATGGAGACTATATTCCCTACGATTATGGACGAGCTTATCCAGGTACAAGACGTTTTAGTGCTGGAATTCCTAATACAACAACTGCGATTGTTGATAGCACCATTAACCTAAGAGACAGCGCAACATACACTTCTTTTGTTTATGGTTATCAAGATACGGTATCTAGTATTTTAGTAGAGGATAAGGATGCCGCAAACTTCGATGCTAGCAAAGCATATATTCGGTTTTTCAATTTATCGGAAAACACGCCAGCGGTAAAAGTTAACCTGATTCAGAATAATACACCAACCGCTGTATTTAACGATAGACCCATTGATAATCAAACCTCAGCGGCTACCAACGCTGGCTTTATTGCAACAAATGAGGGATCTTATACCATTCAGGTAACGGATATGAATGGAACCCAATTAGCCATACGAAATGAAGCTGCGGCATTGAACGCTGGTAGATATTATACGATACTAACTAGAGGGATTAACGGAAACGCACAAAAACCGATAGTTGTAGGAATATTCCAACACTAACACTTTCAATGAAACAAAGCATACAACCATTCGCCCAATATATAGCCGAAGCGTAGCGATAAGGCAATAATCAGTAAAATAAAAGCCAATCCAAATGCATATTTGTAGATTGGCTTTTTTAATTCTTCTTTTAGTTTTTCGATGAATTGATTGGCCATGGCCACGCTCCCATAATAAATTAACGTTTATCTACACTATACCTTCCCGGCCCCACAAATGCTAAGCCTATAAAGACAAATAAAAGTTCTATAGGATGCCCGGCCGACATGAAGCCTTCTGCCTTGTAATGATGGAGTGCAGCCATCAACATAACGAAAGCCAATAATATGGTGGCGGGCCTAAAAGCAAGACCAATAATTAATAAAAAGCCACCCAAGGTTTCTGTAATTGCTGCAAGAAAACCCCAAAAAGTATAACCAAAAGTGATGCCAATATGGTTTATCGAGGTACCGACACCTTTCCAAGTGTCGGGGCCACCCATAATTTTAGGATATCCATACATAATAAACATAGCGCCCAGCGCTAAACGGATCAGTAATAATCCAGTGTTTTTGTAATTTCCAAGTGTTGAAAGTAGGGCCATTTTGTTAAGTAAAAAGTAAAAAGTAAAAAGTAAAAAGTAAAAAGTAAAAGTTAGCTAAAGACTTAGTGTTTGTTTTTTACAATCTGTCGCTATCCCCATAAGTCATACGCACGTGATGTTCTTTTACGCTTAAGTGAGCAATTGCACCAAAAATTAGGGCATTGTTATTCTCGATATGCCCTGCAGGAAAATCAAAAGCAACTGGGTAATCGTACACTGAAACGATTTCACGGACGAGTTCTTCTATCGATAATCCAAAAGGGACCTTACTGTCTTTTAAATTGGTAAAACCGCCTACCAGCAGGCCTTTTAAATTTTTTAATTTTCCAGCTCGTTTTAACGTCCATAACATCCGATCAATGGCATAGTAGAACTCCCCCACATCTTCAATAAACAAAATCTTACCATCATAATCCATATCCGAACTGGAACCTAATACATTCACCAGCAGCGCTAGATTACCACCAATCACAATACCCTGGCTTTCACCTATAATATTGGTGTGTTTGCTTTGATATTCGTATAATGGATTTTTACCAAAAAGCGTATCTCGTAAACTGAGTAGGGATTCCTTTGTTGCTTCGGGGACGGTTATGGGCATTTGACCATGCATTGTTGGAATACCATAGTTGCGTTGAACATGGCTGTGAATAACCGTTATGTCACTAAAGCCAATAAGCCATTTCGGATTTTTTTCGAAGCTGGAAAAATCCACTAAATCGATCATCCGGACGCAACCGTAACCTCCTCTCGCAGCAAAAACAGCCTTTATCTCTTCATTGTCGAGCATCGACTGAAAATCTTGTGCTCTTAACTCGTCACTCCCTGCGTATTGGCGATAACTACTGTGCACGGTTTTCCCGAGTACAACGTTCAAATCCCACGATTTTAACAGGTTGATCGCATCGTCTAAATTATTGTCTACCTTCCATGCAGGGCATACGATACCCACTTTGTCACCTTTTTTCAAATAAGGAGGTGTTTTCTTCATATCTATTTATTATGAAGTGCAAATTGATGTATCTTTGCCGAATTAACAAATCATTTTTGAAAAAGCACTTGAGCCGTACGTGACACCTGTCTATTGTAGGTGTGAATTGTAAATTAAGTTCCACGTGCAACTTAAGAATTACAACGTTGAACGTACAATTGTTACAAGAACATGAAAGATTTTAAACGCTATACCATCACTTCGGCCCTACCTTATGCTAATGGGCCCTTACATATCGGTCACTTGGCAGGGGCTTATATCCCGGCCGATATATTCGTGCGTTTCTTGCGGATGAATAACAAGGATGTTGCTTTTGTTTGTGGCTCGGATGAACATGGAGCGGCCATTACCATTAAAGCAAAAAAGGAAGGAATTACACCCCAACAGATTATCGACAAGTATAATGCGCAGATAAAAGAGAGTTTTGAACAGTTTGGTATTTCTTTCGATATCTATCATCGCACGTCTGCCAAAATACATCATGAGCTCTCACAAGAATTTTTCCTTAATCTGTACCATAAAGGCGAGTTTGTGGAGAAGTACTCTGAACAATATTATGACGAGGAGTATCAGCAATTTCTGGCGGATCGGTATATCGTTGGTACCTGTCCAAATTGTCATAATGAAGGCGCCTATGGAGACCAATGTGAGAAATGTGGTACATCGCTCAGTCCGACCGACCTCATCAATCCTAAATCCACTTTAAGTGGTAAAACACCCGTACTCCGCGAAACGAAACACTGGTATTTGCCTTTGGATAAATATCAAGCATGGCTCGAAAAATGGTTATTGGACGGAAAGAAGGATATTTTAAAATCCAATGTGTACGGACAATGTAGTTCCTGGTTAAAATCCGGTCTGCAGGCCCGATCAATGACGCGTGATTTAGATTGGGGGGTAGATGTTCCGCTGGAGGAAGCCCAAGGCAAAAAGTTATATGTATGGCTCGATGCACCTATTGGTTACATTTCGGCCACCAAACAATGGGCCTTAGATACTGGAAGAGATTGGGAGAAATATTGGAAGAAGCAGGAGAATCCGGAAGATGACGCCTGTTTAATTCATTTTATAGGAAAAGATAATATCGTATTCCATTGTATCATATTCCCGGCTATTTTACATGCACACGGAGAATATATATTACCGGAAAATATTCCGGCAAACGAGTTTCTAAACCTGGAAGGCGATAAGCTCTCAACTTCGAGAAATCATGCCGTATGGTTACATGAGTACCTTGCTGATTTTCCCGGAAAACAGGATGAGTTGCGTTACGTATTGACTTCTATTCTGCCGGAAACATCGGATAGTGAATTTACCTGGAAGGATTTTCAAGCACGGGTCAATAATGAGCTGGTTGCAATATTCGGCAACTTTATCAACCGTGTGTTGGTTTTATCACACAAATATTTTGGAGGTAAGGTGAAAGCTGCGGGAGACCTCACCGATAAGGATAAATTGGTTTTATCTGAATTGGAACGTTATCCCAAGGCTATTAATGCTTCTTTGAGTCAATATCGTTTTCGGGAAGCGCTGGCTCAATTTATGAATGTGGCTCGTTTGGGTAATAAATATTTGGCAGACGAAGAGCCTTGGAAACTGATCAAAACAGATGAGGACCGTGTAAAGACTGTATTGAATATAGGCTTGCAAATCGCGGCTAATCTGGCGGTATTGGCCCAGCCGTTTTTACCGCATACAGCAGAAAAGTTATTCCAGATGCTGCGTTTCAAAGATCGGGAATGGGCAGCTGCAGGCAATCCTAAATTGTTGCAAGATGGTCATGACTTGGGTGACGTGCAATTGTTATTTGAGAAAATCACCGATGAACAAATTGATGCGCAACTAAGCAAATTAGCGCAAGCAAAGGTAGAGAATGCAAAACCACAAACAAATATCGCGGAACCTGCGAAAGCAAATATTTCCTTTGATCAATTTACACCTTTGGATATTCGGGTGGGTAAGATTCTAATGGCTGAAAAGGTGGCGAAAACAAAAAAATTGCTGAAGCTAACCATTGATACCGGAATTGATCAACGTACAGTGGTTTCTGGTATTGCGGAATTTTTTGCTCCCGAAGATATTATAGGGCGGCAGGTTTCCATTTTAGTAAATCTTGAACCCCGTGAAATTAAAGGTATTCTCTCTCAGGGGATGATTCTGATGGCAGAAGATACGGATGGCCGCTTGGATTTTGTGGCACCGCAATCAACAATAGATATGGGAAGCATTATTAGATAACTTTATATTATATATTAAGTTATACGTTATAAGAATACACCAAACTTACAACGTATAACTTATCACTTATCCTTCTTTCAACAACCATTGTTTGAAGGCTTCAAAATCAGCTCCGAGTTCTTCTTTTCTGCTCGGTTTGTTTTCCAAGTCTTTTACCTGCGCCGGTATATCGATGGCTTTTTGTTTTTCTTCGGAAAACACGTCGGGAAATTTGCAAGGATGTGCAGTTGATAAAAATACAGTTGTATAATTTCCGCCATGTTCTTTTTTATAAGCGTTCCCTGCTAAGTAAGCAATTGACGTGTGTGGACAGGCAAGGTATTGATAGCTATTGTAGAGTGCTTCAATAGCCTCCCGGGTATCTTCATCTGTATAAGCGTAAGCAGTTACTATTTCATTTACGCGTTTGCGATCTCCATCAAAAAGATCCATAATGCGAACCCAATTACTTGGATTGCCGACATCCATGGCATTGGATAAAGTGGCTATCGATGGACGTGGTTCATAGCTGCCGCTTGAAAGGAAGCGCGGAACAGTATCGTTTACATTAGTAGCTGCTAAGAAGTGACGAATGGGTAAGCCCATTTTATAGGCCAATAAGCCAGCACCAATATTACCGAAATTTCCACTGGGAACAGAAAATACGATGTCAGTTATCCCTTTTCTTTTCATTTGCGCATAGGCATTGAAATAGTAAAAGGTTTGTGGAATTAAGCGGGCGATATTGATAGAGTTGGCAGAAGTTAGTCGAAAATGTAGATTTAATTCGGCATCATTGAAAGCTTCTTTTACTAAGGCTTGGCAATCGTCAAAAGTTCCGTCAATTTCAAGCGCTCGAATATTTTGACCATTGCGGGTAAGCTGTTGTTCTTGAATAGGACTTACTTTACCTTTAGGATATAAAATGGTTACCCTCGTGCCTTCGACCCCAAGAAAGCCCAAAGCCACGGCTCCGCCGGTGTCTCCGGAAGTCGCTACCAATACGTCCAGTAATTGGTTGTTTTTCTCAGTTTTCGAAAAATAGCCCATAACGCGACTCATAAATCGGGCACCGAAGTCTTTAAAAGCAAGTGATGGACCATGAAATAATTCCAGTACCGCCGTCCGATCATCAAGCGATACGACCGGAGCTTCAAAATTGATCGCATCATTCACGAGTGAACGGAGATCATTGGCCGGAATGCTGTCGCCAATTAAGTGGTGAGCCACTTCAAAAGCGATATCGGGTAAAGTAAACTGATCAAGATTATTAATAAAATCCGCAGAAAGCGAAGGGATCTCAGTAGGCATATAAAGCCCCTTATCTGAAGGCAAACTGTTAAATACGGCTTCTTTAAAAGAAACTCTTAGCTTTTTATTATTAGTACTGTATAGGTTCATTAGAGTTATGAGTTATGAGTTATGAGTTATGAGTACACGTTGGTTACTCGCTCATAACGCTGACCTATTACACCTTAGGTCTTTTATTTTTTAATAGCTTTATTTAGTTCATAAGTTGTACCCTTAGGCTTTACGATGTAAGTAAGCTCACAACGGGCAACTAACGGCTCGCAACTATAATTCCCTCGGCCCCTGTTGATTTACTGCCGAAACGTAGCCGTTGCTATCAATACCTTTCGATTGCAGATGCTGTACAATTTGCCGGGTGATGTCCGATGCGGTTGGATGGTTATCGGCAAAGGCAAAGACAGAGGGTCCAGAGCCGGAGATGCCAAACCCAAGTGCTCCTGCTACCATGGCAGTTTGTCGCATTTCATAAAATTCAGGAATCAGAATAGCACGAACAGGTTCAATCAGGACATCCTGCATACTGCGACCGATTAAGCCATAATCGCTCATAAACAGACCACTTACCAAGCCCGCAATATTGCCCCATTGAACCACCGCATCTTTCAGCTCGATTTTAGAACGAATCATCTGCCGAGCAGCACGCGTTGGCACATCTACGTGGGGAAACACTACGGAGCAGTATAAGCTTTTTGGAACAGGTATTGACACGACTTCCAGTGGCTCGTAACTTTTAATCAAGGTAATACCACCAAATAAAGAAGGGGCTACATTATCCGCGTGCCCGTGCCCACAGGCCAATTCTTCGCCTTTCATCGCAAAAGGAAGCAATTCTTGTTTCGTTAAAGGTTGTCCAAGCAGCTGATTAATAGCGAATAAACCAGCTACCGTACTCGCAGCACTGGATCCTAATCCACTTCCGATAGGCATGTGTTTATGCAACTCTATTTCCACTCCCACATCTTCACGGTTTAAATGCTTTAGTAACATCTGAACACAAGCGCTAACCGTATTCTTTGCCGGATCGAGCGGTAATCGGCCGTCATCGCCCGTAATCTTTAACAGTTTAACGCCAGGCTGGTCCGAGCGTTCCATAATCACCTCATCTCCCGGTTCGTCCAGGGCTAGTCCCAAGATATCAAAGCCGCATACCAGGTTAGCCACGGTAGCCGGTGCAAACACATGCACGCGGTCTTTTTCTTTTCGGACCTTACCAGCGGGTTCTTTTTCTATTGTTAATTCCATTTATTAGATAAGTAAAAATTCAAAAGTAAACCTGCCTACCGCAGGCAGGAAGTAAAAAGACCTACCGTCGTTAGACGCAAATCTTGTCTCAGTGGTCGATTTCGCATTACGTACATTGAGTGTAATTTGGCTATAACCTTTCATAGGCTCATTTTCACATTAGCTAATTATCACATGTAATTTATGCTCCCGCATTCATCAAATCGGCAAATACGCCACCTGCTGTAACTTCGCTACCCGCTCCCGGTCCCTTTACAACTAAAGGTCGTTCCTTATAACGTTCCGTGGTAAATGAAATCACATTATCACTGCCTGAGAGATTAAAAAAGGGATGCTTTTCATCCACCAATTCCAGGGCAATTGAAACCTTGCCATTTTCCAGTTTTCCAATATAGCGGATCGCTTTGTTTTCATGATGGGCTTTCTCTTTCAGCTCGTTGAAAAAGGAAGTTTCTTTTATAAGCTCCTCATAGAATGCTTCTACACTTGGCGCATGTAGGCAAGCTTCGGGGAGTATTGCGCCCAGTTTCACCTCTTGCGCTTCTATTGCCAAACCGCTATCTCGTGCCAGAATAAGCATTTTGCGCATAAAATCAGTACCACGTAAATCATCTCTCGGATCAGGTTCAGTATATCCCAGCTCTTGTGCCTTTTTAACCACATCGTGGAAAGAGACCTCACCGGAGAAGCTATTGAAGATGTAGGAAATGGTACCTGAAAGGATAGCTTCAATACGAATAATACGGTCGCCACTAGTCATGAGGTCCTTTAAGGTACGAACGATAGGAAGTCCCGCCCCCACATTGGTTTCATAGAAAAAGTCAACCCCATGTCGACGGGCGGTGTCCCGCAGCAGCTTATATTGTGCATAACTGGAAGAGTTGGCAATTTTATTGCAGGTTACGATGGATATATTTGATTCAAAGATCTGAAGATAATGGTTAGTGGGCTCTTCACTAGCGGTATTATCAAGAAAAATGCAATTAGGTAGATTTAATTGCTGCATCCTATTAATGAAGGCTTCCAAATTAGCGGGTTCGCCTTTACGCTCCAATTCAGTTTGCCAGGATGATAGGGAAATCCCCTCTAGATCGAATAACATTTTACGGGAATTGCTCATGCCAACTACTTTGACTTGAATGTCATTGTGGTCACGCAGAAAGTCTTGTTGTTCCAGTAGTTGTTTGAACAGCGTAGATCCGATGTTGCCCGTACCAAGATTGAATACATGCAGCGTCTTCTTTAAGGCAGTAAAGAACGCATCGTGTACCGCATTTAAAGCTTTCGATAGATCGACCTGACCAATAATGACGGAAATATTATACTCTGATGAGCCTTGGGCAATAGCTCTTACGTTGATACCATTACGTCCCAAAGCATGGAATAACTTCCCGGAAATACCTGGAGTTTGTTTCATATTTTCGCCAACAATGGCGAGCACCGATAATTCGTTTTCTATGACAGGTGTTTCTAGTTTTTTTGCGAGTAACTCCAATTCGAATTCAGTCTCGATGAGGTGTTTGGCGCGTACCGCATCTGCAGGATGAACTGCGAACGTGATGCTGTGCTCGGATGATGATTGTGTGATCAGCACGATATTGATTTGTTCATGAGCAAGCAGCGAGAACAGACGTCCGCTGAAACCTGCTCTACCAATCATGCCACTGCCACTTAGGTTAATAACACTGATGGCATTGATGGAAGAGATGCCCTTGATAGGATAAGAGGTCTTATCACTCTCATATTGGATGACGGTCCCTTCAAAACTTGGATTAAATGTATTCCGTATAACTATAGGCACTTTTTTCATAAAAGCCGGAATCATTGTAGGTGGATAAATAACCTTCGCTCCGAAATAGGATAATTCCATGGCTTCTGTATACGATAAAATCGGTAACGGGAACGCTTTTTTTACCATGCGGGGATCTGCGGTTAACATGCCATCTACATCTGTCCAAATCTCAATGGCCTCCGCCTGCAATGCGGCGCCAAAAATGGCTGCTGTATAGTCGCTGCCGCCTCTACCTAAGGTGGTAATCCGACCATTTATATTGGAAGCGATAAAGCCGGTTACAAACAGAAATTTATCAGGATGTGCTTGCACAAACTGACGGATGTGTAATTCGCTTTGTTGCAAGTCGACACGAGCGTTACCAAAATTACTGTCGGTTTTTATTAAGGAACTGGCCTCAACAAAAAGACTTTCGGGAAAGTATTGCGCAGCGATTTTGGAGACTAAAAATGCAGAACAACGTTCACCATAACTGACAATCAGATCCTTACTTTGCGAGCTTAGTTCTCGTAGATTCAATACACCCTGTAATAGGTCTTCTAATTCATTTAAATAAATTTTTAACTGTGTGAAAACAGGATTCTGATTCTTAATTTGAATGAGCTCTTTAACAATGGTAAAATGCTTTGATTCTAATTCCTTCAAAGCAGGGCTGAAGCTGACTCCTTGTTCGGCCTCTTCGGCCATTTGAGTAAGGAGGTTTGTAATTCCGCTCATGGCCGATAAAACAACAATCGGCTTTTCTCCTTGCATGTACCGCTGTTTTAAGATCGCTAATAAACCATTAATGCTTTCGGTAGATCCGACTGAGGTGCCTCCAAACTTAAGTATCTTCATTTTTTCTGTTTGTCCTTAAAATCGTTATTAAATAAGAAAGGCGCTTTCTCATCGAGAGAAGCGCCTTTTATGTTTTATCGTTGGCATTACAACATAAAGATTACTTCCCTCGGTGTTTTGCTATCCCGGTGGTAATCGTTGTGGATGTTGTAATGGATATAATTGCTTTCATTTTTGTAATTGGCAGTAAAGTAAAAGGTTTATTTTTAATTTATCAAGAGAATTTTAATATTTTTTAGATTTTAGCAATTCGCACACGAATGCGTTATCTATTGGTTGTAAGTTTTTAGCTGTACGCATCCTGCACAAGAACGTCGATACGAATCATTATATTCACACTATATCCACCCTATAGAAAGGCAAGAGAACATAAGGAGATAGCGAATGTATACAAAAGTATAGGTGGAGTTAACGTGGATTAAAGGTGGACTTGACGTGGAGTTCAGGTGGATTTAGATTAAATGTCTTTTGGAAAAATTAGGGCGAAGGTTGGGGCGTGCTTAAACTTCTCGAAAGTAAGAAAATTATTCTAAGTCTACCAGTTGCTTCGGAGCGTTTTTTAGGAAGTTTTGCCATTGAATAAAAAATCTTATTTTTGGGCAGTCTTTGCAATAGCATGAAATATTCATCGTTATAAGCATTTACAATTTCTTATAGCCTTAGAAAATATAGTATTCATATGAATGACCTAATAAAGTTACAATTAGAAGACGCTAGTGATTCCATGCAGAAAGCCATTTCGCATACCGAATCAGAATTGACAAAAATTCGCGCAGGTAAAGCAATGCCTTCCATGTTGGATGGGATAAATGTTGATTATTATGGGACGCCCACGCCATTATCTCAGGTTGGAAGCATTAATACACCTGATTCTCGTAGCTTAGTTATTCAGCCATGGGAGAAGAGCTTGCTAGGTGCAATTGAAAAGGCCATTATCGATTCCAACATCGGATTAAACCCTCAGAACGATGGAAACATTATCCGTTTAGCTGTTCCGCCTTTGACGGAAGAGCGTCGCAAGGAATTGGTAAGAAAGGTAAAAGATGAAGCGGAAAAAGGGAAAGTGGCTATTCGTAATATCAGAAAAGATGCGAATGATGGCATTAAAAAACTAAAAAATGACGGGGTTTCGGAGGATGAAATCAAAGTGGGGGAAGGAGAAGTTCAAAAGCTAACGGATAGTTTTATCGTCAAAGTTGATAAATTAGCAGAAGCGAAAGAAAAGGATATTATGACCGTTTAAGGGAATTTGAAATTATTAAAAAACCACGGCGACATCCGTGGTTTTTTTATTTTATACCCAACGTTAACCACTAAACAATTCAACGACTTAACCACGCTATTAAATTGTTGCGTAAATAGCGTGTTACCCTCATAAATTGCTTGTATTTTAGCGTAAAGTTATGTCATATGAAGAGAATATTACATTTAATCATCCTAATCTATCTCAACCCTGTATGGGGACAGCAAAAATCAGACTTGACGATTGAAAAAATAATGCGTGATCCCAAATGGATGGGCACATCTCCTGAAAATATAATGTGGGGAGAATTTGATGGACATCTCTATTTTAGATGGAATCCTGAAAATCAAGATTACTTGCCTTTGTACAGGATAGATACCCGGAATCAACAGCCAAAAAGGCAAGAAGAAGAAGTGACACGAAGTTTTATACAGCAAACGCAATATAATCAAAACGGAAATCGAGCCGTTTACATAAAGAATGGGGATGTGTTTGTATATGATTTAAAAACGCGGCACGAAAAGCAATTAACGGCCACGGTGGAAGTAGAATCAGGACCCCATTTTAGTACAGACGAAGATGTTGTCTTTTTTAAACGCGGGAATAATGTATATAGCCTGCCCTTAGTAAATGGTGAATTAAAACAGCTTACTAATTTTGTTTACGGAAATGAAAAGAAAAAAGACGATGCCAAACTTTCAGATCAAAACCAGTGGCTCAAAGAGAATCAATTGGCTTTGTTTGACGTCTTAAATGATCGCAAGCGGAAAATACATACGGACGATTCATTGGAAAAGCTGCGAAAAGTAAAACCGTTGAGAGAGCTTCCCATAACAGAAAATGAAGTCGTTCGAAACGTTTTTGCGAGTCCAAACTTAGCCTATGTTGCCTACATAAAATATAGTCCGTCAAAGAGTAATAGAAACACAATCGTTCCGAACTATGTAACGGAGTCCGGCTATACGGAAGACATGCAGACGCGAAATAAAGTGGGCGATGAGCAGGGAACTGCAAATGCCTATCTTTATGATATTCAAAAGGATACGGTTCTGCCTATCAGTACAGCAAATTTAGCGGGAATAAAAGAGGTGCCTGCTTTTTACAGCGACTATCCCGCAAAGAGAGATTCACTGCTTAAATTGAATAAAGATCGGACGGTGAATATTGGCGGTATTTATTGGAATCCACGAGGAGACAAAGCACTTGTTACAGTTTATGCGCAAGATCATAAAGATCGTTGGTTGGCATTGTTGAATCTCCAGACAGGAATTTTGGAGACACTGGATCGGCAACATGATGATGCGTGGATTGCAGGACCCGGTATCGGTGGAAGCTGGGGTGGTGGAAATATTGGTTGGATTAATGATGAACAAATTTACTTCCAAAGTGAAAAAACAGGCTACTCTCATCTATATAGCCTGTCGGTGGAAACAGGTTCGAAAAAACAACTAACCAACGGCCGCTTTGAGGTGCAGGACCTTCTTCTCTCAAAAGATAAGAAAACATTTTATCTGACAGCTAACAAAGAACACCCGGGTATAACGCACTTTTACAGCATGCCGGTTAACGGTGGTTCGCTCAAACAGATTACTTCAATGAAAGGGGGTAATGAGGTTACGCTATCACCGGATGAAAAGTGGCTAGCTATACGTTTTTCAACCAGTAACACACCATGGGAGCTCTACCTGCAAGAAAATAAACCGGGAGCTAAAGCAATTCAGGTAACGGAATCGCGAAGCGATGAATTTAAAGCATATCCTTGGCGTACACCCGAAGTCATTAGTTTTGCCAATCGCTACCAAGATAGTGTTTACGCTCGTTTGTACCGCCCTAAAAACCCTAAAGAAAATAATCCGGCGGTTATTTTCGTGCATGGTGCCGGTTATTTGCAGAATGTCCACTATTGGTGGAGTTCGTATTTCAGAGAATACATGTTTCACAATTTATTGACTGATTTAGGGTACACAGTGCTTGATATCGATTATACAGCAAGCGCTGGTTACGGGAGAGATCATCGTACAGGAATTTACCGTCATATGGGGGGAAAAGACTTGTCTGACCAGGTTGATGGAGCTAAGCTCTTAGTGGATAGATACGGAGTCAATCCAAAGAATATCGGTATTTATGGGGGCTCCTATGGTGGTTTTATTACGTTAATGGCACTTTTTACGCAGCAAGAGGTTTTTACAGCAGGGGGAGCACTTCGTTCGGTCACCGATTGGGCCCATTATAATCATGGCTACACTTCCAATATTCTAAACGAACCTGTAAATGATCCCAAAGCCTATCAACAATCCTCCCCTATCAACTTTGCTAAAGGCTTAAAAGGTCATTTATTAATGTGTCATGGTATGGTAGATGTAAATGTTCATTTTCAGGATATTGTACGACTTAGTCAACGATTAATTGAACTTGGGAAGGATGATTGGGAACTGGCAGTTTATCCCGTAGAAGATCATGGTTTTGTTGAGCCGAGTAGTTGGACCGATGAATATAAACGTATTCTAAAGCTTTTTGAAGAAAAACTTACAAACAAATAATACTCCTTTGCATGATGTGGAAGTATGGGATGCTTTTTTTACTCCTGTTCGCTTCGTGTCAATATGAGCGGACGATACAGCCCGCCTTTTATTATTGGAAAACACAATATCAACGACGCGAACGCGAACAAGCGACACTTAATAAGCTAGATACTAAGCAACTTTTTGTACGTATAATGGATGTTGACCTGGACGAAACCGGGCTAAAAGCTATTCCGGTTTCACCTATTGTCTTTAAAAACAAATTGCCGGACTCCATTGATGTTGTACCTGTTGTTTACATCGTGAATAACGTTTTAAAGCAGCAATCGGAACAAGCATTGACGATGCTTGCAAATCGGATTTTATCCTTTACGGAAGCAAAGGTAAAGCAAGGCGGTAAAAATAAATTTACCGAGCTGCAAATTGATTGCGATTGGACGCAAACAACCCGCGAAACCTATTTTTCGCTATTAAAGAAAATAAAAGCGTTAACAAGCCATAAAACCATTATACTGAGTGCCACTTTACGCTTGCACCAAATAAAAAATAGACACTCGAGCGGTATTCCGCCGGTTGATAAGGTCTTATTAATGTGTTATAATATGGGTAATTTACGTAAATATGGTACACAAAATTCTATTTTGGATGAAAAAGAAATGGCCATTTATCTAAAAGATTTTCTTCCACATTATCCGCTACCGGTTGATATTGCCTTACCCTTATTCAGTTGGTCTGTGGTCTTTAGAGATCAACAGTATGTAGGGATCTCAAAGCATCTTGACAGTCAGTCTTTAACCGATACCAATTTGTTTTATCGACAAGGAAATACGTCGCTTTATCATTTAAAAAAAGAGCTTCCAAAAGCGGGATTGCGGGTAAATGATGTCATCCGAAGAGAAGAAGTGAACATAGAGACTTTGTTTGTCGCGTCTGATTTTTTATCTCGATATTTGCCACGGAAGGATCTAAAGGTGGTTTTCTATCATTTAGATGCGGCTCTATTAAATCGTTTTTCGGATGAGCAATTGCAAGAAATTATTGATCGTTTTTAGTTTTTCTATTTTCCTCTTTTTTGGTGAAATTGCAATTAACATTGCATGTGGGCCAGAACCCGATCCGTATGATTATTACATTTCATATTTTCATAATGATATCCAGGGGAATGCATATGCAGCGTTTTCATTTACTGACCTAAGTTTCTTGTACAGCGAGGATGAACCGCAGACCGAAAGCCAAATCAATGCACGGGAATGGACGGATTACCTTGCCAAGGGAGTGCAAGCATCAGATGTGCGATCATTGATGTACCAAGCTAGTGAAGCTACGGATTCGCTCGTGCTTAATTGGAAACATAGGAAAATCGATGCCGCGCCGGATAGTCTAAAGCGTAATACGTTCTTTGCCGCATTGCTTCATCATAAACAAGCTTTTGACTATTACCTATTTGCAAAAGAATGCGAAGGCCAAGCTGCTTATACCTACGATCATTGGGATCCAACACCGAGAGATACGATGGCAATGCTCAGGTTGGCAGAAAGGGCTTTAAAACACTTGAAAAAAGTGAAGCGGGATGATTTTTTGCGCCTACGTTATGCTTATCAAGCAGCAAGGATGTATCACTATGCTGCTGACTATAAAAAATGCATTTGGGTCTATGATGAATATATACAGTCAAACGATACCAAGAGCGCCGTGCAGGGTTGGGCCCTAGCATTGAAGGCAGGTGCTTTAAGACGAATTGGTGAAGAATCGCGGGCCGCTTTTCTTTTCTCAAAGGTCTTTGAGGGCAACCCTGAAAGAAGGGTGCAGGCTTACAAGAATTATCATTACATCAACGTAAATAAGTCGCTTATACTTCCGTTTGCGAACTCTAATGATGAGCGGGCAATTATATGGAGTATCGAAGGGTTCAACAACACGGAATTGAATGCTTATACCTTGGATACAGTATACCAATTAGCACCAGCCAATGCGTTGGTTGGAACGCTATTGATAAGGGAAATTAACAAGTTGGAAGGCTATCTAAATAACGCGCCTCTTAGTGAGGATTTATATGGATACAGAAATTACTTGTATGGAAGCGACTCGCTTGCTCAAAAGGCGCGTCTTTATGCGGACAGCTTATTGGCATTTTCATTACGATTAGCAGCGGATAAAAAATATAAGGAGCCATCTTTGGGGACAGTTGCTGCGGCTTATATCAGCTGGATGAAGGGGGATAATGAAAATGCCTCGGCGCTCTTAGATCAATTAGAAACCATAAGGCTCTCAGCCAAGTTGCGGGATCAATATCAAATTATCCGTCTTTTAATACAAGTGCACGAGGTAAAGCGAAGCGGAAATCTTGAATCGGAGGGTTTGCTGTCCAGTTTAAAATGGCTGGACGAAAAGCGCTTGGCTGAATATAAAAACCATGCGGATCGAGAAAATTATGGTTTTTACGGAGAGAAGGATTTTCGTTTTACACGGACTACGCGTAATATTTATCAAAGTTTACTCGCACCGAGATACTTGCAGTTAAAAGACACGGCTATGGCCGCTGTTTCTATGGTAAAGGGGGATATCTACTGGGCTGGTAAAACCGGAAAGGATTCGCTATTTCAATACAGCTCGTATCAAACAATAAGCTTTTGGCAGCAACAATTAAGACCCGAAGCTTTACTGAGAATAAAAGCGTTCAAGGAACATGGTAGTCAAGAGCAACTTACAAATTATTTGGTACAAGCGTTAAACGCTCTTCAAGAGGATGATTTTTACGAGCTTTTGGGAACAAGTTATCTTCGTACACATGAATATTCAAAGGCTCTTGCTAGCTTTAATAAGCTATCAACGCGTCATCAATTTTGGGTGGCGTCAAATTGGTATAACGGCGATGAAGAGGCTGCTCTCCAAGCCGATCCTTTTTTTACTACGGTAAATGATTATCCGAAAACTTATACAGAAAAGGGTGTGAATAAAAAGGAATTTGCAGAACAGATGGTTTTATGTCAAGAAAAAATAAAGTCAGATCCGAAAAATGCAGCCAAGTACTATTTTGCGATGGCCAATGGAGTTTACCAAACAGGGACTTTTGGTAATTCTTGGTATCTGATTAGCTATACCTGGAGTAGTGCAGATGCGTATATTTCAGGTACAAATTATTACGATGAAGACTACAAGCATGCAAAGCAGGCAAGTAAGTGGTATGAAAAGGCTCGTTCTTTAAGTAAGGACCTAAATTTTAAGGCCAAATGTACTTTCATGTTGGCCAAATGTGAGCAAAAGAAATACGGTTATCGGTCGCTGACAGATTATTATTCAAATCGTAATTATACCGGACCGGATCCTTTGTGGCTGTTTAGCATGAAGAACAAATATTTTGTTGAATTCGCCAAGTATTATAAGGAAACTGCATTTTATCAACAAGCAGTGGGTGAATGTAGCTATTTGAGTGATTTCATAAAATCGAAATAATCTAATCTATAGAAAAGGTTATTCGTTAAATATTAGGCTCTGCTATCATTGCCATGATAAATACTTAAGTAGCTTTCATAACGGCTTACTTCGATCTCTCCTTCCTCTAATGCCGCTAACACAGCGCAACCGGGTTCGTTGATATGCCTACAATTATTGAATTTACACTGGCTCATTAACGCACGCATTTCAGGAAAAAAATGACTGAGCTCTTGTTGCTCAATGTCAATTACACCAAATTCCTGAATACCGGGAGTATCAATAATGTACCCCCCACGTGCTAATGGCTGCATCTCAGCGAAGGTCGTCGTGTGTTTTCCTTTATCCGACCAGTCGGATATTTTTCCCGTTCGTAACAAGGCTTCCGGTATGATGCGGTTAATGAGGGTTGACTTTCCCACACCGCTGTGCCCTGAAATCAACGTTACCTTATCTATTAAAGAGGCTTCTATAATTTCCATATTGATCCCCTTTAACGCTGAAATTTCAAAACACGGATAACCTAGATTTTCGTAGATCGATCGATAATCAGCCAGTATTTCCAAACCTTCTTCGCTAAATAGATCGAGCTTATTGAATAATAGACCTGCTGGTATATCGTAGGCTTCCGCAGTAACTAGAAAGCGATCGATAAAACCTAAAGAAGTTGGTGGTGAAGCCAAAGTAACCACTAAGTAGGCCTGATCTAAATTGGCAGCAATAATTTGTGCTTGTTTGGATAAATTGACCGATTTACGAATCATATAATTCCTTCGATCATGCAGAAGGGTGATCACGGCCGTTTCTTGTTCGGGTTCCAGCGCAATTTCAACCCAATCGCCTACTGCGATCGGATTAGTGGTTTTAATGTCCTTCGTGCGGAATTTACCTTTTATGCGGCATTCATAGCTTGTTCCTTCCGCCAAAACGGTGTACCAACTGCCAGTTGATTTTGTAACAAGCCCTTTCATTTATGTTAAAATAGCGGCTAATCCTTTTTTCACCCGTTTAACTGTTTCTTCTCTGCCGAGCAGCGTTGCTATATCGAATACGTGAGGCCCGAATTTACCGCCGACCAACATGATACGAAGCGGAAGCATAAGTTCACCTAGTTTTAATCCGCTAGATAGAATAGCCTCTTTGTAATATTGTTCCAGCGCTTCGGTTTCCCAATGTTCGAAGGAAGACAGTTTGGGGATAATGTCATTAAAAAAGGCTGTCTTTTCGTTGCTCCATTTTTTTTGGATAGCCTCTAGATCATAATCGGTAGGCGGTGTAAAGAAAAAAGAAGCCTGTATCCAGAAATCTTCTATAAAAGTAAGGCGGTCCTTCACTAATGCTAATACTCGTTCAAGATAATTGTCAACCGGATCGATCACGCCATGCTCTTTCAATACGGCTTTAACCATTGGAAGGAGCTTTTCGTTTTGGCTGCGTTTAATCCACTCATGATTGAACCATTTGGCTTTTTCGAAGTCGAACTTCGCCCCGGCTTTACTGATTCTGTCAATTGAAAACTTCGCGATGAGTTCATCAAGCGTAAAGATCTCTTGATCTGTACCATCATTCCAGCCAAGTAATGCCAACATATTGATAAATGCTTCAGGAAGAAAGCCAAGCTCCCGAAATCCTTTGGTAAGATCGCCTGTCTTCGGATCGGTCCAATTCATAGCGTACACCGGAAACCCTAATCGGTCTCCATCGCGCTTGCTAAGTTTTCCATTTCCATCGGGTTTTAAAATTAACGGGAAATGAGCCCATTGTGGCATGCTATCCTTCCAGCCGAGATATTCCCACAACAATAAATGTACGGGAGCTGAAGGGAGCCACTCTTCGCCTCTAAAAGCATGCGTAATCTTCATCTGATAATCATCCACTACCACGGCTAAATGATATGTAGGCATGCCATCTGCTTTCAAAAGCACCTTATCGTCCACTAAGGAGGTGTCAAAGCTGACTGTTCCCCTAATCATATCCTGAAAGCCAATGGTTTCGCCTACGGGCATTTTTATTCGGATAACGTGGGGGACACCAATCGCCAGAAGCTTTTTCACCTCACTTTCGTCTAAACTCAGGGAATTACGCAGTTGTAACCGATTTTCGTGGCTATACTTAAAATTCGGAATAAGCTGACGTTGCGCCTCAAGTTCTTCCGGTGTGTCGAAGGCATAATAAGCATATCCATTGACTACCAGTTGTTCTGCAAAGGCACGGTATCGATCCTTTCGTTCACTTTGTCTATAAGGAGCGTAAGGCCCGCCGTTTGCGGGACTTTCATCAGGGATTAAACCGCACCAAGCTAAACAAGACATGATATATTCTTCGGCACCCGGAACATATCGAGTTTGATCGGTATCCTCGATCCTTAATACAAATTCACCTCCTTGGTTTTTTGCAAAAAGATAGTTAAATAGAACCGTGCGTACACCCCCGAGATGTAAGCCACCAGTTGGACTAGGTGCAAATCGTACCCTAACTTTATTCTTTGTAGACATAAGCGCAAACTTAGATAAAAGGCTTTGGATATGCAATCTTCCTCGTGTCATATCCATTTATTAATCATTTACTATTTAGACGTTAAGGGTAAGTGAAGATCTTATTTAATCAACCTTTTTTCATCATTTGCTAGCTTTAAAGATATACAAGCTTTCCGCAAAAGAGGTTCTGGATGAAAGTTGAGCAAAGGCGTTATGGTTAATACACAATAATCATTTTGCATAAAATTTGTACTTTGCACCTTTTTAGTTATCAGTTGGTCGTTGTTGGATATCGGTAATTGACTTTAGGCTTGGTTTGGTTAAGCTTGTATTTAAATCACTTAATAAAGGGCGAACAACTAATAACAAAGAACTAATAAGAAATTAAATGAATCCATACCAACATAGTCAACGCTGGAAATTTTTGCTACTGATATTCGCTGCGATCATCGCAACGGCCTCTCTTTGGTATACAAATTTTTTAGTCAGAAATCTTTCAGAAGCAGAACGGACTAAGGCATCCGTTTGGGCAATTAGTACACGAAGCATGTATGCTATGCCCGACGTTAATGATGAGTATATCACTTATATCTATAGTGTTCGTGATAGTTTAAAGGTTCCTGCGATTATCACGGATTCAAAAGATAGTATTATTTACTATCGGGGCCTCGACTCTACTAAGACGCTATATAATGTAGCTGGAGAGAATCAAGGACCTAACCTTCCTAAGTATGATCCTGAATACTTTGATTATCAGCTCGCTGTTATGAAGGAAAGGCATCCACCAATAGAGATTGAGTTGTCGGGAGGCGAAAAATGGTATGTCTACTATAAGGACTCTTTATTGTTGACTCAACTGCGTGTATTTCCTTATGTTCAATTGACACTCATTGCCATTTTTCTTGGTATCGCTTACACCGTATTTAACAGCATGCGAAAATCGGAACAGAATCAGGTATGGGTAGGATTGGCCAAAGAAACGGCCCATCAGCTAGGGACGCCAATATCCTCGCTTATGGCCTGGCTTGAACTGATGAAGGCCAAGTTTGATGCGGAAGCCGATCCACTGCTTATGGAAATGGACAATGATGTTAAACGTTTGGAGATCGTTGCGGATCGATTTTCAAAAATTGGTTCTAAACCAATACTCGAAAATCATGCAGTTTATCCGGTAGTCAGTAATTTTGTGCGCTATTTTAAAGTACGTACGAGTGATAAAATTAAATTCTCCGTAACAGGAGATAAAACCGTTGAGGCTCAATTAAGCGTTCCCTTATTTGACTGGGTTATTGAAAATATCTTAAAGAACGCAGCTAATGCCATTGAATCGGCGGGTGAAATTAATATAATTATAAGCGAAAATATTGCTAAAGAGCAGATATTTATTGATATTAGCGACACAGGAAAAGGTATCCCAAGAAATAAATTCGATGCGGTCTTTCAACCTGGGTATACTACTCGGAAAAGAGGGTGGGGTCTTGGCCTCTCCTTAACTAAGCGAATAATTGAAAACTATCATAAAGGACAAATTTTTGTTAAGGATTCGGAAGTAGGGAAAGGAACTACTTTTAGAATCATATTAAAAAGCAGTTTAACCTATGAGCCAGCTAAAATCTGATGAATTCCCAGCCTTTTATGCAACTTACATTGATACCGTGTTCGGTGACGTGATGCACGTACTTAATGAACAAATTACCAGTTTTCCTGCGTTTTTAGAGGCCGTTCCAGCAGGTAGATCTGAATATGCTTATGCCGAAGGGAAGTGGACCATCAAAGAAGTGGTTGGGCATGTTTTAGATACTGAGCGGATTATGGCTTATCGAGCACTACGTTTTGCTCGAAATGATACAAAGGCATTGCCTGGCTTTGAACAAGAAGACTTCGTGTTGAATGCGCGCTTCAATGAACGCAGTCTAGCTTCATTGGCTGAAGAATTTGTTTTGTTGAGAAAATCGAATATGGCTTTATTCAATACTTTTAACGAGGCGGAGTTAAGTCGAAGAGGTTTGGCCTCCGATCGTTTAATCAGTGTTCGGGCCTTTCTTTATATTGTTGCAGGACATCTTAACCACCATAAGAATATTATCAAGGAACGGTATTTGGATACCATGGTCTAAGACGCTAAGCGGAACATGGCTGCCGTCTTCGGCAACTTTTTAAAACTAATTTTAAAACTATTTAATCCTTAACGTGTTTTTATCATATCAGTAAGGCCAGGTAATGGTTTTGTGATAAGGTTTAGGTTTTTGGAAACGCCCCGATGTGAAATTGAGGCGTTTCTTTTTTATGCAATTAGCTCATCGATCGGTATGGCATTAACGCGTATGACTCAACCGGATTCAATACAAGTAGTTAACTGCTTTCAATCGAAATCTCCAATTAAGCAACCGTTTGCATAAATGTTTTTGTTTAAAATATGGAAATATTTTATTAGCCTTGTAAATACAATGTTAAATTTTTTACATTCAATTCGCAGATTGAAACAAAGCTACTTAAACTCAATTTCACATGAACCAACATCCCAGCGCTACTGTCAGTAAAAGCGGTGTAAATCCAATTGTCATCATTGGAGCATTATTCTTCATTTTTGGATTCGTTACTTGGCTTAATTCCGTTCTTATTCCATATCTTAAAATTGCCTGTGAACTCAATCATTTTCAAGCTTATTTGGTAGCCTTTGCTTTTTATATAGCGTATTTTGTGATGGCCCCATTATCAACTAAAACATTGAAAATTTTTGGATTTAAGAAGGGAATGTCTGTTGGTTTAATAATTGTAGCAGTTGGTGCGCTTATTTTCATTCCCGCTGCTATGACAAGAACTTATGCGTTATTTTTGCTGGGATTGTTTGTACAAGGAAGTGGTCTTGCCATCTTGCAAACAGCATCCAATCCTTATATAACGATTCTTGGTCCACCTGAAAGTGCGGCAAAAAGAATCAGCATTATGGGTATATGTAATAAGTTAGCTGGCGGATTGGCTCCGGTTATTTTGGGTACAGTTATGCTAAAAGATGCAGATAAGCTGACAGCTAGAATAGAAACCATGCCGGAAGCGGAGAAAATTGCCGAGCTAAATGAGCTGGCTTCAAGAGTTATTTTTCCATATATCGCAATAATTGCTGTCCTTGCTCTACTTGCCTTTTTAATTTACCGCTCTAGTTTACCTGAAATAGATACGGACGCAGAGGATGAAACGGTGGCAACCACGAACGAGGGTAAGAATAGCTTGTTTGATTTTCCTCATCTAATCTTAGGTGTATTCACTTTATTCCTTTATGTCGGAGTAGAAGTAATGGCTGGTGATACGATAATTAGCTACGGCTCGTCTCAAGGAATCGCATTGGAAACCGCCAAGTTCTTCACACTGGGAACCATGATCAGTATGGTTGTTGGTTATATTATAGGGATCATTTGTATACCAAAGTATCTTAAGCAGGAAACGGCAATGAAATTATGCTCTTTACTTGGTTTGTTTTTATCATTAGGGGCAATTTTTACCACCGGATATGTATCGGTCGCTTGTGTGGCTTTATTAGGCTTAGCCAACTCACTGGTTTGGCCGGCAATTTGGCCCTTGGCCTTAGCCGGCTTAGGACGTTTTACCAAAGCCGCTTCTTCTGTACTGGTAATGGGAATATGTGGTGGCGCGCTCATCCCTCTTGGCTATGGTGCTTTGGCTGATATGTGGAATCCTCAACAAGCCTATTGGATTATGGTTCCCTGCTATTTGGTCATATGGTATTATGCTATCGCAGGGCATAAACTCGGAAAAAAGTAACTGACAGATTAAATAGGAAGCCTTCAATTAATGCATTAATTGAAGGCTTTTTTGCTAAAGAATTATGAAAAAAATTGCAATCTTTTTTGCCATACTCAGCGTTTTCTACGCTAAAGCGCAAGAAATTAATCGAAGTGCTATTCAAGAACTTAAGGATCCATATCCTGCACCGGCTAGTGCTTGGCTAACGGTTGGAGAAGGGTTAAATGCCAGCTTTGTTTCGATAGACGAAGGGTTTAAGCATACGGCTCCTCCTGAAAAAGGTCAATTGAGAAGTGAGTGGACAGAAAAAGCTTGGCGTGGTGAGAAAGTGCACACACAAGCTTTGATATGGTCGAAATCACCTATCGAACAAGTTGCGTTAACACTTACTGATTTAAAAGACGGACAAGGAAATAGAATCGACCCAAATAAGGTGAAAGTCGGATATGTTCGTTATGTGCTCACGGATCATTTGGGCGAGCTCAAATCAGGCTGCGGCATACCCAAGGGCTTAGATACTTCGCTTGTCGCCGACCTAATCGACACAAGTACAGTTCTTTCGCTTGAGAAAAATACAACGCGACCTATATGGCTTAGCATACAGATTCCGCAAGAGGCCAAACCGGGTACTTATCGTGGCCAGCTGATTGTTAAGTCGGCAAAGGCCACCAAAACGCTGCCCTTTGCAGTAGAAGTATTAAATCACGACCTGCCATCGGCTAAGGACTGGTCGTATCACCTAGACTTATGGCAAAATCCCTATTCAGTTGCCCGGGTGTACGGCGTAAAACCATGGAGTGAAGCGCATTTCGAGGCTATGAAACCTTATATGGAAATGCTAGCGCAAGCAGGCCAAAAATCAATCACGGCGAGCATTATCTATGATCCCTGGAATGGGCAAACATATGATATATACCAGAGTATGATCAAATGGACAAAAAAACAAAACGGGCAATGGGAATATGATTATCGTATTTTTGATAAATGGGTGGAGTTTATGATGAGTTTTGGAATCAAGAAGTTTATCAATTGCTATAGCATGATTCCTTGGAACTTAAAATTTTATTACTTTGATGAAGCAAGCGGGAAGGAGAAAGTACTGGAAGCTAAACCAGGAGAAATAGCCTACAAAAACCACTGGAAGTACATGCTCATCGATTTTGCCAAGCACCTTAAAATGAAAGGGTGGTTCGATAAGACAACGATTGCAATGGATGAGCGTGCGATGAAAGATATGCTGGAAGCCCTCGCGATCATTAAAGAAGCCGATCCAAATTTTAAGGTATCGCTTGCAGGTGCAGATCATCCGGAGTTATACGATCAATTGGTGGATTACTGTGTTGCCTTAAAACATGAATTAAGTCCTGATGTGATTAATAAACGCCGGGAAAGCGGCTTTACAACCACGTTCTATACATGTTGTACAGAACCTTTTCCTAATACATTTACCTCGTCTTCTTATGCAGAGTCTGCTTGGTTAGCATGGTATGCACTCAATAAGGATTTTGATGGCTACCTACGCTGGGCATATAACTGCTGGGGCCCCCGTCCGTTACAAGATACGCGCTATGGTACGTGGTCGGCTGGTGACGCTTGGTTGGTTTATCCAGGTGTCAGAAGTTCCATTCGATTTGAAAGGCTTGTGGAAGGAATACAAGATTACGAAAAAGCGAAGATTATACGCGCACAATTGAAAAAAGAGGGACGGACACAAGAACTGCAAGCATTGGAAGCAAAAATCCAAGCATTTGAAACCGGTAGTTTGTCTGAAACACCTGCGTCTACTTTTGTGAATGAAGCTAAAGCGGTTCTAAATAGCTTTTAATGAATAGAGCAATCAAGCCTTTGTTTACCAATATGAAGGTTTGATTGATGGGTTTACAATCAATTTTCATGATGGAAGTAGATGGAATTATTTATCTTCGGAAAAAAATAGGATATTAATAAACATTGTTCCACACATTTTATGAAAAGAAATTTTTTGAATGCTGCTGTTTTCCTGCTGGCTTTGTCTGTATCTACCGTTGATCATGCTTTTTCCCAAGAACTAAAGATGCCTGCGGCCAGTAGTAAGCAGGTCATCACACAAGACTTAGGTATTAGCCAAATTACATTAAGCTATGCCCGGCCCAATGTAAAAGGGCGAAAAATTTTCGGCAGCCTAGAACCTTACGGTTCGGTATGGCGTACAGGCGCAAATGGCGCTACTACTCTTACCTTTAGTGGAGCGGTAATTATTGACGGAAAAACAATACCTGCCGGTACATACGGGTTATTTACAATCCCGAACAAAAACGAGTGGACAATTATTTTAAATAAAGACAGTAAACAGTGGGGTGCTTACGAGTATAAAGAGACGGATGATGTACTACGCTTCCATGTGAAGCCCATGCAAACGAAAAATAAAGTTGAAACGTTTACCATTAGCTTCCCTGAAGTTACGGCTACGGAGGCAACATTGCACATCGCTTGGGAAAATACCGCCGTTAGTTTCCCAATTAGTGTAAATCAGGATGCTGAAATTATGGCGTCAATTGATAAGGCGATGAAAGGTGAGAAGAAACCCTATTTAGCAGCAGCACAATACTATTTAAATAATGATAAAGATTTAGATAAGGCCCTTATATGGGCGGATGAAGCTGTGAAAGCGAATCCAGCCCTACCTTATCCCTACTACTGGAAGGCGCAGATACAGCTGAAAAAGGGAGATAAAGCGGGAGCCAAAGCTACCGCAGAATTCGGTAAACAGGCCGCGGAAAAAGCAAAAAGTGATGAGTATATCCGCCTTAATAATCAAGTTATCGAGAAGGCAAAATAATTCCGTATCTTTGTGCCCCGTTACTATGCTTAGTAAGTAACAGGCTCTTAGAAATATTTTTATCCGTTTTACATAAGGTAAATCGCTTAATTTAAGACGGGGTGTTATTTTTTACTTTTGAATTTTTACTTAATCTATGTTTGATAGTTTACAGGATAAGTTAGATAGAGCCTTTAAGGTTCTAAAGGGACAGGGAAACATTACGGAAATTAACGTAGCAGAGACCGTAAAGGAAATACGAAAAGCTTTGCTGGACGCTGACGTTAACTATAAAACGGCCAAAGCATTTACCGATGACGTGAAACAAAAGGCTTTGGGTGAAAATGTACTTACAAGCATTTCTCCCGGTCAATTGTTAACCAAGATCATGAATGATGAGCTTACGACGCTCATGGGAGGAACTGCAACCGATTTGGAGCTTGGCAAAAATCCGACGGTTATATTGATCGCGGGATTAAATGGAGCCGGTAAAACCACTTTTACCGGAAAGCTGGCGAAATATCTGAAAGAGAAGCGCGGTAAAAAACCATTGCTTGTAGCGGGAGATGTATATCGTCCCGCGGCTATTGACCAACTGGAAGTGCTAGCGCAACAGGTAGACGTGCCTGTCTATACCAATCGGGAATCGAATGATCCGATAGCAATTGCGGAGGAAGGAGTGGCAGAAGCGAAACGGAATGGACAGAATGTAGTTATTGTCGATACCGCAGGTCGTTTAGCTATTGATGAGGCACTTATGAACGAGATTTCGGCGGTTAAAGAAGCAACCAGTCCGCATGAGATTTTATTTGTTGTGGATTCCATGACCGGTCAGGATGCCGTAAATACAGCAAAAGCGTTTAATGATCGTTTAGACTTCACGGGTGTCGTGCTGACTAAACTTGATGGTGACACAAGGGGTGGAGCTGCACTTTCCATTAAATCTGTTGTAAACAAGCCGATTAAGTTTATCGGTACAGGCGAAAAGATGGACGCTTTGGATGTGTTTCATCCAGACCGTATGGCCTCTCGTATTCTCGGTATGGGGGATGTGGTATCGCTCGTTGAACGTGCACAGCAACAGTTTGATGAAAAAGAAGCTGCGGCTTTACAGAAGAAAATCCGTAAAAATAAGTTTGATTTCAACGATTTCATTAGCCAGATTCAACAGATTAAGAAGATGGGAAATATGAAAGATCTGATGGGAATGATCCCGGGTGTTGGTAAAGCAATTAAGGATGTCGATATTGACGATGATGCATTTAAGCCGATTGAAGCGATCATTGGGTCTATGACGCCATACGAAAGGGAGAACCCAGATGCGATCGATCAAAAAAGACGTATGCGTATCGCTAAAGGATCGGGTACCGATATCAATGATGTTAATAAATTAATGAAACAGTTTAGTGATATGCGGAAAATGATGAAACAGTTTTCGAATCCTTCTTTAGCTGCAAAAATGATGAGAGGAATGCCTCGTACCCCTTTCGGTAAATAGATATAAAAAAGTAAAATGACATAATTTGAGCGATATCTTGAGCGAGATATCGCTTTTTTTATTATCTTAGAGTCTCCTTCTATACTAGACCTAAAATTATGTTGATAAAAACATTTAGCAGCGCAGTTTATGGGATTAAAGCGACCACAATTACCATTGAGGTAAATATCTCATCGGGAACGCAGTATTTTATTGTCGGACTGCCCGATAGCGCGATTAAGGAAAGTACATTTCGTATAGAGAGCGCACTGCATAGTGCTGGCTTTCGGATGCCTAGGCAAAAAATTGTTATTAACATGGCTCCTGCCGATATTAAAAAGGAGGGGTCGGCCTATGATTTAGCGATGGCAGTTGGAATCTTAGCGGCTTCTGGTCAGATTAAGGATGATAAACTAGATAAATATCTTTTATTGGGAGAGTTATCCTTAGACGGTGGCTTACAAGCTGTAAAGGGTACTTTGTCAATTGCTATACAGGCACAGAAGGAAGGATTCAAAGGCATCATTTTACCTGTCATCAATGCGCGAGAGGCGGCTGTTGTTAGCGACTTGGAAGTATATGGATTCGAAAATATCAGGGAGGTCATTGCGTTTATTAACGAAGAGAAAACGATCGATCGTGTATTCGTTGATACAAAGGCTGAATTTTTGAAGAATGCCAATAATTACGATACCGACTTTGCCGATGTGCAGGGGCAGGAAAATATTAAACGGGCTTTGGAAATTGCTGCCGCCGGCGGGCATAATGTGATCCTGATCGGTCCTCCCGGGGCAGGTAAAACGATGTTAGCAAAAAGGCTACCGTCCATTTTACCTCCTTTAAGTTTGCTGGAATCATTGGAAACGACAAAAATACACTCTGTTGCAGGAAAGATTGCGGCCTCCAGCTCACTTATGACTGCCAGGCCTTTTCGTGCCCCACATCACACGGTCAGCGATGTAGCGCTAGTAGGTGGCGGTGGAAATCCTCAACCTGGAGAGATTTCGTTGGCGCATAACGGTGTTTTGTTTCTAGATGAGCTGCCCGAATTTAAACGCGCTGTTCTGGAGGTTCTAAGGCAGCCCCTCGAGGAACGTCAGATCACTATTTCGCGCGCCAAATTTACGGTGGATTACCCCGCTAGTTTTATGTTAATTGCTTCTATGAATCCTTGCCCCTGTGGATATTTCAATCACCCGGATAAGGATTGCGTATGCTCACCCATACACGTTCAACGCTATTTAAGTAAGGTATCCGGACCACTGCTCGATCGCATTGATTTACACGTAGAAGTTACGCCGGTGAACTTTCAGGAATTAACTACAAAACAACATGCGGAATCGAGCAGGACAATAAGAGAGCGTGTAATTAAGGCAAGGGAAATACAGGAACGTCGATTTAGAAAAGATGAAAAGGTGCATAATAACGCGCAAATGAATACAAAGAAAGTCCGCGAATTATGCAAAGTGAATAGCGAAGGACAAACCCTTTTAAAAAACGCGATGGAAAAATTAGGCCTTTCAGCGCGTGCTTACGATCGTATTTTAAAAGTCGCGAGAACTATTGCCGATCTGGATGAAAACTGTGAAATTGAAGTGCAACATCTCGCCGAAGCTATTCATTATAGGAGTCTGGATAGAGAGGCTTGGGCGGGGTAGTAATCGTTATTTGTTATTAGTTATTCGTAACTAACTTCTTAAATAAGTGACTAGGTACATTGAAATAGAAAAAGCCTTCCTAAATTAAAGAAAGGCTTTTTGGAGATTATTATTGTCGAGCAGTTACTAACAACTAATAACCGGCAGCCAACAACCAAAATAATTAAGCACCTAATTGAACACGCTTAAATGCAGTTACAGTTAATCCTTTCGCTACGCCATCAAGGAATTGAGCAACATTTTTTGAATTATCTTTCACAAATTCTTGGTTCAATAAGGTTGAATCCTTATAGAATTTATTCAATTTACCTTGCGCAATTTTTTCTACCATATTTTCAGGCTTTCCTTCAGCACGGATTTGTTCCTTTGCAATTTCTAATTCACGTTCAATCGTGCGTGAGTCTACACCGTCTTTATCGATCGCAACGGGATTCATTGCCGCAATTTGCATTGCTACGTCTTTACCGGCATCTTCCGCTCCAGCTACATCGGCACTTAAACCGACTAATACCCCTAAGCGATAATTACCGTGGATATAAGGGATTACTTTATCTGCGGTTATCACTTCGTATTTAGAAACTTCGATTTTTTCACCGATTTTACCCGTTTGGTCAATCAATAAATCCGCAATTTTTGAACCGTCAATGCTCAATTCTTTTAAATCCGCCAAAGTAGCAGGAGAAGTCTTGATAGCAGCATCAGCAATGCTTTCCGCAAAAGCAATGAAATCAGCGTTCTTTGCAACGAAATCCGTTTCGCAATTTACTTCAACAACAACGCCACGTTTGCCATCAACGGTTGTTTTTGCGATAACAACACCTTCGTTAGAGTCACGATCTTGGCGACTAGCAGCCACTTTAGCTCCCTTTTTACGTAAGTAGTCAACTGCAGCTTCAAAATCGCCGTTTGCTTCTACTAAAGCTTTTTTGCAATCCATCATACCAGCACCAGTTTGTTGGCGTAATTTATTTACGTCTGATGCAGAAATTTGTACTGTAGACATTTTATTTTCCTTTTTTAATATGCTTTATAAATAAGTTATGGGTTACGAGTTCCAAACAGTAAGCGGGCTTCAGCAAGCTTACCGGAGGTGACCCCTAACCCATACTTGGATTTAATTATTCTCCGTCTTTTGCTTCCGTTGCTTCTGCTTTACGTTCCCGTTTAGGAGCAGCCTCTGCTACTGGTTCTTCACCGTTATCAACTTTCGCTTTTGCGGCAGCTGCTTCTTTCTCTGCTTCCTCTTCTTTATCACGTTTACGTTCTTCCAATCCTTCAATAATCGCTTGTTTAATTACATTGGTAATTAAAGTAATGGATTTTGTAGCATCATCATTCGCCGGAATCGGGAAATCAATGTTTGTAGGGTCGGAGTTTGTATCCACCATTGCAAAAGTAGGGATGTTCAATTTTAACGCTTCGCTAACAGCAATGTGCTCTTTCTTTACATCAATAATGAAAAGAGCCGCTGGTAAGCGGTTCAAATCAGCAATACCACCCAATAGGTTTTCCAATTTAATGCGCTCCCGCTGAATCATCAGTTTCTCTTTCTTCGATAAAACATCGTAGGTACCATCCTTCGTCATCTTGTCGATGTTAGACATCTTTTTGATAGACTTACGAACCGTAGCGAAGTTGGTAAGCATACCGCCTAACCAGCGTTCAGTAACATAAGGCATGTTTACTGCTTTCGCTTGTTCAGCGACGATATCTTTCGCTTGTTTCTTTGTCGCTACAAATAAAACCTTACGACCTGATTTTACGATTTGTTTAATGGCTGAAGCCGCTTCTTCAAGCTTTGCTAAAGTTTTGTTCAAATCGATGATGTGGATGCCGTTACGCTCCATGAAAATGTACTTAGCCATTTTCGGATCCCATTTACGGGTAAGGTGACCAAAGTGTACACCTGCATCCAGTAATTCCTGATATGTTGTTCTTGCCATTGTTTGATCCTCCTTAAATTAACGTTTACTAAATTGAAATCTCCTGCGTGCTTTACGACGTCCCGGTTTTTTACGCTCAACCATACGGTCATCGCGGGTCATTAATCCTTTAGCACGTAGTGCAGATTTCACCTCGGGATTAAGCTCTACCAATGCTTTAGCAATTGCTAAACGCACAGCTTCTGCTTGTCCTTTTACGCCTCCTCCAGCTACGTTAACTTTTACATCATAATTACCGAGCTCGCCGGCAACTTCTGTGCTTTGAGTAACAATATATTGCAATGGCAATGTAGGGAAATACTCTTTGTAATCTTTACCATTAACGGTAATGTTGCCGCTACCAGCAGATAAATAAATACGGGCAACAGCGGTTTTTCTTCTTCCTGAAGTGTTTGTTGTTGACATTTCTTCTCTCTTTAGAATTTAACTGTTTTAGGATTTTGTGCAGCATGCGGGTGCTCAGGACCTGCATACACAAATAAATTTCTGTACAAAGCACGACCTAAACGAGTTTTAGGTAGCATACCACGTACCGCTTTTTCGATGACACGGGTAGGATGCTTTGCCAATAATTCTTTGGGAGAAATGAAACGCTGACCACCTGGGTAACCAGTGTAAGAAACATATTGCTTTTGGCCTAATTTGTTTCCTGTCAACTTAATCTTGTCTGCATTAATAACAATCACGTTATCTCCGCAGTCTACGTGTGGGGTGTACGTAGGCTTGTGCTTACCCCTGATTACTTTAGCAATCTGAGATGACAAGCGCCCCAAAATCTCACCTTCAGCGTCAACAACGATCCATTCTTTGTTAACGGTGTTTTTGTTGGCTGAGACAGTTTTGTAACTTAACGTATTCACTTGCTTGATTTTGAATTAATTAAACAATATACTTTTTTCCTCATTTTAAAGGACTGCAAAGGTAGATAGAAAATTCGGTATTTAAAAAGGATTCTTAAAAAATATATTGATACAGAGTGGGTTTTCATGTTTAGGTTTCGAATCACCACCTGTTTATGGCGGCTGGAATATGTTTTTTCAATCTTAAAAAGCGTATTGACAAGAAGACGGAAACTAAACTCAGTCCGATAATTAATCCTGTCCAAATACCGGGAGCCTCCATGTCTAAATGGAATGCTAAAAAATAGCCAATAGGCAAGCCTACGGCCCAATAGGCGATTCCAACAAGTAGCGTTGGGATTTTTACATCTTTCGCTCCTCTTAATAGGCCAACAGCAATGGCTTGCGTGGCATCGGATATCTGAAAAATAGCAGCGAATATTAATAAATAGGAAGCTAGTTTTACCACTTCGACATTCTTGTTAAAAAGCTTCGGTAGAAAATCATTGAAAGAGATAAAGATGATAAAACAGAGCACGCCATAGCAAAGTGCGGTTAGCATACTACTTTTGCCAATGTTCATGATGTGATTCCAATCATTTCGGCCATAGGCGTTACTTATTCGAATCGATCCCCCTTGCGCTAAACCCATAGACACCATAAAGGTAAACGCTGCACAGTTCATCGCAATTTGATGTGCTGCTTGTTCTACGGCGCCGATGGTACCAACTAATATGGCTGAAACAGCAAAGACGCCCACTTCCATACCAGCTTGTAGGCTGCTTGGTATCCCAATACGCAAAAGCTCTTTTATTGTATGCCAACTGAATTTCCAGTGTTTGCGGCCAGCGACCATATATCGTTTGAAAGTTTTATGTTTCAGGATAGTGAAAATAAGAGCCAAAAATATAAGTGTTCTGGTAATTAGGGTCCCCCAAGCAGCTCCTACCAGTTCCAGTCTGGGGAATCCCCAATTTCCGAAAATAAGTAACCAGTTAAGGAATGCGTTAAGGGGCAGGGCAATAAGTGATAGTGTCATGGCGGTGCGTGTGTATTCCAAACCGTCGGTAAATTGTTTAAGCGCCATGAATAGCATCATAGGTATAATAGATATACCAATGATTCTTAAGAAAGGTACGGCCATTTCGGCTACTTCAGGATCTTGCTTTAAGTTAAACAGAATATCCTTGCTGCACTCTAATCCAAGTGAAATGATAATCGCTGTGAAAGAGCAGAGTATAAATCCGTTATATAAGTAATGTGAAACTTTTTGCGCATCGTTTCGTCCATGGGCCATCGCGACCATTTGAGATACTGACATGGTCATACCTATCCCTAATACAAAGGGGATATTCACGACACTCATGACCAGGGCAGCAGCTGCCAGCTGTTTGTAGCTAACAGAGCCAACCATGGCTGTGTCAATTAAACTTAACGCCATTTGTGCCAATTCGCCTAAAATGATAGGCCCTGCGAGCTTCAAAGTCTTGCCCGCTTCATTACGAAGCAATCCTAACCCGTACATTTCGTAGAAAAGAAAAAGCTTGTCGCATTGACAAGCAAATTTATATGAACCTCAGTTTACTATTAAGAAAATGTTTCTCCCGGCAATCGATTTTATCATCATGCATGAGAAGAAAAAACAGGAGAAAAAAAAATCCCTGCAATATAAGCAGAGATTGAAAGCGGTCCGGACGGGACTCGAACCCGCGACCCCATGCGTGACAGGCATGTATTCTAACCAGCTGAACTACCGGACCTAATTTTTAACTATTTTATAAGAACTCGAAAATGTCTCAACAACTTTCTTTCAGCGGTCCGGACGGGACTCGAACCCGCGACCCCATGCGTGACAGGCATGTATTCTAACCAGCTGAACTACCGGACCTATTCCCCTCTTTTGAGGACTGCAAATATAGCGCGTTTTTTTAAAATTAAAATCTTTTTATTAAAAAAATTATTCGATACCACCCTCTTTCATTTTTTCGGCGTTTTCAGCAAATTGAAGCGCATCGATAATCTCTTGAATATCACCATCCATAATGGCGGGTAAATTATACATGGTTAGTCCAATACGATGTTCTGTAACGCGTCCTTGCGGGTAATTATAGGTGCGTATTTTTGCTGAACGGTCGCCCGTAGAGACCATGGTTTTTCGTTTGGCTGCAATATCTCCATGCTTTTTCTGTACCTCTAATTCATATAATTTAGTACGTAACATCTCCATGGCCAATTCACGATTCGCTAATTGGGAGCGTTCCACCTGACATACAACTACAATACCGCTGGGTTTATGGGTCAATTGTACTTTGGTTTCCACCTTGTTGACGTTCTGCCCCCCGGCTCCTCCTGAACGGGACGTTTGCATTTCAATGTCGGCAGGATTGATTTCCACGTCAACCTCTTCTGCTTCTGGAAGTACCGCCACGGAAGCGGCTGAAGTATGGACTCTGCCCTGGGTTTCGGTATCGGGTACACGTTGTACACGATGCACACCTGATTCATATTTTAACTGCCCATAAACATCTTCTCCGCTTACTTTCAAAATGACCTCTTTATAACCACCTGCCGTACCTTCTGTAACATCCATCACTTCTACTCGCCAACCTTTTTGATCAAAATAACGGGTATACATACGATATAAATCACCTGCAAATAGGGCAGCTTCATCTCCTCCGGTACCTCCTCTGATTTCAAAAATGGCATTTTTTGCATCTTCTGGATCTTTGGGAATCATCATAAGTCTTACTTGTTCCTCCTTTTCTTCTTTTTGAACAAGTAAAGCGTCTAAATCTTCTTTAGCCATATCCCGCAACTCCTGATCTTTCTCATTAACTAATATATCCTTGTTGGTTTCTATATTACTGATGATGTTTTTGTAAATATGGTATTCTTCAACGATTTTGCCCAGGTCTTTATATTCTTTGTTAAGCTTCGCAAAACGCTTCATGTCATTTACGGTATCTGGATTACTCAACTCGCGTTCTACCTCCTCCCAACGTAATTTTATCGCTTCTAATTTTTCTAACATAGTGGTATAATTTGCACATTAATGCTTCACCGCTTACCCCCTGGGTAAAAAGTTTACAAACTTAGAGAAAATGCTTTTCATATGCAATTGCGATAATTGGCCAAAAAAACTACTTTTGAGTAATTATAAACTTAAAAACCTTATTATGCAAACTATTGAACGCAATAAACTTTTCGTGGCAAGCTGTTTAGCTTTGCTTGTAACCTCGCTATCTTTTGGTATTAGGGCCGGTATCATGAATCAGCTCGTTATTGATTTTCATTTAAGCACAGCCGAACTCGGTGTCATTACGGCGTCAGCATTCTGGGGTTTTCCCTTAGCGATTATTATCGGCGGTTTTGTGGTAGATGTTATCGGAATGAAGAAGCTACTGGTAGTGGCTTTTATACTGCATTTATCGGGAATAGTGTTAACGGTATTTGCAGCAGGTTATTGGACACTTTTTATTTCAACTTTGCTGATAGGTATTGCTAATGGTACCGTTGAAGCGGCATGCAATCCATTGGTTGCCTCGCTGTATACCGATAATAAAACCGTTAAATTGAACCATTTTCACTTGTGGTTCCCCGGCGGGATCGTTATTGGTACCCTTATCGTTTTATTGTTGAATACGCTACAAATTGGTTGGCAGTGGCAGGTGGCGATTATGATTATTCCCACCTTAATCTATGGTTATCTGTTTTCCTCCTTAAAATTTCCTGTTACGGAACGTGTCGCTTCGGGATATTCTACAACCGATATGTACAAAGCAGTACTTTCTCCTCTATTTATCGTGATGCTGATCTGCATGTTTGGAACGGCAGTTACCGAGTTGTTTACCGGGCAATGGATAGACGTGCTGTTGAAAAATTTAACAAATAATGCCATCCTCATATTAACACTCACTACCGGTGTAATGGTAGTAGGAAGAGGTCTGGCCGGACCTATTGTGCATCGCTTGTCGCCACAAGGTGTATTGCTTTTATCGGCAATGGTTTCAGCAATAGGCTTATACCTTCTCAGTACCTTAACGGGCAACGCTATATTCTTTGCTGCTATAGTTTTTGGTATAGGGGTTTGTTATTTCTGGCCAACCATGATCGGATTCGTCGCGGAACATATTCCTCAATCCGGAGCACTGGGATTGAATCTGATGGGAGGTGCAGGAATGTTCGCTGTATCGATTTATAGTATTTTTATGGGGAATTTTTATGATGGATTGGTACTAAATTACCTTCCTGCAGGTGCTGATCTTGCCGCCTATTTGGGCGCGGCAGAGGGGACGTCAATGAATCAGGTCCTCAACCAGGCTAAAAGTTTGGCAGGGCCTGAGGTAATTAGAATTACACTCACTATACCGATTGTATTAACGATTATTTTTGCCGGATTGGTTTTATACTTGCGATCGAGAAAAAAAGTAAAAACACCACCTGCCTTGCAAGCAGATTTATAAGGAATGTGTAAGCGAATAAAAACTTAACCAAGCGTCACTACCTGCAGACAGGCCGGTAGTGACATTGGAGATGAAGAAGACGGTATAAAATGTAATAACCTGCTAATTTTCAAATGTTTTCAACTCCAAATGATGTCCATCAAAAACAGCGTAGGTATTATAGTTTACCCACTCCCCAAGGTTGATGTATCGACTATTGCTGCCTAAATCGATATCTAATGGTAGATGCCTATGACCAAAAATCAAATAATCAAAATGTTCTTTTTTCAATACCTCTTTCGAATAGACAACTAACCACTCTTGCTCGGCCTCCTTGCGCCATTCTTTTTTATTATTGGCAATTCGGCTGTTTTGTGACCATCGCAAAGCGATACCGATTCCTAAATTGGGATGAATACGGGCAAAGAGCCACTGGCAAAAATTGCTTCTAAAGAACTTCTTCAAAAACTTATATTTGGCGTCGCCGGGGCCTAAACCATCTCCGTGATGTAAATAAAAACGTTTCCCTTGCCGTTCAATTATTAACTCATCAGATATAATTGCGGCTCCGAGTTCTTTTTGAAGATAACCGAACATCCACATGTCATGATTCCCTTTAAAGAAGGTAATCTTGACTCCCTTATCTGATAGTTCGGCTAGTTTACCTAAAAAGCGAACAAATCCTTTTGGTACTGCAGTTGCATATTCAAACCAAAAATCAAAGATATCTCCCATGAGGTAAAGCTCAGCGGCATCGTGTTTAATGGATTCGAGCCAGCGAACCAACCTAGCTTCCCGCTCACGACTCTTCTCATAGGTTGGTACACCCAAGTGGAAATCGGAAGCGAAATATATTTTTTTGTCTTCAAGCATCGAGGCGAAGGTAACCAAAAGCCAGCTTATTTAAAAAGCCGGCCTAGGGAATAAGCACTTCTGTTTGGTTTACATTCCAACCGGCATTGGTCACTGCAATCCGTTTACCTCGGATAAGTGCAGGATTAACACTCATTCTGATGGTCTTTTGTTCACCGGGAAGTATCGATAAATAGTTATCGCTGTAAAAGGTGGGTAAAATCCGTTGTTTTGTATCGGCGTCAACCAACGAAATTCGATTAAAGAAGGCAACTTGTTCTTCCTTATTGCTCAACGTAACGGTATATTCTCCTGGAACAGATTGCTGAATCTGTATATCGAGCTTAGCGTTTGCCATCTCCACCAAGCCGCTATAATTGCCATTTACATCAGGTAACCAGTAGAAATTATCGCTTAGTACTTGTTGTTTTGCGTTCATTAACTGTAAACGTAGAAAGGAACCTTTATCTTTTGTCAGCTCATCCACTTGTTTTTTAATAGACATAACTTTTTTAACAGAAGCGGGTTCCATAAACGCAAATACCTTTGTAATCGGATGGGCTTTTCCTTGTATATCGTAAGCGTTGATGACCAGCATGATATCATTTCGTTTTTCGAAATGGTTGTTAACAATGGATACAAAACCATCTGCCGGGTTATACATTGCATGTAATGGTTCACTACCGCTACGCAAGCCATATAGACAGGCATTCGGATCGAGATAGTAGTCATACATTTGACCTCGTAGAGAAGTCCAGGGGTTCTGTGTCTTCCAAATAATTGTACCGGTATACCAATCCCACATATGTGAGCTAAAACCCTCCATGAGCGCTCTATACTGATTATAATTCACTAATTGGGCTTTGTTTGCGAAATCTTCCAGGTTTTTTGGACGGCCATAGGCTTGGATATGCTCTCCGTAGCCAATATAGGTGTGGTATTGCCAAACGGAATCTACCGTTTCCTGTGCTCTTCCTTCGGCATTGAGACCTGTAAATACAGGTGCAACTTGATTTTCTTTTGGTATAAATCGCTTTAATGATTCGAAATCACCTATACCAACAGAGCCAACCTCTGAATTAAAGGGCCAGGTTTTATCAACCCAAAACGTTTTGATATCTTGTATCCCGTAGGGGCCATCACCATTTCCACCAATATCGTTTTGCGACATCGCGTCTGAATTAGAATAGTCCACAAACCATCGTGTACCATCTAATTTTGGTAAGATGGAATCCCGAAGTGGCACTAGAATGTCGTCGGGCGGTGTGATTTCATTACCTCCGCAATAAAAGGCTAAGGAGGGGTGGTTACGGATCATTTTAATCATATCGGCAGCGGATTCAAGAAATAATTGGTGATCATCCGGATACTGTCGTCGTGCCCATTGATCGTCTTTCTTAAGCGGATCTTCCCATCGTCCGTTACAGTCTCCCGACATCCAAAAATCCTGAAATACAAGTAGACCGTAGCGATCGCAAGCTTCGTAAAATTCAGGTCGTTCCACCAACGCACCACCCCATATCCGGATGAGGTTTAAATTCATATCCCGATGAAAGCGGATTTCGGCATCGTAACGTTCTTTTGAAAAACGCAGCATTGCATCTGAAATGATCCAATTACCGCCTTTGATGAATATTTTTTGACCATTAACGGCAACTTCCCGACTGCGAGTATGTGGATTCCAGTAAGTCTGAATTTCACGTACACCTACTTGTATTTCCTTTTTATCACTGCTAGTTTTGGCACCGTCCGCTACAAAACTGAGTTCCATGGGATACAGATAAGGCTGCCCATAATTTGACGGCCACCACAATTTTGGGTTCTTGAGGGTTAAATCTGAAAGCTTTATTTCCCTTTCTTCCTGAGGGCGGAGTGTAACCTTTTGTTTAACAACTTGGCCATCCAAACGATATTGCAACGTCCCGTGTAGTGGTTTATTAGCGGAGTTGAGCAAAGTAGCCGAAACTTTAATAATAGCAGGTTGCTGTATCCCATCGACTTCTCTTTTTCCTGGTACCTCCGTGATGATATGAGGATCGCTAATAGAGACCAAACCCGTTTTTTCAATAGTTACTTTATCCCATATACCTGTATTTCTGTCTCGGATGGGTTTAATCCAATCCCATCCTGCGGTGTATTGTAACCCCACATTTCTAGCGATCGTACCATCTCCTCCTTGTCCGCCATTTGGATTGCCTACAATATCAGGTGGATATACAATAACAGCCAACCTGTTTTTTCCGTTTGCGGCAAGTAGCTTTGTAATATTGAAACCTTTACGGATATACATTCCCTTAAAAGGCTCATTATTCACTTTTTTACCATTAAGGAAAATTTCACAGCTGTAGTTGATTCCCCGAAATCGTAACCAGACCTGCTTTTCGTCAGTTGGAGCAACTTCTTCAAAGTCATTCACAAACCAATAGGTATAATAATCACGACCAATATTATAAATATCGGAAATCTTGTCGTTATTCATGCCAAAAAACGGATCTGGAATTTCATTATTATTGAGCATGCTGGTCAATACCGTCCCTGGCACCGTCGCAGGTTTCCAACCCTGAATTGCATAAGAAGGATCGGAAAGTGCCTCGCCTTGTAAAGGCACCTCCTTATGGTTTCTGAAGCGCCACCCTTTGTTCAATTCGTACGATTGTGCGAAAGAAAAGAAGGTAGATAGCATTAAAACAAACCATAAATAAATCGTTTTAGTTGAAAAAGGGATTATATTCATACGTAAACATATTAAAAGGTTGATCCATCAGTCACTTCTTTAACACGAGTGACGGAAATCCTGTAAAAATAAGGAATGGAATCGATTTGCTTTAAAAAAGAGTTTTTTTTATTTGTAATATTGAATCGATATTCACCAAATAAATTTATTTTTCACCATGTTTAAAACTTACATAGGATTGTTGCTCGCCCTTTCGTTGACGGCTTGTAATAGCAATCAAAAAACCACCGAACCCGCAAAGCATATGAAATTAAAACCTTATCCAAAAACAAAAAAGATAAATCTTGTCGATGATCATTTTGGTACGAAAGTCCCTGATCCTTACCGTTGGTTAGAAAATGATACGGCAGCAGACACTAAGGAGTGGGTCTTGGCCGAAAATGAAGTAACTAACGATTATCTTTCTCAGATTCCATACAGGGATGCGATTAAACAGCGTTTGGAAAAATTATGGAATTATGAGAAGATATCAGCTCCTTTCAAAGAAGGTAATTATACCTACTATTATAAGAATGATGGGCTTCAGAATCAATCGGTTATATATCGGGAAAAAGAAGGAGGTAAAAGCGAGGTATTTCTTGACCCGAATAAATTTTCTGCTGATGGGACCACCTCTTTAGCAGGGATTAATTTTAGTAAAGATGGGAGTTTAGTGGCTTATCAGATTTCAGAGGGAGGTTCAGACTGGCGCAAAGTGATTGTCTTGAAATCCGAAGATAAATCGGTTGTGGGAGACACATTGACTGATATCAAGTTTTCAGGTTTATCTTGGAAGGGGAATGAAGGCTTCTATTATAGCAGTTATGACAAACCAAAAGAGGGGAGTGCCCTGTCGGGTTTGACGCAATACCACAAATTGTATTTCCATAAACTGGGTACTCCGCAAAGCGCAGATAAGCTAATTTTCGGTGGAGAAAGTACGCCAAGACGATACATCGGAGCCTATTTAACAGAGGATGAACGTTTTCTAGTAATTACAGCAGCCAATACCACGAGTGGTAATGAGTTATATATCCAAGATTTAAGTAAATCGGATTCGAAAATTGTTCAGGTAGTGGCTGATTTTGAGAAAGAGCATGATGTGATTGATAATCAAGGAGATTCGCTGTTTATTTTCACCAACCTAAATGCACCGAACTATAAAGTGATAACGGTTAACAGTGAAGATCCGAAACCGGCGAATTGGAAAGATCTAATTCCCGAAACGGAAAATGTTTTGAATATGGGGAAAGGTGGCGGTAAGTTGTTCGCCGTTTACTTAAAAGACGCTACGTCCTTGGTGAAACAATTTAATAGACAGGGTCAGGAAGAACGTATAATAGAGTTACCGGGGCTGGGTACGGCCAATGGGTTTGATGCAAAGCAGGATGAAAAGGAACTTTATTACTCTTTTACTTCTTATGTCTATCCACCTACGATATTTAAATATGATATCGCTTCCGGTAAATCGGTAATATACAAAAAGCCCCAAGTATTGTTCAACCCGGAGAACTATGAATCCAAACAGGTATTTTATGCTTCGAAGGATGGTACGAAGGTTCCGATGATTATAACCTATAAAAAAGGAATCGTGCTTGATGGCAACAATCCAACAATGTTATATGGCTATGGTGGTTTCAATATTAGCTTAACACCTTCATTTAGTGTCTCTACTGTTTTGCTCTTGGAACAAGGAGGCGTTTACGCGGTTGCTAACTTACGTGGCGGGGGTGAATATGGTGAAAAATGGCATTTGGCTGGAACTAAAGAACAGAAACAAAATGTGTTTGATGATTTTATAGCGGCAGCAGAATATCTTGTCAAAGAGAATTATACATCGCGAGAACGATTGGCCATCTCCGGCGGATCCAACGGCGGTTTGCTTGTTGGTGCAGCCATGACGCAACGGCCCGACTTATTTAAGGTCGCTTTCCCGGCAGTTGGTGTCTTAGATATGTTACGTTATCATAAATTTACAGCAGGTGCTGGTTGGGCTTATGATTATGGAACAGCGGATGATAATAAGGAGATGTTTGATTATTTGTATCAGTATTCACCTTACCACATGTTGAAAGAGGGGATTGAATATCCGGCCACAATGGTAACAACTGCAGACCATGATGATCGCGTTGTCCCTGCACACAGTTTCAAATTCGCGGCGCGTCTGCAAGAATATAATAAGGGCGCTAATCCCGTGTTGATTCGCATCGAAACCAAGGCTGGACACGGAGCGGGTAAGCCAACAACAATGATTATTCAGGAACAAGCGGATAAATGGTCTTTTATGTTACAAAATATGGGCATTGCCTATAAAGAATAAGAAAGGGGCAATTAGGAGTAAAAATGAAAGGAGAGCAATTAATTGCTCTCCTTTCATTTTTCAGCGAAGCGGTTTTATCGTATAACCTCTTTTTCTTAAAAGATCAATAACACCTTTATCACCCACTAAATGGCCGGCTCCGACGGCAAAGAAAGTAGCCTGAGATTTTGCGCTTTTTTCAATAATAGGAATCCAATTGGCGTTGCGATTGTACAGTAGCAGGTCTAAATAACCCTGCATGAGCGGATCGGATATCGTGCGATTATGTAAGGTAACGAGATCCTGTTGTTTGTAGAGGTTGATGAGTGTACTTATCTCCCTTTCCGTACTATCGAGATTGAATACCATCTCTTTTAGTTGCTCAGCCTGTATTTTATAAGGAATGGTATCAAAAATAGAGGCCTGGCTTTCGATTGTTTCTAAACCAGCGATGTTCATCCCTTTGGTCTTCGCAAGGTCCACTAATTGCAATTCCCAACTTGCAGGTTTGCATTGCAATGCACCCATCAAAACAATTGAATATAAGCCGAAAGGTTTTATGTTATTTAACATTTCCAAACGTATGTGCGCCATTTTTTCTAAACTATCGCTTACCTGATGATAAGTTAGGCTATCGTACAGATCATGGAAGGTTTTGCCCTGCATTCGCATGTTTTCCATCATCTTCATGCCGATTCGTGGGTCTGAAAAGTCAAGTTCAAGATATAGCTGTTTACTGGCTTCTAGTTTTTGCTTGATCGCATCTGTAAAAATAAGGTCTTCAGGACATAGCAGATGAAAGGTGCCAAATAGATAAGAGGGCACGGAGAGGCCATTCCCGCTAATTTCCCAGAGTGTCGCTTGGTTCGTTGATGTTTGTGCTTTTAATGTATTAACGAAAACAAACGATAAAAATGCAATCAACAGAATATATAGCCTCATGAAATTATACTTAGGTATTCTGTTCATCATCTTTCAAATTTTCATTATCAAGATCTTCAAGAATCTTATTGACATCTGCTTCGGTTTCCGTTAGTTTACTTTTGCAGATTTTTATCAACAGTGCCGCCCGCTTCACTTTGTCTGAAAGCTCGTCTACGCTAATTTCTCCATCTTCAATTTCTGCAACAATTTGTTGGAGTTCTTCAAATGCTGATGTATAGCTTAATTGGTTGTCCATTTGTTTTATTTCGTTATTCCTTTACAAAGGTAACTTGACTTTCCGTTTCACCAAAAGCTAAAATTGTTTTGATTTTATCACCTGCCTGTAAGGTATGTACATCCGTGATAGCCTTTCCATTAAAAAGCGTAATACTATAGCCTCTTTTTAATACATGTTGTGGATCGAGAATAGAGAGATGGCGTTCTTGATTTTCAAGTGATTTAACGGCTTCAAGTAATGACCTTTCAATGCTCGGTCCAAGCGTGCTTTTTAAGGTCATCAGTGCTACTTGATTTTTTTTGGCAACCTGACGGCTTTGACGGATTAGCTGCTCCTTTATTTGATGAAGTACCTGCACTGAACGCTTACCTAAATGGAGATGCTCACGTTTGAGTCGCTGCCCTAAGGACGCAATAACTTGCTGTTCTTTAACCAGGGCACGTTTCGATTGGGTAGATAATCTATCTTTAACTTGCTGAAAAGAGGCTTTCTCCTGAATTAATTGGTATTTACTTTGTTGCAATGTACGACCTTGTATAGCAGCAAATCGATAGTTATTCTCTCGTAACATATTCAGGCTGGCCATTTTAAAATATTTGATGGTATTATTTAATAACTGCTGCTGATCGTCAAAGAGTTGTTTCGTCTTTAATCGTAATCGTTGTTCCGCTTGAATTACAGGGCGCGCAAAATTGTGAAAATGCTGCAAAAGATAAGCCGCCAATGCACTAGGCGTAATGGCATTTTTATAAGCAACCATTTCCGAGACGGTTTCGTTGGTTGCATGCCCAATCCCCGTAATGACCGGAATGGGGAAAGTCGCAATGCTTGTTGCCAAGTGTATGTTGTTATAGGAGCTCAGCCCAACTTCCCCTCCTCCTCCTCGTATAATGGCAACAACATCAAATCGCCGAATATGTAAACGTATTTTTTCCAGTTGTTCTATGATGGAAGGCACTGATTTTTCACCTTGCAAAAGAGCTGGAAATAGCTGATGTTCGAAACGATAGCTATAGGGATTACTGTCGATAATTTTTAAAAAATCTGCTAAACCTTTGCTTGTTTCGACAGAAATAATGGCGATGCGCTTAGGAAGTAAGGGAAATGGCAATAATTTGTTCGCCTCAAAAATACCTTGCTCTTTTAGCAATGCAATATTTGCCTGTTTTTCTCGCTCCAGCTCTCCCAAGGAATAGGATGGATCGATGTCTACAATATGTAAACTTAGACCATGCACAGGGTCGTAACCAATAGATGCCTGCAAAAGGATATTGATCCCATTCTTTAAGGGTTCTTTGATGATTTCGATAAAGCGTTGATTAACCCGTTCATAGTCACTTTTCCAAAAAGTTGCCCGAATCTCTGCAATGACCTTCCCTTCTTTTTTCTCCAGTAATTCTGGATAACAATGACCTGAATGGGAATAATGATTTAGTTTATTCATTTCGGCTTTTATCCAATACAGACTTTTATAGCGGTCTGCGATTGTTTTCTGAATGCTACGCGCCACCTCTGCCAATGAAAAGATAGTTTTATCTGCGATTATTTCGGGCATACCCAAACTTAACTAAAATGCCTGACATTCGCGAATAGTTTTGTCCTTTGTACTTAATCGAGCAGCTGCCCCATTTTAAAACAATCTTAATGCAATCCTCAAGGCATTTGTTTGGTTAAGTTGCGCTGTATTACTTCTTGAATGGGCATACATTAATCGGATCATTTTCCATTGCAAGCCAATATGCAGCTCACCGTAGTTGCGTAATTCAGGTGTATGTAAATAATGTATCCCAATGAGTTCTTCAAGCTTTAGTTTCCGTAGTAATGGCACCTTACTGCTAAGCATGCCCCCAAGATTATATTCAACATGCGTCTCTATAAAACGAGAAGGAGTGCTATATTGGTAGTAATCCAGCGTTAAAAATGAACTTAATTGCTGATCAACAAATAAAATTTGATTTCCATTGAAGTGTTGATAATCCGTATAATACAATTGTTTATTGTTGAGGAATTTACCCGCCGTTGCTGTGAAGGAGATGTTGCCGTATAGCCCTAAACCTATCTTGCTTTTATGGATACTTGTTGTTAATAGGTCGTAGTCGACATCTGAATCAAAGATGTTTTTAAGGCCCTTTGTATATTGGATACTAAGGGTCGGATACCGAGAGGGTAAATAACGTTTTCCTGTTGGATAGGTGGCATAGCGACTGGAAAAATCGTAACTTAAACGGATACTTAGCTTGGTAGATTTATTGTCCATGAACAGTGGAACATCTGCGTTCGGTTGAAGGGGATTATTCGAGCTGAGTTTGTGTTGATTGCGATCCCAGAAAGTAAAGTTGGTGGCATTGGACAGCCAGTGTCGCTTCGCCCATTCAGTTCGTAGACTCATCTTGATATTTCCAGGGAGGGTGTTGTTCCAGGCAAAGGATACAAAGGTTTTTTCGTATAACTTTTGATAATTTTCACCAACAAATAAGGTATACAAGCTATTTACTAGGGCGGGAAGCGATCCCCTGTTATTCAAGTCGAGGACATCTCTACCACCGGCTAACGTGAAGTTTTGATTTTTAATCGGAATATTCGTACTGATAATGCCATTTAGGTGTTTGTTCGCAAAACCATATCGGATGCGGCCATTAACATGAAGTTGCTGATTTAAATTGCTATCAATTTGTCGCGTGTAGTTTACATCATAATTAATAGCCAAACCTTCCACGCTATTAAAAAGGATTGATGTCAAGGGCCCGCTAAAATGAATCGATTCCTTCTTATAGCGGTTGCGATGAGTATAACCGCTTGCTAAAGCCCATGCTTTGAACCGATTATTCTTTCGATCGATTGAATCCAGATACACTTTCGATTGATGAGCACGATATAAACTATCTTTTTTTTGATAATCTTGTTGTTCTTCAGCCGTTAGTGAGATTGGTCTGTTTTTTGTCCAATACAGGCTATCCTTCTTATTAACCTCTTTGCTTATCGATAATACTTCTTTAAAGAACTTCCGATTAGGGGCATCTATCAGCATATAATCTTGATAAATGGCGGTGAAATAGCCTCCAATCTGAAACCCCAATAGACCGGCTTTGAAATTTAATTGTATACTGGAGGGCATCCATTTGTTATCAGTGATCCGTGTGTACAGCTGCTTAAGATTTAAAGAGTCAACAAAGTTAATGTTCGATTCTTTATCAAGTAAAAGGTCAACACTATGAATACGCCACTCGTCTTCAATAATATAGATGTTTCCTTTATACAGCGGTTCCGCTTTTCTTTTAGGAATTACCTTAATTTTAACGATTGTTTTTCCGCCTTCCTTAGCCTTGCCTAGGTATTGGTATCGGTAATAGGCCATCGCATTATCGGCAATGGGGGAAACGAAAGGTCTGCTGCTTAAACCTTCAATAACATCCTGATAGTTTTCGTAAAAATTAAGCTGCAATTCTGCCGCTCTATTAAAGCTGAATGCTTTGTTGTCGCCTGAAATTTTGGAACTGATCATTTCTTCTTTAAACTCCTTCGGAGGCTTAACAGTAATCTTTGACTCCGATTCAGAGAGGTAGACGATTCCTCTTCTTGCAGAGTCTAGTCCCATTTCTTCTCCCACTTCATCCACGTTAATGCCGAAAAATTTTTTAGGTGCTTTAAGTAAACGTTGTAAACCTTTTATATACACGCGTGCTTGATAGGCTCCTGCCTCTTCTAGAAAATAAGGCCTTTTCTTTATTGCCTTTCGGATAATTTCGTAAGCGGGATCTTCTTGGTTTCCAATAACCACTTCTTGTAAGGTATAAATTTCCGGGTCTAACTGAATAAGGAGACTGTCTGGGTGAGGCAAGTTTATCGTGATGGTTTTCTGCTTGTAACCTACGGCTGAAATACTCAATTCATACCGGCCCTTGGGAAGAGAAAGATTAAAATACCCCTCTTTATTCGCGGAGGTACCCATTGATGAACCCGTTTTAATTATGGTGGCAAAGGGAATAGCTCCCCCATTTATATCACTTATTAAGCCATGCAGTCTTGATTCTTGGGCAAAGACAATATTGGTGAATAAAAAAAGAATAAGCGTAACAGATCGAATCATCGGCATTTTTTTAGCTATGCTTTTAAGATGAATGAAGGCCTGAAAGGTTACGCTCCTTTTTGTTAAAATTATGTTAATGAAAGACAGGATCCCGGCCCGATTGAGTCGAAAAGATAGGGAAGATCTCGCTTATTACTTTAAAAATCCTTTTATTTTCAGTAGCTTAATGGAAATTCCTATTTGGCCTAAATGATAAAGATCGTGATGTACCATCCCTTCCAGCAAGTTTTGAAATGTATATTTCCCATACTTCTTTGCAAGAAAGGAATCCTCCTGTATTTCAATAAGACGTATTAAATGATATTGAGAAGCATAGAAATCCTCTTTCAGTTTTTTCCAGCCAATTTGCCGTAATTCGTCATTCTGGCGCCAATTTTCACTGCTTTCCATGTTTAATGTGCTGTTTTTGCCTTGTAGCTTATTAATACAATCCTTACGCCATTCTAAAAGATGCGAGACAATCTCCGCAACACTGTGTATTTCCGGGATCGGTCGAGTGAGTGCTTGTTCTGAGTCCAATGAATCGATTTTTTTGGTGAAGTTTTCATCTAACCATTGCTCACCATCTTGAACATCCTGTAATTGATTTACTAAATTTTGAATTAACAAATTACGCATAAAATAGGTTTTGAAAAATAAAATGCTTTACAGCAAGCGTAAAGATAAAAAAATCATTATAGATTTAAAATATAGGTACAGGAGCATCTTGTGCAGGTGTAATCAGCTTACAGATAATCATTTCTATCATCTTTTCAGCTTTTATCATTAAATCTGTATTTTTACCGCAAATCACTGATTTATGTATAAAACACTTCAACCTGTATTGCAAAAAGAACTAGCCGAAATAGAAGAAGCAGGCTTATATAAAAAGGAACGTATTATTACAAGTCCTCAAGGTGCGGATATAAAAGTAAGTGGGGGCAAGGAAGTTATAAACTTTTGCGCAAATAACTATCTCGGCCTTTCTTCCGATCCAAAAGTCATTGATGCGGCAAAAAGAGCAATAGATACCCACGGTTACGGCATGTCTTCAGTACGATTCATTTGCGGTACGCAGGATATACATAAAGAGCTTGAATCAAAAATATCCGAATTTTTAGGAACGGAAGATACCATTTTATACGCTACGGCTTTCGATGCAAATGGGGGTGTTTTTGAGCCATTGTTTGGTGCGGAAGATGCTATAATTTCCGACGAACTGAATCATGCGTCCATTATAGATGGCGTTCGCTTATGCAAGGCACAACGTTTTCGGTATAAAAATGCGGATATGGCGGATTTGGAAAAGCAGTTAATTGCCGCCAAGGATGCAAGACATCGCATCATTGTTACTGATGGAGCATTTTCTATGGATGGTGTTGTTGCTCCTTTGGATAAGATTTGTGATTTGGCAGATCAATATGAAGCACTGGTTATGATCGATGAATCCCATTGTACGGGTTTTATCGGGAAAACAGGAAGAGGAACACATGAGCATTTTGATGTCATGCATCGTATTGACATTATTACCGGTACTTTAGGTAAGGCGTTAGGAGGTGCTTCCGGAGGGTTTACCTCTGGGAAAAAGGAAATCATCGATATGTTACGCCAACGCTCAAGACCTTATTTATTTTCCAATACATTGGCTCCGGCTATTGCAGGTGCTTCAATCGCTGTTTTGGATATGTTAAGTGAAACAACGGCATTACGGGATAAATTGGAGTTTAATACCCGCTATTTTAGAGAGAAGATGGTGGAGGTGGGATTCGATATTAAACCCGGATTCCATCCTATTGTTCCCGTTATGCTATACGATGCCAAATTGGCTCAGGAATTTGCGGCAAGAATGCTAGAAGAAGGGATTTATGTGATTGGCTTCTATTACCCGGTTGTTCCTAAAGAAAAGGCCAGAATTCGTGTGCAATTGTCTGCGGCTCACGAAAAGGAACATCTGGATAAAGCCATCGTTGCTTTTACCAAGGTAGGAAAGCAACTCGGCGTGATTGAATGATTTATAAGATAAAATAGCGATCTTTAGGGGTCAAACGCTGTTAAATGTGCAGAGATAATCGATTTACTTTGAGTTAGGTCTTGTCGTCGTTCGCGAATTTCGGGCATTTTATCTAAGTTTGCGAAAAATAAATAAGGTAAATAACGAACTTTGTTTATTTTATAAAGAGTTAAAAATGAGTATACAAGAAAAAATTGATCAATATACAGAAGAAATAAATAATTGGACACCTCGTTCGCAACAGGATGTCGAAGACTACCGCCTTAAATTTTTGGTAGCAAAAGGAATCGTTAAAGGGTTGTTCGAAGATTTCAAAAGTGTTTCGAGTGAGGATAAACGGATTTTGGGAAAGGTGCTGAATGAATTTAAACAGTTAAGTGAAGCCAAGTATGTTGAAACAAAAGATTTGTTCGAAGTTTCTGCCAGCGCTTCAAATGATTCGAATGCGCAGGATTTAACACTACCGGGCCCTGGATTTGAGATTGGCACCCGACATCCTTTGTCTCTTGTAAGAAAGGAAATTGTTGAAATCTTCAAAAAGTTAGGTTTTATTGTTGCGGAAGGACCAGAGATTGAGGATGATTGGCATAACTTTTCAGCACTTAACTTTCCCGAAGAACACCCGGCAAGGGATATGCAAGATACGTTCTTCATTCAGAAGCAAGAAGGTAATGATATTGCACTTCGTACACATACCTCTTCCGTACAGGTAAGAATGATGGAAAGTGGCACACCACCTTTTCGTGCTATTATGCCAGGGCGAGTTTATCGGAACGAAGCGATATCGGCGCGGGCTCATTGCTTTTTCCATCAGGTAGAAGGTTTATATATTGATGAAGGTGTTTCTTTTGCGGATTTAAAACAGACACTGTATCACTTTGTCCAAGAACTTTTCGGTGAAGGAACTAAAGTTCGCTTTCGTCCTTCTTACTTTCCTTTTACCGAACCATCGGCTGAAATGGATATTTCCTGTACCATCTGTAAAGGAGCCGGATGTAATATGTGTAAATATACAGGCTGGGTTGAGATTCTAGGTTGTGGCATGGTTGATCCAAATGTGTTAGAGAATAGCAAGATTGATGCAAGAAAATATACTGGTTTTGCTTTCGGAATGGGAATTGAGCGCATTACGAATCTGAAATATGAAATCAAAGATCTACGCTTGTTTTCTGAAAATGACATACGTTTTTTAAAGCAATTTGAAACCGAAACAATCTAAAAAAAGGAGCTTCCTACAAGGCGTAGGGCTGTCGCTGATCGTTATCATCATCTTCGGATGCGGAAAAGACTATTATGGAATCCCGGAAGTAGTGGTAAACCAAACATTCTCAACCACACAATACCACGAATTAGAGGTTGCCGGTGGTTATGCTGTATCTGAAACCGGTGGTGTTGCGGGGATCATAGTCTATAATACAGGAAGTGGTTATGTAGCTTATGATCGTTGTAGTACGGTTAATCCGGAAAAAAAATGCGCAGTCAATGTGGATGAAACCGGTATTATTCTGGTAGATCCATGTAGCGATGCGAAATACGATATTAGAAGTGGAATGCCATCAAAGGCACCGGCAGAACGGCCTCTGAAACCATACCAGGTAAGAAGAGACGGGAATCTTATAAGAGTGATTAATTAAATGGAAGCAGATAAAATTAAGGAAAGTATCAAACGGTCAGCTAAGGATCTTTTTAGACGTTATGGTTATAATAAAACCAGCGTCAATGAGATCGCAAAAAAGGCGAAGATAGCCAAGGCTACCATTTATAAATACTTCGATAGTAAAGAGATGGTTTTACATGCCATCTTGATGGATTATATTCAAATAGGGGTAGACGAACTCATACATAACCCAAGTACGGCTACTGATCAGGGAACCTATTTAAGTAATCTTATTTTGAAGGTCAGTCGTCTAACATATACCATCTGTAACGAATTCATTGGTTGGGATTTTATTCGAGAGTCAGCTAATGCGCAGGAATATTTAAAAACGCTATCTGACGATCTGGAAAATTTACTAATTAGTTCTTTTAATGAAAGTAATATTATTGATCCAGGTATTCCTAAAGAAAGCTTGGTGTTTTTAATTAAATCAAGCAAAAGTATTGTCTTTTCATTCGCGTTCACTGCCGTAAGCGTGGCTGATGTTCGGAAGTATTTTGTTTCTTTTCAAAAAGAAATACTGCCTTATCTAGTTAAAGCGACAGTCAATTAGCTTTGAATCCATACTGCTGATCAATTTTCATTATACCGAGCTTTTGTATTCTGACATCCGGAAATGTCAGTTCTTTGATCTGGAGGGCAACAATGCCTGAATGAAAACAGCAAAGAACATAACCAATACGCAACCAACTAAATTAAGCCATAAAAAGGCCATCATATCTGCACGCCAGCAAATAATGACTAAAATTTCTGCAAGAATCGCGGCTACGAAGGTAGCAGTGCCTTTCGCACCTTTAATATAGAATGCGACTATAAATATGCCCAAGATAGTGCCATAAAATAACGATCCCAAAATATTAACAGCTTCAAGGAGATTTCCAAGACGATTAGCATATAAGGCTATAATAATTGTGAATATGCCCCAAAATAGCGTCATAAGCCTCGATACGTTTAAATAATTACTGGCGCTACCATCTCGATGAATAAATCGCTTATAGATATCTATTACAGAAGTCGAAGCTAAAGAGTTCAGTGCACTTGCTGTTGATCCCATAGATGCTAAAAAAATAATTGCGATCAATATACCGATGAGTCCTTTTGGAAGTTTTTCAGTAACAAAATTAAGGAATATATAATTGTTGTCGTTTGTATCTGCTTGGGGGTCATTTTTTTGCATAAGCAGGGTGAGTTCTTCCCTGACCTTCGTAGTCTTTTGATTGGCGGTATTTAGGTCTTTCCTGATTCGGTCAATTTCAGAATTGGCGTTCCTATCTAGAGCACCGCTTAATTCATTGATTAAACGATGTTTTTCCTCGAAAACCATGTTGAATTTTTCCCTAATTTGTTGCAACTCCGGTTGATAGGCGCTCTTTTCAATTTTGGTCAACTCTAATTTATTGAAAAAAATAGGTGGTTGATTGTATTGATAGTACGCAAAAACGAGAATACCAATCATCAATATCAGGAATTGGAGCGGAACTTTAATCAGTCCGTTCATTAATAAACCCAATCGACTATCACGAATTGAGGATCCCGTTAAATAGCGACCGACCTGACTTTGGTCGGTGCCGAAGTAAGATAACTGTAAGAAAAAGCCACCAATTAAACCACTCCATAGTGTATACTGGTTATTCCAATCGAAAGAAAAATCAATCGCATTGGCCCTTCCGGATTTTCCGGCGATATGAAGAGCCTTTACGAGTCCAATATCCGATGGTAATAAATGAACAACCATCACACCAGCAGAAAGCAGTCCAATGAAGATAATGCCCATTTGCAGTAATTGCGTATAAGAGACAGCCTTTGTCCCTCCCCATACCGTGTACATCACAACTAGACACCCAATAAATAAGGTGGTATAGGTAGCATCTATTTGTAAAATGCTCGAAAGGATAACCGATGGAGCATAAATTGTAATACCAGTAGATACACCGCGTTGTATAAGGAATAGAAAGGCGGTGAAAACACGTGTTTTTACATCGAATCTTTTTTCCAGGTACTCGTAGGCTGTAAAAACGCGCATCCGATGAAAAATAGGTACAAAAGTAATGCTGAGTACAATCATAGCCAGCGGCACACCAAAGTAGAATTGGGCAAAACTCATCCCTGAAGTATAAGCAAGGCCCGGGGCGGAAAGGAAGGTGATGGCACTTGCTTGAGTAGCCATCACGGAAAAGCCTATATGATACCAGGGAAGCGTTTTATTTCCTAAGAGATAGCCATCAATATTACTGCTGCCACGGCTTTTGTATATGCCATAGCTAACGATCAGCAACAAGGTACTGAAAAGGACAATCCAATCAATTAAACTCATTCAAAAGTTACCTTGAATAAGTAAAACAAGAGGATCAGTGCAAACAGCCAAATCAATACCAACCAGTAGAATTGATGCCAGCTATTTACAAAAGGGGGGAGGCCTTTATCTTTAGGCAGGTTCTTCCTCACTTCTGCGCTTCACTAGAGCGTTCAAGAAAAATGTGGCGATAAACAGACCAATAACTAATCCGCCTACCACACCCCAGAAAGATTCGGCGCAATAGCCCCCTGTAAGAGCCCCAAAAAAAGCACCGATAAGATAAAATAAAGAGTCTGTGTTGATTTTCTTTTCTTGATTTTCCATGTTTAATCGTTTTCTTTTGCGAGCAAATTTACAAATAATCTATAAGCACCGGGTACTCCCGCAGGTAATTCTCTGAAAAAAGACAGGGAAGTATAAACATATTTACCTTTTCCATACTTCGCTACCAGGAGCGATCCTTTGCTTTCTGCTTCACCGGGGTCGTTCATTCCTAAAGGTAAGGTATAGTGTGCATCCGTATTTGAGGCGAAATATAGACCTCGTTCTTGAATCCATCCTTCAAAATCGGCTGCCGTGATCTTGTTCGGATATTGGAGAATGAAATGTTGCGGTTCTGTGAAGTGAACGGGTGCATCCTCATTGGTGACACGTTCTCTGCTAATAGTGAAAGGATACGGACCAATTTGTGTGGTTTTTAAGCCTCCACTTACATTGTATTGTTCAACGAGTGTACCTCCATTTTTTACATATTCCAGCAGCTTGGGTTGTATGTAGCGGATACGATCATTTACATTATAAATTCTAATGCCCGTAATAATGGCATCGTATTGCGTTAGGTCTTGATGCATGATATCGTTCTCCGATAAAACATCCACCTGCAACCCTATTTCACGCAAGGAAGCAGCGACAAGATCACCAGCTCCAGGTAAATAACCGACATGTTTGGCAGAGACTCCAGTCTCTATTTTACTTAACCGAGCGCTTGCTGGTGGAAACCAGGTGATTTGAGGAATATGATCGTAGCGAATGGTTCGTATAGACTTCGCTGTTTCTTTTTGACCATTTTTATATTGAATATCAAAGGAAAGAGAATCATTTATAGTCGCTTTAGGTGCTGGATAAATGGTAGCTGTTTTGATTGATTCGTCATCTTTTTCACTTAAATCAATAGCAAATGATGCTGGTTCCATTCGCCAGCCTTTCGGAAGTATGGGCCTAATGTCCGCCTGAATTTGCTGGCCGTTAGCAATAAAAGAGAGTTCTATTTTCTTCGGTTCGTTCCCGTTAAAAATCACGGCCTTTTGATTAAGATTGATGGTCAAAGGAGGGGCAATAATCACCGGGTTTCTTACCTCACCACGTACGGGATCATTATACGAATAACTAAGGGGTATAGGAAAATCTATTTTCTTTCCTTCAATAGATAAAGTAGTAATTACGTGAGGGAGCTTATCGGCTTCTGGTTTACCGATGAGCCTCTGGTTTCTGACTGTAAACGAGCCAAGTTGATGCGGCGAGGCTAACCAATAAGGCTGTGTTATGGTGCTAGCTTCAAAGGAAGTTTTGATCTGCTGTAACTGATTATATGGTAGGTTTGTTGTGGCACTCAAAAGGGATTCGCTTTGATCGCCATTTTTTAGCGCAACCAACGAAACCGCTAAACCAGGCTTTTGTACAACAAAATTAGTACTGGCATGAACCGTTTCGCCCGCTGCATATTTTTCGTCATCTGCCTGGCAGGCTATCCAGATACCGCCACAATCTAAAATAAGTTTCTTTACCTCCTTTATTTTTTGCAGTGCCCAATAATTACTTCCTAAACCTTCCAGCGCAGTAAGAAGTTCCGTAAGTGTTTTAATTGAATGTTCGGGGTGAGCCAAATCATAATTCTTTGCCAGGCGTTGTATTAGTGCTTGTACTTTCTCAGAACGAGGGACTCTCGACCAACTCGTGTTGATGTCATCGAACAAATTTTTTTGAGGACTAGTCCCGCCTAATCGTTCAAAATATTCATACATTTCTCCTCTTTCAGCTGTTGTACCAAAACCTTGACTCTTGTGATTGGTTCGGCTGATGGCCGCAATCTCCCCATAGGTTCGGCCAATAAGGGAGTTATATTGCCCTAAATCTTCACGAAACTGTCCCTCTTTTATGGTATTTGCACTCCCAAAATTATAGGTGTTCCATAGAATTCGCGTTGTTTTCCAAGGTTTGACATACACCAACTGTTCGGGGAAGCGATTTGGATCTGCGGCAGCCTCAAAAGCCTCCTGCGCAAGGAGAGATGAGGCTTGGTGATGTCCATGCCCCGCTCTTGGATCACCTGGAAATCGGGTTATGATAACATCTGGCTGGAAATTCCGGATAACCCAAACAGCATCCGCCAAGATTTTTTCTTTGTTCCATATTTGAAAGGTTTCATCAAAAGTTTTTGAAAAACCGAAATCGTTGGCAGTTGAGAAAAATTGTTCACCGCCATCGTCCCGCCTTGCTGCGAGCAACTCTTGGGTTCGTACCAAGCCAAGTTCCTCCGCTTGTTCGGTTCCAATTAGGTTTTGCCCTCCATCTCCACGTGTTAGTGATAAGTAGCCGGTGCGATAAAGGCGCTCATTCGCTAACCAGCCAATTAGACGTGTATTTTCATCATCGGGATGTGCTGCAAAGTACAGCACACTACCTAAGGTGTTTAATTTTTGAATTCGCAATTTGATCGATGCAGCATTGGTGGACGATGCGTTCTGTGCAGATAAAGATTGGGCACATAGCGTGAGCAATGCAATAATAAGCGAAGATTTCAGTGGTTTACGAAGCATACGGCAATGTTTAGCGATTCTTTAGAAAAGTAACTAGTTTCTGTATGGCAACTGCGCGGTGGCTGATCTGATTTTTTTCTTGGGACGACATTTCCGCAAAAGTTTTTGCATAACCGTCGGGGATAAATATCGGATCATATCCAAATCCTCCAGCCCCCGAACGTTCTGAGACAATCGTACCCTTTACAAGACCTTCAAAGAGATGCTCCTCCGCCTCCAAACGTAAGGAAATAACGGTTCTAAATTGTGCTTTACGATTGGTTTCACCTACTAACTTAGATAATAACAGATCGATGTTTTTTTCCATGTCCCTCGAACCACCGTAACGAGCGGAATATACACCTGGTTCACCGTTCAATACCGCTACCTCCAGACCAGAGTCATCGGCAAAACAATTAAGGCCGTAGTGACTTTGTATATACTCACTTTTAAGGGAGGCATTACCTTCAAAAGTATCGGCGGTTTCCGGAATATCTACATTACATTGTATATCTGACAAAGATCGAATGGAAAAAAGATCTTTCACCATTGCTTGTACTTCCGCTAATTTATGTTCATTGTTTGTTGCAAAAACCAATTGTTGCATATCTTTCAGGTAATTAATGGTGTTCTTATGATTTTAAAGGCTTTTAACGGCCTGCCAAAAGAGCTTCTTCTTGTTCGTGTCCGTTAGCATTTCCTCAAAAGAATAGGTATAAAGTAATTTGATGGATTGCTGAGAGGACACTATATTCAGGGACAGACCGTTTACACCTATTTTGTTAGGGGATGGTCCAGCAAGGACAATTTTTTGTGGATTGAAATGGGTAAATAGTGTTTCAAAATTGATCTCTTCCCGTACCTGCGCTAAATTAAGAACCGCTACGTCATCCAGAGCAAGACCTAGAGCATGCAATGTTTTAATAAAGGCATCTTGTGCGGTGGGAGAGAAATAACTTTCTGCAAGATTTTCTATCAAATACAAGATGCGGCTTTTATTAGCTCCAAGAATATCAAATGATGGACGGGAGGTTTCTGCTATAGCTTGTTCTAGGAGGGGTGATTCGACTTCAAATTGGAAGAGCGTATCGTCCATCAGATAACGTAAAGCAAAGGGATTAGTCGTATTCAACTGCGTCATTGTACAATGAATGGTAGTAAAGCCTAACGAAAATAGAAGAATCTGTATCGAGATGCAAACAATAAAGAAGGAATTCTAATTATGAAACGGGTTTTTTACCTTTATTTAAGAATTCTAATAGATTACTGTTCATGTTTTTTGCATGAAACCACTTGGAACGATCAAATAGCCAAATAAGATGTAGGGCAAAAAAGGTTCCGATCAAAGACCCCGCTAATAGATCTTTAAAAAAGTGTTGAGATAGGTATACGCGCGATAGAGCGACTACGAGCGCGACTAAAAAAAGCCAAGGTTGACGTCTTTGTCGTATAAAAATATAAGAAAGGGTGATAGCAAGAGAAAAGACGCAGGTAGTATGACCTGATGGAAAGCTAAGTGAATTTTGTAATACATAGTCTTTAATGGTATAAATGGCTTCTCCATGCTCGAAATAAACTGCAGGTCGCGGATGTTTGACGATCATCTTGATTACCTGCGTGAAAAAACCGGTATAAAGCATGGTAGAAATCAATAAAAATGAATGGCGCCAATTAACAAAAAGAAAAATAATAGCGATCGCTAGCGTGACAGGCCAATCTCCTAAATCTGTGATCAGCATGAATGTTTGGTCTGCGAGTTGATGGTGATGCTGGTTTACCCATAAGAACAAGTCTGCTTGCGAATAGATAAACGAGTAGGTAATGCCAATGATCTGAAAGCAAACTAGTAATAAAATAAATACGGGAAATTGCTTTAAAAATGTTAGATAACTGTATTGATAAGATGTACTCATTCTTCTATGCTTGACATTTCAAACATAATGAAAATGTTTATGTTTTTGCAAGCAGCAATTTGTTACTTAGGCAGCCATTTTTAACGTACAATAGCTTGTTATATTAAAGGAACGATTATTTTTGTCACTTTTTTCCGCAAAAAGTAACCAAAAACTCATCACTTGGAACTTTGCTATAAAAGGTAGTGCCTCAACGTGCAAACCGCAAATTTCCTAGGTGATATTTTAATAGAACGGAGGGGTTTTGCGGGCAGCCGACAAGGCCTTGGGTGTGGGATAAAACGGCCTTGGAGGATACCGATGCAACGAGCAGCAAAGCATTTGCACCTCTGTTCATGTTGCACTATCCAAGCGGATTGAGGAAGTGAAACGGCTCCAATACGCACCATGAATGCTTTGCCATCAGGTGCAAGGTAGCCTACACGAGCCTTGATTTTGCTCAACTTTTATCAAGAAAAGTTGATTAAAATAATCGTTCTTTTATACGGTCAAATTAGTGCATTACGCACTGCGAATTGTTGTCATCGGAAACAAAGGGTCAACAGTGAACCATTTTCTTGTTAAATTTCGTTAAATATGGAATAGAGTGTAATGGATTTGTGTAACTTAGCAAGCTATTAAAACTGCTTAGTATAAAATATAGAATTTAACAAATGAAGAAGTTTGCTGGTTTGTTGACGCTTATTCTCCTAGCTTGCGCAGGGGTACTGAAGGCTCAAGATGTGCAGGTAATAGATAAAGTGGCGGCCGTTGTTGGTGGAAATATTGTGCTGCAATCGGATATAGAGATGCAGTATGCACAATATCTTTCTGAGGGTAATCGTGCTGATCCAGGGGTCAAATGTATGATTTTAGAGCAGCTGTTAACGAATAAGCTTTTAACGCAACAGGCGGCTATTGACTCTATTGAAGTGACTGAAGATGAAGTCGATGACAATATTAATAATCGTTTGCGGTATATGACACGGCAAGCTGGAGGGCAAGAGCAACTGGAAAAATTCTTAAATCGCTCGTTACTGCAGTATAAGGAAGAGATGAGGCCTGCTGTTAAGGAACAATTGATCGCCCAAAAAATGCAGGCGAAAATCACGGAGAAAACAGGCGTCACGCCTTTGGAAGTGAAAAGATATTTTGAGAAAATCCCGCAGGACAGCTTGCCTAATTATAATACCGAGGTCGAAGTCGGGGAAATTGTAGTATTCCCGAAACTGACAAAGGAAGAAAAGCAACCCTTTTATGATCGAGCCGAATCACTTCGAATGGGAATCAAAGCAGGGGACGATTTTGGCACAATGGCCAGGTTATATTCACAAGACCCTGGATCTGCTTCGGCGGGGGGGGATTTGGGCTTCTTCGACAGAAGTAGTATGGTGAAAGAATTTACATCCGTTGCCTTTCGATTAAAACCAGGTGAAATTTCCAATGTATTCGAATCAGAATATGGGTTTCACTTTTTGCAAGTGCTTGAGCGAAGAGGAGAACAGGTCCGGGCGCGACATATTCTAATTGGCGTAAAACCGAACGAACAAAGCTTGGAACGGGCAAAAAAACAAATCGATAGTATCTACACACAAGTGAAAGACAATAAGATGCCGTTTTCTACTGCAGCCGCATTGTATTCGGGAGATGAAATGACCAAGTATAACGGTGGGATGATGTTGAATGCAATGAATCAACAAAGTCGTACCACTTACATCCCTGTAGATCAGTTGGATGCGGCAGATTTCTCCGCAATTGATACGTTGAAAGCCGGACAATATTCTAAGCCTTTTGCTTTTTCTGATCCTCAAACAAAAAAAGAAGGCTATCGATTCTTATACCTTAAATCGCGTACGGAACCACATCAAGCTTCCTTAGAGAAGGATTATGCTAAGATTAAAGAGTTAGCGGAAGCAGATAAGCTGAACCGTGTCGTTAGTGAATGGTTTGAAGAGCGAAGAAAAACCACCTATATAAGAATTGATGATGAATTTAATACCTGTGCAGAATTAAAGGACTGGATGCGGGACAGCGAAGTAAAAAACGCGCAGGCAAAAGTTAAAGACTGATAGATTAAAATTTACGATAAAAATAAGGGGGTACGTTAATTACGATGTACCCCCTTATTTTTTACTCATTTTGGGAAAATTATTTCTCAAAATACATATCAACGCTTACCTTCCACATAGAATCGTCCTGCAATTCCCATACACGAATGTAATAGCATTTCATAACCTTGTTACCTTGACGAATTATCGCGTCCCCCTGGCTATAGGCTAACTCACCGCTATACGTGCGGTCCACCTTATTTTCTATGCTTTCGATATTGATGTCAGCTTTCTTTAAAAAAGCACGAATATCATCTACACCGATAACCGGCGTGTAACCTGGTATATAAATTCTGGCATAATCTGTTAAGAATTCTTTAAATGCAGTTTGATTATCTGCTTTCAAAATGGTCGAGAAGAGCTGATCGGTACTTAATATAATATCTTCCCGTTGTTTTAGTCTCGCTTTTGATCTGGACTTTCTGTACTTGTTGTCTATCGGGCTTTCCAAGATCGCAGGCACATTTTCTGTCGGTGCACCATGCTCGCTGATTGCCCGATAAGCAATTTTCCACTCACCCTTGCGGTCTAATTTCCACAAACAAAAATATTCACCATATTTTTTCTTAAACCCTACATTTTGCCAAGAAATGGGCCCTGTTGTAAAGCCCCATTCATTGCTTTTGGAAACTTTGGCATAAACAGGTTTCCACGTCATCACATCAGGAACTCGAGACTTGCTTTTAAAATAAAGCTCAGCTTGCGTCGGTGCCGGGGTGAAAATTACCGTATTTTCATCGCTATAATTCTTATATGCCGCTAAAACACCTCTATTGGCCGCCAAAACACCCATATTATATTCAGCCGAAACCAATTGATTTATTTGTTCTTGGGAGGGCTCTTGCTGGGCCTGTATGGAGTTGCTTGAGAAGGCAATAATACTTAGGGCGACTAAAATAAATCTAAACATTATAGTGTATCAATATTTTTAAGGCTTCTTTCCTGCTAAATTGATGCCAAAATTTTCATAAGATTAAGATTTACTCCAAATGGTACCTTCTTTACTGTCTTTTAGTTGAAATCCCATTTCTTGTAAACTGTTACGAATCAAATCAGAGGTTGCATAATCTTTGGAAGCTTTTGCCTCCTGTCTTAGCTTAATGATGAAATCCATTAGCTTCTCTAAATCACCGTTATTTTCATGCTGATCGTCTTTAAGACCAAGAATATTAAAAACGAAATCATTTACAAGCGAATTCAATTGCTCCAAACCTCTCGTGTCAATCGAGGCTTTATTGTCATATATGCTGTTGATGATACGCACTACTTCAAATAGCTCTGCAATTAATACCGGACTGTTGAAATCATCATTCATGGCGGCTATACAGCGTTGCGTAATCTCTTCCAAATTAACGGTTGAAGAAGCCGATACCTTTAATTTTGGCAGTAAAGCAATCGCATTCATTAAACGGCGATAGCCTTTATCAGAAGCCTCTAAGGCCTCGTTCGAAAAGTCCAACGTACTTCTATAATGCGCTTGTAGCATAAAGAAACGGACCGACATGGGTGAATAGCCGCGATTTAATAAAGGATGATCGCCAGTAAAGAGCTCTTTTGGTAGGAAGCCATTTCCTGCTGATTTTGACATGCGGGCACCGTTTACAGTTAACATATTTGTATGCATCCAATACTTTGCGGGATTGGTGTGATTGCAAGCCTGTGATTGGGCAATTTCGTTGGTATGGTGTGTTGCTGCCAGATCCATACCGCCACCATGTATATCGAATTGATGGCCTAAATATTTGTTGCTCATCGCAGAACACTCGATATGCCATCCAGGAAAACCCACGCCCCAAGGGGATGGCCACCGCATAATATGTTCGGGTTTAGCCTTAATCCACAAGGCGAAATCTAATCTTCCTTTCTTTTCGTCTTGCCCGCCAAGCTCGCGCGTATTATTTAGCATGTCCTCTAACTGTCGGTTTGTTAAAATCGTATAATCGTGATTTTTGCTATACTTTTCGACGTCAAAATACACCGTACCGTTTACTTCATATGCATAACCATTAGCAATGATTTCTTGAATCATTTCGATTTGTTCAGAAATGTGACCTGTTGCCGTTGGTTCGATGCTCGGAGGAAGTGTATTGAATAATCGAAGCACATCATGGAAGCCAATCGTATACTTCTGCACAATCTCCATTGGTTCCAATTGCTCCAATTTGGCTTTTTTTGCAAATTTATCATCTCCCTCATCACGATCACCTTCTAAATGCCCGGCATCGGTGATGTTTCTAACATAACGAACCTTATAACCTAAATATAAAAGATAGCGATAAATCAGATCAAAGGAGACGAATGTACGGCAATTACCTAAATGTACGTCACTATAAACGGTAGGACCGCATACGTATAGGCCTACAGTGGGCGGGTTTATGGCTTCAAAAATTTCTTTTTTTCGGCTAAGCGTATTATAAATGACTAAATTGCTGCTCATTCGTTTTATATTTAAAGAATATGTTTTCTAGGCACACCTTTCAGAAGATTGTGCGAATTTAATAATTTCCTTTCATTCCCTAATATTTTTAAGAGATCGTTACTAAGAAAGGACAATAAGAAGACGTCGCTCCAAATTATAGGGTCAGGTCACTCCAAACGGCGTAATGATCAGATAATTTTTTCTTCAATATCTGATAATGTTTAACCTTAAAAGCTTTGGATGAAAGTATATAGTCTATCTGAAAGTTTGGAAACTCGCCGTTGTAAGTAATTCCCCAACCTGATCCCTTTTTCTCGAAGCTATTGTTTAAGTCGTCGGAAATGGTACGCACAGCAAAAGATAAAGGCGTATCATTAAAATCACCGGTTATAATTACTGGTTTTCGACAACGATTTATTTCTGCTTTAATCTGTTTTGCTTGTGCACTCCGTTCAAAAAAGGCATGCTTCAAGCGAGAGCCGATCCTTTTGGTGGAGGCTACGTTGTCATTTTCAAAACTTCGACTTTTTACATCTTTTACAAAGGCATAATCACGAGGCTGAAAACCAATCGATTGAAGATGGACATTATAGATGCGGAAAGCTCTTCCATTTTTCACAATATCGGCATATATTGCTCTATTTAATGTTTTTTTACCTTGGTAATTGGGGATTGATCCAGCATTTTTTATGGGATGGCGAGAAAGAATAATGAGCCCATAGGCCTCGTACTCATTCTCAATCACAGGATGAAAATAGCTGTAGGGAAGGCCTAATGCAGGAGCCATGTTCTGCCTATTATTGTACTTTCCTTTCTTCCGGGTATAAAACTCCTGCATACAGACAATATCGGGCGAAACACTTTGGATGAGCTCGGTTACCGCCTTTTTCGTTTTTGGTTGTACATCGTGATCTTCTTCCCGAAATAAATGCACATTATAGGTCAACACCCTTATGCTATTGCTGTCCGGGTGCTTAATGGATTCCTTATCCGGCTTACTATTAAAGCCTATATGCTTTCTCAGTGGAATGTATCCGCAAAGAATACAAAGCAGTGATAAAATGAGCAGCTTGGATTTCTTAAATGCCCACAGTAGAACGAACAGGAAGTTGGTTAAAAGAAAAATTGGATAGCCTAGACCAAAAAAAGCCATTGGCCAAAAGCTTTGCGGATCAACGTATGGAGCAAGGTAGCTGAGACACAATAATAAAATGCATACTGCATTGATACCAAGCAGTGCGAAATTTCCCAGTCCTCTTTTTCTTTTCCTCTTTTTTGCCCTCATGGATGAAACTTAATCTTGATCTTGCTTACCCGCGTTAAATAGGGCCTCTTTTTCCGCTTTGCTTAAGCTGTTATATCCAGATTGGGATATTTTATCCAGAATGCTGTCAATATATTCTTGATTGGTAAAAGTTGCTTTGCTTTTACGAGGAGTATCATTTTTGATTACGCGAAGCTTTTTCTTTTTAGTTTGAAATAGCTTGCTCCAGTCATTGCCCCTCCGGAGCTGCAGGATATAAATAAATCCGAAAAGTCCGCCACCCAAATGAGCGAGATTTCCGCCTAAATTTCCCCCTCCCAAACCTAATAGATTTAAAACGATGAAGGCTACGGCTAAATACTTTAGCCGTACATTTCCGAAAAATAGTAAACGAATGGTGTAATCGGGTACTAAAGTTGCAGTAGCTACGACGATGGCGTATACGGCCCCCGAAGATCCCAACAATACAGCAAAGCCGGCACCTAATGAAGGAAACAGATTGTAAAGTGCTAGAAACAACACACCTCCAATTAAACCACCTGCTAAATAGGTGAACGTAAACTGTCTTGAATTTAAAAAGTCAAGAAAGATAAGACCGATCCAATAGAGCCACAGCATATTGAATAGGAAATGGAAAAAATCCACTTGCGTAAACATATAGGTAGCGATAGACCATGGCCGGTACAACAGCTTGTTTAAGTTGGCCGGTAACGCGAGTTGGTCAATCAGAAAAGAACTAATGGGTGTTTTTGCAAAGAAATCAATCACCGAAAAAAGACCCATTACGATGAAAACAATCGTGTTGATGGCTATAATAAAGTTCAACGTACTCCCCGATTGGAATGCTTTATAGTATAGTTCGCCGAAAAATGATCTCTTCATAATTATTTCTATCTCGTTGATCTTTTTATTAAAACTAACCCCATAATCCCGGACGCTTGATTCCCCAGATCTTAATGAGAATAAAGCCGAACAAAGCCCCTCCTAAATGGGCGAAGTGGGCGACAGAATCACCGGAGAATTTTGATACACCCAAAAATAATTCCAATACAATATAAATTGGAATAAATATTTTTGCTTTTATCGGAATGGGGATGAACATCAGGTATAATTCCGTATTGGGAAACAAATAACCAAATGCAACCAATAAACCGAAGATGGCGCCTGAGGCACCTACCATAGGGGTAAAGTAAACAGAAGCAAGCGTGTCGAAGTTCGATTTTGAGATTCCGTCTATTTTACTTGAAAGCATACCTGTTTCAAAGTTGAAATCCAAGATGCTTTTTGCAGAGGGTGATCCGGTAATATTAAAAACCTCAAAAGCCTGTACACCGAATTGCAGCGCAAGTGCCCCGAGACCGGTAATAAGATAAAAGTAAATAAATCGTTTAGACCCCATGATTCGTTCCAATATAGGGCCGAACATATACAACGCAAACATATTAAAGAATATATGGGCTAAACCTCCCCTGTTGATATCGCCATGCATAAACATATAGGTGATCGGTTGCCACCAATGAAACATGGGCGAATCAAAATAGTAGACAGGAAAGATGGTATAGGCATATTTAAATACAAAGTTTGCGCCGATAAAGCATATGATATTTGCAATCAATAAATTCTTTACTACTGGCGGAATCCCGCCAAATTGCGAGGATGGACTATTAAACATGTTCTCGTTTATTTTTCAAATTTTTCTAACAATTCCTGGAGGGTAAAGGTAATAATTATGGGTTTACCACTCAAAGAAACATTAGGTGTTGAGCAAGCAAAGAGCTTATCGATAATATCATTCATTTCATCGATTCCCAACGCAGTACCGCTTTTTATGGCAGCATTGCGGGCTAGGCTTCTCGCTAAATTTTCTCTTTTGTTTAATTTTAATGTTGATTGATTATTTTTGTAGGCTTCTAATAATTGCTCCAGCACCTGCGATTCGCTCAGTCCGCTACCCAAGTCGGCCGGAATTCCTTCTACAATAAAAGTATTTCTACCAAATGGCCTGACCTGAAAACCGAGTGCATGAATATCAGGCAATAAATCGTTTATAAGTTCAAAATCCGCAGCACTTAAATCAACTGTTTGTGGAAAAAGACTTTGCTGACTGGCTCCCTGATGTGTTTCCAATTGTTGTAAAAAACGTTCAAATAGAATACGCTCATGGGCGGCCTGCTGATCGATAAGGATAAAGCCTGAGCGTATCTGCGATAGAATAAAGCGGCCATGTATTTGGAAAATGAGTTTACCCGCTGGTTTTTCCTGTGTGTTTTCTACGGACACTACCTGTTCCATTTCTGGCGGATCAATACTTAATTGCTGGTGTTGCGCTCTTTGCGTGATCTCATAAAGTGTTTCCCAGTTCTGCGGAATGCCGCTCTTTTTTTCGAACGAGCGTGAGTAATTATCTTGTCTTTCCTTTTGTGGAGAACCGGTGTCAAAGGGATTAAATTGCGGATTAAAGTTGATAGTCGGTGGAACAATATCTTCCGTCTTTTTCTGCGAAATGATATGGCTAAAGCCTGTTTCCTGATCGAAATCAAGCGTCGGTGTAATATTGTATTTCCCTAAGGAGCGTTTAACCGCCGAGCGAATAATGGCATATATTGATCGTTCATCCTGATACTTGATTTCTGTTTTTGTGGGATGAACGTTAATGTCAATTTGCGCAGGATCAATCTCGATAAATAATACATAAAGTGGATAACTTTCGGCAGGGAGAATCTCTTCATAAGCGTTAAGTATCGCGTGATTTAAGTAAGGATCTTTAATGAAGCGGTTGTTAACAAAGAAGTACTGCTCCCCCCGGGTTTTTTTAGCATATTCCGGTTTTCCGATGAAACCATTTAGATTGATGATCGTGGTGGACTCTTCAACGGGTACTAAACGTTGATTGTAATTGCTCCCAAAGATGTGTACAATGCGCTGCTTTAAACCTTCAGACGGAAGGTGGAAGATTTCGTTCCCATCACTGTGCATGCTAAAGAAAATCTTAGGATGTGCAAGGGCAATCCGTTGAAACTCTTCAATAATATGACGTATTTCAACTGGATTACTTTTTAGAAAATTACGGCGCGCCGGTGTATTAAAAAATAGGTTTTTAACGGAAATGCTCGTGCCTGCGGGTGCAGCCGTTGGTTCCTGACTAACTATTTCCGATCCTTCGATTAAAATGTAAGTACCTAATTCGTCTTCATGCCGTCTTGTTTTAAGCTCAACATGGGCGATAGCGGCGATAGAAGCCATCGCTTCCCCCCTGAATCCCATGGTCCTGATTGCGAAGAGATCTTCTGCCTTTCTTAATTTTGAAGTCGCGTGACGCTCAAAGCATAGGCGTGCATCTGTGACGCTCATGCCGCAGCCGTTATCAATCACTTGGATAAGCGATTTGCCTGCATCTTTTATGATTAATTGAATTCTATCCGCGCCTGCATCAATTGCGTTTTCTATCAGCTCCTTTACTGCCGATGCCGGACGTTGTACCACCTCCCCTGCCGCAATCTGATTGGCTACTGCATCCGGTAGTAATTGAATGATATCTGACATACCCTGCGAATTTACAAATTAGATATGAAACTACCTTGTTAGCTCCGCAAGCTTTCTGTCAAACAAATCGATTTCCTCTTCACTTGTATCAAATGAGCACATCAGTCGAACTTCATACTCCGCCTCATTCCAAATGTAGAAAAAGAGTATTTCCTGCAGAGGCTCGATCCAGCTGGCGGGTATTTTGGCGAATACAGCGTTTACTTCTACCGGCTTGGTAATGGTGATTGCCGCGTATTTTCTTAAGACTTTAGCCAGTTGCTGTGTTCGTTCCAAAACAATATTAGCATACTTTTTATATACATCATTATAGAGTAGCGCCAAAAATTGAGCCGAAATAAAGCGACTTTTGGAGGCCAGCTGCATGCTGCGCTTATGAAAGAACATGCTATCCTGGTTGTGCTCGTTAAAGATAAGAACCATTTCTCCATAAAGCATACCCGATTTGGTTCCACCCAAGGATAGGGCATCTACTCCACTCCTTTCGATGATATCTTGCAACGAGCAACCCAGGGCTGTTATAGCTGTAAAAAGTCTAGAACCATCGATATGAATTAAAAGGTCATTTTTCTTAGCTACCTCTTGGATTGCACGCAGTTCATCCAAGGTGTAGAGGGTTCCATATTCGGTAGGTTGCGCAATGCTTAGCACCTTAATTTGCGGATGGTGCAAATCGCCACGGCGTTTGACTGCTTTTTGAATGATGCTAGGCGTCAGTTTACCTGCGTGATCAATCGTTAGCGGGATAAGCCGACATCCCGTAAGATTTTCCGGCGCGGTTGATTCATCGACATATATATGTGCGGTTTCTGCACAAAGTATCGCATCGTAAGGTTTTGATAAGATGCTTAATGCAAGCAGATTAGCGCCTGTTCCATTAAAAACCAAATGCAAGCGAAATGGACTTGGAATGCGTAGTTGTAACTGCTCTTTTAAACTGTTGGTTGTCTTGTCGTTTCCATATGCAACAGCATGGTCTTGATTTTCATGTAGAAGAGCTTGCATTACTTCCGGAACAGCTCCTGCGTAATTATCGCTTGCCAATGATTTCATCTTCGGAATTCGTTTTTAAGGTCAAAGGTAACTAAATGCGTTGTAACACAAAACAAAGACCGCCGAGTGGTGTTCGCTCGGCGGTCTTTGAAATTAACAATTAAAAAATCTTGTTCTTTAAGTTGGCTTAACTGAATGACACATCACTGCGTGAATCAAAAAATACGATGAGGTATATAAAAGCGACTTAAAGCATTAACCTTTAACATTAGTAAATTTACGAAAATTAAACTGTTCATGTAAATTAGTTTTCAACAGAAAAGTGGGTTTTCAACATATTTTTGTGGAAAAGTCTGATATACTGTGTTTTATTCCGAAGACAAAAATCTATATTCGATTTTTCAATGCTTTATTCGTATTTCTCAACATAAAAAAAGCGGCACTATTTTGTGCCGCTTTTTTGCGTTAGCAGATGAAACGCTATTTATCTATAGAGCCTAATACACGTTTCATAAAAGTATTTAGCGCATCTTTTTTGTCCATGCCTTGCTCTTGAACCAGTTTATTCACTTCAATCGCGCCATACATGTTTGATATCAGCTCACCTATAACGTCTAACTCTTCGTCCTTCAATGAGGGAACTTCGGTGAGCGATTCAAGCGTTTCGATTGCCTCAATCACAAAATCCTCATCGTTATCCTCAATGAATTGAGTTAAATGCTTAATTATTGGTAACTTCATTTACTAATTGCGTTAAGGCATCCAGTTTATTTGTCTGTACTTGATTGAGCAGTTTACCGGCCTTGAAAGCCGCAAATGTAGGTAAGTTCGTTACATTAGCAAGCTTCCTTGACTCAGGTAGTTTTTCAGCATCAACAATGACAAACGGGATATGTTCGTTTTCTGAAGCCAATTTTTTAAACTTCGGTTTCATAATTTTGCAGTTACCGCACCAAGTTGCTGCATATTGAACCAATACTACATCATTTTGGTTAACGATATCTCCTAAATTATCTTGTTCTAATTCTTGTAGCATAATAAATTAATTTGCGGATAAGTAGCTCGCTACACCTTCGCGGTTAGCATTCATCGCTTGCTTTCCTTCTTCCCAGTTAGCAGGACATACTTCTCCAAATTTTTGAACATGAGCGTAAGCATCAATTAGACGTAAGTATTCTTTTACGTTGCGGCCAAGTGGCATATCGTTTACACTTTCGTGAAATACTTTTCCATCTTCATCTACAAGGTAAGTAGCCCGGAAGGTTACGTTAGAACCTTCAATAATCAATGAATCCAACTCTTCATCATAAGCCGCTTTTTGTATATCCAGAATACCTAATACATTTGCCAAATTACGTGTTGTATCCGCTAATATTGGGTAAGTTACCCCTTCGATACCGCCATTATCTTTTGCAGTGTTTAACCATGCAAAATGTACTTCATTTGTATCGCAGGAAGCACCGATTACAACGGTATTTCTTTTTTCAAATTCAGGTAAAGCTTCCTGAAAAGCGTGTAATTCGGTAGGACAAACAAAGGTAAAATCTTTTGGATACCAGAATAACAATACTTTCTTTCCTTTTTTAGTAGCTTCTTCTAATACGTTAATTCTTAAATCATCGCCCATGTGATCCATGGCGTCAACAGTAATGTTCGGGAATTTTTTACCTACTAAGCTCATATTAATATTTTTTTCGTTTTTGATGTTGCAAAGATAAGGCTTTCTGCTAGGTTAAAGTATCTTATTTTCTTATGGGCTTATAAATAAAAACTATAGGAAGACGGGGGTGATATTTCAAAATAAAATAGCAATACCTTTAATGAAAACACAAAATTGACGTGACCCGTATTAAGGTGAGCACATTCGTAAGGCTCCTTGCGAACGTCTTCACTAATTCTTCTGTGAATTGCATATAAGAGGAAATTTATCTAAGTTTGCCTTCCAAATTGGCCCTGTAGTTCAACGGATAGAATAGAAGTTTCCTAAACTTTAGATATGGGTTCGATTCCCGTCGGGGCTACTAAAAGGCGGCTTTTTTAATAAGCCGCTTTTTTGTACTTGGTGCTCTTGCCTCTACTTAACCCTTGCTTTTTACCTAATAGGCTTCTGATGAGCTCTTGAACAAAGCATATTTGAGCCCCTCAACAAAATCCATTGGATTATATTGAAATACCTTTGACTTGTATTTAAATAATAGAAGAATGGAAAAAGTATGGTTTATAACAGGTAGCTCCCGGGGTTTAGGACGTAGTATCGTCAAAACAGTACTGGCAAGTGGTGACAAAGTAGTTGCAACAGCTCGAAATACCGATCATCTACAGGATTTGATGACACAATACGGCGCGCAGGTTTTTCCGATCGCATTAGATGTAACCGATTATGAACAGGTTTATCAATCGGTAGCCAACGCAGTGAAGCATTTTGGACGAATAGATGTATTAGTCAATAATGCGGGCTTTGGTATTATTGGTGCCGCGGAAGCGTATACGGACGAGCAAGTACGGAGTCAGTTAGAAACGAATTTATATGCCCCCATAGAAATCACCCGAGCTGTATTGCCCCATATGCGTAGTCAAGGCGGTGGACGTATTCTGCAGATCAGTTCTATTGGTGGCAGAGTTGGCAATGCAGGTTTAACAATGTACCAAGCAGCGAAGTTTGGTTTAGGCGGTTTTACAGAAGCACTAGCAAAAGAAGTCGCCCCATTGGGGATTTATGTAACCAGTGTAGAACCGGGTGGTTTCCGCACCGATTGGGCCAGTGCTTCGATGACCTATGCGCCTGAAATCGCAGCTTATGAACAGGTTAATCAACGATCGGATTTTTACAAAAGTGGAAGATTCATTCCCTTAGGGGATCCCTTAAAGGCTGCCAAAGTAATGGTGGAGCTGGCTGCTCATCCTTCGCCTCCGATACACTTGGTATTAGGAAGCGAAGCCGTAGGTATACTAAAAAATGCAAATGCTGCCAGACAGTCCGAAATGGAGGAGTGGATGCAAGTTAGTTTATCTACTGATCACGATACTGCTGAAGATTTTTTGAATACTGCCGAGGGGCGGTGGTTTACAGATAATGTAAACCGAAAACACTAATATTTCGTATATTTACGTAGGCGGGCGACATCATAGCAAATGTATGTCGATACAAGCCGCCTATTAATAAAGTCCTTATGGCTCCATCTGGAACAAAGAGATTATCACCAATAGCATACTCCTGCTATTTCTCGCGTAATCGGGAAGGGGAACAGTTTGCACCGGAACATGTATTTAGTTATCAGTTATCGGGTACACTGACAATCAATACAGGTGACAAAACATATGCATTTAATGAAGGTGCTTTTAGATTAATTCAGAGGAATCAATTGTTGAAATTTATTAAACAGCCACCACCGAACGGAGTTTTCAAATCGATATCTATTTATCTTGATCAGCCGATGTTAAGGGACTTTAGTTTAGCCTATGGATATGAGACAGAGAAAAAATACCTTGGAGGCGAAAAGGTAATGTCGTTAAAAGGTGGGATTTTATGTGAAAGTTTCATGGATTCGTTGCTGCCCTATATTCAAGGTGATCAACCGATCAATAGGCAACTCCAAGTCTTAAAACAGCATGAAGCGGTTATGATTTTATTGCAATTGAAGCCTGAATTGAAGAATATTTTGTTTGATTTTAGTGAACCTGGTAAGATCGACTTGGAAGCCTTTATGAACAAAAATTTCCATTTTAATGTACAGCTCAAGCGTTTTGCTTATCTTACAGGCCGTAGTCTAGCTACTTTTAAGCGTGATTTTGAGCATATTTTTCATACGTCGCCGAGTAAGTGGTTACAGCAGAGAAGACTACAGGAAGCCCATTATTTGATTAAAGAGAAGGGGCGTGCACCCTCCGATGTATATTTGGAAATCGGCTTCGAAGATCTTTCGCATTTTTCTTTTGCCTTCAAGAAAATGTATGGCTTGCCACCGTCTAAGCTGGTGGGCTGATTATTGAAGTTAAAGAGGTTGGAGCGTACTTTAGCGATGCTGATATTACACCGTTGCGGACGGAATCCGTTATTATCTATAAATTTTTATTTAAAACCCATGATTATAGACAGTCTTAAAGCACTTTTTGAAAGAGATCTTCAACGTCTTTACGAAGAGATTTCACTTTATAAGGATGAGAAAAAACTTTGGCACGTCGAGCAAAATATAGCCAATTCTGCGGGTAATCTTTGTCTTCATCTAATAGGAAATTTGAACACTTACATTGGTGCTGAAATAGGAGGGTCGGGCTATATTCGGAACCGTGAAGCTGAATTCTCCGATAAAAACATCCCGCGTCAAAGCCTGTTAGAAGAGATAGCTAAAACGCGGACACAAGTGTCAAATGCATTGGGAACACTGAAAGAATCGGAGCTCCATGAGGAATATCCGCGTTTAGTTTTTGAAAAAAGTATGTCAACGCTTTATTTTCTTATGCATCTGACGACACATCTCAATTATCACTTAGGGCAGATCAACTACCATAGGCGATTATTGGATGAAAAATAGCGATTCGAGCCGGATGTACGTTTTTTATAAAAAGATGATGGCATCTTTTCTTTGATTATCTCCATATGATCGCTGATTCAGCCTTCATTTTGATTTTTTGTTGTTGTGTATGGCTTTTTTCTAGGTTTTTTCTGCAGATGGGCTATTTTTTTTATTTTATTTGTGAATTTATTAACGTTATTCCTTAATTTTTAATTTTATTTCTTGGATTTGGGTTTTAATGTTATTATTTTTGAATGCGAAATGGATTGTTCTTGTTAATATTGAAAAAAAATGTAGATAAAGGTCTTTTCTTATAGGCTTTATTGCTTGATAGGCTAAAAAAAATGAATTTGGCACAATTTTGCCGCTAATGTTTATTGAGTTATGTTGACCACCGCTGAGCTATCACATTTAACTAACATTTAACAATTTGCTGTTGCTCGTATGAACAACTTTATATACTTTTGACCCCTGATCATGAAATGGCTCGTTCGGTTTTTTCTATCGTTGTGTTTGCTCTTTTTGAGTAAATACAATCATCTGCACGCTTATGCGGATCAAGATCATATACGCTATTCGTTGGTAAGTGTTTTTGAACGAGTAGCTTACGAGCATATGAATGCGGCGGAGAATATTTTAAGTTTCAAACCCGCACCTGTCAATACCGAAAAGGTAACCGAAAAGATACGGGCGACAGATAAAGAGGAGGAAGACGATTCCGTTTCTTCCCGAAAATACTTGGAAATCAGTAATTATTTTACTGATTTTTTTTATGCTTTAAGCTTGGGGTCTTTCTGGCGGCAAATAAGGCAAAGCCTGACTTTCTGCGCGTATTTCCCTCATTTCTCATCCCGAACCTACCTCCTGTTTCGGGTTATTCGAATTTGATCTTTTCTGTAGATGGAATGCTAACTACTAACTAGCTATTCCGTTATTTTTTACTTCTCATAGAAAACAGACGATGGTTTTTTTAAACCATAAGGGTTTCGTATACAAATTTCAAAACATTTAAGAAATCATATTGCTTCGATAAGCGAAATTATTATGAAGAGAATTTTCATGCTCATGGGCTTGGGTGCCGTGTTGTGTCATACAAGCTGTCAATCAAAAAAAGAAGAAAAAGAAGAGCAAACCAAATTTTTGGTAACCAATCCGGTCAATATGGACACGTCCATTGTAAAAGACTATGTATGTCAGATTCGTTCGATACGTCATATTGAATTGCGGGCGCAGGAGCGGGGTTATTTGCAGAAAATTTTTGTGGATGAAGGACAATTTGTAAAAGAAGGGCAGCTATTGTTTCAGATCATGCCGAGATTATATGAGGCTGAGTTGGAGAAAGCGCAAGCCGAAGCAAATTTTGCTGAGATTGAATACCAAAACACGAAAAGTTTAGCAGATAGCAATATTGTGGCGCCGAATGAATTGGCTATGGCGAAAGCCAAATTCGACAAAGCAAAGGCCGAACTGGCATTGACAAAGGTCCATTTACAATTTACGGAAATCAGAGCTCCTTTTGATGGAATCATCGATCGCTTTCACGTACGACAAGGGAGTTTGGTAGATGAAGGAGATTTGCTGACAGCGCTTTCTGATAACAGTAAGATGTGGGTGTATTATAATGTTCCTGAAACGGAATATTTGGATTATCAAGCGAATGCGAAGCGTGATAATGCAATGAAAGTAAACCTCCTGATGGCGAATAATAAATTATTTGATTATCCAGGAATTGTTGAAACGATTGAGGCCGACTTTGATAATGAAACAGGAAATATCGCTTTTCGAGCGACTTTCCCCAATCCTAAAGGCTTGTTGCGACATGGCGAAACGGGAAATATAAAAATGGTTGAGCCTTTGAAAGATGCGCTCATCATTCCACAGAAAGCCACTTTTGAAGTGCTTGATAAGAAATATGTATATGTAGTGGATAAGGATAATAAGGTGAAACTAACACCGATTACCATTGGTGCCGAAATGCCTGATCTATATGCAATAAGCAATGGTTTAACAAAAGATGATAAAATATTGCTTGAAGGATTGCGGAAGGTGAAAGATAATGACAAAATAGCTTTTAACTATGAAAAGCCTGAAGCAGTTATATCTCAACTAAAATTACCAACCGAATAAATGTAAGTTTTAAAGAAAGGCAAGAAAATGTTCAATATATTTCTTAAAAGGCCAGTTTTTGCGATTGTAATTTCGCTCGTCATTATTTTTATGGGGATACTGGCCATTAATACACTGCCAATATCGCAGTTTCCTACCATTGCACCTCCTCGGGTAATGGTTAGTGTCGCGTACCCTGGGGCGAGCGCGGATGTATTGGTTCAGTCGGTTCTCATTCCAATGGAAAAAGCTATCAACGGTGTTCCGGGAATGAAGTATATGACATCAGATGCAACGAGTGCGGGGGAGGCCAATGTTCAAGTGGTTTTTGATTTAGGTACTGATCCGAATCAGGCCGTGGTTAATATTAAAAATCGGATCGAACAGGTAACAAGCAGATTGCCCGAATTGGTGCAAAGAGAAGGGGTTATTGTAAACATCGTACAACCTAACATGCTGATGTATGTAAATGTTTATAGTAAAGACCCCCATGCGAATGAAAACTTCTTATACAACTTTGCCAGTGTTAATATTTTACGGGAAGTACAACGACTAAGTGGTGTCGGTCAGGCCACCATTTTAGGAAGTCGACAGTATGCCATGCGGATTTGGCTGAAACCTGATCGAATGCGGGCGTATAATGTTTCTACCGACGAAGTGATGGAGGCTTTGGGCAGTCAAAGCGTAATTGGTTCACCCGGTAGATTAGGAAGAAGTGATGGGAAACGTTCACAAGCGCTTGAATACGTATTAACCTACCAAGGTCGATACAATGACCCCAAACAATATAAAGATGTGATTGTAAGGGCTAATCCAGATGGTGAGATTCTTCATTTAAGCGACGTGGCTGATATCGAGTTAGGAAGTGAATTTTATGATATCTACTCAAACCTTAACGGTTTCCCTTCAGCAGCGATTGTGTTGAAGCAGAATTATGGAAGTAATGCCAGCGATGTCATTCGCGACGTAAAAGCCAAGTTGGATGAAATTAAAGCCACTTCCTTTCCTCCTGGAATGGATTACCAGATCAGTTATGACGTCTCCGGCTTCTTGAATGCCTCAATGGAAAAAGTTATCCATACCTTGGTGGAAGCGTTTATTTTGGTGGCAATTGTAGTCTTTTTGTTCCTGGGCGATTGGCGTTCCACGCTTATACCGACCTTGGCCGTACCGGTCTCATTAATCGGTGCGTTCATGTTTATGCAAGTTTTTGGGCTGACACTGAATCTGATTACCTTATTTGCCTTGGTGCTGGCCATAGGTATTGTGGTCGATAATGCGATCGTTGTGGTAGAAGGTGTCCATGCAAAAATGGCTGAGGAACACCTTTCTCCTTATAAAGCAACGCAAAAAGTGATGCATGAAATCAGCGGAGCAATTATTGCCATTACCTTTGTCATGACAGCCGTGTTTATCCCGGTAGCTTTTATGACCGGGCCGGTGGGTATATTTTATAGGCAGTTTTCGATTACCATGGCTACAGCTATCGTGCTTTCGGGTGTGGTAGCGCTCACGTTAACGCCGGTTCTTTGTGCTATTATATTGAAAGATACGCATGGTAAACCAAGAAAGAAGACGCCGATTGATAAATTTATCGATGCATTTAACCGTTGGTTCGAAGGATTGACCGGCCGTTATACTCGTTTGCTTCAGGTGATCGTAAACCGTCGTGTGGTCACCTTCGGTATATTGCTGGCGTTCTGTGCAGGTGTCTGGATTACATCTGGTACGCTTCCTTCCGGCTTTATTCCGAATGAGGATCAGGGAATGATCTATGCCATTATTCAAACACCCCCCGGATCCACCCTGGAGCGGACCAATGATTTCGCCAGAAAATTACAGGGGATTGCGGAACATGTAGAAGGTATTCAGTCTGTTTCAGCATTGGCCGGTTATGAGGTTTTGACGGAAGGCCGTGGATCAAACGCGGGTACCTGTTTAATTAACCTCAAAGACTGGTCGGAGCGGAAGAATACCGTTACTGAAATTATTGAAGAGTTAGAGGAGAAAGCGAAAGAAATACCGGGTGCAACGATTGAATTCTTTGGACCTCCTGCGGTACCTGGCTATGGCGCTGCAGGAGGTTTTGCCCTTCGCTTGTTGGACAAAACAAATAATGATGATTATAGAGAGCTGGAGAAAGTGAATGATGATTTCATGGCGGCCCTGGAAAAACGAAAGGAATTAAAAGGGCTCTTTACGTTTTTTAGTGCCAATTATCCACAATACGAGCTTCAGATAGATAATAAAGCAGCGATGCAAAAGGGTGTTTCCATCGGTAAGGCCATGGATAATCTATCTGTTTTGATCGGTAGCTCTTATGAACTTGGTTTTATCAAATTTGGTACTTTCCTTAAAGTGTATGTACAGGCCGCACCTGAGTATCGGAGATTGCCGGACGATTTAATGAAATTGTATGTGAAGAACGATCGCGACGAGATGGTACCCTACTCGGCTTTCATGAAGATAAGAAAAACGCATGGCCTTAATGAGATTACACGCTATAATATGTACACGTCATCAGCTATTCGAGGTGAACCGGCAGCAGGTTATAGTAGTGGTGAGGCTATCAAGATCATTCAGGAAGTAGCAAAACAGACATTGCCACGGGGTTATGATATCGATTGGGAAGGTCTTTCAAAAGATGAAGCAGCTCGCGGGAATGAAGCGCTTTATATCTTCTTAATCGTACTTGGCTTCGTCTATTTGGTATTAGCGGCACAGTATGAAAGTTTTGTTTTACCACTAGCCGTCGTCCTATCCTTACCTGTTGGTGTTTTCGGATCCTTTGCTTTGCTCAAATTAATGGGACTGGCGAACGATATCTATGCCCAAGTGGGTTTAGTCATGTTGGTTGGTTTGCTGGGTAAGAACGCGGTGTTGATTGTCGAGTTTGCTTCGCAGAAACACCAACAAGGTGTATCCATCATCAATGCGGCCATTGAAGGGGCAAAAGTCCGTTTCCGCCCAATCTTAATGACCTCATTCGCCTTTATTGCAGGCCTAATCCCTTTGGTCTTTGCACATGGTCCGGGAGCGATCGGTAACCGTACGATTGGTGCCTCGGCTGCCGGCGGTATGCTTTTCGGAACGGTTTTCGGCGTTATTATCATTCCGGGTTTATATTACATATTCGGTACCATCGCAGCAAAACGTAAACTGATTAAAGACGAAGACGAACTGCCATTAACTGAAGAAATTGAAGAACACCATGTTTAAAAATAAAATATATAAATATGTGGGCGTAATTTGTATATCCCTAACATATACGGCCTGTAAAACACCTTCTTTGGTGCAAAAGACGGAAAATAAGGCGGTTCCTGCGCGTTATAACGACTCGCAGGATACAGTCAACACAGCAAAATTAACTTGGAGGGAATATTTTACTGATCCTTATTTAGATGCGTTGATTGATACAGCACTGAAAAACAATCAGGAACTGAATATTACTTTACAGGAAATCGAGATTTCAAGAAATGAGATTCGGGAAAAGAAAGGTGAATACTTGCCTTTTGTTGGTATAAAAGGTGCAGCAGGTGTCGATAAGGTAGCGAGGTATACTAATATTGGGGCATTGGAACATCAAGTGGAAATAAAAGAAGGAAAGGAAAATCCCGAGCCATTACCGGATTATATGTTAGGGTTATCGGCTACCTGGGAGGTTGACATCTGGAAGAAGCTGCATAATGCAAAAAAAGCAGCGGTAAGTCGATACCTGTCCACCGTAGAAGGTAGAAACTTCGTTATTACCAACCTGATCGCAGAGATCGCGAACTCCTATTATGAGCTATTGGCACTGGATAATCAACTGGATATTGTTAAGAAGAACATCGAGATTCAAAGCAACGCGTTGAAAATAGTGAAAATGCAAAAAGCGGCTGCGCAGGTTACAGAATTGGCAGTACGTAGATTCGAAGCGGAAGTCCTGAACACAAAAAGCCTTCAATATACGATACAGCAACGCGTTACGGAAACGGAGAATCGGATTAATTTTTTGTTAGGAAGGTACCCGCAAGCGATTCAACGAAGTAGTGAAACTTTCGAACATTTAATGCCGGAAACCGTGCATTCAGGTATACCTGCACAGTTGCTGGCAAATCGTCCGGATATTAAGCAAGCCGAGTTGGAATTAGCAGCGGCGAAATTGGATATAAAAGTAGCGAAGGCCAGATTTTATCCCTCTTTGGGCATCTCGGCATCTATAGGCTACCAAGCCTTTGATCCTACTTATTTGGTGAAGACCCCCAAGTCGCTGCTTTACTCTCTGGCGGGTGATATTACGGCTCCTTTGATTAACAGAAATGCGATCAAAGCAGCTTATTATAACGCCAATGCTAAGCAGATACAAGCCGTTTATAATTATGAGCGTACGATTTTAAATGCCTATGTTGAAGTGGCCAATCAATTGGCGAAAATTAACAACCTGGAAAAAAGCTACGACTTAAAATCGAAACAAGTGGACGCACTTTCGCAGTCGATCGGCATTTCCAATAGCCTTTTCAAGTCGGCTAGAGCAGACTATATGGAAGTGTTGCTAACTCAACGAGATGCATTGGAATCGAAGTTTGAACTGGTTGAAACTAAAATGCAACAGATGAATGCGATGGTTACTATTTACCGGGCATTGGGCGGTGGATGGAATTAATTGAATTTTTTTGGATTAATTGGGGCCCTCGAAACAGTTGTTTTGAGGGCCTTTTTTTCAATCCAATCGAGTGTAAGATAAACTTTTTAATAAGCGCCTTGTTCTCTTTTAAAGAAATTAATAGAAGGCAAGATGATGCTGTTTATGTTATTGTGCTCATATGTATTTATTCAGTCCGATCCCCCACAGGATTATAAGCAGCTTCGTGAGAAAATGGTTACGGAACAGATAGAGGCGCGTGGAATAAGTCACAACGCAACATTGCAAGCGATGCGACAAGTCGAACGGCATTTATTTGTGCCATTCCAATATAGACGCTATGCTTATGACGACAGGCCTGTTCCTATTGGTTTTGGCCAAACGGTTTCCCAACCCTATATGGTAGCGAGCATGACGCAAATGCTTGATTTAAATAAAAGTGATCGTGTATTGGAAATAGGAACAGGATCAGGCTATCAAGCGGCTGTATTGGCAGAAATTGTAGAACACGTTTATACCATAGAAATCGTGAAAGAGCTTGGTGAACGTTCTAAAAGGTTATTGAAACAGCTAAATTATAATAACATAGATCTTAGCATCGGTGATGGCTATCATGGTTTAACAGCCGCCGCACCTTTTGATGCCATTATCGTTACCGCAGCGCCGGAAAAAATACCGGCACCCCTCATAGCGCAATTGAAGGATGAAGGAAAGATGATTATACCAATTGGATCTACTGGAGAGACGCAAACCTTAAAACTCTTGAAGAAAAAGAAAGGTAAGCTGGTTGTTCAGAACCTTATGCCCGTTCGTTTTGTTCCATTTACAAGGAAAAACAAATGAGCGATGGATTTAGGAAATCATTTTTTGTACTATTGAACCTAACATCTTTAGCTTCTTATCAAGCTCGTCCGACCATAATAAACCGTAACTCAACCGCATACAATTGTTAAATTGATTTTGCAAGGTAAACATACGCCCTGGAGCAATGCTGATCCTGCGGTGCATGGCTTGATCGTATAAAAGGGCCGTATCTATAGAGGGATTCAGTTCTACCCAAAGTACGAACCCTCCTTGTGGCCTACTTACTCTGGTATCTTCTGGAAAATAGTCGTGAATAGCTCGCGTAAAGTGTAAACTGTTTGCGTGCAATGTACGCCGCATTTTACGGAGGTGCGTTTCGTATCGACCGTTTTCTAGAAAATCTCCAATAACTTCCTGTGTAAGTGTTGTAGACGACACAGCATGCAGTAATTTAAGGCGAACAATTTGCTCTTTGTATTTTCCCGGGGCCACCCAACCTACACGATATCCCGGTGCCAGAGTTTTCGATACGGAACCGCACCACAAAACCAAGCCCCTTTTGTCAAAAGCTTTGCACGGTTTTGGTCGATTGTCCCCAAAATAAACATCACCATACAAATCATCTTCAATCAAGGGGATTTCATATTCCGCTAACATGTTTACCAGCTCTTGCTTGTTTGCTTCCGGCATGCAGCTGCCCAAAGGATTATTGAAATTACTTACAACTAAGCAAAGCTTTATGCGGGGTAATGCCTTTCGTAACGCATCGAGTTCTATACCGGTTATCGGATGTGTTGGTATTTCAAGCACTTCCAACCCTAAGCTTTTCGCTAATTGCAGAATACCAAAGTAAACCGGACTTTCCACCGCAATGGTGTCACCCCGTTGTGTCAGAGCCATCATACAATAAGATAGCGCATTCATGGCCCCTGCCGTTGTTACTAAATCCTCCGCGGTTAGCATACCTCCCCAGGTAAATGACCATCGGGCAATATGGCGGCGCAATTTAAAATTTCCTTGAATTTCCTCATAGGCAGTGCCACTTCCATCAAGAGTACGTGTGGCTTGCATCAGGCTTTTATTTAACTTAGCGATGGGTAACAACTCGTTGGCCGGAACTCCGATGGAAAATCTGGTAATTGTGGTGTCGTTGAGTGATTGGTACACCTTACTAATTAGATTTTCTGCTTGTTCTGGATGCGATGGAGAGGTGGGATTGCTGATTCTGGGAACGGCAAGCCTGCTTTTAGCATGCCCGGCGACATAAAAGCCGGATTGGGGCCGTGATGCAATGAATCCCTTTCTTTCTAGTTCGAAGAACGCACGTGTTACGGTATTCATGCTAACGCCATATTCTCGTTTTACCGTACGAATAGACGGTAGCTTATCTCCTATTTTTAATACATCATTGCGAATTTGCTGCTCAAGCGCATTCGCTATAAGCAAGTAGCGCATTTCTTCTTTCATAAAAACTGTATCTGTCAAATATAAAAAAATTGTATCTGTACTTGTTTTCTTTTTTTCTTCTTCTTTGTAGAAGCAAAAAGCAATACACATGGAGATTACAATAAGTTACTACAAACCGGACAAGCAAGTGTTTTTTGAGAAATTCAATAAAGCATGGTTAAATAGATATTTTACGGTTGAACCCATTGATAAATATGTGCTGGAACATCCCGAAGAAGCGATTCTTCAAGAAGGGGGCGAAATTTTATTTGCAGCATATAATGGCCTGATCGTGGGCACCGTTGCCTTGAAAAAAGTGAGTGATGGTATCATGGAGTTAACAAAAATGGCAGTTGATGAGCCTTATCAAGGGCTTGGGATAGGTAAAGTGCTCTGTACACATGCGATAGAAAAGGCGCGTGAATTAAAAGCAAAGAAGTTGATCTTATATTCCCAAAGTATCTTGCAATCGGCTTTGGCGGTTTATAGAAAACATGGATTCTATGATGTGCCGGTTGATAATACAAAATACAAAAGAGCCGATGTTATGATGGAGTTAATTTTATAATACTTAGCGCGATGAAGCAAGAATTTCAAATAAAGACAGAATTAAAAGCAATGGATATTAAGCTTATCCATTACTTTTTATCAAAAGAAAGTTATTGGGCCAAAGATATCCCACTTAAATTGGTAGAAACATCGTTAAAAAATTCTTATTGTATCGGCGTGTTTCATCATAATAAACAAGTCGCATTTTCAAGATTGATTACGGACCAGGCTACTTTTGCTTATTTAGCTGATGTTTTTGTGATCGTTAACTATAGAAAACAGGGAATATCGAAGATGATGCTCGACCATCTCATGCAATTACCTTGGGTAAAGAGTTTGCGAAGAATTGTGCTGGTTACTGCTGATGCACACACGCTTTACATCAGATATGGCTTTGAACCGCTTCGAGATACGACACGATATATGGAAATACATACACCGGAACGATATAAAAAATAAAAAAGAAGATGGAAACAGAAAAAATCAAGCGCTTTACAAGTGCATGGATTCAGGCTTGGAACGATCATAATTTGGAAGTTATCTTAGAACATTATGCGGACAATGTAGACTTTCGCTCACCAATTATCTGGCAATTACAAATAAATGAGTGTGGAAACATAATGGATAAACAGGTTTTACGTGCTTATTTTGAAAAAGCATTGCTGAAATATCCTGATTTAACATTTGAATTGTATCATGAACTATATGGTGTTAATTCGGTGGTTTTGGTTTATCGAAGTGTAAGTAATTCACTCTCGGCAGAATATATGGAGCTCAATGAAGAAGGAAAGATACAACGTGTTCGGGCGCATTACCAATGGCATTAAAATTGAGTACCATTGACTAAATTAAATCCACCATGGAAAGTTACCTGGAAAGTGTTGAGAAACAATTTATCTACTACAAAACCTTAGGAGAGCGTGCCGTTTCTCAATTGGATGATGCAAGTTTGCATTGGCAATACAATGAAGAAAGTAACAGCATTGCTATGATTATACAACATTTGGCGGGAAATATGCTGTCGCGATTTACTGATTTCTTAACAACGGACGGCGAAAAAAATTGGCGTGAGCGCGACAAAGAGTTTGAGATCGCCCTTATTGATAGAAAAAAGCTGATGACGATCTGGGATAAGGGATGGGCCTGTTTGTTGGAAACAATAAAAGGGTTGCAGATAAGGGATCTAGAAGCCATTGTATACATAAGGAATGAAGGGCATACAGTTGTTGAAGCACTAAATAGACAGCTCGCGCATTATGCATATCATATTGGTCAGATCGTGTATTTGGCAAAGATGATGAAAAACGATACATGGGAAACGCTATCAATTCCGCGAAATGAATCCATGCAATATAATCAAGAAAAATTTAGACGAGCGAAGATTAAACGTCATTTCACAGATCATCCATAACGTTCATGTTACGCAGTTTCTATGATTGACGGTATATGGTTTATTTAAATGAGCAGCCCATCTCGTGGTCATTCACCATGCCGACCGCTTGCATATAGGCATAACAAATCGTGCTTCCAAAAAATTTCATACCTCTTTTTTTTAGATCTTTTGCAATAGCATCGGATTCAGGTGAGGTGGTCATAAATGTCCTATAATTTTCAACCACATTATTGATCACCCCTTGGTTGGGCATGAAAGAATATAAATAGTTATAAAACGATCCGAATTCTTTTTGAATGGCCAAAAAAATAACGGCATTGGAGATTGCAGCTCGGATTTTTCCTTTGTTACGTATTATTTCAGGATCTTGAAGAATGCGATCTGCATCTTCATCGGTAAATTGTGAAACTTGTTGCGCATCGAAATCGGCGAAATTTCGTCGATAACCTTCTCGTTTCCGTAAAATAGTGATCCAACTAAGTCCAGCTTGGGCCGATTCCAATAGGAGAAATTCAAAGAGGGTTTTATCATCGGTTATTGTTTTGCCCCACTCTTCGTCATGATAGGCTACATAAAGAGGGTCATTACCGCACCATCCGCATCTTTTCATCATGTATATTATTGATTATTACTACAATTCTTCCAATGGATCCCAATAAACAGTTTTAAAATTAACTACCCGGTCATTTTCTACCGAGATCCCTTCGTTTTCCAAAAGCTGCTGCATAAGTGTAGGATGACCGAAGGCAGCTTTAGCACTTAATTGGCCTTTGCTATTCAGTACTCGGTGGGCGGGCACCGGTGGATCAGCTTTCCCCGCATTTCCCATTGCGTAGCCTACCATTCGTGCTGCTCCATCCCTTCCTAGTGCTCGTGCAATTGCACCATAAGAAGTAACCCTTCCTTCCGGAATCTGCCTAACTAAGGCATAAACACTTTCGTAAAAATTTAGCTCTTCTATCATGGCAGGCTTGCTGAAATTGCTAAATTAGTTATTTTCCCTGTTAAAAACCGCATCTTTGTGTTATGTCTAAAGGAACACTTTATTTACTGCCGGTGCCCTTATCCGATCAGGCGGCTTCGGCTTCTTATACGACGTATTTTTCAGAAATCATCAATGTAATAGATGAATACATTGTTGAAAATGAAAAAACTGCCCGTAAATTTTTAAAGCAAGCCGGTTTAAAAATACCGCAGCAACAGTTGATACTTCATAATTACGGAAAGCATACAAGGGATGAATACGATAAAGATCGCTTTTTTCAGGCTTTATTGGCAGGCAAGGATGTCGGTTTGATGAGTGAAGCCGGTTGTCCTGGGATTGCGGATCCAGGGGCTGATATTGTTGCGCGAGCTCACCAACTGGGGATTAAGGTGAGACCTTTGGTAGGACCTAATTCAATGATATTGGCTTTGATGGCTTCGGGTTTTAATGGACAAACTTTTGCCTTCCATGGATATTTGCCCATTGATAAGGCTGCGCGAGCAAAAAAAATTAAAGATTTGGAACAGCTTGCACAGAAAACTAAGCAAACCCAATTATTTATGGAAACCCCTTTTCGGAATAATCAATTGCTTGACGAAGTATTGAGAGTGTGCGCTCCTAAAACGCGCTTATGTATTGCCTGTAATCTCACCGACTCCGATGAATGGATACACAGTGATATCGCAGGGAACTGGAAAAGGAAAAAAGTAGATCTCCATAAGAGGCCCGCTATTTTTTTACTTCTTTAAGTATAAGTATTGAAGTGTTAAAATAAAGGAACCTTTTTTTATTCCAAACAACGCGTACCTAAGAAGCTGTCTTTTAGTACGCGCTGTTAATTGTGCAATAGAACATCAAAATGTTTCCGTTAACGAATCATCCCATGCTTGGTTCCACTCAATCTGAAATTGCTGCTTATCCTCCTCCTCTAAAAGATTGCCTTTAAATAATAATTGTACATTATTTTTTATCGAACTGCTTAGGGTAAATGTCCGTAGCAGTGTATCATTGGTGTCGTAAACACTAACAACATAACGGAGTTCAATCGGATCGATTAACTCTCCCATGAATTGATTAAAACTTAAACTTTTATTCTCACTATTGAATTGAGGATAAAATTCAATACTTGTTGCTCCCGTATCCAGCGACAGCGGATTGGAGCCGAACGGTACATAAACAAAATGATTATGTTCTCGGCGAATGTTAATCTTCCGAATATGTGCAAGATCCTCTTCATCGGTAAATTCGAATTTTACCTGGCTAAAATACCGTTTCAGGGTAACCTCTAGTTGTGTATTGCTGTTAACCTCCAGGTGAGGGACATGCGTGCCAAAGATGGAGGCATTCAGGTTACTAAAATGATTAGAAATATATAGATCAGCAGCCTTTGTCAGCGTTGATGGAAGGAGTAGCTCAGCATGAGAGACGTTGGAGGTAATAAGTGCATAATAGTTGCCCGTGGGTAATTTAAAAGCGAGGTCAGCTCCCTCCTCCGCTGCATTAAAGATCGTACTGCCCTGCAGTGCCAACAAATCATCGTCTGCATTAAAGACAAAGTAATGTATTTTGCTGATGTCCTCTATAGGCTCTCCTGGTCTCTCTTCATTATAAATTCCCGAAAGACGGAAATTATCCAGTTTAAAAGTACCTCGATTTTGATCGAAATCATTTGCCTCACCTCGTTCTCCTTCAAAAGGCTCGATTTTAATTGTCAGCTGCTGTGCTTGTATAATTGTGTTCATTTCGGACAAATCAAACTCATAACTGTTCCTTGCATTATCTTTTGTGTTAGTAAATTGATTATCGGCTGATAAAGGCAGGTAAGTGTTGCCGCTGTCTATTGAATAGTAAATCCGAAAATTCTTAGGGCCTGTCCCTGAGCTTCCCACATCGAAAGCAAGTTTAGCGAGCTGGGAAACTCCGTTAAGCGGCATGACAATAATCAAAGATTGTAAACCCTTTAAACTTAAACTTCTACCAGCAGGATAAGGGCTGAGCCCATAACCTGCCGTAAAACCGGGAGAGGTGTCCGCTGCTTGAAAGGAGATGGATGCTGCTGAACTGTTGACTGCTTTGGTTGGCAGTAAATTCTCTTCGTTGAATGACCAAAAGTACAAATGTTGTTCTACAGGGCTGGGCTCTAGTCCGATAACGGACATTAAGCCGGACTTTCCCGGATTTGACAAGCGGGGCACATTCAATGAGGGGGAATTTGCAAGTGGTGTAATACTTGTTGAAAAGCCCTTAAGATTGAAGCGAACGGTATGTAGTGTCTCTTCCCCCGGTTTACCGGGGAGCTGAGGTGCGGGCTTTTCACAACTTGAAAATAGAAATGAAAAAAAGAGAAACAACGCGCATGACTGGTAAAATAAGATTTTCATAACTTGCTTTTTAGGTTATAGGTAGGTTGTTCTTACAAAAAATAAGAAAACCAAGTGGAGAGCTTTATGTCAATAATTGGTGACCCTCTTTACAAGAATAGTCAATTTTACCTTAAGTGTCTAAGGTATAGGTTCGAATGAACAAAATGAACAAAGTGTGAGTAGGATATGAAGTAGTATTTGTAAATGTCCAAACCTTACGTAAAATAAGGTTTGGATACTCCCCTTGTAAGGGTGCCTTTAGTCAATAAGGTCAAAACCGATATCTCTTCTAAAGTTCTTGCCCTCGAAATAAATTCTTCCAGCATCGGCGGTTGCTTGTTGTAAGGCTTCCAATAGATTGTTTTTGAGTGCTGTTACTGCAATAACACGTCCCCCTGCTGTTTTAACTTCTTCGTTAACCAGGTTAGTGCCGGCATGGAAGAGCAAAGATTCTTTGACGTTTTCCAATCCACTGATCGTTTTGCCATTTTCATATTTTCCTGGATAGCCACCTGATACCAACATGACAGTAGCAGCGGTTTTTTCAGACACTATAAAGGATTTCGTTGCAAGATTTTCTTCAGCTACACCCATAAGTAGATCGACAAAATCACTTTCTATACGAACAAGCACGCTCTCAGTTTCAGGGTCGCCCATTCGTACATTGTATTCCACCACATACGGACTTCCTTGGTCGTTCATTAGGCCGATAAAGATAAAGCCTTTGTAAGGAATGTTATCCTTCTTTAGTCCTTCAATTGTAGGCTTAATGATTTCCGTTTCAACTCTAGCTAAAAAAACGTCATCCGCAAACGGTACCGGCGAAACGGATCCCATGCCTCCGGTGTTCAATCCGGTGTCACCCTCACCGATGCGCTTATAATCCTTTGCTGAAGGTAATACCTTATAATCTTTACCATCGGTTAAAATGAAAACCGATAATTCGATCCCTTTTAAGAAATCTTCTATAACAACCTTATGGCTGGCTTCACCAAACTTTGCATCCGCCAACATGGCTTGAAGCTCTGACTTTGCTTCTACTAAATCAGTGCAGATTAATACGCCCTTTCCGGCAGCTAAGCCATCTGCTTTTAAAACAATAGGGAGTTGTCTTGTTTCAAGATAGGCTAATCCTTCCGTTAAGGTGTCTTTTGTAAAAGAGCGGGAGGCTGCTGTTGGAATCCCATGGCGTTCCATGAACTGTTTTGAGAAGTCTTTACTCCCTTCTAATTGTGCCCCTGCTGCTGTGGGGCCGATCACAGGGATGTTTCTTAACTGGGTATCCTGCAAAAAATAATCATGAATACCTTTTACTAGCGGCTCTTCGGGGCCAACGACTATTAATTGAATATCGTTCTCAAGTGCGAAAGTGCCTAATGAAGCAAAATCGGTAACTTTTATGTCTACATTTTTACCATATGCACCCGTTCCGGCATTTCCGGGAGCAATAAATAATTGTGAGGTTAGCGGGCTTTGAGAAATCTTATAAGCAAAAGCGCTTTCCCTTCCCCCGGAACCAATCAATAAAATATTCATTTCTTAAATTTTGAGGATATTCTTTACCAATACCGCAAAGTTATTTTTTTTCGTGAATTATTATACCGCTTTATGAAAGCTTTTTCCTTTTATTCGTGATCGCCGGAAAAAACGTATCTTGTGGAATTGTTGAGTAGTTGAATAGCGAAGTGGTTAAGTACTTGAGTTGAATCGTTGAGTAGTACCTTTCTATCAAAGTTGCAACAATTACTCACACCGAATAACCAATAACGGATAACAAATAACTGAGAGCGAAAGAACATGGAATATTTAAAGTTGGAAGTAAGGGAGCAAGTTGCGCATATTATGCTGAATAGAGGAAGTTCCAATGCGTTGCACGCCGAAATGGTTGCAGAATTGAAAGACGTGCTTGATATGGTGATGAATGATGAAAGAATCGGTGGGATTATACTTTATGGAAAGGAGGGTTTTTTCAGTGCCGGCCTTGATTTGATTAGCTTATACAACTATGATGAGAAGCAAATAAGGGCTTTTTGGTATCAATTTTTAGATCTCGTGAAAACTTTCGTTTCCTTTTCCAAGCCTGCCATTGCCGCTATTGGTGGGCACAGCCCGGCGGGAGGTTGTGTATTGGCGCTTTGTTGCGATTATCGAATAATGGCTGAAGGAGACTTTATTATCGGCTTAAATGAGGTACCGGTAGGCATTATCGTACCGGAGAGTATTTTTGCACTATACAGTCTTTGGATAGGAAAAGCGAAAGCTTACCGCTATTTACTGACGGGGGAGCTATTACAACCACAACGCGCCCTGGAAGAAGGCCTAATTGATGAGCTCGTACCCATCAACCAACTACATACAAAAGTAGATAAACAAATGAAAAGGTATCTTAATTTTAATTGGAATACCTGGCAACAAAGTAAAAAGGAATTGCGTAAGGAGCTTATTCACAAATTCAATCAAGATTCAACGGAAGTGGTTGATAAATTACTGAAGCAATGGTGGGAGCCTTCGACGAGAAGTATGCTTAAAACTATCATCACGAATCTAACAAAGAAATAAAACAATTCCTGAGATAAGTGTTTGAATAAATAACAGATAACGTCTGCATGATATGGAAAAAATACAAGGCGCACTACGAGACGATGCCCTGAAGGGGAAAACAATTGTTGTAACCGGCGGTGGTACGGGGTTAGGGAAAGCCATGAGTACCTATTTTTCTACCCTTGGGGCCAATGTAATTATTGCAAGTAGAAAACAAGAAGTGCTGGATCATACGGCAAAAGAAATTATTGATAAAACAAAAGGACAAGTGCTAGCTATTGCCTGTGATGTTCGCCAAAGCGAAGATATTGAGCAGCTGTTAACCAAGGGCGTGGAAAAGTTCGGTAAAATCGATGCGCTAGTAAACAATGCAGCGGGGAATTTTATATCGCCAACAGAGAAGCTATCTGTCAACGCTTTTTCAGCTGTCATTGATATTGTTCTTAAGGGGACGGTTAATATGACCCTTGCTTTTGGAAAATACTGGATAGCAAATAAGATAAAGGCATCGGTCTTGAATATTGTTACAACCTATGCCTTCACTGGCTCAGCCTACGTAGCCCCTTCCGCTGCCGCCAAAGGCGGCGTGTTGGCATTAACACGATCGTTAGCAGTGGAGTGGGGGAAATATGGTATTCGACATAATGCCATTGCTCCTGGTCCTTTTCCTACAAAAGGTGCATGGGAACGTTTATTACCGGGTGATTTGGCCGAAAAATTTGATTTTCGAACCCGCGTACCCTTGAAACGTGTCGGTGACCATCAGGAATTGGCCAATTTAGCCGCTTTTTTGTTGTCTGATTATGCGCTTTTTATAAATGGCGAAGTGGTTACCATAGACGGAGGTGAATGGTTGCAGGGTGCCGGGCAATTCAGTGCAATGGAGGCGATTCCGGATGAAATGTGGGAACAGCTGATTAAGCAGGGAAAAGAAACGAAGGGAAGCTAGCAGGTAAAAAAAATAAACATTTGTGAAAAAAAGCAACTTTATCTAAGTTTGCTAAACTTATCGGGGTATTAATTTAATCATTAACTGGAGGGTCTCTAAAAAAACGCATACTTAGTCATTAGCACCATCTCGAAATAGTGAGATCAGTAAGCGTTCCCTTGAATAAAATTGAAATTAGATAGCGCTTTGAATGATGAAGATGGCTGACACACAAGTACAGGAAGAGACTTTTACACTGGAAGAAATTCTCGCAGGTACTAAAGAATATCATCGGTTGATTTTGTGGAACGACGAGATCAATACATTCGACCATGTAATTCATTGTTTGATGAAGTATTTAGACTACAGTGAAAGCCAAGCCGAAAGAATTGCATGGAAAGTGCATAACGAAGGGAAATGCGCCGTGCTGGAGGGCACTTATACGGAAGTGGATGTTTATAGAAAAATTCTGAAAGAAGAGGGGCTCACGGTAAGCATTGAATGATGTAATGTGATTTTATTCAAGCTGATCAATTACCGCTTCTAACGCAGCCTGCGTGGTTTTTGTCTTATCTTTAGCATACCATAACATTACCTTTTCGATCCACTCTTCTTTGCTTAAACCTAAAGCTTTTAGTGACTCTATATAGTCCTGTAGCTCTTTTGGCCGGGGCCCCCAATTTAATATTTCTTTGTTTTCGACCACGTCATAAACGATCAACTTCGGAATCCCGCGGGAGCCATTTGTTAAATAGCGATCCATGTAATCCAAATTATTGTCGCGGAGAACGATGAATAAATCAATTTGATGCGGATTTGCTTCTGCCATTTTGGCGATAACCGGTAATATTTGCGCAGCATCGCCGCACCAAGCTTCGGTAATTACAATAAAAATGTATTGTCGTTTCAGCTGCGAAATTTTCGCGAACAAGGATTCCTTTAGAGGGATGGTCTTCGTGATACGTTGCATCCTTACGCTGTTTAAAGCTGTAAAATTTGCTAGCAATGCGGATTGATCAGGACCCGTGGTTTTCTGCTCTTCTACGAGCTGTTCTACCAAAGCGATATACGAGTCATAGCTCAGCCTTTCCTGTGGTATATGGTTTAATGACATGCCGCGAAGATACTGTAATAATGGTGTTACGGGTTAATCTTATTGTCAAAAAAGGAGTCCAACACTAATTGATAATGTTAATTTTGACGGCGTCAGATAAAACTAAAACTTAACAGATTCGTATAATGAAGTTACAAGCGGTAAGAAATATTACATTATTCTTAACCTTATGCCTAGGACCTTTCCTTTTGCACGCGCAAGACCATGCAAAGATAAGCGGTGTTGTTGTTGATTCCGTAAACAGCCGACCTATAGACTTTGCCAGCGTGACCCTCATGAACCAACAGACGAACCAAGTAGTAAAGGGAGGACAAACAGATGATAACGGTAGGTTTGTTTTTTCCGGTATACCGGCGGGGACTTATCTCTTGCGGGCCAGCTTTGTTGGCTACGATGCTTATGAAAAGCGATCACTACGTATAAACAGTGGACAGACACTGGCATTGGGCAACTTGAGGCTAAGTCCTTCGGCCAGCACAATGTTAAATGAAGTCGTAATTGAGGGGACGCCACCTGCCATGCAAATGGGGGTTGATCGAAAGATTTTTAATCCCGAACAAAGTATCGTGAGCGCTGGAGGAAGCGCATCCGAATTATTAGCCAATGTGCCGTCTCTATCGGTAGATATGGATGGAAATGTGGGACTGAGAGGGTCTACTAATGTGAAGATTTTAATTGATGGAAAGCAATCTGCTTTGGCTGGAAGTAACATTAATAGCTTATTGGAATCATTACCTGCCAATTCGATACAGCGAATCGAAGTGATGACCAATCCTTCGTCTAAGTATGATCCGGAGGGTCAGGGAGGGATCGTTAATATCATCTTGAAGAAAAATATTCGTACTGGATTTAATGGGATGGTCCGCGCTGGAGGTGGTTCATATAATAATTATAATGCCGGGATCGATCTCAATTACAGGGATACGAAGTTTAACTATTTTGGTGGCTACAATTTCCGAAAGAGAAACAATCCCGGGGATGGTTTTAATAATAACCTGTATAACGATGGCAGCCGGGTGTACAATACCAGTGAAAACCAACGGAAAGGGAATAGCCATACGGTTCGATTAGGAGCTGATTTTTTTGCTACAGAGAAAACAACGTTAGGATTATCGGCTAACCTTAATTTACGTGATAATATTCGGCGAGAAGATCTTTTTTACACCTATTACGATGCAACAGGAGCTATAATCGGTACGAGCCCACGTTATACCAGGCAAGATGAGGATGATACAGGTTATGAGTTCAATTTCGATTTCAAAAGGGAATTTAAACGGGAAGGTGAGGAATTGACCGCAAATGTATCATACGGGCGAAGCAAGGAAGATGGTATCCAAACCTTCGAGCAAACCGCAACAGACCCCTCTATTGTGATTGACCCGGGTCGAATTAACGACACCTATGAAGATGGTAAAAATGTTAATATACAGATGGATTATGTCCTTCCTTTTAGCAAAGAGCAAAAGCTTGAGACAGGATATAGAACAACGTTGCGTTATAGTGATGAGCAGCAACTATCCGATGCATTTTCTCCATCTAGCGGGCAATACGAGCGGGATTATAACCTCACCAACGATTTTAACATGGATGATATTGTCCACGCACTGTATGCGAACTACCAGAATAAACTGGGGGATAAATTTGGCTATCAGGTGGGCTTACGTGCCGAGCAGGCTTATTTGAATACAGAGTATCTTTCCTATGATCCAAACCTTGCTCCAGAAGATCGGTCAACAAAAGGGCGCCTCGATTATTTTCGAGTTTATCCAAGCATCTATCTAACCCGAGAACTATCAGAAGGTTCATCCTTGCAGCTAAGTTACACACGTCGTGTCAATCGGCCTCGGGGCTGGCAGGTAAATCCTTTCTTGGATATTTCTGATCCAGTAAATTATAGACAAGGAAATCCGAATCTTAAACCGGAAGATATTCACTCTTTAGAATTAGCCTATAGCACGAAAGTGGGAAAGATGAATCTAACATCTTCTGTATACCATCGAATTACCAATGACGTGGTTGAAATGATAGTTGATTCGGCAGCCGCAGGTACGAATGTTACCTATTCAACTTTCCGCAATATCAGCCAAAATCGGGCAACGGGAGTCGAACTTATTTCGCAGCTTACGTTGAATCAAAATTTTGATTTGATGGCCAACTTCAATGGAAATTACCAATCATTTAGCGGCAGTGAAGAATATGGCGTTGATGCAAATAGCGGTTTCAACTGGGATGCTAACCTTACGGCCAACGGCAGGATTGCAAAAGGACTGACCGCGCAACTTCGAGGAAACTATATGGCCCCTCGTGTAATGGCGCAGGGAAAGTCTACTGATATGTTTTTTGCAGATGCTGGACTAAAATGGTCTATATGGGAAGATAAGGGAAGTATTATGTTCAATGTTCAGAATATTTTCAATAAAGCCCGCTTTGGCGGAACACGTAATACCGCACAGTTTTATAGCGAGTTCCAACGTAATTTCATGAAGGGACCGCGGGCGATGTTAACGCTCTCTTATCGATTTGGTAAGCGGAATCCCAATCAGGATCGCGAGCGTAGAAGAGAGGAAAATACCGAGGATTTCCAAGGTGGCGGGGAAATGCAATAAAAAGATGTATTTTTGCCTAAGATAAAAAACTAGACAACATGTATACTGGACTTAAACATTTGCATTCAGGGCTGCGGTATGTGGTTCTTCTATTGTTAATATTGGCAATCATCTCAGCGATAAGCGGTCTGACTGGAAGAAAAGCCTATACAGAAGGAAATCGTAAATTGAATTTATTCACCTTGATTTCAGCTCACATTCAGCTGTTAGTAGGTTTAGCACTGTATGCAATGAGCTCTATGGTTACGTTTAGCGATATGGGAACAGTCATGAAGACCGCAAATTTACGTTATTGGACGGTGGAGCATATCAGTATGATGGTATTGGCAATTATATTAATTACCGTTGGCCATTCTAAGTCTAAAAAAGCAGTGGATGCTGCTGCTAAACATAAATCGATTGCGGTATTTTATACCATTGCCTTGGTTGTGATATTGGCGGCAATTATGATGGCAGTAGGAAAAGGGTTCATAACTTTTTGGGGATTCTAAAGGCTTGACCCCTTTTGTGTTAACTTTAGTCAAAAAAATTTGAAATATTAAAATTTTATAGTAGGTTTGCTTCACAATGACAATCGATATTACTATACGCAACTGGTGGTGGCCTGTTAAAGAACAGCGCCGGGAGCATGTATAATGGCATAGATTGATCAACCAAAGCCGAAAACTTATAACCCGACGCATATACGTCGGGTTTTTTTGTGCTTAATGATGATGAAAGTAATGTTAACAATGAACGAATGGAGACATATCAATTAAAAACGAGATTTAAAAAGTTATTAGCAGATACGACTACACCGGTAAGTATATATTTACGATTACGGGATGTTTTTCCAAATAGTCTGTTACTGGAAAGCTCCGATTATCACAGTCGGGAAAATAGCATGAGTTATGTTTGCTGCAGTCCGATAGCGGGTATAGAACTGAATGAGAAACAGCTGGAAATGTGGTTTCCCGACGGTCAAAAAAGCAGCCAAGCAGCGGATAGTATTAATCTAAGAGAAGAAGTCTCTAAGTTTTGTCGATCATTTACAGCGGATAAACTCGACGATTTTAAGTTTATAACCAATGGATTATTTGGGTACTTTACCTTTGATACGGTTGCGCATTTTGAAGATATCACACTAAAAACACCGGTTGACGAAGTTAGAAAAATTCCTTTCCTGCAATACCATGTCTATCGTTATGTGATTGCAATCGATCATTTCCGGAATGAGCTCTATATGTTTGAACATTATTTCGGAGAGCCTGAAGAAGATGGTTTGCGTAAAATCCAATACCTTATTCAAAATAAAAATTTTCCTGAATACAAATTCGAACTCAATGGAGAGGAAAGTTCCAATAAAACAGATGAAGAGTACAAAGCATTGGTAGAGAAAACCAAAGAACATATTTTCAGAGGAGATGTTTTTCAGATTGTACCTTCACGGGCCTTTAGTCGAGCATTTTTAGGGGACGAATTTAACGTTTACAGAAGCTTGCGCTCGGTGAACCCTTCTCCATACTTGTTTTATTTTGACTATGGCAATTTTAAATTATTTGGCTCTTCACCGGAGGCGCAATTGACAATTAAGGGTAAGGAAGCTTCTATCTATCCAATTGCGGGTACGTTTAGGAGAACGGGAAATACAGTGGAAGACCTTCGGGTTGCGGAGGCATTGAAAAATGATCCAAAGGAAAGCGCAGAACATGTGATGTTGGTTGACTTAGCACGTAATGATTTGAGTAGGCATTGCATCGATGTAGAAGTTAAATCCTTCAAAGAGGCCCAGTTCTATTCGCATGTCATTCATCTCGTTTCGAAGGTAAGTGGAACCTTGCAAGAAGGTGCTAATCCTTTTGATGTTGTGGGGGACACATTTCCTGCGGGTACACTGAGTGGTGCACCGAAGCATATGGCGATGCAATTGATCGATCGTTACGAGAAACAACAACGCGGATTTTATAGTGGTGCCATCGGCTTTATGGACTTCAATGGGGATTTTAACCATGCCATTATGATCCGAACTTTTCTCAGTAAAAATAATAGACTGCATTACCAAGCAGGAGGCGGTGTAGTAGCAGACTCCTCTGCGGAAGGCGAATTAAACGAGGTCAATAATAAAATAGCAGCTTTGAGAAAAGCGTTAACATTAGCCGAAGAACTTTAGGCCGTCAATTTGCTGGCAGCTTAAAACGGAAAAAAATGAACAAATAAACAAACTGACGGCGGATAGCCGGCAGCTAAAATGCTGATAAAATAACAATGGCGCAAAAAAAACTTGCTACTGTACCAAAGATTCTGGTGGTAGACAATTACGACTCTTTTACCTTCAATTTAGTGCATCTGCTACAAGAATGTGGCATGGATTGCACAGTCATTAGAAATGATAAATTCGATATTGAAGAGGTTGCAGCGTATGATAAGATCTTGCTTTCGCCCGGACCGGGAATCCCGGAAGAGGCAGGGCTTCTCATGGATGTTATCCGAACCTACGGTCCTTCTAAAAGTATTCTCGGTATTTGCTTAGGACAGCAAGCGATAGCGGAGGTATATGGAGGGAAGTTATTCAATCTTAAAAAACCGGTCCATGGTACCGCAACACCTCTTAAGATTTTAAAACCAACGGAATCTTTATTTCATGGCTTGCCCGAACGCTTTAATATTGGCCGATATCATTCTTGGGCGGTTGCACATGAACAATTTCCAGATGAGCTTGAAATAACCGCTATGGACGATGAAGGGGTAATCATGGCTTTATCGCATCGCAATTATGATGTAAAGGGCCTCCAGTTTCATCCGGAGTCGGTATTGAGTGAATACGGAAAACAAATGATCGCTAACTGGTTGAATAATTAATCGATGCCCTTATGAATATATTAGATAAGATTATCAGTAGAAAAAAGGAAGAACTTACGCTAGCGAAACAGCACATGTCGATTGATGACTTGAGGCGACTGCCGCTTTTCGATCGTAGCTGTTATAATCTCAAAGAATTCGTGCTCGATCCAAATAGAACAGGAATTATTGCGGAGTACAAAAGAGCCTCTCCATCCAAAGGTATAATCAATGAGCTGGCTACAGTTGAAGAGGTTACGAGAGGATATGCTGAAGCAGGAGCCTCCGCCATTTCAGTTTTAACAGATCACGACTTCTTCAAAGGTAGTTTACAGGATTTAAAAAGGGCCCGTGAAGCTGTAAATGTACCTTTGCTACGAAAGGATTTCGTAATTGATGAATATCAGATAGCTGAGGCCAAAGCATATGGTGCGGATATCATCTTGTTAATTGCGGCTGTTTTAAATTCGCAAGAAGTGGAATCGCTGGCACAATATGCCAAGCAGCTCGGTTTGAATGTGCTTCTGGAAGTCCATAATGAGTCAGAACTGGAAGCGAATTCGTTCGCTTCTGTAGACGCTATAGGTGTAAACAATAGGAATTTGAAAGACTTTACGGTATCAATCGATCATTCTTTAGCATTAGTGAACCGTATTCCTGCATCCTTCATTAAAGTATCGGAAAGTGGTATAAGTGACCCCCTTATTATTAAGCAATTGAAAGAGGAGGGGTTTCAGGCCTTTTTAATCGGCGAAAATTTCATGAAAACCAATGATCCGGCAGCTTCGATTGGTCAATTTGTAAAGGAATTGAGCAACCTATCATAAGACGAATTGCGAAGTAGACGATCGATTTCAAAAGTGTTGATATTTTGCGCACTCGATTGCTTTGCACAAAATGGTCAACATCCGCCAAAAAGCTAGTGAATTTATTATGAGGTATATAATATTTCGTTATTTTTGCGTCTCACCTTAAATGAAACTATCCTCAAAAATGGCTAGATTAAATCTATTGGAAGAAACGCGTTTCGAGAAACTCCCCGTAACCGTTTACAAAAATTCGAAGGCAGCCTCATTAGCTGTTGCTGCTCGTATTGCAACCCTCATTAAAGAAAAGCAAAAAAAAGGTGAGCAGGCCGTACTCGGTCTCGCTACAGGTGCAACTCCTGTTCAAGTTTATGCAGAGCTGGTAAGACTTCACCGCGAAGAAGGACTTAGCTTTCAAAACGTTACTACTTTTAATTTGGATGAGTATTATCCTATGCAACCTGACTCTGCCCAGAGTTACGTTACCTTTATGAACAAAAACTTATTTGATCATATTGATATTAAGCAGGAAAATATTAACATCCCTGATGGAACGCTTGATCAAGCGGACATACCCACTTACTGTATGGAATATGAACGTAAGATCAGTGAACTTGGCGGTTTGGATTTCCAACTCTTAGGAATTGGTAGAACCGGTCACATCGGTTTCAATGAGCCTGGTTCCGCTCCGAACTCGGGTACACGTTTGGTTACCCTGGACGACCTTACGCGCCGAGATGCTTCTCGCGACTTTGGAGGAAAGGAAAATGTGCCAACCAAAGCGATCACCATGGGTATCGGTACAATCTTTAAAGCCCGTGAAATCATTTTAATGGCTTGGAGTCCCGTTAAAGCCGAAATCGTTAAGAAGGCGGTGGAAGGGGAAATGTCTTCGGATGTACCGGCAACCTTTCTTCAACTTTCTGATAATGTTGAGTTTGTTCTTGACGAGGGTGCTGCAAGTGATTTGACCCGTTTCAACACACCCTGGTTGGTAAAAGATTGCGTTTGGAATTCTAAAACCATTAAAAAAGCCGTCATTTGGTTAGCGCAAACCCTTACAAAACCAATTCTCAAATTAACTGAAGAAGATTATAATAATCATGGTATGGCGCAATTGGCCACAGAAAAAGGGCCGGTGTATAACATCAACATAGATATTTTTAATCAGCTTCAACATACTATTACCGGTTGGCCGGGGGGTAAACCCAATGCGGATGACAGCCAGCGCCCGGAACGGGCCGTACCTGCAAGGAAAAATGCGATTATCTTTTCACCGCATCCCGATGATGATGTAATTTCGATGGGAGGTACGTTTATTCGATTGGCTGATCAAGGACATAACGTGCATGTCGCTTATCAAACTTCGGGTAATACCGCCGTTTGGGATGATGATGTCTTAAGGTACATCGAGTTTGCTACTGACTTTACGAAGTCGTTGCATCTTGGAACCGAAAAGTTAGAAACACTTTACAACGAAACACGGAAATTTATAGCCGGGAAGAAACCGAATCAAATTGATACGGATGAAATCCGAACTATTAAAGGCCTAATTCGCAAAGGGGAGGCGATCGCAGGTGCTAGATTTGCAGGCTTGCCGGATGAAAACATCCATTTTCAGGATTTACCATTCTATGATCGAAGTAAATTTTCAAAGGCTGTTTCCTATGAAGATGATATTGTAAAGACCATGGAGTTGCTACAAGAAATTAAGCCACATCAGGTGTTTGCTGCGGGTGATTTTGCGGATCCACATGGAACCCATAAAGTTTGTTTTGACATTATTTTGGAGGCCTTGAAGCGATTAAGTAAAACAGAGGAGTGGACAAAAGATTGCTGGTTGTGGTTATATAGAGGGGCATGGCACGAATTTGAGATTTATGAAATCGAAATGGCTGTTCCTTTGTCACCGCAAGAAGTGATTAGAAAACGACATGCTATTTTCAAGCATCAATCTCAAAAAGATCTTCCGGTATTTCCTGGAGACGATGCCCGCGAGTTTTGGGTACGTGCGGAAGATAGAACACGTGAGACTGCAAGAAAATATGACGAATTAGGATTGGCCGATTATGAAGCTATTGAAGCCTTTGTGCGCTGGAAATTCTAATAAGAAATAGATGATATTTAACGGGGTTTATCTAACAACTAGATAAGCCCCGTTTTAATATTGTAATTCCCCTTTTAAATTGACACGTACATGAAAGGGCTGTAAATAAGAGTCAACCAAGACCGCAAATTCTCTTCGGGTTAATTTTCGCGTTAGGTCATAAGTGCCTTTGAATTTAAAGCGTTTTGACCATCCTTTTTCAACTTCCGTATTTAACTCTTCCCCCCTCGTTGCAACATACTTTATTAAATCGAGTAAATCGTTCAAGGTGAATGTTGCTATATTTTTGTCTTTAAACCATATTTGACTTCTGGTATAGAGTTGTTTCATGACCGGCTCAATCTCCTTCGAGGATACCAGGCTATCGGCAGCAAATAAAAACATTTTTCCGTTGTTTTTATAAATACCTTGCAATACCCCCGTAGCCCCTACACGCTGGATTTGCGAATAATGAATGTCGGATAAACCGATATCCTGAAAAGGTATCATGAAGCTTTTAAACGCCAAAAGTTCACCTTGTAACGTTCTGACGTTAATCGCATCAGACGTGGTGTTAAAAAATGCGCAATAGGCGGCGGCAGCACCGCAGGCCTGTGCACGTAACATCAATAAGGGTATGTGTTCGGGTATATCCGATGAAAATAATTCATCTTTCGTTCTTGTGACAAAGTAATTTCTTAGCGTACTATCGGGCTGTATATTTTTTAGCGGTATATTGAAAATCTTTTCGCCCACTTGCCCCACAGCAATACCGGTTCTGTACAAAGAAGAATCATAGTCGATTTTTTTAGCTGACTCCTTAAGCAAATGCTCCTGAAATTTAATCTCCTTTTCTTTCATTAGATTTAGCAAGGCTACATTCTGGCTGGCATCTACTACCGCTTTAACTTTTATTTTTTCTCCATTGCTAAATGCTACTTGCCATCCTTTACCGGATTTTTGGATTTGGGTAACGGTGAGATTCTTTTTATAAGATAATCGCTTGATCGTGTCAACACTATTTTCGAAAACATTTTGCGCAATTCTTGGTGCGATACTTCTTTTGGCCGCGAGCAGTGCTGAATCGGAAATTTCTTTAACATTGGCTATCCCTTTTAAGAAAAAAGCCCATGTTCCGACGTCTAGCAGATGATTTGATGAAATGCTTTTTATCCCCCCTTGTATAAGTGAGCCCCCGATATTGGTCGAATCCACAATCCAATAGGTTTCAACCCCTGATTGTGCAGACTGCATTGCTGCGGAAAAAGCATCCGCTCCATGGCCATACACAAGAACCTGTGGTTTAGGCTGTTTTTTACTTTTTTGTGCCATTCCGGGGAGAGCCAATAAACAGCATGAAATGAAGAAGAAAAGTTTAGTAGCCATCTGGTATAGAATAAATTGCTGCTAGGTCTGTGTGTTTGTCCGCAAGTTACGTAGACGATGAATAATTTCCAATTCTAAATAATTCTTCTATATGACTATCGGGAATAATACCTATAGATAAGTGGGATTGCTTTGGGAGCTCCCTTGGTCGGTTTTTAGTTAAAAATAAAACTATTATTTTAATCAACTTTTCTTGATAAAAGTTGAGCAAACCGAAGAACGTAGTGATGAGTTCATGAACACCTTTAAAAATAAACAAGCGTGAATAAATCAAGGCGGTGTAGGCTACCTTGCACCTGATTGCAAAGCATCACTGGCGCGTATTGGAGCCGTTTCACTTCCTCAATCCGCTTGGATAGTGCAACATGAACAGAGGTGCAAATGCTTTGCTGCTCGTTGCATCGGTATCCTCCAAGGCCGTTCTTCCAGCGCACAGGGCTATATTTAGGGCTGAAGAAATAATACGTCCGGTTAAAAGTAAAAGCCCTACGTTCCGCTAAAATATCACCTAGGAAATTTGCGGTTTGCACGTTGAGGCACTACCTTTTATAGCAAAGTTCCAAGTGATGAGTTTTTGGTTACTTTTTGCGGAAAAAAGTGACAAAAAAAACGTTCCTTTAATATAAACAATTCATCTATGTGTTAAATCGATCCGTGGTCAGAAAGCGTCTAAGCCATAAGCAAACTATTTATTAACAAGCACTGTTATATACCTAGTTGGAAACATTATATCAAGAAATTATGAGTACATCTGCTTCTATGACACCCCTTTCTCAGGTTATGAATAAATTGGCCGCTAAAGGATATAGTGAGGAATTTGTCATTAAACAAGAAGGCGCTTATTTAGGCCATCAGGAATCGCCTATCTACCAACCACAAGATTTAACCATCGTTCGAAATTATCGGTTTGAAGGTGAAAGTGATCCTGCTGATATGTCGGTTTTATATGCGATAGAGACCAAGGACGGTAAAAAAGGATTTCTTTTAAATGCTTATGGCACTTATTCAGATCAAGACACTGCCGATTATGACGATTTTATCCTTGGTGTACCCATTGATGAAAAGGCGGAATTGGAAGAATTGGGGAATTAGTTAAATTGTTAAAAGGGAAGTAGGTAATGAGTCGCAAAAACGAACAAATCAACTATAAATAAACACCCTTCTTATCGATGAAATCCAATACCTTATCGGGCAGAAAATATTGTACATTTTTATGGTCTTTGATCGCTTTTCTGATAAATGTGGAAGATATTTCCATCAAAGGGGTTTCCGTAAAAGTAACTCGGGGATGGTTTGTCCATTCCGTCACATCATAGCCCGGCCTTGGATACACATAAATAAAAAAGTCACGCAAAATGATTTCGTAATTCTTCCATTTCTTGAGGGTGGCGAGATTATCAGATCCCATAATCAAAACAAAATCCTTTGTTGGATAACGTTCCCGAAGGTGTATTAAGGTATCGATGGTATACGAAGGTTGAGGAAGCCGGAACTCAATATCACTGGCACGTATACAGTCTGCTTTATCAATCGCCAAGTTCACCATTTCTAAGCGGTCGTACATATTGAGCAAACCATCTTTCTTTTTCAAAGGATTATGCGGTGAGACCACAAACCAAACCTCTGTCAGATCGGTATAATTGGCCATATAATTCGCAATGATTAAATGGCCAACATGAATAGGGTTAAATGAACCAAAAAAAAGTCCTATTTTTTGCATTCCTTAAACAGCCTTATTTCAAAAAATCAAGCACAAGTTCAGAGGCTTCCTGACACGCTTTGTCCAAGTCATCATTTTTTAAGATGATATCAAACTTCTCCGCATAAGCCAGTTCTTTACCGGCCTTTTCGATGCGCTCCTTGAGTTTTTCCTCTGTATCAGTTCCTCTTCCCCTCAGTCTTTCGATCAATACATTCAAGGAGGGAGGTTGCACAAAAACAGCCAAGGCATTATCTTCAAACTTTTTCTTTAAATGCAGTCCTCCAATTACGTCAATATCAAATATAACAGCTTTCCCTTCAGTCCAAATACGCTCTATTTCAGCGCGTAAAGTGCCATAAAAAGTGCCGGAGTAAACTTCCTCAAATTCAACAAATTCCTTTTTTGCAATGCGATGTAAAAATTCTTCCTTCGTGATGAAGTAATAGTCCTTTCCATCCACTTCACCTTCGCGAGGCTCCCTTGTGCTAGCAGAGATCGAAAAGGCAATCTTGTCATTAAATTTTTCCAGTAACCACTTTACAATTGTCGTTTTTCCTGCTCCCGAAGGTGCAGAAAAGATAATTAACTTTCCTTCCATTCAATAATGACAAGTTATCTATAAAATATTCAATAATTGCTCCTTAATTTTTTCCAGCTCTTCCTTCATTTGAACTACTGTTTGCTGAATCTGGGCATTATTGGCCTTCGATCCAAGCGTATTTATTTCGCGGCCCATTTCTTGTGAAATAAAGCCTAGTTTTTTACCATTTGCATCTTGTGCCGTTAAAATCTTTGCGAAATACTCGCAGTGACTTCTCAATCGTACCTTTTCTTCAGTAATGTCGAGCTTGTCGATATAATAAATTAATTCTTGCTCGAATCGATTCTTATCTACATTTTCACCACCTACCGCTTCTTCCATATAATTACTAATACGTTCTCTTATAAGCGGGATTCGAGCTATTTCTTGACTTTCTACCTTTACTAAAAGTTCCAAAATAGTCTGATTTCTTTTGAAGAGATCCTCTTTGAGAACCTTTCCTTCGTCTGATCGGAATTGCTGGAATTTCTCCAATGCCAAATAAAAAGTACTCAATAAATCTTGCCATTCTTCTTCATCTGCGGCATCTTCCGCATAACTGATGACTTCGGGTAAATTAAGCGCTAATTCGAATATATTTTCTGTAGGATCACCTAGCTCGGTAGCAATGGTTTTTAGTTGCTGGTAATAATTTTTCAATAGGCCACTATCAATCGTGGCCGCTCTTGCCGAAGCATCGGCGTACTCGACATTGACCGTAATGTTGACCTTTCCCCGTTCAATAAGCTTTGTACATTCATTTCTGAGGAAAAGCTCTTTTTCAGAGAAAGTTTTAGGTAATTTTAAATTAAGCTCTAAATATTTTGAGTTTAGTGACTTAATTTCTACCGTATATTTCGCTTTGGCACTTTCTTTGGTCCCTAAACCAAATCCGGTCATTGATTTTATCATATGCAAACTTAGATAAAATGCTTGACATTTGCGAACACCGACTAATGATATCGGTGTTTACGGCCCGTAAATTGACAAATATGATTATTGGTCAATGCGATCGGATAAGGGATGGATAACAAAAACAGCGAATAGCTATTCGCTAATTTAACATTTTTTAGCACTATTAATGCAAATGATTTGTTATGTTTACCGAGGAGAAGTATGGAGCGTAAAAGACACTTTAAAAGCATATATAGCATCTTTTTAACACTATTTTTATTTAGTTTTGGCTCCGTTGTACAAGCACAGGAGACATTAGAAGGAGTTGTTCTGGAGAAAGGCACCCCGAAGCGGGTTGCTGAGGCTACAATCACCAATAGACGCACCTTAGAGAAGGCTATTTCGAACAGCGAAGGCGGTTTCGTCATCCCGGCAAAGGTTGGCGATACACTTATTGTTACCAAATATGCTTACTCGTCCGAATATTACCGTATTGCCGATCCAAAAAATATTGTAGTAAGTTTAAACCCCACGATTGAACTCGAAACAGTTACGGTTACCGGAAAGACAAGGAAAGAAGAGCTTCAAGATATACTGGAAGATTATGATAAGCAAACACCTTACGGGGCGCGCAAGCCCAAAGCCTTGGCCTACGTTTTCAATCCATTGAGCGCTTTGTATGGCACTTTCAGTCGATCCGCAAAAAATGCCAGAAGGTTTAACAATTACGCACAGAACGAAATAAAAGAAACAGAGGTTGATAAAAAATTCAACAAATACAACGTTGGCGAGATTACAGGTCTACAGGGGGATGACCTTATGAATTTCATGTCGCTGTACCGACCAAGTTACGAACAATGCCAGTATTGGAACGAGTATGATATTCGGGATTACCTCAAGGCATCTTTGGCAAAATTTGAGCGTGATGGTAAGCCTAAAGCAGATACTTTACCCAAAATCCCCATCCCGGAACAACAACTCAATAAAAAGGAATATTAACCTGAGCCGAAAATAGTAATCGAATTCAGGTCATTAAGAAAATGGTGTATCCGAATCTTTTTGAACATCGGATACACCCTGGGTTATCAAGTAGCTAATAGCCAAACAAGGTCTTCAGGTCGAGTTCTTTCACCTCTCCATAACTAGCAAGATCCGTGTTTTTTACCCGTTCCTTACTTCCCAGAATGCAATAAGCATAGGCTTTTCCCTTAAATTCACGGTCGTGAAAATTTTTCAGATCCGAGAAATTCATGCCTTTCACCTCATCGTATACTTTCTTCCGCATATCGTAATCGATTCCTAATCGTTGTGCATTCAAGAAGGAGTAGATAATGCCATCTTCCGTAATACGGCTGGTTTCAAGCGACCGAAGCAAACCTTCTTTGCTGGTATTAAAGACTTTTTCAGAGGCAGGCAAGTTTTGTAACAACTCGTTCATCCCCGCTATCGCTTCTTTTAATTTATCGGCCTGTGTGCCCACATAAGCCAGAATGCTGTAGCGGTCATCTTTCTTATTTGGCGATGAATAAACAGCGTAAGTGGAATAAGCCAGCGCCTTCGACTCTCTGATTGTCTGGAAAACAATACCGCTCATGCCGCCGCCGAAATAGTTATTAAATAGTTGGATAACGGCCGTTCTATTTGGATCGTATTCGTCAGAATTCCTAAACCAATCAATTTCAGCTTGCACCATGTCGTAATGTGCAAAGTATACTTTTGATTCATTCTGTGCCGTCTTTTCAAATTTTACAGGAATGGGATATGCCTTGAATTGAGCGGGTGTGGTATGTAAGCTTCCCAGCTCATCACCTAGCTCTGCCGCGCTTTTTGGGCCATAATACACAACTTTATGCTCGTAGTTTACCAAATCATGCAAAATGTCTGTCAAGGCCTTTGCCTGAATTGCTTCCAGCTCCTCATCGGACAACACATAATTGAATGGATTTTTAGCTCCATATTGCGCATAACTTACCACTCCTCGTAAAATAGAGCCCTTATCCAGTTTGGCGTCCTCACGCGCTTTTTTCAAACGTGACTTTAAGCGCTGCCAGGCTTGCTCATCTGGTTGGCAATTTTTTAACAGGTCTTCCAATAATTGGACGGCCTGTCCAAAATTCTCCTGCAAACCATCCAGGCTTATAGAACTGATCTCCGAGGAAACGTTCACATCAAAGGAGGAAGCAATTTGGTAAAATGCCTTACTGATATCCTCAGCATTTTTTGTCGACGTACCTATATATTGCAGATATTCTGCGGCAATCGGTAGTAATTTGTTATGGTAGCTTCCCATATCAAATCGATAACTTAAACGAAAAATATCATTTGTTTTATTTTCAACAGCTAAAAGAGATAATCCATTGATCTTTTTACGATTGATATCTTTGTCATAATCAATCCACATGGGGGAAACAGGTGTTTCCGGCATTTCATTAACTTGTTTTAGAAACGCAGATTGTGCATCCCTGTTCACTTCAACGGGTGTGATGGTTGGTTTTTCGACTTTCTTTATACTTTTATCTTCCCCCTTCTTTTTATAAACAGCAACATAGTTGTCATTGAGGTATTTCTTTGCAAAGGCCATGATATCTTCCTTATCGATTGTTGCCAAGGTACTATTATAGGCAACCATTCGTTGCCAGTCGATATCCGATGTAAAGGCATCCATGAGATTACTTGCTCTGGATTGATAACTTTCATTGGATTCCGTTGTATTCTTTTTTGCGTTGTTTAGAATCCCCGTTAAAAGCTCATCTGAAAAATCGCCTGTTTTTAATTTTTCAATTTCCTTTAACATCAGCTGTTTCACCTCGTCTAATGACTGATCTTTCATGGGTCGGCCTTGCAGTAAAAGTGTACTATAATCCTTAAGCACATAAGGAAAAGCGGCAGCGGAAAGCAACCGTTGTTTTTTTACTAGGTTGAGATCGAATAACCCTGCATTACCATTGGTAAGAATACTGCCAATGAGCTCTAATAATTGAGTGTCCTTACTTTGAGACCCCGGGAAACGATAGCCGATCATGATACTTTCCGGTGTTGGTCCAAGCACGTCCTTATTAATCGGCGCTTTAATCTCCGCTTCCGATTCGAAATGATACGGGGGTATCTCTTTCTCTTTCATAAAAGAAAACTGCGTATCAATTTTCTTGATTACGAGATCTGGATTAAAGTCTCCAGACATAATGATGGCCATATTATTGGGCACATAATAGGTTCGGTAATAGTCCCTAATTGCAATTAAAGAAGGGTTTTTTAGATGTTCGATCGTTCCAATAGTTGTTTGTTTCCCATAACTGTTGGGAAACAGGTTTTCAAACATGGATTCAAATACCTTGGTGCCATCATTATCCAAACCCCTGTTCTTTTCTTCGTAAACCGCCTCCAATTCGGTATGAAAGATTCTAAAAATAGGATTTCGGAAACGCTCCGCCTGTACGGCCAAAAATTTATCTGTGGAGGAAGAGGGGATGTTTTCGATGTAAACGGTCTGTTCAAAAGAAGTAAAAGCATTACTTCCCTGTGAGCCCATATTGGCCATCAATTTATCATATTCATTGGCAATAGCAAACTTAGCGGCCTCTCCTGATACACGATCGATTTCCGCATAAATAGCCTTTCGCTTTATCGAGTCGGTCGTGGAATTATATTGCTCATACAATTTATCAATCTGATTCAGCAGGGGCTCCTCTTTCGACCAAGTTAATGTTCCGAATTTATCGGTGCCTTTAAAGAGCAGGTGCTCGAGATAGTGCGCTAAGCCGGTGTGGTTGGCCGGATCCGTTTTGCTGCCCGCTTTGACGGCTATATAGGTTTGAATTCGTGGTTCTTTGGTGGAAGGACTTAAAATAACTGTCAGCCCATTCTTTAATGTGTAAAATCTCGATTGGGTTGGATCGTTTGTAACGTAACGGTACGTATAACCAGCGGTGGTATTGCTTTTCCATTCATATACTTGTTGTCCGGATAAGGTACCAATACCTATAAAAAGAAATAGAATGGATAGTATATTTGTATGTTTCATATGTGTGAAATTAACTTGGCCTAAAGTTAATGTTTTAAATCAAAAACTTTTTGGCACTTGGTTTGTATAACTTTTAACATCATCAAAAAATATTAAAATGAGCATAAAAAAGAACATAGCTATTTTTGGTGTGGCACTTGCTACGTCAAGTATGTTATTCACCAGCTGTAACACAGTTAAATCCATGAATAACACCCAAAAAGGTGCAGGTATAGGCGCCGTTGGTGGAGCAGGATTAGGTGCGCTTATTGGTAAAAAAGCGGGTAATACAGCAGTGGGGGCCATTATCGGTGGAGCACTTGGTGGAGTGGCCGGTGGACTGATTGGAAAAAAGATGGACAAACAGGCTGCGGAAATTGAGCGCACAGTTGACGGAGCAGAAGTGGTTAAGGCAGGTGAGGGTATCATCGTCAAATTCGATTCAGGTATTTTATTTGGCTTTGACCAAACTGCTTTAAAACCCGAAGCGCAAACAAATATTAAAAACTTGGTTAAGTCGTTGAATGACAATCCAGATACTGATATCTTGGTTATTGGTCATACGGATAACAAGGGAACCGCCGAATACAATCAGGGTTTATCAGAGCGTAGAGCTGCGGCAGTTAAAAGCTATGCCGTATCGCAAGGTTTAGCTGCCGGCCGGGCAAAAACGGAAGGGAAAAGCTTCAATGAGCCCATCGCCGATAATAGTACCGAAGCTGGTCGGGCTCAAAACCGTCGGGTAGAGATCGTGATTGTTGCGAACGATAAGATGAAAGAAGAAGCTCAGAAACAAAGCTCTATGTAGTGCGCTAGAACATGCATAACATATTTTGGAGAGTAAGTGTTTTTCGCTTACTCTTTTTGTTTTATATAATTATCGGGAATAATACCTAAAGATACGTGGGATTAATTGGGAACCCCGTTGGTCGGTTTTACTTAAAAAATACGCTTTCATCTGTGTGTTAAATCGATCCTTGTTTTAGGTCAGAAAGTCGACAGTCATTTTGTTTTAATATTAAGTTTATTAGTCAACTCTTTCACCATTACATTCTTCGGTTCTTTATGATATAAGGATAAGAACAGGAGTAAAAAATAAACTAATAAAAATCTTTCTTCCTTTTAAAAGCGAAATCCCGATTGAATTAGCAAGTGATATTTCAAAATCGGCCTATTCTTTTAACTTTGTATCCAATGATGGGAGCCGGATGGAAAGTATCTGCTTGCTAAGCCCAAGTTTTTAAATCCAAGAATGAACGATAACGAATAAATATATTCCAATGAAACTTTTTTTGCTAGATGGTATGGCTCTGATATACCGGGCTCATTTTGCTTTGAGTAAAAATCCGCGTTTTACCTCAACAGGATTGAATACTTCCGCGATCATGGGCTTTACGAATACCTTATTGGAAGTACTAAAAAAAGAAAATCCGTCGCATATGGCAGTCGTGTTCGATACAGAAGCACCTACAGAACGCCATACATCTTTTGAGGCCTATAAAGCACACCGCGAAGCTATGCCTGAAGATTTAGCTGCAGCGATTCCTTATATTTTTCGCTTAATAGAAGGCTTTAACATCCCCGTTATTACCATGGATGGGTTTGAGGCAGATGACATTATTGGTACCTTGGCAAAAAAAGCTGAAAAAGAGGGGTTTGAAGTGTTTTGTATGACGCCTGATAAAGATTATGCACAGTTGGTGACGGATCGTATAAAAATTTACAAGCCTGCCCGTATGGGTAATGGACATGAGATATTGGGTGTAAAGGAGGTTTTAGAGAAATGGGAAATCGCGCACGTGGAACAGGTGATCGATATTTTAGGCCTATGGGGCGATGCGGTGGATAATATACCCGGGATACCTGGTGTGGGTGAAAAGACAGCCAAAAAATTAATTCAGGATTTTGGATCGGTTGAAGGGATCATCGCCAACAGTGGTCAATTAAAAGGAAAGCTGAAAGAGAATATTGAAACCTATGCCGAACAAGGGCTTATTTCGAAAAAATTGGCAACGATTATACTTGATGTACCTGTTGAATTAGAGGCCGAAGCCTTAAAAATAAGAGACGCTGATAGAGATTTGTTGGAACCCTTATTTGCTGAATTGGAATTCAGAACGTTGGGTAAAAGAGTGTTCGGAGACGAGTTTAGCGTAGTAGATAACAAGGCTTCAACGGGGGGCCAAATGGACCTTTTCGCCACAGGAGAAAGCACCGTATCAGCACCGGAAGCAGTTAGTCCCCCGGCACCGGGAAATCATATTGGTAATATTGATCATAGCTACACTTTTGTAGATGATGAGGATAAGTTGAATGAATTATTGGTTGACTTAGGGAAACAGTCGTCTTTTTGTTTTGATACAGAGACGACAGGAACCGATGCCAATAGTTGTGAGCTAGTTGGACTTAGCTTCTCGGTCGAAAAGGGCAAAGCCTGGTACGTACCCGCCCCAGTGGATCAAAAAGATGCGCTTGCTTTGGTTCAGCGATTCAAGCCCCTGTTTGAAAATCCAACAATTGGTAAAATCGGACAGAACCTGAAGTTCGATATATTGGTACTGAGTTGGTATGATGTAAAAGTAGCAGGTGAGCTTTTCGATACCATGCTGGCACATTATCTCATTGATCCTGAGACAAGGCACGGAATGGATGTTTTATCAGAAAATTATTTAGGGTATACACCCGTTTCCATTACCACGCTAATAGGTCCTAAAGGAAAGGGACAGTTGAATATGCGTGATGTGGATCCTAAAATCGTAAGTGATTATGCCGCAGAAGATGCCGATATTACCTTGCAGTTGCAAGAAGTTTTTGAACCGATGCTCACGAAGGTAGAGGCAGATCAACTTGCACGTGAAGTAGAGTTTCCCTTGGTACATGTATTAGTGGAGATGGAAAGGGTGGGGGTGCGGATTGATGTTAAAGCATTGAGCGATTTTTCTTTGGCCATCCAGAATGAAGTGCAAATATTGGAAGCAAGAATATACGAGAAAGCAGGAGTACCCTTTAATATTGCTTCTCCCAAACAGCTGGGTGAAGTCTTGTTTGATAAGTTGCAATTGGACCCCAAGGCAAAAAAGACAAAAACGGGTCAATATCAAACAGGAGAAGATGTCCTCATCGCGCTGGCGAATAAAAGCGATATTGTGCAGGATATATTAGAATATAGGCAATTACAAAAACTGCGATCCACTTATGTGGATGCCTTGCCGCAGTTAATTAATGCTAAAACCGGGCGCGTGCATACTTCTTATAACCAAGCCGTGGCGGCTACCGGCCGATTAAGTTCCAACAACCCCAATCTACAAAATATTCCGATTCGTACAGAACGAGGAAAAGAAGTTAGAAAAGCCTTTATTGCGCGGGATGATGAACATGTCATTTTATCGGCCGATTATTCCCAGATTGAACTTCGATTAATTGCAGAAATTAGTAAAGATGCCAACATGTTGGATGCTTTTGCGAAAGGGTTAGATATTCATACCGCAACGGCGGCTAAAGTATATGGTGTACCCTTAGCAGAAGTTACTGCCAATCAAAGACGGAATGCGAAGGCCGTCAATTTTGGTATCATATATGGGCAATCAGCATTTGGCCTATCACAAAGTTTAGGAATTCCGCGTCGCGAAGCTGCTGATATGATTGAGCAATATTTTATTCAATATCCCGGTATACGTAATTATATGAACAATACCATTGCTTTTGCCAAAGAACACGGCTATGTCGAAACCTTACGAAAACGTCGGCGCTATTTACGGGATATTAACTCAGCCAACGCAACTGTTCGGGGTTTTGCGGAGCGAAATGCTATCAATGCACCCATACAAGGGTCCGCGGCCGATTTGATTAAGATTGCAATGATTCATATTCATCAAGATATCCAACAGGCTAATCTCAAAGGAAAAATGACAATGCAAGTACATGATGAATTGGTGTTTGACGTACCAAAAAATGAGGTTGCAGCGTTTAAGGAAATTATAGAAGAGCGCATGAAGGGAGCTCTGAAAACCGAAGTTCCCATTGTGGTGGAAATCGGTGAAGGGCAAAACTGGCTTGAAGCACATTAACATGAAAAGCAAACGCAAAAAGAATATATTTAAAATAGGATTGCTGCTTGTATGCAGTATAGGAATGATCCCCGGCTTATGGGCCCAAACGGACAGTGTAGAAGTTAAGCCGATCTATTTTGAGCCGCTAACGGATGGAACGACGCAATTCTATTTTGATGAGCATTATTTCCTGGTTGACAAGTTTTGTCAGTTTAAATCCATTGAACGGGTTGGTAAATATAATATTTCGATCAAAAGCTTTGACGGGCCGTTTACCGATTACAATAACGACGGGAAAGTAATATTGACAGGTAATTATGCACAAGGCAAAAAAGAAGGAGTATTTACCGCCTATTTTGGAAATGGGCAGGTAAAATGGACCACCACCTTCAAAGATGGAAAGGCAGAAGGAATTTCTCGCTATAATTATCCCGATGGTTTACCCATGTTGGAAATCCTCTATAAGGAAGAGGGGGCCTTTGTCCAGAACTATTGGGATACCAGAAGACGTCAGCGGGTAACGGACGGGAATGGAAAATATGATTTTTCGGTAAAGGCCGAAGGGTACAACGAATACGGTTATGCGTTTACCAATTATCAGGGGAATATTAAATCGGGGAAGCCGGATGGCAACTGGAATATCTTTTTGGTTTACCCGAAGAGTGAACAAGATTATGCGGGGTATGAACGTTTTGAGGAAGGGGTGTTTAAAGGTGGTTATGACGAAATTAACGGATTGCCCTATAAAAACGGCTCGCGTATACAAGTCGGACCCTCTTTGTTTTTCCTACAAGCAGAGGATATGGTGAGTAAGAATTGCACCATCGATGAGAACCAAGACTTTTCAATGTTCATTACAAAAAAACTGGAAGCCGCATTTGCTATTTATGATGCCCGTGAACTATTAACAGGACCCGCTAAGCTCAAAATAAAGGCTGATGTTACGAAGACGGGAAGCTTACGGGATTTGGAAATGGTGGAAGGCTTACCTGAAAAAGAAGGAGATAAAATTATCACCAATGCATTAAAAGGAATTAGTTATTGGATTCCTTCTTATGCCGAGAATGATTATATAAACGATACTTTTGATATTACGGTTGATGTGATGGTGGATGATGAGAGCGGTCGACTGCGCTTCTACAACTTACAAATACATCGGGAAAAAGGAATATAAGAATCAATTGGCTAATGTGATCATTAGCCAATTGATTCTACTTGTAATGTGAGATGCTTATACCCTTTAAAGTTCGATCGATTCTCCGATCGTTAACAAATGAAGATTTAAACCGGCAGCGGCAAACTTTTGCTTCGCTTCCTCTTCATCGATTTTAATAGGTGGAAAGGTGTTATAGTGTATTCCGATAATGTTTTTGCAGTTGACAAATCCAGCGGCTTTGATGGCATCATCTACCCCCATGGTGAAATGATCCCCAATGGGCAAAATGGCCCAGTCCAATTGTTCATCTGCTAAGAGCTTCATTTCTAAGCTTAAGGCTGTGTCACCTGCAAAATAGATTTTCTTGTCGCCACTCTTAATAAGATAACCTGCGGCTACACCGCCATATTGCTGATCAGGTGTGCAGTTTGTATGAAGCGCGTAAACCATTTTAGCCGATCCAAAAGATGTTTTAACGGTCCCTCCAAAATTGATAGCAATGATCTTATCTTGGCTAACACCTTGTCTACTTACCCAGGCAGCTGTTTCAACAATAGCGATGACCGTGGCATTTGCACTTTTCTGAATGGCCGCTACATCCGCAACATGGTCTTCATGTGCATGGCTAAGCAAAATATAATCAGGATGCAGGGTGCTAATATCAATATGTTTCGCCTGTTCATTAGGCGTAATAAAAGGATCGAACAATACATTGGCGCCAGCTAACTCCAAGGCGATGCTGGCATGTCCGTAAAATGTTGCTTTCATATGCCAAAAGTAAAAAGTAAAAATTCAAAAAGTCTGCCTCCCGTAGGGAAGGTAAAAAGTTATTCATTCATCATCTATAAACCATCGTTCATCACTCCTTTTTATCTAGCTGCCAAACATACCGCCCAGGCCACCCAACATGTCTTTGGTTGCGGCTTGCATTTCGGTCTGGCTTACATTTTCAGCTTGCTGAAGAGCCTTGTTGATAGCCACCACTAATAACTCTTCCACTTCTTCCAAATCAGCACCTTCGTGGAACGTTGGGTCTATCGTAATTGATTTAATTTCTTTATTGGCGGTTGCAATTACTTTAATCGCTCCTCCCTCCACTTCTCCTGACACACTTATTGTGTCGAGGCGTTTTTTAATTTCTTCAGCCTTTTGCTGGGCCTGAAACAATTTATCAAACATATTCTTTTATATTTAGTTGTCAGCTTTCAGTTGTCAGCTCTCGGCTGTAAAAACCCATGATCTCATTAATGCAATTTTAGCTAATTATCACATTAGCTAATTGGCGAATTAGCACGCCTACTCCCCCACATAATCGCCGCTGCCATTGTAGGCACCTTGCCGGATGACAGGCATGTTCACAATCTTAAATAGATCGTCTAAATGCGTCAGACTACCATTCGCCATATTACTTAACAAAACAATCGTAACATCGTTTTTTAAATCACGAACATATAAATTTTTAAAACCATGCCACCAACCCGTATGATACACAACATGCTCTTTTCCTTGCTCAAAAGTACGCCAACCGAACCCGTAATTAAAAACCCCCTTGATGGATTTTGTGTTATGGGGTGCATAAGCAGAATCTTGCCAACTTTGATTGATTAATCGTCCTTCACGCATCGCGCGATCAAAAAGGAATAAATCTTCAACGGTACTATAAATTCCCTTATCACCCACGGGCCCATCGTGGAAGTTCTGAACTACAGACCGTCGCCATACTTTATCATGTCCTACAACATCGGTGGGGATCTTTTCATAATCTGCCTTTGAGTAAACATGCGTATTCTTCATGCCCGCCGGTTTGAAGATATTTTCTTGCATAAACACCGTGAATGACTGTCCACTGACCTTTTCAATGATGGCCCCCAATATCATAAAGTTGGAGTTGTTGTAATGAAATCGTGTGTCGGGTTTGGCATATGGCGCCGGTTTACGCTCGGCCAGAATTTTCATAACATCCATATTGGTCATCCCCTTTTTCTTGTCGGGCCACAGATCGTCTGTAAAATAAACATAATTGATCAAGCCCGAACGATGAGTCAATAGCATCCGAACGGTAATGCCCTCATAGGGGAAGTCCGGAAAAAAAGCCTTTACTTGTTGGTCGAGTTTCAGTTTGCCTTCCTGTACCAATAGCAGGATACCGGTGGCTGTTAACGGTTTAGAAACCGAGGCCAATTCAAATTGAGAGCGGATTTTTAAACTATCCTTACGCAAATAATCGGCCCAACCGAAAGCATTTTCATAAATAATCTTTCCTTTCTTAGCCACTAACACGTTTCCATTAAAAGCCGATTTTTTATGGAGTTTTTGCATAAAGGCATCCACCTCTTTATTCGCATCCTTCGGATGGTATATAAGCTTAATGCTATCGGTAATTGCTTGTTCTTTGGCCTGCTTAGCCTTTTTTTCTTCAGCGGAATTGCAGGCAGCGAATATAATAAAGGAAAAAAGGGAAAATTGTAGTAATTGTCTCAACACGTAATGAATTTTGCTATTAAAAGTACAACATCATAGGAATGGCGAAATTGATAAAATATTGTGTTAATTGCTAATTTAATGAAATTTTTACACGAGTTGTACAGCTCGTGTAATAAGAAGAGGAAAAATAAAAACAATTAGCCCCTAAATATGGTCAAGTGTATAAGTTTTATAACTTTGTAAGGATAATTCAACAAGGATAAACCTATGTTGAGGATAAAAAATAATATCAAAATTAACATGTCATATAGAATTGAACGCGATACCATGGGCGAGGTAAAGGTGCCTGCCGATAAGTATTGGGGAGCCCAGACAGAAAGATCCCACGAGAATTTTAAAATTGGTCCGGAAGGTTCGATGCCGAAAGAAATCATTCGTGCTTTTGCTTATTTGAAAAAAGCAGCCGCTTTTACGAACACAGACGCGGGTGTATTGCCGGCAGAAAAGCGAGATTTGATAGCTCAGGTTTGTGACGAGATATTAGCAGGGAAACATGATAGCGAATTTCCGCTGGTTATATGGCAAACAGGTTCAGGAACCCAATCTAATATGAATGTGAATGAAGTCGTTGCCAATCGTTCGCACGTTATTCAAGGAAATAAACTGGGGGAAGGAAAGACGTTTATCCATCCAAATGATGATGTAAATAAATCGCAGTCGTCCAACGATACCTACCCCACAGCGATGCATATCGCTGCCTATAAGATGTTGGTAGAAACCACTGTTCCGGGTGTTGAGAAACTTCGGGATACCTTAAAAGCCAAATCGGATCAATTTAAAGATGTAGTAAAAATTGGCCGTACGCATTTAATGGATGCCACCCCCTTAACGTTGGGTCAAGAATTTTCCGGATATGTCGCTCAATTAAATCATGGGTTAAAAGCCTTGAATAATACCTTGTCGCATCTTGCTGAATTAGCTTTAGGAGGTACAGCAGTAGGCACAGGAATCAATACACCGAAAGGGTATGATGTGAATGTTGCCAAGTACATTGCGGAGTTTACAGGGCTACCCTTCCGTACCGCGGAAAACAAATTTGAAGCACTGGCTGCACACGATGCGATTGTGGAAAGCCACGGTGCTTTAAAGCAGCTAGCGGTGTCGCTGATGAAGATAGCCAATGATATCCGCATGCTAGCTTCCGGACCACGTTCTGGTATTGGAGAGATTTTTATTCCGGAAAACGAACCGGGCTCGTCCATTATGCCTGGGAAGGTAAATCCGACGCAATGCGAGGCTTTAACGATGGTGGCAGCGCAGGTGATGGGAAATGATGTCGCGATTACAATTGGCGGGGCCAACGGGCACTATGAGTTAAATGTCTTTAAACCGTTGATGGCCGCTAACTTCTTGCAGTCTGCACGCTTAATTGGCGAAGCCTGTGTTTCCTTCAATGATCACTGTGCAATAGGTATTGAACCTAACTATGACGGTATTAAAAAACATGTGGAAAATTCACTGATGCTCGTAACCGCGCTCAATCCGCATATCGGTTATGAGAATGCCGCAAAAATTGCAAAGAAGGCACATAAAGAAAATAAGTCGCTTCGTGAAGCGGCACTTGAGCTTGCACTGCTTACGAATGAGCAATTTGATCAGTGGGTACGCCCCGAAGATATGATAGGCGGTTTGAAATAGGGTGTTCCAACGATAATGAGACTTAAAAATCATTATGTTAACTTTAAAAGCACATACCTTTTACTTGGGGGTATGTGCTTATTGCTTTGCGCTGCCTGTAAATTTAATCCCAATGTGCAGGGAGAGGGAGAACCGTACTTACAAGGGGTATGGGTACAAGATACCATACCTCATCAAGATCAGTTATTGACGTATAGTTTGTATCGTCTGAAATTTACTTGTGACTCGGTTTATATCACCTTGAAGACATTTAGCAAAGTAAAGACAGTAGTGGACTCTTGTTATGGTAATGGGCAATGGGAAGAGTATGCCAGGGGAGTCTATCTCGTTAGAAATGATAGCTTACTGATAGAATCCACCTTTACACGAAGTAACTGGCGACAAAAATTATCGGGTTGTCATCGCATCGGTCAATTTTTGCCTCGGTTTAAATTGGGAAGACATACGCCTGACTCGCTCTATCTCGAAAGCCAATACTATCAAACACCGGTTAATCTGCGCAAAATCGAAGATATTACCTGTGTCCCCAAACCGCTTTGATATTGAAAAAGTTTTTAGATTTTTCGCTGAAATTTATGAGAATATTGCCGCAACGATTCCTACTCGGAACAGTTATTCTTTGGCTCGCTACGTTAAACCTCATGGCGCAGGAGAAGAGGCCTGGGCTCTATCAGAGAGTGATGAATGGTAAATTAATGCAGAGTAAACTGGTGCAGAAGTTTATTTCGTCAGAGAAAGATTCAACCCGCTCTGCCGGTTTTGTTGTATTACCCTTATTGGGATATGCTCCTGAAACCGGTTTGGAGTACGGGCTTTCCGGGATTTATAACTTTTATATCGATAAAAGTGATACATTGATACGTACATCAAGTATTGTACTGCAGGGATCCCTAACGACAAAAAAGCAATCGAATCTGAAATTGACTTCCGATATATGGACCAAAGACAATGATTACCACCTTATTTCGGAGATACGATACAAGGATTTTCCCTTTAATTTTTACGGAATCGGTGATCAGACTCGAAAAGCGGATAAAGATTCACTAGTTCAACGATTGTTTCGATTAAGGTTAGAAGGTGAAAAGAAGATTGTTAAAAATTATTATATAGGCCTTGGATTGATCTACGAAAACTACGAATATAAAGATGAGGCTCCCGGTGGTATTTACGACTGGACACCGCTTTATGGCAAGGAAGGTGGAAAATACCTGGCCTTTGGCATCTCTCAGCTGTACGATAGCCGCAACACCAATATCTACACAACGAAAGGGTATTACGCAAGGGCTGTTTATCATTATATGCCTGATTTTTGGGGCGGTACTAATTTCGAAGGAGGACGTTTGGATTTCGATTTGCGCGCTTTCTTTCCTTTGACCTCCAAATTAACACTGGGTCTTCATGCTACCTACGATGAATACTTCGGAAATGTACCTTTTTACTTGTTTCCTCAGTTAGGAAGCGATGAGGTAATGCGTGGGTATTACCCTGGTCGGTATCGAGATAAGACATTGATGACTTCGCAAGCCGAATTGCGTTATCGCATTCATCCACGAATCGGTTTTACTGCCTTTATGGGAGCTGGTACCGTTTATAATAAGAAAATCGATTTTTCATCCCTTAAGCCCTCCTTTGGTGGAGGTTTGCGCTATTTCTTTGATCTGGAACATAATTCAAGTATCCGGATCGACTATGGTATGGGTGAAAAACGTCCAGGAGAGCCAAGACAATCAGCTTTTTACTTGTCGCTCGGGGAAGCATTTTAACAGCGGGTGAAGTAATCAGTTTTTAGTCTTTGACTAAAACTAATACTTAACCTTAAAGTGTTCTTTCTCCTGACCCGTTCTAAAGAAAACTAAACCGATGAAGAACAGGTCGATGGTAAGACTTACTTGTGGATGATTTTTGATTTCCTGCCAAGCCTCTTTCATGCCCTTGCTCCAATAGATATCATCAAAAATGAGCACGCTTTGCGGGTGGGTTTTAGGAAGGCAATGATAGAAATAATTCAACGTGGCATCTTTCCGATGGTTGCCATCTAAAAAGAGGAAGTCAATTTTTTCCTGCTCTTGAATAAGTTGCGGTAATAGCGTATCAAAGTTTCCTATTTTCAGCTGAACGTGCGAAGCGCCGAGCGCATCGAGCGTTTGTTGGGCAATAGCCGCCGTTTGCGGACACCCTTCTACAGTGATGAGCGAAGCATCTGGGTTCGCCTTTGCAAGGTAAGCTGTGGTAATCCCTAAACAGGTTCCTAATTCGATAATAGTTGATGGCGCAAAGTGATGTGCCAAACGAGCGATAAGTTGCGCAATCCGTTTCGGTTTTAACGCATTCCTGGCAATCGTACCGACGGCTTTTTGCTTTCCGTTATTGAGCATCGAACCGGCACCATAGTCGGTTACCGTGATAATTCGTGTGTCCTTCTTTAGCGCCAATCGTTTACGCTCAATTTCGTCTTCGTAAGGCTGCGCTGAAAAATCGTAAATAACTTCATCAATAAGCTTATATACGAAAGGAGAATGTACACCATGGCGTGTTTTGGCAGAAAACTTGTGTACTAGATAGTCAAGAAAGAAACGGTAGTTTGCCATATATGGCAGCAAAGATAAAGTTTTTATATTTGTTCTTTTCTCTTTGAAAGAAAAGGAACTTTTTTCTTAATCAGCTTTTTCTTGATAAAAAGCTGACCAAAAATCAAGGCAGCACATCCTTCGCTAAAGATTTAGGTCCGTCGCTCAAATCATGTGGAGCCGCCCCTCCCTTCAATCTATGCTTCGCTTTTCACATGATTTTTTTGCCCTGGCTATCCTAAATCTTCTTAACGCTCATGCTGTGAGGCCGTTCTTTCCGGCCCACGGTAGTTCCTTGCATAACCGTTCCGAAGGACGTCAATGGCCTAGTCTATGGAGGCGGCAACCGGCAGTCAAAGATGGCCCATCTCTATTATTAAGCGAAGCATCCGGTAATCAGTGAATCGACGAACGAAGGACTTAGCATTGCGCGAGAGGGTGGCTCCGATTCACGGATGGACATCTGACCACGGGCTGCAACGGAATAGACAAGCCAAGCACCTTGCCCCAATGGGCGCAGCAAGTGGGATGATGTATAAATTAAACCTTCCTTTAATATAAGCACTATTCCTTGGTAACTGTAGTTGTTTTGAGAATAGATGGATAAACTTTCATATAAAGGAAAGTTTATCTAAGTTTGCTATACTATTTTTGTTTGCAGCTGTGCAATTTTCTGCCTTGTTGCCGTTATATAGTAAAACACATGAAATCGGATAAAAAAGTAGATCATCCGCTTTCCCTGACTAAAATGTACTCGATGCAAATGAACCGTATATTCACACTGAGCCTGATCATTCTTTGTTTATGGACTTCCTGTAAACGGGTAGATGATGAACCTGCATATCCTGCAACACCAATCTCCAGGTTATATATCTCTTTTTCGGATATTGCGAACTCGGATACCCAAGTTTATCAAAATGCAGTGGTCATTGATCCTGCAGATAGCGCGGGCTATATACCAACCCTTGTGGGCGCGAATACTGAACCCCAACAAGGAATGGGTATATTCTACAGCCCTGATTTAAAACAGGGCTTTCAGGTTAGCAGAAGAGACACGACTATTAAATATTTCTCGGTTAGTGATGTGGGAAACATCAGTACTTCAACCCGTAGTTTCAAAGACGTCTTTTATTTGTATAGTCCTCGATCTATTCGCTATGATAATAGATCTGACCAATTATTTATTACAAATGATCGTTCTGATAGCGCCTCAGTAAACATTTATTACAATCCTACCAGACTAGTGGGGCAGCAATATCCAAGAAAAAGACTTGGCCTCACCAGCGCACCGTGGGGTATGGCAACGGGCATGACACTTAATACCAGTGATTCTTTGTTATTACTTTCAATGCAAGGGAACACCCGAGAGGTGTGGGGCTTTGCATTAAAAGATATTGCTTCGGTACAAGACACATTCGTTAACAATGCTCAGCCAAACTATACCATAAAGATTGAGGGAGCAAATGATTTGAGGGGCATTACCTATTCTTCGAGACTTGACATCCTTATCGTTTCCGATATGGGACCTGCCAAACTCACGGATAATCCAAGCAATGGCAGTGTCGATGGAAAGATCTATGTAATCGAAAATGCAAAACAGGCAATAATGGCCGGTGGAACCATTACCCCAACAAGAACGATTACCGGCTCAGCTACCGATTTGGTGGACCCAATAGATGTCGCTATTACGGACTTACCAAATCGGAATCATTTCATATATGTCATCGATCGAGTAAAACGGCTCACAAGGTTCGCATTAGATGCTAATGGAAACGTTGAGCCTGAAGCTGGTGGGACATTATCTTTAACACCTGAATTTATGTATCTCGATTCTCGGGGACCGAATGAGTAACTCATAAAGCGAAAAGCGAACTTTTGTTTGTAAATAGCTCATCAAAAGATTGAATCTAATTGTGTCCATCATAGATAGCAGTAAATGAAATAGTTCAATAAGCGGATGAAGAACCCTATTTGACATAGGCAACCCCTAATTGCATATCTTTTAATTTTGGCGCTGTCATAAACAAGGGAATCTTGGACCCCCTAAAGACTAACAGTTGTAAGCTTAAAAGATTCAGTGAGTGCTACTTCGCCTCACCTCTGTGGTTGTGCAAGCAACCTCAAAATTATTATCGTAATCTTATCACCATTCACCAATAAAGATCCGACCTATTCTATTGTATATAGATATATCAGGCTGTTTGCTGACATTGTGCTAGCACCATTCAGGACTGACTTTGAATTGTATATACCGATCAAATTTAGCTAATGACAATCCAGAAATTTTACATTGAGGGAGCCCATCTCTTTGTCTATACCTTTAATCTTGTGATTTACGAAACCTTTGATTCGCCTATTCAGGTGACGCGATTAATTGTTTATACCTTTCATTTTGTGGTTAATAACAACCGAAGCCGATACGAAGCTGGCACCTCGCTAATTGTTTATACCCTTCTTTTTGTGGTTAATCACAACTAATGTTAGGATTATGATAACGATGTACTGTTGTTTATACCTTTCATTTTGTAGCTAACCACAACTTTGGCACGTATGCCTATAAAGCCTATATTATTGTTTATACCTTTCATTTTGTAGTTAACCACAACGTTCGGTTATAGCTGAATCTACCAAGTTACATTGTTTATACCTTTCATTTTGTAGTTAACCACAACGTTTAAACAACATTTGAGATATATTTTTACATTGTTTATACCTTTCATTTTGTAGTTAACCACAACTAGCTCTTTACGGGCCGAGAAAACTTCGTTGTTGTTTATACCTTTCATCCCTTTAGTACCAACATAAAAAAGATATTCGGTGAGTGCTTTTTAGCCTCACCCTACGGCTGTACAAGCAGCCTCTAATATGTCAAAGTACGATATTAGGTCTGAAAGCGGATTTATTCCACAATCAAGTTAATACCTGCTTTTGCCGCTTTATAAGCGATCTTTTCTTTTAGGCCGTAGTAGCTCCAATTGCGCAAGAGAAAATCTTCCTCTTTTGCCACTTCCTCTTTCTGTGTCTGGTTTACGAGCAAAAGCGTTCCGGCCTCTGATTTCACACAATGGTCTATAAGCCTTCTGCTATAGAGATGTAATCTGTTTTGTATGTATTGTTTTTCTTTAGCCTTATAGTCTTCAAGGCTTTTTAATTTGCGTTTTCTTCCTTTTCCGGATTTATTAAACGTTGAACCACGCTGCAAGCGATGTCTGGCAGCCTGAATAGCCAATCTCCTGTGCAGAAATTCTTCCTTGTTTCCGATCTGATAATTTTCTTTGTCAATCTTTAGGGTGATCGGGGTACTCAATGGAAAGCGATGCTTCGGCTATGGTCGATTCGTTGAGGCAATGGCTTTCTTTCTCCATCTCAAAGCAGGCCAAGAGAAAAAGTTTGCCCTTCTCAATTTTTAGGGAGCTGTTGCACAACTTCAAAGTACCCATCATTGTCCTTTGTAAAAGGACTTTCTTGTCCGATCGGTCTTTTCCCAAATATGTCCTAAACGGTATTTTAAATAAGTTAAATTTATAATCCCTGCCCTTATCGTCACCCATCAGCTTTATCTGGCTGGCCGAAAATGGTATGGGAATATTACGTTTATAGCTCCGCAGTGATTTTTCGCCTTTCCAGTAGGAGGAACGTTCAGAATTGTAGATACGAATTAAGGTGTTGTTCAGATTACTGAATATATCTGAGGGCATTTCACCTTTAAAATAAGCCGATAGCAATCGATAGGTGGTATTCATCCTCGAGGTATTAAGAATGCCGTCGGGGTCTTTATTAATATCTGCAAGCTTTACCTTAATGTCGTCTGTAATATAAACGATCTCTTTGATCTGATCCTGTATGAATTGATGGGAAAATAGGTAATTTCCGCCTCGGAAACATAGGCGTTGCCAATCAAATAACTGTTGGTAATAAACCCTCCGCTTTTCTGTATCATCACAATCAATGAGCAGTTGGATCTTTCGGGTGAGCATGATCGTTTTCTTTTCCATAGCACCTTTATATTAAGCTGACTTTTTACTTTTCCTGATAACGGCATAGGCCTGCACAAAAAGCGATTTCACTTTATTATCATCCAGCTTGAGGGCTTCGGCAATTTCCTCAAAAGAATATTGCAAGTCATAACGTAGCATCAATACCTGCGCCTGCTCATCGCTCAACGTGCCTTCCATTACCATGGGTTTGGTACGACTTGCCTTTTCCAGTTTTTGCGTATCAGACAGAGCTGCCTTCATGTTAGCGATACAGTTTTCGATACGTTGCCCAACCTCATAATCGGAGATACCGCCCAAATGATAGGCAATGCGTTCGTAATTGAATTCGTATTTGAGGCAAAGGCGTATAAAAAGCTGTTGCTGCTGGTTCAGGTGCGGAATAAGCTCGTTTACCCGGGCTAACCGTTGTATTTTCTCCTCTTCCAGCTGTTCAAGGTATACGGTATCTTCTTCTGTTTCCTCTTCCAGCTCGTAACCGAGCATAAATTCCTGAAAATCTTCAATACCGTCCAAGCGTAGCATGCTTCTGTGGAAACGGTAGATCGTTTTTCCATAATAGGCGCTGGCTGCTTCTCTGATCTGTTGGACGAGAAATTGATGGAGGTGGTCGATATCCCGCAGCATATCGCGCATAACCCATAAGCGTAAAAAGGCTTCCTGCGCCATACTGTTGGCAATCAGGTCTTCCTTCACCATGCGCATTGCGCGATAAGCATAATAGGTATAGTATCCATCGTAAAAGTAATTGAGCCCATTTTCATCGCCTTCTTTCAATAGTTTAAAATGCCTTTCGGCTCTCTTTTTGGTTTTCAGTAAAGGTTGTTCCATAATAAGGTGGTTGTTCGGTGTCGATTTGTTAGGCCTGTTGCACAAATTTTCCTACCTTTACAAAGGTAAGGGATCCGAAAAACCATAACGATAGTAAAAAACCATAAGCCATTGTTTTTTACCACGATATCCATCAGCGGAATTTGAAAATATAAACGGAAATTAGTTCCGATTTAAACGATCATGGAGAATACGCCAATGAAAACAGCATTTCAGACAGAAGATAAACCCCATCTGGGCCGCAACGTGCAGCGCATACGGGAAATAGAAGGACTAAAGCAATATGATCTGGGCCAGCGTTGCAACGGATGGAGCCAACAGCAGATTTCCAGATTGGAACAGTCGGAGTTTATCGATGATGCGAATCTTGCCGTTTTAGCGGAGGGGCTGGGTGTAACGCCCGAGTTCATCAAAAATTTTAAGGAAGACAGGATAATATACAACATCCAAAGCAATAATAACCTATACGATTCCTCGTCGCAACACTACAAGTCAAAGATTAAGAACGAATTTCCAAAGAAAGTTATGGAGTTATTTGAACGTTTTCTCGAAGAAGACCGCGCTAAAACCGAATCTATTGCCCAGTTAAGTAAGGCGGTGTTGGATTTAGCGGAGGAAGTGAAGAAATTAAAGAAGGGGTAGCTCTTACAATAATAAAGCTTGCGGTGTGTCATTTTTTGTTCAGGAAGTCAACCCATACCGAAGTATCAAAAAGCAAAGAATCCCTCATAGATTACGCATCTGGTCGAGATCTCCTTCCCAAGTGTCCTTTTTTCTCAACGCTATAATGCTTTTTCGTTTCAGAGAGGCAATATATTGCTTTAATGCTTCATGAACCACGTCTTTCTTTGTCCTTAGTTTACTTATTTGAAGCGCCTGTTGAATGAGGTTTTCGTCTAACTCTATATTAGTTCTCATTTCTGTAATTTTTACTATGTGTAAAGATAATAAAATTTATACACATTGCGGCTAGTTTAAAAGGCTTTGACCCGAACTGTGTGATTTATCTATTTTTCTATGTTTCAATGCCCTATTTGTTACAAAAATCCTTAACATTTTCATAATACGCATGTAAACACCCAATATGAAAATTGAAATGCGTGTCGAACAAGCATTTAGATTTTGATAAAAATCTAACGAAAAGGGCATTTTATTGCGCTTTTACTTGTTTTAGCTTACGGTAGCCAGTAAATTTGTGATAGCAAAAATGGAAGATATGGAAGTAAATTTACGTCGATTATCTGTTTTTACCGCGGATCTACAGCTGATCTTGGGCAAGAGCATGCGTACATGCCAACGCCATATGCAGTTGATCCGCGACATGTATGCTTTGGAAAAGCAGCAGCCCGTTACGGTATATCATGTTGCAGAATACCTCGATACGCCTGTATCAAAAATAGCTGCTTTTCTGAAGATTACCCGGAATTAGGTGGGTAAATGAGCAATGGGATTGCTCCGATGTAAAAAGATTTCTTGGTAAGCCGCGGCAAGTGCCCGCGGCTTTTTTTTGCTTACGACACTCCTAAAGGATGAAAGGTCTTAATAAATGTCAGTAAGACTGAGATAAACACAATTAAGTTTAAGGCAAACGCAAATAAGTTCGAGATAAACATGCTTAAGTTTATCCTTAACACGTATTTTTTGTTATGAAGGTAGAAGGGTTTGAAGTAAATACAAACAATATGAAGGTAATTTTAAGATAAGTTGAGACACTTTTGATCAAGCTTGTTTTAACCTTGCTCATGTCTGCTATAAACTTAACTAAAGAAATAGCAAACTTGTTACGTTGGCAATAACAATGAACAATGTTGTTATAAACTTGACCAAGTTTGTCGTAACCTTAACCAAGTTTGAATTAAACATAAACAGGATTACCCCATAATTGGTTAAAATTGTTCTAACGTTGTTCACAGTTGTGACAAAGTTCTATAACGTTCTGTCAGACCTTTCTAAGTTTATATTAACAACGATCAAGATTGTATTAAATCTATATGGATTTGGAATAAATTTAGTCAATAGAGCGTTCGATTTGGTCATCCTTAAACGTACTTTTCCTCCTCTTTTATCGGACAAAAGCGTCAAAAAACGACAAAAACGCCATAAGCGTCAAAATCGGACATGGCATTTTTTGATTCTACTGAACTTTGTTTTGTTCATCAGCGGTTGATGGACTTAAACAAATATAAGTAAATGATAACAAAGAGAAAACATCCAACCAAGCCAACGTAAATGTGCAATAGGCTTTAAGCAATTGGCCATCCAAGGGAAGTCAAGCTTTTTAATTATTGATGTCTTATCTAATTTTTAGGGTATCAATGAGCCCTTCGGGGTTTTTACTTTTTAATTTTTAAATCATGCAAAATAGATACATCGCTATAGGTTTTAGTAATATCGCAGACGACGCCATGGCAACTTTAGGAACAACCGTCATTACCGCCATGACGGACAATCCAAATTTCGAAACGCCCGTTCCGGCGTTGACAGATATACAGTTACTCCTTGAGGATTACCGGGTGAAATTGGCTGCTACCCGCAAAGGCAGTCCGCTAAACACCAGTGAAAAAAATGTGAGTCGCCAAGCACTGGAGAAAGGACTCAGGCAATTGGCGTTTTATGTAGACGCTGTTGCAGACGGGGCCTTACATATTATTTTAAGTTCGGGCTTTCCTGTAAAGCCGCTTCGATCTTCGCTCATTGCTCCTGCCACACCAGAGCGTCTTCGTCTGAGCGATACGGCACAGAGCGGGCAGATGCGCTTTGATTTTAACCCCGTGAGAAGGGCCTGGGAATACGAATACTGCTATGCTACAGATGTGGGCGATAATGGAAATTTCCAATGGGGCGATATTCTCTCCACCACTTCGTCCCGCAACAATATCATCGCTCCGTTAATTCCGGGTGTTGTTTGCCGCGTACGGGTTCGGGCTCGTAATGGAAAAGGAGTCAGCGATTGGAGTGAAGCCGTTAGCTTAATGGCAAGATGACCCCGAGCAGGAGCTGGATTTCCGGCTCCTGCTTGTTTATATTCTTACTTACCCTATTTTCAATAAAGATTCACATTTCAAATAATTTTCAGCCATTCCTGAGCGGAATTTAGACAATCATTTAATTTATATGTAACTAAAAAGTAATGGTTTCAAAATGAGTCATTATAATTTCATCGTATATAGCTACTATCAAAACCTCCAGCAACTCATTTCTTACGAGTACTGGTTTCAGTTTTTTTCATACACCAATCGAGAAATGAACTTTATGTGTAACGAAACGCAGTGTTTGTGTAAAATTTAATTATTCATTCAGTAAACACAATAACTTTGAACAATTATATTATCAAAAAAAATAAATCACATGAAAAAATCAGTTTTTATTGGTGTTTCGTTTCTCATTATCTTGGGGTGCAGTAAACAACAATCACCTCAAGTAGAATCAAAACAGCTTGAATCAGGAGAAAAATTAGTCAACTATTTGCACATCACAACAAGCACTCCGAAAAGTGAAATCAAGTATAATGACACAAAAGATTCATTAGTACTAAGAGGATGGTACAAAGTGGCCATCAAAGATGTACAAGATCAATACAATAATGCAAATGAATACAAAGCTAACTACGAAAAAAACATCTCAAATGAAAACAATTAACCTTTTCACCTATATATTATTTTCAGCATTCCTTTTGCTCTCTCCTCGTTCATATGCCCAAAATTGGGCGCCGCCCGTTATCACAGGAATAAGCATCACACCAATTTATCCAGACGGATACGTTCCTATATCCGATAACAGTGAAACACAAAGTACAATAAGTGTAAATGTTAATAGATCACCAATAAGTAGTGGTTTTTCTTATACACGTGTAGCCTTCAAGGTGATCCTAAGACGACTCGGCCAAGAAGACAAAACAATTTCACAAGAAATCTTTCTCGAAGATGCTGAATTTGGAGGCAGCTTTACGACTCAAAAAAACATCAATTTTAACATCCCAGCAAAAAGCTACGATGGCACTATTTACCTGAGCTATAAATATTGGATTCCATCTTCATCAAATTGGAGCGGTGATATATTAGCAACGACAACCTTCTCCACCGAACTATCTCCTGAAGACCCGATCGGTACTCCAGCAGCATGGATACCGAAAATCCTAAACACAAGACCAATGTCGTTTTTCGATAATGCAACTATTATACATACATCATCGCAGCCTATCTTGAGAAACGATGGTCAATGGATAAAGTCTAAAAATGGGAGAATGGGAATTAGACTAACAAACAATGGCTGTCTGATTGTAGTGGAAAATCCCGACAATCTACCATTTGATCCTACTAAAGATGAAAGCAGTGTTACTGGTTATTGGTCATCGCTGACACAGGGAGCCTTGGGATCTAGATATGAATGTTATTTTCAGTTGGATGGTGATTTAGCTATCTATGAAATAACTTCCTCAGAAAAAAAGAAAATTTGGTCTTCCAAATCATACGTTGATCCTACTACGCCAAAAGGCAAGAATGCAAAAAATGGTATTTTTGTATTACATGATACTGGTGATTTTAGATTATGTTATCCAAGACCTGACGCAGACAATCAAGTTCATCGTCTTAGATTCAGCACTGGAACTGGCCAATCTTACCCTGAACCAAGTGCTAATATGGGATTTTTATACTAAATTACTATTACCGAAGGAATGAAACCAAAAAAATCGTTCCTTCGATTTCGAACTAAGAGCAACTCTTTAGGTCAAATAGCTTTTCGATCCTCTTAAAAAGGGAGAGCAGTACAATCATGCAAAAATATGCAGTAAACGTTGAACTTCATCCGCTTTCTCCAAGCTACCTGCTTGATTATAGGAAGCTAAAAGATTCCGCAATACACGACTAACAATGGCGAGGTTGTCGCATGGTAAAAAGAACTGCTCATTGGACGGTAGATTAAGCTGTTTCAAAAAGGACAAAACATCATGCTTCCCAAATATTTGACCTCTATTAAACGCATTGATGTAAAAAAGTACACCAGTATCGTCCGCCTTAATCTGCTCGTCCATATATGCTAAAATGAAATGCCGAGGCAAGTTGACGCCGTAAATAGGAATATCCAAACGCTGGGCTACAATACTGTATAAAGCAGCCAAAAGGATCGGGTTTCCCCGCCTTGTTTCCAACACTTTACCAATGTAAGAATTCTGTGGATCGTGGTAATTTTTGGTATTGCCTTTGAAACCGTGCATGTTATAAAACACATTGTTTAAGAGTCGGACCTTCTCCACGGCACTCATATTATACATCATTTCCAACCATGCATCCCGCTTAATCTCTTCCACTTGATTGATAATGCTTTGATCTTCTAAATCAGGATATTGATATTTATTAACGATAATCAAACCCTGTAATAAATCGAAGCCGCCTCCCATATACCAAAGCTCCAATTCATTATAAACCTGCTCAAACTGAATTTTATGAATTAAATTCTCTATTCTTGATTGAAGGAAGGAGTCAAAGGATTTTTCCCAAACCGCTTCCAGCGGAGCAATAACCGCCGTACCTAAGGTTAACAACTTCTCTTCAACATGCCGAAATACCCCGTCATCCGGATCGTCCAATAAATGTATCAAGGAGTTTATCTCTTTATCGTTAAGCATATACAAAGATAAAAATAAGTTGTGATTTGTGTGTTATGAGTTGCTTCTCTACCGAGGTTACCACACTCGTATTCAATAGGATGTTTAAATTAAAAGAACCTTTTTCTTAGTCAAATTTATCGTGTTCTTTTTGTCTTAACACAAAAAGAACCAAAAAAGTCAAGGCGTGTGTAGGCTACCTTGCAACCGATGGCAAAGCATCGCTGGCGCGTATTGGAGCCGTTTCACTTCCTCAATCCGCTTGGATATTGCCGTATGAACAGACATGCAAATGCTTTGCGGCTCGTTGCGTCGGTATCCTCCAAGGCCGATCTTCCAGCGCACAGGGCTATATTTAGGGCTGAAGAAATAATACGTCCGGTTAAAAGTAAAAGCCCTACGTTCTGCTAAAATATCACCTAGGAAATTTGCGGTTTGCACGTTGAGGCACTATCGTTGTAGCAAAGTTCCAAGTGATGAGTTTTTGGTTACTTTTTGCGGAAAAAAGTGACAAAAATAATCGTTCTTTTTAAATGCACTCAACCTGCCTGTCACCATTGCTTTTTAGAAGAACCCTATAAAGGTGTTTAAACCTTATGGAACCTGTGGCATATGCTGACTGAGCGAGTCCATACTGAGTCCCAAACCCTGGGCGATGGCCATCCCCAATTGCACATCCGCCCTGAACCAATGGCATAGCTGTCGGTTAATGATAAGTTCCTTCTTCGGGCCGCTAATGCCCTTCATCGAATTGATGATGTTATGAATTGTATTCTTTTTAGCCGTTGGTTCCATGAGCCTGAACAGATCACCAGGCTGTGTATAGTGATCGTCCTCGCCCGGTGCATTGCGATTATACCAATCGGCAATATCACTTTCCAAACGCCATGCGGGCTGTTTGTAGCTTTCATCTTCATAAATATGATCAAAACTGTTAGGAAAGTAATTCGGCGCTGAGCCACCGTTTCCGTCTACACGCATGTAGCCGTCTCGTTGATAATTGGCAACTAAGAATGGACACTTGTTTACGGGAATCTGTTCATAGTTTGCACCTAAACGATATCGATGTGCATCGGGATAAGACAAAATCCGTCCCTGCAACATTTTGTCGGGCGAATAACTAATCCCGTCTACAACATGTGCCGGTGCGAAAGCTGCCTGTTCTACTTCGGCAAAGTAATTGGATGGATTTTCGTTGAGCGCTAAAATTCCAACCTCTTGTAATGGGTATTCTCCCTGCGGCCAAGTCTTGGTTAAATCAAAGGGATTCCAACGAAATGTTTTAGCCTGCTCTTCATCCATAATCTGTACATAAAGTTTCCATCGAGGAAAATCACCGCGCTCAATGGCTTCAAACAAATCACGTTGTGCAAAATCAGGATCCTCTCCGCGCATTTGGATGGCCTCTTCGTCGGTGAAATTCTTAATACCTTGTTCTGTTTTGAAATGGAACTTCGTCCACACCCGCTCATTATCTTTATTAATGAACGAAAAGGTGTGGCTGCTAAAACCGTGCATATGCCGATAACCGATTGGTGTACCTCGGTCGGACATAAGGATAAGCACCTGGTGTAAGCTCTCTGGATTTAAAGACCAGAAATCCCAGACCATAGTTGCGCTTTTCATATTGGTTTGGGGGTCACGCTTCTGCGTGTGAATAAAGTCACCGAACTTTTTGGGATCTTTTATAAAAAACACAGGCGTATTGTTACCCACAAGATCCCAGTTGCCATCTTCGGTATAGAACTTAATGGCAAAGCCTCTGGGATCCCGTTCAGTATCCGCCGAACCTTTTTCGCCTCCTACCGTTGAAAAACGTAAGAACAAACGCGTTTCTTTACCTATTTCATTGAAAATCTTTGCTCTCGTATAACGGGTGATGTCTTGTGTGACAGTAAACGTACCATACGCACCTGAACCCTTTGCGTGTACCACCCGTTCGGGGATTCGCTCCCGATTAAAATGAGCCATTTTTTCGTGTAAATGAAAATCCTGCAGTAAAATAGGACCGCGAGGTCCGACCGTCATCGAATCTTCGTTGTTTGTAACGGGAATACCCGAGGCCGTTGTTAGCTTCTTTTTCTCTTCCATGCTGTGATTTTTTTAATGTTTTTCCTGTGTTAACCAAAGGTAGGACTTCGTTATGAACATCTTACATCGAATTTTGCTATGTTTGTATAATCAAAATTTATATCATGACGCTGGTGCAATTAGAATATATTATAGCTGTAGACACGTATAGAAGTTTTGTGGCCGCTGCCGAAAAGTGTTTTGTAACACAGCCTACCTTAAGTATGCAGGTTCAAAAACTAGAAGAATCCTTGGGGGTTCGGATTTTTGATAGAACACGTCAGCCGATTGTGCCAACGGAGATTGGTGAGGAGATCATCCGTCAGGCGAGAGTAGCCGTTTTGGAAAGCCAGCAAATTAAAGAGATTGTCGCGTATAAAAAAGGCGAAGTAGAGGGGGAGTTAAAAATAGGTGTAATTCCTACAGTTGCCCCTTATTTGCTACCGAAGGTGCTGGGTAATTTCATGGAGAAATATCCAAAGTTACATTTACATGTATGGGAATATACCACAGAAAAAATAATCAGCGAGTTAAAAACCGGTGTATTGGATTGCGGTATTCTTTCAACACCGATTCATGAATCCGGTTTGCAAGAACATCCCCTGTTCTATGAAACCTTTGTGGCCTATATATCAAAAGAAAGCGGTCTGTCAAAGAAAAAGGCAGTGACGGCGGGGGATATACTAAATGAAAAGCTTTGGTTATTGAACGAGGGGCATTGCATGCGGAATCAAGTATTGAATATCTGTAATCGGAGGAAAACGATGAACCCCGATGATGCGTTCGAGTACAACACAGGGAGCGTAGAAACGTTAAAGCGAATGGTGGATACGAATGCCGGGGTAACCATTATGCCTGAATTGAGTATTGCCGAATTCTCGGTAAAGGAGCTGGATCAAGTACGTTATTTTAAATCGCCTGAACCGGTACGGGAAATCAGTTTGATCACCCAGCAAAATTACTTAAAGAAAAGGGCTATCGAGGCACTGAAAAATGAAATCATGCGGGTCTTACCCAAGCGATTTAGAAATAAGAAGAAAAAAGAGGTGATGGAAATCAGTTAAAATTAATTTTTGAAACTACTGTTCGCGATTTCCTGCTGATTGATACGGACCGCAATGGATGAAGGTTTAATACCATCCCCAAACATTTCCGCGTTCTTCTCCGTAAACTCGGCCCCGAAAAAAAGAATGGACGACGTATAGTTTATCCACAGGAGGATGATGACGATCGAACCGGCTGCCCCATAACCCGAGGCGGGTGCAGCGTATTGCATATACAAGCCGATTGCCCATTTGCCGATCATAAATAAGATAGCGGTGAAGAATGCGCCCGATCGTACATCTTTCCACTTAATCTTGACGTCTGGAAGGAATTTAAATATGCAACCGAAAAGGATGGATAAAACGATGAAGGTAATCAGCGTATTGGTGAGGTACAACGCGATGTTGGTGGTTTCATCGAAAAGATTTAATCCAAAAATCTGAAGGTCGGGAAGATAGTTGATCAGTGTGGTGCTAATCACAGAGATGACAACATTTAATAATAAGGAAACAACCAGCAAAAAGCCCAGAATCAGCACAATGGAAAAAGATAATGCACGATCGATTAATAGCTTCACCCACCCCCTTTTTGGTTTGGGTTTCACGTTAAAGATCATGTTGAGCGAATCCTGCATTTCTACAAAAACTTTTGTTGAAGCAAAAATAAGTGTACCCACCCCGATGATGGTGGCAATAATGGACCCTTTTCCAACAGATAGACCTTGAATAAGTGATTGTATGAAGGCGGCGGCATCGGCTCCAACATATTCATTTATTTGTTGAAAGACCTTTCCCTGTTGTGCGTCATCACCTAGAACGAAACTGACAACAGCCAATATAATGATAAGAAGAGGTGCAAGTGCAAATATGGTGTAGTAAGATAGTGCTGCACTCATTTTCGATACTTTGTCATCGCCGAAACCGATAGCGGTTGCTTTAAGTAACGTGAAAGCGTCCTTATAAAATTGTTTTTTTAAAACCTTCATATATGCCCTGATTTAACGCCTATGCTGATCATCGATGGGAAACGATCAGTAATTCGAGATCTTTAGGAGTTAAATTAAATTTATTGGCTATATCTTTATTCGTTAACTGTCCTTGATAAAGATAAATGGCATTTCTGATACCTGTTTTGTTCCAAATAACTTTCAGTAGCCCGCCTTGTTCCCCAATATCCAACAAAATCGGGGCAAAAATGTTTGTTAGCGCATAAGTGGCCGTTCTGGCGACCCGAGAGGCAATATTAGGAACACAGTAGTGAATCACATCATACTTCCTGAAAACCGGAGAGTCGTGATTGGTGATACGTGAAGTTTCGAAACAACCACCTTGATCGATACTGACATCAATCAATACGGAATTGGGTTTCATTTTGGAAACCGTCTCTTCGGTGATGATACAGGGGCTTCTGCCATTTGTGGCACGCATGGCACCTATAACAACATCACAGGAGAGCACTGCTTTTTGGAGTACAATAGGTTGGATAACGGAGGTAAAGACCTTATTTCCTAAATTGTTTTGTAGGCGGCGTAGACGATATAATGAACTATCGAAAACCTTTACTTGGGCCCCGAGGGCAAGTGCGGCTCGGGTGGCATACTCGCCTACCGTCCCTGCACCGATTATGACAATTTCGGTAGGTGGAACACCTGTAATTCCACCCAGCATCAATCCTTTACCCTGAAATACATTGCTCAGGTATTCGCCCGCGATTAAAATGGACGTGGCGCCCACGATTTCGCTCATGGCCCGTACAACGGTCAGTCGATTGTCCTCATCGCGTAAGTACTCGTAAGATAGGGCGGTTATTTTTTTCTTCATCATAGCTTTTAAATGCTCGAAGCCTAATAATGAAGGTTGTTGACTGGAAAATAAAACCTGTCCGGTTTTCATTAAATCGATTTCTTCCAAGGTTGGGGCACCTATTTTCACGATAATATCACAGGTGTAAATGCGCTCTCTTTCATGGACAATAATGGCCCCCTGCTCACTGTAGTGGTGATCCAGAAAATTGGCGCCGTTTCCGGCACCTGATTCTAACATGATTTGATGGCCATTCTCTACAAGTAAAGCAACAGACAAAGGGGTGAGTGCGATGCGGTTCTCCTGAAAGCTTACTTCTTTAGGGATTCCAATTAATAAACTATTCTTCTTCTTGCCGGTTTCTAGCATGGCCTCCTGTGGCTGCATCATCGCTTGACGCGCCAAGTTAGATAATTCTGTCATACAGAGCTCAATTACACAAAAAATCGGGTTAATTTACAAAAAAGTATCTACAGTTCGTCTAAGTTTTACAATTGTACCTGGTAACATGGATCTAAATGGATTCAATGCTGATCGGAAATACTTTGATGAATCGGTGAAAAAATAGAGTCCCGGCGGCCAAAAGAGGAACTTAATAAAGTGCGGTTAAATAGGAAGAAGGAATTCCTTTTTGTACGCTTATTTTACGTGCATTGATTTCACTAAGTTCAATTGTAACACTGATGACCTCTTCCGGTAATAAGTTGGGGATCTTTTCGGGCCACTCAATAAAGCAGTAATTTCCAGAGAAAAAGTATTCTTCATAACCGAGATCCAAAGCTTCCTGCTCTTCTTTCAAACGATAAAAATCGAAGTGATATACGTTCCCTTTTGGGCTATGGTATTCATTGACGATAGAAAAGGTTGGACTGGCAGCGGTGTCCGTAATTTGCAGCAGTCGACAAAGTTCTTTAATGAGGGTCGTTTTACCTGCACCCATGGGTGCAAAAAACAAAACTACCCGATAATCAGCGATAAAATGTAGTATTTCCTTTGCTGCATCGGGTAGCTCGCTTATATTGTTAACCGTAAGTATCATGAAGCAAACTTAGGGAAAGTGGCATGGATATGCAACGCGCTTTGTTAAGTTCGTTCCTGTATGGTTGAGGACTCCCTACGATGTTGTGATCATTTGGGACTGTAAGTAATATAGGGAATAATCATTTCTTCAAGAGAAATGCCGCCATGCTGAAACGTTTCATTAAAGTAATTAACAAACTGGTTATAGTTGTTGGGGTAAACAAAATAAGTGTCTTCCTTGGCAAATATAAAGCTGGAGCTTACATGAAGCTTCGGTAGTTTGGCTTCATGTGGATTTTTAATATGTAGGACATCTTTATCTATAAAGTTTAGATTTTTACCTTGTTTATAGCGAAGATTGCTATTGGTGTTCCGATCACCAATTACCTTACTCGCATGTTTTACGCGGATCGTCCCATGATCTGTTGTAAGAATGATACGCACATTTTTTTGAGCGAGCCATTTCAGGGTGTCCAATAACGGCGAATGCTTGAACCATGAAAGTGTAAGTGAGCGATAGGCCGCTTCATCGCTGGCAAGCTCACGGATCATGGCCATATCCGTTCGTGCATGAGAAAGCATATCAACGAAATTATAGACCAACACGTTGAGATCATTGCTCATTAAATTGGGTAAATTGTCCGTAATGTCTCTTCCCTGTTCTAGGGTAAGGATCTTATGATAGCTAAATTTGCATTCTTTACGGAACGTGTTTTTTATCTGGGCGGCCAGGAACTCTTCTTCATGCAAATTTTTTCCGCCCTCATCTTCATCGTTTTGCCAAATATGGGGGAAGTTCTTTTCCATCTCTAGTGGCATCATGCCGCTGAAAATAGCGTTTCGAGCATATTGGGTTGCGGTAGGTAAAATACTATAATAGGTCTCCTCCGTATCCATACGGTAATAATTTCCAATGATGTCATGTATTACCTTCCATTGATCGTATCGCAAATTATCGACCAAGAAGAAAAAGGTAGGCTTGTTATCCAATACCGGAAAGACTTTTTTCTTAAATAGCTGAGGTGAAGAAACAGGGCCGCTCTCGGGATTTTTGACCCAATTCAGGTAGTTCTTTTCGACAAATTTAGAAAATTGCGCATTGGCCTCTGCTTTTTGCATGGTCAATATTTCATGCATCCCCTCATCTTCCAATTTTTCAAGCGACAGCTCCCAATAAACTAATTTCTTGTAAACATCAACCCATTCATTAAAATCCAAATTGTCATTCAAGGTCATTCCGAGTGTCCTAAATTCCTGCTGATAGGCCATCGATGTTTTTTCGCTTACTAAGCGCTTATTTTCAGTGAATTTTTTGATGGTTAACAGAACCTGCTTCGGATTTACAGGTTTGATTAAGTAATCATCAATCTGCGAACCAATGGCATCCTCCATCAAAAATTCTTCTTCATTCTTCGTGATCATCACCATGGGGACAGTGGGATTGATGCCTTTTAAAATACCCAAGGTTTCCAAGCCGGTAAGTCCGGGCATATTTTCATCCAAGAATACTAAATCATAAAAAGAGTTTTTAAAAGCTTCAACGGCATCATGGCCATTGGTAACCGTTTTGACACCATACCCCTTTTCATTGAGGAGCATAATATGAGGCTTTAATAAATCGATTTCATCATCTGCCCATAATATATTTGTTTCTTGCATCGTCTTGTTTTATTTTTTGGATCACCTTACCGGCTGTCAATGTACCTTAGAACATCTACTTCCACTCCGTCCTATATCTTAATACCTTATACCATAATAGAATTACGAACTTACGTAATTGTTTGGAGCCTTCTTGCTTTTTTAACAAAAATTAACAGCGATGTAAATAAATTCAATTTAGATTTGATTTCGATGTAGAAAGAGAAGCTGCATCATGGACATTTCATTAAAAAATAGCACCTTTGTGCTTAAATTTTTGACTTTTGAATAAGAAAAAAATTATTAATGATCCTGTTTATGGTTTTGTTTCCATACCGTCAGATTTGATATTTGATCTGATACAGCATCCTTATTTTCAACGCCTTCGGTATATAAAACAGGTGAGTTTGACACACCTGGTGTATCCTGGAGCTCTGCATACACGTTTTCAACATGCGCTGGGTGCGATGCACTTGATGGGGCTTGCCTTGGAGACGCTAAAGGGTAAAGACATTGATATAACAGCAGAAGAGGAAGAGGCTGCCGTCATCGCTATCTTACTTCATGATATCGGTCATGGTCCCTTTTCACATTCGTTAGAACATACCTTGGTGCAAGGCGTATCCCATGAACACATTTCATCGTTAATAATGAATGAAATGAACCGAAAGTTCAACGGTAGCTTGTCTATGGCAATCGATATCTTTAAAGGCAACTATCCAAAGCGATTTTTACATCAATTGGTATCAAGTCAGCTCGATACCGATCGAATGGATTATCTTAATAGAGACAGTTTTTTTACTGGCGTTTCGGAGGGTGTAATCAGTTTTGACCGAATTATTAAAATGTTGAATGTTGCAGAGAATGGCCTGGTGATTGAACAAAAGGGAATTTATTCGGTGGAAAAGTTTCTGATCGCACGCAGACTAATGTATTGGCAAGTCTATCTGCACAAGACAGTTTTGAGCGCTGAACAGATGCTGATTAAAATCTTGCAGCGTGCGAAAGAACTTACAGATAAGGGTGATATGGTATTTGCTACGGAAGCCCTGAAACATTTTATTAATAACAACGTCACAAAGGAAGATTTTTTACAGGATAAAACACATCTTGACTTTTTTACCATGCTAGATGATACAGATGTTTTAGCGACTGTTAAAATGGGGGTAAAACATGCGGATACTGTCTTATCTAAGTTATGCGAACAATTTATGACGCGAAGACTCTATCATGTCGAATTAAGCAATTACATGCCTACGAAGGAAAGAATAGAGGCGCTTCGCTATGCAGCAATGAATCTATTTAACGTTCGGGAGGATGAAGTCCATTATTTTGTCTTTACACAGTCAGTCGAAAACAGTGCTTATGACCCAGAGGAGGGAACTATTAACATTTTGATGAAGGATGGCACCATTCAAGATATTACCACGGCTTCTGATTTATCAAATTTGGAGGTGCTCGCTAAAAAAGTCAAAAAATTTATGATTGCCTACCCGAAAGAATTACGTTAATTATAAAAATTTCGCAAGGTATTGATACCCAAAGGAATTTAAAATTTGTTCATAAAAATTTAACATATAAATTTGCGCGATGCAATTTACTGCCAAACAAATTAGCGAAATCGTTGATGGTTCTATAGTGGGAAACGAAGACGTTGTGGTATCGAGGGTTGAAAAAATTGAAGAAGCAAGCCAGGGGGGACTTACTTTTTTAGCGAACCCTAAGTATGAAAACTACCTTTACACGACCGAAGCATCTGTTGTCATTGTCAATAATGACCTAACGATTGAGGCACCGATAAGTGCTACACTTATCCGCGTAAGGAATGCCTACACGGCTATTACCTTATTATTGGAGCAATATAATAAGTTCCGTTTTCATAAAACAGGAATCGAAACACCTTCTTATATTCATCCCTCGGCAAAACTGGGAGAGGATGTCTACGTGGGAGCCTTTTCTTATATAGGGGATAACGTTGTGCTGGGAGACAATGTGAGTATTTATCCACAGGTCTATATTGGTGATAATGTCAAAATAGGCGCTGGAAGTATTCTATTTCCCGGTGTGAAGGTTTATCATGATTGTGTTTTAGGACAGAATGTAATGGTACATTCGGGCACCGTGATAGGTAGTGACGGCTTTGGCTTTGCTCCTCAGGAGGACGGTACCTACCGTAAAATAAGTCAAATAGGGAACGTTGTTATAGAAGATGACGTCGAAATCGGATCGAATTCAACGATCGATCGTGCAACGATGGGACATACAACGATTCGTAAAGGGGTGAAGTTGGATAATTTAATTCAATTGGCACATAATGTTGAAGTGGGGGAAAACTCTGTGATTGCCGCACAAACAGGTATTTCGGGAAGCACGAAAATCGGCAAGAATGTGGTTTTAGGTGGGCAGGTAGGGGCTGTTGGCCATATTACCATCGCGGATGGCACGCAGGTGCAGGCGCAGTCGGGTATTAACCGCTCGATAGATACTCCCGGGTTAAAATGGGCAGGAACACCGGCGAGTCAGTTTCAGAACCAGATGCGTGCGCAGGTAGTATTGCAGCGTTTGCCTGATCTGGAAAGACGCTTAGACCAGATTGAAAAACTAATTAAAAAACTTGAAGAAGAATAAAAGCTGGCAGCAAGGGAAAATGCTAGCCATAAATTATTAGGAAGAGATGAACGTTAAACAAAGGACACTTAATTCAGAAATCACCATTTCGGGAGTTGGACTTCACACAGGTAAGCACGCTACATTAGTTTTTAAACCGGCACCTGTAAATCATGGATATAAATTTAAACGAATAGATTTAGCGGGTCAGCCCACCATCGATGCTGATGTAGATAACGTTTCAGATACTTCAAGAGGAACAACTATTACGCAAAACGGGGCCAGTGTAAGTACCGTGGAACACTTGTTGGCGTCTTTGGTAGGGATGGAGATCGATAATGTGTTGATAGAAATTGACGGGCCGGAAGTGCCCATTATGGATGGCAGCGCACTCATCTATGTAGAGGCCATTGAAAACGCAGGATATAAAGATCAGGAAGCCGATAGAGAATATTACGAAATACCGCATAATATACATTATACAGAAGCGGACAGAAAAGTAGAAATGGTAGCAATGCCCTTGGATGGATACCGCTTTACGTGTATGATTGATTATAATTCCCCGGTATTGGGAAGCCAACATTCTGCGATTACAAGCATTAGTGAATTTAAAAAGGAAATTGCCTCGTCCAGAACTTTTTGTTTCTTGCATGAATTGGAAATGCTGCTTGAACATAATTTGATTAAAGGAGGTGATTTAAACAATGCAATTGTTGTTGTAGATAAAGACGTTAGTAAAGATGAGCTGAAACATTTGGCAAAACTTTTTAACAGAGAGGATATTGATGTAGCGAGAGAGGGTATCTTGAATAATATTAAGTTACGTCATCAGAACGAACCCGCACGTCATAAATTGTTGGATATGATCGGCGATTTAGCTTTAGTTGGCCGGCCATTGAAAGGGCATATTATGGCAGCAAGACCTGGGCATGCTGCCAATGTCGCTTTTGCGAAAAAAATCAAGGCACAGATTAATCGGGAGAAAAATAAAAAGTATGTTAGGATTTATGATCCAAATATGACGCCCGTTTATGATACAGCGCAGATTATGAAGATTTTACCACATCGGCAGCCGATGCTGATGGTGGATAAGATTCTGGAACTGACAAAAACACACGTAGTGGGTTTGAAGAATGTAACGATGAATGAAGATATCTTCATGGGACATTTTCCGAATGAACCCTTATTTCCCGGTGTCCTTCAAATTGAAGCAATGGCCCAAACTGGCGGTATACTTGTACTGAATACAGTGCCCGATCCCGAAAACTATATAACCTTGTTTTTGAAAATTGAGAATGCGCGGTTTAAAGCACAAGTGAAACCAGGAGATACGATTATTTTTCATTGTAGTTTATTGCAACCGATCAGAAGAGGAATCGCTCAAATGAAAGGTGTTGGCATGGTTGGCGAGAAAATTGTGGTAGAAGCAGAATTGATGGCACAAATAGTTAAGATAAAAGAAGAAATTAAAGAGCAATAAGATGATCCAACCCTTGGCATATATACATCCGCAAGCCAAAATCGCGGAAAATGTAGTGATCGAACCTTTTGTCACTATACATAAAAATGTTGAAATCGGTGAAGGAACATGGATAGGCTCGAATGTCGTTATCATGGATGGCGCGCGCATTGGGAAGAATTGTCGTATTTTTCCGGGGGCGGTGATTAGTGGTATTCCCCAAGATTTGAAATTTGCAGGCGAAGAAACGACTGCTGAAATCGGTGATAATACGACGATTCGGGAATGTGTAACGATTAATAGGGGAACAAAAGATAGATGGCGTACGGTGGTTGGAAACAATTGCCTTATCCAGGCATATAGTCATATTGCCCATGACTGTTTTGTAGGTAACAATTGCATTTTTTCAAATAGCAGTACCTTGGCAGGGCATATTACGGTGGGTGATTATGTCGTGCTAGCAGGTATGGTGGCTGTACATCAGTTTTGCCATATTGGCTCACACGCTTTTGTTGCCGGCGGTTCGTTGGTTCGTAAAGATGTTCCTCCTTTTGTTAAAGCAGCAAGGGAGCCGCTCTCGTATGTTGGAATCAATTCCGTTGGTTTACGTCGCCGTGGCTTTTCCTCCGAGCAAATCAATGAGATTCAGGATATTTATCGCACCATGTTTGTGAAGAACAACAATTTAACGAAAGCATTGGATATTATTGAAACTGAATGCCAGGCAACGGAAATCCGTGATGAAATCCTGGACTTTGTGCGCAGCTCCAATAGAGGGGTTATGAAAGGTTTTGGACAGGGAAAAGTGGCGCTTTAAAAATAATAGAATAGGCAGAACAGAGGCTATGTAACTGCTCGCGGCTAGAAGATTAATACGTGGATATTATACTCGAAAATATTGGTCGACGCTTTAATCGGGAATGGATTTTTAGATCAATTAATTACCATTTTTTACCGGGTAACAGCTATGCGATTTTGGGTCCGAATGGATCGGGTAAATCGACCTTATTGCAAGTACTGATTGGAAGCCTAACAGCTTCTGAGGGTAAGATTCGATATCTTGTCGGACAAAGAGAAGTAGATGTGGACACTTTTTTTTCCTCCGTTGTCTTAGCAGCACCCTATCAAGAGTTGATCGAAGAGTTTACGTTGCGTGAGTTGATCGATTTTCATTTCTCATTTAAGCAAATAGAAGATGGTTTAACGCCGCAATTGTTAATTGAGCTACTTGAACTGGAACGTGCAGCGGATAAGGAACTACGTTATTTCTCTTCTGGCATGAAACAACGCACAAAATTGGCGTTGGCTTGTTGCGCGCAAACGCCTACGCTTTTTTTGGACGAGCCAACCTCCAATTTGGATACACAGGGGATCACTTGGTATCTGAATCTGATTGAACGTTTCGCTAAGAATAAGCTGCTGATTATTTGTTCCAATCAAGAGCATGAATATGAATTCTGTCAGCATCAAATTCATATTGAGCGCTATAAAACCTACTAGACGACTTAATTTTTGGGATTCCAAATTTTAAGGTTACCTTTGCACCACCGAAAATTATTTTTACATAATAACTTATAGATATGGCTAAAGCTTCTGAAGTCAAAACGGGCAATATATTGCGTTTTAACGGTGAATTGGTATCTGTAGATGAGTATATCCATAGAACACCCGGTAACCTACGCGCTTTTTATCAAGCAAAAATGCGTAATGTTAAAACAGGTAAACTGGTCGAGTATCGTTTCCGTACCGATGAGGAGGTAGAGATCGCACGTGTTGAGACAAACGATTATCAATACCTATATGATGAAGGCGACTTTTTCGTTGTAATGGATAATGTTTCTTTCGAACAATATAATATTCCGAAATCACTTTTTGGTGATTCGGCACGGTTCTTAAAGGAGGGTATGAATGTGTTGGTGGCCTTTGAAAGTGACGAACCAATCATGGCCCAATCACCCACTACCGTGGAGCTTGAGATTACCTATACGGAACCGGCAGTTAAAGGTGATACATCAACGAATGCCCTGAAAAGCGCTACAGTGGAAACGGGTGTAGAGATCCGCGTCCCATTGTTTATCAACCAAGGTGATAAAGTAAAAGTTGATACCAGGACAGGAGATTATATAGAACGGGTAAAGTAATTTGAATAAGTTTTTAGGTTTAGGTTGATTAGGCGGTCTTAGAGAGCTCTTCTCTAAGGCCGTTTTTATACATGGTCTAATTTTGTGAAACGGAATGTATACAAAACAAGCCTGCAGAGTGCGATTTAAGTTTATGCGTGATCAATTGTCTGACACGCTATACCACCGGTTTAATGTAAAATTACTGAAGCAATTTAAGTCTTTGTCATTGGAGGGAATTGCTTATTTTCATACCTTCCTACCTGTTCTTGCCAAAAAAGAACCGAATACACTGCTTCTAATTGAATACTTAAAAAAGAATTATCCTAGCATAAAAATTGTCGTGCCGAAAAGCGATTTGCAGACAAATGCAATGACTCATTATGTGTTGGGCGAGCAGGAGCTGGTAACGAATAAGTGGGGCATTGCAGAACCTCAAGGATCAGCACATCAAGTGGCCGTTGAGCTAATTGATATGGTATTACTTCCTTTATTAACCTTTGATCTGGAAGGAAACCGGGTAGGATATGGCAAAGGCTATTACGATCGTTTTTTGAGTACGTGTCGTCCCGATGTTCGTAAAATCGGTCTATCGCTGTTTGATCCGGTGGATAAGATTATAGATAGCGAAGCCCATGATATTCCATTAGATGTTTGTATTACACCTACAAAAGTGTGGTTTTTTAGCCAAATAAATCGTTGAGAATTTTCGCTAGCCTGATGCCGCCCTTTAGCAATTGTTGATTAAGCGTATTTATATGTTCGAAGTTGTAACGATAACTGAGTTTCTCCTCCGGGTGTATATCGGCATACAAAGATTCACTAATTTGATAGGATTCATATAACCAATTTTCCATCGAGCTGTTTTGCCACGCCGCTTGCTCCTTCTTTGTGCTGAAATTAATGGCCTTGGTGTACTCTGTAAAACTTAGCTGTTGAAAATCGATCAATTGTTCATCCCATATTCTATGGAGATTGGTTGGGGTATTAAACCAGTACAACTTGATTTTATTTCCGCCTAAATCCTCAAAACGACCCGTATGCATAGGTTGATGGATATCACCAACAATATGTATAATGAGTCGTAGATACAAGATTTTTGTTGCCTGATCTAAATCGTGCTGATGTTTAAGCTGATCGATCAGCATGATTAGTTTGTTGTACGCATTAGCTGTGGTGTCGTTGTGAAGCTGTTGGCTTAACTGTTCAAAAGTCAGACCGCTTTTAAAATTCACGTAATGCCAACTTCCCAAGTAATTAAAAGAGGGATCCGATTTTATAAAGTCAGGCCAATTGGCAGCCATTGCTAACGATTCGTTACCAAGAATTTTCTGTATGTTTTTTTTTGCCCGCTTGTTTAAATGCTGGTCGGCAAGTGCTGCCACAACACGATGACCGGTAAGACCCCAGGCAAAGGCTGAGCAATAAGAAAAAAGAAATAACAGCGTAGGTACAAGGAGCGTAGCAACTTTCTTCATGAAACAAAGGTAATACAATTTCAGATTGGATTAAGGACGCTTTGTATCTTTTCGCTTTAAAGCTTAGTGCTTTATAGCTATCTTTGCGTTTTTAAACCAAAATAGTAATACAATGAGCGTTGAAAGAGGTCCAATATCACAATTTATAGAGAAGAATTATTTGCATTTTAATGCTGCTTCGCTTGTCGATGCTGCTCAAGGTTATGAGGCACATTTAGACGCGGGCGGTAAAATGATGATCACCCTAGCGGGCGCCATGAGTACAGCAGAATTAGGGATTTCTCTTGCTGAAATGATCCGCCAGGATAAGGTCTCCATTATCAGCTGTACAGGAGCGAACTTAGAAGAAGATATAATGAACCTTGTCGCGCACTCCCATTATAAAAGAGTGCCGCATTATAGAGATTTAAGTCCGCAAGATGAATGGGATCTATTGGAGAATCACTATAATCGCGTAACGGACACCTGTATACCCGAGGAAGAAGCCTTTAGAAGATTGCAGCAGCACATCCATAAAATATGGAAAGATGCAGAACAGGCAGGTGAGCGTTACTTTCCACATGAATATATGTACAAAATGTTGAGAAGTGGCGTACTGGAGCAATATTATGAAATCGATCCGAAAAATTCATGGATGTTAGCCGCTGCAGAAAAGAATCTTCCCATTGTGGTGCCCGGATGGGAAGACAGTACGATGGGAAATATCTTTGCTTCCTATGTAATTAAAGGAGAGCTGAAAGCTTCGACGATGAAAAGCGGAATTGAATACATGGCCTATCTGGCAGATTGGTATGTGAAAAATAGCGAGGGTAAGGGCGTTGGCTTTTTTCAGATAGGTGGAGGGATTGCGGGCGACTTTCCTATTTGCGTGGTGCCGATGCTTTATCAGGATATGGAAATGGAGAATATTCCGTTTTGGAGTTATTTCTGCCAAATATCGGATTCCACGACCTCCTACGGATCTTATTCCGGGGCAGTGCCCAATGAAAAAATTACATGGGGTAAATTAGGAATAGAAACTCCCAAATTTATTGTAGAATCAGATGCAACGATTGTTGCTCCCCTGATTTTTGCATGGATATTAAAACAATAAGATTTTGTAAGGAGCCCACAGGCTCCTTACTTGTTTTTAAGAAACCATAGCTATTTTTTGAATGGATCTGCATCATGTGAGAACACGAAAAGAAACTTTCTAAAATAGAGTAATAATATTTTTTTAATATTTCAAATTGCCTTCCGCTGTTTTTTCAACGAAATTTTGGCAAGCGCTTAAAAAGGGGCCTTGAAAACTAAATAGAGGCGATTTAAAACAATTTAGAATCATTATAAATTGATAATTAAAGTCACGAAATTGTCACTGATATCTTAATTAGTTATACTTTTGTGCACAGGTTTCAAGGAGGTATGCCCAGTGCATCTTTGAATCTGTTAGGTTACATTCAAATAAAATAGTATAAAGCTCTCAATATGAGAAACATCTCGTTACTTTTTAGAAGTGTTGTAAAGTCCTTGATCTTAGTTTCAGTACTAAGTATGGCAGCTGTGTCTGCCCGTGCGCAGGACGTTAAAGAAGGGGCGTCTCTGTTTAAACAGAAATGTACCTCATGCCATGCCATCGATAAGGACCTGGTCGGTCCTGCTTTGAAAGATGTAAGCAAAAGACATGAGGAAGAATGGTTGATTAAGTGGATTAAAAATTCACAAGCTTTAGTTGCTGCCGGAGACGAGCAAGCCGTTGCGCTTTTTGAGGGGCACAATAAAGTCGTTATGACTCCTTTTCCCGATTTGTCTGATGACAATGTCAAAAGCATATTGGCTTACATCGATGATGCTTCACAAGCCCCTGCCGGCGGCGATGGAAAAACTGCAGGCGGTGATGCTGCGGCGGCCAAAAACGATGACGTAAATGATTTCATGTTATATGGATTGATCGCGGTAATCGTAATCGCATTCGTTGTGATTGTTGTGCTGAATCGTGTTATCAAAACATTAGAACGCATTATCCTTAACAAAAAGGTACTCATCGAAGAAGAGGAAGAAGAGGGAGAAGGCAAAGATTATTGGGGAACTATTAAAAAGTTAGCGAAGAATAAGAAATTGGTCTTCTTCTTTGTGCTTGGTTTAGTTGCTTTCCTTGGATCCGCAGGTTGGAAAACATTATGGAATGTTGGGGTTCATGAAGGGTACAAGCCGGTGCAACCCATCAAGTTCTCGCACCAATTGCACGCAGGTGTGAATCAGATTGAGTGTCAATATTGTCACTCAGGCGCATTTAAGTCAAAGAATGCTTCCATTCCTTCAGCGAATGTTTGTATGAACTGTCATAAATATGTTACGGCAAGTGAAAAATACAACGGGGAAACTTCGCCTGAAATCCAAAAGATATACAATGCCTTAGATTGGGATGGCCAAAAGTACGGGCCTAATCAGCGTCCAATTCAATGGGTCAGAATCCACAACTTGCCAGACTTTGCTTATTTCAACCACTCGCAACACGTTTCTGTTGCCGGTATCGAATGTCAGCGTTGTCATGGTCCGATCGAGACAATGGAAGAGGTTTATCAATACTCTCCTTTAACCATGAAATGGTGTGTTACTTGTCACCGTGAAACCGAAGTTAACCACAAAGACAATGCATACTACGATCAGTTGATCGCTGCTCATGAAAAGTTAAAAGAGGGCGACAAGATTACAGCCGCATCACTTGGTGGACTAGAGTGTGGTAAATGTCATTATTAATAAATTGAGAATACGCATCTTTAATATATATAGCTTAAATGGATAGCAACAAGAAATATTGGAAAGGCTTAGAAGAACTGGAACAAACACCTGCTTTCGTCAAAAATAGCAAAGGTGAGTTCGCAGAATCCCTTCCTATAGAGAACGTATTAAACGAGGCCGGTTTAAGTACAAAGACTCCTCGTCGCGACTTTTTGAAAGCGTTAGGTTTTGGATTGGGAGCAGTTTCGCTAGCTGCTTGCCAAAGCACACCAGTACATAAATCGATACCTTATTTAATAAAACCTGAGGAAGTAACCCCGGGTATTCCTAATTATTACGCATCTAGTTACAATGGTCAAAGTGTGTTGGTTAAGACAAGAGAGGGAAGACCTATTTTGATCGAACCAAATCCTAAATCCATTGGTGTAAATCGTGGAACGGATGCTGCAACACAGGCTTCTGTTTTAGACCTGTATGATATGTCTAAGTTGCAGGGGCCTAAAATTAAAGGAAATGAATCAGATTGGGAATCGGTTGATGCACAAGTTAAAGCGGCACTAAATGCAGCAAATAGTGCTGGAAAACAAATACGAATTGTCTCATCCACCGTTAACAGTCCTTCAACATTAGCTGTTATTGCCGGTTTCATAGCAAAATACCCAACAGCTAAACTAGTTGAGGTAGACGCAGTGTCTTATGCCGGTATTATCAAAGCGAATCAGGCAAGTTTCGGTAAGGCAGCGATTCCTCACTATCGTTTCGATAAAGCAGATGTGATTGTGAGTGTGGGCGCAGATTTCTTGGGGACCTGGCTGGCGGGGGAAGAGCATACACAACAATATGCAGACAACCGCGGGTATAAATCGCTGGAAAACAAAAAAATGTCTCGTCATGTCCAATTCGAAAGTGGGTTGAGTATGACGGGTTCGAATGCTGATGCGCGTATTACGGTTAAACCTTCTGAAGAGGCTGCGGTACTTATCTCATTATATAATGCCATTACAGGTGCTTCCTTAACAGGAGGTCTTTCGAGTAATGAGCGGGCGCAAAAGGTTGTTAGCTTGGTGTCAAAGGAGCTGCTTAATGCAAAAGGCAGATCGGTAGTGGTGGCCGGAAGTAACGATGTTGCACTGCAAACCCTTACGAATGCCATTAACGCTGCGTTAAATAACTACGGAAGCACCATCGATTTAGATAACGTATCTTATCAATATAAAGGAAATGATTCGGACTTTACTAATTTCTTGAATGAAGCCGCTACAGGTCAAGTAGACGTGGCGTTCTTTTTAAATGTAAATCCGGCGTATGATTATTTTGATCGTGAGAAGATTAAAGGTGCATTGGCTAAGATTAAGCTGAAGGTGTCTTTTGCTGATCGGGAGGATGAAACGGCGGAATTGGTAGATGTATTAGCCCCTAATCATAACTATTTAGAGTCTTGGGGAGATAGTAGTGTAAGAGAAGGATATTTTACCGTTGTTCAGCCTACTATTAATCCAGTATTCAATACACGTCAGGTCGAGCAAAGTTTGCTTATTTGGTCGGATAATTCACTTGCTTATCACGATTTTGTGAAAGACAATTGGGAGAAAACCATCTTAGCTGGTACTGGCAAGACCTGGACCGATGTTTTGCAAGCAGGTTTCGAATATAAAGGCGATAAACCGGCACAAGCTTATGCTTTTACGGCTGACATAAATGCTGCTGCTGCTGCGGCAGTAAATGCGAGTAAAGCGCTTGCCAAAGATGTAGAGGTGCAATTGTACCAAAGTGTTGCCATGAGAGATGGTAAACAAGGCAATAACGCTTATTTACATGAGCTACCTGATCCTGTTTCGAAAGTTACTTGGGATAACTATGCAGCCATTGCTCCTAAATTCGCCGAAAGCCTTGGACTCGGAGAAAATAGCGTTGTGAAAGTAACGGACGAGAAAGGCTATTCGATTGAACTGCCTGTGCTCCTGCAACCAGGGCAAGCACAAGGAACCGTATCTATCGCAATAGGCTATGGTCGGACGAAAGCTGGTAAAGCAGGTAATGAGGTTGGGCAAAATGCTTATCCATTTGCTAAATTAGTAAATGGTACACTTCAATTTACGACGTCCGCTAAACTTGAAAAAGTTTCAAGAACCTACGAGTTAGCACAGACGCAAACGCATCATACCATCGAAGGTCGTAATGTCATCAGAGAAACTACTTTCAAAGATTATTTGAAAGATCCAGCACACGGAAGCGGCAACCATGGTGAGAAACACAAAAGCTACGATCTGTGGCAAAAGTTCGAGTCGCCTGGCCATAAGTGGGTGATGGCAATCGATCTAAATGCCTGTACAGGATGTGGTGCTTGCGTAGTGGCTTGTAATGTAGAAAATAATATTCCCGTAGTTGGGCGCGATGAGGTACGTCGCCGTCGTGAAATGCATTGGTTACGGATTGACCGTTATTATAGCTTCGAACACGATGGTGAACAAGTAACGGAAGAAAAAGAATTAGATAGATTAAATCGGGAAAATGCTGACCTTGATAATGTGTCTGTCGTGTTCCAGCCGATGTTATGTCAACATTGTGATCATGCACCTTGTGAGACTGTATGTCCTGTACTGGCTACCGTTCACTCATCGGAAGGTTTGAACCATATGGCTTACAACAGATGTTTTGGTACCCGTTATTGTGCCAATAACTGTCCATATAAAGTGCGTCGTTTTAACTGGTTTAACTACTGGAACGATTCGCGTTTTGATAATTACTTGAATAATGAGTTTACACAACTCGTATTGAATCCGGACGTTACTTCTAGATCACGAGGTGTGATGGAGAAGTGCTCGATGTGTATCCAACGTATTCAGGGCGGAAAATTGCAAGCAAAATTGGAGAAACGTAAGTTGAGAGACGGTGATATAAATACAGCTTGTGCAGCAGCTTGTTCTGCTAACGCTATTGTCTTCGGTGATATTAATGATCCAAATTCAGCAGTATCGAAGGCGTTGAGAAACGAGCGTGTTTACTACGTACTGGAAGAAATTAACGTACAACCTAACATTGGTTATATGACTAAGGTTAGAAATACTTTTGAGGCTTAATCAGTTTAATTGATCTGAAAAAATAAGAATATGTCATCGCATAACGAATCAATACTTAGAGAACCATTAGTTACCGGTAAGAATATTACTTACGCCAAGGTAACGAATGACATTCTCGTACCTGTAGAGAATAAACCAAATGCGGCTTGGTGGATTGGTTTCACTGTTGCTGCTTTGGGAGCGCTGCTATGGGTTTTTAGCGTAAGTTATACATTTTGGACAGGTATAGGCGCCTGGGGGCTTAACAAAACTGTTGGATGGGCTTGGGATATTACCGACTTCGTATGGTGGGTGGGTATTGGTCACGCGGGAACCCTGATTTCTGCCGTACTTTTAATTTTCAAGCAGAACTGGCGGAACTCCATTAACCGTTCAGCGGAAGCCATGACCATTTTTGCCGTAATTTGTGCGGCTACTTATGTAGTTGCGCACATGGGCCGTCCTTGGTTGGCATACTGGATTTTCCCATTGCCAAATCAGTTTGGTTCTTTATGGGTGAACTTTAATTCGCCGCTTGTATGGGATGCCTTTGCGATTTCTACCTACTTTACGGTGTCCTTGGTGTTCTGGTATACAGGTTTACTCCCTGATATCGCAACGGTACGTGATCGTGCAACTGGTTTAAGAAGAAGAATCTACTCGATTATGTCCTTTGGATGGACAGGTAATGTGAAGACTTGGCAGCGTTTTGAGATTGTCTCCTTAATATTAGCGGGGATCTCTACACCACTGGTACTTTCGGTACATACGATTGTATCAATGGACTTTGCGACTTCGGTAATCCCGGGATGGCATACCACTATTTTCCCTCCTTATTTCGTTGCCGGTGCAATCTTTTCCGGATTTGCGATGGTGCAAACACTTTTATTGATTACTCGGAAGGTGATGAATTTTGAGAACTACATTACGATGTTCCATATTGAGTCTATGAATAAGATCATCATGACAACAGGTTCTATCGTAGGGGTTGCTTATCTTACCGAATTGTTTATTGCGTGGTATTCGGGATCTGAATATGAAATGTATGCTTTTGCCAATCGGGTAGCTGGACCCTATTGGTGGGCTTATTGGTCGATGATGACTTGTAATGTTATTTCTCCACAATTGTTTTGGTTCAAAAAGATACGGACGAGTATCCCCATTTCGTGGGTGTTGTCTATCGTGGTGAATATTGGTATGTGGTTCGAACGTTTTGTAATTATTGTGACCTCCCTGCACCGCGATTACCTACCTTCCAGTTGGGCGATGTTCTATCCAACATGGACGGACGTGGGCGTATTTGTCGGATCGGTTGGATTGTTTTTTACTTTGTTTTTGCTATTCCTTCGTGTGTTACCAGGTATAGCAATCGCTGAGGTTAAATTATTGTTGCATTCGGCTAGCCATCAGCAAAAGTTGAAATTGGTTAAAGAAGGGCACTTGAAACCTGAGCAAGTTGAATTCTATAAAGAGTCGCTAGACAAGTATGATAGTATTAGCGAAGAAGAAATTAAAGAATTAGCAAAATAAAAAGATGAGCGACACAAAATATATTTTAGGACATTTTGAACATCCGGATGATTTGATGGATGGAATAGATAAGTTGCAAAAAGGTAACGTTTCTATTTACGATGTGTATACGCCTATGCCAATACATGGTATTGAAGCGAAACTGGGTATTCCGAGATCAAGACTTCCTATCGTAGCCTTTCTCTGCGGTATAACCGGAACTATTTCGGGTATTAGCTTATTATACTATACATTACATAAAGATTGGCCAATGAACATCGGTGGAAAACCAACTTTACCAATGCCCGATTTCGTGCCGATCACTTTCGAATTAACCATCCTTTTTTGTGCATTGGGTATGGTTGCTATGTTTTATTTCAGAAGTCATCTGTTTCCTGGTAGAGCGCCGAGAGTGATGGATCTTCGGGCCACAGACGATCGTTTTGTTATTGCAATTGATGCACAATCAAACACCGATCATGAAAAAATTGACAGCTTATTAAAAGACGCAGGTGCAGTAGAAGTACTGTACAATGAAAGGAAATATGTTAGTTATGAATAAGACTAGACTGTTTGGAACCACATGTTTTGCAATAGCTTTCGCGGCGATCGTATCTTCTTGTGGAGATAAAACAACGCGGAGTACAGGATGGGAATTCTCAAGAAACATGTACGATCCGATAGGATATAATCCAGACCAACCAAATAAAAATTTTACCAATGGCCAAACGGCACAGACGCCTCCCGACGGAACTACGCCGGTAGGATTCGAACGCTTCGATTACCCGAACACGTTGGAAGGTTATGAGGCCGCAAGTGTTAATGTACACAACCCTTTAGCGCGGAGCGAAAAGAACTTAAAAGAGGGAGCACATCTGTTTCAGGCTTTCTGTTCCCCTTGTCATGGACCTGAAGGGCACGGAGATGGAACGATTGTCAATATGGAAAAGTTTCCACCACCACCCTCTTATGCTACAGGTAACTCTTCTCGTGGAGGGTTAATGAAAGATTTAACCGACGGTAAGATCTATCATACCATTACTTACGGATTAAATTTAATGGGCTCGCACGCTTCACAGTTATCTCCCGAAGAACGCTGGAAAGTGGTGATGTATGTTCATGAATTGCAAAAAAAATAATATTATAAACAGTTATATATCAAATGGGAACTCATAGTCACACTACATATAATTTTGACGAGCGCTTTGAATTCGCCGGCAAGGCAAAGACTTGGAGCTTAGCAGCTATTATAATAGGTATTATTGCGTTAGCAGCTGGGTTTTTTGTAGACGGCAGTCACAGATTGTTCGCCAATTTATTATTAATGGGTTATTATTTCACCTGTGTTTGCGCTGCCGGCGCCTGCTTTATTGCTTTGCAGTTTGCTGCACAGGCGGGCTGGTCTGCAGGCCTGTTAAGAATACCTCAGGCTATGGCAAGCGTACTACCAATCGCCGCAATCATATTAATAGTCATACTTATATTGGGCTTATTTAGCCATAATTTATACCATCATTGGTACGCAGACGGGATAACGGACCCGAATAGTCCTCATTACGATGCGCTGATCGCTGGTAAGTCCGCTTTCTTAAATGTTCCGGCATTTTTAAGTCGGCAGATTATATTTTTAGGAGCTTATAGCATCTTAGGGGCTGCAATCGCTAAATTTTCTTATAAAGAAGATTTGGAAGGGGGATTAAACTCCTACAAGAAAAGCTTCAAGTTTTCGGCAATCTTTCTCGTGATATTTGGGTTTACATCGCCTATCTGGATATTCGATACTATTATGTCCTTGGAAGCTCATTGGTTTTCTACCATGTTCGGCTGGTATAATTTTGCAGCAATGTTTGTGAGTGGTTTATGTGTAATTACACTGATAACGATCTTATTGAAGCGAGCAGGACACTTGTCTTGGGTGAATGAAAATCATTTGCATGATTTAGGAAATCTTATTTTTGGATTCTCTATATTCTGGACCTACGTTTGGTTTGCACAATTTATGTTGATTTGGTATGCAAACATGCCGGAAGAGACTGTCTATTTCTATAAACGTTGGGAACCTGAGTACAAACCTTGGTTTTGGTTGTCAATTATCGTTAACTTTGTAGCGCCCGTTCTTATTTTACTGGATAGAGATGTGAAGAGAAAGGAAAATATCATGCTTTTTGTATGTATTCTTTTGTTAGCAGGACATTGGTTGGATTATTATATGATGATCATGCCAGGAGCTGTTGAAAATCATCGTGGCTTTGGCTTATCAGAGATAGGAGCGATATTGAGTTTTGGTGGATTATTTACTTTCTTGGTACTCAATAATATAAGTAAGCACTCGCTCGCGCCAAAGAATCACCCATTTTTGGAAGAAAGTCTTCATCATCAAGTTTAGTTTCTTTAAATAAGAAAGCAAATTGAAATACGAATAACCGTTAATATTGAAATGAGATATAGAAAGTACATCAATTTTAGAACGATCTTCGGCTTGGTAATGGCTGTTATGCTATCATTACAAAGTCCAGCTTTTGCTCAGTCAGGAGATAGTACTGCTGCCACGAATGATACCAGTGCTACCGTTTCAAGCTCGGAGCTGCAAGCTAAAGCGGATTCAGCTGGAACAACTGCAGCGGATACCACCGGCAATGCTGTTGCTGCTAAAACACCGGCCGGCACGAGTGCATCCAGCAACGCCGCACAAGCAGCACAAGAAGAAGAAAAATCAATAGATCCGCAGGTATATAAAAATTTCTTTTATTATGTATTGCTGTTCTTCCTTGCCTGTATTATTGTTGGGATTGTGGGTAAAATCATTCACGTTTACGAGTTAACTCGTGAAATGCAAGGAAAGTCGAAAAGAGTTAATTGGAATAAGTTCAATGGTGTACTCTTTTTGATCAGTCTCTTCGTTGGTTTATACGGTGCTTACTGGTCATATGTACATCATGGGAGCATCGCTTGGCGCGAGGCTGCATCGGAGCACGGAGCGAAAATTGATAGTATGTTTATTACAACGACCGTGATCACCACGATTGTATTTGTATTGACACACATCTTGCTTTTTGGATTTTCATTCGTATACAAAAGCAGTGGAAAACGCAAAGCGTATTTTTATCCGCATAACAATTTAGTAGAAAAAATATGGACCATTGTGCCGGCGATCGTTCTGACTATTCTGGTACTATTTGGATTTTTCACTTGGAGAAGTATAACCAATGTACCGGATGATGTTGCAAAAGATGCTTTACAAGTTGAAATTACCGGGGAGCAATTCGCTTGGACGGTGCGTTATGGTGGAAGGGATAATACAATTGGTAAAAGAAGTATCAAGTTGACAACACCATTGAATGGTTTGGGAATCGACTATAATGATAAGAGTGCTTGGGATGATATAATGGGATCTGAAATCGTCTTGCCAGTGGGTAAACCGGTTAGATTTACTATTAACTCGAAAGACATTCTACATAGTTTTTATATGCCTGATTTCCGGGTTCAGATGAATGCGGTTCCTGGTATGGCTACACATTTTCAAATGACTCCACGGTTTACAACCGAAGAGATGCGCGAAAAGTTGAACAATCCTGAATTTAATTATGTAATGCTTTGTGCTAAAATTTGCGGACAAGGACACTACAATATGCAAAAGACGGTACGAATCGTGTCCGAAGCTGAATATAAAGAGTGGCTGGCAACGCAAACTTATTTCTTTAGCGATGATGTGAAGAAAGAGTTTAAAGCTTCCCAAACAGCGAATCAAGGCGAGCAGGAGAAGGATAATAAACAATTGGCGTTAAATTATTAATATATATAGAGGATAAGAGCTTATGTCTAGTATAGCAATTCCACATGCAGGCGATCATGGCCACGATGCTCATGAGCATCATCATGAAACGTTTCTGACTAAGTATATTTTTAGTCAGGATCATAAAATGATTGCTAAACAATTTTTAATTACGGGTATCATTATGGCTTTCTTTGCCATGTTTTTATCCATTTTATTTAGAATTCAGTTGGCCTGGCCTGAAAAGGATTTTCCAATTTTGGAAGTTTTTCTTGGTAAATGGGCTGAGGGTGGTAGAATAAGACCCGATTTTTTCCTTTCGTTGGTGACGATCCATGGAACAATCATGGTGTTCTTTGTGTTAACGGCAGGATTAAGTGGTACGTTTAGTAACTTACTGATTCCGTTGCAATTGGGGGCGCGTGATATGGCCTCCCCATTTATGAATATGCTTTCTTATTGGTTTTTCTTCTCGGCTTGTGTGGTGATGATTTCCTCTTTCTTTGTTGAAAGCGGGCCGGCAAGTGCAGGATGGACCATTTATCCGCCTTTATCGGCTTTGCCACAGGCGATCCCAGGGTCGGGAACAGGGATGTCTCTTTGGTTGGCTAGTATGGTATTGTTCATTGCTTCTCAGGTAATGGGAGGGATCAACTATATCAGTACGGTGTTAAATATGCGTACGAAGGGCATGAGCCTTTGGAGAATGCCATTGACTATATGGGCTGTGTTTTTGACGGCTATAGTCGGTCTGTTGTCATTCCCGGTATTGGTTTCGGCAGTGGTTCTCTTGATCTTCGATAGAAGCATGGGAACAAGTTTCTACCTGTCTGATATTATTATCGGAGGACAGATCCTACCGAATGAAGGTGGTAGCCCTATTTTATTCCAACACCTTTTCTGGTTCTTAGGTCACCCTGAAGTATATATTGTGTTAATGCCGGCATTAGGTTTAACGTCGGAAGTAATTGCTACCAATTCACGTAAGCCGATATTCGGTTACCATGCAATGGTATACTCGCTGATCGGTATTACGGTACTGTCCTTCATTGTATGGGGGCACCATATGTTCGTAACGGGTATGAACCCGTTCTTAGGTGGTGTGTTTATGATTACTACTTTGATTATTGCGGTACCATCAGCGGTTAAGACCTTTAACTACTTGGCAACCTTGTGGCGCGGTAATATCAAATTTACGCCTGCGATGTTATTTGCGATCGGATTAGTTTCATTCTTTATCTCAGGGGGGTTAACGGGTATTTTTTTGGGGAACTCTGCCTTGGATATTAACTTACATGATACCTATTTTGTTGTAGCTCACTTCCACTTGGTAATGGGATCAGCATCAATTTGCGGAATGCTTTGTGGGGTTTACCATTGGTATCCAAAGATGTTTGGCCGGATGATGAATGAGAAATTAGGTTACCTTCACTTTTGGATGACCTTTATTGGGGCTTACTTAGTGTTTTTCCCTATGCACTTTATGGGAATAGATGGCGTTCCACGTCGTTATTACTCTTTTACGAATTTCCCGTTCATGCAGGAATGGTTAACCGTTAATGTGTTTGTAACTTGGGCTGCTATTATTGCAGGATTCGGACAGGTAGCGTTTTTATTTAATTTCTTCTACTCTATTTGGTTTGGTAAGAAAGCATCGCAGAATCCATGGAATTCGAATACGCTGGAGTGGACAACACCGGTGGAACATTTACACGGAAACTGGCCTGGTGAGATTCCCACTGTTTATCGTTGGCCTTATGATTACAGCAAACCTGGGCATGACGAGGATTTTATCCCGCAAACCGTTCCTTTCTCAGAAACAATGAGTTCTAATTTGCCACATGATTTTGAGGGAGATGCTGCAGCTGAGCAAATTCAGCGCGAGTGGGATAAGGAACACGGTGTAGAAAGAGAATTACATCATTAATTGATTTGAATAAAGACATGGGGTATCTGCCTTAGCTTGTAAGCTGATCGGGTGCCCCATTTTGTGCTAAATGAGTGTTTATTTACCAGGTGAGAAGAGGTTTGTAGTAGTAAATAAAATTACTATTGTTTCACTCTTTTTGCTTATCCTGGCCGGTGGTGTTGTGCGAAGTACCGGGTCGGGAATGGGATGTCCGGATTGGCCAAAATGTTTTGACCAATACATACCACCGACAGATGAGTCTCAGTTACCGGAAGGGTACGAGCAAAAGTACATTGACAATCGGGCAAAAAAGAATGAGCGCTTTGCGAGGACATTGGATTTGTTTGGATTCGGTGCGTTGGCTGATGAGTTGAGAAATGACAAAAGCGTTTTGCAACACGAAAGGTTTAATGCTGCAAAGACGTGGACTGAATACATCAATAGACTAGTCGGCGCGGTAACCGGACTTTTTCTATTGTTGTGCGTAGTCTTTTCCACCGCTTTTTTGAAGAGTAAAAAGCGTATTTTTTATTTTAGTGTGCTCAATCTTTTCGTTGTATTTCTACAAGCTTGGCTTGGGTCTATCGTGGTATCCACTAATTTGTTGGCATGGGTAATTACGGTGCATATGTTATTAGCATTGGTGATATTGGCAATTAGTATCTATACCTATTTCCAAGCAAAAGTGCTAAGGGATAGTAGTCTGCTGATTAATAGAGGAAATAGATCTGCTAAATTGCTGGCTATCTTTGTACTGATTCTGATTGTGGTGCAGGTCATATTGGGCACTACTGTTCGGGAAGAAATTGATTTCATTGCTTCTTCCTCCGCTGACCGCAACGAATGGATCGCACAATTAAGTGACTATTTTAACTACCACCGAGATATAGCTATTGGCATTTTCGTTTTATGTCTGCTATTATTCTTTCTGGTTCGTACCCGATATGCACATAAAAGTGTACAAAGTGGAGTTGTTAACCTAATCGCTCTACTCGTTGTTTTACAGCTTGCTACTGGCTTTGTCCTCTCTTACTTGGGGGTTCCTGCCTATGCGCAAACGACACATCTGGTGTTAGCGAGTCTGTTATTTGGAGCTCAGTATTATCTGATGCTCTTGTTGGGGAAGACGAGCGAATACATAGGTCAGTAAATTGATTAAAGTGAAGGATTTTATAAGTGATTTAAAGCAGTTAATAAAAGTTCGACTTTCTTTTACAGTCGTATTTTCTGCATCAATTGCTTTTCTTGTTGGAAGCAGGGCGCAAGGAGATATCAATTGGTTAAATTGGGCCATTCTAACGATCGGAGGACTGTTGGTAACGGGTTCCGCTAATGGCTTTAATGAAATTATTGAACGAGATCTCGATAAATTGATGAAGAGAACGGCAGACAGGCCCCTACCTGCCGGTAGGATGACGTCAGGTCAAGCGCTTGTTTTAAGTTTATTGATGGGGTTAATTGGAACGCTTTTATTGGTTCGATTAAATTTCTTAACAGGCGTTCTATCGGTGTTCTCTATTTTAATGTATGCATTCTTTTACACACCCTTAAAGCAAAAATCGCCCATAGCCGTCTTTGTTGGTGCGTTTCCGGGGGCTTTACCCCCTCTTATTGGATATTTTGCGGCTTTTAAGGAACCGTTCATTGATGAAATACCGCTGATTTTATTTGGCATTCAGTTTGTATGGCAGTTCCCTCATTTCTGGAGTATTGCTTGGGTGCTTGATGAAGATTATAAGCGGGCGGGCTTCAGATTGCTGCCCACAACGAGAAAAGATACGATTAGTGCATTTATGGTTTTTTTATCTGCAGCACTCTTAATTCCCGTTTCTTTATTGCCTACCTGGTATGGCTTTGCAGGTTACACGCTTGCAGGCGTGTCACTTTTGGCCAGCCTCGTGTTTACTTATTTTGCATGGCAGCTATTTTTGAAGAAAGATTTGGCTTCGGCAAGGAAAGTAATGTTTACCTCTTTTTTTATACTGCCGTTGATGCAATTAGTGTTGTTGTTTGATTTTATTAAGATATGATAATGGTTCAACGAACGGATAATAATAATTATCTAACGTCTTTAAAGGCGAAGAAATTCTCTTTATACGTTTTTTTGGTGGTATCATTCATGCTTTTTGCTGCTTGGTCCAGCGGTTTTATTGTTTACTCCGCAGGTGGCGAAGATAAGGGCTTGAAAACGCTATTGCCAAATACGTTTATTTACAGTACGATCAGTATCGTGCTAAGTAGCCTTTGTATGCACATTGCTTATGGGGCTGCCAAGGTAGGCAACATCGTAAAACAACGATTATGGTTAGGACTGACCATATTGTTAGGGTGTTTGTTTTTCTTTTTGCAATATAATGCTTGGATGGAACTGGCAAGAAATGGCGTGATGTTTATTAACAACAATGCATCGCAGTCATTTATTTATGTCTTCGTTTGGGCGCACCAAGCACACATTTTTGCTGGTATTATTGTGCTATTAAATGCTTTTTTTAAAGCAAATAATGGCAACCCCTTAATTAAAAATCGTTTTAGAATGGAGCTTGCCACTATTTTTTGGCATTTTCTGGATATTCTATGGATATATATATATGTTTTCTTACTTTTGAATCAATAAAACTAATTAAATGAGTACTACTGTATCGCAATTAGATCAAGTGAAATCTGGACCATGGAATGGTGGTAGATCTCCTTTTGCCATGGAGTATGGCAAAATTATGATGTGGTTTTTCCTAGTGTCAGATGCCTTTACTTTCTCCGCCTTTTTGATTTATTATGGTGCACAACGTTTTTCCCAAGTGACATGGCCCAATCCGGATGATGTTTTTCAATCTATTCCGGGAATTGCCGATCATGGTTACCCGCTTGTATTTGTGGGAATTATGACATTTATACTGATCATGAGCTCGGTTACGATGGTTCTAGCGGTAGAAGCGGGGCATCGGAATGCAAAAAAGGAAGTGGTCGGTTGGATGATTGCTACGATCATAGGCGGTTTAATGTTTTTGGGCTGTCAAGCTTTAGAGTGGTCACATTTACACCATGAGGGATATTGGTGGGGAAGTATCCCAACGCATTACGAAGGGATCGATAAGCTGGGGGCACAGCAATTCGCCAATTTATTTTTTACCATTACCGGTTTTCATGGGTTCCACGTAACCACCGGTGTTATTATCAATATTATTATTCTTTTTATGACCATGGCAAATGTGTTTGAAAAAAGAGGTACTTATTTGATGATCGAGAAAGTTGGACTATACTGGCACTTCGTTGACCTAGTTTGGGTATTTGTATTCACTTTCTTCTATTTGGTTTAATTTTTATCTTTTACGACGATATACAAATGAGCGAACATCATTCACCGATTGAACATACGCATGAAGAGCATCATGCTGATATGTCTAAAAAGTTGATCTGGAAGGTTTTCTTTTATTTATTAGCAATTACCTGCCTCGAGTTTTTTATAGCATTGGCGTTGGTTTATCATGGACCCCTCGAAAAAGGTCCCTTGGTCAATTTCATTTATGTAGTACTGACTTTAGTGAAGGCCTATTATATTGTGGCCTATTTTATGCACTTGAAGTTTGAAAAAATGGGATTTATCGTGTCAACACTAATCGTTTTTGTCTTTATTATCTATTTTATTATTCTGTTATTGACAGAAGGTTCTTATCTGAATATACATTTAAACCATGTGTTTGGATAATATTGGTTTTGTTACGTCTTTCATGATAGATTGATTGGAGTGGTATATTGTACGGAATGAAAGATCAAAGAAAATCTTTTTCAATAAAAAAAATTGCAATCCTGGTAACCATATTGGCTTTACCGGGATTTTGTTATTATTTGCTGCAGGAAAAAGGAGAAAATCGTTATAAGTCATTGCCTTTTTACGGTGAAAAAAAATTGACCGGAACTTTTCATAGTAAACGGGGAAAGCAGATTCCGGATACCCTCTACCATGCTGCGAGGCCTTTTACTATGCTAAATAGTGATAGCACAGCAGTAACTTTTAAACCGGATAGTAGTGTGGCGATTGTCAGTTTTTTCTTTACGCGGAATCAAGAGCTGGCGACGGCGATCAATCAGAACATGCAACAGATTGCGAGACGGTTTGAAAATAATGAAATGGTCAAACTTTATTCCATTAGCATTGACCCATCGCTGGATGATCTCACTGCACTGAAGCAATACAAACAAAAATGGGGAAATTTTCAGCATTGGAATATGCTATGGCCTGCTAGCAAGAAAGAGGTTGAGGTGTTGGCAAAAGAGGACTTTCTCTTGGACGTTGTTTACAACCCAACTACGCATAGGCCTGTCACCCATAGCTCATCCATTGTGCTGCTGGATTCAGAACGAAGAATACGCGGGTATTATGATGCCTTGGTTAAAACCGATGTGGACCGATTGATTGATGAAATTAAGTTGTTATTAACAGAAGAGTTTCGAAATATAAGTGTAAGACAATATGAGTGATAAGGCTATTTTTAGACTGGTTTGGGCGGTTTCGGTTTTTGTTTTTGTAGTGGTTGCCCTATTACAAAGTGGATTGATCGCCTGGAAAGTTATACCGGATTGGGTTTTTTATCTGCCTAAAGTCAACGCCATGATAAACGGAACCTGTACCATTCTGCTGATCATTTCTTTTTTCTATATCAGGAAAGGAAATATTGGGATGCACAAAAAACTTAATATTATCACCTTCATACTTTCTTCTCTTTTTTTAGTACTGTATATTATTTATCACTCTACTGGGAATGAAGCAAAGTTTGGTGGACAAGGAATTATTCGTCCAATCTATTTCTTCATATTGATAACACATATCGTCCTATCCGCTATTGTGCTTCCGCTGGTGTTATTCAGTTTTTACCGAGGAATGAAGATGCAGGTCGCGAAGCACCGTAAATTAGTGCGTTGGAGTTTTCCTATTTGGTTATATGTCACCATTACCGGCGTAGTTGTATATCTGATGATGGCTCCTTACTACAACTAGTCTAAATAAGTTAAGGTAATGGATTAAGTGATTTTTAATACGTAAATTCGCTTTTTGTAAGGTAGGATCAATATACAGATGAAACCATCATGATTTGCCGGCCACGTAGTAAAATGAATAAATCGTGATAGCTTCATCACCTTAAAAGACAAATTATATACAGATGAAAAAGGTACTCAAAATAGTTGGATTGCTGCTTTTTTTAACGGTTGCGACAGTTAGTCCCATCAAGCAGCTTTACGCGCAATGCGCAATGTGTACTTTAAATGCAGATCAATCTGTGAAAGATGGAAATAGTCAGGGTAAAGGCTTAAACAAAGGAATCTTGTTTTTGCTCGCCATGCCTTATTTAGCAGTAGGGGTTGTGGGCTATATTTGGTATAAGAAATATCGAAGAAAGCAAGTGGATGTTAATTTTAAACATGATCCGATAAATCTGAACTAGTGTCTATGGAAACATGGCGGGTAGAAGTAAGATACGCGCGTTAATAGAAGCCCGATGTCCTCAGTGCAGAACCGGGAAGATGTTTATTGGTGGAACATATGGCTTTAAAAAACAGCGTACCAATGACATTTGTCCTTACTGTGGCTTAGAATTTGAAATTGAACCGGGGTACTTTTATGCGGCTATGTATGTAAGTTATGCCATGGCCGTCCTGGAAGTAATCACGATTGGGTTGACTACTTATCTGATTAGCAAAAGTGAATCCCCATGGCTTTATTCCATTGTACTATTCATAGCCGTGTTGATCCTGGCTCCTTTTAATTATCGCTATTCCAGGTTGATACTATTGTATTATCTCACACCCAAAATTAAATACAATCCGAAATATCAGCTTGATGACTGAAATAGATTGTTTCTTTATTTAGATGCTATGATACTTTTTAATAGAGCTTTTTGCTTAGTTGCTTTTACTGGTTTACTTTTAAGTGGATGCAAGGTGATGTCTCCAAGGGCCTATCAGGCCATGCTAAATGTGCAAGACTCGTTAGATCAAGGTTGGCGTGCTGCACAGATCAAGAACGATAATTTAGAAGACGAACTGGCCAAACTGAGGGCGGACACGTCTTCCTTGGGGAGAAAGTTGGCTTCTGCGGAAAGAAACCTGAACTCCAGCTCAAGTGAGGCTAAAGAATTAGCAGCTAATTTGGCAGAACGAGAAGAGCGATTGAAGGAAGTAGAAGCTGTTTTACGGAAACGTGAGGAGGCAGGTAATCTACTGAAAAATAAACTTCAACGGGCTTTGCTGGGATTTAAGGAAAGCGGATTGACAGTTGATATGCGCGAAGGGAAGGTGTACGTTTTACTGGCAGATAAGTTACTTTTTTCTTCTGGAAGTATTATAATTGATCAACGCGGAAAGCAGGCTTTAGGAGAATTAGCTAAAGTTTTAAATACGCAGCCCGAGATTCATATGGCGGTTGAAGGACATACGGACAACCAAAAGGTAAGAAGCCTCGGGCAAATAAAAGATAATTGGGATTTGAGTGTTTTACGCTCGACCTCCGTGGTGAGATATTTAACCGAAGAAGAAGGGGTCGATCCCAGGCGATTAATAGCAACAGGAAAGGGGGAGTTTACACCCATTGATACAACGGATACGCCGGAAGCTAGAAGCGCCAATAGAAGAATCGAAATCGTTCTTTCGCCCAAGTTGGATGAACTCTATGAATTGATAAGATAGTAGGTAGGTAAGTAGAGAAATAGCTGAGTAGGCTAATAACTACTCAACTACTTTTAATTACCCAACTAAAAAGGATTATTAATATCAGCGAGTAACGGCAGCTGTAAGTCTTTTTCCGATAAAACGAGGTCTTCCTGCGACAAGGGCCATTGGATGTTAAAAGTGGGGTCATTATAACGGACACCAATTTCATTTGCTTTATCATACTTACCGGTTACTTTATAACAAAAAATCGTCTGTTCTTCGAGCGCGACGAAGCCGTGTAAAAAACCTACGGGAATCCAAAGCATTTTAGCATTAGCCTCGCTAAGTTCAATATGAAAAGTCTGTCCAAAAGTAAATGAATCTTTTCTGACATCCACGGCGACATCAATTACACTTCCTTTGATTACTCTTACGAGTTTTCCTTGTGCGTGGGGTCCGGCTTGTGCATGTAGGCCACGAAGAGCGCCCTTACAGGATACTGACTGATTATCTTGGACGAATTTTTCGTCAATACCATTTTCCTTAAATAATTGCTCGTTATAAGTTTCGAAAAATTGCCCGCGGTTATCTTCCCAAATTTTCGGTTCAATAATAACTAAACCTTCGATCGGTGTTTTTACAAAGTTCATATATTTATTTAGTGTATAGCTTAAATTCGTTTCGTTATCTGCTTAATCGATATACTCCATAAGCGTGTCAAATAGAAAAAGATGTCCATAAAAATCCTCTTGCATCTTCTTTTGTAAAATAGTAAACAGTGATTCTTTGAACTTTAGTATGTCATCTTGATTATTTGTTAATAATTGTAGGCTTAACGAATGGCCTTCATTTGGTGAATCCAGAATTCTTAAAAGCCTGATTTCTTCAAAAGACGACTGTGCTTTCACCATGGGGATATAGTCATTTTTAAGCCAATTTGTATACGCTGAAACCTTTTGATCGGAAATAATATGCGTAATATTAAATAAAATCATGCGGCTAAGATAAGAATCCTTTGTCATTAATATTGATTTTGTTCTTGCTTTGGTTTGATCCAAAAAGAAGCCATACTTCTCAGTTTGGTTTTTTCATCTAAGGAAAAGAATAACCCATCTTATTGAGCGCGAAATGCTTTTGCCACAGAGCGAAAAGATTGTACTTTAAATGTTACGAGTAAGGTTTGAAAAAAAATGCTTCTTTTGCTAACTTAACCGTAAATAGTTGGGCATACAAACCTTTTGGATGCCTGGGATGAATAAATAATTGGGTACAAAAAGAGGTGGGCATACATGCGGATTTTTACTCCTATCGTCGCTGTGTTTTTTCTTTTGAGTCTTTGTGCTTGCAATAATTTTGCAGATAAAGAAGAAATACCGGTGGAAAGTTTTTTTATGAAATCACTGAAAGCTAACTTTCAGATTTCACCGAACGGAAAGTATATTGCTTTCTTGCAGTCGTATAAAGGAGTTCAAAATATCTATTTAACAACTTGGAATAATACCGAACCTAGACGAATTACCACAGAGACGGATAAAAATATCGCTAATTACTTTTGGGCAGATGATGAGGAATTGGTTTTTTGGAAAGAGCGCTCAAAAGATGATAATCTAAATATTTATGCGGTAAATAGAACGTCGTTGTCCGTCCGAAACCTCATAACACCCGAACCAATGCGTTTTAGATGGGTAAGTCAACAAGTAAATAACGACGAATTATTAATTTCTCTGAATAAACGGGACTCTTCTGTTTTTGATGTTTATCGTTTAAATCTTCATAACTGTCACTTAAAAATGGTGGCAAAAAACCCGGGTAATATTAGTAATTGGTTTGCCGATCTCGATGGAAAAGTGCGTTTAGCGATCGCTAGCGACGGCGTCAATGAAACATTGCTTTATCGGGGTGATGAGGGAAGTGGATTTAAACAGGTCTTTGAGAATAATTTTAAAACGACGGTAAAACCCTTAAGATTTATAGAGGGAAAAACCAATCATATATATGCCCTGTCAAATATCAACCGGGATAAGCAAGCGCTGGTTATCATCGATCTCGACAAGGGAGAAGAAATTAAAACGATCTATGTACATCCCGAAGTAGATATTGATAATATACGTTTCTCCTCCGTTGCTAAAGGGCTTGCATATGCTGAATATGATACATGGAAACCGGAACGATATTATTTTAATAAGAAGATAAAGGCAGTCCACGAAGATTTGACGCGACGATTAAATGGATATTGGATGCGTGTGATCGATAAGAATGACGCGGAAACCAGGTTCATTATACGGACCTATGCTGATAATGATCCAGGTGCCATTTATTTATACAGTATTCAGGATGATCACTTAACGAAATTAGCCGACATTAATCCCGCATTGAACGGGATAAAATTGTGCAAAATGGATTCTATTCGTTACGATGCACGCGATGGTATGACGGTTAACGGTTATTTAACGCTTCCGCATCGGTTAAAAAAACAAAATTTGCCGCTTATCGTTATCCCTCATAATGGACCTTCTGCACGAAACGTTTGGGAGTACAACAGCGAAGTTCAGTTTCTGGCTAATCGCGGATATGCTGTTTTTCAACCGAATTATAGAGGATCAACAGGCTATGGTAAAGCGTTTTGGTCAGCAGGTTTTGGCGAATGGGGTGGAAAAATACAAGAGGATATTGCCGACGGTGTAAAGTATTTGATCGAGAAAAAGATTGCTGATCCTAAGCGAATTGGCATTTTTGGATATAGTTTCGGTGGATTTTGTGCATTATATGGAGCTTGTTTTCATAACGACTTGTATACATGCGCCGCTTCTTATTCAGGGATAACAAATCTATTCACCTATTTAAAAGAAATCCCTCCGTATTATAAGCCTTATTTGCAAATGTATTATGAAATTATTGGTAACCCGGAGAAACAAGCAGACTATTTTCGCGCGGTATCCCCTGTTTTCCATACAGACAAAATAAAAGGGCCTATTTTTATTGCACAGGGAGGAAAGGATGAGCGTGGTAATGTGAACGAGACCAATCAAATGGTGCGCGACCTGAAGGGAAAAAATATTAATATAACTTATTTCTTGAAGGAAAAAGAAGGACATTATTTTAAAGACGAACAGGCACGTTTAGCTTTTTATCAACAACTCGAAGCTTTTTTTGCCAACAATTTGGGCGCTAACTAATCGGTTTATCGGTATCATATATGCCACATCATAACCATTATAGGAAAAACTACTGGCTTATTATCACATTTGCTGTACTGGCATCGCTATTATTTATCATCGCTTTGGGTTTCGCAAAAAAGTATGCACGGAAACTTGTTGAAAACGAGTTTGTTGGGAAAAAGATAGATGTGCTGGATAAAAATATAGAATCCTATAATGACCTTTTCTTTAATAAAATACCAGAGGTATCCTTTTATCAGGGGTATCTCGACTCCAACTCTGCCTTCATTTATGCAGACTCCATACTAAAAAAGTATGCCTTTGTGAAACGCATTTTGTTCTTCGATGCTTACGTGAGTCACACGAGGGCGGGGTTGGGAATATCACCGCGAGCTGTTTATCAATTTAAAAGAGATTGTCCGAAAAGTCAGGTACTGTATCGCGCGAATTCAGATGAGAAATTAAATATTCGCATTGCTGATGATTTTAATGGCATGGCAGCTAGGCTTGCCAGCTTTATTGATATTGCTGATACATCGCGAAGCGTGAATAACGATGAAATAAATCAGTTCTTTTATGCGGTTATTCCAGAAAAAATAACCTATATGAATATCCCTCGCAAGGAGGATATCAAAGCATACAAACAGTTCGTTGAAAAAGACATAGATAACCATTCGATTTATGAGCAGGATATCGTGAGCTATTATATAGAGCCACAGGATGTAAAACTTGAAAATAACCACCCTGAGCTTTATGAAAAGATAGAAATAAAACCGCTATTTTATTCGACCCTTGATACTGACCCTGATCTGCTGACAACGGAGAGCCCTCTACCCGGTGCACTTGCTTCTTATAAAATCTACTTCAGTTCCAATCGGAATTTTTTAACCAACGAGGTCAATAGGCGCTTTATGCCCTTGGCGCTAATGATTTCATTAGGCTATTTGGTATTATTTGTTATCGGATACTTGATCTATCGAAATATCAGTTTTAATAATAAAATGTTTAAGTTGCAGTATGATTTTGTTAATAACCTTACCCATGAATTTAAAACACCGGTAAGTGTTATTAAAATAGCCGGAAACAATATTCGAAGCGCAAAAGATTTAAAGGAGGATACCAGAAAGTTATATGGTAAGATATTAGATGAAGAGGCAGATAAGCTAAATAATCTGTTGAATACTTTGTTGTCATTTACACAAATAGAAAATAAATCGATTAAACTAACGTATGAAAAGATTAATCTAAAGGAATTTTGTGAAAAAATCGTAAGTAGCTATCAGTTAAAATATCCCGATTTTGATTTGCGTTATGAGCTTAGTGATGTATTAACCCTCCGCACGGATGGTGTTTTACTCGGTAGCGTATTTCAGAATTTAATAGACAACGCGTATAAATATTCTGAGGAAGGAAGTAAATCATTAAAAATCACAATTTTTAGACAAAAAAAGCAAATAATGTTTAAGTTTGTTGATAAGGGAATAGGAATTCCAAAAGGTGAACTTATAAATATATTTAAGAAGTTTTATAGGGTAAAAAGTCAGTATAACCAACAAGGCAGTGTCGGTTTAGGTTTGGCATTTTGTAAAGAATTGTTGAATTTTATGGATGGTGATATCCAAGTAAAAAGTATCATAGGGAAGGGGTCAACTTTTTTGGTAACACTGCCATATGTACATTAATTAGACGAACAGCACAGAAGTAAAACTATGCAAAAAAACACTAAAATTGCTGTAATAGAAGATGATGAAAACCTTCGTTTTTTGGTTGTTCATCGATTAGAATCAGAGCATTACCAAGTGATACAAGCCTCGAATGGGCGAGATGCGGAAACGCTGATATTAAATGAAAAACCGGACATCGTATTGTTAGACTGGATGTTGCCTGAAAAACAGGGATCGGAGGTCTGTGCAAATTTACGAAGAGCCGGCTTTAATAATCTTATCATCATGATGACGGCGAAATCGCAGGATGTTGATAAAATAGATGCCTATAGCTTTGGTGTTTCGGATTACATAACCAAGCCGTTCAATATGGATGTGTTAGTGGCCATGATCGAAAATAAAGTCAAATTTTTTGTTAATAACGCGAACGACACCTTATATTTTGGCAACACGGAACATCATCCAAATACGCACTCACTAATTAGAGATGGGAAAAAAATAGAGTTGACTATTCTTGAAAATCGGATTCTACTTTATTTTCTACAAAATGTGAATCGAGTGATTAGCAGAGATGAGCTCATGCAGGTGGTATGGGGTTACAGTTCCAACGTAAATACCCGTACATTAGATATGCACATCGTACGTTTACGAAAAAAGATTGAAGTTAACCCTGATAAGCCCTATCATTTACAAACAGTGCGAGGAATGGGTTATAAATTTGTAGCTGATCGAACCTAGTTGTTAATCACTGTTAAACGATGTAGTGAATTTGTTTTTTTAAGAAAAAGAAGTTAACTTCGTTGATAACTCAGCAAGACCACGCTTGGTAATAAGGCGTGGTCTTGCTTGTTTTTTATATGGAACCTTAAAGTATTATTTTTATGGCAGAAGTAACATATTATAGCAAAGAAGGATTGGAAAAGTTGAAAGAGGAACTTCAGTACCTGAAAACGGAAGGAAGGGCCTCCATAGCGAAGGCTATTGCGGAAGCAAGAGATAAGGGCGACTTGTCTGAGAATGCGGAGTACGACGCCGCTAAGGAAGCGCAAGGGCTTCATGAAGCCAAGATAGCGAAGCTGGAAGAAGTTTTGGCTAACGCGCGGTTAATCGATGAGTCTAAACTGGATGTGACCAAAGTGCTCGCGCTCTCCATTGTCAAATTGAAAAATACAAAAAATGGTGCGATTATGACTTACCAGTTGGTTTCGGAAACGGAAGCGGATCTTAAATCCGGAAAAATTTCCGTAAAATCGCCCATAGCCCAGGGGTTATTAGGTAAATCGGTGGGAGATAGGGCTGAAATAGAAGTTCCTGCAGGTAAAATCGAGCTGGAAATATTAGAGATCTCGAGATAAATGTGAAGCGGTTATGTGCGGTTGCTGCCATAACCGCTTACATGACGCTAACGGTGGGTTAAGTTGTTAGATTTATGCTTTTTTAATTTTTAATTTTTACTTCCTTGTATTATGTCATCTTTGTTTTCGAAAATCGTATCAGGTGAGATTCCGGCACATAAAGTGGCTGAATCGAATGATTTTTTAGCTTTCTTAGATATTAACCCTTTAGCCGAAGGACATGTACTGGTAATACCCAAGAAGGAAACAGATTATATCTTCGATATGGAAGACGATGAGTACATTGGAATCTGGATGTTTGCAAAAATTGTGGCGTCGGCCATTAAGATAGCGTTTCCATGCGAAAAGGTTGGTGTTGCTGTTATTGGCCTGGAAGTACCTCATGTACATATCCATCTAGTACCTATCAACCATGTAGGAGATATCAACTTCTCAAAAGAAAAATTGCAACTGAGTAATGAACAACTCACCGAACATGCAGAACGTATTCGACAGGAATTGGCAAAGTTAACGAGTAATTCCTAGTTTGGGAAGCACCCTATTTTAATCGATGGGTGTTTTCTTTTATAAAAGCTTCCCAGCCTGTGTAACTCTTCTTTCCCATGTTTACACCGTTTCCCTGAAAGGCATGGCATACTGCTACGGCTAAACCATCCGTTGCATCCAAAAATTGGGGACTCTCTTGGAAGTTTAATAAATTCTTCAACATGGAAGCAACCTGCTCCTTGGAAGCACTACCATTACCGGTTACCGATTGTTTGATTTTCCGTGGGGCATATTCCGCTATTTCAATGCTTTTGGCAAGTGCAGCTGCCATCGCAACACCCTGCGCTCTTCCTAATTTTAAAATGACCTGAATATTTTTGCCATAAAAGGGTTCTTCCAAGGCCATACAATCCGGATGGTATTGGTCAATTAATGAGCTGATCTTTTCGAAGATCCGTTGCAGTTTCAGCGCCTGATTATCCAAATGATCCAATTTGACAATACCTAAGCTTAATAAACTAAGTTGTTTCCCTTTTTCCTTAATTAAGCCATAGCCCATCACTTTCGTGCCAGGATCGATACCCAAAATAATGCGCTCTTTTAAATCGCTCTGCAACATGTCACAATATTACGATTTTTATTGTCATAAAAAGAGTTGGGAGTTCTTTCCACCTTTGTATGTTATAATTTATTTAAGTTTTCTTAACATTGCAAAAAAAGAATACCATTGAGTACAAAGTGGAAAAAAGTAATAAGTATTGGTATTAAAGTATCCGTACTCTTATTGACGATATGGTTCGTATATAAGAAATTAAGCGATAATAAAAATCTATATGAGTTTAAGCGCTTAATTGGGAAGTTGGATACGGAGTTGTTGTTGGTTACCGTTTTTTCGCTGTTCATTTTAATGCTTGTCAATTGGTCCTTAGAATGTGTTAAATGGCAATATCTTTGTCGCCCCATTCAAAAAATTTCTTTTATCAAAGCTTTTGAATCCGTTTTTTGCGGTTTGAGCTGGGCTATTTTTACGCCAAATAGGATCGGTGAATATGGCGGACGCGTCTTGTTCTTAAAACCGCGCAAACGTATGTTCGGTGTATTAGCCATGGGGGTTGGTGCTTTTGCTCAACTCGTTATTACAAATATGATGGGAGCGATAGCCCTCGTGTGGTTTATTGGTAACTATAAACGTCCCTCTTTATACTTGCTTGTAATGCTCTGCCTGATAGCCTTGGTTTTTGTAATACTGATGTTGATTTTATACTTTAGAATCAAATTGCTCAACAGCTTTATTAAAAGGATCAAGTGGCTGACGAAAATACAGCGTTTCTTCACCTTGTTGGAGCGATATGATGTGCGAGAATTGAGACACGTTTTTATGATATCGTCACTTCGATACCTCGTATTTACATCGCAATATGTGCTGGTGATGCATATGCTTATTCCGATGATACCGACGGGACCCATGGTTTTTCTGATTTTTTTATTGTTTTTTATTCAATCTGCCATGCCTTCGTTAGATTTGTTGGATGTGGGTGTGCGAAGCGTAACAGCAGGATATCTTTTTGCATTTATAACGACGCAGGAATTGGCCGTGATGGCTTCTGCTGCATCCATTTGGTTTATTAATCTGATTATTCCGGCCATGATAGGTTCGGTATTTGTTTTTAAAATTAATTTCTTTGGCAATTCAAATCATTAGTGGAATCACCATCATACTGTGTCTGTATTATGGCTATATTGTGCTTAACCTCTTAAAAGGATGGAAACAACTGCCAAGCCATGTGATCAGCAATGAACCTATCTTTAAGACATCGGTGAGTGTGCTGATTGCGGCTAGAAACGAAGAACGAAATATTGCAAAAACAATCGACAGTATATTGAAGCAGCATTATCCGAGCGAATTGATGGAAGTCATTATTGTCAATGATCATTCTACGGATGGAACGGCTGATATTATCGCATCATACGGAAATCAGGGCGTGAAACTGATTGAATTAAATGAGCATGAAAAATTAAATTCCTACAAAAAGAAGGCAATCAGTAAGGCAATCGCTAACGCCAAAGGAGAACTCATGGTCGCAACGGATGCCGATTGTGTTATGGGGCCGAATTGGTTATGTGCTATCGTGAGTTTATATGAAGAAAAGAACTATAAACTGATTTCTTCTCCCGTGATTTATCACGAAGAGAAGAGTTATTTCGAAAAGTTGCAAACCCTAGAATTCCTATATTTAATAGGTTTAGGTGCGGCGTCTATTGGTCTACGTAAGCCATCTACATGCAATGGTGCTAATTTAGCCTATCGTCGAGATGTATTTTATGAATTGGGTGGATTTAACGGAATCGACGATTTGGCCAGCGGAGATGATGAGCTGTTTTTACATAGAGTGGCACAAAAATATCCCTTAAGCATTGGCTTCTGTAAGTCGCGAGATGCCATTGTTTATACAGAAGCCAAAGAAAATCTGCAAGAATTTATTAGACAGCGAAGGCGCTGGGCTTCTAAAAGTACAAAATATAAAAACAAAAAGATCGTGCTGTTGGGTGTTGCTATATGGATATTTAATCTTGCCATTTTGGTAAGCGCGTTACTGGGGATTTTCTTTCCAAGCCTATTCGTATGCTTTGGATTTGTCCTGCTGGCGAAGATATTGATTGAGCTTTTGTTTTTGATGCCTATTACAACCTTTGCTTCTCGGAGTCACTTGTTAGTTGGCTTACCTTTACTTAGCTTCTTGCATCTTTTTTACATTATTTACATCGGTATTGCCGGTAATACAGGAAAGTATTATTGGAAAGGACGGAAGGTTAAATAGGATTAGCAATTATTTTATTTCGAATAGCCTCTTCCGCTGCTTTGACTACTTCTTCTGCGGTACGTCCTTCCGCATGGATGGGCTCGAGCACTTCCCAACTCATGGAAGTGAAGGCACGTAATGGAAACGAACCGTATTGAACCATTTTCCACGAATTGTTAATCGCGACAGGTACGACCAGTGCATGGGGTACTTTTTTGAGAATGGTAGCGATACCCCCAACCGCAAAGGGTTTCATAATACCTGTTTTGGATCGGGTTCCTTCTGGAAAAATAACAGTAGACCAATTCTTGTCGTTCATGCTTTTTGCCAGCTTCAATATCTCTGCGATAGATTGCTTGGGATCGCTCCTGTCAATGTTGGCTGCACCACCGTGCTTAAGATTAAATGATATACTAGGGATGCCACTAGCCAACTCAATTTTTGAGATGAACTTAGCATGATATTTCCGCAAGAAGTAAATGAGTGGTGGGATATCGTACATGCTTTGATGGTTGGCAATAAAGATGATGGGATGGGCCGTTGGCAAATGCTGATGATTGACGAAGCGTACCCTATTTCCTAAAAGATAATAGCTGCTTGTAAGAAACCAGTTCAGGATATCGACAGATCTTTTGTGCGTTTCGTATCCGCCCAGTTTGAGGCAGATCCATTGAATAGGGTGGAAGATGACAAGAATAAGGCCGAAGTAAAGGTAATGGAATGGCGTCAAAATATATCCAAAAAATTTATTCATATGTAAATAATCTGTTTTTTTAAGCAGCTCCAAATAGGTCTTTGCAATGCCAACAAAAATAAATATTTTTATAAAGGTACAGAATAAAAAAAGCCCGGCATACTGCCGAGCTCAAATAGGATTGTCGATATATTATAGGTTAAAAGCATGTTTTACCTGTTCAATATGATCTAGTTTTTCCCAGGTAAAAAGTTCTACTGCTACTGTTTTTACTTCTCCAACCGAATTTTCGAATGTCTTGTTCACGGTAATAGACTTACGTCCCATATGGCCATATGCAGCAGTTTCCGAATAAATGGGATTCCGTAATTTTAGTCTCGTTTCGATTCCATAGGGCGTTAAATCAAATAACTTAGCTATTTTTTCCGCAATTTGACCGTCCGTTAAAGCAACGTTGCTTTTACCATAGGTATTAACATAAATACCCATCGGATGTTTTACGCCGATCGCGTAAGAAAGCTGTACCAATATTTCGTCTGCCACCCCTGCAGCTACTAGGTTCTTTGCAATATGTCGGGCAGCATAAGCTGCCGAGCGATCTACCTTTGATGGGTCTTTACCGGAGAAGGCGCCACCGCCATGCCCACCTTTGCCACCATAAGTGTCTACGATAATTTTTCTTCCGGTTAAACCGGTATCCCCATGCGGACCACCAATTACAAATTTGCCGGTGGGGTTGATGTGGTAGGTGATGTTTTCATCAAATAATTGCTGTAACGCTGGTGTAAGTTGCGCTTTTACACGAGGAATCAACAAATGGATTATATCATGTTTGATCTTAGCGAGCATTAGCTCTTCTTCATCAAAATCGTCATGTTGCGTGGATACCACAATGGTATCAATGCGCAAGGGACTATGGTCATCATTATATGCAATAGTTACCTGGGCTTTGGCATCTGGACGTAAATAGGTGATATCTTTATTTTCCCTCCGAAGAGCAGCCAATTCCAAGAGCAGTTTATGCGAGAGATCCAATGCCAATGGCATTAAGTTTTCCGTTTCTTTGTTCGCATATCCGAACATAATGCCTTGGTCTCCAGCCCCCTGGTCCTGTTTCTCTTTACGGTCGACACCCTGATTGATGTCTGCTGACTGCTCGTGTATAGCCGATAGAATTCCGCATGAATTGGCCTCGAACATATAAGCTGATCGGGTATAGCCAATCTTTTCAATAACCGATCGCGTAATTTTTTGAACGTCTAAATAGGTGTTTGATTTAACTTCCCCTGCTAATACAACTTGTCCGGTCGTCACTAAGGTTTCGATGGCTACGCGTGCATCGGGATCCCAGGCAAGAAAGTTGTCAATAAGTGCATCTGAAATTTGATCTGCAATTTTATCTGGATGTCCTTCGGAAACGGATTCTGAAGTGAATAAGTATGGCATAAATGTATTTTTTCAAAGATTTTTACCTAATATTATCTATCTTGTAAAATGCTTGATAAGTAAAATGAAGCGTAAATTTGAAAGGCAATCATTAGCACTTTTTTACTGTGGTTGCAATCCCGCCATTTAATTGGCACGCAAATCATTCCACATTTTACCCTGCAAAAGTACAATTCATTTTGATAATATAAAAGGAACTAGAAGAGAAGTATTTTTTAGGGATACAACTTTCATGCTTAGCCTGTTTTTTAGGGCATACAATCTAATTATTGCCGTCGGGCAAGAACTCCTTACACTTTTGGTGTTGTTCATGTCATAATTCATATGTGTTTTATTACATTTGTAGATGAATAGGTGAGCTTGTTAAATGACAAAAAAACGTATCCAATTTCTAATCAATCCAATATCAGGGGGGAAGAGTAAGAAAGGGTTTGAAAGACTGGCCAGAAAATACCTGAACGATGAGCTTTTTGACGCAAGTTTTACGATTACAGAAAGAGCGAAGCATGCATCAGAGCTAACCAAGCAAGCTGTTCGCGAGCAAGTGGATTTAGTGGTCGCTGTTGGCGGCGACGGTACAATCAATGAAATCGCGAAGGAATTGCTAAACACAACGACGCCATTGGCTATTGTACCGGAAGGTTCAGGAAATGGCTTAGCACGTTATTTAGGGATTTCTTCTGAGGTATCGCAAGCCATTGCAAAAATAAATAAGGGAAATATTATTACGATTGATAGCGGTCTGATTAACGGGAAAGCTTTTTTTAATGTTGCAGGAATGGGCTTTGACGCGCTTATCAGTGATCGCTTCGCAGAAAACATGACGCGCGGTCCGGTAGGTTATTTGAAGATTGTACTGAAAGAAATTAGTCGATATAAGCCCCAGGAGTACACCATTTGCATCGATGGAAAAAAAATACAGCGCGAAGCGTTCATGATTAGTATCGCCAATTCTCCTCAGTATGGAAACAATGCTTACATAGCACCGGGCGCATCGGTTGATGATGGTTTACTGGATGTATGTATTATTAAGCAATTTCCGTTAATCCAGTTCCCTGTAATGATTTATCACCTATTCAGTAGAACAGCGCATCAATCAGATTATGTCGAGATTATTAAAGGAAAACAGATTCTGATCGAACGACCACGTAAAGGTCCGGTGCATCTAGATGGGGAACCTTTAACACTCGATAAAAACTTGTCTATAGAAGTTTTGCCTTCTTCTTTAAATGTTGTATGTTAGCAAAAGGCTTTAAAGAACCGCATTATGGCTAAACAAAAAAGGAAACAGTTTGACGGAATTGTCTATTCAACCGATAATAACTATAATTATCCGGAAGAAGAATCTTTTGCGTTGGAAACTTTACCTCCCGGCAAACAGCAATTGCGTATTCAATTGGATAAAAAGCAACGCGCTGGGAAGGCGGTAACGCTGATTACTGGTTTTGTTGGAAAAGACGAAGATTTGGCGACTTTAGGCCGGCTGTTAAAACAACGATGTGGGGTGGGAGGAGCAACCAAAGACGGAGAGATTATTATTCAGGGTGATTTTAGAAAGAAAATCGGCGAAATCTTAAGTGCTGAGGGCTATAAAGTTAAACTAATAGGTGCCTAGGAAGAAATAAGAACTTTTTTTGAAATAATTTGCCTAAAAACACAATATTACCTTACTGCCAACGTTTACAATTTCGTCTGAAAACACTTAAACGCTATTTAAATTTTACATTTGAGATTAGGTGAGAAAAAACCGAAGACATAGTGTTCTTTTTACACTTAGTTTAGGCTGTTGGAAGAGAATAAATTAACCGTATTTAGAAAGGTGTGATAATGACACATTCAAATGCACAATATTAACGAATAGATGCCGGAATCGACGTTTTTTTTATGTCATTTATTTGCAATTACAAAAAAAAATAGTTTTTATTGTAAAATATTGTCTTCGAAAATGAGGGCAGTGACACAGTAGAGCTCTTTTTTGGCGTTGATGCCGCTGTTGCACGTTGGAAGGAGAGATATTTAAAAGTTAATATTGCATAAATTTGTTTTTAAATCTAAAATTATAAATTTGCTTTTGCCTTTTTGACGAATAAGAAAAACGGCAAAGTGTTTTGTACAATTAAAAATTAATCCATAAAAACTAAAAACTAAAAAATCAAGAAAATGGCAAACGCACCAAAACCAACCCCGGCTAAAAAAGAGAGCAGCTCAAAAGGTTCTAACGTATTTGCAAGTCTGGCAATTATTATCTGCCTTATCATAGGCGCATTGGTATGGAAATTTGTGATGGGAGATCCAGGAAACTTCCAAGGAGGGGATCCGGAAGGCGAGCCTATGCCAGGGAACTATTTTGCAATGGTTTACAAAGCGGGTTACATCGTACCGGTACTATTAGGTCTATTATTGATGGTGATCGTTTTCTCGTTCGAGCGTTTCTTTGTAATTAGCAGAGCAGCTGGAAAAGGAAATGTAGATGCTTTCGTATCAAAAGTACAAGGCTTTCTTTCTGCAGGAAATATAGATGCAGCTATCGCTGAGTGTGATAAACAACAAGGATCTGTAGCGAACGTAATTAAATCCGGTTTGTACAAATACAAAGAAGCTTCTGTTGATTCAACTTTAGATACTGAGCACTCTGTATTAGCGATCCAAAAAGAAATTGAAGAGGCTACAGCATTGGAAATGCCTATGTTGGAGAAAAACCTAACCGTTATCGCTACTTTAGTTTCCATCGGTACACTGACAGGTCTATTAGGAACAGTAACAGGTATGATCAAGGCGTTCGCGGCTTTGGCAACTGGTGGTGCTCCTGACCAAGCGCAGTTGGCAAATGGTATTTCGGAAGCACTTATCAATACCGCAACCGGTATCTTTACTTCTACCATCGCTGTAATCATGTACAATGTGTTTACTTCTAAAATAGATAAATTGACTTACTCTATTGATGAAGCAGGTTTCTCAATCGTTCAAACTTACGCGTCTAAGCATAAATAAAAAAAGAGTGAAAAATTTCATAACGGTTTATGGAAAGGTTATGGAATTTGCATCACTACATTAGAAACTAGTTTTTTATTTTACTTATAAACGTAAAGAGATGCCAAAGATTAAAGTAAAAAGGGCGAGCACAACCATTGATATGACGGCGATGTGTGACGTGTCATTCCTGCTGCTTACGTTCTTTATTCTTACCGCAACAGCTCGCCAACCAGAGCCTTTACCGGTAGATACCCCCGCATCAACGGTGCAGATTAAAGTTCCGGATGCAAACTTGGGTACAATTACCGTGGGAGGAGATGGTAAGGTGTTCTTCGGTGTTGCCGGTCCGAACGTAAGAGTACGTATGCTGGAAAGAATGTCTGAAAAATATAGCGTCGGTTTCTCGCAAAAAGAAAAAGAAAGATTTTCGCTGATGGAAGGCTTCGGCGTTCCTTTCAAAAATCTAAAGCAAATTATTGCGATGGATAATGCGGAGCGAAACAGAACGGGTCTGCAACCGGGTATTCCAACAGATTCTGTAGGAAACAGCCCTTCTGAGTTACATGAATGGATTATAGCCGCTCGTTACGCAACAAAAGAAATTAATAATGCGGAAATGCGCGTAGCTATAAAAGGTGACGCTAAAGAACAATACCCTGCTGTTAAGAAGGTGATAGATATTCTCCAGGGACAAAAGATCAATAAGTTTAGTCTGGTAACTAACCTTAGAACGGAGGATTACGGTAAATAATCATTAAAAATATTAAGAAATGGCAGAATTAAATACCGGTGGTAAACAGATGCCCCGGGTGGATTTAACACCCATGGTTGACTTAGCGTTCCTTCTGATTACCTTCTTCATGTTAACGACCAGTTTGGCTAAACCGCACGCGATGGATGTGGCCATGCCAGATAAGGATAAGGAAAACAAAGATGATAATCTGGAAGTTGCTGATAATAGATCAATGACCATCTTATTGGGCGCAAAGGATAAAATCGAGTACTATATGGGCCAATTGGAAAAGCCAATTGACGGTCCAACAGTAGTAGATTATGGTAAGAATGGAATCAGACCCGTCCTGTTGAAGAAGATGAAAGATGTACAAGCAGCGACGGGAAAACCGCTCATTGTTATTATCAGACCAAGCGACAATTCTAACTACCGAAACTTAGTAGATATACTGGATGAAATGAAGATCATTAATGCACAACAATATATGATCGGTGATATTAGTACTCCAGAGGTTGAATTGCTTAAACGTGAGGGAATTTATTAACAAAGGGTTATCCCAAAAAATGAAATAAGAATGTCTAAATTAGATATATTTAAACCGCAATGGCTTGATGTAGTCTTCGCAGGACGCAATAAAGCGTATGGCGCTTATGACTTGCGCACCATTTCGCCTAAATATACCTCACGAGCATTACTCATAGGTACTATATTGTTTGTAGGCTTGGTAACATCGCCTATGATCATCAAGGCGATTCGAGGTGAACAAGAAGAGGCACCGGAAGAAGTGATTGAAACAGAAGTGGTTCTGTCAGAACCACCTCCGGTAAACGAGGAAGCTCCTCCTCCACCGCCACCTGTTGAACCTCCTCCTCCACGTGTGGATCAGGTTCGGATGCCGCCACCTAAAGTGGTTCCGGCTGAACAGGTGCGTGATGAAGAGCCCCCAACTGTTGAAGAGTTGAAGAAGGCTGATCCAGGGCCAAAAACGATTGCTGGAGATCCTACTGCTGATATACGTATTGATATGCCGGTAGGTGAAGGGCCAAAAGACGCCCAGGTAACGGAGGAAGGTTCGGGTATTATGGACTTTAATGCTGTGGAAGTACAGCCTTCGTTTCCGGGAGGGTTACCAGCTTTCTATAAATGGGTTGGAGCAAATTATAGATATCCGCAGATGGCAAAAGAACAAGGTGTGAGCGGATCCATTCACGTATCGTTCGTGGTAGAAAGGGATGGATCGCTGACCGATATTAAAGTATTGCGCGATTTGAAATACGGTACAGGTGAAGAGGCCGTTAGATTATTGAAATCTTCGCCAAAATGGAAACCCGGTATTCAGAATGGGCGCCCGGTACGTGTATCTTACTCGCTGCCTATTAAATTGAACCTTCAAGGAATGTAATTTCATGCTTGAACGTACCAATAAAAGTAATGATAGACAGAAATCGCCCGCAAAGCGATTTCTGTCCATTTTAGGACTTTGTATGTTTGGGTTCTATTTTGTGCTTGGATTGATCATTATTTTTTGGAAAGATTTTCCGCTGAGCCTCGATAGAACGTATCGTATTTTGTTCGGTTTATTGCTTATTGTTTACTCTTTTTTAAGATTTGCAAGACTCTGGCAGAACCAACGAATAGGAAGAGGAGGCTGAAAAAAGCTGTACCGGAATGTCGTTTCCCTAATCAATGCCTAACCATGAAAAATATCCGCATTATTCTGTGTGTAGTATTAATATCGATCGTAGCGATCTCTTTCGTTGCATGTAACAATGCACCGACAAAGGACACGCAAGGGATCCTTACCGGCCGTGCAAATGTACTGGTTGATGAAACTATTGCGCCTATTATAGAGGATCAGATTGATGTGTTTGAAAGTAGTTATACGAACGCAGAATTGACCATGATTGCAAAATCGGAAAATGAAGTGGTCCGCGCTTTGTTGAAGGATTCGGCTCAACTGGCTATAATAACCCGTGAGCTGACAGAAAAGGAAGCAGAATTTTTCAAGTCAAAGACAATATATCCCAAAACCGTACGTTTTGCTACCGATGCGATTGCTATTATTGCCAATAAAAGTAACCCTGATTCAACGATCGATGCGAATGATATCATTCAGATCATGAAGGGACAAACGGTAGCTAAGGTAAAGGCATTGGTGTTTGACAATGCCAATTCAAGTACGGTTGCTTATTTTAGAAATTTGGCAGGTGTAGACAAATTACCTGATCAGGGTGTCTACGCGCTTAAAAGTAATCGCGAGATATTGAAATATGTGAACGAAAATCCACAAAGCGTAGGTGTTTTGGGGATTAATTGGATTACGCAACCGGAGGCGGAGTTGGCACCTCTTACCGAGCATATAAAAGTGCTTGGTGTTAAGAATCAGCAAGGAAAGCCAGGTGATGATGGATATTATAAACCAACGCAGTCGAATTTGGCGTTAAATTTGTATCCTTTCACCAGGTCTTTGTACTGCATCAATGTGCAAGGAAAGGAAGCGATTGGCTTAGGCTTTTCTTCTTTCTTGTATGGCGAACGGGGACAAAGACTTATTTTGAAGTCCGGCCTATTGCCCGATAGTATCCCACCAAGGGAAATAATAATAAGAAATTAGTATATTAGACTTTAAATAAATTAAAAAGAACAATGAAAATGATAAGAAGAGCAGCAAGTGTAGGTCTTGCGATTGCTTTCATAGCTTCCGGGGCTTCTTATGCACAAAGTCTGCAAGATGCACAGGTAGCAATCGATGCAGAGCAATACGCGAAAGCTAAGTCAATTTTAAAGAATTTAGTTCAGAACAAACCGAAGGATGCCGAGAACTATTTTTATCTTGGAGATGTCTATTTGGTAACTAATTATCCTGATTCGGCAAAGACCTTCTTTCAACAAGGGCTTGAAGCTGACCCCAAAGACAACTTAAATAAAGTAGGATTGGGTGCTGTAGCGCTCGCGCAAGGCAATGGAGCTGAAGCTGAAAAGCTATTTACAGAAGCTACAGAGAAAACAAAGAAGAAAGATTACCTGGAAAATTTATACGTAGGCCGTGCTTATATGAATCCTAATTTGGAAAATCCGGATTATAAGAAAGCACTGCCTTACTTGGAAAAAGCAAAAGAAGCCAATCAAAAGGATGCCTTGATTCCGTCTTCTTTAGGAGATGCTTATTTCGGTATGGGCGATGCAAGTAATGCCTATACGAATTATCGTGACGCCTATGACTTGGACAATACCTTTACGCGTGCTCGTGTACAAATGACCATTATCTCTAAGCAAGCACGTGCGTTTCCGGAAGCGATTCAGGATTTAAACACAATTATCCAAGAGCATGCGGATTATGCCCCTGCTTATAGAGAGCTCGCAGAAACGTATAATGCTTATGCGCAATTCGCTACGAAGTCGGAGGATTATAACAGTCGTATTCAAGAGGCGTTAAAGGCTTATAAACAATACATGGATCTAACCGACTATTCATTGGATTCACGTATGCGTTATGCCGACTTTATGATCAAAGCAAGGGATTATAAAAACCTAGAGGAACAAGCGAATGAAATGGCCAAATTGGATAAGGTAAATCCGCGTATCTTGCGTTATTTAGGTTATGCTGCTTATGAGAATGGAAATTATCCGTCTAGCCAAAAGGCATTGACAGATTTCCTTTCTAAAGTTGAAGATAATCGGGAGATTCCACAGGATTATTATTTCTTAGGGCTCTCCGAAATTAGGATTGCAAGTGATACCACCAAAGCAACCGACACGACGCTATTGGCTCAAGGGATTGCGAATTTAACAAAAGCAGTTCAAGCGGACACTACATGGAAAACGGCCGAGGATGTTAGCGCAGAAGCAAAAGAAACATTTGATGCAAAACGTTTTGAGTTAGCAGGTGCTTTGTTTAAAGCGGCTGCACAAGCTCCAAAATCGAAAACATATAATTACGATGTGTTCTACTGGGGTTATGCACAATACTTTAACTATGCCATGGCTTACCAGGCACAAAAAAACCCTTCTAAAAGTATTTTGGAAGATGCAATAAGCGCTTTTACAAAAGTGAATGAAGTTGCGCCGGATATGGCCGAAGGATTCTTGTTCAAAGCAAGGTCAGAAAGATTGCTGGACGATCCTGAAAATCCAAAAGGTTTGGGTGTTGAAACCTTTAAGAAGTATATCGAAGTGGTGGAAGCAAAAGGAGCAGAAGCGCAAACTGCAAACGTAAAGAGAAGTCTTTCAGAGGCATACGACGTGGTTGCTGCTGACTTGGTGAACAAGGAAGATTACCAAGGTGCGCGCGATTTATTGGAGAAATCATTATCGGTAAATCCAAATGATGAGTATGCGAAGCAAACATTAGAGCAATTGAAACCTGCTGCTAATCAACCTTCAGCTCAACAAAAGTAAAGGTTAAAAAAGTTTAGAAAAAGCGCCTGCTTATCTTAGCAGGCGCTTTTTTTTTGAGCAAAATCTTGAGTAATAAGTTGATAATCTAAGAAGTAAAATTTATGTTTGTACCATAAACAGACACTAACTAAACATAAACTATGGAAGCCGCTACAAACAGTACGCCCATTGATTACTTACCGATCTTGCTACAAATGTTCGTCGCGATAGGCTTCGGCGTAACTACTATTATTGGTACACATCTTATCGGGCCTAAATTGCGCACGGATAACAAATTGAGTTCCTTTGAATCGGGAATTAAGGTAATTGGTAATGCCCGTCAACCTGTCTCTATTAAATATTTTATGGTGGCCATCCTTTTCGTGATTTTTGATGTGGAGGTTATTTTTATGTATCCTTGGGCCGTTAATTTCCGGTCCCTGGGCATAGAAGGGCTTATCGAAATGTTCATCTTTATGGGCTTATTATTACTGGGTTTTATTTATGTGCTCAAGAAAAGAGCACTCGAATGGGATTAAAAGTCGTCCGTTCATTAGAACGATTCTAAATACCCGCAATTTGTGCAGCTAACCTATTAAATTATTAAATTTGAGCATACCTGCTTTTAAAAGCAGTGGCATTTTGTGATGAATAATGCCATGACCGGTTGGCATTTAATACCTTTGAATTATGAGTGATATAAAATTAGCCCCAGCTCCTCCGGGAGTGACAGGGTCAGGTTTTTTCGCCACTACGCTCGATAAAGCTGTTGGGCTTGCCCGCGCAAACTCTCTATGGCCTTTACCATTTGCTACTTCTTGTTGTGGAATAGAATTTATGGCCACTATGGGGGCGACCTATGATCTTGCTCGTTTTGGTGCTGAGCGTCCCAGTTTTTCACCTCGCCAATCTGATATGCTCTTGGTAATGGGGACCATTGCAAAAAAAATGGGCCCTGTATTGAAGCAAGTCTATATTCAAATGGCGGAACCTCGTTGGGTAATTGCCGTTGGTGCTTGCGCCTCCAGTGGCGGCATCTTTGATACCTATTCTGTTTTGCAGGGGATCGATGAGGTTATTCCTGTGGATGTATACGTCCCTGGATGTCCTCCGAGACCGGAAGCCATCTTGGATGGTGTAATGCGCTTACAGGAAATTGTTCGAACGGAATCAGTTCGCCGACGAGAGACAGAGGAATATAAAGCCCTATTGGAAAGTTACGGAATACATAAAAATGGCTAAACTAGAAAACGAAACACTTATAGGATATTTACGGGAAGCATTTGGAGAGGAGATCAGCGGTGTGGAAGAACCATTCGGTTTATTAAGCATAACAACCGCTAAGGAGAAGATTTTAGAAGTACTTGCTTTCTTAAAAACCCATAAAGATTTACAGTTTATTTACCTGACGGACATTACCGCTGTCCACTATCCGGAGCAAGCGCTTAGCATCGCCGTGGTATATCATGTACATAGCTTGGTAAATAATCGTAGAATTCGAATCAAGGTGTTTCTGGATGGGAATAGGCCAGAAATACCGTCCGCTACTTCAATATGGAATGGGGCGAATTGGATGGAACGCGAAACTTACGATTTTTTTGGTGTGCTATTCCAAGGACACCCCGATCTACGTAGAATCCTTAACGTAGATGAAATGGAAGTGTTTCCCATGCGAAAAGAGTATCCATTGGAAGATCCAAATAGAGTAGATAAAAAAGACTTTTTCTTTGGTAGATAATCATTATGAGTGGACTGCGACCGAAATTAACGACAAATCACCTCATTTTTGAGGACAACGATCCACAAGATGACTTGGTCACCCTGAATTTGGGGCCTACGCATCCTGCAACACATGGTGTCTTTCAAAATGTATTGCAAGTAGATGGCGAACGTATTGTAAGCGGTGTTTCAACCATCGGCTATATCCATAGAGCTTTTGAAAAAATTGCAGAACATCGACCCTATTATCAGATTACGCCGCTGACCGATCGTCTTAACTATTGTTCTTCTCCCATTAATAATATGGGATGGCATATGACGGTAGAGAAGTTGCTGGGGATCGATATTCCAAAACGTGTGCAGTATATGCGGGTAATTATCATGGAGCTCGCGCGTATAGCCGACCATATTATTTGCAATGGCATATTAGGGGTGGATACTGGGGCCTTTTCCGGTTTTCTCTATGTAATGCAGGAACGTGAATTTATCTACGAAATATTCGAAGAAATTTGCGGTGCCCGATTAACGACCAATATTGGTCGTATAGGTGGTTTCGAACGCGATTTTAATGAAACTGCCTTTTCCAAGATCAAACAATTTGTAAAAAGATATCCTCCTGTACTGGCAGAATTCGAAGATTTATTTAATCGAAATAGAATATTTATAGATCGCACTTCGGGTGTGGCTGCTGTTGATCCGGAGACGGCGCTAAGTTACAGCTGGAGCGGTCCTATCTTGCGAGCAACGGGTGTTGATTATGATGTGCGCGCGAATGAACCTTATTCTTCTTATGAGGAGTTTGATTTCGATATACCTGTGGGAGAAAATGGGGATGTGTATGACCGCTATATGGTACGCAATGAGGAAATGCGACAAAGTATTCGCATCATTGAACAGGCTTTGGACAAAATTGAGAAGGAGCCTAAAGGTATCTTTCATGCTGATGTTCCTGAATTTTATTTACCTCCAAAGGAGCAGGTATATAATAATATGGAGGCACTCATTTATCACTTTAAAATCGTGATGGGTGAAATTGATACACCGAAAACGGAGGTGTATCATGCTGTAGAAGGTGCAAATGGCGAGCTCGGTTTTTATTTGATCAGTGACGGAGGTCGGTCGCCTTACAGATTACACTTTAGACGGCCATCTTTCATTAATTATCAGATGTACGCACCTATGAGTAGCGGTATGTTGCTTTCTGATGCCATTATTAACATGAGTAGTTTAAACGTTATAGCAGGAGAACTAGATGCTTAGTGTAAAGAAGAGCGAACCCGTAGAATTTCAAGCTGCGTTGATTGCAAAGTTTGATGAGATCGTAAAAAGATACCCTGAGGGTAGGCAAAAATCGGCTCTGCTACCGGTGCTTCACTTGGTACAGGCTGAGTTCGGTTGGTTAAGTGTAGACGCAATGGATAAAGTTGCAGCTTATTTACAGATAGAACCGATAGAAGTATACGAGGTGGCTACCTTCTATACGATGTTTTTCCTGCAACCGCAGGGTAAGTATATGTTGGAGGTCTGTCGTACAGGCCCCTGCTGTTTAGTAGGTGCTGAACGTATTATGAAGCATATTGAAAATAGATTGGGTGTGAAAGAAAATGAAGTGACGCCGGATGGTCTATTTAGCTGGAGAGGTATTGAGTGCGTTGCGGCTTGTGGAATGGGACCTGTTCTGCAAATCGGACCGAATTATACTTATTACGAGAACCTCACGGAAGACAGTGTTGATCAGCTAATCGAAGAATTAAAGCGCAAGTAAGTAAAATAAGGTGTAAGGTGTTTGAGGATAGAACAAAGTGTTAAAAGAATGAGCTGTTTTGTATGAAACTGAACGCTAACCACCGATTACACCAACAACGAATAACTAACAACGAATAACCATACGAATAGCTAAAGACTAAATGTAATGGCACGGAAATTATTATTAGAGCATGTTCAGGTACCTGGAATAAACACATTCGAGGTTTATCGCCAAAAAGGGGGATATCTGGCTGTTGAAAAGGCTTTGAAAACAATGAGCCCGGAAGATGTGGTGGAAGAGGTGAAAAAGTCAGGCTTGAGAGGACGTGGGGGAGCGGGTTTTCCAACGGGGATGAAATGGAGCTTCTTGGCTAAACCGGAGGGCGTGCCTCGGTATTTGGTATGCAATGCCGACGAATCCGAACCCGGTACCTTTAAGGATCGGTATCTAATGACGTATATCCCACATGCACTTATAGAAGGAATGATCGTTGCTAGTTATGCATTAGGAGCTAATACATCTTACATCTATGTAAGAGGTGAGATGATGCCTCAAATTCGTATTCTCGAAAAGGCCATTGAAGAAGCTAAAGCCGCTGGTTTTTTGGGTGCCAATATTTTGGGCACAGGATATAACCTGGAATTATATGTACAACCGGGCGGAGGCGCCTATATATGTGGCGAAGAAACGGCACTGTTGGAGTCTTTGGAAGGGAAACGAGGTAATCCACGTATTAAACCGCCTTTTCCAGCCGTGGCCGGTTTATATAACTGTCCTACTGTTGTCAACAATGTAGAGTCGATCGCTGCGACCGTACCTATATTGAATATAGGAGGAGAAGAATATGCCAAAATTGGTATCGAAAGGAGCACCGGGACGAAATTGATATCGGCATCGGGTAATATTAATAAACCGGGAGTATATGAAATCGAGCTGGGGCTGCCTGTAGAGGAGTTTATCTATTCAGATGAATATTGTGGAGGTATTGCCAACGGGAAGCGCCTAAAGGCGGTGGTGGCCGGAGGCTCTTCCGTTCCAATTCTTCCGGCTAACTTGATATTAAAAACGGCAAAAGGTGAAAATAGACTGATGACCTATGAGTCTTTGGCTGATGGTGGTTTTGCTACGGGAACAATGCTCGGGTCCGGAGGCTTTATTGTCTTCGATGAAGATCAATGTATTGTACGCAACACCTGGAATTTTGCACGCTTTTATCACCACGAAAGTTGTGGACAATGTTCTCCCTGTAGAGAGGGGACAGGCTGGATGGAAAAGGTGTTGCATCGACTCGAATATGGGCATGGCAAAATGAGTGATATCGACCTGCTGGTGGATGTTTCCAAAAAGATAGAAGGAAACACCATCTGTCCGTTGGGCGACGCAGCGGCATGGCCGGTAGCAAGTGCTATTCGTCATTTCAGAGACGAATTTGAATGGCACATAACACATCGTGATGAAGCGCAGATCGGAAATTATGGATTAGCGCATTATGCTGACCCCTTGACGGTAGCAGGATAAAGGTAAAGGTAAGCGGTTGATGGCTTTTAATAACGAATAATTCACAGCTAATAACTAAATATATGGCTGATAACGAAAAAATAAAAGTGAGTATTGACGGTATTACGGTTGAAGTAACACCGGGAACAACGATCCTGAATGCAGCACGACAGATTGGAGGGGAAATTGTTCCCCCTGCCATGTGTTATTATTCCAAGTTGCAAGGAAGTGGTGGGAAATGTAGAACTTGCTTGGTAAAAGTAAGTAAAGGTTCCGAGAAGGATCCAAGACCTATGCCTAAATTGGTTGCCTCTTGCCGTACCACAGTCATGGACGGTATGGAAGTTCAAAATATAACCTCAAATGAAGTACTTGAAGCTCGAAAAGGGGTGGTTGAGATGCTGTTAATTAACCATCCTTTGGATTGCCCTATTTGCGATCAGGCAGGCGAATGCCATTTGCAGGATCTGGGTTTTGAGCACGGTGCCGCGGCCACCCGTTATGAATTTGAAAGAAGAACCTTTGAGCGAATTGATATAGGAGATAAAATTCAGTTGCACATGACGCGCTGTATCTTATGTTACCGTTGTGTTTTTGTTGCGGATCAGCTAACGAATAAAAGAGTACATGGTATTTTGGGAAGAGGGGATGCCGCTGAAATATCAACTTATATTGAAAAGGCAATCGACAATAATTTTTCGGGAAATGTAATTGATGTTTGTCCAGTAGGCGCTTTAACTGATAAAACCTTCCGATTTAAGAATAGGGTATGGTTTACGAAACCGGTGGATGCGCATCGCGATTGCCCGGATTGTTCCGGTAAAGTTACCCTTTGGTATAAGGGAACGGAAGTGCTTCGAGTAACCGCCCGAAAAGATCAGTATGGTGAAGTGGAGGATTTCATCTGTAATACCTGTCGTTTTGATAAAAAGCATACGGCGGATTGGGTTATTGAGGGTCCTCGGAAAATAGAACACACCTCGGTAATTTCAGCAAACCATTATGAGACAATCAAACCACTGCCAGTTGTAAAAGAGAATCATAAGCTGCAAGAAGCCAATAAACATCAGTTTGAACGATCTGTTCGACTTTAATGTTTAATGTAAATGATAAGTACCATGTTGATAAACAGATTAGAATTTGATTTTTAATGGAAGCCGCATTTATAATAGAGAAATTAATACTGATCGTCGTTGTGTTTGTACTAACGCTCGTCATCGCTATGTATTCCACCTTGGCCGAACGGAAAGTGGCCGGTTTTATGCAAGATCGTAAAGGCCCGGACCGTGCAGGCCCCTTCGGTATTCTGCAACCTTTGGCTGATGGTGGAAAGTTCTTTTTTAAAGAAGAGATCATTCCTGCCGGTGCACACAAAGGACTTTTCATTGCGGGACCGACGATCGCTATCATAACGGCCTGTATAAGCAGCGCAGTGATACCGTGGGGTCAAAGCCTGCAAATCGGAGATCGGGTAATCGATTTGCAAGTAGCTGACGTAAATGTTGGAATTCTCTACATTTTTGGTGTTATTGCTTTAGGCGTTTACGGTATTATGCTGGGAGGATGGGCTTCTAATAATAAATTCTCTTTGATGGGTGCCATTAGGGCTGCTTCTCAAAGCATAAGTTATGAAGTGGCTATGGGACTTTCCATTATTGCACTCTTAATGGTAACTCAAACGCTTTCTTTAAAAGAAATTGTGGCACAGCAAAGCGGTTTTGTAAATTGGAATATATGGGTACAGCCTTTAGGTTTCCTTATTTTTGTGACCTGTGCCTTCGCGGAATGTAATCGTGTACCCTTTGATTTGCCGGAATGTGAAACGGAACTTGTTGGTGGATATCATACCGAATATTCATCGATGAAATTGGGACTCTACATGTTTTCCGAATATATCAATATGTTCGTTTCATCTGCAGTCATGTCGGCTCTTTATTTTGGTGGGTATAACTTTCCCTTTATGCATGATTTAGGGCTATCGCAAAATTGGATCACCATTATTGGTGTTCTCGTATTCTTTCTGAAAATATTTGCCTTCATCTTCTTTTTTATGTGGATCCGGTGGACGCTGCCTCGTTTCCGTTATGATCAGTTGATGAATTTGGGATGGAAGATTCTGATTCCCTTGGCAATTGCAAATATCGTATTGACAGGTATTATAACGCTAATTAAAGATACCTATTGGTAATAGGTATTGAACGAGCATAGGCTTAATATAGAAAAGATGGAACCTCTAAGTAATAGAAAAAAAGTTTTAGAGCAGAAACCGATGAATTTCTGGGAGCGGATGTATCTTCCTGCTATTTTAAAAGGGATGCGCGTTACCATAAGGCATTTCTTTAGAAAAAAAGCCACCGTATCTTATCCGGAAGTAGAGCGTCCCTATTCGAAAAATTATCGAGGAATGCATTCATTAAAACGCGATGAAGAAGGAAGAGAAAGGTGTACGGCTTGTGGTTTATGCGCGCTCTCTTGCCCTGCGGAGGCAATTACCATGATCTCTGCTGAAAGAAAGAAAGGAGAAGAAAATCTATATCGGGAGGAAAAATACGCAGCCGTATATGAAATCAATATGCTGCGATGTATCTTTTGCGGATTATGTGAAGAAGCATGCCCAAAGGAGGCCATTTATTTAGATGGTCCACATGTACCGGCGGATTATCTACGGAAAGATTTTATCTACGGTAAAGACAAACTCGTTGAGGAACGTTTTGATCTTCTTTCCTTGAAATAAGTGTTAATTAAAACAGATAACATATAAACTTTAGATTGTGAGCTTATTTTATTTTGTAGCCTTTCTTTCCATTTTCTTCTCGTTGATGGTGATCATTACCAAAAATCCGGTTCATAGTGTACTGTATTTGGTAATTACTTTTTTCACTTTCACGGTGCACTATATTTTGTTAAATGCGCAGTTTTTGGCGGTCGTGAACTTTATCGTATATATGGGAGCGATCATGGTGCTTTTTCTATTTGTATTGATGCTTTTGAACCTGAATAAAGAAACGGAGCCTATGAAATCGGTTTTAGTTAAGGTGATGGGGGCTGTTGCAGGGATGTGCTTATTGGTCACGATTGCGGGGTCCATACGCGTCATAGAAGTATCCAATCCTTTAGTCCTTAAAAGTCCGGATATAGGTCTTGTTAGCAATTTGGGAAAAGTGTTGTTTAGTGAGTTTTTATTACCCTTTGAAATTTCGTCTTTGTTACTGCTTACGGCGATGGTGGGTGCGGTCTTACTCGCAAAGAAAGAACAAAAAAGTATATAATGGAAACAATAGTAAAAGACTTACAGGGGATACCGTTGAATCACTATATATTACTAAGTAGTATTGTGTTTTCTATTGGTGTAATCGGTGTGCTTACCCGCAGAAATGTGATTATTATTATGATGTCTATCGAGCTGATGCTGAATGCAGTAAATCTTTTGTTAGCCGCTTTTTCGGCCTATCATGGTGATGCTTCGGGACAGGTATTTGTGTTTTTTGTGATGGCACTTGCAGCCGCGGAGGTTGCGGTTGGACTTGCGATCATTGTGATGGTATATCGAAATACCAAATCGATTGATATCAATTCGCTTAATAAGTTGAAGTGGTAAGGTGTAAGGATTATGATAAGCTGGGATCAATCTAAAATTTAAATCTAATTTTGAACAAAAATAAGCTATTCCTAAGACGTATTAGCTAACATAAATATCGTATGACTGGATTAATTTGGATCGTTCTTTTACCTTTAATTGGGTTCGTATTAAATGGATTAGGCAGGAATAGCCTAGGAAAGTCGATCATCTCATTTATTGGGTGTGGAACCATTTTGGCGTCCTTTTTATTAAGTTGCAATGTCTTTGGCGTGGTTTATACTGCGAGGCAAAGTGGGGACGAAGCGGCTTTTTCACAAACGATCTTTGACTGGATCAGCGCAGGTGATCTGCATATATCACTGTCTTTTTTGGTTGATCCGTTGAGTGCTATTATGTTACTGATTATTACCGGTGTTGGTTTTCTAATCCATTTGTATTCAACGGGGTATATGAAACACGATGCAGGATACGGTAAGTTCTTCGCCTACCTAAATCTCTTTATCTTTTTTATGTTATTGCTGGTTTTAGGATCCAATTATGTCGTGATGTTTATCGGATGGGAGGGTGTAGGTTTATGCTCTTATTTACTGATCGGTTTCTGGTACCGACATGCAGATTATGCCAGTGCTGCTAAAAAAGCCTTCGTTATGAACCGAATTGGAGACTTGGGCTTTTTGCTGGCGATCTTTCTCTTATTTCATACCTTTGGATCGCTCGAATTTAAGGATGTTTTACCAAAAGCTGCCGCATTTCCGGTAGGTGATTCCGCGCTGCTCTTAATTTCATTCTTACTCTTTATCGCCGCTACCGGTAAATCGGCGCAAATACCTTTGTTTACTTGGTTGCCCGACGCCATGGCTGGTCCTACACCTGTTTCAGCATTGATACACGCGGCAACCATGGTAACTGCCGGGATCTATCTAATCGCACGATCTAACATTCTCTTTACCTTATCACCGGTTACAATGGAGGTCATTGCGATCGTCGGTTTGTTGACCGCGTTATTGGCCGCATTTATTGCTGTTACACAGAATGATATTAAAAAGGTTTTGGCTTATTCAACAGTCTCTCAATTGGGATATATGTTTTTAGGCTTAGGAGTAGGAGCCTTCACAGGGGCGTTCTTCCATGTGATTACGCATGCTTTTTTTAAAGCCTTATTATTTCTGGGAGCGGGTTCAGTCATCCATGCCATGAGTAATGAACAAGATATGCGATCGATGGGTGGCCTAAAAAAGAAATTGCCTATAACTTTTCTTACGATGCTGATCGGCACTATTGCAATTGCCGGTATACCTCCGCTCGCTGGATTTTTCTCTAAAGACGAAATCTTAGCGCAGACCTTCGCGCATCATAAAATTTTATGGCTCGGTGGATTTATAGGTGCGCTGTTCACTGCTTTTTATATGTTTAGAATGCTCTTCCTTACTTTCTATGGTAAGTTCAGAGGTACTTTTGATCAAGAGAGACACCTTCATGAATCGCCTATGGTGATGACGTTGCCGCTGATCGTATTGGCCGTACTCTCTTTTTGTGGTGGCTTTTTGAATATACCGGAAGCATTGGGCGGACATGCCGGGCTTGCTGGTTTTTTACAACCTGTTTTTGCTGCTTCTGCGGCTAAAAATATAAGTGGGCATTTATCACATACAACGGAATATATATTAATGGCGATTTCGAGTATTGCCGCGCTTGCAATGGCGGGCTATGCTTACGTTGCTTATGTAAAAAAAGCGACTTTGCCGGTAGCCGATCATGAGAATCGAGGCGCATTGGAGCGATTATCGTATCGCAAATTTTATATTGATGAACTCTATGATCGTATCGTTACTCGACCATTAAATGGTCTTTCGAGCCTTTTTTATACAATTGATAGGAAACTCATTGATGGTTTTGTCAATTACCTAGGGAATGGTGCGTCACAAGCAGGGACTTTGTTAAGGTTACTGCAACAAGGTAATGTGGGCTATTATATTTTTTATATGGTGATCGGCATTATTGCCGTATTGGCTTACGGTTTATTTATAATTTAATCTGATAAGGTAAAGAAAATTCATGGATAATTTAGTTTTACTTCTTCTTGTACCCATAATAGGAGCCGTTCTATTAGCTTTTGTAAAAAATACGAGCTTAGCTAAGCCAATAGCATTCATCTGCTCACTTATAACACTCGGAATAACTATTATGATGCTGAGTGCTTTCTTACCGGATGCCAGTGTTCAATTTGAACAGAATATTCCTTGGATTCCGGCACTTGGTATCCACTTTCACGTGGGAATTGATGGAATCAGTATGCCATTGGTATTGCTTACCAATGGGCTCATCCCCTTAATTGTGCTCAGTACCTTTAAACAGCAACAAAAGGGAGCTTTCTATGCGCTTGTTTTGTTTATGCAAACAGGTCTCCTCTTGGTGTTTACTGCGTTAGATGCATTCCTTTTTTATGTTGGATGGGAAATTGCCTTGATTCCGATTTATTTTATTTGTGGCTTATGGGGAGGAGCGAATCGAGCGCGTGTTACATTGAAATTTTTTATTTATACTTTCGCCGGTAGTTTATTGATGCTCATTGCGATTATTTATCTGTATACCCAAGTGCCTACCGCCAATTATGAGTTAAGTTCTTTTTATGAACTCAGACTGGATGAAACAACCCAACGTTATATTTTTTGGGCATTTTTCATTGCTTTTGCTATCAAAATGCCTTTGTTTCCTTTTCATACCTGGCAGCCGGATACGTATGTTGAAGCACCCACAGCGGGTACGATGTTGTTGTCGGGTATTATGCTAAAGATGGGAGTGTATGGATTGATTAGATGGCTTCTGCCAATAGCCCCTTTTGGATTCAGTCAATATGGAGGTGTGGCGCTTAGCTTAGCTGTTATCGGCATTGTGTATGCGTCTATCATTGCATTTAAACAAAGAGATGTTAAACGATTGATTGCCTATTCTTCCATTGCTCACGTTGGCTTAATTGCGGCTGGGGTGTTTGTTTGGAACATTCAAAGCCTGCAAGGCGCCATGATACAGATGATTAATCACGGTATTAGTGTTATCGGCTTATTTTTCGTCGTGGATATCATTGCTCGCCAAATGGAAACGCGCGAGATACAGGATCTGGGAGGAATTGCGAAGACAGCTCCAACGCTTGCTCTTGTTTTTCTTATTATCGTTTTAGGCGCTATTGGATTACCTTTAACGAACGGTTTTATCGGTGAGTTTTTATTACTTATAGGCGTTTATCAGGCCGGCATCTGGTGGGCTGTGTTTGCCGGGCTTACCATCATTTTGGGCGCGGTGTATATGCTCCGCATGTACCAAGGCGTGATGTTAGGTGAAACAAATGAAAAAACGATCAATTTTAAAGACGTAAATGGGACGGATCTGCTTTTGCTGGGAGTTCTCGCGATTCTGATCATTGCTATCGGGATATACCCGAAGCCGTTACTTCATCTTTCTGAAGCCGCCGTTACGAATTTAATAGAGCAAGTTAAGCTTACGCACTAAGGGTTTGAAAGTTGATTAAGAAAGTATATCTGAAAAGAAATTAATAGAATACAAATGAGCGCAATTATTACATTGTCATTATTAGCAATACTCGTTTTATATTTGGGAATATTTAAAGCACCAAAGGCGCTGCTACCGATTTCCTTGCTAGGAATGTTGGCTGCTTTATTTTTTGAATGGAAACTTTGGTCTGCAGACGCTGCCCCACTTTATAGCGGAATGATACAGTTTGATAAGTTTGCCTTGGCATTTTCCATGCTGCTCATTGGTATTACGATATTGATTTTTGTGCTATCGAAAGGTTATTTTGATAGTATTAGTACGAATATAGCAGAATATTATGCACTCCTCCTCTTTTCCCTCACGGGTGCTTTGTTGGTAGTTGCTTTTCACAATCTGTCCATGCTATTCATCGGAATAGAAATTATGTCGGTCGCGCTTTATATTTTGGCGGGTATCAGAAAAAAAGATCTGGCCTCCAACGAAGCATCACTTAAATATTTCCTCATGGGCGCTTTTTCAACGGGCTTTTTATTGTTTGGTATTGCTTTGATTTATGGTGCAAGTGCCTCCTTCGATTTAGCGAAAATAAAAGAATATGTGACAAACAACGGCGCGGATATTTCTCCTTTGTTTTATGCAGGAATACTATTTTTGATCATTGGTTTAGCCTTTAAAGTAGGAGCTGCTCCTTTTCATTTCTGGACACCCGATGTTTATGATGGATCCCCCATTTTAATTACCACTTACATGAGTACTGTCGTAAAAACAGCGGCATTTGGTGGTTTCTTACGTTTATTCTCTGTTTGCTTTGAGCCATTACAGAATTTTTGGGCACCTATTCTGCTTATTATTATTGTGCTGACGCTCTTTATTGGAAATATAAGTGCATTGGTACAACAAAGCTTTAAGCGAATGCTCGCCTATTCAAGTATTTCGCATGCCGGATACATGTTATTCGCTATATTAAATATGGGCAGTCAGGCCAATGGTGCTATGCTGGTATATGCAGCTGCCTATTCAATTGCTTCTGTTACCGCATTTGCTGTATTAATTTTGGTAAAGCGAAGTGAAGGAGGGGAGTATTTCGAATCATTTAATGGTTTAGGAAAGACAAACCCATTTTTGGCATTCATTCTTACCCTAGCCATGCTTTCCTTAGCAGGTATTCCATTGACCGCTGGTTTCATAGGTAAATTTTTGATGTTTTCGGAAGCACTGTCTAATTTACATGTCACACTTGTTGTCTTGGCAGCAGTTAATGCCGCGATCGGTATCTTCTATTATTTTCATGTTATTATTAACATGTATTTCAAAGAAGGGAAGGTTCTTCCTATTGTCGCCAACAATAACTATAAAGCGGTATTGCTGATAGCTGCCTTATTGACCCTACTCATTGGAATTTATCCAGAATGTTTAAGCAGCTTAATATAATGATCTTAGCGATGCGGAGCATGTAAATTTTTCGTATGTTTGGATTTATAATGGTAGCTTTGTAGCTATATATGCAAGAATTCTGCTTATCTATTTTTCAATACTTTGATGCTGAGACCTTAATTCGGTCAGGTGGCTTCTACCTAATAGTATTCGTAATTTTTGCTGAAACCGGACTATTTTTTGGTTTCTTTCTACCAGGAGATTACCTGCTTTTTCTGGCAGGACTATTTGTCGCTTCAGGTTTATTAAATGTTTCCGTCTTCACCTTATGTTCAGGAATGATATTTGCTGGCATATTGGGGAATTTTGTGGGTTACTGGTTCGGATGGCGCACGGGTCCAATGCTTTTTAAGCGTAAAGACTCTTGGCTTTTTAAGCGTAAATACATCGTAATGGCCGAAGAGTTTTACAATAAATATGGGGGTGTCGCGTTAATTTTGGGTAGATTTATGCCAATAATACGTACCTTTGCTCCAATATTTGCAGGTATTGTGCGCCTGGATTTTAAAAAATTTGTTCTATATAACATAATAGGAAGTTTTTTGTGGGTATTAACCTTGACTTTAGCAGGATTTTATTTGGGCCGGCAATTTCCACAGATTATAGACTATATAGAGTATATTGTAATTGGCTTTGTGGCATTGACAGCTTCGCCTATTATTATTGCGATCATAAAACAGAGTTTTAAAAAGCATCCTGGAAATAAGGATAAAAAAGAAGAAAAAGAATATTAGTTAAGTTTAGAATTATATGAATAACGCACATCCGTGGCACAATGTATCTCCGGGCGATGATGTCCCTTCCTCCGTAAACGCAATCATAGAAATCCCTAAAGGTTCCAAAGCCAAATACGAAATTGATAAAGATAGCGGTCTGCTAAAATTGGATCGCGTGTTATTTTCATCCGTTATGTATCCGGCAAACTATGGTTTTATTCCCCAAACTTATTGTGATGATAAAGATCCATTGGATATTTTGGTGATCTGCTCGGTGGATGTAGTTCCTATGTCTATTATTGAAGCAAAGGTGATTGGCGTTATGCACATGGTTGACGGAGGCGAACAAGACGACAAAATTATTGCGGTAGCGAAGAATGATATGTCCGTCAATTATATTAATGACCTTTCCGAACTTCCGCCTCACACCATGAAGGAGATCGTTCGATTCTTCCAGGATTATAAAGCGCTGGAAGGAAAGAATGTAACTATTGAGAAATGGATGGGTAAATCTTTTGCATATACTTGTATCCAGGAGAGTTTAGAACTCTATCAGAAGACATTTATTAACCAATAATACATGGGCTTCCAAATTTTTGTCACATTATTTCTGGTGCTGCTCAACGGTTTTTTTGTTGCTGCCGAGTTTGCTATTGTAAAGGTTCGACTTTCGCAAATTGAGGTAAAAGCAAAATCCGGTAATAGCGTGGCAAAGGTGGCTAAACATATAACGCAACATTTAGATGGTTATTTAGCCGCCACACAGCTGGGGATTACACTGGCTTCCCTCGGTCTGGGTTGGGTTGGTGAGTCGGTGATGACGGAGATCGTGAATAAAGTCTTTGGCCTGTTTAACGTCGAGCTGACCGGCCAGATTGCGACTAACCTTGGCCATGTATTGGCCTTCTCTATCATAACGGTATTGCATATCGTTTTCGGTGAACTGGCTCCCAAATCAATCGCAATCCAACGCCCGGTAGGAACGACTATGGCCTTGTCGCTGCCCCTTCGGTTTTTCTATATCATATTCCGCCCTTTTATCTGGATCTTAAACGGATTTGCCAATTTTATTTTACGTATCTTGGGTTTTGGTGCTCATATTCACGAAGCACATCACTCGACTGAAGAGTTACAGTATCTTTTGGATCAAGGAAAGGAAAGTGGTGCGTTGAATATGGTTGAACACGAATTGATTAAGAATGTGTTCGACTTTAACGAGCGAGTAGTTAAGAACATTATGGTTCCGAGAACCAAAATTGTAGGTATCGAACTGAGTAGTCCTAAAGAAGAACTTTTGCAAACGATCATCAGTGAGGGGTACTCTAGAATTCCTGTCTATGATGAAACAATTGATAAAATTGTCGGAATTGTACACGCGAAGGATATTTTACCCTTGATGGTAAATAATAAAGAATTCGTGCTCAAAACCATTATCAGGAAGCCCTATTTTATTGCGGAGAATAAAAAGATAAACGATTTGATGAGTGAGTTTCAATTAAAACGCATTCAAATCGCGATCGTGCTTGATGAATTCGGTGGTACTGCCGGTATGGTTACACTGGAGGATATCGTGGAAGAATTAGTTGGTGAGATTCAGGACGAATATGATGAGGAGAAGCCAATTGTTGAAAAAGCATCTGATACAGAGTATATTGTAGAAGCGGCCGCTAGCGTACATGACGTTAATGAGTATTTGCCGTATGAGCTACCTGAAAGTTCGGACTATGACACGATTTCCGGTCTGGTAATTACCGTTTTCGACAAGATTCCGGATGTTGGCGAGCGAAAAGAATTTCACGGTTATATCTTCACTATTCTAAAGAAAACACAGCAGAATATTGAATATGTGAAATTGGAATTGTTACCTCGGAAAAATGAAAACGACGAAGAAGAGGATTGATTAACCGTGCATCTTTTTTATACACCCGATATTGATTCGAATGCCATTGAATACCTACTCAATGAGGATGAAAGCAAGCATTGTGTAAGGGTATTGAGGCTAGCAGTAGGGAATAGCATCGTATTAATTGATGGGAAGGGTAATTTATTTCGCGCTGAAATTACGGATAGCCATCCTAAGCGTACAAAGGTCCGTATTTTGAGTACTGAACGAAACTACGGAAGAAGAAATCATTATTTACATATTGCCATAGCGCCGACTAAAAATCTAGATCGGTTGGAATGGTTTTTAGAAAAGGCAACGGAAATCGGTATAGACGAAATTACACCAATCATTTGCGAGCGTTCTGAACGTAAAGAGGTAAAAGTTGAACGTTTGATGAAGGTGGTGACCGCTGCGGTAAAGCAGTCGCTGAGCGCTTATCATCCTCAAATAAATGAACCAATTGATTTTCATCGTTTTCTTGAGAAACCATTAGCATCCGAGCAGCATTTTATAGCTCATTGTTTAGATACACCAAAAACTACTCTAATGGAGGAAATAAAGCCAAGAGGTCGTTATTGTATCCTTATCGGTCCGGAAGGTGATTTTAGCCCCTCGGAAGTCGATTTGGCAACGGGGAAAGCATATCGGGCGATCAGTTTGGGTCGTACACGCCTGCGAACGGAAACAGCGGCTCTATACGCCTGTATGGAAGTTAATCTTTTGAACCGTGACTGATAATAAGCGGAAACCAAAGATTCCGCTCAATTATTTTAGTATCCGTTTAATCTTATTGGATTTCTTGATCAGTTTGTAGAATGATTGGTAATCTTCGGTCTCTAATAAATGCTGCATATTCTGTAACTGATGAATATGCTCTTCCAATACATCCATCACATTTTTTCGATTTTGCCTGAATATGGGGATCCACATGTCGGCCGAACTCTTGGCCAAGCGAACCGTAGATTCGAAACCTGAACTTGCCAGTTCAAAGATCCTTCCCTGAGATTTTTCTTTCTCTAAAACAGTAAGTGCTAAAGCAAAAGAGGTGATGTGCGAAATGTGCGAAACATAAGCCGTATGTACGTCATGCTCTTTCGCATTCATAAAAACTGTTTTCATTTCCAGTTGGTCTACCAATGCTTCGGCGGTATCAAAAGCGTCTTCATCGCTATTGGTTGCATCACAGTAAATCATTGTCTTCCCCGTAAATAGGTTAGGAACAGCGGCTTCCGGACCGGAATATTCTGTTCCGGCCATTGGATGGCAGGCTACAAATCGCCCGCGTTTCTCATGATTTTCAATCAGCGAAAGGAGCTTTTCTTTTGTTGATCCCATGTCCATTACCACTTGTTTGGAAGAAATCTTATCAAGAAGACTCGGCAATATGTTACAGATTACATCTACAGGTACAGCTAAAATGAAGATATCGGCGTCGGCTATAGCCTCTTCCAATAACTTACTTTCGTCGATAAGACCTAAACTAAGTGCTTTTTTTATGTTTTGCTCGTCTTTGTCAATACCAATGACCTTTGAAGCAAATTTTTTCTGTTTGAGCGTAATAGCAATCGATCCGCCTATTAAGCCTACACCAATGATGGCAATCTTCATTTTATATGTAATGGTTTATTTTTTTGCTTTAATTCTGTCAATAGCCTCCTGTAAGACAGCCTCTGTGGTACATAGGCTAACGCGTACGTACTGTTGCCCGGCACTTCCGAATATTCCACCTGGTGTTATGAAAACCGCTGCCCGTTTCAATACTTCATCACTTAATTCATAGCCATCTTTATAGCTTGTAGGTACTTTTGCCCAAACAAATAGACCTACCTGCGATTCATCAAAATCGCAATGTAAAGTTTGGAGAAGCTCATAAACTTTTTGTCGCCTACCTCGATATATTTTGTTAAGCTTTGCATACCATTCTTCATCCAATGCCAAGGCCGCCGTCGCCGCCATTTGCAGTGGTAAGAACATACCGGAATCCATATTACTTTTAAAACGCATAATCTCGTTAATCCGGTCATGATGGCCTACGAGCATGCCAACTCGCCATCCGGCCATATTACTTGATTTACTGAGCGAATTCAACTCCAGTGCAACATCTTTAGCACCCTCTATTGACATTAGACTAGTAGGTTGCTCTGTCAAAATAAAACTATAGGGATTATCGTGACAAAGCAAAATACGGTGGGTTTTCGCAAAAGTGATTAAATCTTTGAAAAAGGCTTTATCAGCTTTGGCACCTGTTGGCATATGAGGATAATTGACCCACATCAGTTTGACTTTACTTAAATCCTGTTTGGCGAGCGCTTCAAGATCCGGAAGCCAGCCATTGGCTTCCTGTAATCCATAGTATACACCTTTTGCCCCCGTTAATCGAACGGCAGAGCTGTAAGTTGGATAACCTGGATTGGGTATGAGCGCTTCATCTCCCTCTTGCAGATAAGTCATGCAAATGTGCATAATACCTTCCTTTGATCCGATAAGGGGCAGTACTTCGGTGTCTGGATTTAATTTTACTTGATAGTACTTATCGTACCAGGAGGCAATAGCAGATCGTAACGCGGGTACGCCTTTATAACTTTGATAGGCGTGCGTATTAGGTAGCGAAGCATAGTTGCTTAATGTTTCAATAACGGTTGGATGGGGAGGTAAATCGGGACTACCGATCCCTAAATTAATGACCTTTGCTCCATTTTTATTGAGCTCGTCGATTTCTCGTAGTTTTTTTGAGAAATAGTACTCTTCTGTATGTTGTAATCGTTTAGCTACCTCTATAAACATCGCATCTCTTTTAAGCGGCCTAATTTACTAAAATAGTTGCGTTATTGACATCAGAACTCGCTTAACTTTTTTTTGTTTCCGGATGCCAAGTAAATATCTACTTAGTTTTATATATATGTCGATCAACTTTTTACGTTCTATTACTGGAGTGTTTCAGCTTTTTGTTACCTTTGGACTTTTGGTTTAAAAATATTGAATGAAAACCTATCTACGATTATTGTCTTTTGCTAAACCCATTGAGAAATATGCCATTCCTTATATTATCTGTACGCTGATTACAGTCTTCTTCGGAACACTGAATTTGGCACTTCTTATTCCCTTACTGAATACCCTATTTATCGAAGGAGATAAAGCAGAAATCGTAAGTAAACCGGAGAACTGGTATAACTTAATCGATCATTTTAATTATTACGCACAGGAGCTAAGTCGACAGTTTGGACCCTACGGAACGCTACAACGTGTATTGATCGTGATTGTTGCTTCTGTTTTTACCAGTAATCTTTTTCGCTATTTTGCGCAACGCATTATGGAGAATCTTCGGATTCATACGTTACTGAATTTGCGAAAAACAGTTTTTAATAATGTAATGGATCTACATGTCGGTTATTTTAATAATCAACGGAAGGGCGATATTATTTCTAAAATTGCTTCGGATGTACAGGTTGTGCAATTCTCCGTCACAGCTACACTACAAGTAGTCTTTAAAGAACCATTGCAATTATTGTTTTACATCATTTGGTTGTTTGCAATAAGCTATAAGCTAACCTTTTTTGCCATTCTGGTTATCCCGGTATCCGCTTTTATCATTTCTTTAATTGTTAGAAAGTTAAAACAACAAGCGACTGAAGCCCAGCAGGTGTACGGAAAAATGATCAGTTATTTGGATGAAGCGTTGTCCGGTGTGAAGATCATCAAAGCCTTTAATGCTACTTCTTATGTAAAGGGGAGGTTTCACGACGAAAATGTGTACTATTCTAAATTAGGTAGAAGGATGGCAAGGCGACAGCAGCTGGGCTCACCGGTATCGGAATTGCTCGGTATATTGATGGTGGCTGCATTGGTATTATATGGAGGGAATTTAGTGCTTCAAGGAAGTGAAGAGTTGGATGCCGCGTCATTTATTGCTTACATAGCTATGTTCTCGCAGGTGATGCGGCCGGCGAAAGCAATTACGGATTCTTTTAGTAATATCCATTCCGGTATTGCGGCCGGCGAACGGGTATTGGAACTGATCGACGAAAAACCAGCTATACAAGACGCTCCTAACGCCATTCCGGTAACAGATTTTAACGAATGCATTGCATTCAATCAGGTAAACTTTTCTTATCAGGATAAAAAGGTTTTAAAAGATATAAGCTTCAATATTCCAAAGGGAAAGACGGTTGCCTTAGTCGGGCCTTCCGGTGGAGGAAAATCGACGCTGATGGATCTACTTCCTCGTTTTCAAGACGTTCAGTCCGGTGAAATTACCTTTGACGGTATCAATATTAAGGATATTCAAAGTGATTCGTTACGAGCACTGATGGGAACGGTGAATCAAGAATCGATTTTGTTTAATGATACGGTATTTAATAACATTGCATTCGGGGTATTGGATGCTACCTTGGAACAAGTGATTGCCGCTGCAAAAATTGCGAACGCTCATGACTTTATTGAAGCTACGGAAAACGGATATTATACCAATATCGGTGATCGGGGTGTAAAATTATCGGGTGGGCAAAGACAACGTATTTGTATCGCTCGGGCCGTTTTACGCAATCCACCTATCTTGCTTTTGGATGAGGCAACTTCCGCCTTGGATACCGAATCGGAAAAATTGGTACAAGATGCATTAAATAAATTGATGCATAGCCGAACCACCTTGGTTATTGCACATCGATTAAGTACGATTCAGTCTGCAGATGTTATTATAGTTCTGGAATCAGGTACCATTGTTGAACAAGGGAACCATACCGAACTGATCGCCAGAAATGGTCTGTACAAACGACTGGTGGATATGCAGCAATTCGAAGAAGTATAGACAACCTTGACTAAGTATCCCTGGGTGTTGGTATAAATTTAATAGGACTATCGGCTTTCTGACCTAAAACAGAGATCGATTTAACACAGATGAAAGAGTTTATATTAAAGGAACGATTATTTTAGTTATTTTTTTATATAGTTCTTTTCCTTGGATGAAAAGAACCAAAAATCAAGGCTGTGTAGGCTACCTTGCACCTGATTGCAAAGCATCAACGGCGCGTATTGGAGCCGTTTCACTTCCTCAATCCGCTTGGGTAGTGCAACATTAACAGCGATGCAAATGCTTTGCTGCTCGTTGCCTCGGCATCCTCCAAGGCCGTTTTACCCACGCGCAGGGCTATATTAGGGCTGAAGATAATAATACGTCCTGTTAAAAGTAAAAGCCCTACGTTCTAAAAAATGCCGCCTCCAAAATTTACAAATAGCACCGGGAGGCACGATCCGTTCCTGTAAATTTTGAAGCGGCGATTTTATTCACTACTTCATTATTTTCAAAGGTGTTCATGGACTCCCTACGGTCGGCTCTTTGCTTCTTTATTTCGCGGACCTTGAATGCCTTAAAAAACGAAAACTTAATGAAAAGAAAGAAGTTAAAATATTCGTTCTATTTTTTAAGTAAAACCGACCAACGGAGCTCCCAATTAATCCCACTTATCTTTAGGTATTATTCCCGATAGTCATATTTCCTAATTATTTTTAACGTTTTGAACGGATGTGAAGTGGATTATGTCTTTCGGGAGAATCGCGAAATAAAAAAAGGGGCTTCCAATCAGAAGCCCCTTTTTTTATTTATAGAAGTGTTTTTTTATAATTTTCTCTTTACCTCTACTTGTTCGTAAGCCTCAACAATATCACCTACTTTGATATCATTAAAGTTTTGAATACTCAATCCACACTCATAACCTTGAGAAACCTCTTTGACATCATCTTTATAGCGTTTTAAGGACGCTAATTTGCCAGAGTAAACAACCACACCATCACGAATTAAGCGGATATCATGGTTGCGATTCATTTTTCCATCTAATACCATACACCCGGCAATGGTACCTACTTTGCTGATTTTGAATGTTTCTCTAATCTCGACGTTAGCAACGATTTTTTCTTCAAATTTAGGAGCCAACATACCTTCCATCGCGGCTTTTAGCTCTTCAATTGCATCGTAAATGATGGAGTACAATCGGATATCTATTTGCTCTTGTTCTGCTAACTTACGCGCATTTTGAGAAGGTCTTACTTGGAAGCCTATGATAATCGCATCAGAAGCGGACGCCAATAATACATCAGATTCCGAAATCTGTCCAACAGATTTGTGGATGATATTTACCTGAATCTCCTCTGTCGACAATTTTAATAAAGAATCAGATAGCGCCTCAATGGAACCATCCACGTCACCTTTCACAATTACATTGAGTTCTTTGAAATTTCCAATGGCTAAGCGGCGACCAATCTCGTCCAATGTGATATGTTTCTGCGTGCGAAGCCCTTGTTCACGTTGGAGCTGTAAGCGCTTATTCGCAATTTGACGAGCTTCTGCTTCACTTTCAAGTACATAAAATTTATCTCCAGCTGTTGGAGCTCCATTCATACCGAGTATTTGAACGGGTGTAGATGGGCCCGCCTCGCTAACTTTCTGACCGCGTTCATTGCTCAATGCTTTCACTTTACCGCTATGCGATCCCGCTAAAATCGGATCGCCGACACGTAAAGTACCTCCCTGTATCAAAACAGTTGTCACAATACCTCGGCCTTTATCTAAAGCAGCTTCTACTACTGAACCTACAGCGCGCTTCTTCGGATCGGCCTTAAGATCCAGCAACTCTGCTTCTAAGAGGACTTTTTCAAGTAGCAAATCAACATTTAAACCGGTTTTACCAGAGATCTCTTGTGCTTGGTATTTTCCTCCCCAATCTTCCACCAAGATATTCATGGTGGAAAGTTGTTCTCTTATTTTATCAGCATTGGCGCCGGGTTTGTCGATTTTTGTAAAAGCAAAAACAATCGGCACGCCCGCTGCTTGGGCATGATTAATAGCCTCTTTTGTTTGAGGCATTACACTGTCGTCTGCTGCAATGACGATAATGGCTATATCTGTTATTTTTGCACCACGCGCACGCATAGCGGTAAACGCTTCGTGGCCCGGTGTATCCAAAAACGTGATTTTTCTTCCATCATCCAGTTTAACTGCGTATGCTCCGATGTGTTGGGTGATGCCTCCGGCCTCGCCACCAATAACATTCGTCTTGCGGACATAATCCAAAAGAGAGGTTTTACCATGGTCAACGTGTCCCATTACAGTTACAATAGGAGCTCGTTGAACGAGGTTATCTGCATCATCTTCTTCTTCTAGCGAATGCGTTTCTTCATCTTCAGGTTTAACGAATTCAACTTCGTAGCCAAATTCATCCGCTACAATGGTTAAGGTTTCCGCATCCAAACGCTGATTGATTGAGGCAAAGATACCTAAGCTCATGCAGGTTGAGATAACCTGTGTCACCGAAACATCCATCATATTCGCAAGGTCATTCGCCGTAACAAATTCTGTTACACGAAGAACTTTCGATTGCATTTCCCTTTCCAATGCGGCTTCTTCGGCAGATAAGGCGACATCGTCACGCTTTTGACGACGTAATTTTGCTCTTTGCGCAAATTTCCCCGATTTACCCGCACCACTGAGACGTGCAAGTGTTGCTTTTATTTGATCTTGTATCTCTTTTTCTGAAGGCTCCTCTTTTGGTGTTTCTACATGACGCCCGCGACCCTTGAAATCATGTTTTCCTTTTCCTCCTCTATGGTCCGGCCTTCCCCCTTGGTTTTGCCCCTGATTTTGGCCTTGACCCGGGTGAGGACGATTTTGTGTCTGACCACCTGTTGTAGGTTGCCCCCCTCGTTGTTGTTGCGTGTTATCTCCTTGATTACGGTTTTGATTTCCGCCAAGTGTATTACGTTTACGCTTCCGTTTGTGATCTGATAAGCTCCCAGCTCCTGATGAAGAAGCAATGGGCTGATCTTTCCGTTTTTGCGGAGAAGTGGGAAGCTCTATTTTGCCAATTACTTTAGGGCCGCTTAAGTGCTCGGCACGTGCCCTGATAACCTCATTTTGCGGAGCTACCTCCTTCTCCGGTCCCTTTGGTTCCGGCGCATTGGCTTTCGTTTCCTCCACCTTTGGTTGTTCCTTTTGTTCTATTGGAGCTGGTTCTTCCTTTTGTGGTTCCTCTTTTACCACTGGAGGTTTTTCTTCCGTAACAGATGTATTTTTAGGAGTTTCAGCCACAGGCTGCTGTTCTGATTTTTGCTCAGCAGCTACCGGAGCAGGAGCAGGCGTTTCATCCGTTGCCTGTTCTACCTTATTCTCTTCTTTGATATAAGGTTTCTTGTCGGGTCTACTCCGTTGATTAAGGCTGGAAAGGTCTATTTTTCCAACTACTTTAACCCCCATGGAAGGCTCTGAACCCGGTTCTTTGCCCTTATCTTGTTGCTCATCTGTAGTAGAAGGTTCCTGTTGCTGAGGTTTGTAAGCATTGGCTTTGGTATCCTCAGCGGAAGGAGTGAAAGCGCTATTGTTTTTTATTAAAATCTCATCATTTTCAACCTCGGGCTGCGCTGCTTTTGATGCAGTTGTTTCAATAGGAGCTTCCTCGCGACGAATCTTTCCAATCACAATTTGATTGGCTTCCTCTTTCACGATCTTGTCTCCTTGAAACTCGCGCAGAAGAACCTCATACATGTCTCGGTCTAATTTCGTATTAGGTTTTGCTTCAATTTCATAACCTTTCTTGGCTAGAAAATCTACCGCTGTACCAATTCCGATATTCAGTTCTTTTGCAGCTTTCAGTAAGTTTGTGCTTTTACCTTCTGTCATTTAATCTATTTACCTCTTAAATTTATTACGTGATATTACAAAAGTATACTTTTTAGTTGTTTATTACTAAAATAATAAACAAAGCATTCTTTTGTTTGTGCGCGCTCCGCCAAATTATTCGAATTCTGAGCGTAACACCTGCACAACTTCTTGTATTGTGTTTTCTTCTAAATCAGTACGGCGTACTAACTCATCGGTTGATAAAGCTAATACTGATTTTGCCGTATCTAATCCAACGCGCTTGAACTCATCCAGAATCCAACCGTCGATTTCATCTGCAAATTCTTCCAAATCCACATCTTCGTCGTTCTCATCACTTTCTCTATATACATCAATTTCATAGCCCGTTAGCTTGCCCGCTAACTTAATATTATGTCCGCCGCGGCCAATTGCGAGCGACACTTGATCGGATTGTAAATAAACGGCTGCTCTTTTGTCTTCGTCGTCTAATTTAATAGAGCTGATTCTTGCCGGACTTAAAGCACGTTGTATGTACAGGGAGACGTTGTTCGTGAAATTGATTACGTCGATATTTTCATTGCGCAATTCACGAACAATTCCATGAATACGAGAACCTTTCATCCCTACACAGGCTCCTACCGGATCGATACGATCATCGTATGATTCAACGGCAACTTTTGCCCGCTCACCTGGTTCGCGAACGATTTTCTTAATGGTGATCAATCCATCGAAGATTTCGGGAACCTCCAGTTCAAATAATCGTTGTAAGAATTCAGGAGCGGTACGTGAAATGATGATTTTCGGGGTCGTATTCATCATATCTACTTTGTAAACTACGGCACGGATTGTATCACCTTTTTTGAAATAATCAGCTGGAATTTGCTCGGTTTTAGGCAAAATCAATTCATTTCCTTCGTCATCCAAAACCAACGTCTCTTTTTTCCAAATCTGATAAACTTCTCCTGTGACAATCTCTCCTACACGATCTTTGTACTTTTTAAAGATTTCGTCTTTTTCAAGTTCTAAAACTTTTGAAACCAATGTTTGTCTTGCGGCCAGAATGGCCCTTCTCCCAAAGCTCTCTAAGGTGATTTCTTCGATGAAATCATCACCGATCTCTAAATCCGGGTCGACCTTGCGGGCTTCCGCTAGTTCAATTTCCAAATCATCATCTTCTGAAAACTCATCCTCTACAACGGCTCTTGTACGCCATATCTCCAAGTCGCCGTTATCAGGGTTGACAATTACATCGCAGTTTTCGTCTGTGCCGAAACGTTTACGTATCATGCTTCTGAATACTTCTTCCAGTACACTTATCACCGTCGGACGGTCAATATTTTTGAAGTCTTTAAACTCCTGAAATGAGTCTATTAAATTTATATTGCTCATTTTATTTAAATGAAATTAAAACCTTTGTTTCTATGATTTGATCAAGTGGAATACTTGTTTCCACTTGTATTGCTTTTTTGCCTTTTTCTTTGATGATCTCTGATAAGGTGATCTCTTTTTCCGAAGCTTCTTGCAGTGTCCCTTCTCGTTTTGACCCATCAACCATTTTTAGGGCAACGGTCCGACCTATATTTTTTCGATACTGGCGGAGCAACCGAAGCGGGCTGTCTACCCCCGGTGACGAGACTTCGAGATTATAGGCATTCTCGATCGCGTTTTCCTCTTCTAGATGATAACCTACATGTCGACTGATCGCAGCACAATCCTGGATGTTAATTCCTTGATCGCCATCCACATGAATAATCAGCTTGCCATTGCTGTGCATTTTAATGTCTACCAGAAATAAATCCGGACGATCTGCAATCTTTTCTTCTACTAATTCTAATACCCTTTTCTCGATGCCCATAGTGAATTTACAAATTTCTTGTAATAAAAAGAGGGGACTATGCTGTCCCCTCTTTCATCAAGATATGCAAATGTACGACAAATTATTAATAATTCAAATAGTTGATTTTCTTGCTACAAGGAAATACATTGATATATTTTTAAACATTTTTATCCTAAACTCGTTTGTGTAATAGCAAAAGAAAAAATATATGAGATTTATCATTGAATTAATTATTACAGGCTTAGCCGTTATGGGGGCTGCTTATGTTGTTCCGGGAGCCGCTGTATCTGGCTTTTGGAGCGCCTTGTTGGCTGGTATATTGATCGCCTTGGCCAATGCAACGGTAGGAACAATCTTACGCTTTTTTACCTTGCCATTGAATATCTTGACCTTGGGCTTGATTTCGTTTATCATTACGGTACTAATGGTTATGTTGGTAAGTAGCATCATGAGTGGATTTTCGGTTAGTGGTTTTTTCTCCGCCATGTTCTTTGCTATTTTAACGGCCATTATTCAGATGATTTTAAGCAGCCTTTTCGGTACCAATCGCGAAAATTAATTGGTGTTGCTTGATATTTTCTGTATACTTGGTTTTGTAAAACAATCCTTTATGAAACCTGTCAATCGTTGTTGCCTGTTAGGTTGTATGATCTTATTACCCGTGGTGCTAAAAGCGCAAACGAAAACAATGAATGTGCTTATCGGCACCTATACCAATACTGGAAAAAGTAAAGGGATTTACGTCTATTCTTTTGACCCTGCTTCAGGCAAGTTAAGTTATAAAAATGAGGTTGCGGCATCGGATCCCTCATTTCTGGCCTTGAGCACCGATAGGAAACGGCTCTATGCAGTTAATGAATTAAGCACAGGTGGTGGAGCTGTAAGTGCATACAATTATCATCCGGATGATGGTAGACTTGTTTTGCTGAATACGAAGCCGACATACGGTGATAGCCCTTGTCATGTTATCGTAGATCAGAAAGATCAACATGTCGTGGTGTCAAATTATTCGGGAGGAAGCTTGACGATTTTTGGAATTCAGCCCGATGGTAGCCTGACAGAAAAAGTGCAATTGATAAAGCATGAAGGAAGTGGACCGGATAAAAGTAGACAGGAAAAACCTCATGTTCATTCGGCTTGCTTGTCGCCTGATGGAAAGTTTTTGTTGGTGCAGGACCTTGGAACGGACTTGATTAATGTATATCCGTATGAGGCATCAAATAGGGATACCCCTTTGTCAACGGAGGTAAATACTGCGAAAGCTTCGCCAGGCAGCGGTCCAAGGCATATTGCGTTTTCAAAGAACGGAAAATATGTTTACTTGGTACAGGAAATGAAAGGGGCGGTTACTGTTTACGCTTATAACAATGGACAATTAATGTCACTGCAGGAAATAAGTATGTTAACGCCTTCCTTCAAAGGGGATGTGGGTGCCGCAGATATCCACCTATCACCTGATGGAAAGTATCTATATGCATCAAATAGAGGAGAAGCCAATGACATAGCGATGTACGCTGTTAATGAACAAAATGGGAAATTAACACATATTGGAAATCAATCGGTAGAAGGCAAGGGGCCCCGCAACTTCGCCATTTCACCTGACGGGAAGTACTTGTTGGTAGCAAACCAATATACCGATGAGGTCATTGTATTTGCGCGGGATGAAAAGACAGGCCAGTTAAAAGGCACGGGAAACCGCATCGAAGTGGGGGCTCCGGTTTGTGTGCTTTTTGATGAATTGTAGTGTGTTTTTCAACATTAAGGTTCCTCGTGGAACCTTAATGGCCTACTAGGCAGTCGCTTTTACTTGATCGATTACTTCTTGGTAATATCTTTCGTAAACAGGTAAAATCAACCCCAAATCAAATTCTTTCGCGCGTGCAAGTGCAGCGGCCTTAAATTCTTCTAAGCGATCGTTATTTTCGAGGATGTAAACGGCGTGATCAGCCATACTTGCAATATCACCTACGTCGTCTAAAAAGCCCGTTATGCCATCCACATTTAATTCGGGTAAACCACCGGCATTGGACGAAACAACAGGTACGCTACAAGCCATAGCTTCTAAAGCGGCTAAACCAAAACTCTCCGACTCAGAGGGCATCATGAAGAGGTCGGCAACAGACAATATCTCTTCAATCGCATCTTGTTTTCCTAAAAACCGTACATCTTCACATACACCTAAATCCCGACAGAGCTGCTCGGCATTTACGCGATCTGGACCGTCACCTACCATCAAAAGTTTACACCTTACTTTTTCTTGGATTTTTTGAAACACTTTGATCACATCGGATGTGCGCTTTACTCTTCTAAAGTTTGAGGTATGGACCAAAATTCGCTCGTCGCCCGGGGCAATGGCTTTTTTGAAATGCGCACGTGGCTTCAGACTAAAGCGGGTCAAATCGATAAAGTTAGGAATAACCTGGATATCTTTTGCTACATCAAAATGCTTCAACGTATCCTCTTTCAAATTGGTAGAAACAGCGGTTACACCATCCGATTGATTGATAGAAAAGGTAACCACGGGATTATAGCTCGGATCTTTTCCTACCAAGGTAATGTCTGTTCCGTGAAGCGTTGTAACAACGGGAATGCGAATTCCATAAGTTTCCAGAATCTGCTTTGCCATAAAAGCAGCGGAAGCATGTGGTATTGCATAATGCACATGTAAGAGGTCCAATTTTTCAAATCGAACAACATCGACCAATTTGCTGGCTAAAGCAAGTTCATAAGGTGGAAAATCAAATAAGGGATATTTAGATATACTCACCTCGTGATAAAACAGATTGGCGGAGAAAAAATCAAGTCGAGCAGGCTGGCTGTAGGTAATAAAATGAACCTGATGGCCGTTAGCAGCTAAGCCTTTGCCCAATTCGGTAGCTACTACACCACTACCTCCAAATGTTGGGTAACATACAATACCTATCTTCATTTGATAATATAATAAGTTTTATAACAATTGATCATAAACAATTGATGCGGCTAATTGCATAATTCATTGATCAACGTGGCTGCAAATTAAACGTTATTTTCTGTAGTAATTGTTAAGCCTATGTCAAGTATTATTCCAAGCCCTTGGCAATTGCTTCATAGATTGCATCTTGGATGCGCGGGCGAATATTCAGGTTATACAGTTTATCGGTAACCGTCGGATGTACGCGATTCGAAAGAAAAATATAGGTTAACTGGTGCTTGGGATCGATCCAAATGCAAGTACCTGTATAACCTGTATGGCCGAATGTCGAGGCCGAGGCCAAGGTGGAAGGATAGGCCTTGCTTGCGTCCGGGTCTTTTCGATCAAATCCCAAACCTCTACGACTGACGGTTGATTGTTTACTTGTAAATTCTTCTACAATTTTTGGAGCGAAGTAGACCTCTCCGCCATAGGTGCCCTTATTCAATAGCAGTTGGCCATAAATAGCTAAATCATTCGCTGTACTGAATATTCCGGCATGGCCGGCAACACCATTCGCCATAGCTGCGCCTTGATCATGTACGTAGCCTTGCAAAAGGGTGTCTCTAAAATAAGTGTCCCGTTCGGTCGGCACAATTTCCTCCTTGGCAAAACGTAATCGTGGATTATAACCGGTTTTATACATCCCTAAGGGTCGATAAAATTGCTCCTGAACATAATTTTCAATCGGTTCAGAGGCTTGTTGTTCAACCACCTCCTTCATTACGTACATACTGATATCGCTGTAAACGTATTTTCCCGGCGTTTCCAATTTAGATTTGAGCATCTCCGGCCACATCACGTTGCGATAGTAATCACTCAATAAAAAGCGCCCGTCAGCTACTTTTACATTGTGTGTAGCAGAAGAATCACTGCTCACATCTCCCGGCTTAAGGTTTTTATAAAAGGGTATGTAAGGAACAAAACCGGCTTGATGAAGCATGACATCCCGTAGCTTTATATTACTTTTATTGGTTTGCCTTGCTTGAAATAAATAATGGCCAATTGTTTGATTAAGATCGATTTTTTTTTCTTCATACAGACGCATTACGCTGGGTGTAGTAGCGGTAATTTTGCTAATGGATGCCATGTCAAAAATATCGGAAACAAGTGTTGGTCGCTGTTTTTCATAGGTGTGAAAACCATAGGCTTCCTCAAAAATAACCGTTCCGTTTTTTATCACCATCACAACAGCGCCGGGTGTAGCTTGTTCAGCGATTGCTTCTCTAACGATATTGCCTATGGGATCCGTCAAATACTCACTTTTTATACCGACGGATTCAGGTAGATCGTATCCTAAGCGCGTTTTCATGGTTGTAAAACCACTACCTGCCGGAAAGCGGGGCGAAATGTTCGTTGTCAATTTCCCGGTGATAGCAATGCCTCCGAAAACGGCGGAAGCACTGTTTTGTGCAGCGATGGCACCGGTGTCGGTCGACCAGATAATGGGAACGGGAAGCGCATCAAGTAAAGACAGTTTTTGTGGTGAACCAAAACCGCAAATGATAACCTGTTTGCCGGCCATTTCATTTTTGATAAAATCGAGTATATTTTGACTGGCAGCTACGTCCTTTGCAAGTTGAATGATAAGCAGGTTATGAAATTTAATCTGCTCGCTTAATAGTTGCAGAGACGCCAGGTTCCCTTCTGCATGATAAGCATCGATCGATGCATAGCGAGATAACATGGTGTTAAAGCGATCTGCCTCATTAAAACCAAGATCTAAACTGGCTATTTTTAAATCACCCAGCCCTTTGATGGGAATTATTCCCGTTTGATTATTCAGTGCGATGGTCTGGGATAAACTTTGCTTTTTTTGCGCTAATACCTGCTGGATATTTTCTTGGTGCGTGTTTTGAGCGCAAGCCTGAAAGGCCAATATAAGCAAAATGATGAAAGCGGAGAAAGGCTTTGGTATATACATAAGTTTGTTTTTGAGATGATAATCGAACTTAGACAAATTAATGGTTATATGCAATATATGGGAATAGATATATGGAAATGATTCTTCCGATAAGTGAAAAGATACAAGTTTAGTATGTTTGCAATATGGAAGCTGAACCTAAAAGCGTCGATTTATTCATAAAACAACTGAAAGAAGAATTAGGTGTTCAAGCTTCTATCATCGAACAATCGGCCGTCGTTGCAAAAATCCTGATCGACTCCGCCTCCTTGTTGATCAAATTTTATAATAGCCTTCACTTTAATGTAAAACACGTAGAAGAACCGTTTAGGGGCCTTCGCCAAATACATATAGATGAGGATCTATTTTTAGAAAGAAATAAAGTGATCATGGCCAGACTTGGTGCCGCATTGGGTTTAGCTCATAGAATATATGCGCGTAGCACAAACTTGGTTCGAATCAATAAAGAAGAAGCCTTGTCTTTCCAAAAAGAACATCATTTGCAAGTTCCCCTCCCGGGTAAATATCGATATGGACTTTTGTGTGGGGAGGTATTAATGGCGATAGCTGTATTTAGTGGAGGCCGTAAAATGCGAGATACAGCACCTGAATATCGATCCTTTGAACTGCTGCGATGCTGTAATCGTTCCGGCTATTTGGTGGTAGGTGGCTTGAGCAAGCTACTTAAAGGGCTTGTTAATGCCTATCAACCTGGTGACATTATGACCTATATTGATCGAGATTGGTCTTCTGGAGCAAATTACGAAAAGCTGGGCTTTCGATCAGAAGGGTTCGTACCACCTCAACATTTCATGGTGAACGTTACAGATCATATACGTTACCATGTGGGGCGGGCAGATCAACCGATGGATCCGAGTGTTTCCCGGCTTTGGGTGGAAAATTTGGGCAGTATAAAAATGCGTCAAGTGTTATAAACCTGAATCGGTTGATTTCAAAGCGTTCTGAGCAGAAAGTAATAATCGAATTCAGGTTGTAAGATCTTTTTTTTATTTTAGGCCGATACTTATAGCTCAACACCAATTTAATTAAAATAACAACAATGAAAAGAAAACTTCGTATGGGTATGGTAGGCGGAGGTATTGATGCATTTATTGGCTCAGTACACCGCATTGCTGCTCGAATGGACGGTTTAGTCGAATTAGTCTGCGGTGCTTTTAGCGTGAACCCTGAAATCTCAAAGGAATCTGGAGAAGCCTTATTCGTTGATCCAAGTCGCGTTTATAGTACCTATCAAGAGATGATAGAGAAAGAAAGCCAACTGCCTGAGGACGTGCGGATGGACTTTGTGACAATCGTTACACCGAATTTTGTTCATTTTGATCCCGCGCGTCTGGCACTGGAAAATGGTTTCAATGTGGTAATCGAAAAGCCCATGACATTTACCTTGGAAGAAGCGAAGCAATTGAAAGATCTCGTGGAAAAAACAGGTCTAACATTGGCGCTCACACATACCTATAGTGGTTATCCAATGGTAAAGCAGGCGAAAGCCATGGTAAAAGAAAACAAACTTGGTAAGATTAGAAAAGTAATCGTAGAATATCCACAAGGATGGTTAAGTCGCTTGAGCGAAAGGGAAGGAAATGCGCAAGCCGCATGGCGGACGGATCCCAAGCGATCCGGCAAAAGCGGTGCCATGGGTGATATTGGTACGCATGCAGCGCATTTAGCTGAATACATCACCGGGTTAAAGATTGTGGATATTTGCGCTGATTTAAATACTTTAGTGGAAGGACGTTTATTGGACGATGATGGTAATGTGCTGATTCGTTTCGATAACGGAGCCAATGGTGTGTTAATTGCTTCGCAGATTGCTGCCGGAGAAGAGAATGCCATTCGCATAAGAATCTATGGTGAAGAGGGTGGTTTGGAATGGATTCAGGAAGAGCCAAATAGTTTATATGTGAACTTATTAGATCAACCGAAGCAGATCTATCGTACCGGCAATGCTTATTTAAGTAATGCTGCTAAGCACAATACACGGATTCCTGCCGGACACCCTGAAGGACTATTGGAAGCTTTTGGAAATATCTACAGAAACTTTGTGTTAACGGTGTCTGCTAAATTAAACGGCGAAACACCAACACCCGAAATGCTTGATTTCCCTACGGTGGAAGATGGCGTGCGTGGAATGGCTTTTATTGATAATGTGGTGGCTAGCAATGCCAGCAATGAAAAATGGACCAAGTTCGTGGTTTAATATGCATTTTGGGTCCAACGGCTTCAGGGAAAACTGCCCTGGCCGTTGCCCTTGCTAAAAAGATTAACGGGGCCATCATCAGTGCGGATTCACGGCAGGTGTTCAGGGGAATGGATATCGGAACGGGGAAGGATTTGATGGAGTACCACGGGGTCGATTATTACCTGATCGATATTCGTGATGCCGGTGATACATACCATGTCGCCCATTTTCAAGACGACTTTCAAGAAGCGTTATTAACTATACAGGTTCAGGGTAAGGTACCCATTCTCTGTGGTGGAACAGGCATGTATATACAATCCGTATTGCAACACTATACCTTTACTTCCATTCCACGCAATGATAATCTTCGCGTGAGCCTTTTGGAAAAAGATAGCGAAGCCTTAGAAAAACTGTTTCTGTCTTTACCGCAACCTCCCACGTTCAAAGCCGATATCAGTACTAAAAAACGGCTGATTAGGGCGATCGAAATCGCTAGCTGGCTAAAAAGTAATCCTTACGAAATAACGAAACAGCAGCAAAACTTAGACGCCCGTGTTTTCGGTATCCGGTTATCTTTGGAAGATCGACGAACCAAGATTACACAACGGTTAGAACAACGATTAGAGGCAGGTTTGATTGAGGAAGTACAGCGATTAATGGATGCCGGGGTGGCTGCTGATAAACTTAAATTTTATGGCTTGGAATATAAATATGTAACCGCCTTTCTCTTGGGCGAAATAGATAGGCAGCAGCTATTTGTCAAGCTTAATACAGAAATTCATCGCTTTGCGAAACGACAAATGACCTATTTCAGGAAGATGGAAAAGGACGGGATAAACATTCATTGGCTGAACGGGCATGATTCAATCGCGGCGAACGTAGAGAAAATAAGCGCCTCTCTTAACCTTGAGAGCCGCTTGTAGGAATTGTATCTATTATTCAGCAATGGTCATCTCATCAACCAAGTGTTTTGCCCCCGCAAATTTATCCATGATAAACAAAACGTAACGGATATCAACGGCAATCGTTCGCTGAAGTTGGTGATCAAAAATTACATCACCCGCCATGGCTTCTATATTGCCATCGAAAGCAATACCGATTAATTCACCTTTTCCGTTGATGACAGGGGATCCGGAATTACCACCTGTGATGTCGTTATTCGTTAGAAAATTAACGGGTAGATATCCTTTTTGATCGGCATATCGTCCAAAGTCTTTTGCCTCATAAAGGTCAATCAATTTTTGAGGTAGATCAAATTCTTCATCCTTTGGTTTGTATTTTGCAACAGTGCCTTTAAGTGTGGTGTAATAATTTTCCTTTGCGTCATTCTGCGGATCAGCGGGAAGAGCAGTTATTCTACCATAGGTCAAACGTAGTGTGCTATTAGCATCAGGATAATATACCTTCTTCGGATTGGCTTGGCGCATACCCTCCACCATCAGTCGAAATGCACGTTGAAAATCGGCCTCTTCTCTTTTTTGTGCTTCATCTGTATAACGATATCGGGTCATGATAGCAGATGAAAGGAGAAATAATGGATCTTGCTCTACCTGTTCCGCTTTCGGATTTGCTAAAAAGGCAAATAATTTCTCTTTTGAAGCAAATAGGCTTGATGCAAATGCCTGCTTGATGTAATCGCCAAAAACACCATGAGTTGCTTGGCTAATGGAATCGACAAGGGGCGCTAAGCCTCCAGCTTTGGCCTTGCTTGCGTATAAATTAAGTTCGGCGGCCAGTACATCTTGTTCTAAGGGGAGGTAAAGTGTTTCATACTGATTTGCTATTTCAGCCTCTATATCCGATTTAATGGCCGATCTTTTGGCATCGGTACCGTCTGCGTAAATTAACAGGGCTCTTCCCAGTACATAGGGTAGGGCGGCAAAAGTACTTGAACGCAGCATGCCCATCATGTAATTGTCGTGACGGCTTCTTTCGTTTGTCCGTTCATAGTACTGATTAATGGTCTCTATTACCTGCCCGAATTGTGCTTTGTTTTCTTTCTTATTTGCCCACAAATTGAACTTGGCTTCGTCCGCTCGTTTGGTAGTTGCTGTCTGATGCTTGCTGAGGGCATCGATCATGCCCTGCCTATTTTTCCAGTAGTTTGCTACTTGTGCATATTTGGGAGCATATTCAAGCTTCACCTGCTGATTTTGATCCATGTGCTTCTTTAGATTATCCATTCCAATTTTGGAAGCTTCTACCCAAGCCGGGTAGGCAAAATTCACATTTTGATCAATACCTGCTGCGGGCATCCACCGATTGGTTCGGCCCGGATATCCCAAAATCATGGCAAAATCATTCTCTTGAAAGCCTTTCAAACTGATCGGTAAATGATATCGAGGATTCAAGGGAACATTGCTTTCGCTGTATTCTGCGGGATTACCATCTTTGTCTGCGTATACACGGAATAATGAGAAATCACCGGTATGGCGCGGCCATTCCCAATTGTCAGTATCTCCACCGAACTTTCCTATGCTATTGGGAGGGGTACCCACTAATCTAACATCGTTGTAGTCCTGGTATACAAAATAATAATACTCGTTACCATTATAGAATGATTTTACAGATACTACATATTTTCCCCCCTCATTATTTTCCTGTTCAATACGTGCGATTTCTCTGTTGATGATCTGTTCTCGTTCATATTCAGTCATTTGTTCGTTCACCTTACTTAAGATGCGTTTTGAAACATCGTCCATCCGTACAAAGAAACGGACAGAAAGCGACTTTGGTTTCAACTCTTCTGGTCTACTCCGAGCCCAAAAACCATTGGTTAGATAGTCGTGCTCTGGTGTAGAAAGCTCCGCAATGGAGCCATATCCGCAATGATGATTGGTCAAAACTAAACCGTCTTTCGAAACGATCTCCGCCGTGCACCCACCTCCAAATTGAACAATAGCATCTTTTAAACTGGAGTGATTGATGCTGTAAATTTCTTCTGATGTCAACTGTAAGCCCATCTTTTGCATATCCCGGTGGTTCAATCGGTCAATATGCATAAGAAACCACATCCCTTCATCGGCTCGGACAAGGGTAAATGGAAGTAAAAGCAAAATTAAAAACCAAATTTTCTTCGTTTTCATATGTTTTAATATGTGTAATATTCTTTGTCAAGACAATTTTTTGGTTAAATAATCGGTGCTTGACAAATACTAAGTAAGGCAACAAAGATGCATTTTATTTGTTGGCCGTGCAAATAGCGTGTCATTTACTTAGGTTCCACATCTCCTATAGATTCAATGCGAATCCTTGTTATGGTCGTCTTTTTGTAAGGATGAACCCTTGGAAGTCTTTGTTAAAATTTCTTAAAACATTCCTTCAAGCTATTTATTTAGGTACCTTTGTCAAGTGAGAAAATGTATTATACTGTTAACCTGGTTATGCTGTATACTTCCTCTTTTTGTACAAGCGCAAAAGGAAGTTCGGTTAATCAGTTCTCGGGATTATGAGGCACGGAAAGAATGGGGAGTCAATCGATTTTATAAACCTGTTTTTTTGCATGAGGGCAGTACATTATCAGCTGATAGCTCAGACTACAATCCCGAGGAACGTTTTTTTGACGCTTTTGGCAATGTGGTAATCACGCAACCGAACGGCACGGTGGTCTATGCCGATAAGCTCCATTATATAAAAGACGATCGGATTGCTATATTAACGAATAATGTGCGAATGGTTGATACGAAGGGCGCTGTTTTAACGACCAACCACCTCACTTATAACCTCAACTCAAAAATAGGGACTTATACTGAAGGGGGACGAATCATTAACCAAAAGGATACACTCAATAGTAAAACGGGATATTACTTTGAAAACAGTTCCGATGCCTATTTCAGACATGAAGTTGTTGTTCGCACACCCGAGTCCAATATTTTCACCGATACATTACGCTACAATTCGCTTTCAAAAATGGCCTATTTTTATGGTCCAACCAATATAAAAGGCAAAAATGGAGGCAATCTGTACACCGAAAATGGCGACTATCATACGGAAACAGATCGCGCACGATTTGGGAAAAATAACCTGTATACGGAAGGAAGCAAATTTTTACGCGGCGACAGTCTTTACTACGATGGTAAACAGGGCTATGGAAGGGCCATCAAAAACGTTGTATTTATTGATACAGCACAACAAGGGATTTTATATGGACAGCGAGGCGTTTACCTGAAAAAGGATGAAAGTATCACCATGACGGAAAAAGCGTATATGATTATGGTGGTGAATAACGACTCGACGACAAAGGAAAATTCAGCAGATAGTTTAGCTACTGATAGTTTAAAACAGGCCGATTTAGTACTTGCAGCCCAAGATTCTATACAAAAAGATACGTTAAATAATTCTTCCCGATCCAGCACAGATTCGGTTTATATGGCTGCCGATACGCTGTATTCGCGTGTGATCTTCTTGAAGGATTATAAACCGATTGAACTTAATTTGAGGCGAGATGGTGGTGATTTAGACGCAGAGGAAGAAGAAGATTTCACAGAAGCGCCTACCGACAGCTTGGGAGCCCCCCTACTGGATTCAACTTCGACAGATTCTACCCAATTACTTGGAGCAGACAGCCTGGATAACGAAAAAAAAGCCGTCCTTTCAGGGGATAGCTTACTTACAAAAGTACCCTTAGACAGCACAGTACTGGTAAAGAAAGCCGATTTATCTGCCGACTCGTTGATGAAGCTCGCTACGAAAGATAGCCTATATAAAAAAGCACCACCAAAAGAGCTTGATGAAGAAGGGATTAAAAAAGTAATTGCCAAAAACACCAAACTTCGTGATGATTCGATTGCCAAAACACAAAGAGAATTGATCAGTAAAGAGCTGGCAGCGGATAGTTTGTTAATCGATTCGATCAGCATAATTCCAAAAGTGGGACAGGCGGACAGTTCCTTATTACTCGCAAAACAGTCAGCTTTAAATACCGCACCGCGAGATACGAGCACGATGGATACGGCCCGAACCCGTATTGTTAAAGCCTACCACCATATGCGCATTTTCAAATCCGATCTACAGGCACGTGCCGACTCGGCCTATTATGGATATCCTGATTCCATTATCAGGTGTTATGGAAATCCTATGATCTGGGCGCAAGGATCTCAGATGTCAGGCGACACGATTTATATGCAGTTGAAAAATCAGAAATTGGATAATATGCTCTTAAAAAGTAATGCATTTATCGTGAGCACCCAATTGGATTCTGTCAAGTTTAATCAGGTTAAAGGGCGGAAAATTACCGGTTTCTTTACCGACAATAAACTGGCTCTTATGTATGTGGACGGGAACGCCGAAAGTATTTATTATACGCAGGAGGAGAATAAGATAAATGGTATGACGAAAAGTATTGGTGCCCGGATCAAGATTATCTTCAACAATAACGAAGTTTCTGAAATACTCAATATCCGAAAAACGGAAACTAGCTATACACCTCTTGCAGCATTTGATCCTGATAAAGAAATACTTCCTGGTTTTATTTGGAAGCCAAAAGATAGACCGAAAAGTAAAGAAGAAATTATCAATCCAATTCTTGCAGTCGTAGAACCTGCTATAGACAGTGCAAAAGCGCATACGAATGATAGCTTACAGACGGATACGGTGGCATCCAAAGCGGCATCACAACAAGCCTCGGGTGTAAAACAAAAAGACACCGTTAAGGCACCCGCTGCCTCCGATATACGCAATGGAAAGAAGGACGCTATTACTGCGCCCGAGCAGAAACAACGTGCTGACAGCCTAAGCAAAAAAGAGAAGCCGCTCATTAGCAATTAACCAAGTGGACTGTTAAAAAAAGAATTTCTTTAAAGGTAAAATCCCTGATGAAGGGGGTGGCTTCCCGGTTTATCAATAAACAATTTTATATACCTTTGGCTCATGGGGCTTTTGGAACGTTTTCTGAAATTTGGCGAAGAACATGAACTGATCAGTCACGAGCATCCTACCTTATTGGCGGTTAGCGGTGGTCGGGATTCGGTGCTGCTGGTGCATCTATTTGAGCAGGCTAAGTTGCCGTTTGGTATTGCACATTGCAATTTTCAATTGCGAGGAGAAAACTCCGAGAGGGATGAGGAACTGGTAAGAAATTTGGCTGCTGAAATGGGGGTGCCCTTGTTTGTTAAGCGTTTCGATACACGAGCCAGTGCGGAAAAGCAAGGTATTTCCATCGAAATGGCCGCTCGGACATTGCGATACGAATGGTTTGAGCTGCTAAGATCGGCTGAAAATTATCAGTACATCGCATTAGCGCACCATCAGAATGATTCCGTGGAAACTGTATTGCTTAATCTAACGCGCGGTACAGGAATTTCGGGGCTGCATGGTATCTTACCTAAAAGGGACGTATTGATTCGACCGCTACTGTTTTTAACACGTGAGGAAGTGACACAAGCGGTAGAAGAAAACAAGTTAGTTTATCGAGAAGATGAATCGAATTTTTCTACCGACTATCTGAGGAATAAAATCCGATTGGAAGTAGTACCCCCATTAAAGGAAATTAATCCATCATTGGAAAAAACCTTTCAGGAAAATAGTAAGCGCTTTGAGGAACTGGAAGTCTTACTAAAGAGCTATAGCGAACAATTACGAAATAAACTGTTTGTTGAAACAGCCTCTAAAGCGCATCAAATAGAATTAAAGGCGCTGCAAGAACTTCAACCCCTGCGTACCCTATTGTATGAGCTTTTTAAACCGTATCAATTTCTCCCGGAAGTCCTTGACGATTTGGTTTCAATTTGGCATAAGGACAACCGAACGGGTAAACAGTTCTTTTCGGATACTCATAAATTACTGCTTAACCGTGAGCATCTCCTACTGCAAAAAAATGAACCTTTCGATCTTCCTCGATTGTTTTTAAGTCTTGGTCAGGAAGTGATATACCAGGGATATCGCTTAACGGTAAAACGAGCCGAGGGGCTCAACAAGACAAATGAATTTGGAAAGGTGGCTGTAGATGCGGATAAATTGCGATTTCCGCTTTTGGTACGGTCTTGGCAGGAAGGAGACTGGTTCAGGCCTTTAGGAATGAGAGGAAAAAAGAAACTGAGTGACTATTTTATATCGTTGAAAATACCACGCTTTCATAAAAAAGAAATCCCCTTGATTGTAAATGGCAATGGTGATATTGTTTGGGTGGTGCCCTATCGGATGGATGACCGATATAAAATTACGGACAAAACAAAAAAAGTTGCTATCTTAGAGTGCGTATAAAAGATGGAAGAAGACAAACCTTTATTTGTTGAAAATCAATACCTTGGTCGTGATCGTGGCTGGGTAAGTGTACGATTGGTAATGGCACTTTTTTGCTTTGCGGCTTATTATGTGAGTACAGAGCGAGAGCGGAGTGAGCAATTGTTTCTGCTCGTGGGATGTATTATCTTAATCGTTTCCATCATTATGATGTATATGTTACATTATCGCATCACCGTGAAGAACAAGAGTGTTATTCTGCAAGGGCTGTGGACTGCAAGACTGGTTAAAATAGACCTCAATAGTATTGTTAAAGTCGAAAACGGGCTCTATAGTTCATACCTTATCAACAGCCCCGTATATAACCTCCATCAAAAAGGGAAGATCCGTTTTTATGCCGGCGGAAAGGGAGCCGTCTGGTTGACCGATAGAGACGGTTTGGTTTATGTCGTAGGAACCCAACATCCTAATGATTTGACGAGGGCCATTTTAAAGGCGAAAGAATCGTAAATTTATTGTCAATAACCACATTTAAAAACTATTAGCTATACTATTTACTTAATAATTACGTAAGTTTGTTAGTAAAGCGTGATGCAATATAAAGCACACGTTCGCGCTAGACGATTATATTTTAATACTGATATTGATGGGTTTATTAAAGATATTATTAATTGCAATTTTGATTTTATGGGTACTTCGCATGTTGGCGACGGTATTATTTCCTTACCTCATGGCAATGTTTGTTGGCAAAATGCAACAGGAGGCTCAAAAACAATACGAAAGACAAACAGGATCTTATACAGGGGAAAATGCACCTCGGCCGGATGGTAAGGTGCGTATTGATTATGTACCGCCAAGAGAAACCAAAAATAAACCCTCCACTACCAATGGTAGGGTAGGTGAGTTTGTTGATTTTGAAGAAATAAAATAATTTGCCTCTATTAACTCATCGTAGCAACACGTAAGCTTCTCCTTGGCCTGTTGCCTGAAAGCAATAGACAACAAATTAAGAAAAAATGATATTTCGAGTCCTTAAAAGTTCGAAATATCATTTTTTTGTAATAGGTTTGAACCTTAGCTCAAAGAATACAAAAGAATGAAGAATTGGTTCAACCGAAATGCTACTCATTTTGCCATCATAGGCATCTTTATCATTATCTGCCTTATTTATTTTGCACCCGCCTGGCAAGGAAAAGTACTCTTACAGAGTGATGTTACCCAAGCTCAGGCAATGCAGAAGGAGATCATGGACTTTAGGGAACAGGATGGTAAAGGCCCGCTTTGGACAAATTCAATGTTCGGTGGAATGCCTTCTTATCAAATATGGGTGTCTTATCCAAAAAATATAGGTACGCATATTATGGCGGGTTTAAAGGGAGCGCTTCCTTATCCCATGGATGTCGTGCTACTGTATTTGCTAGGTGCCTATCTTTTATTAAATGTGCTCGGGGTCAGGCCCTGGTTAGCAGCAGTAGGAGCCATTGCATTTGCCTTTACGTCATACAACTTTATCTATATAGAGGCAGGCCATGCCAATAAGGCCTATGCGATTGCCTTATTTGCACCGATAGTGGCGGGTATGCTGCTCTGTTTACGGGGTAAAAACCTCATGGGCGCTGCCATTTTAGCCTTATCCCTTGCTTTGGAGATCCGCTTTAATCATATCCAGGTAACCTATTATCTCTTTATCGCTTTACTGATTCTGATTGGTATCGAATTGTATCATGTGGTGAAAGCGAAAAAGACGGCTGCTTTCCTGAAGTCAATCGGATTTATGGCGATTGCAAGTATCATTGCGCTGGCCATCAATGCCGGTTTGCTATGGACAACGTATGAATATTCAAAGGAATCAATTCGTGGTAAATCCAATATCACATCCGAAACGAAAGGTTCGGCACAACAGGGCGTAAGTAAAGAGTATGCCTATGCATGGAGCCAAGGTGTTGGTGAAAGTATTACTTTTTTAATTCCGGACGCTTATGGTGGAGGGTCCCAAAACAAATTTGATGAAAATTCAAATACGGTGAAATTGCTCAGTAGCCAAGGATTTGGTGCCGATCAAACGGCCGGACTCGTTTACTGGGGCGATAAGCCAGGAACTTCGGGGCCTTGGTATTTTGGTGCGGCGGTTTTATTTTTATTTGTTTTAGGCTTGTTCGTGGTGAAGAGCCGGATTAAGTGGTGGATTTTATCGGCTACCCTTTTAAGTATTGTGCTTTCTTGGGGACGCCATTTTACGTTTATATCGGACTTGTTTTTTGATTATTTTCCGTTGTACAATAAATTTAGGGCAGTTGAATCTACTTTAGTGGTCGCTTCTTTTCTCATTCCCATTTTAGCTATTATGGCGATTGATGAAATTATTCGGAATGGAAAAGCAATTGAAAAACTGGATAAAAAAATAATGTATTCGCTGGCAATTGTTGGCGGCATATCTTTCATCGTATGGGTATTGCCCGATCTATTCTTTAGCTTTCAAGCACCGAACCATCAACAACTTATTCAATCCATTTCAAAGCAAACGCAAAATAATGGCTTTGCCCAGTCTCTAGGAAATGCGCTCGTACAAGATCGTGCCGGATTGGCAAGAAGCGATGCCTTCCGTTCGTTACTATTTATCTTATTGACTGCAGGTGTTGTTTGGTTATTGGCAAAAAATAAATTGAACGCGAAAACCGCCACTATTGCCTTAGGTATTCTTATTTTAGTCGATTTATGGGGAGTAGATAACCGATACCTGAATAAAGACAGCTTTGTAGAAAAGGAACGTTTAGAGCAATCTTTCTTTAAACCGCGCGAGGTGGATAACCTGATTTTGATGGATAAAGATAAAGAATATCGGGTGTTAGACTTAACGGTTGATCCTTTCAACAATGCTTCACCTTCTTACTTCTATAAAAATATCGGGGGATATCATGCGGCCAAATTAATGCGTTATCAGGAACTATTGGAGCGACAGTTTTCCAAATCCATTAATGAAGATGTCCTGGACATGTTGAATACGCGCTACTTGATCACCAATAATCGGGAAGGAACCTCGCAAAGCATTCAGCGAAGAGATAAAGCAGCAGGGAGTGCTTGGTTTGTTGATCGGGTAACTTTTGTAAAGAGTAATGAGGAGGAGATGAATGCAATTGATAGTTTTGATCCTAAAAAAGAGGCCTTTATTCACCAGGAGTTTAAGGGGAAAATTGACGAGAAGCGCTTAGGGCGTCCCACCAATGCCAGTATTGAGTTAACGAGCTATCGACCTGACCACTTAGTTTACGATTATACAGCTCCGAATGACGTAATGGCTGTATTTTCCGAAATTTGGTATGATAAAGGATGGAAGGCTTTTGTCGACGGACAAGAGGTGCCTATTCTGCGCGCAGATTACGTTTTACGTGCGGCACAACTACCGGGAGGAAATCATAAAGTGGAATTTAAGTTTGAGCCGCAATCTTACTATATGGGCGAGAATATATCGCTAATTGCCTCCATAATCTTGGTATTGGGTTTAGGTTTTGCTATTTGGAAGGAACGAAAATCCGCTGCCTAATAGGGTACGGTGATCGAATTCAGGTGTTTAGTCGTTGGTTCGTCCATGCCATAAATAATACCATAAGAGGTTGAAGGCAATAACGCTATGGTGAAGAAGATTCGGAATCAATCCGTAATGTTTGGTGAAGATATGAAAACGCTCTTTTAAACTTTGTCGGTGCCTCTTTTTTGAAAGACCGCCAACTAGGTATTTTGCCACGTATTGATGGGTATTGACAATGGTGCGTGCTTTTTTTGCAGCGGTTAAAATCCAATCAATATCGGCGCTTAAATGATAGTGCCGATTGTACGGCTCAACAAGTGATTTCTTTATGTAAATCGCCTGATGACTAATAGACATACCATACTTAAAACTTTTCCAGGTAAAGCGTTCGGGCACACGATGCCGTCTTCTCCCTAAACTTTTACCGGTTGTATCAATCATTTCGGTCTCACCATAATAAATATCAGCAAAAGCCTGTGAAGAAAAAATATTGCTTACCGTATTGGAGGCATAAATTTCATCTCCCGAATTCATAAATAGGAGGTAGTCACCCGTAGCGAGGCGGATTCCTTTATTCATTGCATCATAAATACCCTCGTCCGGTTCGCTGACAATTATTGAAATCAAGGATCGGTATTTTTCAATAACAGCGAGTGTTCCATCTGTTGAACCACCATCAATAACAATATATTCAATATTCGTATAATCTTGTTTCAAAACCGATTGAATGGTTCTTTCCAGGTCCTTTACATTGTTGTAGACCACTGTAATGACACTCAATAGGGGAGAAAGTTCAGCTGAATTTGAAAAAACCATACTTTAATATTTTTTGATGAATTGCCGCCAAAAGTCGGGTTGATATTTGTTCCAGGCATGACAGCCAAAAGGTAAGTGTTGGTCGGTAAGTATATACGATTGACGTGGCTGTCTCTCAAAGGCAAAAACAAGTGCTTCCTGCGCATCGGGTTTTTTAAAGGGAACAAATAGGGTCCATATCATATCCTCATTTTTTGGAAGAAATTTAAACATCCAACTTGCCCAAAAACTCCACTTGATGTGACTTTTTACCTTTCGCAGCGAGAGCCCCCCGTTTCCAACTTTATTGACTAAGTAGCTAGAAAGGTTAATAATCGGTTTTTTTCCCGAGGTGATGGGGGGAGCCTCCAACCAAGGAGCACCCACGTAATCATAGCCTTTTTCGGCCCAGGTCAACAGTTCATCGCGAAACACCCATGCATCCAACTGATAAATTAAAATGTAGTCATAAGCATCAAATGCTTCATAAAAATGCTTGCTGGTAAGTAATTTACTATAGCCGGTAACACTTTTGAAAAAAGTATCGTCAAAACGTTGTATAACTAACGGTTTGTCGGTCAAGTTTTCATAATAGGTTGTGTTTAACGACTGAGGAGCAGCTAAGATCGTAGGATAATTCCCCAGCACTTCTATACATTGCCAAAAGGCCTGCTTCTCATCCGGGTCGGCCAACTCTTTGTATATGGGAATAACAATGGCAACTTTCATTTAACGAACCTATTTTTTAGCCTAAACCACTGATTGGCAACAAACTTACGCCCTCTCTTTATCCAGCTTCCCTTTCTGTTTTTATAAAAGTTCTTAACAAGCGCCAGTGCAGTCACATCCTCCTTTACAACCGTAGGAAAGGAGGAAATAGGTTTTCGAGAGGGGTGAACTCGGTATGTGTCTTCTATAATAGAGTGTACCCCGCTGCCATCGTGACCGATATTTTCTATTAAAGATTTGGCCGGGTATAATACCAAGCCATTTTTCAGAAAGACAGATGCGTGCCAGCGAATGGCCCAAGAATCATTTTTCCCATTTTTAAAGTCCATAAATTGCTTCCAATAATTTTTCATGGTACCATCTACGGTAAAACGATGAATTTTTTCCAAATCAAATTGTGTATGTAATTGATCAATATCAGGTTCAAAATGTTCCCAAGCTCGCTTCCAAGTAGCCCATCCCCAGCTGTTGATTGACCGTAGAAAAAAAGTTTGGGTTAAAGCCTCTTTCTCCGATAATGGAAACATATAGGCTGCAATTTGCATGACGCTGTCCTCTTTCTCGTAGCGCTGGAGAGCCTCATTGAAGTAGCTAAGTGTATAGGGTGAGCTTAGCAGGTCATCTTCAAAGACAATAACTTTACCATATTCATTTACCAGCTGGGTAACACCGGTAATAATGGATTTGGCTAAGCCCATGTGTTGTTTCCGATTGATTAATTTGATCGATTTGAAACGGGTCGCTTGACCAATCAGTGCTCGAACCTGGTTTACTTTTTCCTCCTCTTCGCCATGCTTTGCTGCATCCGAAAAAATGAATAAACGGCTATCCTCCGCTAATAAATTTTCCTGAAGATACTTGATGGTTCGACGCGTATGTTCAGGACGGTTGTAAACGAATAAAGCGATGGGTGCTGGATTTTGCATGCGATAATCAATTGGTAGGTTTTTCCTTTTTTCCGAGTCGCCCGGATAAACCGTCAGCAACTGCTTTTCTGAATTCTTTATAAGCTTTACCCTTTCCGGTAATGACGCTGATAAGGTGGTGTCCGGTCATATAAAGCCACTTGTTAAGGGCAAAAATAAATCTATTTTTTAGGGCATGGCGTGAATAAAAATAAAGTCGGTTTCGCACTTGATAAAAAGTGCGGAAATTCCATAAATCGAGTATAGACGAACGCCAAAATCGGTGTTTGTACCTAATTCCCTGCGAAATATCGATGTCATTGATCCGACTGTCGGGAATGAGCCAGATCTCTCCTCCTATTTCGGTAATTCGATGGGTATAATCCGAATCGTCTACATATACAAAGAATCGCTCATCGGGATAACCAATGGCTTGCACGAGATGCCGGTGTAGAAAAAGTCCACCGTAAGGAACATAGGGAAGCTTATTCGCGCGTAAGGGCAAAGCCTTATAACGATGTTGGTCCATTAACTTTCGGTATCGATTGCTCAGGATTCGAAAAAGATGGAAACCCATGAAGTTATCAGGCACCAGATAATATTGATCGGGATTGGCCCCTTTAGCGATGAGGATGTGATTCTTGCGATCTGTTCGTAAACTGAATAAAGCCTTTTTATCTTCCCGCAAGGGAATGGTTGGCCAAGCATTTAACAAATGTATTAAAGCATCTACTTCGGGTAAATTGTCATCATCCAACAACCAAATAAAATCAGCCTTCGAATCGGCCACAAAATGACTTAATCCTACCTTATACCCACCTGCGGAACCCAGGTTTTCTGGCTGTTGAAGGAGGGTAACAAGCGGATTGTTTAGCTGACTTAGTGCTGCTTGAAGGTCATATTCAGTGCCATTATCTACCACAATAATATCAACAACATTTTCAAACGATAAGACGCGATCTAATATTTGTTTTAAAAAAGCCCATCGGTTTCCATAGGTTACGGTTAACACACAAACATTATATGCTATCTTTGTCATCTTATTTTATGCAAGTTTACAATAGATAAACAGAAATCGCAATTCAAAATGGGGATTATTAAACAACAAACCTTAAAAGGCACCTTCTTTTCCTATATCGGTGTTTTTATCGGTTTTGTAACCAATACGTTTATTTTAACAAAGGTGCTTGATACGGATCAAGTGGGCCTGATAAATATCCTGACTTCCTTTTCCCTTATATTTGCCCAGTTTGCTATTCTCGGTTTTAATGCTACTGCACGCTATTTTCCGTACTTCCGGAATGAGAAGAACAAGCACAATGGCTATTTGTTTTTGGCTTGTTTGGTATCGCTGGCTGGTTTCTTGTTATTTGTAATCGGTGCATACTATTTTAAAGAATTGATAATAAGTCAAAAATCCCAAGATAACAACCTCTTTCGCAACTATTATTGGTATCTCATCCCGCTTACCTTTGCTAATTTATACTTTAATGTATTTGATTTATATTCGAGGTTATTATACGATGCTGCCGCGGGGCGACTTATTCGCGAATTTACCCTTAAATTGCTTGTTTTAATCTGTGTGCTCTTCCTGATATTCCGTGTCCTTGACTTCCGATCGTTTATGTGGCTGTGGTTATCGGCCAACCTCATGCCTATGCTCTTGATGATGATTCGATTGATACGAAAAGGGCATTTTTCACTGGAGCCAAATTTTGCCTTTTTGAATAAAAATGTCCAGCGGAATTTATTTAACTTATGCTTATTTGGTATATTAACCGGTGCATCACCGCTACTGGTCGATAATATTGATCGCTACATGGTGAATAGTTATTTTGGCTTGGCAGATACCGGCATTTACAGTATCGCTGCATCCTTTGGAATCATCATCGCATTACCTACAAGAAGTTTGTACAGTATTGCTTATACGGTAATTGCGGAATCCTGGATCAGAAAGGACATGGAGAATATACAAACCGTGTATAGAAAAAGTTGTATCAACCAATCGATTGTAGCCCTATTTCTATTTATTGTGGTATGGGCGAATATACACAATGCATTAAAGATACTTCCACCGGACTACGCGAGTGGTGTATACATCGTTTTTTTTATAGGCTTAGCTAATTTGTTCGATGCGCTTACAGGGGTCAATGCGGTGATTCTTGCGACGTCCCGTTACTATCGATACGATTCCTTCTTTTACCTGGCTTTGGTGGGCGTGACAATCGCGAATAACCTACTTTTTATTCCAAAGTTTGGAATTACCGGGGCAGCCATGGCGACTGCACTAACGATGTTTATTTTTAATCTTTCAAGGTACTTGTTTATTCTGATTAAGTTTAAACTACAGCCGTTTACTTTCAATAATTTGCTATTGATAGCGATTGGCATAATCGTTTATTGGCTTAGCACCCTCATACCTGTTCAACAAAATCTCTATCTAGATACCCTTATCCGTGGGGGAGTGATGACAATACTGTATGGCAGTGCTGTTTACTTCCTTCACTTGTCAAGTGATATCAATGAGCTGGTTGCTGATTTTCGCAGGCGGTTTATTAAGCGGTTTTAATGAATTCCTGAATAAATTTGGGGTGTTTTAAGTTGAGCAATTGTTGGCGGTTTTTCTCGAAAAAAGCATAGTCGCCTCGTTGTATTTCATCGATGGTAAAAGGAACATCGATGTTTCGGTTGCCTTTGGCGACCACACCGAGCCCATAATCCATGTCTAAGGTAAATACCATAAGATCCGGGCGCGTAACGATTAGATCAGCCACTGTTTTCCAGACGTCACCATTCCACTGTCCCTGCCAGCCAGGTAAATCCCAGTTCCGAACTTTTTCCCGTACTTCATTGAAATGCTCTTTAATGACATATGCGGCAGCTTCATTTAAGGGGTTACAGTCGTGCATAACAATAATCCCCCCTTCGTTTAGATAGCTTAAGCAATGCTCTACATCGCGTTTTGATTGTTCATACGTATGTAGCCCGTCTACCAGAGCCACATCGATCCCTTCTTTCAAAACCGTTTTTGCATGGTGATCAAAGAAGTAATCACTGGTGTATTCATAGGTTTCAAACTTTGTTATACCCAATAGGCGTTTTACCTTCAAGGGTATGCTGAATAAAAACTCAGGATCAACACCTATTTTCCGCGGGCATTGCACCTTGGAGATAATCGTACCGGTTTGTACACCGATCTCTAGATAGGTTTTAGCATTTTTTTGTTTGATGATCGTGTTAAGTACATCGAGCCTATTCATGTTCACGTCTGTTTGATATGATGCAATAATAATAAAATTTACACAGCTATAAAGTCTATCCATAAAAAAACAGGGTGGCTCGAAAGTCACCCTGTTTTTTTTATAATATAAAAGTTATTGGAATTTTTTTGCATTTACTTTACGTTCATTTTCCGTCAAGTAAATTTTTCTTAAACGGATGTTCTGAGGCGTTACCTCAATGTATTCATCCGCTTGGATATATTCCATGGCTTCTTCCAGTGAAAATTTAATGGCAGGTGCAATACGCACATTATCATCACTACCGGAGGCACGCATGTTCGTCAACTGCTTTCCTTTTACAATATTAACTACTAAATCGTTATCACGGGTATGCTCTCCCACAACCTGTCCCTCATAAATATCTACTCCGGGATCTACGAAGAAGTGACCTCTGTCTTGTAATTTATCGATTGAATAGGCGGTTGTTTGCCCTTTTTCCATCGAAACAAGCACACCTGCTAAGCGACCGGGGATCGTACCCTTCCACGGCTGATAATCTTTTATACGATGCGCCATTACGGCTTCACCTGCGGTGGCCGTTAAAACGTTGTTCCTTAAACCGATGATTCCACGCGAAGGAATCTCAAATTCCAGGTGTTGCATATCGCCTTTGGTTTCCATCACTAATAATTCACCTTTGCGCTGGGTTACCAATTCGATTACCTTACCTGATACTTCGGCCGGCACATCTACTACCAAGGTTTCGATCGGTTCACATTTCACACCATCGATCTCTTTTAAGATTACCTGAGGTTGACCCACTTGCAATTCGTAGCCTTCACGGCGCATGGTTTCGATCAAGACAGATAAATGAAGAATCCCTCGTCCATACACAAGGAACGCATCAGCAGAATCAGTAGAAACGACCTTTAAGGCAAGGTTTTTCTCCATTTCTTTTTGCAAACGATCATATAAGTGACGAGAGGTTACAAATTTACCCTCTTTACCAAAAAAAGGTGAGTTATTGATGGTGAACAACATGTTCATCGTGGGTTCATCAATGTGTATGACCTCCAGTTGTTCCGGATTCTCGAAATCTGCGATGGTATCACCGATTTCAAACCCTTCGATCCCTACAACGGCACAAATATCGCCTGATGGAACTTCTTGCACCTTTACCTTACCAAGACCCTCGAAGGTATAAAGCTCTTTGACGCGCGATTTTATAACCTTCCCGTCACGTTTTACCAACGATACCGGCTGGTTTTCTTTGATAGTGCCCCTGGCTACACGGCCAACGGCAATACGGCCCACAAAAGACGAATAATCCAACGAAGTAATCTGCATTTGTAGGGTACCTTCTTTATAGGGGGCAGCAGGGATATGTTCTAAAATCGCGTCCAGTAAATCAGTGAAGTCTTCAGTCGGTTGTTTCCAATCTTGGGACATCCATCCCATTTTAGAAGATCCGTAAAGCACCGGAAAATCTAACTGTTCTTCCGTAGCATCCAAGTTGAAGAAAAGCTCAAAGACCTGCTCATACACCTCTTCCGGACGGCAGTTCTCTTTGTCTACTTTATTAACGACTACTATGGGTTTTAATCCTAAGCCAAGCGCTTTTTGGGTTACAAAACGCGTTTGAGGCATCGGGCCTTCAAAAGCATCAACTAAAAGGATAACACCATCGGCCATTTTTAATACTCGCTCGACCTCACCACCAAAGTCGGCGTGACCGGGGGTATCAATAATATTTATTTTGACATCCTTATAACGCACGGATACGTTTTTCGAAACGATGGTAATACCCCGTTCACGTTCCAGGTCGTTATTGTCCAGAATAAGCTCACCTGTTTGTTCGTTGTCACGAAATAATTTAGTGTAGTGTAAAATTTTATCAACCAATGTTGTTTTACCATGGTCGACGTGTGCAATAATCGCAATGTTTCTAATTTGTTGCATCCAAGTATGTATATCTCATTATTAATTCCCCATCTTCCTTTGAGTATCAAAGGACTAGATGGAAAATTTTGCGCAAAGGTAATTAATCCATTTGAAAAATTAAGCGCTTGAATCGCTTTTATTTTCGACCTGTTTTTCTTGTTTAAGTCAAAGAGTGATTTCGCTATTTCGTTGATAATGAAAAGGATTTTAATTAACTTTGTGCTATGGATATGCAAACAATTGTTGTTTTCTTATTATTTGCCCTGGCGGCTCTCTATCTTGGCAGGATGTTATATAAAAATCTTAAGCCAAAAAAGGGAAATGCGTGTGGTTCCAACTGCAAATGCGGAATGGATTTCTCCAATGTACCCAAGCAATCCTAATTCGGAACCGATACTTATATTTTTTGTATCAAGCATACTGCATAGGCTACAACACCTTCTTTACGTCCAACAAACCCCATCGTTTCATTGGTGGTAGCTTTGATGGAAATATCGTCTACTTCCAATCCGCTAGCTTTTGCGATATGTGCTTTCATTGCAGGAATATAAGGTTTAATCTTAGGTGCCTCTAAGCATAACATGGCGTCAATGTTACCCAATTCCCAACCCTTATTCTTGATTAATTTCGTACATTCTTCCAATAGGATTAAACTACTGATGCCCTTCCATTTCGCATCGGTATTCGGGAAATGATAACCGATGTCTTCCAAGTTGGCGGCACCTAATAAAGCATCGCAGATTGCATGTACGAGTACGTCTGCATCCGAATGACCAAAAGCACCTGCAGGGTGATGAATCTTTTCTCCTCCCAAAATAAAGGGATGGTCCTCTTTTAATTGGTGTACGTCAAAACCAAAGCCTACTTTTATTTTCATGTTTCTTTTCTGGATTTATACAGCAATGCTGATTGTTCATTTTGTTCATTATTTTAATAAAAATGCTTTCGAAATAACACGCTTCATCGTGAGGTTGCCTGCAGACTATATAAAAAAGGCAGTTTAAACTACGCTGCGGTACCTTTTTTGTCAAACATATTAAAAACCGGGTACAAAAAAAATTATTTAAGCAGTGTAATACCAGAATTCACCGGGGTGTTCGGTATTTGTCGGTTGGTTGCCATTTTGTTTTAATGTACTAATTTTGAATAGTGGTGTATTCGAATAAACTATGAAGAGAAATTTTACCTTAACCATCCTGGTCTTTTGCCTTGTTGTGCTCCTGTCTTCGAGTTGTAGTAAGAAAAATGGAATGGGCGACCGATCAACAAAAACGGGGATGAAATATAATGATCCGCATAATGGTGGTTTTCAGGTCAATCGGAAAGTAAAACCCGGCCCCGGTCCCGGACTGGTTATCATCGAGGGTGGAACCTTTGTCATGGGAGGGAGCCTCGATCAGGATTTAGGTTATGAAAATGATAATAAACGGAGAAGAGTCACGGTTGCGTCCTTCTATATGGATGAAACAGAAGTGGCAAATGTCGATTGGCTTGAATACCTTTACTGGTTAAATCAAAATTTTCCGAACGACCGTGAATTATATTATAATGCCTTACCTGACACGCTGGTTTGGCGTAATCCTTTGTCCTATAATGAACCGTATGTAGATAACTACCTCCGGCATCCGGCTTATCAGGATTATCCGGTAGTAGGAGTTAGTTGGGAGCAAGCCAATGACTACTGTGTATGGCGGACCGATCGTGTAAATGAAGAAATTTTGCGTTCCAGGGGGATTTTATTGGATTATAAAAGTAAGGCTGAAACTGCAGGCGAAAGTACGGCACAGCCTTTTAATACCGATATTTATTTGAATGGGCAATATAAAGGGGAAGGAATAGACGGCAAAAATATGCCGAAAGACTTACGCCCGGGAGCTGAAAAGGATGCCCGAAGGCCGGTTCGCTTAGAAGATGGGTTTCTTAAACAACCGTATCGATTGCCAACAGAGGCAGAATGGGAATATGCAGCTTTAGGTCTCATCGGGAATACTATTTACGGAAATGTGGAAGGTTATCGCATCTATCCTTGGGATGGCTTAGGTGTGCGTTCGGGTAAAAAGAAAACACAAGGTCTTATTATGGCTAACTTTAAGTTGGGTGCAGGTGATAATATGGGAACGGCCGGATACCTAAATGATGCGGGTGATATTACTAAACCGGTGGTTGCTTATCAGCCCAATGATTTCGGCTTGTATAATATGGCAGGAAATGTTAATGAGTGGGTCGGGGATGTATATCGTAAGTTGACTTATGAGGACTTCGAAGACTTTAATCCCTTTAGAGGAAATGTCTATGTAGATAAGAAATTGGAAGATCCGGAGAAAGGAATTTATGCCAAGGATAAATACGGGAGACCGATTAAAGAGATGGCCAAGGCACCGAGAAAACAGACATGGGAGGAATTACAGAACCAGGCAGTAGCGCAAGACAGTGAAATCGTTGCCTACGATGCAGATATGAGGGGATACAACGATGAAGTGAACGATTCTTTATATGGTAAAACGACGCTGGTGAATAACAAATCACGGGTGTATAAAGGAGGGTCATGGAACGACCGGGCATATTGGTTAAACCCGGCAACAAGAAGGTTTATGCAACAAGATGAGTCTTCCGCAACCGTTGGATTTCGTTGTGCAATGACCTTGGTGGGTAATCCGGAGATTCACACCAATGGCATGCCACGCTTCAAATCGGCTAAAGCAAAGCCTATTTTTAGAAAGAACACCCCAAAGGCAACCCCTTGATAAATTGACTGCAAGACATAGCTCTATTGTTTATATTTAAAAATGCGGGAACGATCTATAAAGACGTTCTCGTTTTTTTTTTTTGCCGTGGGGGTGTTTAATGGGTGTTTAACTTAATATGGAACGGGCAATCACCATTCGTTGTATTTCGGAAGTTCCTTCATAGATCTGTGTTATTTTTGCATCACGCATGAGCCGTTCCACATGGTACTCTTTTACAAAACCATAACCTCCGTGAATTTGTACTGCTTCCACCGTAACCCGCATGGCCACATCCGAAGCAAAAAGTTTAGCCACTGCCGCGGCTTCTGCATAGGACTGATGTTGATCTTTTAGCCAAGCCGCTTTTAAACATAGTAAACGGGCCGCTTCTATTTGGGTGTGCATGTCGGCTAATTTGAACTGAATGGCTTGATGTTCAGCAATAGGCTTTCCGAAGGTAGTTCGTTCCTTGGCATATTGAAGGGCCAGTTCATAAGCGCCTGAGGCGATGCCGAGTGCCTGTGCCGCGATGCCGATTCGTCCTCCTTCCAATGTTTTCATTGCGAATTTGAAGCCGAAACCATCTTCTCCAATTCTATTTTCTTTTGGTACTTTTACATCGCTAAACTGTAAGGCATGTGTATCGGAACCTCGAATTCCAAGTTTATTTTCCTTTGGCCCTATGGTAAAGCCGGGAGACCCTTTCTCCACAATAAAGGCATTGATTCCGCGGTGTCCACGGTCCGGATGCGTTTGCGCAATCACGAGGTAGACGGAGGCATTGCTTCCATTGGTAATCCAGTTTTTAGTTCCATTAAGCAAGTAATGGTCGCCCTTATCTTCTGCCCGGGTTCTTTGTGAAGTGGCATCCGAACCGGCTTCGGGTTCTGAGAGGCAAAAAGCACCGATTTGTGTTCCTGCGGCTAAGGGCTTCAGGTATTTTTCCTTTTGCGCTTCCGACCCGAATTTTTCCAAACCATAGCAAACAAGGGAGTTGTTGACTGAAACAACTACGGAAGCCGATGCATCAATTTTTGACAATTCTTCCATCACAAGCACATAAGAAACCGTGTCAAGACCTGCTCCATTATAAACAGGATCGGTCATCATTCCAAGAAAACCTAACTCGCCGAGCTTCTTGATTTGTTCGGTAGGAAATTGCTGTTTTTCATCGCGCGCTATTACGCCTGGTTTTAACTCGGTTTGGGCAAAGTTTCGTGCCGCATCTCTAATGAGTAATTGCTCTTCAGTTAGTTCGAAATTCATAACACTAGGATTTATTCAAATCTACAGTTTTTTGCTATGCAAGCATAATATTTTTTTAAAATAATAGATTCTTCTTTTTTTGAACAGGAAGTTGCGAATGGAGATTTCGTTGATCGGCGACCTAGTAGAACAGGGAATTCCGATGAGCTGGGTAGTGAGTGGGACTCATGTTACCCTTCCGCCCTTATACTTAGGATGTTAACTATTTTACTAATTTGTTGTTATGATCGGGAAAAACCAAAATGGGCTCATATTTTCTGGCTTCTTCCATGGGGAGTTGGCAATAGGATATAATAATTACGATATCACCCACTTGCACTAATCGCGCAGCCGCACCGTTTAAACAAACGATTCCGGAACCTCGTTCGCCTTTAATCACGTAAGTTTCAAAGCGTGCGCCATTGTTGTTATTTACAATCTGCACCTTCTCGTTCGGAATAATATTAGCCGCCTCTATTAAATCTTCATCGATCGTAATGCTGCCTACATAGTTGAGTTCAGCCTGTGTAACCTTTACGCGATGAATTTTCGATTTCAACACCTCGATAATCATGGTGCAAAGATACGTATTTTGTTAGTAGTGCCGAAAGGCAATTAGGAAATATGATCTGGAAATTATATTCATGTCAGCTCGAAATGTGCAGCTCGCGAAACCACAACTAAAACTACAGCAAGATATTGTCGATCAAACGAACCCCATCTACCCAAGCTGCCAGTATAGCCACTAAAGGTCTTATGTATTGCTGTTCTTGGTTGATTTCCGATAAATCGCTTGGATTACAAAGCGCGAAGTACTCCAATTCAATCCCTTTTGTTTCCAAGAGAAAATGCTGCGCTTCTTCTTTTGCTTGCAAGGGCGTCATTCCCTCTTCCATCCGTTCTTTTACCATAAACAAGGCCTTTGATAAGGAAAGTGCCTGTTGCCTACCACTGGGAGAGAGTCTTACATTTCGAGAGCTTTTTGCTAATCCATCGGGATCCCGCACCGTATCCACGACTGCTATGCGTAGAGGCAGCCGAAGCTTGTCTACCATATATTGAATCACCATACATTGCTGAAAATCTTTTTGCCCGAAAAAAGCAATGGATGGTTTAACGATATCGAAAAGCTTATATACGACCTGTGTTACCCCCTGATAATGTCCCGGTCTTTTCGCGCCTTCCCAGATTTCGTCAAGTTTGCCTAAATCGAAGAGCCAAGCTTCGTCACGCGGAGGATATATTTCTTCTACTGTCGGTAAAAATAAAATATCACAATCGGCCGATTGCAGGAGAGCAAGGTCCTTTTCAATGGGTCTGGGGTACTTTTCCAGATCCGCCGGATCATTAAATTGGGTAGGATTCACAAAGATACTGCATACCGTGATGTCTGTTGTCCGTTTCGAACGCTCAATCAGCGCTAAATGACCATCATGTAAAGCCCCCATGGTAGGCACGAAGCCTATTGTTTTATCGTTCGTTTTGAATGCTGATAGATGGGCTTTCAGCGCATCTTTTGTAGTAAAGACTTCCAATTTTTTTGTTATTAAAACAAGGTGGTAAAGTTGAACATTTTAAACCTAACTACAAAGGTTTTTTTATAAATCGTTGATATATCATAAGATAATGCGTATATTTGCAGACCGATTTTCATTAGAGCAATTATTTTAATGACTAATAAACTATCAAAAATAGGTTTAGCCGGTTCTTGCCGGTATGATTCACGGTGTTTGATAGTCTCACATTTCAAAAATTCTAAAATATAATTTATTGGAGATGGCAAAAACGAAGATATTGTACATTACCCACGAGATGTCGCCTTTCCTCGAACTAAGCAAAATTTCTGAGATAACAAGAGAGTTACCCCAGGCCATGCAGGAAAAAGGGTTTGAAATACGGATTTTGATGCCTCGCTTTGGCAATATTAATGAGCGCAGAAACCGTTTACACGAAGTGATCAGGCTTTCGGGAATGAATATTGTAGTGGATAATAATGACAATCCGCTTATTATCAAAGTTGCATCCATCCCAGCTGCCCGTATGCAGGTTTACTTTTTGGATAATGAAGAGTATTTTCAGCGTAAACATGTATTTACTGACAAAGAAGGTAAGTTCTTTAAAGATAATGATGAACGTGCCATCTTTTTTTGTAAGGGCGCATTGGAAACTGTAAAAAAATTAGGGTGGTCCCCGGATGTGGTGCATTGTCATGGTTGGATGACAGCGTTGATTCCAGCTTATGTAAAAACAGCGTATAAAGATGATCCTACTTTTAAGGATACGAAGATCATCTATTCGCTATATGCAGATAAATTTGAGCATGCTTTGCACGAGCGCTTTGCGGAAAAAGCACTTACTGGTAACATGAACACGGAAGACGTGTCGAGTTACGATTCATCGGATTACTATGGTCTGTATAATGGCGCACTGCACTATACGGATGCGATTGTTTTATCGGAAGAAAACATCGATGAGAAACTGTTAAATATTGTTAAAAAGAGCGAAATTCCTGTAACTGACTGCAGAAATGATGCAGAATTCGAAAATTATTCCAACCTTTACGAGCAATTTTCCAATGAAGAATTGGAAACTGTGGCTTAGCGAGGAAGGCTGAACTGCAGCATGATGGAAGAAATAAGCCTTTATAATGGTAGCTGAGTAGCTTGATTGTAAAGGTTTCACACAGCTTTATAGAACATATTTTTATAATGAAGTATTATACACGAGACTTATTGACATTGTTAATAAGTCTCTTTATTTTAAGTAGTTGCAAAAATCCGACGGGGATCGGGTTGGATAATAACCCGGGAGATTCCTTTTACGGTACCTTAAACGATACCGTTACACTTAAAACCGTAACACTCCGTGACGATAGTGCCCGATCGGTAATACGCGTTGCCAATAATAATAGCAATATCCCCAGTATCAATATCAATCAGCTCCCATTTGGTTATTATAATGATCCCGTGTTTGGAGAAACGCAAGCCAATGTAGCACTGGCTATTCTACGACCCACAAGTGGTGATATCCGTCTTCCTCAAAATGCACAAATCGATTCGGCTGTATTGGTTGTTCGCTATGGGAACTCTTTTGTGGGTGATTCATTGTCATCCACCTATCAGCTAAAAGTAAGGCAATTGGATGAGGTCTACAGTCCCAATACAATCTATTACAGTACTAAAAACTGGAGTGTAAAAAGCGAAGATATTGCCAGTCTACAAGTACGTAGGTTTAATCTGAAAGATAGCCTGAATATCGTTGTGCGGGGAAGTAGTGGCCAAGATAGTACCGTTAAGCGCTATCCGGAGCTACGCTTACGTTTAAATAATAATTTCATTAGCAGCCTCCTATCTCATACCTTGGATTCGGCGACGGTCAACTCAGAAACCGGATTCCTAAACCACGCGAAAGGTTTGTACCTAACCGTTGATCAAGACGCACAGCAGGGAGCAGGTGGACTAGCCACCTTGAGTCCGACGAACCCGCAAGGTTCAGATTCACCCAATTTTATGGAAGTAACTTATCGGGTTACGGATGCGGAAGGTGAGACGGATACACTAACGAAGGTCTTCCCGATCCCGGTTCCGACATCAAGCAGTACAACGGGCGCACCCTTTATGTACATGTCTTCCAGTATAAAAAGAAGTTTTTCTCCTGCCATTGAAAGTCAATTAGCCAGCTCAGCAGTTAATCAAACGACGGTTTATGCACAGGCTATGGGCGGCTTACGAACAAAAGTTTCTTTCCCCTATATTGATCAGTTGAAAGGAAAGAAAATTGCGGTTAATCGGGCGGAATTGGTAGTCTACGTGGATGAAGAAAATAGTAGTACCATCAGCGGGCCGGCCCCGCGGCTGACTTTATATCGGAAGGATGTTTCAGGCAATAACCAGCCCATTCCGGATGGTGATTCGCGCTATGTTCCTGATCTGCGCTCACAGTTTAATGCTCGAACTGCTAATGGAAGTATTGTTGGTGTCCGCGCTTTAGGTGGTTTGTACGATAAAGAAAGGAAAAGGTATATATTTACACTTACTTCTTTTATTCAAGATGTTATTTTAGGAAAAGTCCAAAATTCAGAGGTATATATCGCACCGGTATCTGAAATTATGACGAATACCATCCCTTTTTGGCCGGATATTACCACGCCGAGTAGTGTTGTCTTAAAAGGCTTTAATCCGGAAGATACGCAAGCGAAGGAAGAGATCCGTACTAAATTGAATATATATTATACTGAACTGGAGTAAGACTGCTGTATAAAAACAAAATGAAAGGGCGACTTTTTGAGTCGCCTTTTTTATGCTCTTTAAAAACCTAAATTAAATCTTAGTGGACATTCTATGGATAATAATCAAACTCAGCGTATTCTTGTGATTTTGATTGATAAATAAAGGTACATTCATTTTGCTGGATGTGAAGTAATGTTGACGGATAATAAATGAAAGATTAGTATTTTAGCGGCATGGATATTGAGTAATATCTAGCGATTTAATGAGTGTATGATGAATATTGCGCGTTTTCTTTTTCTTGGTCTACTTGCGGCGCTGACTTTTGCAGGTTGTACCAACAGAACAAACCAGCTTACGAATGGCGTATGGAGAGGTACTTTAAAAAACGAAGGTTCGGTAGATATTCCCTTCAACTTTGAAATATACGACTCCGTAGGAGTTAAACAGATGGCTTTTTTAAATGGGAAGGAACGCTTAAATATCAATGAGGTTGAGGAAACGTCTGATTCCGTTTTCATGAAAACCCCACTCTATGAGAGCGAAATTAGGGCTGCAAAAACATCCAATGGTTTACAAGGTGTATGGATAAAGCATTTGCCGAATAGGACGATTTCTATGCCCTTTATGGCTGAAGCTAAACAGTCTTTTCGCTTTGTGAAGGAAGGAAATGGGAATACGGGTGTGGTGAATGTAACCGGCAGATGGTCTGTGCAATTTTATAAAAATAATGGCACTGATACCTCTTTCGCGGTAGGTGAATTTGAACAGTCCGGAAATCAGGTTAATGGATCATTCCTTACAACAACAGGAGACTATCGCTTTTTAAGTGGCGTAGTGGACAACAAAACATTTATGATTTCTGCGTTTAGCGGTTCCAGCCCGGTATTGTTCACAGGGGATTTAACGGATGGAAGTGATATTATTAAAGGCAAAATGTATGCGGGGCCCCGCACTGTCATGAACTGGTCGGCCCATCGGGATGAGGATGCCATGCTACCTGATGCGTATAAAATTGCCGGACTGAAACCCGGGAATGATCACATTGAGTTTAGTTTTCCGGATCTCAATGGCCATGCAATTTCCTTAAATGATGATCGTTTCAAAGATAAGGTAGTCGTGGTTCAATTTCTTGGATCTTGGTGCCCTAACTGTATGGATGAAACTGCTTTTTTAGCACCTTTTTATGACAGGTACAAGTCTAAGGGCCTTGAGATAATTGGCTTAGCTTATGAGCGATACAAAGAAATGGATAAGGCGAAGGCGGCGGTTTTGAATCTAAAAAATCGATTCAACGTAAATTATCCCATCCTATTAACCGGTTATACAAATGATAAAGGACAGGTAGAGGAAAGTATACCCGCTTTGGATAACTTCGCTGCTTTTCCGACTACCATCATCATTAAAAAAGATGGAACGGTTGATAAAATTCATACAGGCTTCAGCGGGCCTGCTACCGGAAAACACTATACGGAGTTTGTCCAGGAGTTCGAAAAAGAAATTAACGCTCTTTTAGCTGAATAAACCAATATATAATGCCCAAAACTTCTTTCTTTTCTATTGCTTATTTGCTTCTATGCTGTTGGTCGTGTGCAGCAACAAAACACGTCGATATTCCACTGGTTAATATATATGCGAATGCACCAGACGCCGATATTTATCAGGGATCTTATCCGCTTAACATAAGTATAAAGCATACTGATCTAACGCTTCATTTCGACTGGGAGCGGGCGAAAGTGTATGGCAAGGCAACACTTACCTTACAGAGCTATTTCTACCCCCAGGATTCGGTTATACTGGATGCGAATGGCTTTGAGGTGAAAGAAGTGCTGTTGCTGCAGGGGGACGATACAGGAAAAAAGCTAAGGTTTGCTTACAATGGAAAAAAGCTGGCCATTGCGCTTGATAGAAAATATAGCCGCAACGAAAACTTTAAATTGTTTATTGACTATACCGCTGATCCGAATGCCTTGGAGGTTGGGAAAGACATCGCTTCCCCGGACGATCGGGGACTTTATTTTATTGAACCGGATAATAGAGCGGGCGTTCCTCGTCAGTTATGGTCGCAAGGTGAAACGGAATGTAATTCGAATTGGTTTCCAACCATTAACAATACCATGCTGAAAATGACGCAACAAATTGCGTTAACCGTTCCGGACTCCATGGTTACTTTGTCGAATGGCCTGTTGAAAGAATCAAAAAGAAATAATGACGGTACGCGAACAGATGTTTGGAAACAGGATCTGCCGCATGCACCTTATTTGGTTATGATTGCTGCAGGGAACTTTAAAGTGGTGAAAGATCAGTGGCGCGGAAAGGAAGTGAGTTACTATATGGAGCCAAAATATGCTCCTTATGCATCGCTGATTTTTGGAAAAACACCCGAAATGATTGAGTTTTATTCAAATAAGTTAGGAATTGACTTTCCTTGGGATAAATATGCGCAGATTGTTGTGCGCAACTTTGTAAGTGGCGCCATGGAGAATACATCTGCTTCGGTATTCTTTGATCGGATGAACATGACGCCCGCTGAATATAAGGATGAAACCTATGAGGATATCGTTGCACATGAGCTATTTCATCACTGGTTCGGCGATCTGGTAACCGCTGAATCCTGGGCGAATCTTCCACTCAATGAGTCGTTTGCTACCTACGGTGAATATTTGTGGCTCGAACATAAATACGGTAGAGAAGAGGCGGATATGCATGCATTGAACGACGAACTGGCCTATTTTTCGAAAGATAAAAATAAGGATCTTGACCTCATTCGATTTAACTATGCTAACCGAGAGCAGATGTTCGATGAAGTCTCGTATCAAAAGGGAGGACGTATCCTTCACATGTTACGAGAGCTTGTTGGCGATGATGCTTTCTTTGCTTCTTTGCAGCTCTATTTAAAGAAACATGCTTATCAGTCTGTTGAAGTACATGATTTACGTCTCGCCTTTGAGCAAGTGACAGGGCAAGACCTGAATTGGTTCTTTAATCAATGGTTTCTAGCCTCCGGGAATCCGGATCTAGCGATAAAAACACGGTATGAAGATAGTACGAAGCAAGTGCTGGTTCAGATTGCACAAAAACAAGATTTGACCACTACCCCACTATATAAATTGCCCATTGCGATTGATATTTATAGGAATGGCCAGGTAGACCGTCACATGGTTACATTAACCAAGCAGGAGCAGATTTTCCGTTTGGCGGCTGCTCAAGTTCCACAATTGATTAATGTAGATGCCAAAAAGTGCATCTTAGCAAAGAAAGAACAATATAAATCGGTAGATGAGTGGGCCTATCAATATCAACATGCTCCTTTATTAATGGACCGTTTTGAAGTATTGGAAAATCTCCAGGATACGCTGGGTCATGCAAAAGCGAGAGAGATCGTGGTCGCCGCTTTAGCTGATAAGGCATGGATAATACGCCTGATGGCTTTGGGGTCGGTTGAAAAATTCTCAAAAGAAGGGCTCAAACAACTCTATCCTACGATTAAAAAGATGGCAACAGACGATGAGCGTTCTTATGTTCGAGCTAGTGCGCTGATGTTGTTGCGCACGCGCTATCAAAACTATGACAATGAGGACGTGCTGAAAATAGCAGCCCAAGATGATGCACCGAGCGTTCAGCAGGCACTCCGTATGAAATAGAGCAGAATTTGCTTAGCCGTTTGTGTTTGTCTCTTGTCGTAAAGCTGCTTGTGCAATACGTATTTCATGGAACTCTACCTGTCGATGAAGCATTTCGCGGATTTCACTTATCGTCTTTTGCGGATATTGCTTCAATAATGGTGTAATGATCTGGAGTTTATTACTCGACATCAGGTCTGTTGGTGCTAAATCGCTGCCGATAAAATACGTTAAATGGGTAATAACAGTGCCTTTTGTCAAGCCTCTTAGTTTAGCAATTTCTTCGATTGTATGGCCTTCTTTAAAGAGTTTAAGACTGATCTGTTTGGTTTCGCCTACGGCCGACTTGCTCTTTTTTGTCTGTTGTTCGTTTTGTGCTTTGAGCTGTTGTTGATGGTTGGTAACTTCGTGGATTACGTCCTGTATATTCCTTCCATCACGGATCGCTTGGGTAATCAAGGTGCTCTGTTTAATTTGCTCGTGTTTTCGCTGATAACTTAATAGTAAATCAGCTAATTCCTTTTGGTATTTTTTATTCTTCTTTTTGACAGCCCATGCATCCATATGTTGTTTGAGCGGGGCGATGAGCTCGTCTTCCAAACTTTTTATGAACCAAACAGCAGCTTTTTGGGTGCGTTCATGGATCAGTTCAATTGCTAAATCATCTACATGCTGAAATTGTTTATGCAGCCAGGTATTAAACTTTTCCGCAACCTCGAACTGCTGATTACATGCATTGCAGATGAGATCGATTTTTTTATAGGCCAAAGACTTATCGGGAATGTTTTTGAGTAAAAGGTCATTTTTAAGGGTATTCGTTTCAATGGTTAAACCACCCCAAGCAAAGGCTTTGTTCAAATTATTTAGAAGGTAGGTTTTCTGTTCTTGCAATAATACCTCTGCAATCGCTTCTTCCGATAAAATGCGCTTGGAAAAGGCCACAACGTGTGGATCGGTATGAATACTGGTCAGTGAAATTTTTGATCGGAGTATCAAACCTTCTAAACGCGTTAAACGACTCAAGGCAACATATACTTGCCCCGCTGCAAAGCTGGATCCGGCATCGATGACGGCCTTGTCGAAAGTTAGGCCCTGACTTTTATGGATGGTTACGGCCCAGGCTAAGCGAATAGGGTATTGTTTAAAAGTTCCTAAGGTTTCTTCGCTGATTTTATCGCTCTGCTTGTCATAGTTATAACGCAGGTTCTTCCATTCCTCTTGTTCAACAGTAAATATTTCCTTTTCTCCCGGAAAGCGAACTTTTATTTCCCCGAGACGGGCGTCTATTTTCTCAACCACTCCGATCTTTCCATTAAAGTAGCGCCGTTCTTCTCCTTTGTCGTTTTTTATAAACATAATCTGTGCACCTTCTTTCAAGTATAACTGTCCTTCGGTAGGGAAAGAACTTGCTGAAAAATCACCTTTGATAGAAGCTTCAAAGCAGATCGGCTGTCCGGGCAATGCTTCCAACTCGCGTTGATTGATTTGCTCGGCGATATGATTATGTGAACTGAGCGTTATAAAAGGTTCAGTGGATGAAGGATTAAAATCAGGCTGATAATGGGTGTTTAATTGGGCTAGCTCTTCGCTTGTACAGCAATTGTTTCGAATGTTGTTAAGCAGGGAAATGAAATGGGTGTCTTTTTGCCGGTAAATTTTATTGAGTTCTAACAAAACCGGAGGGGCCTCTTGCATTACATGAGCATCAAAGAAGAAGGGGCTTTTATAGTATTGATATAATAGTGACTGCTCATGGTTTTTAACCACAGGAGGCAGCTGGTATAGGTCACCTATGAATAACATTTGTACCCCACCAAAGGGTGTGGCATTACGTCTGGCCCACCGTAAGATCGCATCAATAGCGTCTAAAGTGTCTGCGCGTAGCATGGATACTTCATCAATGATTAATAGATCAAGTTCCTGCAGAATAGCCCGTCGTTGTTTGGTTAGCTTTACTTTTCCAAAAAGCCGTTGTTTATTATAGATCAAATCGCTCGGATCATTCCAATCGAGTACGTAATCGGCTAAATACATACCGAATGGTAAGAAAAAAAGTGAATGAAGGGTTGTACCGCCCGCATTGATAGCTGCTACACCGGTGGGGGCTACCACCGCTAGTTTTTTATAAGTGTGTTCTTTTATATACCGAAGGAAGGTTGTTTTTCCCGTTCCTGCTTTCCCCGTTAAAAATACCGGTCGATTGGTATGATTGATAAACGAAACGGCCTGTGCGAAGGCGGTATTATGAACGTCAAAATTCGACATGCTTGGGTAAACGTTGATGAATGTGGCTTTCAAAATAAGGAAATTTTGCCAACTTACCTAAAAGTGGGAAATAATAAGGTGAATTCCGTGTAATCTCCGAGCACTGAACGCACTGAAATTTCGATATGATGTAGGTCGAGTATTTGCTTGCTTAAATGCAAGCCAATGCCGTGTCCAGGGATGCTCTGTTTTTTTGGACTGCGGTAAAATAAGGTAAAGATTTGCGTCAGTTCGCTTGGTTCTATTCCTGTTCCCTTATCTTTTATGATTAGCCGGAGCCGATTTTCATGCGCAGTCAGCAGGACAGAAACGGGTTGGTTGTCCGAAAATTTAAGTGCGTTGTCTATCAGATTGCCTAGCGAAATCATCAGCAAATCACGGTTACCTTTTGCTTCTAATAGATGGGGTTTTTGTTCGATTTGCTGTAGGTCGATTTGTATGAGCGCTTGCGGGTTGGTAATACTTGTTTTCTCGAGTAAATCCCATAAAAGTTCATCCACGCGGAGTGGGGCAAATGATATGTTGGAAGACGCTTCCAAACCCGATAAAGTCAGCAGGCCTTCCAAGATCGATTTGATATGAAGGGCGTCAATATGCAAAGAATGCATCTGTTCCTGATATTCCTTTTCTGTTCGCGGACGCGATAAGGTAATTTCTAAATTGCTGATAATTGCTGCCAACGGTGTTTTCAGCTCATGCGAAGCATGTTTTAAAAAATTACGTTGGCTATCGACCCCTTTTTCCAGTCGCACCAAGAAGAGATTAAAAGCTTCGGTCAGGGCCGTTAGCTCATCTTTTTCTTTGGTTGTCACAGCCAGTCGTGCATGCAGATTTTTAGCAGAAATAGAATTTACGTCACGAATCAGCTGGGAGAAGGGGCGAAAAGTTTGTTTTGCCAACAGTTGCGTGAGTAAGAAGCTCAAACAAACACCCAATAAGAGCGAGATTAGCAAATAGCGTTTTAATTTATCCAACTGAGCCAAACCAGCGGTATCTATGTCTGACGCAACCACCACATAATCACCCTCATTATCGCGATAGAAAATACCTGTAAATTGCCGTTCATGGTCTGTGAAATAGAGGACATTCCTTCGTCTTATTCGGTCGAGTACATCGCTCGGTACTTCATATCGGAGGGTATCATACTCGAATACCATGCGATTCTCTTTATTAAAAAATCGAATCGATTCCCGATGAATTTCACGATATCGCTGCTCAATTAATTCATATTTTTGCGCATTTAATTCATCCTTCTCCAAATGAAAAAAAGCGGCGGTAAATGCACGTGATTGTAGCTGTTGGAAAAAGGAGTGTCGGACATGCTGCTTAAATAGGAGAAAGGTACCCGTAAATGTGATTCCTAAAATAATAGTAACAATAAGGGTAGAGTTCCATGCCAATTTGAGCCTCAAAGTCATTCTTCTTTTTGTTTGAGCATGTAACCTCTCCCTTTTACGGTATGTATGAGCGCGGTGGCAAAGCCTTTGTCGATTTTGTTGCGCAGATAATTAATGTATACATCAACCACATTCGTATGCGTATTGAAATGTATATCCCATACCGCTTCCGCAATTTGTGTGCGGGAAACAACCCGTTCTCGGTTATTTAGTAAGAATAGCAACAATTTGTATTCGCGAGGTGATAATAAAATATTCTTCCCGGCACGTTTTGCCCCCTGCTCTGCAATATTTACTTCGAGATCCGCATACTTTTGTATATCAAGAATCCCTTTTTCAAAGGATTTTCGTCTTAATTGCGCATTGATCCGCGCCAAAAGTTCTTCGAAATGGAAGGGCTTCCCCAAATAGTCGTCCGCCCCCGCTTGCAGGCCTTTTACCTTTTCTTCCGGATTATCCAACGCACTTAAAATAATTAAAGGACTTGTGATCTTTCGCTCACGCAAAACGGTGCAGATCTGGAAGCCGGATATATCAGGAAGCATAATGTCAAGTATGATCAGGTCAAAGTCAATGTCTTGCGTCACAGCCAGGGCCTCATAACCATTCGAAACATTCGTTATGGAAAAAAGTTGTTCTTCCAATCCTTTGCGAATAAAACTAGCAAGACGATGATCGTCTTCTATCAGCAATATTTTTACCATGTACTCCCTTTTGTATTATGCAAAATAATCATATTGGGTGTTTAAATCAAATTAGATTATTCTAATGGGGATTAACTAGTTAAATGGTTAGGTGAAAATTCACTCTTTTAAACGATGAATGGTGAATTGGACGTGATGTGATAAAGTGAATAGCCTGTGAAGCTGATAGCCAATTGTACACCTGTCCAAAATAAATTTTGGGAACAAAAACGAGGAGGTTCACGGCTATAAGAAGCGCTATTTTTATTGGGAAAGCAAAAGTATCCCCAGGTGTTGGTATAAATTTAATAGGACTCTCGGCTTTCTGATCTAAAATAGGGGATCGATTTAACGCATAGATGAATTGTTTATATTGAAGGAAGGATTATTTTAGTCATATTTTTATTTTCTTTAATTTCATCTCACTTTACCTTCGATGCAAAGTGAAGCAACCGAGGAGTTTACGACGAGCTCATGAGCTCCTTCGAAAACAAACATTAGCGAATAAACATCAAGGCCGTGTAGGCTACCTTGCACCTGATGGCAAAGCATTCATGGCGCGTATCGGAGCCGTTTCACTTCCTCAATCCGCTTGCATATTGCCATATGAACAGACGTACAAATGCTTTACTGCTCGTTGCTTCAGTATTCTCCAAGGCCGTTTTGCCCACGCGCAGGGCTATATTAGGGCTGAAGATAATAATACGTCCGGTTAAAAGTAAAAACCCTACGTTCTGCTACAATGTCGCCTAGGAAATTTGCGGTTTGCACGTTGATGCATTACCGTTTAAAGCAAAGTTCCAAGCGACGAGTCTTTGGTTACTTTCTTCGGAAGAAAGTGACAAAATAATCGTTCTATTTTTTAAGTAAAACCGACCAACGGAGCTCCTATATTTCCTAATTATTATTTAACGTTTTGGACGTGATGTGATAAAGTGAATAGCCTGTGAAGCTGATAGCCAATTGCTATTCAAAAAAAACTCATTATCTTAGCAAAAAATAAAAACCATGACAGACATAGCTAAACAGGAAATTTTTGCCGAAATAGAAAAAACACTTAAAGAACAGGGCTTTAACATTGATAAACAAGATCAAACACGTCCATGGGGTGGGTTTTTCGTCATCGATGAAAGTCAAGCACAACAATTTGCCGATACATACTTTGACGGTCTGAATGTACAGGATTTAAAAATATCGGGGAAGTTAAGCCCAAAAATATTAGTAGTTGCACCGCAAAAACGTCTGTCGTGGCAATATCACCACCGTCGTGCAGAGATCTGGCAAGTAATTAAGGGCGATGTGGGCGTCGTCATTAGCGATACGGATGTTGAGAACGAGGTGAAAACCAAGCATCCCGGCGATGTTATTAAACTGGAAAAAGGTGAACGTCATCGCTTAGTTGGTTTAGATGGATGGGGCGTATTGGCGGAAATATGGCAGCATACCGATGTCGATAAGCCTTCAGATGAAGACGATATCGTGCGTGTGCAGGATGATTTTGGAAGATAGCATTTGGTTATCAGTTGTTCGTTTTCGTCATTGGTCTTTTAGAGAGCGAACAACTGAATCTATATACGGATAGTAAATAGGTGCGTTTGTCTATACAAATAACTAACAACGGAAAGAATGACAAATTACAACGAAGATAGTATACGGTCGCTCGACTGGAAAGAGCATATTCGGTTACGGCCGGGGATGTATATAGGGAAGCTGGGCGATGGTTCGGCGTACGACGATGGGATTTATGTGCTCTTGAAAGAAGTGGTCGATAACTCCATCGATGAGTTTGTAATGGGGGCGGGAAAAACCATTGATATCAGTGTCAGCGAGCTAAAAGTATCCGTACGTGATTACGGACGTGGTATTCCCATCGGAAGTGTTGTCGATGTGGTGTCCAAGATCAATACCGGCGGAAAATACGATAGCAAAGCCTTCCAAAAGTCGGTAGGACTGAACGGTGTGGGTACGAAGGCTGTCAATGCGCTTTCTTCTTCGTTTACGGTACAGTCTTATCGAGCAGGACGTACACGTATTGCTGAATTCAGTAAAGGGGAGCTTTTAAAAGACGAAGAGAAGGAAACTGCCCAACGAAATGGTACTGCCGTTACGTTTATTCCCGACGATAGTATTTTCAGAAATTATAAGTATAGACCCGAGTTCGTTGAAAATATGATTTGGAATTATGTATTCCTGAACACGGGGTTGACCGTCAATTTCAATGGGCAAAAGTTCGTTTCTGAGAATGGTTTGCGCGATTTATTGGAGCGCAACATCGATATAGAAGGGATGCGTTATCCTATTATTCACTTAAAAGGAGAAGATATCGAGATTGCCTTGACGCATGGACAACAATATGGAGAGGAATACTACTCCTTTGTCAATGGTCAGCATACAACACAGGGCGGGACACATCAGGCAGCCTTCCGAGAGGCAGTTGTAAAAACAGTACGCGAATTTTATAAGAAGGAATTTGATGCGTCCGATATACGCGCTTCTATTATTGGAGCAATTGCTATTAAAGTACAGGAACCTGTCTTCGAATCGCAAACAAAGACGAAACTAGGCTCACAAAGTATCGGACCTGATGGGCCGACGGTGCGTACTTTTATTAACGATTTTGTTAAGAAGTCTTTGGACGACTACCTGCATAAACATGGCGATACGGCTGATGCCTTATTGAAAAGGATTTTACAGTCAGAACGCGAACGCAAAGATATTGCCGGCATTAAAAAGTTGGCAAATGAACGGGCAAAGAAGGCTTCGCTGCACAATAGGAAGTTGCGCGACTGTAAAGTGCATTATGATGATAAAAACGAACGCAATCAAGAAACTACCTTGTTTATCACTGAAGGTGATTCGGCAAGCGGTTCAATCACTAAATCCAGGGATGTGCAAACACAAGCCGTATTTAGCTTAAAGGGCAAGCCTTTAAATGCGTTCGGTTTAACGAAAAAGGTAGTATACGAGAATGAAGAGTTCAATTTACTGCAACATGCACTCAATATCGAAGACGGATTAGACGGTCTTCGTTATAATAATATTGTGATTGCAACGGATGCAGATGTCGACGGCATGCACATACGACTCTTACTGATGACTTTCTTTTTGCAATTCTTTCCGGAACTGGTAAAGGCAGGGCACGTTTCTATTTTACAAACACCTTTATTCCGTGTTCGAAACAAGAAAGAAACGATTTATTGCTATAGTGATGAAGAGCGGCAGCGCGCAATTCTTAAATTAGGTGGAAAACCTGAAATTACGCGTTTTAAAGGTCTTGGTGAAATTTCACCGGATGAGTTTGGTCTGTTTATTGGCAAGGATATGCGTCTTGATCCTGTGATCTTATCCAAAGATCAGAAAATTCAACAATTACTCGAGTACTACATGGGTAAGAATACACCGGATAGACAAAAACATATCGTGAATAACCTCCGTGTTGAACAAGACGTCTTAGAAGAGGAAGCGGCCGCTGAAAGGGCTGCAGACGAATTGAAAGAGGCCGTTTAAGGAATGGAACAAACGCTGATACTTGTACATTGCGCAGATGCAGTCGGTTTGGTTTCTTCTATTGCACACGTTGTAGCGAAACAAGGTCTGAATATCATCACCATGCGCGAATATGTGGACGAGAGCACCAAACGTTTCTTTTCCCGTATCGTTTGTATGGGAAAATCTGTTGATCCCGAAAATTTAATGGAGGAGCTGCTCGTTATCCTTCCTAAAGGTGCTTCTGTAAAGGTAAATCCGCCGAAACAGAAACGTCTTGCCATATTGGTGACGAAAGAACCCCATTGCTTGGGCGATACCTTAGTTCGCTATTTTTTTAACACACTGGGTGCAGATGTATGTTGTGTCATTGGAAACTATGATCACTTAAGGTCTTTTACCGAGCGATTCAATGTACCTTATCATTATGTAAGTCATGAAGGGAAAACGAAAGATGAGTTTGAAAAGGAATTGCACAAATTGATCTATAGCTATAACCCCGATTATGTAGTGCTGGCTAAATTTATGCGTATTTTATCCCCGGTATTCATTGCCCATTATCACGGGAGGATCATCAACATTCATCATTCATTTCTACCAGCTTTTATTGGTGCGAACCCCTATCAGCAGGCATATACTCGAGGGGTGAAAATTATTGGTGCTACCGCGCACTTCGTAACAGATGATCTAGATGAGGGACCTATTATTGCACAAGATATTAAGCCGGTAAATCATACATATACAGCGGATGATATGCGGAAAGCTGGAAAAGAGATAGAAAAGGCCGTTTTAAGCAAAGCACTGTCGTTGATCATCGAAGATCGTGTCTTTGTAACAGGCAATAAAACCGTAGTTTTTGAATAGTCGTATTTTTGGTGAAGATATCAATAGGTACAGCTTATTTTTTGCCTGTTTAATCGCTACGATATTCAGTCTATAGCAAATAAAAAAATGAAAACCTTAAAATTTATAGCAAGTATTTTATTGATCGCATTTGCGATAAAAACACAGGCACAGGGAAAAGAAACCTATCCTTTTGAAAATGAAATCATTGCTTTTAAAAAGGCAGATTCGATACAGATGCCACCAAAGCATGGCATCCTGTTCATTGGGAGTTCCTCTATTCGCCTTTGGAGCGATTTAGAAGAGCGCTTCCCTGACAAGCCGATTATCAAAAGAGGAGTAGGGGGGTGTCAACTGGCACACTTTCCAGCCTATTATATGGATGCCATTGTCTATCCTTACGAAGCAGATAAAATCTTCATATATGCAGGTGAAAATGATATTGAACGTGGAAAAACGGCGGAAGAGGTTTTTACGAGTTTTAAAGAGCTCTGGAAACTGATCCGAGAAAAGCAACCGACTACACCCATTTATTTCCTATCCATTAAATATAGTAACAGTCGAACAAAGGGATTTTCTACGGTGAAAGCAGCTAATAAAAAAATAAAGAAATTTCTTAAGAAACAAAAGGAGGGTACCTATATAGATGTGGCCTCCACGGTATTAGGAGCAGATGGAAAACCGGACGATACCCTATTTAAAGAGGATCGGTTACACCTGAACGCAAAAGGATATGACCGTTGGCAGGAGGTATTAACGCCCTATCTAAACTAGAGATGACTTCCGTTAGAGAAAGCGATTCGTTTGGCGAATCGCTTTTTTTTTGCTCGATTTCGCTGCTGTTCACCCCCTGTAGGCAGAAGCACTTTTTTATTACTTATTGTAACTTATACACAATTTCTAATTTTTTCTTGCATCCTATAAGATCATTGTTTATGTTTACGGCAACCGAATTAGAACTTTATTAGAATTTACAAAAACCAAATAAACTACATATGATTCTATTAATTGCGCAAAATAATTGTGATTAATACAATTATAAACTTTTAACAATCATAAACAAACCAGCTATTATGAACTTAAGTCGAAGTGATTTTAAGCGTGTATTATGCGGGGCTCTCTTGGTGGCAGGATTTCATGCACCTGATGAAGCTTTTGCAAAAACCAATTGGCTAGCGAGGGAAGTGAAAGATAAGCTCTCGGCCGTTACACAACAATCAACAATCACCGGAAAGGTCAATTCCATGACAGGCAATGAGGGGATTCCGGGGGTAAGTGTCTTGGTGAAAGGCTCACAAAAGGGTACAACAACCGATGTTGATGGAAAATTTAGTCTAGATGGCGTTCCCGCCAATGCTACCTTAGTCTTCACGATGGTGGGGTATAAAACGCTAGAAGAACCTGTAAACAATCGCAAATCAGTTACGGTTACTTTACAAGATGATGTGGCCAACCTCGATGAGGTAGTTGTGGTAGGTTACGGAACGCAGAAAAAGGAAACTGTTACCGGTTCGGTGGTATCGGTGAAGAGCGAAGAATTGGTGAAGTCGCCTTCGCTCAATGTATCCAACTCATTGGCAGGTCGGATGCCGGGTGTAATTGCCACCCAAACTAGTGGCGAACCCGGGGGAGATGGCTCTAATATTAAAATTCGTGGAACCAATACCTTAGGAAATAGCAGCCCACTAATTGTTATTGATGGTATACCGGCCAGGCAGGGAGGGATCGAACGTCTGAATCCCGCTGATATTGACAATATTTCGGTATTGAAAGATGCGGCGGCGGCTATTTATGGAGCGCGCGCGGCCAACGGGGTTATCTTGGTCACGACCAAAAGAGGTAAGTCCGGTCGACCGTTATTATCCTATACCTACAACCAAGGTTTTGCGCAACCTACCGTTATTCCTGAATTGGCAGATGCAGCGCAATATGCGGAAATGCGGAATGAATTGGAGGTTTTTAAACTCCCTGTAAGTGAGTGGCAGGGGGCGAACACCGCCTTTAGGGAAACCGGTTCCTATACCCGAACGAATGGATCGGTTCTTACGGCCCCTTTTCTTCCGGCCGATTTTGAGAAATTTAGAGACGGATCTGACCCTTGGGGTCATCCAAATACTGATTGGTATGATGCTACTTTAAAAAATTGGTCACCTCAAGCACGGCATAATGTACAGTTGACGGGTGGATCCGAGAACTTCAAGTATTTAACATCAATCGGTTATCAAAATCAGGATGGCTATTATAAAAATTCAGCAACCGGATATAAGCAATACGATCTTCGGATCAATCTTGATGCAACGATCAGTAAATATGTAACAACGAAAATCGGCGTACTCGGACGTCAGGAAAACAGAAATTATCCGACCAAATCTGCGGGAACAATCTTTAGAATGCTTATGCGTGGTAACCCAACTATGCCTGCTTTTTGGCCCAATGGTATGCCTGGTCCGGATATTGAAAATGGAGAAAATCCAGTGGTCATCACAACTGATCAAACGGGTTACGACAATAATAAGCAGTACTTCTTTCAGACAAACGGCCAGGTTGATATTACTTTTCCCTGGGTTGAAGGGTTGAAATTCACCGGTACCGCCGCAATTGATAAATACATCAAGCAATCTAAAAAGTGGGAAACTCCTTGGGACCTCTACACTTGGCAAGGTGCTTATGAGCAAGATGGTGTAACACCACAACTCGTTCGCGGTAGACGGGGGCCGGCAGATCCTCGTCTCACACAGGGCAATGAAGATCAATTGAATATACTGCTTGGCGGAGTGTTAAATTACGATCGCTCTTTTGGTGATCATACCTTCAACGTAATGGCTGGGGTGAACCGAGAAACGATTGATAATGACAATTTCAATGCGTATAGACGCTATTTCATTTCCACCGCAATCGATCAGTTGATCGCGGGTGGCGAACGGGAGAAAAATAACAATGGTGGCGCTTGGAAACGAGCAAGACTTAATTATTTCGGACGGGTCGGTTATAACTATAAGGAAAAATATATTGCTGAATTTCTGTGGCGGTACGACGGTTCTTATATGTTCCCTGAAAACAGTCGCTTTGGCTTCTTCCCGGGCTTGCTTGCAGGTTGGCGGATTTCGGAAGAGAATTTCTGGAAAGAGAATGTCTCTTTTATCAATTATTTAAAGCTACGCGGATCATGGGGTCGGATGGGTAATGATAATATATACTTTAAAAACAATTACGCAGAAGGCCAATATTTAGAGGATGATGCTAAATTACAAGAGTATCAATATTACTCAACGTATGGCTATGGTACCTATATTGTAGATGGTTTATTGGTTAAATCACTTTATGAATCGCGGGTTCCGAACACCATGGTAACTTGGGAGGTTGCGGATAATTATAACTTAGGTTTGGATGGGCAACTCCTTGATGGAAAGATCAATTTTGAGTTCGATGTATTTATGAATAAACGTTCGAACATTTTGTGGCAACGAAACGCCTCCATACCACAAAGTACGGGTATGACTTTACCAGCAGAGAATATCGGAAAAGTGGATAACAAGGGTTGGGAATTCAACATTGGTTACAACGGTTCGGCAGGCGACTTTAAGTATAATATCAATGTGAATGGTGGCTATACCAAAAACAAAATCAAGTTTTGGGATGAAGCGCCAGGTGCGCCGGAATGGCAACGTACCACAGGAAGGGTGACGGATGCGCAGCTGTATTATATTTATGATGGTGTATTCCGGGATGAGGCCGATATTGCTGCCAATACCTTAGATTATAGCGCAATCACCAACAATTTACGTCCGGGAGATATGAAATACCAGGATTTTGATGGTGATGGGAAAATTACTCCGGATGATCGGGTTCGTCGTGATAAAAACAGACAGCCTACTTTCCAAGGCGGACTAAACATCGGCATGCAATATAAAAACTTTGATTTGACTATTCTGTTCCAAGGAGCGATGGGTGGTGAACTTCGTGTAGGTTCGGACGAATCGGGTGCCATTGGTAACTATTTATTGGAGTTTTACGAAAATAGATGGACGGTGGATAACCCAAGCAGTGAACACCCTCGTATTACGGATCGTAGTGATCAATACTATTCCTATAACAATACGTACTGGTTGCAAAGTACCAATTACATTCGTTTGAAGAATCTCGAGTTGGGGTATACACTTCCTACTACGATTGGTGAAAAAGTGGGTATCAGTAATTTAAGAATATATGTAAGCGGATTCAATTTACTGACCTTTAGTAAGATGAAAGCCTATGATCCCGAGTCGACCAATGTATTGGGACAGTATTATCCGCAATCACGCATTATTAATACAGGATTGGCGGTAACCTTTTAATGAAAGAAATTATGAAGAAGTCATATAGAATATTAGGTGTCATAGCCTTGTTTTTACTGGGAATAGTCTCCTGTAAAACCGATTTTTTGAATACCGATCCATTGACCGAAGTGCCGCAACAAGTGGTATGGAGTGATGCGGGTTTGGCCGAGGCTTTTATATTGGAAATGTATAATGGAATCGGGCAGGGTGGTTTTGAAGAAGAGATGCAATCATCCATGACAGATGAATCGATGTTTACCCACCCAGGTAGGGGAATCAATACCATTACGGAATCTCGCTCAAACCCTGCTGATCAGGGGATGATCAAGAAAACATATCTCTGGGACTCCTTGTATATGCGTATTCGGGCAACAAACATTGCCTTGAAAAATCTAGCAACGCCCCAATTTGAAAATACCAACAACTTAGTGGAACGTTTGAAAGGAGAGGCACACTTCTTAAGAGCCTACTATTATCAGCAAATGTTACGTTTTTATGGAGCGGTACCCCTCATTGATCGTCCTTACGAGCTAGGCGAGGCCGATTACACCCTTCCTCGTAATACTTATGAAGAATGCGTCAATTTTATTGTAGCCGATTGCGATACAGCGATTAATTTGTTAAATGGGCTTACAGCGAGCACTGGTAGAGCCACGAATGTGGCGGCGATGGCCCTGAAAGCGCGTGTGCTCGTCTATGCTGCCAGTGATTTGCACGATATACCAACAGCTTCCGGGAAGTCGCCCATTATCGCGGGTTATAGCAATAAGGAATACCTCGGGTACGTAAGCGGAAATCGAATGGAGCGCTGGCAGAAGGCGAAAGATGCTGCGAAGGCGGTCGTGGACCAGTCAGCTTTTGCCTATAAACTGGATTTAGCGGAACCTGCCAGTCCAGAAGAAGGAACAGAAAATTATACCATACTGTCTTTAGGTGGCGGTAGTAGAGCGGTTGCCAGTGATGGCGGGCGTGAAATATTGCTGGGACGATTTTTTGTCGATCTCAAAGATGAAGCAGGAAATTGGTTAGGTAGAAATAACGGTCCGAATGGCTACCATAACTGGGCAGGGAATACACCGATACAAAACTTGGTAGATGATTATGAGATGATTGATGGCTCACGATTCAGTTGGGATAATCCGGAACATAAGGCTGCGCCTTATCAGAATAGAGATCCGCGTATGTATGCAACTATTTTACACGATGGCTCTGATTGGAAACCACGTACAGACGATGTGAAAGGACGCGATCCAAACAATCAGATTCAAACAGGGCAATATCAGGTGGTCAATGCCTCTGGACAGGTTGTTACGCAGTATGGCTTAGATACACGGAACAGTCCTGTCGAGGATTGGAACGGAACCCATACCGGCTACTACTTTCATAAGTTTACTGACCCGGATCCAGCTGTGGTTGATCAGAATACGCGCCAGTTTGTTCCTTGGCCGGTGTTGAAATACACCGAGGCGGTGTTGAACTATGTAGAGGCTTGTATTGAGTTGGGAGAGGATGGTGAAGCGCGTAATTGGTTAAATAAAATCCGTTTCCGCGCGGGGATGCCGGCAGTCACGGAATCCGGTGACGCTTTAAGGCAGCGATACCGAAATGAAAGGCGAGTAGAACTGGCTTACGAAGAACATCGCTTCTTCGATACTAGAAGGTGGATGATTGCGCCTACGACATTGGGAAACAAAATTCGAATCATTCGCATCTTCGGAACCTTAAAAGAAGGCAAACAAGTACGCGTTTATAAGTACGATCCGGAAAATTACAATTATACCTATACACCGTCGGAACTCGATCCAGGCATCGAAAATCGTCAGTGGTTAGACAAAATGTATTTTATCAGCATCCATCGTGATGAAATGAATCGAAATGGAAAATTGGTGCAAAATCCGGGCTATTAACCTGAAATAATAACCGGTATTAAAAAAGGATCATCGGGTCACTAATTCGACCTGGTGATCCTTTTCTCTATTCAATGAATTGACTGATTTTCAGATTGGCGTATCCGCTAATTTCTTTCAATTTTCTTCAAACTTTCTTCATTGTTCGTTAGTTTTACATGAAATCAGTTAACAATTATCCTATGGAATATAGAAGAATGGGCCGTACTGGTCTACAGCTAAGCGCGCTATCCTTTGGCTCTTGGGTGACCTTTGCCCGACAGGTGGACGATGGTTCAAGTGATCGCCTGATGGGGATCGCTTATGAGGCGGGCATTAACTTTTTTGATAACGCAGAGGTTTATGCACGCGGCGAATCAGAAAAAATGATGGGACGGGTGTTAAAAGCAAAAAATTGGGAGCGCTCTTCGTATGTTGTTTCCAGTAAAGTTTTTTTCGGCTGGAAAGGTCCCGAAAAAAAGCCAAATCAATATGGGCTTAGTCGTAAACATATTGTCGAAGCGTGTCACGAAGCGCTGCAACGGTTGCAAGTTGAATACCTGGATTTATTTTATTGCCACCGCCCCGATAAAAATACCCCAATGGAAGAAGTGGTTCGTACAATGAATACCCTAATTCAACAGGGGAAGGTCCTTTATTGGGGAACCAGCGAATGGAGCGCAGCGGAAATCGTGGAAGCCCATGCCGTGGCAGCCAAATTGAATCTCGAACCGCCGGCCGTAGAGCAACCTGAGTACAATTTATTTCACCGACAAAAAGTGGAAGTTGATTACCTGCCTATTTTTCGTAACCTTGGTATGGGAACGACAATTTGGAGCCCCTTAGCTTCTGGTTTATTAACGGGAAAGTATAATGAGGGCATTCCGGAAGGATCTCGTTTGGCATTGGAAGGGTACGAATGGCTAAAAGATAAATCATATACCGATCAAAAACTTGAGACCGTTAAGAACCTGAAAAAAGTAGCCGATGAATTGAATGCAAGCTTAGCAACGCTTTCCATCGCCTGGACAATTGCCAATCCAAATGTGACAACCGCAATTCTAGGTGCTACAAAAGATACCCAGCTTCGGGAAAACCTAGAGGCCTTAGAAATCCTTCCGAAATTAACGCCGGAATTATTGATGCAAATAGATGATATCATGGGTACCGCGCCGTTATTACCCGAATATTAATAGGAAGTTGCCAGCTGTCGGTCACAAAATGCGACGTTTTTTAAATGATATTCAACACGCAATTGATAACCCACAACCGGCAACTCAAAACTATCGTTTCTCGCCGGCGGCTTTAAATTCCGACCCTTCTTTCCATTTCGGGAAGCTGCTTTCCTGACTTAATGTATAACCTACATCAAAGAACAAACGCAAGTCTTCTACCATGCCGTCCAGTTTCCACGAATCATCAAATTCATCAGCTGGTTGATGGTAACGTTTTTCATTGTAAGCATCTTTCTGGGCCAGGCCAACCTTCTCTCCTTGTCCCAGCACATCATCACCCGTACTTGGATATAAAGCAGGCACACCAACCTTCGCAAAATTGAAATGGTCTGAACGGAAAAAATGCCCGGCGGACGGATTGGAGTCGGGCTTGATCGTTCTTCCTTGTTTCTTCGCTGCGCGCGCTGCATAATCATCCATCTCCGATTGCCCCAACCCGGTTACGATCAGGTCTTTTGTACGACCAATGGGAGCTAAAGCATCCATATTGATGTTTGCTACCGTCTTCGCCAACGGATAAATCGGATGACTTGCATAAAATTCAGATCCTAACAGGCCTTCTTCCTCTCCCGTTAAAGCAATAAATAAAATCGAACGTTCAGGGGCCGTTTCGGCTGCCTTGAAGGCTTTGGCAATTTCAAATAAAGCAGCTACCCCTGTCGCATTATCAACTGCCCCATTATAGATGGAATCGCCTTCAATGGCTTCTCCAATACCTAAATGATCCCAATGCGCAGAATAAATAATGTATTCATCCGGACGTTTGCTTCCCGTTAATTTTGCTACCACATTGTTTGACATGGATTTTTTTGTTTCTTGCTTAATGGTGGTACCGGTACTTAGCTTTAGGTCAACTGCCTTGAATCCAGGTTTTTTAGCCTGTTCCAATACATCCAACGATACGCCGGCCAAATCAAAAAGCTTTTTGGTAGCATCGGCTGTTAACCAACCTTCAAAAGCGCATCTGGAAGCACCGTTGTCGGCTGTTTGCAAGTTGAGCTGTGGACCGCTCCAACCGCTTCTTACCACATTCCATCCATAGCTGGCTGCATCTGTATTATGAATAATCAGCACGCCCGTCGCCCCTTGTCGGGCTGCTTCTTCAAATTTATAGGTCCAACGACCATAGTAGGTCATGGTTTCCCCTTTGAAGAGCTCTTTATTATAGAATCCGGGATCATTGACCATCACCACCACTGTTTTCCCTTTTACATCCAGCCCTTCATAGTCATTCCAATTAAATTCAGGTGCTACAATACCAAACCCTGCAAATACCACATCCGAATTTTTAACGTCGATAAGAGGTTGAACCCTTCGGCTGCCTAACACAACATCGTCTAGTATTTTGAAGTCTACTTTTCCTTTAGTGCCTGCAAATGACAGCATTTCTTTCGGACTGGAGTTGATCTCTACCATCGGTACTTCTTGAAAAAAGCTATTGTTATTTCCAGGCTCAAGACCGATGTCTTCAAAGGCATGTTCAATGTATTGAATGGTTTTTTCTTCTCCTTTAGTAAAAGGTTTCCGGCCCTCAAGACTATCGCTTGATAGGTCCTTTACATATTGTGCCAGGCTTGTTTCCTCAATTTGCTTAAAGGCTGTTGAATCGCTTGCCACTGTTCCCTTTTCTCCGCTATTGCAGGCAAATAAATAAGGAATTGCGAGCGTTAATGCGTATACCGTTTTCTTCATGTTGTAAAAAATTAAGTTTAACCTGAATTCAGGTTTTAAATTTAGCCCATTCAGTTATAGGATACAAATAAAGGAATGCGATTGTTGGCTTTTTTCACTAAAACAGGCGTTTCGCTTTTAGCATCTACGATGGTGTTTGTATTAAAAACGTTTATTTTAGTCAATTTTATTTTACGTCACACCAAAATAAATTTTCTGGACAAAAAAGGAGGTTCTCGGCTATAAGAGGCTCTATTTTTATTGGGAAAGCAAAAGTATCCCTGGGTGTTGGTATAAATTTAATAGGACTATCGGCTTTCTGACCTAACAGGGATCAATTTAACACATAGATGAATTGTTTATATTAAAGGAACGATTATTTTATTCAACTTTTCTTGATAAAAGTTGAGCAAAATCAAGGCGTGTGTAGGCTACCTTGCATCTGATGGCAAAGCATTCATGGCGCGTATCGGAGCCGTTTCACTTCCTCAATCCGCTTGGGTAGTGCAACATGATCAGCGATGCAAATGCTTTGCTGCTCGTTGCTTCGGTATCCTCCAAGGCCGTTTTACCCACGCGCAGGGCTATATTAGGGCTAAAGATAATAATACGTCCGGTTAAAAGTAAAAGCCATACGTTCTAAAAAATGCCGCCTCCAAAATTTACAAATAGCACCGGGAGGCACGATCCGTTCCTGTAAATTTTAAAGCGGCGAGCTTTCTTTGCTTCTTTATTTCGCGGAGAAAGAAAGAAGTTAAAATAATCGTTCTATTTTTTAAGTAAAACCGACCAACGGAGCTCCCATATTTCCTAATTATTATTTAACGTTTTGGATTGTTATGACTTTATCAAATAAAATTTCAATTTTTTAAGGGGCCGGATGTGATGTTACGTCTGTCTGTAGCAAAGTTCCAAGCGATGAGTTTATTCACACATTGCTTATTTTCAAAGGTGTTCATGAGCTTCCTAAGGTCGGTTTTGGTTACTTTTTACGGACCTTGAAAAAGCTTGAGCTCCTTTAAAAAGAATTAATTAGCGAAAAAACCACGAAGTAGCATGAGTGCCTTTTAAAACAACCAATAACGAATAAAAGTAACTAAATAAAAGTTCCTTTTCAAATGCTAACCTGCTGCCCATAATTCCTATCCTAAAATACCAAAATGTTTAGTATTTTTACAGCGCTTAAGAATATAATGCGTTATTTTGAGAAGTTATACCTACTAAAAGATGCATTGAAAATAAAAAGCGAATACCTAAAGGCTGTAAAAAATGAGCGAAGAAATAGATAATAACGAACTTTCAGGAAATAATGACGAAGAATTGAGCCATAACCAAACCATTCCAATATCGGGCTTGTACGAAAGCTGGTTTTTGGACTATGCTTCTTATGTTATACTTGATCGTGCGGTGCCTCATATCAACGATGGCTTGAAGCCAGTGCAGCGCCGTATCCTCCATTCCTTAAAGGAGATGGATGATGGCCGTTTTAACAAGGCCGCCAATGTTATCGGTAACACTATGAAATACCATCCGCATGGCGATGCTTCCATCGGAGATGCGATGGTTCAGATCGGGCAGAAAAATCTGCTCATCGATTGTCAAGGTAACTGGGGCGATCCCATCACGGGAGATTCGGCGGCAGCACCGCGTTATATCGAAGGACGTTTAAGTAAATTTGCAAATGATGTCATCTTCAATCCGGATACAACAGAATGGCAATTGAGTTACGATGGCAGAAATCGCGAACCGGTTACCCTACCCGTCAAGTTTCCACTGCTATTGGCCCAAGGGGCGGAAGGTATTGCCGTTGGTCTGGCAACGAAAATAATGCCCCATAACTTTATAGAACTATTAGATGGGTCGATTGAAGTTCTCCGTGGCGGACGCCCCAACTTGGTGCCGGATTTTCCAACCGGTGGATTGGCTGATGTGTCCGCCTATAATGAAGGTTTACGAGGTGGAAAGGTGAAAGTAAGAGCGCGTATTGAAGAACGCGATAAAAAGACCTTAGCGATTACCGAAGTTCCTTTTGGAACCACAACGGGCGGCTTAATCGATAGTGTGATTGCCGCGAACGATAAGGGTAAAATTAAGATCAAAAAGATAGAAGATAATACGGCAGCAACGGTAGAAATTATTGTGCATTTAGCGCCGGGAATTTCACCGGATGTAACGATAGATGCACTCTATGCTTTTACGGATTGTGAAGTTTCCATCTCCCCTAATACCTGTGTTATACGCGATGATAAGCCGCACTTCATGAGTGTCAATGAGGTGCTGATCGAAAACACCAAGCAGACAAAAAGCTTACTGAAACAGGAACTGGAAATCCGCTTAAACGAGTTGCAAGAAAAGATATTCTTCAGTTCATTGCTTAAAATATTTATTCAGGAAGGGATGTATAAACATCCTGATTATGAGAACGCAGGCAATTTTGAGATTGTTGTAGATGTTTTAAATCGCTTGTTTACCCCATTCTTTGATCGTTTTTATCGTGAGATACTTCCGGAAGACTATAAAAGGTTGATCGATAAGCCGATGAGTAGCATCACTCGTTTTGATGTGAAAAAGGCAGATGAGCAGATGAAAACCTTAGAAGAAGAAATCAAAGAAGTTAAATATCACCTGAAGCATTTAACCGACTATGCAATTGCTTGGTTTCAAAAATTAAAGGATAAATACGCTAAAGGACGTGAACGGAAAACGGAGATTCGTATATTCGAGAAAGTCGAAGCGGCGCAGGTTGCGTTGGCCAATGTCAAATTATATGTAAATCGTAGCGACGGTTTTGTCGGAACGGGTTTAAAGAAAGATGAATATGTAGGTGATTGTTCCGATATCGATGATATTATTACGTTCTTGGAAAATGGTACTTGTCTGGTTACCAAAGTGCAGGATAAGGTATTTGTTGGTAAGGATATCATTCACGTCGGTGTCTTCAAAAAAGGAGATGAACGTACGGTGTATAATATGATCTATCGGGACGCAAAAACGGGTACATCCTATGTCAAACGTTTTTCAATATTGGGAGTAACGAGGGATAAAGAATATGATCTGACCAAAGGAAGTAAAGGATCAAAAGTACTTTACTTTACGGCGAATCCCAATGGTGAGGCCGAGATCGTTAACGTACAGCTGAAACCGCATTCAAAACTTAGAAAATTACAGTTTGACCTGGATTTTGCCGAAATAGCCATTAAAGGGAGGGGGTCTCAAGGTAATATCGTCAGTAAGTACCCCATCAAGAAGGTTCTCTTGAAATCAAAAGGTGTATCGACTTTGGCGGGACGTAAAATTTGGTTCGACGATGTGTTGAATCGCTTAAATGTAGATGGCAGAGGAAAATATTTAGGTGAGTTTGATGGAGAGGACCGTATTTTGATCGTTATGCCGGATGGTACCTATAGTTTAAGTAGTTTTGAATTGACTAACCATTTTGATCCGAAGATGTTGCGGATGGAAAAATATAATCCGGAGCAAATTTTTACGGCCATACATATTGATGGAAAAAGTGGTAATTACCTGGTTAAAAGGTTTGCATTTGAAAATACCCCCATTGGAAAAACAACCAGTATCATTAATGAGGACGCCGGTTCTAAATTATTGCTTCTTACCAATGGAAAGGAGCCTATGGTTCGATTGAATGTACTGAAGGGAAAAACACAGGTCCCTGAAACCATTGAGCAAGCACTAAACGAAATTGTTGATGTAAAAGGGATGAAGGCGCAAGGAAACCGTCTCAGTACACACGAGGTTAAGAAGGTAACCTTACTATCAGCGGAGGAGGAATATCGGGTCGAACAAAAAGAGGAGAAACCAGTAGTGGAAGACGCAACGAGTTCAATGGAGGAGACACAGGAAACGGTGTCGGAAACTGCCACTACATCTGCAGAAGCCGAAAAGCCAAAGCCAAAAATCGATTTGGAAATTACCAATCCGGAGGACATCGATTTAGATGACAGCGGACAACAATCGCTTTTTTAGTGTATATCTGTAAGTTTTAGGTCATAAGTTGTACCATGAAGCGTTCATCGCGTAGTTTGGTTTATAAATTGATATATAGATAGCAGGTTTAATTTTATGAGGATATGAAGGCAACATTTGGAGGAGGTTGCTTCTGGTGTACAGAAGTTATTTTTCAGCAGCTTGATGGTGTAAATTCGGTACTGCCGGGCTATATGGGTGGTCATAAAGACAATCCCACTTACAAAGAAGTTTGTACGGGTGAAACGGGCCATGCTGAAGTGGTACAGATTGATTATGATCCTGATAAGCTTTCGTATAAAAAACTATTAGGTATATTTTTTAAAACGCATGATCCAACCACGTTGAACCGACAGGGGAATGATATTGGAACACAGTATCGCTCGGCCGTATTTTATCACAGTCCGGAACAAAAATTCGATACAGAAACGCTGATCAATAAACTGACAGAGGAGAATGTTTATGATAAGCCGATTGTGACTGAAGTGACGGAGGCAACAACTTTTTATGAGGCAGAAGATTATCATCACGATTATTTTAATAACAACCCGGGTAATCCCTATTGCTCAGCAGTGATACAACCGAAATTGCAGAAATTCCTTAAAAGCTTGGAAAATGCTTAACTGACCGGTCAATCGGGTATTTACCATCGATATATATAAATTAATGCTGGTTTCAACTGTAGAAGTTGGAGTCAGCATTTTTTTTGGAGCTTGTTTAAAATTAGTTATGACCAGGCGTCTGCCCCATTTATTTTGAATGAATGCTATTGATAATGAAAAAGATACTAGATAAATCATTTTATTATTTGTACTTGTTCTAAATAAAGTTTATACTTGCATTATCAATAATCGTTCTAAATAAAAGGGTTGATCGTTTAAAGAAATAACATGGTTCATGTTAGGTTTGGTTGGTTAAAGTTTCCGGTTTCATCATACGATATAGAAACCGGATTCTTTTATTAAATAAAGTTTGCACCACTTAATATGATTGGTTTATTAAAGATATCTATATAGATTGTTTATATAGTTGTTTAGTTTAGTTAGTGTAAAGCGGCTGTCGTGAGATATCCGCTTTATTTTTACAGCAGTCGGCATCTATCTTTTAGTCGGGCCAGTCGGTTTCTATCCCGTTACTCCGAATAAAACCTTGAAAATCGGTTAATATTTTTTTGCTTTCTCTGACTTGATGAGGGGTTAATTTCTTTTGAATAGCATACGTGCTTAACAAACCAACGGCTTCTCCGATACTCCATTCCACGGGATGCAAACGATAACAACCATTCGTGATATGTGTCGTGCCAATGTTTTTATTGGCAGGGAGCAGGTTTTTCATGCGTACAGGCAGGAGTGCACCTAAAGGAATCTGAAAAGGCAATGAACCGAAATCGATGTAATTGTTGCCGCCGCTACTCGGATGGAGATCGATATGATAATAGCCTATACCCACGCTATCGAAAAAATCAGCGGCTTTTGTCGCGGTGGATTGCCCGGCAACCAAGCTTCTGTTTTCTTGACCTACATGTTCTTCTAAAACAGTAAAAACAGCTTTTATGCGTCTCGATTCCCGGATGTAAGGATATTTAGCCAAGCCATCATCACTTCCCAGCACATCACCGCGTAGACGCAACCCGGGCCATCCTTCACCCCCATCGGGCCTTGGGGCGGCAGTTTGTAGCCAGTAAAATAAAGATAAACTTAATTGCTTTGCAGCTTTCAGGTGTTGCGCGTATACAGTGGATGGCACATCGATCAAGTTGCCCAGAAAATAATCGTTTTGTGGCCAATTCATTATGCTGAGGTCACCGTCAAAAGTCCCGGGTAAAAAATTATGCCTGTTGATGATTTTTCGATAGTTCCAGAGGTTTAACGCTTTATTGGTCGCTTCACCTGTTGGATTAAAATCGAGTGTAGTGGCCTGCAATGTCCGAGGATTGGAATAGGAAAGACCTAGCAATTTGCCGGACCAAGAAGGGATCATCTTCGGTATGAAATCACGCCAAAAATCATATTGCTCCGGCTTATCAATCACGTGATGCTCTCCTTGTCGATAGTCCATAGCCAAACACATCGTAAAAGCCTGTTGGTTTTCAGGCTTGCCAACTTCCGGAGCATGCAGCTCTTTCGTTTCCTTTTTGGATTCTGTGCCTGTAACGTATTCCGTACCGGTTAATGGGAGCAGATCACCGAGCTCGGTAGCATCGATAAAATAATGACCATTTAAAGTAAGTTCATGGCCCTCATGCCGATGCCTGACAAGTACCGCTCTGACCTGATCTTGATGAACAGCGGCTTTTATAACTCGATAATCTGTAAGTAAGGTTAATTTACCAGAGCTTAAATAAGGCATTAACATCTCCAATAGAACGGCAACAGCCACTCTAGGCTCATGGCATAGGCGTGAAACGGAACCATCTCCCGGATTTAAATGAGTGCGCTGTTTTGCTTCGGGCGTTAATGGATAATTGCGTTTATAAAACGTTCGCACCCGGTCACGGAAAGCGCGGTATGAAGCGGGGGCACCATGGGTTTCAATCCATTGATGCTCGTCGGGAGGTACGCCTTGTTGACTGAGCTGACCTCCCAACCAATCGGTTTCTTCACTCAGTGTAACGCGGAATCCGTGGCGCAGCGCGGCTAAAGCTGCCGCGCATCCACCTAAGCCTCCGCCAATGACGACGATGTCGGACTCAAGCTCTTTCTGTTTGCGCCTTTCATGCGCATGAGCCGATGTCATTGATAGGTAAGGGATATTGGCTAAAAATGCGCTACCTATGGAAATACCCGCGATAAAATTTCTTCTATTCATAATTCGTTCTTCTTGCCGGTGGTCAAATAGTTCCGTTATTCTTTTGAAGTGCTTTCACCGCATAATCCACTGCCCTTGCTGTGAGTGCCATATAGGTAAGGGAGGGGTTCTGATTACCGGTTGAGGTCATACAGGCACCATCAGTAACAAATACATTTTTACATTGATGAAGTTGATTCCACTTATTCAACAGCGATGTTTTGGGGTCCTTTCCCATGCGTATCCCGCCCATTTCATGTATATCCAGTCCCGGTGCATCTTTACGGTCAATCCTTGCTGTTACCTTACAACCGGATTGTTCAAGCATAGAAGAGCCTTGTTCTAGAAAATCGTGCATAAGTTTTACGTCATTATCCGTATAGTCAACGGATGTTATCAATTGGGGAATGCCCCACGGATCTTTTTCGGTAGTACTTAAACGAACATGGTTTTCATATTGTGGTATAGTTTCTCCCTGCATCATCATAAAGACCTGCCAGGGGCCGGCATCGCTGAGCCGATCCTTATAGTCGCCACCAAGCCCTTCGGCCATCTGATTCCATCCTGCCCGCGTGGCACTGAAAGCAATCATATAGCCACGTAAAAAATCGGTCTCCTGTTTAAAGACATTTCTGAATGAAGGCATGAAAATGCTGGTTGGTCTTCGTCCGTAATAATAATACTCATTGAGGCCTTCAAAGGTGGCCGATAGATTGCCCCGATAATTATGAAAGGCAATGTAACGGCCAAGTAAGCCGTTGTCATTGCCCAGTCCTTGGGGGAAGCGGGCCGACTTCGAATTTAATAGGATAAGATTGGTGTTAAGAGCGGATGCGTTAACAAAGATAACGCGTGCATAAAACTCCTTTACAAGTTTTGTTTTGCTGTCTACAGTACGCACACCGATTGCCTTTCCTTTCTGCTCATCGTAAAGAATAGATTCCACCACCTGGTTTGTCGATAAAGTCAGATTACCGGTGGCCGCTGCCCAAGGTAAGGTGGTAGAATTACTGCTGAAGTAGGCACCGAAGGGGCATCCGCGATGACAAAGATGTCGAGCCATGCACTTTCCCCGTCCTTGTGCGACATGGATTTTTTGTGGCGAGGTAAGGTGGGCACAACGACCGATTATTACGTGTCGATCGGGATAAGTGGCTTTTATTCGCTCTTTAATATGTTTTTCCAAAACATTCATCTCAAAAGGAGGCAGAACTTCGGAGTCAGGTAGATTAGGAATTCGATCCTTCGTACCACTGATCCCTACGAACTTCTCTACATAGCTGTACCAAGGGGCAAGGTCCTTGTACCGTATTGGCCAATCTACCGCAAAACCATCGCGTGCCGGTGCTTCAAATTCATAGTCACTCCAGCGTTGCGTTTGTCGTGCCCAGAGCAGTGATTTTCCACCAACCTGATAACCTCGAATCCAGTCGAAAGGCTTCTCCTGTATATAAGGGTGTTCTTGGTCTTTTACAAAGAAGTGTTGTGTAGCCTCATCAAAAGCATAACAGCGGGAGACAATGGGATTATTGTTCGATATCGTTTTGCTTAATTCCCCCCGATGTGTAAATTGCCAAGGATCTTTCATCGCTGTTGGATAATCTTGCAGGTGCTGCACCATTCTTCCTCGTTCCAAAACCAATGTTTTTAATCCTTTTTCACAAAATTCTTTTGCCGCCCAACCGCCACTGATGCCTGAACCGATTACAATGACATCATAGGTATGCTGTGCTTTCGCTTTTCCCGATATATTCATACGTATCTTGGTCTTATAAATGATATGCGTAGCAATTTAGCTATTTTACTTTTACAACCGCTATAGGCTCGTAGCTTCTATGGATTGATTTCCTTTAGCGCTTGTTGATAATACGCCAGGTTTTTTTGTATATCCGGAACGGAATTATCCCAATTGTTTTCGTATTCTATTGCTAGCGTACCTTTGAAATGCTGTTTTTTTAAGGCGTACAACATGGCTTTTACATCAAGTATGCCCGTACCCCAAATGGTATCAGGCATCTCTTCGTGCTTCGAAGCCTTCGTAAGAGCGATGTCTTTAAAATGAAGTGATTGGATGCGCCCCTTCAGTTTTTCAAGACATTCCAACGAATTCAGACCTTCCCGCCTCCAGTGCCCTACATCCGCACAGGAGCCGATCCGTGGATCACGTTGTGCAATGGCGATCAATAAGTCCTTTGGATTCCAGTAAAGAGAAGGTTTGGGGTGATTATGTACAGCCAGTTTGATGTTGTATTTCTTCACAAGCTGTTCAATACGATCCCAGTCAGCTAAAGCAGGTTCCGCCGTTATGTATTCCATGCCCATTGCTTGGGCAAAAGAGAAATAGGACTCCCATTCGGAAGCGTCAGAAACGACTACAACACCCGTAGCGATGATTTTTATGCCCCGTTTGGCAGCTTCTTTATTTAATCTTTCTTGATTTTCTTTTGATAAACGTGGTAAAAAGGTGAGATCAGCAAATCCCGCTCCCAGGGGTTGCCCAGGATAAACCTCAAGGTAATGAATGCCCAAATTTTGTACTTTATCTAAGGTTTCCATCAAGGTAAACTTATGGAAGGTATATGACTGTATGGCGAGTTTCCAATCTGTCTTTACCGTTTCCAGGGATTGGGCTGCGGTATAGTAGAAATTGTATAGGATGAAGCAGATCGTAAAAAATGTGCTCATCAAGTTCTTTTCTAATCTTTTCATGATTAAATCTTCCTGTTTAAGGCCTGTACCGTCGACCGTATGATAGATCCACGGTACAGGCGATAACTTTTCAATAGGTTATTAAGCCCCCTTAGCCGACAGGCATGTCGGGCAGTTTGAATCCATTATGATAGGTATGTTTTATCCATTCCTCGGCAATTGACTTCGCACCGAACTCCGTAAAACGGCGATCGAACCGTGGGTCGCCATCTACCACTTTAAATTCATCTACTGAAACAATTTTGATTTTGTCTTGATCTCCTATATTGGTGAATGCCATGTTCTCACCATCCCACAGCAGGTCGCGGTGTAAACCCTGTAGCCGAACTGCCAGTACCCCCATGACCACCATCTCATTAAATGGTCCGGAGAACCCAAAATGCGAACCGGCTTCTGTGCGGTTTTCCGGTGATTCTTTGGCTGCGCGGATCCATTCTTGCTCATGAGCGTTCGTACTCCAGATGTCACCATTTCCACCTTTAACGCGTGGAATCCAAGGCTCAGGCTGGTCAAAATGTGCCATTTCACTTACTGGTAGAAGGGTTGGATTCATACCGTAGCATCCGGTCATGATCTTTCCTTTCTTGCCGATGAAGAGAATACCGCCATTCTCATCGCCGAGCATCATACCTGGACTGAGTTCGGCCGGTCTTTCAGGCATTAGCCCGCCATCATACCAGTAAACCTTTACTTCCGGCATTTTTACCTTTCTTTTTTTCGCTCGTTCCGGAAAAGTATACTGAACCATTTGTGCATGAGGTGGTGAATATAAGTTGCTTAGTGTTGAACTGCCATTGACTTTGATGGGATACTTTAAATCCAGAGCCCAATAAATGGGATCCATGATGTGACAGGCCATATCCCCCAAAGCCCCGGTGCCAAAATCCCACCAGCCTCTCCAATTCCAAGGCGTATAAACACTGTGATAGGGCCGTGTAGCAGCGGGTCCAAGGAAGAGATCCCAAGAAAGTGTTTCCGGAGCGGCCATCGTATCATGAGGTTGCATCAATCCTTGTGGCCAAATGGGACGATTGGTCCAACAGTGTACTTCTTCAACCTCCCCAATGGTATCGGATTGAATCCATTCGGCGATCTGACGGCACCAATCAAAGGAATTGCCTTGGTTACCCATCTGTGTGGCCACTTTATACTTTGCAGCAAGTTTGGTCAAAAGACGCGATTCATATACCGAATGGCTAAGGGGTTTTTGGGTATAGCAGTGTTTTCCCAAGGTGATGGCATGGGCAGTGATAACGGCATGGTTGTGATCGGGGGTTGCTACCATAACGGCGTCGATTGATTGCCCCATCTCGTCGAAGAGCTTCCGCCAATCTTTATATTGTTTCGCTTTGGGGTAATCTTGAAAGGTTTTTTGCGCATATTTCCAATCTACATCACAAAGGGCGACAATGTTTTCGGTGTTCATATTGGCCAAGTTGCGGCGCCCCATACCGCCAACACCTATACCGGCAATATTCAGTTTATCGCTAGGGGCAATGTGTCCCAAAGTTTTACCTAAAACATGACTGGATACAATGGTAAATCCTGCCAGGGCTGTACTCTCTTTTATAAATTTTCTTCTTGCTAAGTCCATATTAATAATTATTATTTTGTACCAATGCCCCATTAGAGCGATCAATTTCAATTTGAGGTATAGGGAAGGGCCAACTGTTTTCACTGGCATCACGACCTTTATCGGCAAAACCGTATTTTTCGTAAAAAGCCTTCATCGTGCTGGCATATTCTCCCCAACGTATCAGATCGTATAATCGGAATCCTTCTAAGGCTAATTCGAAACGGCGCTCCTGTTTAATGGCTCGTAAGATATCATCGGAAGCCTTTATCGCATAGTCACTTGTAAAGGTCTCTTCATCCATGGTTTTTAAACCCGCTGCGAAAAGACGATAAATAGCAGATTCATCCATTTTTGACGTTGTAACGTAAGCACGATGACGTACCTGATTCAGATAGTTTAAGGCATCTGTACGGCTGCCATTGGTCCGTATAATTGCTTCTGCATAAATGAGCAATACTTCTGAATATCGGATCCAATAGGGTTGCCAATTACTGCGCTGCAAATCGTTCTGCTGCCGATAGGCTTGCGGTACAAATGCCTTGCGATTCTGCTGTAAATTATAATCATTGAAATAGCCGCGGTAGTTATGCACTTCTTCGCCGCCACTGGTGGCTTTGAAAGTATCATTATGACTTATGATCGTAAACATCTTACGTGGATCGGCTGCATCAAATGCAGCGGCCAAATCGCGCGTGGGTGTATCGCCACCCCAGCCGCCGACATTATTCCTTCCTGCATTCATGATGGCAAAGGGATCACCCGTTAAATTAAAAGCAGGATCAAATTTTCGCAATACCCCAAAAATGCACTCCTTCGAGAATGGCCCTATTTGATAGTCGCCCCGAAAGAGATCTTGAAAGTCGGGTAGTAAACTGAGCTGCCCATGCTGAACGACCTCACCCGCCATTTCTTTTGCGATTAAATATTCTCCCTGGGCATCCCCTTCCATTTTACCTTGTTCCATTAATCCGGCAAAAAAGAGCGCGGCCCGGGCTTTAAGTGTATATGCCGCATCTTTGGTAGCTCGCCCGGTTTCACTTGTCGGGAGTTCGGAAGCTCTTGGGAAATTCGGTTCGGCAAGGGCCTCATCTAAATCGGTATACAACTGATTCCTGAGTTCCTCAATACGGGCTTTCCCTTTTCGCGTAGCTGGATCTTCAACGCTGGTAAGCAGGGGAACTTCCTTAAATACCGTGATCAAATCAAAATAATACCAAGCGCGTAGAAATTTTATCTCCGCAAAATAACGGGCGAGCGCTTCACTCGGAAGCGGTGCTCCGTTTTCGACTAAATTACCGCCTTCACGTTTGAGTGCGTCGAGTGCAATATTGCATTTTCCGATTCCGAGATAGCGATTACTCCAAGTTTCAAATAATAACGGATTGGAAGAGAGTGGACGACCGCGCCCTACTTCCGTTGTTTGCGGACGATCACCTGGGTCCGAACCACCGGCATCCGCATTATCAACACTTTCATCGCCAATCGCCACTTTATTGATGGTATAACCCCAGCCATCTAACATTGGCTGGTAGCAACCGGTCACCAACTTCAATCCGGCACCATCCGTCTTGAAATAATCCGTTTCATCTAGCACTCCATATGGGTCTCTTTCCAAAAAGTCGCGCTTACAGGCGGTAATAAAGCTTAAAACAGCTAGCATTACTAAATAAGTTATCGTTCTTGTCATTTTCTAGAAGTTTGCGTTGATTCCGAACATAAATGATTTTGCTTGTGGGTAGTAACCTTGATCTACCCCCATACTCAACGGAGAGCCGCTCCCGATCTCGGGATCGAGCCCCGAATAGGAAGTAAACGTGAAGAGATTATAGGCTCCTGCCCATACCCGGATCCGTTGAATCTTAGCTTTTGCGAGCCAGTCGGCCGGTAATGTATAGCCGAGTTGCACACTTTTTACCCGCAGATAGGATCCGTTTTCAACTAGCCAGTCAGATATTTGTAGGTTGTTCTGATTGGAGGCATTAATGGCAAATTGTGTATTGCTTGGGTTATTTGGCGACCAAGCTTCGGATAATAGCTCTTTTGGCGCATTATACCAACCAACCCCTGACTTCATGTCGATCTTGGCGATATTCATGATCTTATTGCCTAAGGTACCTTGCATGAGGAGTTGAAAATCGAAATGCTTATAATCTGCCCCCAAACGGAGGCCATAGGTCAGATCAGGAAAGGGATCGCCCAAGTTGGTGCGGTCTGCATTATTGATGATGCCATCACCGTTTACATCCACAAAGCGTAAATCTCCAGGACGGGCACCTTCTTGAATATAGTCGTCTGCTTCTTGTTGTGACTGGAAGATACCGTTTGTCTTGAAACCATAGAAATAACCAATCGGCATACCTTCTTCCGTTAGTGTGGTAGTGTAACTGATCCAACCCCCGCCTGTAATGGGTTCACCTCCGCCTAAACTGAGCACCTTGTTTTTAAACGTGGAGGCGTTTGCTGCAATGGAATAGCCGAAATCACCAATTTTATTATGGTAGGACAGATCGAGTTCTAAGCCACTATTTCGGACACCGCCTGCGTTGGACCAGGGACTATTCGGAAAGCCGAGGTAAGCTGGCAAAGGAACATTCAGTAACATACCATCGGTAGTTTTACGATAGGCATCTATTGTCAGGTTCAGCTTATTGTTCAAGAAAGCCAAATCCAAACCGATGTCCAGTTGTTCTGTTTGCTCCCATTTTATACCGGCATTTCCGATGTAATTACTCCCACCGATTAACTGTGGATTGCGTGGGCCGAATAGATAATAGCCCATATTGCCCGAAAAAGTGGTTAGATAAGCACCTCGACTGATGTTTTGGTTACCTATCTTTCCCCAACTTACCCGAAGCTTCCCTAAATTGAGCCACGACCATTGCTTGGCAAAATCCTCCTCCGCAAAGTTCCATCCCGCAGAAACAGAGGGAAAAGCACCCCACTTTTTGTCCTCTCCAAAATTGGAGGAACCATCGTAACGAAAATTCGCGGTGATCATATAACGATCTTTGTATGCGTAAAAGAGACGACTAAAGTATGAATTGAGTGCCATTTCCCATTTGGTACCGGATGCTTGCGGATTAATGGTGCCGGCATCAATGATCCACTGGCTGGGGTCATTCGATACCAATCCCTGTTTTGAAGCACTGGAAGATTCACTTTTCCATTGCTCGGCCGAGGTACCGACTAAGAAAGTTAAATGGTGATCGCCCAATTGTTTATCAAACGTGGCTGTGTTCTCCCATACATAGTAATCCGTTTTCGAATTGGATTTACTTACCGTCGCATCCACATTGAATTGATCACCATCTAAATAGTACTTCGGTGAAAAATAATCCGAACTTCCTCTGGTTAAGTCTACTCCGAAGTTGCTTCGGAGTTTCAGCCAACTAACAGGTTGTATGTCAATTGATCCACCTCCTTTGATGGCTGTTCCCTTCCATCGATTATTCTTGTATATTTCCGTCTGCACAACGGGATTCTCTTTGTTCGTCATTAAAATGGGACTGTAAAATGACCACGGATTGTTCTGATCAATACGATCAAGGAATAGGCCTGGTCGTAAAAAATCAGGAACATCCACTAGATTTGTACGGTATACGGGCGATATTGGATCAGCAACAAAAGCAATAAATGCCGTATTGAAGCCGGGACTGTTTTCAAGCACATTGCCCCTACCCTCATTGATAAGTCCAATGTTGCCTGAAAGCTTCAGCCAGCTGCGTAAATTATGATTAAAATTGGTTCGCCAAGACAAACGGTCATAGTCTGACCCATTGATAATACCCTCTTGATTCATGTAGCTTAAGCTGGTTCGATACGCTAAATCTTTAACACCACCGGATATAGCAATATCATGGTTTTGTACCAGGGCATTTTTATGATTGATCTCCTTCCACCAATTAGTGCCTTCTTCACTTCCGGTATTGGCGCGGAGAAACTGCAATACATCTGCTTTATTTTGTGCTGAAAAATAGGGGTCCAGGCCTGCATTGCTATTTGCCAGGTTTTTGTAATCCATAAACTCGGCAGCGTTCATCATATCGTACGTTTTTACCGGATTTTGTATACCGAGGTAACTATCCAATGAAATTTGACTGCTTAATTGATCACCTTCTTGATTACCCTTTGCGGTTGTAACCATGATAACACCATTGGCAGCTCTTGAGCCATAAATAGCCGTGGCGGAAGCATCTTTTAATACTTCAATGGAGACGATATCATTCGGATTAAGCCATCCAATATCGTTTTGTGGAAGGCCATCTACGACATAGAGCGGATTATTATCGTTTACTGTACCTATTCCACGAATACGTACAGCGGGAGGAGTACCTGGGCTGCCACCTGTGGAAGTGACTTGGACACCTGCCGTTTGACCTTGAATGGCCTCCGTTGCATTTCGAATCGGCATGCTACGAAGGTCGGTCCCACTTACCTGGCCAACAGCACCGGTTAAATCGCGCTTCCGCTGGGTACCATAGCCAACTACTACAACTTCGTCTAAGGCGGCTTCTGTTGATTGGAGCACAATGTGGAGGTCTTGCCCGGATTCGACCACCACCTCGCGTGATTCGTACCCGAGGTAGCTAATAGACAGAACAGCCTGAAGAGGCGCACCTATGCGAAAGGTTCCGTTTTCATCGGTACGTGTACTTATAGTCGTACCCTTCACTTTGATAGAGACACCGACTAAAGCTTGTTTTGCCTCATCAAGTACTTTTCCTTTGATTGGAATGCTTGGTTGATCATCGACCGACTTTGGTAAATTGTTTTGCCTTACTTTTAGTAGAATATAATCTCCCTGTTGCTGGTAGGATAGTTTAGTGCCTTTTAACAATAGATCCAAAATATCGGCAACTGAGCGTTTAGCGGGTGCTATCGATACCGACGAATAGGTTTTGACCTCTTTAGCTTTATAGGCAAATCGATAGTCGCTGAGCGATTCGATCTTTAGAAGAGCGCTTTCTAGGGAGCCTCGGTGTGAAAAGGAAATATAGTCCTTATAAATGGATTGGCCTTTCGTCTTTTCGGCGAGCAACAGGCCAAAAGAAAAAAGTATCAAAAAGGTTATAAGACTGGCTGTTCTCATAATAAAAATGAGATAGGTTGGTTTAAATTTCATAATTTCGCATCATTAAGCTTATCTCGTTAAGATTGGGTTTAATAAGGAAGGGATTGCTACAAGAATCCCTTTTATCAAGTGAAGTCATGTTGGTTGCCGCCAACGTGACTTCCGTTTTTTAGGGAGGGTATATTTTTTTCATCATTTTTTTCAATTTTGGTTATCCATTTTATTCACAACCATCGCCGTCGAAGTAAACGGTATCGTTTTTTATTTCATATTTAAAGTTGTTCAGGGCACTGATGACGTTTAACATTTCCCTCAGATTTTCTCCCTCATGGAAGGAGACGGTGAAATGACAGTCTCGGATTGCTTTATTACGGTAGATAAAAGTTTTATTGCTCCATCGTTCCAGTGTTTTTCCTGCATTTGCCATACTTACATTATCAAAACGTAATCGCTGATGAATCCAAGCGATGATTGCATGGGCTTTTACTTCATGTAGTTGCTTATCATTCGTGTGTATATTATATACCAATTGCTGGTTCTTCCTTAACAAAGAGATGGTTTCAGCTTGTTTTTGCACAGCTATTGATCCTTTTTGGACGGTAACGGCAATGTGCTCGGCATCGAAGGTGTTAATGTTGAAAGCTGTTCCCAATACTTTCGTAACAAGGGGACCGGTTTCTACCATGAATGGTTTTTGTTTGTCGGATTGAACGTCAAAATAAGCCTCACCGGTTAATAGCACGCGGCGATCACGCGCGTTATAGTCGCCCGCAATATGCAATTTGCTGCCGGCATTTAACCAAACGGATGTGCCGTCCGGCAATTCAATTTGTCGTTGTTCACCTAAAGGGGCAGTCCAGGTGGTCGCAAGCGTGCTTCTAAATGGTTTATGCTGCATAGACGGCCCGTAAAGGAGGAGGGTGCCGATTAACAACAGGGCAATGCAGGCTGCCGCCCAGCCTAAATAAGTCTTTTTTTGTTTACTTGATTCCTTAAATCGTTTATCTGAAGTAATCTTCTGATAACTTTTGTCTGCCTGCTCCTGGTCGTCGAGGTGTGGAGTGACCGGCAGCTCTTGAAATTGTTCCAGCATCGAATCCAATTCCTTGCCCCGCGCGTCAGTTCGAATGGCCTGCATGAGAATCGTTAGCTCCTCGGCTGTAATGCGATTATCTGCTAATTTTTCCAATAATTCCTGTAGGCGTGCTTGCTCCATAAATGGTGTTTTTAAAAGTCTTTCGAGGACTCTTTATAAATCAATACACCAAAATGGGAGCGAATAACTAGGTCTTGAAGAAATTTTTTTCGATTAATGGTGGAAAAGAATAAAAAAGTGGATCAAACCGTACCTTAACAAGTGTTTTCGAATTTTTTTGAGACTTTCGACCAAGTGATTATTGACGGTATTGGGGGAGATGTGTAACTGTTCGGCAATTTGGTCATGACTTAATCCTTCGTACCGACTGAGACAAAAGATGACTTTCTGTTGTGGGGAGAGATAGTTGAGGGCTTCTTTCGATTTTTCGTCAATTTCCTTTGCCACCATGATATCTTGGGAAAGCTGATCTAGTTCTTCTGTTTTTTTCGAAAGTTGCGCAATGGCTTTCTCTGATTTGGCAATTTTCCGCAATTCATTCAATACCAGTCGACGGGAAATCGTAAACAAAAGCGGTGCTGCAGTAAAGCTGTGATCCAATTTATCCCTTGCTTGCCAAAACCGGATGAAGGTTTCCTGCATGATTTCTTCCGCGTCTTCTTCATTTTTCAGAAATCGACAAGCAAAACTGACGATTTTTGTCCGATAGCGATCATAAATTTGTCGAAAAGCAATTTCATTTCCACCCTTAATAAGAAGAATTAAATCTTTTTCCTCTTCGTGTGAATGAATCATGGCATGCATTAGGTTTGTTCAAAACAATAGTAAGCATAAAAATGTAAAAACTAAAAAATACCTGGTTTTTCTATTGCTTGAGCACCCAATAGCCTAATATTAGCCAAATAATCCCTTTCAATAAGAAGAATAGAAAACCCCAGAAGCCGAGTCGCTTAAGCCAGATAATGAATTTGTTCTTTTTTGGGCTTTCGTTGTGTTCCATGATCATTAAGACGTATAAAAGGGAATCTTGTTACCATGAATAGTAACAAAAGAGAATCATCTGATCGAATAATGTTATCCGGTATCCTCCAAGGCCGTTCTTCCCACACACAGGGCTATAGCGCGAAGCTAATTAACACGTTCGGTTAAACGTAAAGACCCTCCGTTCTACCAAAAATGTTCTTTTTTAAAAGCGAAATCCCTCAATGGAAAGATTAAACCATGCTTACAGTAGACAGGGCTTTATCGCTATTGAAGAAAAAAATTAAACAGATGAAATTACGGAATTTCTATCACACCGGCATATACACTGTCTGAACTGTTGTTACTGCCGTCAGTAGCAAAAAATGATAAATAAAGATGAAATTTCGCACCGGCTCTAAGCTCAGAAGGTAGTTCGATCTCGTCATGCAGTTCAAACCTACAATTTCCAAATTGTTTTGCTTCTGTAGAAATGCGTATGTCTTCCGGATACAACAGCAGCATGGTCCGGTTCCGGTTAATTTTTGAATCTATCGATGTGTTCTTCCAGTTAATAGATAATTTTTTATCATTTACCTCTACCTGAACATTTTCAGGCGGAGGTAAAATGCCTTTGCTAAAGCAGAATCTTTCGTAATCCAGTTTATAACCATCCTCTGTTTCTAAAACAGCTTCTTTCAGGTTATATGACATAGCTGAGTTATGACCTGTCTTATTATTCGCATAGTTCATAAAACCGAGACGGACAAGCGGGACAATTGGCTTTAACCTTTCTTGCATGAAGCTGAATTTGCTGCGTTGTTTGGCTTGCGATTTGGTAGGCTTTCGATTTTTGTTGATGCGTGGCAATCCGCGGACATAGTCAATCCCCTTCCACTTGCAAAAAACCACACTACCTACTTTTCCTGAAATTGGACCATTGGCCCCATTGGTTACTCTCCCCATGGCAGGTCATAATTTAAAAGTTCATAAATGTGGTATCAATCGCTAGCGAATGCAGCTATACCATTTGTCTTTCTAAGATAGAGAATATTCTTTTAAAATTAGGAAAAAAATAGGATTTTGTTTTCTTTTATCCGAATAAAGTCCGAACAAGGTCCGAATAATCTCCTAATAAAACTCGAATGAATAGTATTATTAAGTATAAGTCAACGCCCTGACTAGTATAAGCCGCGTTAATTGTTAAAGAAAAAAGTTTATCAGGGGTCCACTTAGCTTATTAACTCCTGAATTTTCCGAATACGCCTAAGGGAAGCTTGTTCCCGGAGGTCGCTTGGAGAAATAGCTCCCCTGTTTCCAAATTTTTGACTGCGGGGAAAGCGCTTCTGATTAGGTTTTCTACAATAACGGAAGAAAAGCCTAAGGAGTAGGTATTTAGGATTAGAAAATGTTCTTTCGGGTCGAGTAGCTTGACCACATCCATCATCATCTCCGTAATATGGTCCTCCAGCTTCCATTTTTCTCCCTTCGGCCCATGACCATAAGCTGGTGGGTCTAAAATAACACCGTTGTATTTATTTCCTCTTTTCAATTCGCGCTTTACGAATTTTAGCGCGTCTTCTACTACCCAGCGAATATTATTTAATCCGGATAATTCCTGATTCTCATTTGCCCAAGTCACCACCTGTTTAATGGAATCGACATGCGTAGTATCTGCACCGGCTGCTTGCGCGATCAAAGAAGCACCGCCGGTATAGGCAAAGAGATTTAAAATTTTTGGTTTCGGTGTTTTGAAGGATTTGATTGTTGAAGAGATGTAGTCCCAATTCACAGCTTGTTCAGGAAATATGCCAACATGTTTGAAGGAAGTCAGTCCTAAACGGAATTTTATTTCCACATCTGGATTTTTATAAGAAATATGCCATCTGTCAGGCGTTTTAGGATTTTTTTTTAACCAGTCTCCCGTCGTTGCAGAGCGGCCTTTGAACCGAATGTGATGACGCCGGTTCCACTCATCTTCATTTAATGCTTTGGGCCAGACGGCCTGTGGTTCCGGACGAATCAAGATTAACTCGCCGAAACGTTCCAATTTTTCGAAATTTCCGGAATCGATCAATTCGTAATCTTTCCAATATTGGGGGGATAAAAGCTGAATGTTGGATGTTTTTGTCAAAGCGTCAAATTTTTGACAAAGATAGCGATTTTGTTAATTGCTTACGTGTTATTCGTTGTTCGTATTGGCTGTTGGCCGGCCGGGCTTATTCTACGGTTGGTTGATAACCGATAGGTGTCTTCTTTATTAAAACTTTTCTTTGGCTATTTTCATGAATGGACTGGCAAAAACAAAATCGTTCAGCTCCTCCACATCCGTGTGTGCGATTTCTTTATTAGATCCTTCCCATTTCTTTTCTCCTTGGTATAAGAAAAGAATATATTGGCCAATGCCCATGACGGAATTCATGTCATGTGTTACAACAACGGTTGTGGTATTGTATTCCTCGGTAATATCTTGAATCAACTCGTCAATCACAATAGAGGTACGTGGGTCCAGCCCTGAATTCGGCTCATCACAGAAAAGATATTTAGGTGTCATGGCAATGGCACGGGCAATACCAACTCTTTTTTTCATACCGCCGGAAAGTTCGGCCGGAAAGAGTTTGTTCCGTCCTTCCAGATTAACCCGTTCCAAACAGAAGTTGGCACGCTCGACTCGTTCTTTTCTACTCATATCGCTGAACATCTGCAAGGGGAAGGTGATGTTCTCTTCTACCGTCATGGAATCAAATAGGGCCGAATTCTGAAAAAGCATGCCGATTTCCTTACGGATCGGAATACGTTCTTCGAAATTCATCCGTGTAAAATCTTGATCCTGATAAAGCACTTTACCCTTATTTGGTTCGTGTAAACCAACCATGCATTTGAGTAAGGTGCTCTTTCCCGAACCGGAACCGCCGATGATTAAACTTATCTTACCAGGTTCAAAGTTGGCGGATATGCCCTTGAGCACATCGTTGCTACCAAATGACTTATATATATCTTGTACTTCGATCATGTCTTAGCTATTAACGATCAGTTTTTCGTTTACTGTTTTACGCCCAATATAAAGCCGATAGCCGTTAAAGCATCAATGCAGTAATTACATAATCGGTAACCAAGATCATGATACAACTGACAACCACACTTTTCGTACTTGCTTGCCCAACTTCCAATGCGCCTCCCTTTACGTAGAAACCGTGATAGGCGGCTACGGATGTAATAACAAAACCAAAAACAAATGCTTTCACAAGCGCTACGGTTACGGTATATCCATTAAAATCACCTGTAATACCCATAATATAATCCGCTGGTGTTACCGCACCGGATAGGGCTCCACCGATCAAGCCCCCGCTCAGGGCCAGAAAGATAGACAATATAACCAACATCGGCACCATCGTGATTCCTGCTAATATTTTGGGGAGAATGAGGTAACCGGGAGCGTTGATGCCCATAATTTCCAAGGCGTCTATCTGTTCGGTAACACGCATGGAACCGATTTGAGAAGAGATGGACGAGCCTACCTTCCCAGCTAACACAAGTGCTGAAATGGTGGGGCTTAACTCCAATATACTCGAGTCACGGTTAATTTGACCGATAATGGAATTCGGAATAAGATCGGACACCAATTGGAAGGCAATTTGCATGGTCATAACCGCTCCGATAAATGTAGAAATAATGGCGATGAGGCCCAGCGATCCTACACCGATGCTGTTCATCTCATGCATAATTTCTTTCCAGTAAATACTTGCTTTTTCAGGTTTTTTGAAAACTGATTTTAACAGTAAAAGATATTTGCCGAAGCTTGTAAAAAACATATATGCGTCTCAGAAATTATTATTATCACCAAACTTAGATAAAATTGCATTCATATGCAATTTAGCGATTCGGCTGGCTAAACAGAAATAGAAACAGCAATTTGATATATTTGTTTGGGCGAAATGCCTGTGGTTAACCATTAACATTAAAAATTCTTAACGATCATGAATAAATGCGCGCTTATCACCGGTGCTACTAAAGGAATCGGAAAGAGCATTGCTTATGCCTTGGCAAAGGAAGGTTATCATATGCTGCTAGCTGCTAGAACAGAAAGCGATCTGCTGAACCTGCAAGCAACGCTTCAATCCCAATATCCGAATCAAATGATTCATTACCGGGCGGCGGATTGCAAGGATCAAAAGCAAGTGCAAGCGCTGGCGCAACAGACGGATGCCCTTTTTCCTGATCTGGATGTATTGGTGAATAATGTCGGCTTATTTATCCCCGGAAGCTTTTTGGAGGAACCACCCGAAGCTTTAGCAGATCATTTGGCAGTGAATGTTTTATGCACCCATTATTTGTCCGTTTATTTTGGTAAGAAAATGTGTCAACGGAAGTCGGGACATCTTTTCAACCTGGGATCGGTGGCCGGTAAATCTCCATTCGTAAAAGCCGCTTCTTACAGTGTAACAAAATATGCCGTACATGGTCTAACAGCTATATTAAGGCAAGAGCTTGGAAGTTATGGAGTTAAGGTGACCGAAATTATTCCCGGCTCCACGTATACCGCATCCTGGGAGGGGGTAGATATCCCTCCTGAGAAGTTTGTAGCAGCTGAAGATATTGCGCAGGCCGTAATAAGCTGCTTAAGCATGAGCAAAGGAGCTAATGTGGATGAGATCTTCATTCGGCCGCTTGATTTGAATATTTAGTTGCTTGTTGAATAACGAATGTGATAATTAGTTAATGAAGGATAGCAACTAAAAACGCATTGCCGGAATGAAAGTAAAGCTTGTTACCATGGAAAAGGAACTTAGGAGAAATGAACAGGAGGGTATGCTTGGCGGTGTTTGTGCCGGCTTAGGGGAGTACTTGGGCATTGATAAAGCTTGGGTCCGGGTGATTTTCGTGCTTAGCCTATTGTTTAGTACCGCTGGAATTGGTTTGATAGGACCTATAGCCTATGTAATTATATGGATTGTTGTCCCTCGTAAACCCTATGTTTTTCCAGGATTTCAGGAACCCTATAATCGTCCGCATACCGAAAAAACTTATAACGTAGGTGGCGAAGATGTATTTCGACACATGGAACGGAGGAAACAACGGGAAAGGACATCGGTTGGCTTCGCATTGCTGCTTATTGGTTGCTTCTTTTTGCTGTTACAGCTGGATTTTATTACGTGGGAGGAACTGATTAAATACTGGCCGCTTATTCTTGTTGTGGGTGGACTTGTAACTATTTTTAGCTCGTTTAAGTTGAAAAAAGGGAATAGGTCAAGCGAAACACCTAATGAAGAAAGTGAGCCTGACGATACAGAGGCTGAAAAACCTTTGTAATTGTTTAATTATGGAGCAGGCCATGTGTGCATTTAATAATGAATCGGAGCAATGGGTCGTGCTCCTAGGTGTCGACCGTTAAGATATTTGAATATGAATAGAGAAAGATTAAATTGGGGATTGGTATTGCTGTTTGTCGGCGTCATGTGGCTTTTAAGCAATGCGGGAGTTATTTCATTTTATTGGTCGAGCTTGTGGCGTTTTTGGCCGGTTTTTTTGATCATCTTGGGCGTCAATCTTTTATTGCCGAAACATGGTGTTGGTAATGCCGTCTCAGTGGTCGCAACCATTGCCGTTTTGATTTTTATTGGTTTTCAGGTGTCCAAACCGAGTGAGACCTGGGGTGGGTACACCCGTTTTGAAGATCGGGGCGATTCGGAAGAGCATTTGGACGAAAAAGATCATAGCGGTGAAGTCAAAAATGCCGATTTCTCAAGCCCTTATAATGCAGGGATCCGACGTGCCCGTCTCGAAATTAAAGGTGGTGCGGTCGAATACAAAATGAATGGCGAGGCAGCGGAACTATTCAGCGCCCATGCGCGTGGCGTTTTTGCTGGCCATGTTCTTCAAACCACAACCAAGGACTCGGTGGCCGAACTTTTCTTTCGAATGAAAGATGTCAAAAAAAAGAACTGGAATATGGACGGCGACGGGGATAATGAGGTCAGCATGTCTCTTAATACTAACCCACTTTGGACAATTCGTGTCGACGTGGGAGCAGGAGCCGTCGATTTTGATTTAAGTCGTTATAAAATCGAACGTCTTACGCTAAAAGGAGGAGCTGCTTCCTTTGAGACAAAGCTGGGTATGCCGATTGGCGAGTCGATCATTGATGCGGAGTCAGGTGTAGCAAGCGTAGAAATAGAAATTCCCAAGGAAGCCGCTGCCCGGATTGATGTGAAGTCCGGATTATCTTCTAAGGAATTTCCCGGATTTATTAAACAGAACGATGGGTCTTATGTAACGGAAGGTTTTGAACAGGCAGGAAATAAATATTTGATTGATTTAAAGGGTGGACTTAGCTCATTTTCGGTAAAAAGATATTAGATTTAGTTGTTCGTTACTCGTTATTGGTTCTTCGTGTCAGTGGCTACTATTTTTACGCATTATGGATTATGATTACGTTGAGAAGGGTCTTTACGTTTTCAATTTTTACTTTTTACTTTGACGACATACTATATTATACAAAACGGTAAACCACTTGGTCCTTTTTCTTTAGCCGCATTAAAAGAGATGCACTTGGCAGGTACCGATTTTATCAAAGAAGAAGGCTGGGACGATTATAAGGAATTGCGCGAAATTCCAGACCTAAGTGCGACCTTAGGAGTCCGTTTTGAGCGAACACTACCGCAGTACTTCGCGACTCTTGACGTCCGCCTTTTAGCCGCCGCTATCGATTATTTTTTTTCTTTTCTGATTTACTGCTGCTTCGCTTTGGCGATTGTGATGAAAGCAGAGGATAAGCAGGAGCAGTGGACTTTTCTCCTCTTCGGATTACTGGTTGTTCCTCTATGCAAATTCATGATGTGCGTTGTGGGGGAGGGGTCTGCAAAAAATGCTTCACCGGGAAAACTCTTATTGCAAATTAAAGTGACTGATACCAAAGGCAACCCCATTGGCTTTGGAAGAGCATTGTGGAGAAACCTAGCGAAAATTACGGGCTTACTGACCTTAGGTCTGAGTTATTTATTCGGCTTTATGGATCGGAAGCAACAGTGTTTCCATGACAAATTAGCCCATACATTGGTCGTTAAAGGGCGATTGATCTAGGTCAGTGCAGATTGCCGATTGCGAGTTGCCGGTTGTGAGCCTTAGCTAATTATCGCATGAAGGAATCGTAACATGAATAAATCACTGCTCAACTATTTCAACACCTTAACAAGTTCTTTACTCAACACGTCCTCTACTCAATGGTTCAAAATCGTTTTACATAAAACAGACAATATGTAACGATCTGTTATTTAATCCATTATATTATTTTTTGATTAAATTTTTGTTATCATATGAGTTAAACGTTTGTTTGAATTAAACGTTTGTTTAACTTTGCGTCCGTTAATTCATTAATTGGATGATTGAATATAGTGAGAAGCAACTTTTGATCATGGATACGGCCCTTCAACTCTTTTCCGAGAAGGGATATGATAAAACCTCCATCCGTGATATTGCACATGCAGCGGAAGTAAATATAGCGATGGTATCCTATTACTTCGGATCGAAAGAAAAATTGCTGGAGGCCCTTTTTAAAAAACACTTTACGTTTATTACGGGCAAATTGGAGAGCATTCTTTATGAAAAAGATAGTACGGCTTTTGAAAAGGTAGAACAGATAATCGATGTGTTTATCAATACCCTATACAGTAGGCAACGATTCAATCGGCTAATGACCCGGGAGGCCAGCGTTCTACAGGAAGGACCGTTATTTGATATGATTTTTGAGATGAAAACCAAAAATAGAAAGCTAATGGAACGCGCGGTAAAAGCGGGACAACGGCTCGGGGTTTTCCGAAAAGATGTGAACGTATTCTTTTTATCCTCTGTACTCATAGGAAGTGTGAATCAAATGTTAGCTAATTGCCGCTATGAAGCACAAAATGCCAAGTTGGAAGGTGCCGAGGCGGAGAATTTTCAACAGAAAAAAATAGACATATTGAGAAGTCACCTCAAGCAAATGTTCATTGCTTACTTGACCCAACCGGAATTAATAGATAAGAGCAAAAATGGATAATATAATAAATAAAGTGAATAAACTTTTAGTAGGGTGTTGCTTGCTTGTTATAGGGAGCAATACGGTATTTGCACAGGAACAAAAAACACTCACTTTACAACAAGCAATTGATTTAAGCTTGGAAAATAGTAAAGAACTCAAAGTGAGCGATAGTAAGGTAAAACAAGCCTTGGCTTCCGTGCAAGAAGCAAAGGATAACCGTTTGCCTGATATTGATATTTCCGGGCAATACATGCGGGTCAATAAGCCGAATGTAGATTTCAAATTGCAGGGCGATTCGGAAGAGGGATCGGGTGGCAGTGAAATGCCGAACGTTAGTCAGGCCATGTTTGGGATGGCGACTGCCAGCTTACCGATTTTCGCGGGAGGAAAGGTTACCAACGGTATCGCTTCTGCGAAGTATTTGGAAAAAGCGACAGCGTTGGATGCTGAACGCAATAGGCAGGAGGTGATACAAAATACGATTGCTGCTTATTACAATTTATATAAAGCACAAGCAGCGGTTAAATTGGTGACCGAGAACCTGAACACTTCCAAACAGCGCGTAAAAGATTTTACCAATATGGAAGCAAATGGCTTGATCGCTCGGAACGATTTATTGAAAGTTCAATTACAGGAAAGCAATGTGGAATTGGCATTACTCAATGCGGAAAACAACGAGAAGATTACCAATTTTAATTTTGATTTGATGCTCGGTTTGGACGAAAGTACGAGGTTGGTGTTGGACACGACAGGCTTATCGGTTAAACCGGAAGTGAAGTCACTTGCCGACTGGGAAGGGTTGGCTTTGGATAGTCGTGCCGATTTTAAGGCACTTTCGAGCCGCCAAGATGCAGCGCATGCCAATGTTAAAGTTGCAAAAGGATCCTATTATCCTTCTTTCGCTGTGTCGGCTGGTTATGTAGGTGTGAATGTACCTCATGCCCTTACCATTACCAATGCCTTAAATGCCGGTGTCGGGTTAAGCTATAATTTGGCTTCGCTTTACAAAGCGGGAGCGAAAGTTAAACAGGCTAAAGCACAAGAAGAACAATTGGTGTGGAATCAGGAGCAATTGAAAGACGATATCCGGATTGAGATTCATAAAGCTTATCAGGATTATACACAAAGCCTGAAAAAAATTCAAGTATATGAAAAGGCCGTAGAGCAGGCGAACGAGAACTATCGCATTACAAAAAATAAATACGATAATAGTTTGGCAACTACCACCGATTTACTTGATGCTGATGTAGCTCGTTTGCAAGCAGGTATTGATTACGAATATGCAAAGGCCGATGCGGTTGTCGCTTATAACAAATTATATGAAAGCGCTGGTGTAAGCGTAGGAGAATAAACGAATAAAAGAGATTTTAAAAGGTATTAACAATAAAATATGGAAACCAATAATCAAACTACGGCAAAAGAACCCGAAAAAAAATCCGGGAATAAAGGTTTTGCAATTGTTTTTGTTCTTCTCATTCTTGTAGGAGGAACCTATGGTGTAATTAAGTATTTACACGGTCAAAAACATGAGGAAACGGACGACGCACAAATCGTGTCTACCATCAGTCCGGTTATTCCTCGGGTGTCCGGCTATATTAAAGAAGTTCGTGTAAGCGATAATCAAATTGTGCATAAAGGGGATACCTTAGTTATTCTGGACGACCGCGATTACCAAGTCAGTTTGGCCCAAGCAGAGGCGGCATTGACCAGTGCCCAAAGCAATGCACATGTAGCGGGTGCCGGCATTCAAGTAGCGCAAGCCAATATCAGTACTTCACAAGTAAACGTAAACACGGTGGAGGCACAGATTGAGTCGGCAAAAGTTAACCTTTGGCGAGCAGAGAACGATTTCAAACGTTACGAAAACCTGATTAAAGATCATAGCATCACGCAACAGCAGTATGAAGAAGCATTAGCTACCAAGCAGTTAGCGCAAAGACAACTGGATGTGTTGCAAACACAGAAGCAATCGGCTGCAAGGCAAGCCGCAGCGGTAGGTACACAGAAATCGGTCAGTGCAGGGCAAGCATCGGTTGCCGAAGCAACCATTAAACAACGGGAAGCGGAAGTAGAGGCCGCGCAGTTAAACGTTTCCTATACCGTAATTACCGCCGCAATTGATGGCCAAGTGGGGAAAGTGAATTTGCAGCCGGGACAATTCCTGGGAGCAGGACAATCGTTATTCAATGTTGTTCCAATAACCGAGAAGTGGGTAATCGCCAATTTTAAGGAAACACAACTTACTAAAATGAAGACAGGGCAGAAAGTATCTATAAAAGTAGATGCCTATCCTGATTCCACTTTAGAAGGAGTGATCGCTTCTTTTTCTCCTGCAACAGGTGCTGCACAATCATTGTTACCACCGGACAATGCCTCCGGTAACTTTGTGAAAGTGGTACAGCGCATTCCGGTAAGGATTGATTTTAATGAAGGGCAAAGTCCAGAGTTGATTCAAAAAATCCGTACGGGTATGAATGTGTTGGTAGACGTGCATCTGAATTAGGTAGTAGCTGTTCGTGGTTTTTAGCCATCAACGTACTAGTTACAAATACCTAACAGCTAAAAGCTTATAATTATATGGAACAAAATTCTTTAGTTGAATATGGTTGGCGACGGGCAATTATCACCATAACGGCCATTTTATGTGCGCTTTTGGAGATTGTGGATACAACAATCATCAACGTAGCGCTGAATGAAATGCGCGGTAATATGGGGGCTACCCTGAGTGAAATTGGTTGGGTGATCACGGCATATGCCATCGGTAATGTGATCGTGGTGCCTTTAACAAGTTTCTTTTCGCAACAATTCGGCCGGCGCAATTATTTTGCCGCCTCCGTGATTCTTTTTACCGTCTGTTCATTTCTCTGCGGAAATGCAACCGCCATGTGGGAACTTATTCTGTTTCGTTTTCTACAGGGTGTAGGTGGTGGTGCCTTGTTGGTAACCTCGCAGACCATTATTACGGAAGTTTATCCAATTGAAAAGAGAAGCATGGCGCAGGCTTTGTATGGTTTGGGAGTTATTGTAGGGCCTACCTTAGGGCCACCGCTTGGTGGGTATATTGTGGAGAACTACAGCTGGCCGTACATCTTTTATATTAACATCCCGATCGGTGTTATCGCTACCATGCTAACGCTCAAATTTGTAAAAAGTCCGAAGTATGGTGAAAAGCGATCAGCAAGTGAAATCGACTGGTGGGGTATCGTATTTCTGGCAGGGGCTGTCGGTTCATTGCAGTTTGTATTGGAGCGTGGGCAGGAAGAAGATTGGTTCAATAACAGCATGATACTGGCCTTCTCAGTACTTTGTGTAGCCTGTATTTATCTCTTTATCTGGCGTGAGCTGACGGCGAAAAACCCGATTGTCGAATTGCGGGTATTGAAAGACGCCAATTTACGGGTAGGTACCATCCTTTCCTTTATTATGGGATTTGGTTTATACGGATCAACGTTTATCATCCCCCTGTATACACAAAATAATTTGGGTTGGACAGCCTATCAAGCGGGTTTACTGATGGTGCCCTCTTCTTTGGTAACGGCCTTTATGATGCCTATTATCGGACAGGTTTTACAGCGTGGTGTCAAACAAAAATACCTGGCTGCAGCAGGTATGTTTCTTTTCTTCATGTTCTGCTTCTGGGGTTTCCGAATCCTAACACCGGATACAGGAGAAGGTAATTTCTTTTGGATGTTGATGCTACGCGGTTTGGCCATGAGTATGTTATTCATTCCGGTCAGTACCTTATCGCTTTCAACGCTGAAAGGTCCGCAAATTGGACAGGGTGCAGCCTTTACGGGTATGATGCGGCAGCTGGGCGGTTCTTTCGGTATTGCTTTGATTACGACGTTTATGACCCGACAGAATGCCTTGCACCGTAATAACTTGATTGAGCATATCAATCCGAACAATCCGCTGTTTCAACAGAAGTACCAGGGTATGGTGAATAATTTTCTGCACCATGGTATGGCGCCTAATCAAGCGAAGGCCGCCGCAATGAGCGCGATGGATGGCTCTTTGATGAACCAGGCCTCGGTACTTTCTTATATGGACGTATTCCTATATATTGGTATCATGTTCTTGATTTGTGTACCCTTTATCTTGATGTTGAAAAATGCAAAGGCTAAAATGGATATGTCGAATGTGCACTAAGAAATTAAAAAGTCAAAATTAAAAAATTAAAAGGCGGGTGTTGAATGGCGCTCGCCTTTTGCGGCAGGTGTTTCGCTTTTTAAAAAAAGAAACGTTTTTCTTAATCAACTTTTTTCATCATTAGTTAGTTTTAAAAGCATTCAAGCTTTCCCTAACGGGAAGGTCCGCGAAAGAAGAGAAGCAAAGAAAGAAGTTAAAATACATGTTCTTTCACTATAAACACCTTCATCTATAGGTTAAAAGTGAAGCCCTACCTGCTACCTAAAGCCGATCACCTAGAACTAATGCTTACATCAATGTTAAAAAATGTTAATACATGCATTTAACCAATTAATTCAATAACTTTGCAATTAGCATTGTATTGAATTTATGGGCAGACTCTACACCCTCATCTTCTTTATTCTAGTAGGGCTTATCACGGTTTCTTGTGATAAGGAAGATGTTTATGTGTACGATCAGCAACTGGTATTGGAGCGAGAAGCTCCTTTGATCGCCTCTTACATTACTGCTCATCATTTATCCGATTCTGCAAAACTTCATCAGGAGACGGGTATTTGGTATGTCCTCCGTGATTCGGGAAATACACAAGTTGATTACCTGGCCATTGATTCGGCAACGAATAAAGAACAGCTGAAAAACAAACTGATCCGGGTAAAATATACAGCACGTATGTTGGATAGTACTATTTTTGAAGAGAATACCAGTTTGGATTCAATTCCTTTTAGGCCGCTATTAACGTCGGAAACCGATACGGGGCGGATTCTGGCTTGGAAAATAGCCTTCTATCCGAAAAGTGTTGGCGGATTGTTGGAAGGTGGTTTACGTGTTGGTGCTAAAATCAGACTCATCACCCCTTCCGTTTATGCTTATCAAGACCGTCCCTATGGTATTGTCAAAGAGAATTCGCCACTGGATTATGAACTGGAGGTGTTGGATATCACCGATGCAGATAAGCCCAAAACAATGCAAAAGAATTGATTCACATATATTTAGATACAAGAGATAAAGCATAAATGAACCTTTCTATCAAAAGAATATCCCTTTTAAGTTTGTTGGGCATCAGCCTTTTTGCGGCCTGTAAGAAACAAGAGTATGAAAGTATTGAGGAACTGGATGCCGCTAGCATTGAAGCCTATATACAAGCGAATAACCTGTCTGTTCAGCCTTTGGGTAATACGGGTATGTATTATCAAATACTGGAAGAAGGAAAGGGAAATGATATTGACTATACCGGACAGTACGCCTTGGTATATACGGTACGTTCGTTGGATGGCGTTTACAGCGTAACGGATACTTTTGCTACTGCCAGCCGTTATTTTGATTATTTGGGATACTTCTTAGGAGCTTCACCCCAAGGATCTGCTATTGCCAGTAATCCAAATTACCAGGGACAGATAGAAAAAGAGGAGGGATTAAAGATGGCGATTCGAACCATGTTAAAGAAAACTGATGGTCAGATAAGGGTACTTATTCCTTCACGTTTACTGTCTTACGGACGTAACGGAAATACAGATTTAGGGATCCCACCCAATGCTTCCATGGATTATGTGATTCGAGTTATTGATAGTGCCAGCATGCCAGCTTACGAAGACTTGTCTATACGAAAGCAAATGGAAACAGCAGGATTAGACACCTCGGATTATGAGAGGACTGAAAGTGGCATATACTATAACATAAAGAAACAGGGAGAGGGCGACTCTATTTCGATTGATTCAATATCCACCTTTGTTTATTCGGCAAAACTTCTTAATGGTGCAACGGTAGACGAATCTGATTCGACAAATTATACATTGAAGAATTTAGTCAAGTCATGGCAGGAAATCATTCCTAAAATAAAAAAAGGTGGACAGGTTCATTTCTTCACACCTTCAAGTTCTGCATATGGACTTGCAGGAGGCTCGGTTCCATTTAGTTCCATGGAATTTGATGTTACTGTGAAGGATAACTAATCTCGTAAAGCATTTTTATATACTTCCAAAGCCCGCTCGCGGGCTTTTTTATGTTCTACGATGGGGCTCGGATACTTAAACGGATCATCCAATTCGGGTATCCAGCGTCTTGCATAAACGAGCTTGGGATCAAATTTTTTTAGCTGCAATTCGGGGTTAAATATCCGAAAATAGGGCGCTGCGTCGTTGCCCGACCCGGCGGCCCATTGCCAGTTGCCAATATTACTACTCTGCTCGTAATCCTGTAATTTCCGCGCAAAATAAGCCTCCCCCCAACGCCAGTCGATCAATAAATGTTTGCACAAAAAACTGGCCGCCACCATGCGAACCCGATTATGCATAAAGCCTGTTTCATTCAATTGCCGCATGCCGGCATCGACGAGCGGATAACCTGTTTTCCCTTGGCACCAAGCGTCAAATTCAGTTTCTTTATTTTGCCATTGAATCCGATCATAGGCCGGTTTAAAGGCCTTGCCCACCGTCTGTGGAAAGTGCCATAGGATCATCATGTAAAACTCACGCCAAATCAACTCATTCAACCACGTTTTTTCTTTTGCCTTGCGTGCTTCCTGTACGAGTGTACGGATGCTGACCGTGCCAAAGCGTAGATGCACGCTTAGGCGACTCGTACCTTGTTCATCCGAAGGGTTATCCCGTGTGTCGTGATAATCAGCGATTACTTTCTTATAACGCTTGCTCGGGAAAGGCTGTTTTGTAGCCGTAAAGCCCAGGTCTTGTAGACTAGGCATCGTTTGTTGGCATGTTGAAAGTGATTGTAAATGATCTTCGCTTGGGTAGTTTTTTAGAACGGATGATGCTAATTGCGCTAACCAACAATTTTTATAAGGGGTAAATACCGTATATGCTTCGTCATTATTTTTCAATATGTCTTCTTTTTCGAAGATGACCTGATCTTTGAAGCTATAAACCGCAACCTGACCTTGTTTAAGAAAATCACGGATTTCTTTGTCCCGCTTTCGTGCATAGGGTTCATAATCGTGATTGAAATAAACGGCTATCGGATTAAATGTTTTTACGATTTCCTTCCAAGCTTTGAGCGGCTCGTCATGATAAAAGGCAATAGCGGCCTGCTGTTGTCCCAGACGGAGATGGATACTTGACAATTCTTGATGAATAAAGGAAACACGGGCATCGTCCTTGTCTTCCAATTTCGATAAAATCGTGCGGTCAAAGATAAAGACAGGCTGAACGTGGTGACCGCTTCGCAGCGCCTCATAAAGCGCATGGTTATCCCGTAAACGTAGATCGCGTCTGAACCAGAAAATGCAGGTGCCTATTTGCTTATGCATCCTTTTGCTCTTTTTCAAAAATATTCGCTAAAGCTGTTTCGACTGTCGGATATGCAAAGTGAAAACCTGCATTGATGATCTTATCGGGCGAAACCTTGGTGCTGTCCAGTAATAGCTCACTCATTTTTCCCATGATGGACCGCAACACGAAAGCAGGAACAGGAGGCAGCCATAGTGGTTTACCCAATGTCTTTGCAAGCTGTCGATTTAATTGTTTATTGGTAACCGGCTCAGGCGCTACCATATTGTAAACCCCTTGTAAACCAGGGTGCTCCAATGCGTAAACATACATGTTGACGGCATCTTCGAGATGAATCCAGGGGATATACTGCTTTCCGTTTCCCAGGGTAGCACCCAATCCCAGTTTAATGGGTGCTGCCAATTTAGGTAAAGCACCACCTTCTTTGGCGAATATAACACCGCATCGTAAAGAGATGGTACGCAGCCCGAGTGACCGGCCTTTAGCAACAGCCATTTCCCATGCAAAACAAGTTTGACCCAAAAAATCGTCTGCAGGTACCCGGTCTTCATTCAATACTTCGTCTCGCTTGTTTCCGTAATATCCCGTTCCCGAGGCGGACACAACCTGTGTTATTTGATGATCGGCAGTTTGTAATAATTTATAAATAAGCGCGATACTGTCGGTTCGGCTCTTCAGAATTTTAGTTCGTATATGCTTGCTCCAAGGTTTTTTTCCTATATTTTCACCGGCAAGGTGAACAATAGCATCCACTTCTTCAATACAGGTTTTATCGATCGTACCCTTTTCTACATCCCAGGCAAAGTATTTTACTTGCTCGGTATCGGGGCGCAGCTTGCGGACAAGGGCGTTAACGGTATAACCCTTTTTTATAAGTGCTTCTGTTAAATGTTCACCGACCATCCCTGAGGCTCCGGTGATTAATATTCTCTTCATGTGTGTGGTGTTAAACGTTAAACAAGTGCTGATTTGAGCGCCTGTTCAAATGTTAGGCATTCATGAGGAAACAAATCATGGATGTGATTGTTTTCGCACAATAAATCTTCTGTAATATTCTCGCCAAAAGCACGTGCGGCAGAAACACTCACGCCTGTTGTAAGACTAATAAAAAAGGCTGATAAGCGATTATTAAAACCCGGTAAAGAGATAATGGGCTTATTGACATGTATCTGCTTCATGTAAACGCGTAACATATCTTTATAACTCAGAATATCAGGTCCGCCAATATCAAAGCTCTGATTAAAAGCGGCCGGATTTAGCACGATAAAGCTTAAGTAAGCCAATAAGTCCTGTAAGGCAATCGGCTGCGCTCGTAATTTAACCAAGCGTTTATTCGCAAAGATGACAAAACGCGAAGAAATTTTTTTCATCATCTCCATTAAAATGGATTCCTTGCCAATAATATTGCTGATTCTTACAATAGTGTAAGAAATATAGCTGTCCGTTAAAATCTGTTGTACTTCTTTGACAAAAGGTGTCCGCAAACGCGTAATATAAATCAATTGTTGACTGTTGCTTTTTCTTGCTTGCTTAATAAAATTGATCAAGGATAAGAGTTCCAGATTTTTATATTGTTCGCTCCATTCAGCAGAATCCTGACTAAGATAGATCGCTACATCTACTTGCTCAGCAATCGCCGGTGTATAACGTTCGCGTACCAAATCGCCGCGTATAACAGATAAATTCGGATGTCCTTCGGTCGTTTCCAGGAAATGTCTTTCATTCCGCACCAAGCAAGATGTGTTGTACCCCTCATCGGCAAGATGCCATGCCAGCCGCTTTCCCAAGTAATTGTTCAGTCCGGTAATTAGTGTATTCATTTCGCTAGGCCTATGTCACGTTTATAACTACAATTATATTGTTCTTTCTGTTTAGTTTAAAATGAAATAAGTATTTCATGAGGAAAGCATTAAAAAACACCGTGTTTAAACAAGGTTTGTTAACGGGGTGTAAAAGCTTGTGGAGAATTAGGCTATTTTTGTTTTATGAATTTAAAAACCAGTATATTTGAGATTAAAAGTTTCCTATATTAAGAATGAATAAAGATACAATCCTTGTTTGGTTTAGAAATGACTTACGCGTCCGCGATAATGAAATATTATGGCAAGCGCTTTCTAAGGCAGACAGGGTGGTGCCGGTTTACGTATTTGATCCCCGTCAGTATACTTCTTTAAAAAGCGGAATGTACAAAACGGGCGTTATCCGCGCAAAGTTTATTTTGGAAAGTGTACAGGACTTGCGACTTTCCCTACGTGCTTTAGGTGCCGATTTACTGGTTGTTTCCGGTTATCCTGAGGAAGTCCTGCCAACCTTGGCAGAACGCTATCAGGTAAAGGAGGTGTATCACCATCGGGAAGTCGCGAAAGAAGAAACTCACATTTCTACACTTGTGGAGGAGGCGCTGTGGAAGAAACGACTTAACCTTCGTCATTTCATCGGTCACACTTTATATCATAAAGAGGATCTCCCCTTTCCAATCAAGGATATTCCGGATGCCTTTGCAACGTTCAGGAAAAAAATAGAAAGAGAAACCACCATCCGACCTTCTGTAGAAACACCGGTGAAGGTGGAGGTTCCTACGGATTTAGAAACAAGTGAAATCCCTACGTTGGAATCATTCGGTTTTTCAGGAGACTTAGTTAGGCTAGCGGATCAATCTCCTTTTTTGGGTGGTGAAGCAGAAGGGTTAAGGCGCTTGGAGGCCTTGCTTGCCGGTGGCGATCGATCGTTAACTGAATCTTTCGGTTCGGAAGAAGGGACTATATTGTCACCATGGATAGCCCTGGGTTGCTTGTCGGTGCATACCGTTTACCATGCCGTTAAAAAGTACGAAGATAAAAGCTTACCGAAGAAGCAAGCGGCTTCGATTATTACCGGCTTACTATGGCGTGATTATTTTCGCTTTATGTTTAAAAAGCATGGCAATCGATTCTTCTTAAAGCAGGGGTTCTCTAATGAACCACCGAGATACGAACTGGTGGAGGAAGCGTTATTCGAAAGGTGGAAACAAGGAGAAACGGGCGATCCCTTTGTAGATGCCGCCATGCACCAACTGAATTCCATTGGGTTTATACCGCATACTGCCCGAATCCTGGTGGCGCATTATTTGACCAGTGATCTGAATATCAGTCACCTACAGGGGGCTGCCTATTTTGAAGATAAATTGATTGATTACAATCCGGCATCTAATTATGGCAACTGGGCGCACATTGCCGGTGTCGGCAGCAGCCTAAAGGATAATGGCGTTCGAGATATCCGGAAATTACAAAATTTATTGGATGCGCAGGGAGAATATGTGAAACGCTGGAACAGCTCCCAATTATCCTATTCAACTTAAACATTTCCGTGCTTAACCTGTTGAGAAAAAATGTACATCATGGCACGGTAACTATCGATGCAAATTTTTGTGCTAACGTTATAATTAAATTTGATTTAATGTGCATTCCGTCAGATATTTTATAACTTTGTCAGCACATCGTATTATAAAGTAAATGGACAGACTTTCATATCTTAGTAACGCAGACTCAAGTTACGTAGAATCGCTCTACAAAGCGTATAAGGAAGACCCCGATTCGGTCGATTTTGGATGGCAGAAATTTTTTGAAGGATTTGAATTTGGCGAGCAAGCAGGCGGCCATGGGCGGCCGGTGGAGGGCGGTGACGTTTCTGAGCATTCGTTGAAAGAAATAAGGGTATTAAATATGATTCACGGTTACCGAGACCGTGGACACTTGTTTACAAAAACAAACCCTGTTCGTGAACGCAGGCCCTATTATCCAGGAAAGGAACTGGAAACATTCGGTTTGTCGGAAGCGGATATGGATACCGTGTTCAATGCAGGGGTTGAGGTGGGTTTGGGCCCGGCTAAATTGCGCGACATCCGCCAACTCATCGAAGAAACCTATTGTGAATCAATCGGTGCAGAATTCACCTATATCCGACATCCTGAAAAGGTTAAATGGCTGACCGAATCGATGGAGAGCACCCGTAACCAGCCTAATTTCCCGCTAGAGAAGAAAAAAAGGATTCTTCAGAAGCTGAACGAGGCGGTTGTATTTGAGAATTTTCTGGGCACCAAGTTTTTGGGGCAAAAGCGTTTTTCCCTAGAAGGTGCTGAAACTGTAATTCCGGCCTTGGATTCGATCATCGAAAAAGGTGCTGATCTGGGTATCCAGGAATTCGTGATCGGTATGGCACACCGTGGACGACTGAATGTATTGGCCAATATCATGGGAAAAACCTATAAGGATATTTTCTCTGAGTTCGAGGGAAAAACCTATGCAATGCAAGGCGAAGATCCTGATTTCGGTGGAGATGTAAAATATCACCTGGGGTTCTCAACTGATATAAAAACGAATACCGGTAAAGATGTCCATTTGAGTTTATGTCCAAATCCGTCTCACTTAGAGACGGTTGATCCGGTAGTAGAAGGCTTGGTGCGTTCTAAAATCGATATGAAATACGATGGAGACAAGTTGAAGATTGCGCCTATATTAATTCATGGTGATGCGGCTATCGCGGGGCAGGGTATTGTATATGAAGTGGCGCAAATGTCCAAATTAGATGGCTATTCAACGGGAGGAACCATTCACCTGGTTATCAATAACCAGATTGGCTTTACAACCAACTTTAAAGATGCACGTTCATCAACCTATTGTACGGATTTGGCGAAGGTAACCCTTTCGCCCGTTTTTCATGTAAACGGAGACGATGTGGAGGCGTTGGTATTTGCCATTAATATGGCGGTAGAGTATCGCCAGCGATATCATACGGACGTTTATATAGATGTATTATGTTACCGTCGTTATGGGCATAACGAAGCAGATGAACCGAAATTCACGCAACCGAAATTATATAAAGCGATTGCTTCGCATCTGAATCCTCGTGAAATCTATAATAAAAAGCTAATGGAGCAGGGAAGTGTAGATGCGAACTTGGCGAAAGAGATGGAAAAAGATTTCAAGGCCTTGTTACAGCAACGCTTGGACGAATCGAAGGAAGAAGAAAACCTGAGCGAATCCAATCCTATGTTTTCCGGTGCCTGGAATGGGTTGAAGCCTGCAAAATATGAAGACATCTTTAAAACGGCGGATACAGCAGTCGATAAGAAAAAATTTATTGAGATTGCGAAATTGATTACACAGCTTCCAAAGGATAAGAAATTCTTCAGTAAAACGGCTCGATTGTTCGAAGCACGTTATAATATGATTGAAGAAGATTCGTACGACTGGGCTATGGGGGAACTGATGGCTTATGGAACGCTCTTGGCGGAGGGATCACGTGTTCGTATTTCCGGTCAGGATGTGGAACGCGGTACGTTCTCGCACCGACATGCAGTCATTACCTTAGAGGATTCGGAAGAAGAATACATCCCCCTAAAAGCGATTAATAATGGGGATGTGAAGTTCGATATTTACAACTCTTTACTTTCTGAGTATGGTGTGTTAGGTTTTGAGTATGGTTATGCTTTGGCGAACCCGCAGTGCCTGACGATCTGGGAAGCACAATTTGGCGATTTCTTTAATGGTGCTCAAATTATTGTTGACCAATATTTAGTGAGTGCCGAAACTAAATGGAAGCGCTCGAATGGCTTAGTGATGTTATTGCCTCATGGTTATGAAGGCCAGGGCCCCGAGCATTCTTCCGGACGTATTGAGCGTTTCTTGGAAGCTTGTGCCGAAAATAACATCCAAGTGGCGAATTGTACCACACCGGCAAACTTCTTCCACTTGCTGAGACGTCAGCTGCACCGTGACTTCAGAAAGCCGCTGATCGTATTTACACCGAAAAGTTTATTAAGACATCCGAAGGTGGTGAGTAAACTGAAAGACTTTACAAACGGACAGTTTCAGGAGATCATCGATGATAGCTATGTAAAAACTGCCGATGTAAAGCGGGTGCTTTTCTGTACCGGAAAGGTGTACTTCGATTTATTGCAGAAGCAGCAAGATGACAAGCGAAAGGATGTAGCTATCATACGGGTGGAGCAGTTATATCCAACACCTACCGATAAGATACGAGCGATTCGTCAGAAATATAAGAATGCAACCAAATTCTACTGGGTACAGGAAGAACCTGAAAACATGGGGGCTTGGCCACATATTTGCCGTAAATACCGAAAAACAAGTGTGGAACTTGATGTTATCTCGCGTAAGGAAAGCGGTAGTACAGCAACCGGGTATTCGAAACAACATAATGCACAACAACTGTCGCTGATCAGTCGCGCTTTTGCCGATGATAGCGCAGGTACGGAGGCAAAAAAGCAAGTAAAAAAGACAACTAAAGAAGCAGCAAAAGTAGACTAACATAAAAAATTATGGCAATAGAAATAAAAGTTCCAGCCGTAGGCGAGTCGATAACGGAAGTTACCTTATCTCAATGGCTGAAAAAAGATGGGGACTATGTAGAAATGGATGAGAATTTGGCCGAATTGGAGTCCGATAAAGCCACCTTTGAATTACCGGCTGAAAAGGCCGGGATACTCCATATTATTGCTAAAGAAGGGGATACCTTAGAGATTGGTGCAGTGGTATGTACAATTGAAGAGGCAGATAATAAAGGCGCAAGTACCACACAAAATAACAAGACAGCAACGGCTGTACCGGAAGCAAAGCCGACAGCTCAGGATAACGGTGCTGCCGGGGAACCGGTAGAAATTAAAGTGCCAACAGTAGGGGAATCGATCACCGAGGTTACGTTATCACAGTGGTTGAAGAAAGACGGTGATTTCGTAGCAATGGATGAAGATTTGGCGGAACTGGAGTCGGACAAGGCTACTTTTGAGCTTCCTGCGGAGGTTGCAGGAACCTTGCAGATTATCGCCCAAGAGGGAGATACCTTGGCTATCGGTGCGGTGGTTTGTAAAATTATTCCGTCAGGCAAGGTTGCTGCAACAGCTGCCGCAAGCAGTGTGGCTACGCCTTCTGCTGCTGCAAGTGATGAGGAAGCAGAAAAGGAGCAAAATTATGCTGCGGGAACACCCTCGCCGGCTGCGGCTAAGATTTTAAAGGAAAAGGGAATTGATCCAAGCACGATTAAGGGAACCGGTAAAGACGGGCGTATTACAAAAGAAGATGCATTAAAGGCGGAAAAGAAGGCGGTCGAGTCAAAACCGATAGCTGCTGCGCCTGCGCAGAAAGCAGAAGCACCGGCTACAACCCCTAAAGCGGTTGCGGGTTCACGAGATGAGCGCAGAGAGAAAATGTCTTCATTACGTAAGACGATCGCAAAACGATTGGTTTCGGTCAAAAACGAAACGGCGATGTTAACGACCTTTAATGAGGTGGACATGAAGCCAATCATGGATTTACGTGCAAAGTACAAAGATAAATTTAAAGATAAATATGGGGTAGGTTTAGGCTTTATGTCTTTCTTCACCAAGGCGGTTACCACAGCATTAGCGGAATGGCCTGCTGTGAATGCGCGCATTGATGATAACGAAATTGTCTATAGCAATTTCGCAGACATCTCGATCGCGGTTTCAGCTCCGAAAGGTTTAGTGGTGCCGGTGATCCGCAATGCAGAGTCAATGACGCTAGAGGAGATTGAAAAAGCAGTTCGCGACTTGGCGTTGAAAGCAAGAGATAATAAGTTGACAATTGATGAAATGACCGGTGGTACCTTTACGATTACGAACGGAGGGGTATTCGGTTCCATGATGTCAACGCCAATTATCAACGCGCCTCAATCGGCTATTTTGGGTATGCATAATATTGTAGAGCGTCCGGTGGCGATTAATGGGGAGGTTGTGATTCGTCCTATGATGTATGTAGCTCTGTCCTATGATCACCGTATCGTTGATGGACGGGAATCTGTCAGCTTCCTTGTTCGAGTGAAGGAGTTATTGGAGGATCCTGCTCGATTGTTATTAGGTATTTAAATAGAAGCTTATCTTCAAAAAAGCGGTTGGAATGTATTCAACCGCTTTTTTTCTAAGGTACCTATTCCGCAACATGCCGGGATTTACGAAGGATTTCAGGATAGCATATGATCTTACCAAGATCAATATAAATGTCATAATCTATTGGGTTAAGACATCGTTTAGAACTTATGAGAAAATTACTACTAATTACCGTATGCTGTCTCTCGTTTTTTGTTTCGAAGGGACAACAAGAATTTGAATGGCAAATAAAAGCGTTCGGCTTTGCCGATAACCGTGAATATTTAAATGCGAAGCTCCATTCGCAATCTATTTTGGGTATGCGCTTTGCTCCCGAAGTGGGGCTGCGTCTTGACAGCACACACCGCATACGTTTTGGCGTCAATTTTTTACAGGAATTCGGGGCGGAACCCTTTCGTGAAAAAGTGAACCCCATCGTCTATTATAATTATGAAAATCAAGGACTTTCCTTTTATATCGGGGCTTTCCCTCGTTTGGAATTGCTTGGTGATTATCCGCGGGCAGTGTTGAATGATACCCTCCAATATTACCGACCTAATGTAGAAGGTCTCTTTTTTCGCTATAAAAAAGAAGGGTTCCACCAACAGATATGGGTTGATTGGACCAGTCGACAAACCTCCGAAAAACGGGAACAATTTATGGTTGGCTTGTCAGGTAAAGTAACAACAGGTATATTTTTCTTCTCGCATTACCTCACTATGCTTCATACGGCGAATACGTCTACCGGTGAATTTCCCGTACGGGATAATATGGTGGCGCTTTTACAGGTAGGAGCTGATTTGAGTGATCGGTGGGTGTTGGACTCGCTGACCATTGCGGCAGGTGGACTTGGATCGTTGGATCGTATAAGGGGAGAGTATGATACGCGAACTCCAAAAGGGTTTATTGCAGATGTGCATGCCGGATATAAATCGTGGTTTATTCATAATACCTTTTATAAAGGGCAAGCACACGATATTCTTTTTGGCGACCGATTTTATACAAAAGACAGTTACGATCGTTTGGATCTCGGCTGGCGACCTTTTAGAAAAGGGAATATAGAAGGTTTCTTTATGTTGAGTCTGCATTTTACCCCGGGCGAGATAAGCAATCAACAGATGATCCAACTCCGCTATAACTTTGGAAAAGCTTTGAAGTTTAACTAGTTAAGTAGGAAATAGTTTAACTAGTTGGGTAGGGAAACGGTTGATCGTAGACCTCATCCCTTACAGCCTTCTTACTTTGCCTGATCCGGAAGTGCTGGCATTTACGCTTTTTACACTCCCCCCATAGTGGACAGAGCCGGAACCGCTGATTTTGGCGTTTAATTCCTGGTTTGTAAAAACGTAGGCATCGCCTGATCCACTGATGTTAACATTTGTACTGTTAGCTGTTAATTTTGCACCATTAAATTTTCCAGAACCGCTGATCCGAATATCATTGCTGTCGGTTGAACCTTCTATATCAATTTGTCCGGAACCACTTATATTAGCGGAAAAATCGTCTACTTTTGCCGTACAGGAAATATTCCCCGAACCGCTTACCTTCATGTCGAGTGAGGGCGAGTTAATGGGATTAGCAATTTCGATTTTACCTGATCCACTCTGTGATAAACCAACCAGCCGCTTGGCGGTGATATAGACGGATACATGACCTTTATTCATGGAAAACCAATTGAGGTTTTTCTTCATGCGAATTTTAAGTGTCCCCTGTTCAACGACCGTCTCCACGTTTTGCAAAATTTCCGGATCGCCTTCTAATTTGAGCGATTCGGTATTTCCCATTTTCACGAACACATGAAAACTACCGTTATTTTGGATGCTGTTAAAATCGCGAACGTCCCGACTTTCCTCATCGAGCTTATTTAATAGCGTTGCATGTGCAATACCCATGCACATGAAAGGCAGTAATACTGCCAACCATCCCAGTGATCCGAATAACCTCTTCATTTAGATAATTGTTTTATAGCTGTTGTTTTATTATTCTATAAGGGTTTGACCTCGTTGCAACGAGATTTTATAATAAGACGCATAAAGTCGGAAAACGTTGCATTTTTTTTATCTTTATTCGTTGAAAAACAAATTTCGAATCTTTTATGTATACGAAATGAAGTGTTTTACGTGATGTGTGTTTTTACCTCTGCGGTAGACAGGCAAGCGTGATTGCCTCCGAAAAAACAACTTATTCTAATGAAACCTGCATAAATTACCCTATACAGAAGACAATGAATAATTTATGCAAGCTTTATTGCCATTTAAAAAAAATAAATTATTTGAATGAAAATTAAAAAGGTAGATACTGCTGCACTCGCTAAAATTTTTCTAGAAATGCCCTTATCTGTATATGCTGCTGATAAAAACTATATACGACCGTTAAATAGCGATGTAGAAAATGTATTTAATCCGCAGAAGAATAGCTTGTTTACCATTGGTGATTGTTCTAGATGGCTTTTGTTTGACACAAAAGGAAAGGCCATTGGACGAATTGCTGCTTTTTTTGATACCCTGAGCGCCGGGAGTTATGCGCAACCCACCGGGGGCTGTGGTTTTTTTGAGTGTATTAATGATCAAGAGGCCGCTTTCATGTTGTTTGACACAGCAAAGGAATGGTTGAGGCAGCAGGGAATGGAGGCGATGGATGGACCGATCAATTTTGGAAGCAGGGAACGCTGGTGGGGTTTATTGGTGGATGGTTTTGTGGAACCCTGCTATTGCAGTAACTATAATCCACCCTACTACCAACGACTTTTCGAGGCTTACGGTTTTCAAACCTATTTTAAACAGTATACCTACAGGCGACTCATGGAGGGTAAAATAGAAGATCGATATGCTGCGAAGGCAAAACGTATTCTGGGGATGAAAGGCTATCATTTTGCGCATGTGAAGCGACATGAATTAGGTTGCGCTGCCCGACAGTTTCGGTTGATCTATAATAAAGCTTGGGTGAACCACAACGGTGTAGGAGAGATGACCGAAGAACAAGCCGGCAAGTTAATGAAGAATTTAAGGCCGATTGTTGATCCACTTGGGTTATGGTTTGCTTATTATGAGGGAGAGCCTATTGGTTTTTTTATCAGTATTCCTGATGTGAACCAACTTTTTGTGAAATATGTAAATGGGAAAATCGGATTGCGAGGTTTATTCGCCCTTTTATGGAATAAATGGTTTAAGCGCTGTAAAACCTTATTTGGTATTGTTTTTGGTATTGTACCGGAACATCAACGTAGAGGGGTTGAGGTGGGATTAGTGATGGAGTCGGCACGGGTATTCATCGACCGGAAATCTAAAACCGGCTACGAAGAATTACAAATGAACTGGATCGGCGATTTTAATCCGAAGATGATGAATTTAGCGCAACAAATAGGCGCTGGCATTTATAAAACGCATCATACGTACCGTTATTTATTTGACCGAACGAAACCCTTTGAGCGGCACCCTATTCTTTAGTTTTTGGTTATCGGTTGCTAGTTGTTAGTTATTGGATTGTTTAAGGGTAACGGATAACCAATAACGAGTACAATTTCAAGTGAAGCAAAAGGATTTTGATAAATTATTAATAAGTTTGTAATTAGCTAATAAGAAAAACAAAAAAGAAAAGAAATGAAGAAAGTATTTATCGTGCCGGCTCTAGCGGCGGCATTGTTTTTAGCAGCTTGTGGAGGAGGTGAAAATAAAGAGGCTACCCACGAACACGAAGAGACAGCTGCTCCAAGTACATCGGCAGAAACTCCTGCTGCTACTACCGTTCCCGGTATAGAAAATGTGCAGGTAACGAGTCATATCGAGCTTCAGGCTTCTGACGATATGCGATTCGATAAGGATTTATTCAAAGTAAAGGCAGGCGAGAAGGTAAAACTTACCTTGAAAAATGTCGGACAACAGCCGATCGAATCCATGGGACATAACGCCGTTGTACTAGATCAAGGAACAGATGTTGCGGCATTCGGTGGCGAGGCCTTCAAAGCAAAGGATGATGAGTATATCCCCTCTACATTTGCTTCTTCCATCATTGCGCACACGAAACTGTTGGGCCCCGGCCAATCGGATGAAATCGAGTTTACTTTGCCGAAAGCAGGTGTATACGAGTTTATCTGTAGCTTCCCGGGACACTGGGGAACTATGCAAGGAAAAATCGTAGCCGAATAAAAAAGCTCCATAAATAAGTTAAAATCCCTGCAAGTATCATACATGCAGGGATTTTCCTTTATAAAGCCGGCCGATTTATACAAATGAAAGCGAAATGGTTTAGCCTTATTTTTCCCCGCATGGCCGTATCCTTAAAAAGTCAACTTTAGCTAAGTTTATTATTCAATTCACGGTTTTATAAGGAATTAACTTGAAGAATTTATACCTTTGAGTGTCGATTTCGTCCACAAGCCTGAAGAGGGAGCCGATGTGGAAAATCGGAGATTATTTCTGTAAATTGATAAGAAAATAAATTATATCCATGCAATACGACGTCGTAGTAATAGGTAGTGGACCCGGAGGCTATGTAGCCGCTATCCGTTGTGGTCAACTCGGGTTAAAAACAGCCATCATTGAAAAATATAGTACCTTGGGAGGTACCTGCTTAAATGTAGGGTGTATCCCCTCCAAAGCCCTGCTCGATTCGAGCGAACACTACCACAATGCCAATAAACATTTTGCCGAACACGGGATCAATCTAACAAACCTGAAGGTTGACTTAAAGCAAATGATCAAGCGTAAGGATGGGGTAGTAGAACAAACAACAGGGGGAATTACGTTCCTCATGAAAAAGAATAAAATAACCACCTATCAAGGACTTGGCTCTTTTGTTGACAAGAATACCATTAAAATTACCAAAGAGGATCAATCTACCGAAGAAATAACCACTAAAAATGTGATTATTGCGACAGGGTCTAAACCGGCATCCTTGCCCTTTCTTACGATTGACAAAAAACGAATCATTACCTCAACAGAAGCGCTCAATTTAACGGAGGTACCAAAACACTTAGTATTGATCGGTGGCGGCGTTATCGGCTTAGAATTAGGTTCGGTATATGCCCGTTTGGGAGCAAAGGTTACAGTAATTGAATACCTGGACTCCATTATTCCTACCATGGATAAAGGATTAGGAAAAGAATTACAGAAATCGTTGAAAAATTTAGGTTTCGAATTTTTATTAAGTCATAAAGTAACCGGAGCTACGGTAAAAGGAAAAACCGTCACGGTTACTGCCGAAGATGCCAAAGGAAATCCGGTAAAAGTAGAAGGGGATTATTGCCTCGTTGCCGTGGGACGTACAGCTTATACAGAGGGTTTGAATTTGGAGGCTGTAGGGATCAAATTGGAAGAACGTGGAAAAAAAGTCCCGGTGAACGAACACATGGAAACACCGGTGGCAGGTATCTACGCAATCGGAGATGTAATTCGCGGTGCAATGCTGGCGCACAAGGCAGAGGAGGAAGGTGTTTATGTCGCTGAGTTCATTGCCGGACAAAAACCACATATTAATTATAACCTCATTCCGGGAGTCGTGTACACTTGGCCGGAAGTTGCAAGCGTAGGTGCAACAGAAGAGCAATTGAAGAATGATGGTGTAAAATATAAAGCCGGTTCGTTTCCTTTTAAAGCAAGTGGAAGAGCCCGTGCTAGCATGGATACCGAAGGTTTTGTCAAGGTGCTGGCAGATGCCGATACCGATGAGATATTAGGCGTACATATGATCGGGCCACGCGTGGCTGATATGATTGCTGAAGCAGTTGTTGGTATGGAGTACCGTGCTTCTGCCGAGGATATAGCGCGTATTTGTCATGCGCATCCAACCTTTACTGAATCATTTAAAGAAGCAGCTTTGGCGGCAACGGGAAATAGAGCAATCCATATTTAGTGTGGTTTAAGGCCTAGGGTGCAGGGCTTATGAAGATTAAGGTTATCTAGTTTAAGACCGTTGATCTCCTTGTACCTTACACTTTATGCCTTATACCTCTCCCTTATACCTTTAATACATGAATTTTCATACACGGAAATGGGTAAAACCCGAAGATTTAAATCCTAATGGAACCTTGTTCGGAGGAACGTTGTTACGTTGGATTGACGAAGAGGCTGTTATTTATGCCATTGTGCAGTTGGGAAACTCCAAAATTGTCACGAAATTTATTTCGGAAATTAACTTTGTAAGCTCTGCAAGAGCAGGGGATATTATTGAATTGGGTATTCAGGCTACCCACTTTGGTAATACCTCGATTACGCTCACTTGTGAAGTAAGAAACAAAATTACAAGGAAAAGCATCCTCACCATTGATAAGTTAGTATTTGTAAATCTTGATGAAGATGGAAATCCGGTTTCACACGGAAAGACCGAAATTACTTACGCTTTTGCCGGCGATAAACCTTAGGAAGATTTTATATTTTTCATGAATAAACTGTTTAACATCCTATGGCGATATTTCGCCTTCTGGATGTTTTTTGCTATACTCTGTCGGGCCCTTTTTTTAGCCTATTTTCATGAACAACTCCATCTATTATCTTGGGCGGAGATCCTGAAAATATTTGCCTATGGCATGCGTATGGATGCTTCCATGGCTGCTTATATCAGTGCTATACCCGCTGTCGTATTCATTGCGCGAATCTGGATCGGTCAGCTGCAAATCTCGTATCGGCTGTCCCGTTTATATATTTGGAGTGTTGTAATCGCTTGTTCACTGATCAGTATTATTAATGTTAACATTTATCGGGAATGGGACACCTTGATTTCTTATAAAGCAGTGGATTTATTTCTTGATTCACCTCGCTTGGCCATCGCCTCCGCAGCGTCATCTCCTATTTTTTTATCCCTATTCCTACTGTTAAGCTTAAGCTGCGTCGGAATCTATTTAGCTAAATGGATGAAGATATACCAATGTACCTTTGTTCCTGTGAGTAAGTGGTATAAAAAGGTCTTTACTTCCGTGGGGCTTTTGTCGGTTGTTTTTTTGCTGATACGGGGAGGCTGGGGTCTGACACCCTTAAACCCCTCCATGGTATACTTTGCAACAAACGCTTTTCCGAATCATGCCGCCACCAATGTTTCCTGGTATTTTGTTAATGATATGCTACACGCTGATGGATTGCGTCGGAACCCTTATATTAGTATGAAAAATACAGCGGCAAAGCAGGCAATCGCCCCCTTGTTTACATCAACAATGGATCAATCCGAAGCTATTCTGAATCAATCCAACCCCAATGTGGTCTTAATCATATTGGAAAGTTTTACCGCTGATCTGGTGCAATCCCTGGGTGGTGAAAAAGGCGTCGCACCTAATTTGGAAAAACTGATTGCAGGTGGATTGTTATTTGATCATCTATACGCCTCAGGCGATCGTACGGATAAGGGAATGATCGCTATCTTAAGTGCTTTTCCCACTCAATCTTCCAAAAGTATTATAAAGAATATCCGAAAACAATCCGAACTGCCATCCTTAATGAAGGATTTTAAAGAAAGGGGCTATCACACTTCTTTTTATTACGGCGGAGAAAGTGAGTTTTACAATTTTAAAGGTTATATGTTAAGCCATGGCTGTAAGAGAATCGTTGATCAGCTTTGCTTCGCTCGTCGCGAGGCTCGATCGAAATGGGGTGTATTCGATCAGGCAACCTTTCATAAGCAATTGCAGGACCTCGATCAAGAAAGACAACCGTTTTTCTCTACGTTGCTGACGCTGAATAATCACGAGCCTTTTGATTTACCGGGGGGGCACCGTTTTGGAACGGATAATCTGCCCAATCTCTTTAGAAGTACGGCTTTTTATACCGACTCAGTATTGTATGATTATTTGCAACAAGCAAAAACAAAAGCATGGTATAAAAATACCCTCTTTATTATCGTTGCTGATCATGGTCATCGCTTGCCGTTGGAGCAATGGGAAAGCAATTGCCCCAATCGTTATCACATTCCCTTATTATTTTATGGTGATGTACTGCGTCCCGCTTATCGTGGTAGATGTATTCGGAAGATCGGAAGTCAGGTCGATTTAGCAGCAACAATATGCCACCAATTGGGTTTCCCGAGCAATGCGTACACATGGAGTCGGGATCTTCTGAACCCAAGTACCATTCCGTTTGGATTTTTTAGCTGGTCAGACGGTTGGGGGGCTGTTAATGCACACGAACAGGTCGCTTTTGACAATGTCGGAAAAGTGGTGAGTTATCAAAAGAACCTAGATTCGTACCCACATGGTAAAGAAGATTTACTACATCAAGGAAAGGCCTATATGCAGGAGGTTTATAATCAATATTTGGCTTATTAAAATCAGTGGCGCAGGTGTTCTGAAAATTTATTTTGCAGGATGATAGGTTAAATCATCCTGAATCATCCGGTTGTTATATTGCTGAATGAAAGCTTTTAGGTAAGTTTCCATTTTTTCCAATATTTCAGGTTCCTCCCCCATGATGTTATGTTTCGTCAAGCGATCCTTTTTTAGGTTGTACAAAGCCGTGCTTAGCTGTCCATCACTAAGCAAGAGGTAGTCACCATAATAAAGGCTGAAAGTACCGTCGTTATTATTAATAACAAAATTATTTGTTTCAGGCGCAAAGGCATTGAATCCAAAGGCGAAATACGGTTTATCATAATGTAGATAACTTAATACACTCGGCATAATATCAATTTGTTGCACGAGTTTATCCGTTTTTCCTCTCAGGTTTCCTCCAGGATAATAAAACAATATCGGGATTGAGAAAGCGCCGGGAATGGTCTGATATTCCGGAAAATAGGAAACGGTTGCATGATCGGCGCAAAGCACAAAAAGTGTTTGCTTAAACCAAGGCATCTTTGAAGCAGTTTCAAAGAATTTTCTCAGGGCCATGTCTGTATAGCCCATAGGTTCCTGTACCTCGAGGGGCCCTTTGGGAAATTTTCCAACATATTGGGCAGGTACTTTAAACGGGTGATGGGACGACAAGGAAAAAAAGGCGGTAAAAAAAGGAGGATGAAATGTATTCATGGTCTTGGCCATAAATTGCAAAAAAGGCTCATCCCAAATACCCCAGATCCCATCAAAATCGGCATCATTATTATATTCTGTCTTGCCATAATAGTGTTGTATCCCTGCAAGTTTTGTATAAGCCGAAAAACCCATGGAGCCGTTGGGAGCGCCGTGAAAAAAAGCCGTTTCATAACCTTTGTCGGCCAGCAATTTTGCCATGCTGGTTGTTTTATTTCCTGAATAAGTAGAAAGCACAAAAGGTTCTTTAATCGAGGGGATTCCGGAAATGATCGAAGGAAGCGCGTCTATTGATTTTCTTCCGTTGGCGTAGGTATGGGTAAAAGTATAACCGTTTTCTACGAGTGAATCAATAAAGGGCGTATAGCCTTTGTAAGTTCCCTTGGCCAAATCTCGATTTAATGCCCCTATATGTTCTTTTCCTAGACTTTCAATAATTAAAAAAACAACATTTAGCGGTTTAAAAGCTGCTGTATCACTTGGTAAATGAATCGGATTATAGATGCTTTGAAGTGTTGCATCGTCATAATAGTGAACCGGTTTAAGGTTGACTGCCTTTAAGGTACGTATAATTGCAAAGGGGGTATTTAATACAATGCTCATTTGATTAGGCGATTGCACATAGTCACCTGCATTGCTCAGTGTTATCGGACGGGTACTGTGCCGCCATCCGCCACGCATGCCTACCACCGCCAACCAAGCAAAAGCGAAGCATAAAATAGTGTGACCAAGGTAGTAACGAATGCTCGGTTTCTTTGGATTCTTCAAGTCAATACCGTTATAAAGGCGCGCCATTAAATAGACCAGGAAAATCAACACGAAAAGAAGGTACCAATAGTCGAGCAGAAAATCGACGGTCAGCTTTAGTTTATTCTGTTCATTGATAAATTGGCTGAACACAGTACCTGTCGTACGTTTAAGGGTAAACTTATAATAAGCAATATCAATGATGTTGGCGGCAATTCCGATGCTATTGGTAAGAATAAACAGACCCTTGGCAATTTTTTGATAAAGTGCATGATGCCGGAAGGGAAAGGGTAGAATTTGGAGAAGGATATACAGGATGTTGATATAGAGTAGCGCCGATAGATCGAATTTAATGCCGCCCAGAAAAATACTAAAAAGTTGCTGAGGCGCCATGTTTGGAAATAATGCCCGATTCCCCAAGTAAAAGCCAAGTCGCAATAAACTATATAGTACTAATAGCAAGATAAACCTAGCTATCAACGCCCCGTAGATGGGCATTTTAACTGATCTGACCTTCATGTTTATTATAGGTATATAATTAGTTTGCTTCCGTCTTCAACCTTTTTTCTACAACAAAGGGTGCAAAAGGCAGGAGGGAGGCGAAGAAAAACAGAATAACCCGTCCAAACTTCCAACTATATTCTGTCCAGCACTGAATAAGAGAAAATACATAAGCAATAAAAAGCACACCATGTACCCAACCAACATATTTTACTGCCAGCGGAAAGTCTGCCCAATATTTGAGAGGCATCGCAATAAATACCAATAAGATAAAGGAAATCCCTTCCAACAAAGCGATCTTGCGAAATCGGCGGACGGTACTTTTATTGATTACTGTATTTGCTGACATTATATGCGGGTTAATTTTTTGTTAAGTTCAGCAAATGTAGGGATGTATCGATTGATTTTTAATTATTTAGTAAGGTTTGACTTATTTATGACGGCAATGGCGATTGTACGTTGCATAATTCTATTGATTAGTCCATTGGCTATTAGCCAATGGACTAATCAATAGAATTAGCCGTGGTGGCTTTCATATTCTTTGACCTCTTTGTGCTCATATTCTGCTACCATGAGCTCCTCGATTGGAGTGCCTTTTTTATCCCATCCGAAGCGATGTAAGATGTTGTCCACCACTTGATATACAACCGGTACGATGATCAGTGTTAAGAAGAGCGAGCTGATCAATCCTCCGATAATCACCCAAGCAAGACCATTTTTCCACTCAGAACCCGCACTCGACGCTAAGGCGATGGGCATCATCCCGATGACCATCGCAATGGTTGTCATAAGGATCGGGCGTAAACGTGCGTGGTTTGCATGAATGAGGGCTTGCCGTGTACTGTGTCCCTCCGCTTTCATTTGATTGGTAAAATCCACCAGAATGATCGCATTCTTTGCTACCAGTCCGATCAGCATGATCAAGCCCAGGATCGTAAAGATGTTCAACGAGTTATTCGTTAGTGCTAAGGCAAGCAGCGCCCCTATAACGGATAATGGGATGGAGAACATCACCACAAATGGGTAAACAAAGCTATCATATAAAGCGACCATAATGAGGTATACCAATACAATAGAAACCATTAAGGCAACACCCAAAGTTCCAAAACCTTCCGATTGATTCTCCATATCTCCACCCCAAACATAACCGACACCCGTTGGTTTTGGAATGCCGGCCAGTTTTTCCTCGAACTCTTGGATAACTGTACCCGATGGACGACCTACCGCTTGTGATTGCACTTTAACGGATGTACTTTTGTCGCGACGTTCGAGCTGACTGGGACCGGATCCTTCTTTTACATCCGCAAACTGCGATAATTTAATCAATTTACCATCTTTATTGGCGAAATAGAGATTTTTAACATCATCAATATTCTTACGATCATAGTCTTCAAAGCGGATATTGATATCATACTCGTATTCCCCCTGCCTGAATTTTCCGTCTGTATTGCCGTTAAAGGCAGTTTGCATGGTACCTCCCACCGTTTGTAGCGACAGGCCTAGTGCTGTCATCTTATCGCGGTCTACTTCTACCGTGATTTCAGGGTTTCCACTTTCCACTGAAAGCTTTGTTTCAGCAGCGCCGGGAACTTTCGCCAAAAGGCCTCTTGCTTTTTCCGCGTACGCCAATACGCTATCTAAATCAGGACCGGTAACGACCATTTCAATGGGTGCTTGTTGAGCTGCTCCTAAAATGTCAATCGGTACAGTTTTCACTTTCGCTCCTACCAATAACTTCTGAATTTCTCCCTTGAGTTTTGCCGCATAGATGTCGGACGACTCATCGCGCTCTTCCTTTGGGGTGAGCTTGACGGTAATTTCTGCTTTGTAGGCAGTCGACTGATCCGCGCCAAGATTGTCACTCGATTGACCAACCGTGGTGATCAACGAGACAATCTCCTTCTTTTTACTTAAGAAATCTTCCGCTTTCCGCGTGACCTGATTGGTTAGCTCGAGGGATGCATCTTTTGGTAATTCAATCTGAACTAAGAACTCTCCCCGATCACTCTGGGCAAAGAATTCTGCGCCTATAAAACCACCGAAAGTCAATCCACATGACGAAACCAATAGGAGGGACACCGTTACAAGTGTAATGGCTTTATGATCCAACGCCCAATTTAATATACCGGTAACCCAGTTGGTGAAGCGATGTAACTGTTGTTCAAACCAAAGTATAAATCTTCCGATGAAATTACTGTTTGACACGCGTTCAAGTTTTCCAAATCGCGAAGTGAGTAATGGTACAATGGAGAAGGACGCTAATAGACTCAAAAGCGTAGAGATCATGACCACCACACAAAACTCTCGCAGAATATCAGACACCAACCCCGTACTTACCGAAATGGGAAGGAATACCACTACAATTACCATGGTAATGGACACGACGGTAAAACCAATTTCCTTGGTTGCATCATAAGAAGCCCGCACTTTATTTTTCCCCATCTCCATATGTCGGTAAATATTTTCAATAACAACAATGGCATCGTCTACCAAAATACCAACCACGAGTGATAGACCAAGTAAGGACATCAGGTTTAACGTGAAACCGAAAAGATAAATTCCAATAAAGGTAGCAACAAGCGAGGCAGGTATAGCGACCATGACAATGACCGCATTTCGTAAGCTATGCAAGAAAAATAACATTACAACGGCAACGAGAATAACCGCTAAAAATAAATCGTGTACCACTGCGTCTGCGGATTCAAGCGTATAGTCAGAGGTATCATTTGCGATCACCACCTGAAGGTTTTCCTTTTGATAATCTGCCGTTAAACGCTCCACAATTGCTTTTACACCTTCGCTCACTTTTACCGCATTGGCATCGGAGGTCTTAATAATTTGTAATATGATAGAACCGCTTCGATTTAGTCGCGCTATTTTTTCAGCGTCTTCCTGCGTATCTTGCACGTCTGCTAAATCCATCAAACGTATTTGCGCACCGTCATCTGCCGTACTGACCACCAGATTCCGTAACTCAGTAACCGATTTATATTTACCGGCCAAGCGGATTAGGATATCCTGATTTTTCGTTTTTACGCTACCCGTTGGGAAATCCAAATTGGAATTAAGAATCACCTGTTGGACGTCCAGTGCGGATAGACCGTAGGCCTCCAATTTCGCCGCATTTAAATTTACCTGAATTTCGCGTTCCTGCCCCCCAATTAAATTCACTTGTGCGACTCCATTTACACGAGAAACAATTGGCTGAATACGTTTGTCAATTAGGTCAAAAAATTGTGCATCATCCATATTAGCGGTAGCCGATAAGGTAATGATGGGGAGATCATCAAGTGAAAATTTCGCCAGTGATGGTGTTTCGGCATCATCCGGTAAATCCGATAATACGGCGTTTACCTTACGTTGTGCATCATTGATCGCATAATCGACATCCGCTTCGCTTGTCAGGGTGATGGTAATCACCGAAAGCCCTTCGAAGGAAGTTGCTTCCAGTTTTTTAATATTCTCCATGGACGATACAGCGTCTTCTAACTTTTTTGTAACGGTATTCTCTACCTCATTTGGAGAAGCACCGGGGTAAATCGTTGAAATAGAAACGACTCCCGGGTTGAATTTTGGGAGCATCTCATAATTCAATGACAGGTAACTAATGATCCCCAATAAGGTTAGCGCAGTAAAGACAACGATAACGATGGATGGACGCTTTATGGATATTTCAGCAACTTTCATTCGAATATTTTATTTATTCATTTAGTGTCTAATTCTAAAGGCATTCATGCTGCCTTCGGCGGTTTAATGGCAATGAAGCTTGCATAAATTATTCATTGTCTTCAGTATATGGCAATTTATGCAGGTTTCATTAGGATAATTATTTTGTTTTAAGGCGATGAAACCTACCTTCTATTTAGTCGTATTGTTTTGTGCGTTTTCATTTGCCTGGGGCTTTACTTCCGTACCATCAACAAGATTGATCTGACCACTGGTTATTACGGTTTCGCCTTCCTTTAAGCCATCTATAATTTCGACTTGTTCACCTAAAATTCGCCCGGCGGTTACTTTCCGTAGGCGAGCCATATTGCCATTTTGCAATACAAATATTTCATTACTGCTGACGCTTCCCACAAAAGCACCCCGTGGTATTACAATCGTAGGTTGCTGTTCCGGTAAGTCGAAAATGGCCGTTGCGTACATACCTGCCTTTAATAATTGAGAGCTGGAGTTTTCTACTTGGATTTCTATCGGATAATTAAGCGTATTATCTGCTTTTGGAGCAATGAAGGAAATCCTACCATTAAATTTTTTATCTGGAAAGACCGTGGTTGTGATGCTAACTTGGTCTCCTGCTTTGACATTTACCACTTGTGATTCATTGGCATTAACGAGCAATTTGAGTCGCGAAACGTCAACGATATCAAATAGCTGGGTGCCCGGCGATACATAGGTACCTACCTCAATTTTTCGCTTATTGACAATACCTGATATAGGTGCTTTGATATACGCATCGGCCAGTCGACGTTTAGCCTGTTGTACCTTATTCTCCGCATTGCGCACATTGAGATTGATTTCATCAAGCTGCGCCTTCGTAACACCCCCTGTTTCAAAAGAGCTCTCGTATCGCTGTTGATCCGTCTTTAGCTTACTCAGCGCATCTTCTGCGGCTTCCAAATCCAAATTGAGATATTCATCATCTATCCGAGCTAAAATTTGTCCACGACTAACAGGCGATCCTTCGTCAACTAAAATCCGAGTGACCCGTCCACTATTCTCTGCTAATAGACTTAAATCTTGCCAAGCAGCAAAATTTCCGTTCGCTGCAAAATCAAGATTGATAGCCGACTTGCTAGCGGTAGTGGTACGAACAACAACGGCACCGGTGCCTTTTGCAACAATATCCGTTTTGGCTTGGTTCTCTTTCTTGTTGTTATTCAATATCCACGCGATGATCGCCAAAGCACCGAGCACAATAAGTAGGGTAAAAATGATTCTTTTCATCTGTATATATTTATGTTTTACTTGCCAAATGAAGTGTACCATAGCTATTTGTAAATTGAATGTTATGGTATAAATGCTTCATTTGAAATCTATCTATGGATTGGATATGAACAGTCGGTTCGTTTTTATTCAGTTAGTAGTGATTTGATGTTACCATTTGATTTAATCAGTTCAATTTGTGCAACCTTATAGTTAAGAAGCGCTTCATTATAACTGTTTTGGGCAGATACCAAATCCGTTTCAGCGGTCAATAGATCGGTCAAGCTAGCCAAGCCATTTCGGTAATTGTTTTGCGTACTATAGAATACTTCTTCCGCCAATTTTTTATTTTCCTCTTGTGTTTGGATGGTCATCAAGCTGTTTTTGAGTTGGTTGCTTGCATTTTCATAAGCCATTGTCAAGGAATTCGATGTATTTTTCAAGTCCTGATAGTTTTTTTGTATATCAACATCGGCCTGTCTAACGCGTGAACGCCTGGCAAAGCCATCAAACAAGGGAACCTTTAGGGTCAGTGTAATGGCGGACATATCAAAATTCAGCGCTTTGGACGAGTAGGGATTGAACCGATTACTCTGCGTATTGTAAATGTAATTTGCACCGAGCGACAAGCTGGGGTAATATTCTGCAATTCTTGCTTTTTTCTGGTAACTTAACAAGGACTCTTGGCTTTTCAATACCCTATATTGGGCCATGCGTTCCAAATTAAATGCATTACCATCCAAGGTAAAAGTTTCCTGTTTTAAATCTTGTAACTCACTTAAGGGGATCTGAATATTTTCGCTGATCGGCATTCCCATATAATATTTCAACAAGTTGTTTTGTTGTGTAATAGCCGTCAATAAGTCTTGCTTTTGTGACTCCAGGTTACTTAGGTTTACTTTTACGCGATCTAAGTCGATTTTCTTCGCTAAGCCGAGATCATATTGGCTGGAAGTCATGGTAAGCAATTTCTGTGTACGATCGATGTTGGCTTCAATGACTTTCATCTTTTCTTGATTGATAATCACTTGATAATAGGCTGAGGCAACTTGCTGTATTACATTTTCTTCGCTGACCTCGGCTGCTAACCTATAATATTCTTCAGAGCTTTTGGCGGCCTTCAGACCTGTAAAAACAGACTGGTTGAATAATTCCTGATTTAATTGAACCTGCGTAATACCCGTCCAATATTGGCCCGCTGCGATGGCTACGAATTCACCGGGTTGACCGCCCATGAATTCGGCAGGAACGACAAATTGTGGTAAAATTAAATTCCTTGTAATACTACTGGTTAGGTCGACCTGGGGAAGGGCTCCAGCCCTAACTTCTGCCACTTTATGTCGGCCATTCAAAATATCCAGTCTTGCTTTTTCAAGAACCTCGCTGTTTTCCATAGCATAATTGAGCGCCTGTTTAAGTGTTAAGGAGTCTTGCGCCTTTAGGGCGAAAGAAGAAATCAATATAAATGCGAAAACCAATAAGGGTTTTATAGATTTCATAGAAAATGTTTGTTATATGATCAATTTGTTATCATTTTATATCTTAATCCATTTACAAAAATGGCTGAAGCGATTTTTTGCTTTTCAAAGATTTCGCTGAAAATTGAAATTTCAGGAATGTCTTTGTTGGTAACTTTTGCTATGGAAACCATCGAAATACCTTTTAAAATGGTAAAGTATATTTGAGATGTTTTTTCAACATCAAATGTTACAAGCTCTCGGGTACCGATTGCTTTTGTAAAAGCGAGGTCGATAGCTGCTAACTCTTTTGTTTCAGCATGTCGCCCCAAAGCATTTAATTCATCAATATTCAAGTTACTATCTGCATAACCCATAGTGACATGTAGCAGGTAGTGCTTTTCAAAAAAATCTTTCTTGATCTTTAAAAAGCCGACCAACGTATCCATGATGTGAGCTGATTCTTCAATAATATGATGGTAGGCAGCCATTCCTTCTTCGATTAGGTGTTTGATAACCTCCACCACAAGCGATGATTTGTCCGGAAAATAGTAGTACAGATTGGCTTTTGATACAGATATGTCTTCCGCAATTTCATTCATGGTCGTTTTATTGATGCCGAAATGCGAGAATCTTCTTAGTGCTGCTTCGATAATGTGTTGCCTTTTTATTTCTATATCCACGTTGACCTATTTACTTTTTAACTATTTTACTTTTTGACTTTTTATACATGTTGGTCAAAAATAAAGCACAAAAAGTTAGGGGGCAAAAAAAACGCGTTAAATAAGGGAATATGACTTTTTTATGACTGTTTTTGAAAGCGTAAGCCATTCAGGAAAATGACGGCTAATTTCTTTTGCATTTTTGAGATTTCATCAAATTCCTCTTTTGTTGGAAGGAACATAACCTTCTTGTCTTTCAATACGCAGAATCGCATACCGATCATAGCGTTTAAGAAGATTTCTGCCGTTTGCGTTGGATCTTCAACGCGGAGTTCTTCCCGTTGATTGGCCTTTTTAAAAATTTCTGCCAGGATTTTGATTTCCAAATTACCTACTAATTGCATAACGCGCGCTAATTCGTCGGGCATTTCGGTTAAGGAGTTGAGGCCTTGGTCAAATAGGTTATAATACTTCATGGTAAAAGCCAAGCGCATATCGATGAGGTAAAGGATGGCGTCTTCGCTAATATCCATATCTTTTAATCCCTGCTGGATTTTCGTGAACATTTTTTTTGCAATGCTTTCTAATACAGCGGCGTATAGGCTTATTTTGTCAGGGAAATAATAATAAAGAAGTGCTTTGGAGAGGGATAAATCTTTTGCTATTTCGGTCATGGTGGTTTTGGCAATGCCGAAATGTGCAAAACGTTTAGTAGCTGCTTCTATAATGAGCGCCCGCTTTTTATCGTGGTTATCCATTCGTGTGTTGTTGTTCTGGAATACCGATGAATTAATTAGCTTATATTTGAGCGATGTATTAATAGGACATGCTGGGCGTTAAGCTAATTGATCGTATTCATCAAGTATCATATAAATATACGCAAAAATTGAAAATTTGAAAGAAAAAGTCAATAAACTAAAATTCCCTTCCGTGTCCAGGAAGTAGTATACCAAACGGTGGAGTGATAATAGTTAAGAATGAATATATTAAAAGAAGTTTCGTTAAAGGCGTATAATACCTTCGGTGTGGATGTGTACGCCGAGCAATTCGTGCATATTGAACAAGAAAAGGATTTGATCCAATTGTATGAAGGAGGATGGTTGGATCGTGATAAGCGCTTATTCCTAGGCGGGGGAAGTAATATGTTGTTTGTCCGAAATTACGATGGGTTGATTGTGCATATGGCCATTAAAGGGATCACGCATCGCATATTGGAAGAATCTATTGAAGTAAAGGCTGCCGGTGGTGAGGTTTGGCACGACTTGGTATGTTATTGTGTAGAGAGAGGATTTGGCGGAATTGAGAACTTAAGTCTGATTCCGGGTACCGTTGGAGCAGCTCCTGTTCAAAACATCGGCGCTTATGGTGTGGAGCTGCAAGATTTTTTTCTGAGCTGTCGCGCTTTTGAGCTAACAACCGGTACATTTAAGGTTTTTTATAAAGAAGATTGTCAATTTGGTTATCGGGACAGTATCTTTAAAGGTGCACAAAAAGGAAAATATATCATCACCGAAGTAAACCTTTTATTGCCGAAGAAGTCTATACTCAATACAACATATGGGGCAATTAATGAAGAACTGAATAATCGAGGACTTACACATCCTACGATTAAGGATGTTTCGGAAGTAGTTTCTTCTATTAGGCAGGGAAAGTTACCGGATCCGGGTACGATTGGAAATGCGGGATCCTTTTTTAAGAATCCTGTTGTATCAGAGGACACTTTTAGGACCTTGGTGTCTGATTTTGTAGACATTGTTTACTATCCTTTTGGCCCGAATCAATATAAGCTGGCGGCAGGTTGGCTTATTGAACAATGTGGATGGAAAGGAAAGACAGTGGGAAATGTTGGAACCTGGAAAAATCAAGCTTTAGTGCTTGTTAACCATGGAAAAGCCACTGGTTTAGAGATTTATGAATTTTCTGAAGCCATTATAGACAGTGTGAAAAAACGTTTTGGCGTTTGCTTAGAGCGAGAAGTAAACGTTATTGATCTTTAAGTAAAAATTAACTATTCATTAAAAATTATTTTCTTTTGAAACTTTGTCATCGTTTTGGCGAGATAGTTGTACTGATATAGTCGTTAATGTATTATAAATAATTTAAGCTATTTAAAATGCGATTGTATTAAACTCGGTAACAAGGAAAGCCTTGTTTCCACAAACCCTAAACAGTATGACAAAGCTAGAATTTAACACCATGGTAACCCAGCAGTCCGACTCGTTGAAAATGTATGCGCTACACTTTACACATGATGATGAGGACGCAAATGATTTAGTTCAGGATACTGTGCTCAAGGCAATTACTTATTATGAAAAGTTTAAAGAAGGAACCAATTTGAAAGGTTGGCTGTACACTATCATGAAGAATACCTTCATCAATAATTACCGCCGATTTGTAAAAATAAGCACCTTCGTTACGAAATCTGATGAGATCTCTTCCGCTAATTTAGCATATAGCGCAACCGGGAATAATGGAGAGAATAAGTTTGTTATGGATGATATCAAACATGCGATGACGAATCTTTCAGACGATTATTACGTTCCGTTTACGATGTACTTTGAAGGGTATAAATATCATGAGATAGCGGATCACCTGGATATTCCCATCGGCACGGTAAAAACCAGAATACATGTGGCCCGTAAAACATTGAAAAAGTCGTTAAAGCCTTATCAATCAAGAGATAAATCGCATGCTTATGCTGCTGCGATTATTTAGAAAAACATTTTTTAGTCGCATGCGCAAAGGGGAAGCCGAGTTTTTTTTAATCTGGCTTCCCCTTTGTTTTTGGAAGCGTGTTTCTTTCTAGTTAAAATTTCGCCCTTTATGCTGCCGCTTAATTGTTTTAGCTTTTGCGGCGTGGTTGGTTATTGATTGTTATTGGTTATGCCTGCTGGTAGGCAGGGGTTGCCGGTTACCGGATGTGTGTGATGAAATCACATGGGGCTTTCGAGCGGAGGAATTGTGGCCTTATGAAATTGAGCGTCAAAACGATTTAGGATAGCCGCGGGTAAAAAATCATGTGAAGAAGCGAAGGGTCGCCTAGTGTACGGGAGCGGCTCCACAGGATTGAGCATCGGGCCTAAATCTTTAGCGAAAGGATGTGTTGCCTTGACCGTTTGGTTCTTTATGGTCAAGCATAAAGAACATAATAAAATATCATGAGATGATACGAAGAAACATTATATGTATTTTTGATTTTGAGAAAATACTTTTATGCATACATACAGCAAAACGCAGCTTGCAAAGCGGAACGGACAAGATCGAGATGAAATCTGGATAGCCTTTGAAGGCAAAATATACGACGTAACAAATAGCCGTTTATGGCGTAAGGGTACGCATTATGAACATTGGGCAGGACAAGATTTAACAGAAGAGCTAGCCGAGGCCCCGCATACAGCAAAGGTGTTCGAACGTTTTGAAGTCATCGGGATGCTTGAGACTTAACATGCGGTAGGCCGACTGCTCGGTTTGGTGCTAAATAACGAACGACGTCAGGGTACTGAACGTTTGAATTCGTTGATCGATTTCTAGCGCGCTGAGTGTTTCAATCCGCTCCGTTCCAAATTTTTCTACGCAAAAAGAGGCAAGCGCAGAGCCGTAAATAACAGCAGCTTTCATGCTTTCAAAATTAATAACCCCTTTGTTTGCCAGGTAACCAATAAAGCCCCCGGCAAAGGTATCGCCGGCACCTGTCGGATCAAAAACTTCAGCAAGCGGGAGAGCAGGCGCAACGAATATGCTGTTTTCTCCGAATAAAAGCGCACCATGTTCACCTTTTTTAATAATAAGGTATTTTGGTCCCATCGTTAAGATAACTGCTGCGGCTTTAACTAATGAATATTGACCGGAAAGCTGTCGGGCCTCTTCATCGTTTATGGTGAGAACATCCACCTGTTTGAGCACTTCCTTTAAGTCATCGAGCGCAATATTCATCCAAAAATTCATGGTGTCCATGACCACTAACTTGGGTCGTTTAGTCAAGCGCTCAAGGGCGTTTAGCTGAACTTGCGGACTTAAATTGCCTAATAGGATATATTCGGCATCTTGATAACTAGTTGGAATGATCGGGTCAAAGTCACCGAGCACATTCAACTCTGTAACCAACGTATCACGTGTATTCATGTCGTTATGATATCTCCCGGACCAGAAAAAAGATTTTTCTCCGCTTTTTATCTGGATCCCCGAAATATCAATGTGTTTGCTTGTGAACTTTTCGAGGTTATCTTGGCCGAAATCTTCGCCAACAACACTGATGATCTTGACATGATCATAGAGATAAGATGCGGCAATGGCTGCATAACTGGCGGCACCGCCAACAATTTTATCTGTTTTTCCAAAAGGAGTTTCTAGGGCATCGAAAGCCACGGATCCGAGGATAATCAAGCTCATACTATGTTTGTGACGTATATAAACAAAAAAACCCCGTATGCTTACGGGGTTTGCTCCTGAAGCTGGGCTCGAACCAGCGACCCTCTGATTAACAGTCAGATGCTCTAACCAGCTGAGCTATTCAGGAGTGCTTTCTGGTTATTACTGTTCACAAATAGTATCCTTTTGTGAACTGCGATGCAAATATAGGGGAATGTTTTAAATTGTCAAACGATTTTTTGTTTTTTATGGTTCGAATATCCTGTTGATTGATTAGGAGGCTCATTTTCAGAAAGAAAAAATAGCAAAACGCATCGCTAATATAAGAGGACGTTCAATTTTCCGCTAATGAAAATCGGCTTCTTGTCGAACACTGCACCGATGGTTTGTGAACAGGTAGTTAGGATAAAGAATGGAACGTAATTGAGGAGGGTAGATGACCTTTCCCGAAACAATACAAAAAGCGGATTGTTAGCTTTAAACAATGGACTTTGAGCATTGGAAATTTACGCGGAATGCTGTTTTATTTTCTTAGTGTTTATTGTACACTATTGTTGAAATTTAATACTATATTTGTCCGTGTATTTTTGACGATAAAAAAGGTAGATAATTTTGCGTAGCATTTGAAAAATTGTCACTTTTGCGCATCGTTTAAGAATCGGCATTTAAAATTATTATTATGAATATTGTAATCGTTGGCGGTGGTTTTGCTGGGATGAATTTGGCCAAGCAATTGTCAAAGGACGGCAGCCTGAACATTACATTGATAGACAAAAATAACTATCACTTCTTTCCTCCTCTCATTTACCAGGTTGCGACTGCTTTTATTGAAACGTCGATTATTACTTATCCGTTTCGTAAAATGTTCAGTAGGGCACATAATTTCAGATTTCATTACGGAGGTTTGGAGTATATTGATACGCAGAATCGCATCGTAACCACCACCTCGGGTAAGGTATCTTATGATTACCTAGTATTGGCGATGGGGACTGAGACCAATTATTTTGGTATGGCTAATGTAGAAAAATATGCCGTTCCGATGAAAACGATTGACGATGCTATCAATCTCCGTAATCACATCTTGCGTAACGGCGAACGTGCGGCGCAAGAACATGATGATGCCGAACGCGAGAAGTTTTCGACGATTGTGATCTCGGGTGGTGGTCCTACGGGTGTTGAGCTTGCCGGTATGTTAGCTTATATGAACAAGAAAATTTTGGCGAAAGAGTACCCTGAATTTTCGCAGAATGGAAAGATGCGGATTGTATTAGTGGATATGGCCCCTACGCTGTTAGGACCTATGAGTAAGAAATCGCAACAAGAGGCTTTAGATGTGCTGCAGGATATGGGAGTAGAAGTGAAACTAAATACAGGTGTAAAAGATTATGTCGACGGCGAAGTATTATTTGCCGATGGAACAAGCATCGCCACCGATACCTTGATCTGGTCGTCCGGTGTTATTGCGAAAGAGGCTCCGGGCTTACCAAAAGAAGCGATTGGCCGTGGTAGAAGAATCTTGGTGGATGAATATAATAAGGTGCAAGGTTTAGATAATGTGTTTGCTATCGGCGATATCTGTCTACAAACAACAGATCCTGCATTTCCGAACGGACATCCACAATTGGCACAGGTAGCGATTCAACAGGGAACGCTCTTGGCGGCCAATCTCATTGATATTGTTGAAAAGAGGCCCTTGAAGGCTTTCAAATATAATGACAAAGGGAGCATGGCAATTATTACCAAAAATAAAGCGGTAGTAGATTTGCCTAAATTCACTTTTACAGGTTGGTTTGCTTGGTTGACCTGGTTGTTCATTCATATTATACCGATTGCTGGATTCCGTAATAAAATCAAATTGGTAACCGGCTGGTTTTGGTCATTCTTAACAAATAATCCAAGCTTACGCTTGATCATTCGACCGATGGATCGGCAAAAAAGGACGGAGGATACGTTCGTCGAAGAAGCTAGAAAGTAAAGTAATCTCCTTTATAAAAAACAGCGGCCGCTTCTATTGAGAAGCGGCCGCTGTTTTTTATTGGCAAGATCTTAAAATTCGAGATCGATTCTTCTTTATGATTTCAAGTTTATAATAAACTTTTTAACAAAGGCTTCCACCCAACAATACGGTCCAATAAGCTTTCAAGATCTTTAATGGCTACACGTTCTTGCTCCATACTGTCGCGATGCCTGATAGTAACCGTATCGTCTTGTAAACTTTGGTGATCCACCGTGATACAAATCGGTGTGCCAATTGCATCTTGCCGACGGTAACGCTTACCAATCGCATCCTTCTCCTCGTAAATAAGGTTATAGTCCATTTTAAGTAAATCCATTACCTGTCTTGCCTTTTCGGGCAAGCCATCTTTTTTAGTTAAAGGAAATACTGCTGCTTTAATAGGAGCAAGCGCTGGATGAAGATGTAGTACTGAGCGTGAGTCTTGTTTTTCCTCTGTGCTGAGATCTTCCTCTTCGTAAGCGTTACTAAGCACTGTTAAGAACATGCGGTCTAGACCAATAGAGGTTTCAATGACATAAGGAACGTAATTCTGGTTAATTTCAGGGTCGAAGTATTGCATTTTCTTTCCCGAAAACGTTTGATGCTGACTTAAATCAAAGTCTGTCCGCGAGTGAATGCCTTCTACCTCTTTAAAGCCAAAAGGAAATTCATATTCAATATCAACAGCTGCATTCGCATAATGTGCTAATTTTACGTGATCATGATAGCGGTATTTCGCAGGATTTGGTTTTAATGCAAGGTGCCATTTCAGGCGTGTTTCTTTCCATTTATTATACCAATCAAGCTCAGTGCCCGGCCTTACGAAGAATTGCATTTCCATCTGTTCGAACTCACGCATGCGCATGATGAATTGACGAGCAATCACCTCATTGCGAAATGCCTTACCGATTTGAGCGATGCCGAAGGGGACCTTCATTCTACCCGTTTTCTGAACGTTCAAGAAATTTACAAAAATGCCTTGCGCCGTTTCCGGGCGAAGGTAAACTTCTTCCGATCCATCCGCCATAGCACCCATTTGTGTGCTAAACATTAAATTAAATTGACGGACTTCTGTCCAGTTTTTCGTTCCCGAAACCGGGCAGGCAATCTCCTGCTCTTCAATAATCGATTTCAGTCGGGCTAAATCATCATTGTTTAAGGCCTCATCCAAATCAGCCTGCAGTTTTGCTGCTTTGTCCTTCTTTCCATCCCTTTCGTAACGAGTAATTTTATCTTCGATCAGTTGATCTGCACGGTAGCGTTTTTTTGAGTCCTTATTATCGATCATCGGATCGTTAAAACCATCTACATGGCCGGAGGCCTTCCATATTTTCGGATGCATGAAAATAGCAGAGTCGATCCCCACTATGTTCTCATTGAGCTGAACCATGGCTTTCCACCAGTAGGTTTTAATATTATTTTTTAACTCAGCACCTAATTGACCGTAATCGTAAACAGCGCTTAAACCATCGTAAATTTCACTTGAAGGGAATACAAAGCCATATTCCTTGGCATGCGATATCACATTTTTAAAAAGTTCGTCGTTTGTCTTCATCTTAACCTTTATATAAGCGTTGAAACCAGGCTGTTAAAGCGATAGCTCTTGTTTCCTTTGAAATAAATTTAAATGTATTTTTAACAGGTTGAGCTCTTGTTTCATTGCCATTTTCCATAGCAGAGACAAACCTATACAAAATTCTTTTATTTTTTGCTATAAATTCAATTCCTATCAGGAAAATCGCTTTAAAAAAAGAACTATTTTCTTAACCAACTTTTGCTTGATCAAAAGTTGAATAAAAATCAAGGCTTGTGTAGGCTACCTCGCACCTGATTGCAAAGCATCACTGGCGCGTATTGGAGCCGTTTCACTCCCTCAATCCGCTTGGATACTGCCGTATGAACAGACACGTAAATGCTTTGCTGCTCGTTGCTTCAGTATCCTCCAAGGCCATTCTTCTCACGCACAGGCCTAATTTAGGCCTGAAAATATAATACGTCCAGTTAAAAGTAAAAGCCCTACGTTCTGCTAAAATATCGCCTAGGAAATTTGCGGTTTGCACGTTGAGGCACTTGTTCGTTTTTAATGGCATTCAAGCTACTTCGTGGTCTGCGGAAGAAAGTGACAAAAAATAGTTCTTTTAATATAAACACCTTCATCTTTTAATTCTATTGAGCCCTTCAGATAGGGAACACTTTTTTTGTTTTGTAAGAATATGGCATTCGCATTATAAGAAAAGAAGGATTAAATCTTGTTTTACACTTTGTTTGTCAATAGCTTTGCAATATCAAATCGGGCATCATCACAAATTTTCATGAAGCGGTTATATTTAAGTTTATTCTGGTTGTTGAGCGTTGGTATAAGCGCTTGTTCATTGACCGAAGCCACCGGTAATGGTTTCAGTGAACCCTCTAAAATGGCGTTTTCCACAGTGGAGGATTTATATAAGTTTATGACTTATAGTGAGCGACGGGTACCACTTATCAGTGCACACCGTGGCGGTCCGGAACCTGGATATCCTGAAAATGCGATCGAAACCTTTCAGCATAGCGCAAATAAACAACCGTTGATTATCGAGTGTGATATTGCTTTAACGAAGGATTCCGTTTTGGTGATGATGCATGATGATGAGCTGGATCGTACGACCACCGGAAAAGGGCTGTTAAAAAACCATACCTTGGCCGAGCTCAAAACTTTGATGTTAAAAGATAATGAAGGAAAGGTCACCTCTTTTAAAATCCCTACGCTCGATGAGGTATTGAAGTGGGGAAAGGGAAAAGTAGTCTTTACCCTGGATGTAAAACGAGGTGTACCGATGGATTTAGTGGTTGACGCTGTGAAACGTCATCAAGCAGGGCCTTATTCGGTGATTATTACTTATAACGCAACACAAGCAGCACAGGTGCACCGATTGGCTCCGGATTTAATGATATCGGCAAGTATTCGAAAAATGGATGATCTGTTGCGATTAAACGATTATGGAATTCCGGATAATAGACTCCTCGCCTTTGTTGGCATCAGTGAGCCGGAGCTGTCCTTATACAAGGGCTTGCATGAACATGGGATCATGTGTATATTAGGAACTATGGGCAACTTAGATAAACGAGCCAAAAGCCGTGATGATACACTGTATTATGGACTTATAGATCGCGGTGCTGATATTTTATCGACCGATCGACATAACGAAGCAGGGGTACAATTGGCGAAATACCGTAAAGACCATCAGCTCCGTGCGTATTAATTACGGAAACTTATTTGCTATGTTGTTATCAGTAAAGAACCTCACCAAAACATTCGGAAATCAAGTAGCGGTCAATGATATTTCTTTTGCTATCCCAGAGGCGAAGGTTGTTGGATTTCTAGGACCCAATGGTGCCGGGAAATCGACCACAATGAAAATGATTGCCGGTTTTATGCGCCCGTCAATAGGGCATGTACGCATTCATGATATCGATGTACAAGAGAAGGAATATGCCGCAAAACAGTTGCTAGGTTATCTTCCGGAAAACAATCCGCTCTACGGAAGTATGTATATCCGAGAGAGCCTAGAATATACAGGTAGGTTATACCGCTTAGAAAACTTATCCAAGCGGATAGCAGAAGTGATCGATATGGTGGGTTTGGGGAATGAACGGCAAAAAAAAATTAAACAACTATCAAAAGGATATAAACAGCGTTTAGGTATTGCGCAGGCCCTGTTGCATAATCCACCTTTGTTAATTTTGGATGAGCCTACAGCAGGTTTGGATCCAAATCAATTGCATGAAATCAGAAACTTAATCCGTTTACTTGGGCAAGAGAAGGTTGTCGTGTTATCCACACATATTATGCAGGAAGTCGAAGCCATTTGCCAAGAGGTGATTTTTATTCACAAGGGAAGCCTAGTAGGAGACTTTTCCATCGAAAAAATGCCTGAAATCTTTGAAAATAAGAACTTAGAGCAAGTTTTTTACGAATTAACCAAATAAAATTTTTAAAACGTTGCAGGCTCAAAAAACATTATGGCATGCTTTATGTTAATTACCTAGTACAATTAACAAATTAGATAATTAACAATTGAAAACTATGAAGCGTGTATTTTTATTCTCTGCATTAGTATTAGGAAGTTTCCTAGGGTTAAAAGCCCAAAACGTGGACGTAAATAAGCCACAGATGTCTGAAAGTGTAGGAATGGTTCCTATACAGAAAGGTAACTGGATGGTAGGTGGAAGTTTAGGGTCTATGGGCTATAGCTTTGAAGGCAAGTCCTTTAACGTCAATATTAACCCAAGAGCGGGTTACTTTGTTTCTGACGGAATAGCTGTTGGCTTATCGCTAACCGGAGGGTATGCATCCGTTAAAAATGATAAGGATGATTGGACCTATGGGGTAGCACCTTTCGTGCGTTATTTCTTCCCTGAAGGTTCGTCTGCTACCGGACGTTTCTTTGGTCAGGGTGAAGTTGGTATCGCAGGTGCTAATAAAGGAAGTGACGTAACCTTTGCTGCGGGTGTAGGTTTGGGTTATGCGCATTTTATTACCAGAAGCGTTGCTTTAGAAGCTGTTGTAGGCTATAATTATTCAAAAGCAAATAATGCGAGTGCACAAGCACAGAATGGCTTAGGATTTAATTTAGGTTTCCAGATTTATCTTCCTGGACAAGGAAATAAATAACATCTGTTAACATTAATAAAAGAGGGGACTCACTTAGTTGAGGCCCCTCTTTTTGTTTTTTAGTGCTTTTTTGTACCTTCGAGACCTACAAATAAATCGTGAATCCGTGTTCAGCATTCTGAGAAAAGATGTTTCTACTTTCTTTCATTCACTCATTGGCTATTTGACCATTGGACTTTTCTTAATAATATCGGGACTCTTCCTTTGGGTTTTTCCCGAAACGAGCGTGCTCCAATATGGATATGCAAGCTTGGAGGGTTTTTTTGCCATCGCTCCTTACATCTTTATGTTTTTGATTCCCGCTATTACAATGCGAGCGGTTGCGGGTGAGCGTGAGGAAGGTACCTATGAGTGGTTGATGACAAAACCGATCACTTTTGCACAGTTTATTCTTGCCAAATATATGAGCTGTCTGCTTATTGTCAGCTTGGCTATTTTGCCAACGGCGATTTACTATGTGAGTATTTATTGTTTAGGTGCGCCGGTCGGAAATATCGATACAGGAGCTGTTATCGGATCTTATATCGGGCTTTTTTTGTTGGGAGCTGCTTTTTGTTCGGTTGGAATCTTCATTTCTGCCGTTTGCGACAATGCGGTGGTAGCCTTTTTATTAAGTGCTTTTCTTTGTTTCTCCCTTTTTATTGGATTTGATTATTTATCGTCCTTATTCGTCGATGGTTCCTTATCGGAGGCCTTGGCTTATTTGGGAATATTTGCCCATTATGAATCGGTAAGCCGTGGGGTGCTTGACCTACGTGACTTTTGTTTTTTTATCAGTCTCAGCACCCTATTTCTTGTATTGACCGACCTTTTTATAGAAAAAAACAGAAGGACAGTATGGGAGCGACTGAAACGGATTGGCCTTATGCTTTTGACTTTAATAGCGATCAATTTTCTTGCTAATTATAATTTTTTCCGTATGGATTTCACCAGCGAGAAAAGGTATACCTTGTCGAAGATCTCCAAGAAGGTGCTGCGGTCCTTAACGGAGGACCTGCGCGTTGTTGTTTTTTTAGATGGTGAATTACCTGCTGGGTTTCAGCGGCTCCGAAGTGCTACAAAAGATATGTTAGCCGACTTAAAGGCTTATGCAGGTGGACAGATCAAATACACCTTTATCAATCCACTGACTGAAAATGATGGCGGGCAACAAAATTATATAGAGGCTTTGGCTGCGCGTGGTATCGAACCGACCAATCTAAGTGTAAAGACAAACGAGGGGCTATCACAGAAAACAATTTTTCCGGTAGCGGTATTGATGTATGGCGACGAGGAACTGCCACTACCACTCTTACAGAATAATCGATTTGTCAATCCAGAAGATGTATTGAATAATTCTGTTCAGAATCTGGAATACACGTTCATAAACGGCATTAAGAAAATAACTTCGGGCGGAAAACCCATTGTTGCTTTCACCGAGGGACATGGCGAGTTGAATGATTTGGCGATTTACGACGCTATGCACAGTCTGGGCGTCACCTACCAGGTAGGTCGATTAAACTTGGATTCCATCTCGTTCGAAACGTTAAGACGAATCAACGTTATGGTGGTGGCTAAACCCCAAAAGGAATTTTCGGAGCTTCATAAATTTAAGATCGACTATTTTGTACAACATGGGGGTAAAATACTGTGGGCAATTAATCAGGTTCAAGCTGAGCTGGATAGCATGCGAAATTCGGGCGATGAGATGGCTATAGCGCGGTCGCTTAATCTGGATGATATGCTTTTTAAATATGGCGTAAGGTTAAATTATAATTTGATAGCAGACCTTAACTGTACGCAAATTCCACTTCGCGTGGGTGAACTTGGAGGGGCCAATCAATTTCAGCTAGTTCCCTGGTTGTTCTACCCCGTTTTTGTTCCACGAGGTACACATCCCATTGTCAAGAACATTGATGGGATTCGGAGCGAATTTCCAGGGACCTTGGATACCCTGCCCCTCGCCAGTCTTAAAAAAGAAATTATCCTCCAATCTTCCCCCTTTAGTAAGGTGCTTAATGTGCCGGTGCCTATTTCGCTCAATATGGTTTCCAACAATCCGAAACCGGAAGAATTTCGAGGAACCAGTCATCCGGTTGGGGTAGTACTAGAAGGTATATTTCCCTCGGTGTTTAAAAATAGACCTGTTCCCAAAGCACTTGTGGATACTTTTACTTATCGGCAGCAGCAGGCATCAATTTCAAATAAGATGATCGTGCTTGCAGATGGAAACATGTTGAAAAATGAGATCAACCCACAAGATCGTATGCCTTATAATTTGGGTTGGGATCGTGCTACGCAACAGCAATATGGCAACAAGACTCTCTTGTTAAATATGGTTGATTATTTAAATGATGAAACCGGGATCATCGCATTGCGTGAAAAAGAAGTGAAACTTCGTTTATTGGACAAGTTACTCATCAAAAAGAATAAATTTTTTTGGCAAACACTCAACGTAGGTGGACCATTGGTGCTGTTAGTTCTCTTTGGTTTATTGCAACAATGGATAAGGAGGAGGAAATATGCTCGTTAAATAGATTGTTAGGCTGCAAATGATTACAATACTTTCATAGAGCCGGTTTCCCTTAATCTTTTGTGCCATAAAAAAGCTTCATCCAAGAGGTGCGGTGTTTGTCCGCCCACTTCGGCAACCGCACGATCAAAATAAGACTGTAGTTCTTCTTTATAGTCCGGATGCACACAATTTCGGATAATCTTAAGTGCTCGTTCACGAGGAGCAAGCCCCCGTAAGTCGGCATACCCAATATCGGTTACAACAACATCAACATTATGTTCATTATGATCAACATGCGTTACCATTGGTAAGACATGCGAAATTCTATTCTCTTTAGAGGCTGCTTGCGTGACGAATATACTGATATGTGCATTGCGCGCAAAGTCGCCCGAACCGCCAATTCCATTCATCATCTGTGTGCCTGCAAGATGCGAGGAATTCACATTGCCATAAATATCAAATTCAATTGCCGTATTGATGCCGATAATACCCAACCGTCGGATGACTTCAGGGGCATTGCTAATGCTTTGCGGGCGCAATACAACTTTGTCCTTATACTTTTCAAGCTGATCAAAAACGCGCTGATAACAAGCCGCAGATACCGTGATCGAAGCAGCAGAGGCAAATGTCAATTTCCCGGCGTCAATTAAGTCAAAGGCGCTGTCTTGCAGCACTTCAGAAAACATCGTAAGTCCTTCGAAATCACTTTCAGCGAACCCCGTAAGCACGGCGTTGGCCACCTTTCCGATACCCGCTTGTAAAGGGCGGAGCGACTTCGTTAACCGTCCGTTTCTTACTTCACCCGTAAAGAAGTCGATTAAATGGCGAGCAATGGCAGACGTTTTATCGTCAATGACGGCAATATCAGCAGGACTATCCTGTTGATGGCTTAATACAATTGCGGCAATCTTTTCGGGATCAACTGCTAGAACGGTGGAGCCAATGCGATCGTTCGGTCGAAGAATTTCAATTGCTTTCCGATTGGGGTAGGCCTCCGGAAGGTAAATATCGTGTAAGCCATGCACATCAGTCTGTACGGCCATATTAATCTCAATAATGATTTTTTTTGCTTTATCGGCAAAAATGGGCGAGTTACCGACAGAAGTGGTGGGAACAATTCCACCCTCGGCCGTAATATAAGCCGCTTCAATGATGGCTATGTCTATTTCCGGCAGGTGGTGGTCCAACAACATTTCGCTGGTTTCACTTAAGTTTTGATCAACAAACAGCACTTCGCCTTTATTGATGGCCCTGCGTAATACTTTGTCTACTTGAAAGGGCATGCGTCGCGCGAGGACACCCGCTTCCGTTAATTTCGCATCGGTTTCGTGACCCAAGGAGGCACCCGTGATTAAGGTGATCTTAATAGGCCGTGCGGCATTATTAGCCGCTAATGCAGGAAGAACGACCTTGCTATCGCCCGCTTTTGTAAAACCGCTAGCGGCAATGACCATGCCATCTTCAAATAAGTCCAGTACTTCGCTCACGTCTTTCACCCGATCTAACAAAGCGGGTTTTCTTATCCTATCGGTATGCATAGGCGATTCGTTTATTAGGAAATAATAATTTAGCAGCTTCTGTTTTAAAATCTTACAATTATACTATTTTTATGATCGGCTTGTTTATTTCAGGTAGACATAGATTTATCAAGACCGGCCAAAAAAGATACGTATGTTATTTTTGTTCAGTATCTTCGTGATCAATTGTTATGACAGGCGAAAAATATTATATCACGGACGTAGATAGAAAGGAGGATAGTATATATTGCTACCACAATCAGATGGGTGAGAAACTGATACCCAGTCATCGTCACAAAAAAGGACAATTTTTGTACACAGAAGGCGGTATTGTATTTGTGAAAACACAAGAGAAGTCATATTTCCTTCCAGCACGGCACTATATGTGGATTGCCCCGGGTATCGAGCATAGCATTCATCCCAGTTCGCCCGAGGTGATTATGCGCAATCTTTATTTTCCGATTTATGCCACAGATAATGCCTTCTATTTTAATACCAGTATCCATCCGGTAAACGATTTGCTTTTGGAACTGATGCTGTTCACTCATCGATGGACGGGACATATCGAGCCGCAAGATAAAACTGCCTATACGATTGTTGATGCTTTCAAGATGTTATTACCGGAGATCAGCAATTTTTCCTTACCATTGTCATTGCCTCTGGCTAAAAATAAACGATTAAAAGAAGTGACGGTCTATTTGGAAGAAAATTTGAGTAAGGATTTTCTATTCAACGACCTGGCTATTGGCTTTGGGTTTAGTCCACGATCACTTTCCCGACTTTTTCAGAAAGATCTGGGCATGTCCTTTATCCAATATTTAACCGCGTTGCGCATGTTGAAAGCGCTTCAACTCCTGTTAGAGAAATCATTATCCATTAACGAAGTTGCTTCAAAAGTAGGCTATAGTAGCTTGCCTACATTCAGTAATACTTTTCAAAAAATAATTGGCGTTCGTCCAAGTGAGTATATCAAGATGAATGTGATGAGTACACGGCACAACTCATAACTTTTTTTAACTTTCTCCATTCTTTTTATTATCATTGCGGTTATATTTGACAGATATGAGATTCATCGTTTCAACTTCAACTTTACTTAAGCAATTACAAGCCGTCAATGGTGCATCAAGTAGTAGCACTGTATTACCTATATTAGAGAATTTTTTGTTTGAGATCAAGGATAATTCGCTAACAATATCAGCTACTGATCTGCAAACCAGCATGATAACTTCTCTGCAGGTCGAGTCAAAAGAAGAAGGTAAGGTTGCTGTTCCTGCTAAAATTTTGATCGAAACGTTAAAGACCTTGCCTGATCAGCCAATTGCATTTTCTGTAGATATACAGACTTTTGCTATCGAAATAAGCGCGGGTGATGGAAAGTATAAATTGAGTGGCGAAAACGCGGATGATTTTCCAAAAATCCCGGTTGTTGAGAATCCTTCTACCGTATCGATTCCGGCATCGGTCTTATCCGAGGCAATTAGTAAAACCATTTTTGCGGTAAGCAATGATGAACTGAGACCGGCGATGACAGGCGTACTTTGTCAATTAACTCCTCAGAATACCACTTTTGTATCTACGGATGCCCATAAGCTCGTACGTTATCGTCGAGCGGACGTTAAGTCAGAACAAGTAACGTCCATGATTCTTCCAAAAAAGGCTTTAACCTTATTAAAAAGTTCATTGCCTGCGGAAGATGTCGATGTTGCTGTTGAATATAACAACACCAGTGCTTTCTTTAGGTTTGGCAATATTCATTTAATCTGCCGACTGATCGATGAGCGTTATCCGGATTACGAAGCCGTTATCCCACAGGTAAACCCAAATAAATTAACCATCGACCGATTGCTGCTCTTGAATTCGCTTCGCCGGGTGGTCATTTTTGCTAATAAAACGACGCATCAAGTTCGTTTGAAAATTACAGGTAGTGAGCTGAACATCTCGTCCGAGGATTTAGATTTTGCAAATGAAGCACATGAACGGCTAAGTTGTCAATACGAGGGCGAGGATACAGAGATCGGCTTTAATGCTAAATTTCTAATCGAAATGTTGAGTAATTTGGAATGCGAAGAAGTTGTCCTTGAGATGAGTACACCGAACCGTGCCGGCTTGCTGTTGCCTGCGGTAGAAGAAGAGAATGAAAATATACTCATGCTTGTGATGCCGGTGATGTTGAACAACCAAGGATAATTTATTTCATTTCAAGAAACCCGATACGTGGAAGTACTAACATCAATCATCGATTTCATCCTACATATTGACAAACATCTTGTAGAGATTGTCAATGCGTACCAAACTTGGACGTATTTAATACTTTTCTTAATTATTTTTGCCGAAACCGGTTTAGTAGTAACCCCCTTCTTGCCGGGAGACTCCCTGCTTTTTGCGGCAGGTGCGATTGTAGCAAAACCGGATACGGATTTGAATATTTTCTTAATGTGTGTGTTGCTGATTATTGCAGCCGTATTGGGCGATTTGGTCAACTATCACATTGGTAAATACCTAGGACCCGTTGCCTTTAGTGGAAAATATAAACTTTTAAAAAGAGAATATTTAGAAAAGACCCAGCGCTTTTATATTAAGCATGGGGGTAAAACCATTATTTACGCACGCTTCATCCCGATCGTAAGGACCTTTGCGCCATTTGTTGCCGGTATAGGCACGATGAGTTATGGTAAATTTGCCTCGTATAATGTGGTTGGTGGTTGCCTTTGGGTAGCATCTTTTTTGTTTTTAGGGTACTATTTTGGCGGACTGCCCGTTATTAAGAATAACTTTACCTATGTTATATTCGCGATCATTCTATTGTCGCTATTACCGCCGCTCATTGAGGTGTTAAGAGGTAAAAGTAAGCAAAATGAGGCAAGTGAAGGCCTTTGATGATTACATGTATTTCAATATAAAAAATTTCTATTGCGAATAAGGTGCTCCCCGCATCGAGAAAATTAAAAAAATAATTCGCTAAGTATTTGATAGTTAAAGGAAGTTTTCTATCTTTGCCGTCCCTTTATGGGATTAGTGTGTCTTGAACGAAGCCCTACTGCTTCGATGGACAAAAATAGAAATTAAATAAAATGTCAGGAATTATTGGTAAAAAAGTAGGAATGACCAGCATTTTTGATACCGAGGGGAAAAATATTCCCTGTACGGTAATCCAAGCTGGCCCGTGCGTGGTAACGCAGATACGCACGGTAGAAAATGACGGTTACGCAGCAATCCAGCTGGCTTTCGACGAAAAGAAAGAAAAGAACACAACCGCATCATTGAAGGGGCACTTTGCGAAAGCAAATACAACGCCTAAGCGTAAGTTGGTAGAATTTGAGGTTTTCCCTGAAGAGAAAAACCTTGGAGACGTTGTTACAGTAGATATTTTTGTCGAAGGCGATTATATCGATGTAGTAGGTACTTCTAAAGGTAAAGGTTTCCAGGGCGTTGTGAAACGTCACGGTTTCGGTGGTGTAGGTGGCCAGACCCATGGTCAGCACAACCGTATGCGTGCACCGGGTTCATTAGGTGCTTCATCTTGGCCTTCTCGCGTATTCAAAGGTATGCGTATGGCAGGCCGCACAGGTGGCGACCGCGTTAAGATTCAAAACTTACAAGTGTTGAAAGTGTATCCAGAGCAGAACTTACTCGTAGTTAGTGGTTCGGTTCCAGGTGCAAAGGGTTCTTACGTAATCGTAGATAAATAAGAAGATGGAAGTACAAGTTTTAAACATTTCAGGTAAAGAAACAGGTGCCAAGGTGCAGCTTCCTGAAGCGGTATTCGGTGTAACCCCTAATGATCACGCTATCTATTTAGATGTTAAGCAGTATTTGGCTAATCAACGTCAAGGTACACACAAATCTAAGCAACGTAACGAGATTGCCGGTTCTACCCGCAAATTACACAAACAAAAAGGTACTGGTGGAGCCCGTGCCGGTAGTATTAAGTCTCCTTTGTTCAATGGTGGTGGCCGTGTCTTTGGTCCTCAACCTCGCGATTACAGCTTCAAATTGAACAAAAAGTTAAAAGTTTTAGCCCGTAAATCTGCTTTAAGTTATAAGGCACAGGAGAATAACATTGTTATTTTGGATGAAGTGAATTTCGATTCGATAAAAACCAAAAACTATGTAAAGCTTGTGAATGACTTAAACGTAGCGAACGAGAAAACCCTATTGGTTTTACCGGCTTTGAACACGAATGTTTATTTATCTAGCAGAAACTTGAAAAAAACAAAAGTGATTACTGCAGCTGATATTAATACCTACGACGTATTAAATGCAGGTAAACTTTTGTTGACTACCGAGACTGTTAAAACATTGGAGGAGGCATTTGCCAAGTAACATGGAGATTATAAAGAAACCCGTATTAACAGAAAAAGCGGCATTTTTAACGGAAAAGTTGAACCGCTATACATTTAAGGTGGACCATAGAGCCAATAAGATACAGATAAAAGCTGCGGTTGAACAAATGTTCGGTGTCAATGTTGCGTCGGTAAACACAATGGTTGTTTGCGGAAAGACCAAGAGCCGTTACACAAAAGCAGGAAATATCTCAGGCCGTGCTCCTAAATATAAGAAAGCCATCATTACATTGAAAGATGGTGAAACTATTGACTTTTACAGTACTATATAATTAGAAATGGCAGTTAAAAGATTCAAACCGGTTACTCCAGGTACTCGCTTTAGAGTAGGAGCTGACTATAGCGATGTGACAACAAATGTACCTGAAAAGTCATTAGTTGTTAAAATCAAAAAGTCAGGAGGTAGAAATAATACCGGTAAAATGACTATGCGTTATCTCGGTGGGGGACATAAGAAATCATACCGATTGATTGATTTTAAACGCGATAAAAAAGATATCCCCGCAAAAGTGGCCACGATCGAATACGATCCAAATCGTACGGCACGTATTGCTTTGTTGCATTATGTAGATGGCGAAAAACGTTACATTATTGCTCCGGAAGGGCTGCAAGTTGGTCAGACAATTGTTGCCGGCGAACAAGTTGCACCGGAAGTAGGAAATACATTACCCTTAAAGAATATTCCGTTAGGTTCGATTGTTCATAACATCGAGTTGAATCCAGGGCAAGGAGGTACAATTGCACGTAGTGCAGGAACCTATGCGCAGCTTTCTGCTCGTGATGGTAAATATGCGATCATTAAGTTACCTTCAGGCGAAACCAGAATGATTTTATCAAGCTGTGTTGCTACGATTGGTGCGGTTTCGAATGCCGAAAAAGCGAACCAAGTATTAGGTAAAGCAGGTAGAAAACGCTGGTTAGGCCGCCGTCCACGTGTACGTGGTGTTGCTATGAACCCGGTAGATCACCCTATGGGAGGTGGTGAAGGTAGAGCATCCGGAGGTCACCCACGCTCACGCAAAGGGTTGTTAGCTAAAGGCTTTAAAACCCGTTACAAGAAGAAAACATCGAATCGTTACATCATTGAGAGAAGGAAAAAATAATGGCTCGTTCAATTAAAAAAGGTCCTTATATCGATCATAACTTAGAGAGAAAAGTTCTTTCTATGAATGACACCAACAAGAAATCGGTAATTAAAACTTGGTCGCGTAGATCCATGATTTCTCCTGATTTCGTTGGCCATACCTTCGCAGTTCATAACGGAAATAAATTTATTCCGGTGTATGTAACCGAGAATATGGTTGGCCATAAGTTAGGAGAATTTGCTCCAACTAGAACATTTAGAGGTCACGCTGAAAAGAAAAAATAATAGGCAATGGAAGCAACAAATAACGTCAAGAAGAAAAAATCTGTACTGATAAGAGAAAGAAAAGAGCAGGCACAGAAGGGTGGTGCTTCTACTGCCAAATTATTGAACTGCCCAACGTCTCCACGTAAGATGCGTTTGGTGGTAGATCTTATCAGAGGTGAAAAAGTTGAGAAAGCATTGTATATTTTGAAATATACAAATAAAGAAGCTGCCACAAGAGTTGAGAAACTGTTATTATCAGCGATCAAAAATTGGGAAGCTAGCAACGAAGATAAGCGCGTTGAAGATAGTGAACTTTATGTAAAAGAAGTTACTGTTGGAGGCGGCCGTCAATTAAAAAGATTAAGACCTGCACCACAAGGTCGTGGTTATAGAATTCGCAAGCGTTCTAACCACGTAACCATTGTTGTTGACAGCAAAACTACTGAACCACAAAACTAATTAGGAGAAATGGGACAAAAAGCACATCCAATAGGTAACAGATTAGGAATCATCAAAGGTTGGGATTCTAACTGGTTCGGTGGCAACAACTACTCCGATAAATTAGTTGAAGACGAGAAGATCAGAAAATATCTTTCTGTTCGTATCGCTAAAGGTGGCGTAGCAAAAGTTGTTATCGAGCGTACATTGAAACGTCTTACAGTGACTATCCATACTGCTCGTCCAGGTATCGTTATCGGTAAAGGCGGTCAGGAAGTTGATAAGATTAAAGAAGAGCTTAAAAAGCTTACAAAGAAAGATGTTCAGATTAACATCTTTGAGATTAAACGTCCGGAATTAGATGCTCAACTGGTAGCAGATGGTGTAGCAAAACAGCTAGAAGCCCGTATCTCTTTCCGCCGTGCCATGAAAACCACCATCGCTTCTACAATGCGTATGGGGGCAGAAGGCATCAAAATCATGTGTTCCGGCCGTTTAGGCGGTGCAGAAATGGCGCGTACAGAGCAGTATAAAGAAGGAAGAATTCCTTTGCATACCTTCCGTGCTGATATTGACTATGCATTAGCAGAGGCACATACTACCTACGGAAAAATCGGGGTTAAAGTATGGATCTGTAAGGGAGAAGTATACGGCAAACGTGATTTATCTCCGAATGTAGGTCAAGGAAACGTGAAAGGTAGAGGCGAAGGTGCCGGCAACTTTAGCGGTGGAGATCGTAACAGAGGTGGTAATGACCGCAGAGGTGGTGGAAGAAACGATCGCCGTGGCGGACGTGGTGGAAACAACCGCGGTGGAGCTCCTAAGGGAAAAAACTAATTTAGGTATCATGAATGCTGTCTTTTGACAGCTTGTTTAATCATATTAAGACAATGTTACAGCCAAAAAGAACGAAGTTCAGAAAGATGCAGAAGGGCCGCATGAAGGGTAATGCCGGACGTGGTGCTGAGCTGGCTTTCGGATCTTTCGGTATAAAATCATTAGAACCGGCATGGATTACCAGCCGTCAGATTGAAGCGGCTCGTATTGCGGTAACCCGTTATATGAAACGTGAAGGTCAAGTTTGGATCCGTATCTTCCCAGACAAACCCGTTACAAAGAAGCCTGCAGAGGTTCGTATGGGTAAGGGTAAAGGTGCTCCTGAGTATTGGGTAGCAGTAGTTCGCCCAGGTCGCATGTTATTTGAGGCGGAGGGTGTTCCTTTAGAGATAGCAAAAGAAGCTTTACGCTTAGCTGCTCAGAAACTTCCGGTACAAACCAAGTTCGTTATACGTAGAGATTACGTAGAAGCATAAATCGTCTAGCCCGCCATTTGTTGGCGGGTCTGCCGTTACCGGACCCGTGCTAATTGGCTTGAAGGAGCCATAAACAAATTGGTAAATAGACACAACAACAAATAAGAAGATGGGTTTTTCTGTTGAAAGAATATCCATTACTTTAAAAACGAATTATTCAAATGAAAAATTCAGAAATCTTAGAATTGTCAAAGGAGGAATTAGTAGCCCGTATCGCAGAAGAGAAGGTTGCCCTCAACAAGTTGAAATTTGCTCATGCTGTTTCTGCAATAGAGAATCCATTGCGGATTAAAACGTCTAGAAAGTTAATTGCTCGTTTAAATACAGCACTTTCTGCTATCAAAAATGCAGAAGTTAAACAAGCGCAGGAAGCAGCCGCTGAAGCACAATAATTTGAGTCGAAAATGGAAAGAAATTTAAGAAAAACAAGAATCGGCTTGGTAGTAAGCAACAAAATGGATAAATCCATTGTAGTGGCTGTTGAACGTAAAGTAAAACACCCTATCTATGGTAAATTCGTAAAGAAAACTACCAAATTCAAAGCTCATGACGAACAAAACACCTGTGGTATCGGCGATACGGTGTTAATTATGGAAACTCGTCCGCTGAGTAAAACTAAAAATTGGAGATTAGTTGAAATTTTAGAAAGGGCTAAGTAAGATGGTACAACAGGAATCAAGACTAACAGTGGCCGACAACAGTGGAGCTAAAGAAGTTTTAGTGATCCGTGTGTTGGGCGGTACCGGTAAGCGTTATGCATCATTAGGCGACAAGATCGTTGTAACCGTTAAAAGTGCTATCCCTTCCGGAAACATAAAGAAAGGAACAGTCTCAAAAGCAGTAGTTGTTAGAACCAAGAAAGAAGTTCGTCGTAAGGACGGGTCTTATATTCGTTTTGATGATAATGCGGCTGTATTATTAAATAATCAGGATGAACCACGTGGTACACGTATCTTTGGCCCGGTTGCCAGAGAACTTCGTGAAAAGCAGTTCATGAAAATTGTATCATTAGCACCGGAGGTTTTATAAAATGGGAAAGATTAAATTAAAAATCCGTAAAGGCGATTTGGTACAAGTTATTGCCGGTGATTCTAAAGGAACACAAGGCAAGGTTTTGGAAGTGATCATTGATAAGAATCGTGCGGTTGTTGAAGGCGCTAATTTAGTGTCCAAGCATACAAAACCGAATGCAGCCAACCCTAACGGTGGTATTATTAAAAAGGAAGCACCAATTCACATTTCTAACTTGGCGTTGATTGACCCTAAGTCGGGCAAAACTACCCGTGTAGGTCGTCAGAAAAACAGCGATGGAAAGTTAGTTCGTGTGGCTAAAAAATCAGGGGAGGAGATTAAGTAATGACTTACGTACCAAGATTAAAAACAAAATATAGAGAAGAAATTCGCACGGCACTGAAAGAGAAGTTTCAGTACAAAAGCGTTATGCAGGTTCCGAAATTGGTGAAGATTTCGGTTAACCAGGGTGTAGGTGGCGCTACCACTGACAAAAAGTTAATTGAGACTGCTGTCAATGAGATGACCACGATTACAGGACAACAGGCTGTAGCTGCAAAATCGAAAAAGGATATTTCGAACTTTAAATTACGTAAAGGTATGCCGGTTGGTGTACACGTAACTTTACGCGATAGTAAGATGTATGAATTTTTAGATCGTTTGATCGCCGTTGCTTTACCTCGTATTCGTGACTTCAAGGGTATTAACGATAAAGGATTCGATGGCCGTGGTAATTATACCTTGGGTGTAACAGAACAGATTATTTTTCCCGAGATCAATATTGACAAGATCAGTAAGATCATGGGTATGGACATCACTTTTGTTACAACGGCGAATACAGACGTTGAAGCGCTGGAATTACTTAAACAGTTCGGTTTACCATTCAAAAATCAAAATACAACTAATGGCTAAAGAAGGAATTAAAGCACGTGAAGTTAAACGTGCCAGATTGGTCGCCAAGTTCGCTGAAAAGCGTGCTGCTTTAAAAGCAGAAGGCGATTACGCAGCATTAGATAAATTACCAAAAAATGCTTCACCGGTTCGTTTGCACAATCGTTGCAAATTAACAGGACGTCCTAAAGGATATATGCGTCAGTTTGGTATTTCGCGGGTTACTTTCCGCGAAATGGCTTTGGCGGGTAAGATCCCGGGGGTGAAAAAAGCTTCTTGGTAGTTTTTTAAGTTATAAGTTGTACGTAGTGGGGTTAAGTACCTTGCAACGGATAGCTTATAACTTGCTTACAACAGTATTAACCGATAGCAGGTCTGCGGCCATGAGGCGACGGAAACCACTATCAAATTTATAACAAATGAATACAGATTCAATAGCAGATTACCTTACACGAGTAAGGAATGCCATTAAGGCCAACCACAGGGTTGTTGAAATTCCTGCATCAAACCTAAAAAAGGAAATCACTAAAGTTCTTTTTGACAAAGGTTACATCGCGAACTACAAGTTTGAGGACAAAGACGTTCAAGGATCAATTAAAATTGCCTTGAAGTACCATCCCATTACTAAAGTTCCTGCTATTCGCACTTTGACACGTGTGAGTAAACCCGGTTTAAGAAAATATGCAGGTGTGGAAACGATGCCACGTGTATTAAATGGATTAGGAATTGCCATCATATCTACTTCGAGAGGAGTAATGACTGATAAAGAGGCAAGAAACCTAAACATTGGTGGTGAAGTTTTATGTTACGTTTATTAATCAGGAGGAAAACACACGATGTCAAGAATTGGAAAAGCACCTATTGCGATCCCTGCCGGTGTTACCGTTACGGTTTCTGAAAAGAATCTGGTAACCGTAAAAGGGCCAAAAGGTGAATTAACACAACAAGTAGATTCAGCGATCACTGTATCACAAGAAGACGGTAATATTGTAATCAAACGTCCTACGGATAGCAAAAATCACAAATCATTGCATGGTTTATACAGAGCCTTGATTAATAACATGGTGATAGGTGTTACCGAAGGATATAAAACTACGCAAGAATTGGTAGGTGTAGGTTACCGTGCTAGTCACCAAGGAAGTACCCTAGACTTAATCTTAGGCTATTCTCACCACATTGTTATGGTATTGCCTAAAGAAGTAAAGGTAACCACTACAGCAGAAAAAGGAAAGAATCCTACGATCACGTTAGAATCAATCGACAAGCAATTGATCGGTCAGGTAGCGGCGAAAATCCGTTCGTTACGTGCACCTGAACCGTACAAAGGTAAAGGTATCAAGTTTGCTGGTGAAGTATTAAGAAGAAAAGCAGGTAAATCAGCTAAAAAATAATCATCATGGCAGGAAGTAAATTATCTCGCAGAGAGCGAATTAAAAAAGGGATCAGAAAGCATTTATCCGGTTCTGCAGAGCGTCCTCGTCTTTCTGTATTTAGAAGCAATAAAGGCATCTATGCACAGGTTATCGATGATGTTACTGGTAAAACCATCGTTTCCGCATCCTCTTCATCAAAAGATTTCAGTGCAAGTGGTACGAAATCTGAGCAGTCTAAAGCTGTCGGTAAGTTACTTGCCGAGAAAGCGAAGGCAGCAGGAATTAACCAAGTAGTTTTTGATCGTAACGGGTATTTATACCACGGCCGCATTAAATCGTTGGCTGATGGAGCTCGTGAAGGCGGTTTAGACTTTTAATTAAAACAGAGAGATGTCAGTAAATAATATTAAACGAGTAAAATCAAGCGAAATCGAATTAAAGGACCGTTTGGTTAGTATTCAGCGTGTTGCTAAAGTTACTAAAGGCGGTCGTACTTTTAGTTTTTCTGCAATTGTTGTCGTAGGCGATGAAAATGGCGTTGTAGGTTATGGTCTTGGTAAAGCGAAGGAAGTTACCGAAGCGATTGCCAAAGGTGTTGATGACGCGAAGAAGAACTTGGTAAAAGTTCCGATCATTAAAGGAACTGTTCCACATGCCCAGTTGGGTAAGTATTCGGGTGGTTCTGTTTTGATTAAGCCAGCGGTTCATGGTACAGGTGTACTTGCAGGCGGTGCGATGCGTGCCGTTTTGGAAAGTGCCGGTATCACAGACGTACTAGCAAAATCGACAGGGTCTTCTAACCCTCATAACGTGGTAAAAGCGACGATCGATGCGTTGACGAAAATGCGTGATGCTTATACAGTGGCTCAAAACCGCGGTGTTGATCTGAATAAAGTATTTAATGGATAAGCAAATGGCGAAGATAAAAATCACACAGATTAAAAGCGTAATCGACAGAAGCGAGCGCCAGAAAAAGACCATGCAGGCTCTTGGTTTAACGAAAATCAATAAGTCTGTAGAGGTTGAGGCTACCCCAGCAATCATTGGGATGGTTAGAAAAGTTAACCATTTAGTTGCCGTTGAGAGTTTATAATTTAAAATTATTTTTATAGATTGTCGTCCTTTTCCCCTTTTCGGTGTTAAGGATGACAATTTTTAGGTAATTTTATCGTTTTAACCGTTCTCCCTGATTAGTGAAAGCGAAGGGGAACATAGAAGTTTGTATTAATCATGAACTTATCAAATTTAAAACCTGCAACAGGTTCAATCAAAAGTAAAAAACGTATTGGTCGTGGTACAGGTTCAGGCCGTGGTGGTACATCAACACGTGGACATAAAGGTGCCGGGTCACGTTCAGGTACCAGTAGAAAAATTGGTTTTGAAGGCGGTCAGATGCCGCTTCAGCGTAGGCTTCCTAAGGTTGGGTTTAAGAACCCTAACCGTGTGGAGTACGTAGGTGTCAACCTCGATGTATTACAAGATTTGGCAGAAAAGCATAATTTAACAAGTGTTGATTTTGAATCGTTGAGAACGCATGGTTTAGTATCGAAGAAGGACCTTGTTAAAATACTTGGTCGCGGGGAACTTAAAGCAAAATTAGAAGTTAAAGCACATGCATTCTCTGCTACTGCACAAAAACAAATTGAAGCAGCAGGCGGTTCGATCGTAAAACTTTAATTAAATGAAGAAGCTAATCACAACCTTAACCAATATATGGAAAATTGAAGATTTGAGAATGCGTATTTTAAATACGCTTCTATTTCTTTTGATTTACCGTGTAGGTTCTCATATCGTATTACCCGGTGTCAATCCGCAATCGCTTCATCAAGAAGCGAAGGATGGGATATTGGGTTTGCTTAATATGTTTGCCGGAGGGTCTTTTTCCCGTTCGGCAATATTTGCATTAGGGGTAATGCCTTATATTTCTGCATCTATTGTGGTGCAACTATTAGGTATCGCCGTTCCGTATTTTCAGAAACTGCAAAAAGAAGGAGAGAGTGGACGGAAAAAAATGACACAGATTACCCGTTACTTGACCCTAGCGATTACCCTTGTTCAAGCCGTAGCCTATTTAAGGTCGCAGATTAGCCCAGAAGCCAAAACAATGGATGAACCTTTCTTTACCATTGTAGGTACTTTCATTTTAACCGCAGGAACGATGTTTGTAATGTGGTTAGGGGAGAAGATTACTGATAAAGGTATCGGAAACGGTATTTCTTTGATCATCATGGTAGGTATCATTGCCCAATTACCCAGTGGTATGTTGAGTGAGTGGGCTTCCCGTATGGATGGTCATGGCGGTTTAATTCCCTTTATTGTTGAAATAGCTGCTTTGTTCTTTGTGGTTGTGTTTACGATTCTAATTGTACAAGGTGTTCGCAAGATTCCGGTACAATATGCAAAGAAAATCGTGGGTAATAAACAATATGGAGGAGTACGTCAGTATATACCATTAAAGGTCAACTCTGCCGGTGTAATGCCGATCATCTTTGCCCAAGCAATTATGTTTATCCCAACTACGTTGGCCCAGTTTTTCCCAAATCTTCAATCATCGTTTTTAACCTCTTTGAGTAACTTTACTTCCGTAGCCTATAATGTAACCTTTGCAATTTTAATCATTGCTTTTACGTTTTTCTATACGGCTATTATGGTAAATCCTCAACAGATGTCGGATGACATGAAGAAGAATGGAGGCTTTATTCCGGGCGTGAAACCTGGTTTGGCGACAAGTGGTTATATTGATAGTGTCATATCCAAAATCACATTGCCTGGCTCGATTTTTTTGGCCATTATAGCGATACTACCTGCAATTGCCAGTTTATTAGGCGTTAACAGTCAGTTTGCGCATTTCTACGGGGGTACTTCTTTGCTGATTTTAGTAGGAGTGGTGCTTGATACGCTTCAACAAATAGAAAGTCATTTACTCATGCGTCATTATGATGGTCTGATGAAAACCGGTCGTGTTAAAGGGCGTACTGCTGTAGCAAGTGGTGTAGCAGATCCAACAATATAGAGGCGAGCATGTCGAAATTGATTTATAAATCAGAAGAAGATATCGAACAGATCCGCAAAAGTGCCGAGGTACTTTCCAGAACACTGGCGGAAATAGCAAAAGAAATTAAACCGGGAGTAAAAACCATTGATTTGGATAAATTAGCATTTACGTTTATTCAAGACCATGGCGGAACTCCCGCTTTTCTCAACTATAACGGATTTCCTTTTTCACTTTGTATTTCTGTAAACGACCAGATCGTTCATGGTTTTCCCGGGAACTATGAATTGAAGGAAGGAGATATTATTAGTGTAGATGGTGGCGTTGTATTGAACGGTTATATAAGTGATTCTGCTTATACTTTTCAAGTTGGTGCCGTTTCGGACGAAGTGGAACAATTGCTACGCATAACGAAAGAAAGTTTAAACAAAGGCGTTGAACAAGCCGTGGTGGGAAAGCGGGTTGGCGACATTTCTTACGCGGTGCAGGAGCATGTACGGATCTATGGTTATGGAATTGTCAAGGAATTGGTAGGACATGGCGTGGGGATCCATTTGCATGAGAAGCCGGAAGTACCTAATTATGGCCAACGTGGTAAAGGTACCAAGTTAGAACGCGGTATGGTTATTGCCATCGAACCCATGATTAATTTAGGAAAAGCCGGTGTACGTTTTTGGGAAGATGGTTGGACAGTCAGTACGATTGACGAAAAACCGTCAGCGCATTTTGAGCATACGGTAGCAGTAAATAAGGGGCAGGCAGACGTTTTAACTACGTTTTCATACATTGAAGAAGTTTTAAACAAAAAAGGTTGATAATCAGCATTTTTATTTTTAACTTTGCATCCCTGTTTGTGCAGGGTTTATAAATACATAATAATCAATAACATATGGCTAAACAAGCCTCTATTGAACAAGACGGCGTCATTAAGGAAGCATTATCGAATGCTATGTTTCGTGTAGAATTGGAAAATGGACATGAAATTATTGCGCATATATCCGGCAAAATGCGCATGCATTATATTAAAATATTGCCTGGTGATCGGGTAAAATTGGAGATGTCTCCTTACGATTTAACAAAAGGTAGGATTACCTATCGCTATAAGTAAGGAAGGTGCGTATTTGATAAACCTTTTTGTTCGCTTTTGATCTATAGGTTTTTGAGCAATGGTCCTTTGTGAGCATAACAAAAGACGGCATGGAAGTTTGATACCGTCGAGAAAATGAATAACAACGAATAATTAAACGAGATGAAAGTTAGAGCATCTATCAAAAAACGTAGCGCTGATTGTAAGATCATTCGCCGTAAAGGTAAAGTATTTGTAATTAACAAAAAGAACCCGAAGTTTAAACAACGTCAGGGATAACATTTAAAGGTAAGTAGGTGTGAGGTGAAAGGCAAAAGGTTCTTCTTTGCTTAGACCTTAGACTTAGGCCTTTTAACCGTAATAATAAATATGGCAAGGATAGCAGGTATAGATTTACCAAGAAACAAAAGAGGAGTAATCGGACTTACTTATATCTATGGTATTGGTCTTTCCACCGCAAAGAGCATTTTGGCCGAAGCGGGTATTGACGAAGATACAAAGGTACAGGAGTGGACCGATGATCAATTAACAGCAATTCGTACAATCATCAACGATCGTGTAAAAGTAGAAGGTTCTTTGCGTTCGGAGGTTCAGCTAAACATTAAACGTTTGATGGACATTGGTTGTTACCGTGGTTTACGTCACCGTAAAGGTTTACCACTTCGTGGGCAACGTACAAAGAACAACTCACGTACCCGTAAAGGAAAACGTAAGACAGTTGCTAACAAGAAAAAAGCTACTAAATAATAATTGATACAATACAATGGCTAAAAGTAAAAAAGTAACCAAAAAGCGTATTGTGGTGATTGAACCTGTTGGTCAGGCTCATATCAATGCAACCTTTAATAATATCATTGTAACACTTACCAATAATCAAGGTCAAACGATTTCTTGGTCGTCTGCCGGTAAAATGGGTTTCAAAGGTTCAAAAAAGAACACCCCCTATGCTGCTTCACAAGCTGCTAACGATTGTGGTAAAGTTGCGCATGATTTAGGTTTGCGTAAAGTTGAAGTTTTTGTAAAAGGGCCAGGTGCCGGACGTGAGTCTGCCATTCGTACCTTGCAAACTCAAGGTATTGAGGTGACTTCAATCAAAGATATTACCCCACTTCCGCACAATGGTTGTCGTCCACCAAAAAGGAGAAGAGTTTAATCAACGGATTTTTAAAGCTAAGATTCTCTAGCCTCGGGTTAGAAGATACTTTAAAAGAGAAAAAAAATGGCAAGATATACCGGACCTAAGTCCAAAATAGCCCGTAAGTTCAGAGAACCGATTTTTGGTCCTGATAAAGCATTAGAGCGTAAAAATTACCCTCCGGGCATGCACGGGGTTTCAAAACGTCGTGGTAAACAGTCTGAATACGCTATTCAGCTGCAAGAAAAACAAAAAGCAAAATATACCTATGGTGTATTGGAGCGTCAGTTCGCAAACCTTTTCGATAAAGCTTCTTCTAAAGAAGGTATTACGGGGGAGAACTTGCTCAAATTCTTAGAGGCTCGTTTAGATAATACTGTATTTCGTTTGGGTATTGCACCTACACGTGCAGGAGCCCGTCAATTAGTAGGACACAAACATATCACCGTAAATGGTCACGTGGTTAATATTCCATCGTATAGCGTTCGTCCTGGCGATATCATCGCGGTTAGAGAACGTTCTAAAACCTTGGAAGCAGTTACCAATGCTGTTGCCGGTAGAAAACAAAATAAATATAGCTGGTTAGAGTGGGATGCCAACGGACTTACTGGTAAGTTCCTGAATTATCCTAATCGCGATGAGATTCCTGAGAATATCAAGGAACAGTTGATCGTCGAGTTGTATTCTAAATAGTTTATATAGCAGACAAGTATCCGGTACATACTGGGTACTTGTTTGTTTGCAATCATTTCAATCAAACAATTAATTAGAAATAAATGGCAATCTTAGCATTTCAGAAACCGGATAAAGTTATCATGCAAAAATCCACGGATTTTGACGGAACATTTGAATTTCGACCGTTAGAACCGGGTTTCGGTGTAACCATAGGTAATGCTCTACGCCGTATTTTGTTATCTTCATTAGAAGGTTATGCAATTACTTCTGTTCGTTTTTCCGGTGTGTCGCATGAATTTTCTACCATCACAGGGGTAGTAGAAGACGTGACTGAGATTATCCTGAATCTGAAACAAGTGCGTTTCAAGAAAACAGGCGAATCCGGAGATTCAGAAAAGATTTTTGTTGTAATCAACGGTCAAGATCAATTTAAAGCCGGAGATATTACCAGTCATTCAAACAACTTTACTGTACTCAATCCTGACTTGGTGGTTTGTAATATGGAAAGCTCTGTGACTTTGGAAGTAGAGTTAACCGTAAACAAAGGCCGGGGTTATGTCAATGCTGAAGAGAATAAAGTTGCCGATGCAGCAGTAGGGGTGATCGCAATTGACTCTATCTACACACCGATCAAGAATGTAAAGTATACTATCGAGAACTTCCGTGTAGAGCAGAAAACAGATTACGAGAAGCTTTTATTGGATATTTCTACTGATGGTTCTATCCATCCGGAAGATGCATTGAAAGAAGCTGCTAAAATCTTAATTCATCACTTTATGTTATTCTCGGATGAGAACATTCTATTAGAATCTCAAACCAAGGAAGAAACAAAAGAGGTGGATGAGGAGATTTTGCATATGCGTAAGATCTTGAAAACTGAATTAGTAGACTTAGATCTTTCTGTACGTGCATTAAACTGTTTGAAAGCTGCTGACATCCGTAGCTTAGCTGAACTAGTTTCTTACGATGTAGCAGATATGCTTAAGTTTAGAAACTTCGGTAAAAAATCTCTTACAGAGATTCAAGAACTTGTAAAATCTAAAGGTTTGTCCTTCGGTATGAATTTGTCGAAATACAAACTGGATGAAGAATAAATAGGAATAATTAAGCGACCTGTTGCATAATTCCTCTTGTAAAGTAAAAAGTAAAAGCTTGCCTCCCGTAGGGACGGTAAAAATTAAAAAGGTACGCTTTGTGCCGCATGAAAGATGAGCTGTAATGGTTTTTTAATTTTGGCTTTTGACTTTTGAATTAAGAACGGTATGCACAAAACAAAAAACAATGAGACACGGAAAAAAAATCAATCACTTAGGCCGCACAGATAGCCATCGTAAGGCCTTATTGTCTAACATGGCTGTATCGCTTATCAAGCATAAGCGAATTGTTACCACTTTGGCGAAAGCAAAGGCGCTTCGCTCTTATGTAGAGCCTTTGATTACGAAATCAAAGAACGATACTACACATTCTCGTCGTACGGTATTTAGCTATGTCAAAGACAAGGAAGCGGTAACTATTTTGTTCCGCGAAATTTCTGAGAAAGTAGCTAGTCGCCCGGGAGGTTACACACGCATCATTAAAATGGAAAATCGTCCAGGTGATAATGCAGAGGTAGCCTTAATCGAATTAGTAGATTACAATGAGGTATACAGCAAAGGCGAAGCAAAGGTAGAGAAAAAATCTACGCGTCGTCGTGGTGGTGCTAAAAAGAAAGCTACTACAAAAGCTGATGAGGAGCAAGAAGTGGTAGCTGTTGCTGAGGAAGCCGACAAAGAGGCGACTGAAGCTGAAGCAAAACCTGCGAAGTCAACCAAAAAAGCAGCGAAGGCGGATGATTTAACGATTATTGAAGGTATTGGACCTAAAATTGCCGAAGTTTTCGTGAAAGCAGGAGTCGCTGGATTTAGCGCCCTCGCAGCGAAGACAGCTGACGAGTTAAAAGCAATTCTTACCGAAGCAGGCGATCAGTTCAACACGGCAGTTACGGATACATGGCCTGAGCAAGCAAAATTAGCTGCTGATGGCAAATTCGATGAGCTGAAGAAGTGGCAAGATGAACTTGATGGCGGCAAAGAGGCGAATGAAGAGACAAAGGAAGACTAAATTTCTTTTCTTCTAAAACAAGAATCCCCTACTGATCAGTGGGGGATTTTTTATTTACCTTTATTCCATCCATGATTAAATAATGTTGTCATGTTAAGATCCACTGAAGATTTCGAGTTATTGTTTACGGAGAGTCTCAAGCAGCTTCGTTTTGTTAAATTAACATTGGGCCATTACCAAGGAAAGGAAGATCAGCTTAAACAGATCCATGTGCGGGAAATTCATCTTAAAGGTGGAATTAAATTGACCTTTACCTACCGATATCAAACAAGAGATATCGTTAAAAACCTTACCAGGGAGGCCGGTATAGAATTGATTAAATCCTATTTAAGGGATGGCTTTAAGGCGGCCACCTTGTTTACTTTGGACCATAACATCGTATGGACACAAAGGAAAAATGGCACGATTACCCTGCGTAAAGAGAAAGCTACGATCAAAGAGGTCCCAAACTTGTCGCACGATAAACAAAAGAATAGGCTTATACAAGCCCATGTAGAAAAGCATTATTTACAGGCACTAGGTATACTGGATCGTTCAGGTGTTGTTTACAAAAGTGCACAAGATAAATTCAAACAGATCAATCATTATATAGGATTACTACGACCCTTAATTCAGGAAATAGACGCTAAGAACCTGCATAAGGTGGTAGATATGGGATCCGGGAAAGGCTATTTGACCTTTGCGCTTTACGATTACCTCTATCATGTGTTAGGACTGGAAGGCGTAGAAGTTACCGGGGTCGAATTTCGGGAGGACCTGGTCAGTTTGTGCAATCAAATTGCACTTCAATCGGGATTTACACAATTAAAGTTCCGGCAGGGAACCATCGTTGACTATCAAGAAGAGTCCATTGATCTATTGGTTGCCTTGCATGCGTGCGATACGGCTACAGATGATGCTATTTATCGAGGTATCAGCGCAGCGGCTAAACTTATTGTAGTCGCACCCTGCTGCCATAAACAAATCAGACGCCAGCTGGAAGGTGGAAAAATTGCACCTGAAATACAACCTATAACACGATTTGGCATCTTTTTAGAACGACAAGCTGAAATGTTGACAGATACGCTAAGGGCATTGATTATGGAGTATTATGGATATAAAATCAAAGTCCTTGAGTTTATATCCGATGCACATACACCGAAAAATATATTGATTGTTGCGAGCAAATTAACATCAATCTCAGTAGAGCGTCGAGAACAGATTCTACAGCAGATTAAACAAACAAAAACTTTTTTTGGTGTGAAAAAACATCATTTGGAACATTTGCTGCAATTGGATGTTTAGTCAATATCTACCAGGGAGCCTCGTAGAGATGAGATTAGACTGACATTATGTCTTAATCATGAACTTGGCACAGGCATTGATGATTTGTATGTGAAATAGCAAATTGTAAATATAAACAAATAAGATATGTCTAAAATTATTGGAATTGACTTAGGTACTACCAACTCTTGCGTCGCCGTAATGGAAGGTAACGAGCCGGTAGTTATAGCAAACAACGAAGGTAAACGTACCACCCCTTCTATTATAGGTTTTGTAGATAATGGCGAGCGCAAAGTGGGAGATCCTGCTAAACGTCAGGCGATTACAAATCCTCAAAAAACTGTTTATTCGATCAAACGTTTTATGGGTAGAACGTTTGATGAAGTGACGAAGGAAGCCGCGCGCGTACCTTACAAAGTTGTAAAAGGTGATAACAACACGCCTCGCGTGGAAATTGGCGATCGTAAATACACGCCTCAAGAACTGTCTGCCATGATTTTGCAGAAAATGAAAAAGACGGCAGAAGATTTTTTGGGTCAAGAGGTAACGGAAGCAGTTATTACGGTTCCCGCCTACTTTAATGACGCTGAACGTCAAGCAACAAAGGAAGCAGGCGAAATTGCCGGTTTAAGTGTTAAGCGTATTATTAACGAACCTACTGCTGCTGCTTTAGCTTATGGTTTAGATAAGGCGCATAAAGACATGAAGATTGTCGTGTTCGACTGCGGTGGTGGTACGCATGATGTTTCTGTTCTTGAGTTAGGAGACGGTGTATTTGAAGTAAAATCTACAGACGGTGACACACACTTGGGAGGAGATGATTTCGATCAGGTGATTATCGATTGGTTGGTTGAAGAGTTTAAGAACGACAACGGCGGATTGGATTTAAGTAAAGATGCGATGGCTTTGCAACGTTTGAAAGAAGCCGCAGAGAAGGCAAAAATTGAGCTTTCCAGCACATCTTCTACTGAAATCAATTTACCTTATATTACTGCAGATGCCACCGGACCTAAGCACTTAGTACGCAACTTAAGCCGTGCTAAATTCGAGTCTTTGGCGTCTGACTTGATCAAACGTACGATTGATCCTTGTAAATCGGCCTTGAAGAATGCAGGACTTTCTACCAGTGATATTGATGAAATTATTCTGGTAGGTGGATCTACTCGTATCCCCGCGATTCAAGAAGCGGTGAAGAACTTCTTTGGCAAAGAACCTTCTAAAGGTGTTAATCCGGACGAAGTAGTTGCTTTAGGAGCGGCTATTCAAGGAGGTGTATTAACCGGTGAGGTGAAAGATGTATTGCTGTTAGATGTTACGCCATTGTCCCTAGGTATTGAAACGATGGGTGGTGTGATGACGAAGCTGATCGAAGCGAATACAACGATTCCGACGAAGAAGTCAGAAGTATTTTCCACTGCATCCGATAATCAACCTTCGGTAGAGATTCATATTTTACAAGGCGAGCGCCCTATGGCTGCGCAGAATCGTACCATCGGACGTTTCCACTTAGATGGAATTCCTTCGGCACCTCGTGGAGTGCCTCAAATCGAAGTTACTTTCGACATTGACGCAAACGGTATTTTGCACGTATCTGCGAAAGATAAAGCAACAGGTAAAGAACAAAAAATCCGTATTGAAGCTTCTTCCGGGTTAAGTGATGAAGAGATCAAAAAGATGAAAGCCGATGCCGAAGCGAATGCTGATGCTGATAAAAAAGCAAAAGAAGAGGTTGAAAAATTAAATGCGGCTGATGCACTTATTTTCTCTACAGAGAAACAGTTGAAAGAATATGGCGATAAAATCGGTGCTGATAAAAAGGCGCCTATTGAAAGCGGTCTTGCTAAATTAAAAGAAGCTTATGCTGCAAAAGACTTCGCTGCTATAGAAACGGCACAGACTGAATTACAAGCATCTTGGAATGCTGCCTCTGAGGAGATGTATAAAGCTTCACAGGAAGCTGGTGCACAAGCTGCCCCTCAAGAAGACGCACAACAAGCTGGTAATCCGGCAGACGAGGTGACAGATGTCGACTTCGAAGAAGTAAAAGATGATGATAAAAAATAGGAATTGTTTTTTAATTTCATAGCAAAAGCCGCAATGTATATTGCGGCTTTTTTTATGTGTTGTAAAAGTTGAGTTATTAGTTGTGAGTTGCCAGATTGGTATCGGTTGGTAGTTATTGGTTATTCGTTGTGAAGGGTACACAAGCGTTCATAGAAAAAAGTGCTACCTAACGTCTCAACTATTTAACTGCTTAACGATGTCGGTTATTGGTCGTGAGTTGCCGGTTGCGCGTGATGAAATCACACGGCGCTGTAGCGCGGAGGGAACAACGGCCTTATGAAATTGAGCGTCAAAAAGATTTAGAATAGCTCTGGGTAAAAATCATGTGAAGAAGGGGTGGCCTAGCGTGCGGAAGCGGCTCCGCAGGATTGAGCTTTGGGCCTAAATCTTTAGCGAAAGTACATGGAGCCTTGACTGTTTGGTTCTTTATGGTGAAGCATAAAGAACATAAAAAGAACTTAAAATATTTGCGTCAAGACAAAGCTCAGTTTTTTATATTCGATGTTAGGTATTTCGATCAATTATTGGCATATTGCAGCTATTTTTAGCCACCTAACGTTATTGACCTCGCAAAAGACGGTCTTTCTATTAAAAGAATATATATGAAAAAAACATTACTTCACTTTTTACTCTTTACCGCCGTTATTCATGTGCAAGCTCAGGAAGAAAAGGGCTATCAAAGCCCACCTCCTAGTATACAAGAACTGTTGAATGCACCCAATACACCGGTTGTTCAGTTTAACAAGAGTGGTACAAAGCTTTTGTTACTGCGTGTACCTGGCTATCCTTCCATTGAAGACGTCTCACAACCCATTCTTGGGCTAGCTGGTTTACGGATCAACCCGTTGAATAACGCTTCAGCGGTATCGACTACCTATACTTCGATGGCTATTCAAGAGGTAAATTCAACCAATGAAAAGCTGGTAGAAGGCTTGCCGAAGTCGGCGAAAATTGCTAATATAACCTGGAGTCCGAATGAGCAATATATTGCTTTTACGAACGCTACAAAAGAAGGTGTTGAATTGTGGCTGGCAGATGTAGAAAAATTGCAAGCAAAAAAAATATGCGATAAATACCTAAATGATGCTTATGGGCGAACTTTGCAGTGGACGCCGGATGGTAACCAATTATTAGTACAACTACTTGTTGACGCTCGTGGAGCACAGCCGCAGGAGAGCCTGGTTCCCAGCGGACCGATTATCCAGGAGAATATCGGTCAGGCTGCACCATCAAGAACCTATCAGAATCTACTGAAGAATCCTTATGATGCGTCGCTTATGGACTATTTCCTAACTTCTCAACCTGCCACCGTACGCTTAAACGGTGAAGTGGAGAAAATATTAGCACCAGGCATTTATCAAGATCTAAGTTATTCACCCAACGGCAAATACCTGTTCGCTCAAAAAATAATACGTCCCTACTCTTATTTGGTTCCTATTGAATCCTTTCCTTTTGAAAATATTATTTACAGTGCCTGGGGCAAAGAGGTAAAAAAGTTGGCGACATCACCTTTAGCAGAAAATCTTCCCACGGGCTTTGATGCTGTTATCAGTGGAGCACGGGAATATAAATGGCGGGCCGATGCGCCAGCTACCTTATACTGGGTAGAAGCACAAGACGGAGGTGATCCTAACAAAGAGCAAGCAATTCGTGATGTGATTTTTGCGTTGAAAGCACCCTTTACTAAAGAAGCGGTTAAACTGGCTTCTACCAACTTACGCTATCAAAAAATCGAATGGGCGAATAAGCAATATGCCTTGTTAAGGGAAGTGTGGCGGAAAGATCGAAAAGAAAAGATGACCCTGATCCAACCGGAAACCGGGAAAATCCTAAAAGTTATTGCTGAACGTTCTTCGGAAGACAGTTATACCGATCCGGGTCAGTTTGTTCACGTTGACGGTCCCTACGACAAACCGGTTCTTTTGTTCGAAAAGGAAACCGAACCCATCGTTTTCAGCATTGGTGTTGGATCTTCCCCCGAAGGCGATCGTCCCTTTTTAATGAAATGGGGATTATTAAGTAATCGAAAAGACACCTTATTTAAATCGAAAGCACCTTATTACGAAGAGCCACTGTATTTTAATAATAAAGGCGTTGTCTATATTTCACGCGAATCTGTTGAGCAAGCACCTAATATTTATCGGATTGATTTAAAAAACGGCAATGGGATGTCATTGACGACCTTTCCCGATCCTTATCCTAGTCTCAAAGGCATTAGCAAGCAGCAATTAATCTATCCCCGTAAAGATGGTGTTAAATTGACGGCTACCTTATATTTACCCAAGGGCTATACAAAAGAACAAGGACCGCTACCGGTTTTGATGTGGGCCTATCCCAAAGAGTTTAAAAGTTTAGAAGCTGCAGGGCAAGTAAAAGGTTCGCCTTATCGTTTTACAAGACTTGCCTTTCGGTCGCCCGTCTATTGGGTAACACGTGGTTATGCCATTTTAGATCAAACCGATATGCCGATCGTAGGCGAGGGAGCCGAAGAACCCAATGACACTTTTATCCAACAAATTCAGGATAATGCCCAAGCAGTTATTGATTATGTTGTTGCCATGGGTATTGCCGATCGAAATAGAATAGCCGTGGGTGGGCACTCTTACGGTGCCTTTATGACGGCAAACTTATTGGCTCACACAAAACTTTTTGCCGCAGGAATTGCTCGTAGCGGTGCCTATAACCGGACGTTGACACCTTTCGGTTTTCAATATGAATCACGGACCTACTGGGAAGCACCGCAGGTTTATTATCAAATGTCGCCTTTTAGTTATGCCGATAAAATAAAAACACCTTTGTTAATGACCCACGGCTTGGACGATGAAAATTCAGGTACCTTTCCAATACAAAGTGAAAGACTTTACAACGCTATTAAAGGGCATGGGGGTACGGTCCGTTTAGTACTGCTTCCAAGGGAATTTCATGGTTATCGGGCGAAAGAATCCGTTATGCATACCTTCTGGGAAATGGATTCTTGGCTTGAAAAATACGTCAAGAATAGAAAAGAAGTTGAGGAAGAATCGGAATAATTATTGCATGAGGGAGGTAGCCGATTTTGTAAGCAATAAAAATTGCGTAATTTGCATCGGCTTAAATTATTAAATATGGCTGATATCGACCAGTTTATCGCAAAAATAACCGCTTCTTATCAACCGAAGGGTGAATTTATCTATCTAGGTGCAGGGATACTGGATGGAAACATTGTAGCGCAAGCGGAGGTAAACCTTGCGTTAAAAATGATGAATCGACATGGCCTGATAGCAGGCGCAACGGGTACGGGAAAAACACGGACACTGCAGCTCATCGCCGAACAATTGTCGGATGCCAACGTGCCGGTTTTTATGCTGGACGTCAAAGGGGATTTATCCGGCCTGCATGAACCGGGAAAGAGCAATGCAGCCTTGGAAGAACGGGGACAAGCACTCGGGAAGCCATTTGTGCCGGCAGGTTTTCCTATCGCACTCTATTCACTTTCAGGAGAACTTGGCGCACCTATGCGTGTCAAGATTAGTGATTTCGGACCGATTCTTTTGGCGCGCATACTTGAATTAAATGACACCCAAACCGGTGTTCTTTCCGTTTTATTTAAGTATGCGGCGGATAAGTCATATCCTGTAGTGGATCTGGAGGACCTAAAGAAGCTATTAAATTACTTGACTTCTGAGCAAGGGGCGCAGGAAATTAAGGAAAGTTACGGAAAAATCAGCAGTGCTACATCAACTACTATTTTGCGTAAAATAGTAGCGTTGGAGCAACAGGGGCTTGGCCACATTTTTGGAGAACCTGCCCTGGAACTGAACGATCTATTTGAACGCGTGGACGGTAAAGGCGTTATCAGTTTGCTGAACATTTCAGATATCCAAAGTCAACCGCTTTTGTTTTCTACGTTTTTGTTAAGCCTCCTTTCCCAGTTGTTTGAGCAGATGCCTGAGGTAGGTGATGTAGATAAACCCAAGCTTATTTTCTTTTTCGATGAAGCACATTTACTTTTCAATGGCGCATCGAAAGCATTTTTAAGCAAAATAGAACAAATTGTTCGCCTGATACGGTCGAAAGGAATTGGCGTGTTTTTCTGTACGCAAGCAGCTACCGATGTACCTGATACCGTATTGGGCCAATTAGGGAATCGTGTTCAACATGCTTTACGTGCGTTTACACCGAATGATGCAGAAGCATTGCGTAAGACTGCAAAAACGTATCCACATTCCGAGTTTTATGAAATAGATAAGGCCTTAACCGGTTTGGGAACTGGGCAAGCAATGATTACGGTCTTAAACGATAAAGGGATTCCCACGGAGGTTGTTGCTACCCATTTGATTCCACCAAGAGCGGTAATGGGGCCATTGGATAAAGCAAATTATGATGTCCTTGTGCAAGAATCCACTATCTATGCTAAATACAAAGATGCGGTCAATTCAAGAAGTGCCGCAGATATACTAGAAGAAAATGAAAAGGAGGCAGCTGTAACAGAATCGGAGCAACCTTCGCAGAAAAAGACAACAAGCAGTAGCACGAGGGAAACCCCCATGGAGGCAATGGCTAAAAGTGCATCGCGGACGCTCGGGCGTGAAGGTGTCCGGTTTTTAAGCAAATTGGGAACCGCCATTATAGCCTCCCTTATTGGCGGTAAAAAAAGAAGGAATTAATATAAAATAACAACGTTAACTAATAATAAATTAAAGAAAAGAATGAAACCCACCTTATTGATTTTAGCAGCAGGTATGGCTAGCCGTTACGGAAGTATGAAACAAATCGATGCCTTTGGTCCGAATGGCGAAACAATCATCGATTATTCAATTTATGATGCGATCAAGGCGGGATTCGGAAAAGTAAGCTTCATTATTCGTGAAGAATTTGCCGAACCATTTAAAGCTATTTTTGAACCCAAGTTAAAGGGAAAAATTGAAACGGATTACGTTTACCAAGGTACTGATCTTCGGAAATATGGAATTGATAAAGATGTAGAAAGAGCAAAACCCTGGGGAACGGCACATGCTGTTTTAGAGGCTCATAATCAGATACACGAACCTTTTTGCGTAATCAATGCCGATGATTTTTACGGCTATGAAGCTTTTGAAAAAATGGCGAAGTTTTTAACCACTGAAGTGACCGATGACACCTTTTCCTTGATGGGGTATCAGGTTGACAAGACCTTATCTGATCATGGTACCGTATCACGCGGAGTATGCGCAGTGAACCCTGAGGGAAATATGACCGCTATCAATGAGCGCACCCAAGTATATTTCAAAACGGTTGATGGACAGAAGAAAGTATTTTATGAAGAAAATGGTGTTGAAACGGAAATTCCGAATGATACGCGTGTATCCATGAATTTTTGGGGCTTTACACCAGCTGTTTTTGCGGAAGCTAAAAAGCTTTTCGTTGATTTCGTAGAAGCAAATCAGCACAATCCCAAAGCGGAATTCTTTATACCGCTCGTAGCCGATAGTTTAATCCAGTCAGGTAAAGCGTCATTTAAGGTCATTCCTACCGCTGAAGAATGGTTCGGCGTTACCTATAAAGAAGATAAACCTATTGTTCAGAAATGCATTTCTACACTGGTGGAAAAAGGGGTTTATCCCGCTAAGTTGTTTTAGACATTAAATAGTTGAGACGTTAAGTAGAAAAATAGTTAAGTAGGACGGTTAACTACTTTTCTACTCAACAACTTAACGTCTCGACGACTAACAAAGTTAGAGTGTTTCCTTCAACCAGGTAAAGAACTCCCGTTGCCATACAATGGCATTTTGTGGTTGTAATACCCAATGGTTTTCCTCCGGAAAGTAGAGCAATCTGCTTTTTATTCCCTTTAGCTGTGCCAATTGAAAGGCACCAAGTCCTTGCTCAATGCCAACGCGAAAATCTTTACCTCCTTGTACAATCAAGATGGGTGTGTTCCACTTATCAGCATAGTTTATCGGGTTGAATTCTGTATACGCTTTCGGTGTCGGCAGTTGCCAGTAATTGCCACCGATTTCCTTATTGGCAAAGAAAAGTTCTTCGGTGGTTCCATACCAGCTACGCATATCGAAGAGACCATCATGAGCAATGAATGTTTTGAATCGATTTTCATGTACACCCGCTAGCATAAAGATCGAATAACCACCATAACTAGCCCCCACGGCTCCCAATCGATCTTTATCTACATAGGGTTCTTTTGCTACATCATCGATTGCGCTGAGATAATCCCGAATAGCTTGGCCACCCCAATCGCCACTAATAGCTCGATTCCATTCTACACCATGCCCGGGCATACCTCTTCTATTGGGTGCCACAACGATATAACCTTGCGCTGCTATTAATTGCATATTCCAGCGGAACGAGTAGAATTGTGATAAAGCCGCCTGTGGCCCTCCTTGACAATACAGTAATGTGGGATATTTTTTACCGGCATCAAAATCGGGTGGATAAATTACCCAAGAGAAGAGGTCCTTTCCATCTGTTGATTTCGTTGTGCGGCCTCTTACCTCGCTTTGCGCAATCGAGGCATTTAGTGCGTTGTTCACTTGACTTAATTGTTTCAATTCACCGGATTTGCGGCTAAACGTATAAAGTTCAGCCGCATGATTCATATCGGTACGACTTAGGAGCAGTAGATCGCCACTTTCACCATTCACCGATGTGATATCATAATCACCTTTGGTTAATTGTTTCACCTGCTTTGCACTCACTTTGCTTAGATCTTTGGAAAGGGCTATTTCAAAGAGTTGGATTGTTCCTCCAGTTGGTGCCGTAAACCATATTTTAGAACCGTCTGCGCTCCACATGAAACTACTGATCGTCTCGTCCCAATCCTTGGTTAGGTTATAGGTTGCTGCACTTTTCAGATCGCGGACAATCAGGTCATTTTTATCCGATTCGTAACCATCTTCCTTCATGCTTAACCAGGCGAGGTACCGGGTATCCTTACTAAATGCAGGCGCCACGTCGTAGCCCATCATTCCTTCACTTAGGTTTTTTGTTTGCTTCGTCGCAAGATCATAAGCATAAAGATCCGTATTAGTGCTCTGCGCGTATTCCGTTCCGAATTTCTTTTTGCACACATAAATGATCTGCTTACTATCCGGGCTCCAAACCATATCCTCCGCACCACCAAATGGTTGTTGCGGACTAAAGTAAGGCTCGTTCTCCATAATATCAATGGGCTTTCCGATTATGCCGTCACGGTAGCTAGCATAAAAAACATGCGAAAATTTGCCATTGAACCACGTGTCCCAATGTCGATTATTCAAGGAATTGAAAATATAAGCATCGGATTTCTGAAGATCATCGTATTTATCTGCGCTTTGTACCTTTTGGAGAGCCACCTCTTGCGAGAACAATATATGCTGTCCGTCCGGTGAAATTTTGACATTGCTTAGAGCTCCTTCGAACTTCGTGAGTTGTTTGGGCTCTTGTTTACCCGATTCCAAAAGCCATAATTGGCCCTTGCTTAAATAGAGCATGTCGCCATTTTTCTCCAAGTGTACGAGCATTTCGCCTCCCTGGCTTTTCGTTAATTGCACCGCTTCACCACCACGTAAGGGAACTTTGTAAAGATTGCGCTCGCTATTATTTTCTTCCAGATTATAATAGCTTACCCCGTAAATGGCGTATTCTCCATCGGGTGTTACCGTTTCAGCGCTAACTCGTCCCAATTTCCACAAGAGTTCGGGTGTAAGTGGTTGTTGTGCTTTAACAGATCCTGCAACCAACATGGTTGCTAAAATTAACGTTTTGTTCATGTGTGTGAAAAATTCAAAATTAAAAATTCAAAAGGAAAAAAGCTATCCGTCGCATTTACCCATTGGTGGGTCTTTTCCTGTAGGTTTAAGCGAACAACTGAATACCGATTGCCCTTAAAATATCTTACCCGGATTGAGGATGCCTTTGGGGTCAAACACTTTCTTGATACCCCGCATAATTTCCAGATGTAGGGCAGTATATTTCAAGGGCATATATTCCTTTTGTACTAAGCCAATGCCATGTTCACCGGATATCGTTCCACCCAACTCAATGGTTAACTTAAATATCTCTTTGATTCCTTCTTTTAGTTTGTGGTGCCAATCGTAATCACTCATTTTTCCTTTTATAATGTTAACATGTAAGTTACCGTCACCGGCGTGGCCATAGCAAACAGACTCAAAGCCATAGCGTGTACCAATTTCTTTAATTCCGCTGATTAAGACGGGTAGCGTTGCACGCGGAACCACCGTATCTTCTTCTTTATAGATGGAATTGGCTTTTACCGATAAGGGCATGGTACGCCGTAATCGCCACAAGGTTTCCTTCTGGTTAGCGGTCTCCGCCAGCAAAACATCCAAGCAATTTTTTTCTTCTAATACCTGATTCACTTCCTCGCATTGCCGCATCAGTTCGTCTAGACTATCTCCGTCCAGCTCAATTAATAAGAAGGCCTCCATTTGAGGGAGAAGATGGAACTGAATATCATCGTAAGCCTTCACCCATTCCACCCCCTTTCGTTCCATAAATTCGACGGCAGAAGGAACGACCCCCCTCTTAAAAATAACGCCCACAGCCTCACAAGCCTCTTCATTGGACGCGAAAGAAGCAAAAAGCAATAGGTTTTGTTTCGGTTTCGGAATTAATTTCACAACAGCCTTACAGATAATCCCCAAGGTACCTTCCGAACCTATAAACAATTGGGTAAGATTATATCCCGAAGCGTATTTCAAGGTATTGGCACCTGTCCAGATCAACTCCCCGGTAGGAAGCGCTACCTGTAAGTTGAGTACATATTCGCGAATCGTTCCATACTTTACAACACGAGGCCCACCGCTGCCATGGGAAATGTTTCCTCCGATAAAACAAGATCCTTTACTAGCCGGATCGACGGGGTAAAGCAGATCCTTGGTAGCGGCGGCATTTATGAGCTCTTCCGTAATTACACCAGGCTCAACAATCGCCTGTAAGTTCTTTTCATCAATGGTGATGATCTTGTTCATACGCTGCATGGCAATCATTAAGCCACCATGGATAGCCAATGAGCCGCCAGATAGCCCCGTTCCGGCTCCCCTGGGTGTAACTGGAATATTATGCTCATGACAGACCTTAAGAAGTGCCGCAACCTCTTCTGCTTTTTCAGGGAAAGCAACTAGATCGGGCGTGTAACGAAGATCCTCCGTTTCATCATGCGCATAATCAGCTAATCTAATTGGGTCGCTCATTAAACGATCCTCCTCTATTAGCTGTTTAAACAGCTGTAATATATCCGGTGTAATTTTATTAAACATGCTTTTAGCCTTAGTTCAGGTGCTTAACATTCAGCTTTCTATCGGTTTATACTTTTTTTGAAAATAGCTATTCGATGTTGGATCGCCAATACAAACTTACTTCAGCAGTTGCCGTGTCACCACCAAAGGGAGGGTTGCTTTTTCTTAAGCTTACCTCGATCTCATTTATTTCATGAAAGGACATTTTGACGGTGTTCAGTATACTTTCTACAACCGTTTCTAACAGCTTTTTGGGTTGACTCATTTCCTCTTTTGCGATGCGGTACAGCTCTTCATAATTAATCGTCTCGGCCAAAAGGTCGTTTGAGTTGATTGTTGGATTGCTTAGAGAACAAATGATGTCCAAATAGAATTCATTGCCTATCACCTGCTCTTCCGGATAATAGCCATGGTAAGCATAAAAACGTGCATTTCGCAATGCAACTTTTCTTCTATATTGCTCCATTTGACAAACTTAAGCATTTTCCGGCGCAAAACTTTTTTGCGAATTGGATGGTTGTAATAAAAAAAGAATTTATGAATCGAAGTAACTATATTATTTGGCCCGCAATCATTATGCTGCTCACCTGCATGAGCAGTTGTGACTTTATTGCAGGCGTATTTAAAGGTGGTGTTTATGTTGGGGTCTTTTTAGTCATCATCGTCATTGCGATTATTTTTTGGCTGATCAGTAAAGCAAGGGGCTAATTATAAAACGTGCAAATAAATTAGTTCGTTCTTTAACTGACGGGGATTTTCAAAAACAATACTATGGATGCCGAATTGGGTAGCCGCATCCGTATTTCTTTTATTGTCATCGATAAAAAGGCATTCATTGGCCAACAGCTGGTATCGATCCAACAGTAATTGATAAAAAGCCTGATGCGGCTTTCTCAGTCCTTCAGCACCAGAAACCAGAATGCCATCGAAGAAGCTAAAAAAATCGAATCGGCGAAGGGCAATAGGAAATGTCTCTGCAGACCAGTTGGTAAGCCCGAACAATTTATATTTACCGGATCTTTTCAACGCTTCAAGGAGTTCAACTGTGCCCGTAATGGAGCCCGCCAGCATCTCTTCCCAACGACCATAATAGGCTTCAATCAGTTCCTTTTTTTCTGGATAGGATTGAACAAGGACTTCCGTACCCTCTTGAAGTGTTCTTCCCTCGTCTTGTTGCTCATTCCAGTCGGATGTGCAGATCGTATTCAAAAAGTCAGCCATGTCAGCTTCGTTTTCAAAAAGCTTTTTATAAAGATGTGTTGGATTCCAATCCACTAATACGCCACCGAAGTCGAAGATAATGTTCTTGATCATTTTTAAAATTTGTAGGTTAAACATAATTAAAGTTGCTTGTATATGCAAGATGAGCTATGGTTGTTTATTTCCGAAAAAGGAACGTTTATTTTGTCGCTTGATGGCAGCTACACCGCCAACTACTTTATTTTTCATAACGAGTTTATTTTCATTGGCATTCAAGCTTCTCGCTAGCAGGCTCGAGGTTTTTTCGCTAATTAAATCTTTTTATAAGGCGCTCAAGCTTTTTCAAGGTCCGCAAAGAAAGTAGTCAAAGAGCCGACCGTAGGGAGCCCATGAACACCTTGAAAATAACTAAGTAGTGAATAAACTCATCGCTTGGAACTTTGCTACAAGTGGTCGTGCATCAACGTGCAAACCGCAAATTTCCTAGGCGATATTTTGGCAGAACGATGGGCTTTTACTTTTAACCGAACGTATTATCTGCAGCCCTAAATATAGGCCTGTGCGTGGAAAGAACGGCTTTGGAGGATGCCATCAGTTGCAAGGAAGCCCTACATAAGCCTTGACTGTTTGGTTCTTTATGGTCAAGCATAAAGAACATAAAAAGAACATACAATATTTGCTTCAAGATAAGTAAGATGAAATTAGAATTAGTTAAGTAGTTTGGTTATTGGTTACTAGTTATTTGTTATTGGTTGTGCCTGCTGATAGGCAGGGGTTGTTGGTTATCCTTTAATACGAACAACCCAATATAGCTTACCTTTTCGTTGATCTGGCAAAAAATCAATACTTTTACGATGAAATACTTGGAAAAAGAATAGAACAATCATCTAAATAAGAAAAATATATTCATGAAAGGAATCATTTTAGCAGGAGGGTCCGGTACGCGTTTACATCCCTTGACTTTAGCGGTCAGTAAACAACTGATGCCCGTTTACGATAAACCGATGATTTACTACCCCCTATCAACCCTGATGTTGGCGGGTATAAATGAAATTTTAATTATATCTACACCACACGATTTACCCAATTTTGAAAAGCTCTTAGGAGATGGATCACAGATTGGTTGTAAATTTTCCTATGCGGTACAGGCGGAACCCAATGGTTTGGCACAAGCTTTTGTTATCGGGGAAGACTTTATTGGAGATGATAAGGTTGCGCTGATTTTAGGCGACAATATTTTTTATGGTGATGGTTTGTCCAAATTGTTACAACAAAGTGTAAACCCGGAAGGCGGCGTGGTTTTCGCTTATCCTGTATCTGATCCGGAGCGTTATGGCGTTGTGGAATTTGATGCGGATAAAAATGTGCTGTCGATCGAAGAAAAGCCCAAGGACCCCAAATCAAATTATGCGGTTCCCGGTATTTATTTCTATGATAATTCCGTGGTATCGATTGCCAAGAACATTAAACCTTCCGCGAGAGGCGAGTATGAGATAACAGACGTTAATAAAAAGTACCTGGAAGAAGGCCGATTAAAAGTAGGCGTTTTCAGTCGCGGAACCGCTTGGTTAGACACGGGCACGATCCCTTCTTTAATGCAGGCCGGACAATTTGTGCAAGTCATTGAAGAACGTCAAGGCCTGAAAATAGGATGTATTGAAGAAGTCGCTTATCGAATGAAGTTTATTCAAGCCGATCAATTAAGGACCGTTGCCGAGCCTTTAGTCAAAAGCGGTTATGGAGAGTATCTATTGCGTCTTGTGGCAGGGAAGTAGCTGAATCGGTAAGTAGTCAATTAGCCAATTTGATGATTAGCTAATGTGATGACTTTAGGAGGTATTTATACGTCTCCAGTACGACTAGCCGGTGATCGGTTGGGATCGTAAATCAATTATTCGATCGTGTGAAAAGTGGCTGACAGGAAGGATTAAAAGACTAACAGAAAGAAGGTTGATGGCCGAAGGCCGACAGCTGATTGCTATAAAAATGAAAACAGCATTAATTACAGGAATTACAGGACAAGATGGTGCCTATTTAGCGGAATTTTTACTCAAAAAAGGTTACCGCGTGCATGGTGTAAAGCGGCGAAGCTCGCTCTTCAATACCGATCGGATTGATCATCTGTATCAAGATCCACATGAGGCGAATCCAAAGTTCACGTTGCATTATGGCGACTTGACGGATTCTACCAATCTCATTCGTCTCGTACAAGAAACACAACCCGATGAAATTTACAATTTAGCGGCGCAGAGCCATGTGAAAGTCAGTTTTGACACACCCGAATATACAGCCAATGCGGATGGTTTAGGTATGCTCCGTTTATTGGAAGCGGTAAGGCTTTTGGGTATGACATCGAAATGCCGGATTTATCAGGCATCTACCTCTGAGCTCTACGGACTAGTACAGGCCGTACCGCAAAGTGAAACGACTCCCTTCTATCCACGATCACCCTATGCTGTAGCGAAACTATATGCCTATTGGATTACGGTCAATTACCGGGAAGCCTATAGTATGTATGCTTGCAATGGCATTTTGTTTAATCATGAAAGCCCCATACGAGGAGAGACATTTGTGACCAGAAAAATCACGCGTGCGGTTTCCAAGATTGCCCTCGGTTTACAAGATCGATTGTATTTAGGGAATCTTTCCGCCCAGCGCGACTGGGGACATGCGAAGGATTATGTTGAAGCGATATGGCTCATTCTGCAACAAGAACTGGCAGAAGATTATGTAATCGCCACTGGTGTAACTACCACCGTACGGGACTTTGTACGGATGAGCTTTGCCCATGTAGGGATAGAGGTCGAATTTAGTGGAAAAGACGAACAAGAGAAAGGTGTTATTATTGATGCAGACGAGAAGAGGTTGATGGAACTTGGTATTGATCCTGACAACATCAAATTCGGACAAACAGTGGTTAAGGTAGATCCTACTTATTTCAGACCAACGGAAGTTGATTTACTCATTGGGGATGCAACGAAAGCACAGACTAAACTCGGATGGAAACCCAAATATAACCTGAAAAGTCTGGTAGCGGACATGATGGAATCCGATTTACATCTTATGCGTAAAGAAGAATACCTCAAAAAGGGAGGCTTTAACACCATGAATTACTTTGAGTAGCGTACCCGCTACTCATATTCCATCTCTTATTGTCTTCTCACATAATCGGCTGCATCGCCATCTAAAATGCCGTAAGGAAGTAGGCTAAAACTAAAGTTGATCGGTTCTTTCGCAATTTGATATTGCGGAAGTGTAATAGGGCCGCAACTACCATTACCTAATCCACGTTGAGCGTAATCAATATTGAGTATAATTTGAGGTCTAGCCTTCAGCTCATAGGGGTGTTTGGCATTGTGCAAATCTCTTTCCGTATAATGCGAAGCACTAAAGCCAAATTTGTCGTCCGCTACAATGATTACCCCCTGATTATTCTTGTTGGTAAGCTTCAACCATTTGGTATCCTCGCGATTCGCCATACTTTGGGGACGCATATAAGGGGTGCCTAATTGTTCGATGGTACTTTGGTAACGGCCAAAAAAAGCTGCCTGCTTACGATCCACATAGTTCTCATGCGGGCCTCGGCCCAGCCATTCAACCATCTCATGGCCGGCATTAATGGCCGTTGTGAAACCGATACGCGCCAAAGGAAGTCCCTCTTTATTCGGATTGATAAATGCCGAAACATGGATAACACCATTGCCATATACGGTGTATATCAGGTTGAGCGGGATTTTATAACCCGATTTTGTGCTTGCAATGACCGATGCGTTCACTTGCACTGATTTACGACTACCTTGGTTGATATTAAAATCATTCACCTGAAATGAAAGCGAATCGTAGCCCTCTTTTTCCCAGGGGATTGCTTGTCCCCAATCTTTATCACGATCGTTATCAAGCGTAGCGCGATAGATATTCAATTTGAAGCCATTTTCAAGACCTTCAATCAGTTGATTGTTACGGTAAGCTAAGGACGAGATCATGCCATTCTTGCGATTGAAACCAACGTGGAATTCTTTGCCGATCAAGGTGGCCTCATCTTCCTTCTGCAATACAATAACGTCAGGTAACGTCGTTACGGTATCCAAATAGCTAAGCTGTGCCGGTGCCCTGTAAGGAAGCGCAAATTGTTCTGTCGCTAGTACTGTTCCCTTCGGTGCCCAAGGTTCGTCCTTGGTAGATTTAACATAAAGTTGCAAATAATAGGAAGCTCCCGGGGCTAGTAATGGACGTTGAATCGGTACACGTAAGATTGTACTATCGCCGGCGGGCAGATTGAGGGAAGGAATGACCCCTTGTTGAATCTCCTTACCATCCGCTGTCAATACCCAATCCAATGTAAAATTATTCAGATCCAAAAAAGCATACTTATTCTTAATACTCACTGTACCTTCTGTAAGGTTAGCTGCGGTAAAACCGACATATTGATATACTTTTTTTACTTCCTCTAACTTGGCTGTTGGTTTTCGATCCGGTGTCAATATTCCGTCCATACAGAAGTTCCCGTCATTCGGTTTATCGCCAAAATCGCCACCATAAGCATAGAAAGTCTGCCCGGTTGCCGCCCCAGGTATTTGCTTGCTCAGCCCATGGTCTACCCACTCCCAAATACAGCCACCGATAAGGCGCGGGTGACTTTCAATGACATCCCAATATTCTTTCAAATTTCCCATAGCATTTCCCATGGCATGACCATACTCGCACATTAAAAAGGGCTTTGTACTAACTGTTTGTCCACTCTTCAATAAGTTAGCGACAGAAGGGTACATTGTCGATTCAATATCCGCCACTTCATTATAGCTTTCAAAATGGACTGGTCTCGTTGTGTCAATAGCCAGCACAGCTTCGCGGGCTGCCTTAAAATTTTCGTGTCCCCACGATTCATTCCCTAAAGACCATATAATAATTGATGGGTGGTTTTTATCCCTTTGCACCATCCGTTTATGCCGATCAATGTAAGCTGGTTTCCAGCTCAGGCTATTGCCTAAATCCGCTTTCGCGCCATGTGTCTCCAAATCCGCTTCATCAATCACATAAAGACCATATTCATCACATAATTTATACCAGCGCGGATCGTTGGGGTAATGTGAAGTACGTACCGTATTGATGTTATTTTGCTTCATCAGCTGGATGTCTTCCAACATACTTTCATAAGGAACGGCTTTACCATAAAGGGGATGCGTTTCATGCCGATTAACACCCTTCAATAAAACCGGTTTATTATTTATGTATAGCCGACTATTTTTGATTTCGATTTTTCTGAAACCAAATTTACTCGATAAAACTTCTGTCACTTGATCCTGCTTGTCTTTCAAGGTGAGGATTACCGTATAAAGATAAGGTGTTTCTGCCGACCACAACTTTGGGTTTTGGATCGTGCTCTTCAATTGATAGGCCGCGTCCTCTTCCTTTTTTCCAAAGAGATTTCCCAAACCGATTTTTCTATTAATACGTTCTTCCATTTTAGAGGAAAGCGCAAGTTCCTTACCCTCTGCATCCAAAATCTTTACACTAAGGCTTCCCACCGCGTCTCCACCTTTTCCATCATTTTTTAACCAAGTGTCCACGATAAAGCTTGCTGATGAAAGATCGTCCGTTAGTATCGATTTCAGGAAAAAGTCGCGTATATGTAATTTAGGGGCGGCGTTTAAATAGACATTTCGATGGATACCGGCCAATCGGAACATATCCTGATCTTCCAAATAACTACCATCGCTCCATTTATACACTTCTACAGCGATTAAATTTTGCTGCCCCGTTTGCACATATTCCGTAATATCGAAAGAAGCCCCTGTCATACTGCCTTCGCTATAGCCAATCTTCTCTCCATTTACCCATACATAGAAAGCACTTTGCACCCCGTCAAAATTTAAGAAAATTTGTTTGTCGGCCCAGTTGGAAGGGATTTCTATCTTGCGTCGATACGAACCCACCGGATTTGGTTCCTTGTGCTTGGTCCAAGAAGTATCAACCGCTTTCATGATTTTAGGAGGTTCCACTTTAAACGGATAGGTGATATTCGTATAGATGGGGGTACCATATCCGTTCACCTCCCAAGTTGAAGGAACTGTCAATTCTTTCCATTGGCTATCATTAAAGCCTTTTTTATAAAACTCTTTGGGGCGTTCATTCGGGCTTTTTACCCAATTAAATTTCCATAAGCCGTTTAAGCTTTTGTAGAGCGACGAATTAGAATCTATCGTTGCAATAGCCTGCTGCTCATTATCAAAAGGAATAGCCGTGGCATGACTTGGCAGTTTATTAATTTCAAATACTTTTTCATTCTCCCAATCGCGCTGCTGTGCAGCAAGGGGCAATACCGCACCCATAAAAAGAATAAGACTATATAGATAACGATCTACTACGTTCATGTACGTTTGTTTTAGTGGCCTAGTACCCGCCTTACTGAGGAGCCTGAACTAACGGAATCCATCAATTAATGAATCGACGAGTATCGTGATTGGCAAAGATATCATTTTACTCTACTAGAACGTAATAGTTAAGCCGAACGTATGGCGATTGTTACGCATGCGTAATTTTTGTGATTCGTTTATAATCGATTTCAGCTTTATATGCGTTCCTCGGGAATGGTGCCGTTCAGTTGCTGAAATTCAGTAGGACGTTGCCCCATAATACTATAAAAGGTATTACTGAAAGCCGAAATACTGTTATAGCCCACCCGGTAAGCGATCTCACTGATTGATAAATCCTCTTTAATCAAATACTCCATTGCTTTAATAATCCGCGTTAATTTGAGGTATTGAAAAAAAGGCATATTCAAAATGGTTTTGAACAAGCGCGATAAAGTTCTTTCGCTAAATCCGAATTCCTTTCCCAAAACATCCAATGTCAAATTATCGGCGATATGTTGATGGATATATACCAACACCGGCCGTAAGCGCATATTATCTGTAGTTGGTAGCGCAATCGGCAGTGGATGTAAACTAATTAATGGCAAAATGTTTTTCATCGTATTCAGAAAATCATAGGCTTTGGAACCCGGAAAGAGATCCCCATGCCATCTTTCAGAAAAGAGCAGCATTTCCAATAACAGATTGCTCACCGGGTAAATACCCATTTTTTTGAAAAAATCATCTTCGGTTCGTTCCGGATCAAAATGGATAGTTCGTACTTTAACCGAAGGGTATCGATGGTGGAAGCGGTGCTTTACGCCCGCAGGAATCCAAGCATAATGCCGTGCGGGTAAGAAATAGGAACGATCTTCCGTATGAAGAAAAATGACACCGCCCTCCACATAAGTCAATTGCCCCTTATGGTGACTATGCAGTTCCAGCTGATCGCCATAATGGCTGTACCATAAGTAGGTGCTGTTCGGGTGTTGGTCGAGCGCCGATAAATATTCGCTGATGGTTACACTATTCATATGGCGTGTTTAAGCAAAAGTATGTCATTTTAGAGAAAAATAAGAAAGTTAAATATTTCGACCTTTGTGGTGTCATTAAATAAATCATGAACTTTCTAAATTATAACATAGCACGGGGCTTATGCCTGGTGGCAACGGTGCTATTTCCATTCTTTGGAAGGGCGCAGCAGCCGATGTCTGAGACTTTGAGTCTGGAAAGAGCCTGGCAGTTGGCCGATAGTAATAGCAAAAAAATCCAAGCAAGCGAAATTGACGTGCAAAGCAGTGCAGCCCGCTTGCAAGTTGCAAAAGATGAGCGGTTACCCGAGGTCTCTATCAATGGGCAATACGCCTATGTGTTTAACATGCCAATTTATGAAGAAGGCTTGTTTCATACCCCCAAGCAGTTCCCGATTGATCGAAAATATTACAAAGCAGGGGCCGAAGCTTATCTTAATCTGTATAGTGGAGGTAAAACCGAACGTGAAATTAAATATGCCAAAAAAGAACAAGAAGTAGCGCAGGTAGAACATCATCAAACCAGGGCCGATATCCATTTTAACGTAGCCGTTCATTATTACGATGTCTATCGAAACAAAGCTTATCGAGCCCTTTTGCAACAAGATATTAAAGAGCGCGAAAAGCAACTGGAGGAGATCAAGCAATTATACGCCAATGGCACTGTGCTGAAAAGTGATGTGTTACGGGCAGAATTACGCTTATCCAAACAACGCATGCTGCTTGTAGAAATCAACAACAGCATTAAAATCGCAGGACAACACCTTAATATATTAATAGGTAAACCGGACGAGTGCCCGATTGAATTCGATGTCGATACTAAGAGGGACACGGCTTTATTTCAATTACAATCTTTGCAAGCCTATATTGATGAAGCCCATGCCCATGCTTTTAAAGGAATATTATCGGAGAAGGCAAAAGAATTGCTTGCCCTCCAATTGCAGCAAGTAAAATCGAATACCTCACCGAAGATAGGCTTCTTTGCCGAGTATGGCTATGGCTATCCTCAAATACAATTTTATCCTTATAGTTTAGCCCTGTATGGTTCAGGAATGGCGGGGATAAAGCTGCAAATTCCCATCTCGGGTTTATATACCAATAAACATCGAGTAAAGGAAGCATCATTAGCCCTTAAACAGCAGGCAATAGCTGCTGAAGATGCTCATGATGCAATAAGACAGGAGGTAGAAGAAGCTTACTTACGTTGTACTGAAGCGTTGGCGAAAATCGAAGTAGCTAAAGAAAATATTGCTCAGGCTACCGAAAGTTATCGCATTACACGTAACACCTATTTCAATCAACTTTCACTGCTGACCGATTTTCTGGATGCAGAAACACAGTTGCTGCAATCTCAGTTCGAACTGTCGACCGCAAAAGCAAACGCACAAGTACAATTTTACAAATTACAAAGAACGATTGGCAATTTATAATAGCAATGGCAACACAAAAACAATCATCATCTGATAAGATAATTACACGTGTCACAACAGTAATCGCTTTGATCTTAGTGATCGCGCTTCTCATTTGGGGTGTTCGTACGCTGGTTTCTTATTATCGTTTCGAAGAGACCAACGATGCGCAGGTAGACGAATATATTAATCCCATTACCTCCCGTGTGAACGGTTATATACAACAAGTTCGTTTTGAAGAAAATCAAAGCGTGCGTAAGGGTGATACTTTGGTTATTATCGACAATAGTGAATATGCTGCTCAACAGGAGGAGGCAACCGCTTCTCTCATGAATGCACGTGCCCAAGTTGTTGTATTACAGAGCAACATTCAAACGGCGAACAAAGGGGCCGCCGTTGATCAATCACATATCAGCGCCGCCAAAGCAAAACTGGTAAAGCAAGAGCAAGAATTCAATCGCTATCAAAAGCTCTATGAGGCTGAATCGGCCACTAAACAACAGCTGGAAGCAGTAGAGAGTGCTTTAGAGGTTGCGAAAGCGGAATACTTGGCGAGCACCGACGCCTATGCTGCCGCTTTATCGAAGGCAAATGACATCCGGGTGCAAGCGGACGTATTAGCGGCAGAAATTAAACGTCGGGAAGCCGTCTTGCAACGGAGTACATTGAATACCGATTATACGGTTATCCGGGCACCCTATGATGGAAAAATGGGACGACGAAGCATTCAACCGGGACAACTCGTACAGCCTGGACAAACTTTGGCGTTTATTATCGATCGTTGCTCAGGTAAATGGGTCGTCGCTAACTTTAAGGAAACCCAGATCCAGCATATGCAGGTAGGTAAAGAAGTTTCGATTTCAGTAGATGCCTATCCCGATCGGACGTTTCGTGGGAAAATCGAATCGCTTTCGGGAGCTACCGGTTCGCGGTATTCACTCTTACCGCCCGATAATTCAACGGGTAATTTCGTGAAGATTGCACAGCGTATCCCTGTCCGTATCCGCTTGGAAGGCCGAGATATCGAACTTCTAAATGCCGGTATGAATGCCGTTGTACGCGTTAGAAAAGGAGAATAATATGGCAGAAAAACCATTGTTTAAAGCTTGGGTACCGCGCTGGTTGATTTTTGTGACCACCCTATTGCTTCTATTACCCACCTTATTGCTTTTTGCTATGTCAACTGCCAACGTCTCGGCTGCCGTGGGCTATTACGGTGTTGAACCTGCTGACGTGCAATTCTCCTTGCTGGTTTTCTATGCAGCTATTGCGGCGTTTACGCCATTGGAGGCTCGTTTTTTTAATCGGATTGCCACTAAAGAGTATTTACTCATCTGCTTGAGTTTGCAGCTGGTTTTTGCTTATGGTGTGTACCATAGCCATCATTTAGGTGTGATCTTACCGATCCGGTTTCTGCAGGGGATTGTGAATTGCGGTACGACTAGTATTTGCCTGAATTTGCTTTTCCGTCAACTGAAGTCAAACTATGCACGGGAAATTGGTTATTCCATTTTCTATGGATTGATTTTATGTGTCGCCCCATTAACTTCATTAATGGCCGCCCCGCTTATTGATCAATACGATTATAACGTGATTTACAAGGCCATCACCTTTTGTATTATACCGGGGGCCGTGATGTTATTAAGTATTATACATAATGTACGTCTCAGTCGTAAAACTCCGCTTTATCAATTAGATTGGGTTAGCTTTGTGTTATACGCCTGCTCCCTCATATTGATTGCTTATATATTAGTATATGGACAACAGTTGAACTGGTTTGATAGCGCTGTTATCCGATATGGTGCTTTTTTGGTTCCGTTCTTGTTGTTGTTGAATTATTGGCGACAACGATCGCTTAAAAGGCCTTACGTACATGTTGAGATCTTTCGGTATAAAAATAGCTGGATCGGTTTACTTTTGTTGGTTATTCTTTATTTGGTACGGGGCAGTTTCAACTTAACCAGTCAATATTTTTCACAAGTTTTGGAAATGGATCCTATTCATACTTATCGTTTTTTATTGTGGAATATTTTAGGGATTGTTATTGGCTGTACGATTTCGACCCGACTGATTATTTTAAAGAAGTCCCTTCAAGCTCTTTGGTGTGTCGGCTTTGCTTTGTTGGCCGTTTATCATACCACTATGATTTACTTTTTTTCTATAGAAGCAAGTCCGAACCATTATATCTTGTTGCTGATACTACAAGGCATGGGGGCCGGCTTGTTGATGGGGCCTATTGTGTTATTTATTATTTCTTCGGTACCAACGGCTTTGAGTAAATCCGCCTCTGCTATCGGTGTTTTTGTTCGCTTTACCACCTTTTCTTTGAGTTTGGCTTCGTTGAATTTCTATCAGCTGTATTTCGAAAAAGTACATGGCGACAAGTTATCTGAAGGGCTGAATCAAAGCAATCCTTTATTTGAACAAAGACTCTCCCTCTATCAGCATGCCTTGGCCGGCAGAGGACTAGCATTCGATCAAGCGGGAAAGGCGGCGAAGGTTTTATTAGGAAAAAGAATCCAAAAGCAAGATTTTCTGCTGTTCTGTATGGATTATTATCAACTGATGGCCCTTCTCTGTGTAGTGACCATTGCGCTGATTTTACTGATGCCGATCATTAACAAGACGGTTATTAATGTGAAAAACAAACAACCGGCAGCAGCGGGGTTTTAGCTTTTTTTATTGGTTGTTAGCTATTAGCTACTGGCTATTAGCTGTTGGAGCTGTTATTGCTCTAGGGGGATAAATGCTACACACTTGCTTGCCCAAACAGCTCCTTACAAGGAAAAGCTGGATCATTAAATAAAAAGGCTCAATTGCATTGCAATTGAGCCTTTTTATTATACGAATAACGAATTACAATGGTCTTACCCAAATGTTTTTAAAGCTGATAGGTTTACTTGGATCGCCGTGTGCTTGCAACATAATAGGAGCTGGGCCATGCGCTTTATAGCTAGGTTTACCAATGTATTGTGTGCCGCCAATTAGCTCGACGTTGTTTTGTACCAAGACACCGTTAATAAATGCCGTCACGCGAGCCGGAGTTTCCACTGATCCATCGGATTTAAACGTTGGAGGTGTCCAAACCACATCATAAGTCTGCCATTCACCAGGTTTTCTAGCTGGATTCGCCAGCGGAATACGTTGTTTATAAACTGAACCCAACTGACCGTTTACATAAGTCTTATTGTTGTAGGAATCCAAGATCTGCAATTCATAGCCTTCATCGCCGCTACCGAGGGCTGCCACAAATAAACCACTGTTTCCTCTTGCCTGACCTTCTCCTTCAATATCCTGTGGGATATAGTATTCGAGGTGTAATTGGTAACTGCCGAATTTCTGTTTTGTCCAGATATTACCGGCTTTTTTATTAACGGTAAATATGCCGCCCGCAACTGGCCAATCAGCTGGCTGGCCTGGATTTTTTTGTGATTCCCAAGCACTCAAGTCCTTGCCGTCGAACAATACGATGGCATCCGAAGGTGCCTGGCCAACTGGAGTCGATACAACGTGTGGCACCGGTTCCCAAACTTCGGTATCTTCAGGTTTCATTTTTTCTTGCGCTAAGGATGAGGCTGCAGTACCCATGAGTAGGGTTGCTATAAGTAATTGATTTTTAAGCATTATTTGTAAATAAGTTGTTAATTTAATTAGCTGTGCATACTTAGTGTTGAAAGTACGTTTATCAAAGGTACTTATTCGGATATTAACTAACAAGGGTTGGGGGAGAATTAGTTGAGTAGTAATAATAGTTGAGTAGTTAATAAAGTATGTGATTAGGCTACTTCCAACTTAAAAGCCGCCTACTCAACCACTCAACTATTTAACGCTTCAACGTCTCAACAATAAAACCACAAATATCGGCGGCTACTTCTTTCTTGGATTTGAGCGGGAAAGTGAATTGTTGATGTTTACGATCGATAATCGTAATCTTATTTTGATCCCCTGCAAAACCCGCTCCTTGATCTTGCATGGAATTGAGCACAATCAAGTCGAGATTTTTTTTCTCCAACTTACCAATTGCATTGGCCAATTCATTGTCGGTTTCTAAAGCAAAACCAATTAAGAATTGATGAGCTTGTTTTTTTGTTCCCAAGTCGGCTAAAATATCGGTTGTTTTCTTCAGGGCAATCGAAAAATGGGCTTCCTTTTTCTTTATTTTTCGATCTGCTACTGTCTCGGGGGTATAGTCAGCTACTGCAGCACTCATCACCGTAACATCAGTTTCAGGGAAAACTGTTAAACAGGCATCTAACATTTCCTTTGCTGATACAACTTGGATGCATTTGACGCCGTCAGGTACAGGAAGGTTGGTTGGTCCACTTACTAAGGTCACGTTTGCTCCCAATTGATGTAGTGTTTCGGCAATAGCATAACCCATTTTTCCACTGCTGTGGTTACCGATAAAACGTACCGGATCGATGGGTTCGTAAGTCGGACCTGCACTTACCAAGGCCTTTTTACCTGCTAAAGGACCCTTTTCTTTCGAGGAGCTATTGGTAAATGTTTTCTCCAAGAAGTGAAGGATTTCTTCCGGCTCTGCCAAACGACCTTCGCCCACTAAACCACTGGCTAATTCTCCAGTTCCCGGTGGGATCAGGGTATTTCCATAATGCTGTAACTTCGAAATGTTATTTTGCGTGCTTGGATGGGCCCACATGTCCAAATCCATTGCAGGAGCAAAATAAACAGGACATTTTGCAGACAGATACACAGCGCAAAGCAGATTGTCACATAAGCCGTTCGCAAGTTTTGCCAGGGTATTTGCACTTGCCGGCGCAATTAATAGGAGGTCGGCCCATAAACCTAACTGCACATGATGATTCCAAGTACCGGTCTGTTTATCGAAATATGTACTTAGTACAGGTTTATTGGCGAGTGTAGAAAGGGTAAGCGGAGTTATAAATTCAACAGCATCGGGTGTCATGATTACTTGTACCTCAGCGCCGGCTTTAACCAGCAATCTGGTTAAAGCCGCAGCCTTGTATGCGGCAATGCTTCCGCATATACCGAGTATAATCTTTTTCCCCTTTAGCATGTGAGCTAAATGATCTATTAGGCTTACTTTGATTGTTCTTTAGATGGATTTCTAAAGTAAACTTTTTCGTTTAAGAATTCATCTACTGCTACCAATGTGGGTTTAGGCAGACGCTCATAATGTTTCGAAATTTCGATCTGCTCGCGGTTTTCGAATACCTCTTCCAGGTTATCGTTGGATGTGGCAAATTCCGCCAACTTGCTGTGAAGCTCTTCCTTCATGTTAGTAGCAATTTGATTGGCACGACGACCCATAATAACGATCGATTCGTAGATGTTGCCTGTGTTTTCGTCTAACTCCCGTAAATCGCGTGTTACGGTGGTGTTAGGGACAGTATGTTTCTGTATATTGCTCATATCTTTTTATTGTAATGACTGTTGAGGTAAGGATCCTCTTGGTTGGTTATTCAGTTCTTCTTCTTTTTCTTGTTCTTTTTTCTTTTGCGTAGGACTCAAGGAGGCGATCAATTTCTTAACGGACTCGATGTCTCGTTGCGAGTCCTTTTTCAAACCTTCTGCATCTTTTTTGTATTTACTTTCGGGAAAATTGTCAACAAATCGATCGGAATACTCAATGGCCTCCTGATAACGGCCTTCTTGACTGGTAAGCATGCTGTTTTTAGCGTACAGATATTGCGATTTGATGGCCAAGTATTCCATTTCTTCCGCATATTTTGTATCCGGATAGTCCCGTAAGGAATTCTGAAAAGCAATCACTGCCGCTTTATAATCGCCCACATCCAGGTATAGCTTGGCATTGGCATATGATTTATGTTCTAACTTATCCCGTAAATCCTGAATAAATTTAGCGGCCTCTTCTGCACGGTCGCTTTTCGGATATAAGTTAATGAATAGTTGTAAGGATTCAATCGCTTTTAAGGTGTTCTCCTGATCCAGGGTGTATACAGGCGATTCCAAATAATAACAATAAGCCCCCATAAAACGGCATTCTTCAGCACGTTGACTTTGTGGGTATTGATCCGTAAAGTTTTTAAAATGAAAGCGAGCGGAGGTATAATCACGTAAACGATAATTGGTGTAAGCGAAATAATACATCAATTCTTCGTTCTCCGGTCTTCCCCGGTATTTATTGGATAGATCTTCAAATAAAACAAGCGCTTTTGAGTACTTCTTATTGTTGTACAAGTTGATCGCTTCCCGGTATTTCGCCACATTGTCATTACCGGCGCGTAGCTTTTCAAACTTGCTCTTACATCCGACCATTCCAATTGAAAAGAGCAGTGCCGAAGCCCAGATCATTAAACGCTTGTTTATAAACATTCTGCAAAGATAAGTTAATTAAAAATATGTAGCAAATGTTTTGCTTGACACAAAGTAATAGCATCGGGTAGCATTTGCAAAAAATTTAACAAACATTAACCTTTTTATGTTCTTTATGTTTGACCATAAAGAACCAAACAGTCAAGGCTTCATGTACTTTCGCTAAAGATTTAGGCCCAAGGCTTCATCCTGTGGAGCCGCTCCCGCACACTAGGCCGCCCTTCGCTTCTTCACATGATTTTTTTACCCAAGCTTATCCTAAATCTTTTTGACGCTCAATTTCATGAGGCCGTTGTTCCCTGCGCGCTAGAGCCCCCGTGTGACTTCATCATGCACAACCGGCAACGGGTAACCGATATCGTTAAGTAGTTAAATAGAAGACGTTAAGTTGCATGTTTTTTCTATGAACGCTTGTGTACCCTTCACAACGAATAACCAATAACTAAACTATTTCCCTAGTCAACTAATCCTAATTTCATCTCAATACCTTGAGGCAAATATTTTATGTTCTTTATGCTTGACCATAAAGAACCAAACAGTCAAGGCTTATGTAGGCTTCCTTGCAACTGATGGCAAAGCATCACCGCGCGTATTGGAGCCGTTTCACTTCCTCAATCCGCTTGGGCAGTACAATATGAACAGACGTGCAAATGCTTTGCTGCTCGTTGCGGCGGCATCCTCCAAGGCCGTTGTTCCCTGTACGCTAGAGCCCCGTGTGGCTTCATCACGCGCAACCGGCAACGGGTAACCGATATCGTTAAGTAGTTAAATAGTTGAGATGTTAAGTAGCATTTTTTTCTATGAACGCTTGTGTACCCTCCACAACGAATAACCAATAACTAAACTATTTCCCTACTCAACCACTCAACTATTAACATTGGCAACTGCTTCACGATTCACCAACTTTCCGTCCCAAAATAATCAAGCTTCGCTGTATGCCATCCAATACAGCAATGTCCGGAAAATTACCCCATTCCAGGAAACCGGCTTTTTCGAAAAGTCGGATGCTGGGTGTATTATGGGCGAAGATAAAGGCCAAAATGGTGCTCACCTGTAAATCGGGTGCCCGATTTACAGCCTCTTGAAGAATTGTTTTCCCATAGCCCTTCTTACGCTGTTTTTCATCTATATAGATACTGATTTCGACCGTTCCGTCGTAAGCCGGACGTCCGTAGAAGGATTGAAAACTGACCCAACCAATAATTTCATCTTCCGCGCTTTCTACGATCCACAAAGGACGTGTAAGTGGGTTATGCTGGCTAAACCAGGGTAACCGGCTTTCCACCGTCACCGCCTCTGTGTCCGCTGTAACCATTCTGCCCTTTACGGTACTGTTGTAAATGGATACAATAAGTGGAAGATCAACTAGTTGTGCGTCTCGGTAGCGGAGGGATTGGACTTGCGTATTCATGAAACTGGTAATTTTTAATGCAAAAGAAGTTAAAATTAGTCAATTGACCAATTGGTTAACATGGGTAAACGGAAATAAGGCTAAAAAAACAAATCCCCGAGGGTCATGGCCCTCGGGGAAGTTTTTACATAGGTAGATGAATATATTTTGTGATAGGTAGATGGTTTTTTTATGCTATTCTTATATTCGCTGAACCTGAACCGTTATTGCTACGGAAATTTTCTAATTCTTTTACCAATAAATCCATTAGTTGTTTGTCAATTTTCTTTGCTAAATCAGATAACTTTTGAATTTTAGCCGTATTTTTCATCGATGTTTTCATAGTATACTGTGACTTATCCGTTAAACATTAAAAAATTGTGAACATCCTAGAACGAATATCGTGCCAAAGTCGCTTACTTTTTTTCTGTAGCAAAAAAAAGTAACAAAAAAAGCCACAGCTTAAAAATCTTTTTGAAGCGTCCCAAGGATTAGGACGCTTGTACTCGCCAAAGATTTTTGAGGCTGATTTTAGCCTATTTAGGGTTGCTTCCTTCGGATATTTTTTGGGGGTGAATGTTCTGGGGCGCGGTGTAAGAGCTGATGGTTTATACTGATCGCTTTGGTTCATGAAGCCACAGTACATACTTGCTATAATCTCACTTGTCGAATCACATTCTTGATATTCAATTCAATAATATCCGTCATGCTTTTACATAGATGATAATCCTGATTTTTATAATGGGCTGCCAGTTGGCTTTTCAGCATGGCAATGTTTTCCGGAGGAGACAACTGTTCATTTTGCGATACATCTCTTAAAGCCGCCAGTCGATGTCGTTCGATGCGCACGCGATGTACAATGGAGGAGCGTTCCTCTTGCTGGTATTGCAAAACGGTTTTTTCAGTAAGGTGCTCCATCGAAAGTTTGACATAAGGGAGGTTTTCCTTAAAAAATTGTGGCATATATACTTTCATATTCCCTTCGTAAAACTCCTGGTCGAAATCAATCGCACGAATCCTAAATTGAAAGTCATCGAAGTCGGGCGTAATCTGCATCACATAATTATAGGAGCGCATATCACCTAACAACATAATAAGGCAACGCTCGTTGAACTTCACGAATTCTTTTGCAATCCGAATGGGGTTATAATCAGGATTCTCCATCAAACGCTTTGCGAAAACATCTCCGGGTAAACCGACAATATGCTCTTCCACCAGCGTGTCACCGTCAACGGTAAAGTTCACGCGATTGGGGGACATAATTTCCTCCAATTCGAGCCCATAGATGCGTGAAGCATCGGCCTGTTTGATGTAAAAATAATCATATACATCATTTAAACGGTTGACAATACGGATACGAAATGGATGTGTATTGCCAAATGTACAGTAATCTATACGGTCGATAAATTTATGCTCTACAATACGGTTATTCCCCGAAGCTTTTAAGAGGGCATAGATCTGTTTTAATCCTTCGTGGATATGCGCAACTTCATGTGGGGGATAGAGCGGTGTTTCCCAAAGCGTGTCCTTTCCTTCTTTATCGTAAACGGGTACGCTATCTATAAAATTACGCAATTCGCGGTAGCTAAGCGGTAGTTTTGATTCCCGTTGATACTCTCTTAGATATTTACGTAAGGCAGGTTTCACTGGAAAAATAGGTTTTTTCCGTGATATTTTAACATCTCCTGTAGGGACCGGTCCTTCTACTTTTAAACTCATCTTGCTAGCAATTTCTCTACAAAGCCTTTAGGCCGTCAGGCTTCTCAAAGATAACCTTTATTCATTAAACAAGGGCTGTTTTTTATAGTAGTTTTTCTTTTAATAGAAAAATTACTCGACTATTTAGCTAATCCTAATTTCGACTCAATTTACTGTGATGCAAATATTTTATGTATTTTTTATGTTCTTTATGCTTGACCATAAAGAACCAAACAGTCAAGGCTTATGTAGGCTTCCTTATCAACAAAAGACACCTAAAATTTGTAATTTCGTTGAACGAGTATAAAAACCAATAACTAGCCAATGAAACCAAGCTATATATAAGAGTGACGTAAGAGGTTATGCTTATTTATATTGGGCTCTCATTTGCCACTAAAAAATAAATAAATGAAAAAAATCATTACAAGTCTGCTCCTTTTTATGGTCGTATCAAATCCATCCTTATATGCTCAAAAATACGAACCCGCTTGGTCATCCATTGATGAGCGGGAAATTCCGCAGTGGTGGCAAGACGCCAAATTTGGGATTTTCATTCACTGGGGTCCTTATTCGGTACCTGCTTACGCGCCGATCAAAGAAGTAGAAGGTGTATACGAAAAATATGCAGAGCATTATGAGAATCGATTGAAAAGTAAGAATAAGCTTTTTCTGGATTTTCATCATAAGAACTATGGGCCTAACTTTACCTATCAGGACTTTGCTCCCTTATTTAAGGCAGAACATTTTAAGCCCGAGCAGTGGGCCGAACTATTTAAAAAAGCGGGTGCAAAGTACGTTGTACTTACCTCGAAGCACCACGATGGTTTTTGCTTGTGGCCCAGTAAATACAGTCCCAATTGGAATAGTGTCGATATCGGAGCGCATCGCGATCTCGCCGGCGATTTAAGTAAAGCCGTGAAGGCATCAGGTTTACGGATGGGTTTCTATTATTCGCTGCTCGAGTGGAGCCATCCCTTATATAAACAAGAAAGTATTGATCAATGGGTCGATCGTCACATGATTCCCCAAATGCAAGAGCTCGTCAATGCCTATCAGCCAGAAGTAATTTTTGCCGATGGTGAATGGGATTACCCAAGCGAAACACTAAAAAGCACCACCTTCTTATCCTGGCTCTATAACGAGTCGCCCGTTGCCCAAAGCGTGGTCGTCAATGACCGCTGGGGCAAAGAAACCCGCAGTAAGCATGGCGGTTATTATACCACCGAGTATGATTTGGTGCACGATCAAAAAGGAATCGGCGATCAAGCATCCCATCCCTGGGAAGAAAGTCGTGGTATTGGTACTTCTTATGGATACAATCGTTTCGAAACAACGGAAGATTATTTCACCTCCAAACAGCTTATCGACCTCCTAATTGATAAAGTAAGTAACGGCGGTAACCTATTGCTGAATGTGGGGCCTACCGCCGATGGGATGATACCCGTGATTATGCAAGAACGCCTGTTGGACATGGGGCAATGGTTAGCCGTTAACGGTGAGGCAATTTACGGAACAAAAGCTTGGTCGTCAAGACCCGCAAATAGCAAAGAAACACACGGCTATTTTACCGCTAAAGGCAAAGATCTCTACCTAATCTGTACCGAATGGAAAAGCGGAACCATTCGCGTTCCCTTGCCGAAAAAACCTTTGCAGGTAAGTTTACTCGGTTATCAAGATACCATCCCTTCAAACTACGAAGGAGAGGAGCTTCGCATCGAAGCACCACCCTTCAATCCCGGTAAAGCACCTTGCAATTATGCATGGGTATATAAATTAGAAGGTGCATTGGAATAAAGTTTGTTTCCAGTCTGCGGATTTCCCATTTGTGGATCCGTAGATCCTTCCTTGCCCGTCTCCACTTTACCCGCATAAGCCCATAGGAAGTCGGGGTAACCCTCCACGGAAATAACCAAGTCGTACCATTGGTGGCTAGCGGTTAGATCAATCCGTTGTGTTACGTTTTGCTGCGCTTCCACCACTCTTGAAATCGGAGCCTTTCCATAGGCATTATCTTGAATATGTATCGGTAATGATCGATCTCCCATGTTTTCGATTCGTAGAAGAAGGTTACCCGTTAAGTTTCCATCAAGCGTTTCATTGGCTAAACGGATGGTGCAAGCCGGTATTTCTCCCTGGTTTTTAAACCGTCTGTAAAAGCCGTTCGGCCCCTGCACTTGCAAGTCGAAGTTGGCTGTTTTTCCCAATTCAAACCTGTCCGTTAGCTGATCACCCGCTTTCACGGCATACGAACGGATGGAATCCGGTGTGTAGACGGTAAAGGGGGCGCCGACACTTGCCTTTCCAAAAACTTCGCTGCCGGCACTTAAGCTTAGTTGGAACAGCCCGTTCATGTGCTCACCTTCGGCGTAGAGTTCATACGGCAGTGGGCAAGCTACTTTCACACCCGGTTCCTGGCGTGGCATCCGGGGCAGCTGTTGCGGTTTATCCATTCCCATTTCGATTTCATCCAATGTCAAAGCCTCAAAGCCCGAGGGGATCGCTTTATATTGCGCTTGGTGGATGCCCTCAACATACAGGTTCCGTCGGATAAACGGAAGCTTGTCATCTTCAACTTTGTTTTTTTCGTTCGTGAATACGGCTGTTAAATCACCGCAGATGGTTCTCCGCCAGCTACCGATGTTTTCTTCCCGTACCGTTTTCTTGAATTTATGCTGAACCCACTTTTCCAAAAATTGCAAGGTTGAGGTATGATCGAATACTTGCGAACAAACCCTACCGCCTCTTGTCCAAGGCGAAGCAACGATTAAGGGGACCCGAAATCCAAGCCCGATTGCCGCTCCACGTGCTTCTTTTTTCGATTTGCCATCGGCCAGTTCCGCTTCTAACGTAATATATTCAATCTTTGTGTCGATACCCTCCGAACATTGGCCGCTATCAGCTTTGTACGGGTTTGGTGGAACAAAAGGAGGGACGTGATCAAAATAGCCATCATTTTCATCATAGGTGAGGATGAGAATTGTCTTTCGCCAAACCTCTGGATTTTTTGTTAAAATGTCCATGATTTCCGATACATACCAGGAGCCATACCAGGGTGCCGTTGGATGATCAGAATATTTTTCAGCAGGAATCATCCAGGAAACCGCCGGTAATTGTCCATTTTCTACATCTTTCCTGAATTGATGCAGCACGTCGCCCTTCGGTACCGATAATTCCCTTTTTACACCTTGATCATCCCGATAGGTTAAGTGCTCCAACTGATGATAATAAGGATCATCCACATTGGTGGTAAACGCACGATGAAAAAGACTTTTCTCCCGAAGCGATAAGCGATCAAAATGTTCCTGACTCCAGCGCTCCACTGCCTGCTGCGTTTCTTTCCATATCGCTTCCTTTTTTTTCAGGGCTTCCTGTGCTTTCAAATAACGTTTATCACTTGCCTGTAAGGATTGCAGTTTCTCCTTCAAAGAATTGATCGCTAGCGGCAGCTCGTCCAGTTGTTTTTTAAGGCTGGCCGTATAGCGTGAGGTGAATTGGATATGATATTGCTCAAAAAATTCCAAAGGATTACAGCTGAAGCTGCTGAGCCATGAGCGTTCCTCTCCTTCAAATCCCCCGCCGAAGCTCACATCGTTTTGATAGGCTTTCCAAGAAACCCCCACCTCTTCCAAACGTTCCGGAAACGTCTTCCATTTCGCTTCACCACGTTGCAGCTCATTTCTTATCCAGGCTTTACTTTTCGGGTCGGCCGACTCGCGAATTGTTCCGGTCCAGAAAAATAAACGGTTCGGCCAAGTGCTTGTCATGCCCGAACAAAAATTTTGATCACATACCGTAAAGGCATCGGCAAGTGCATAATTAAACGGAATATCGAGACGGTTATAGTACCCCATCGTTAGCGGGATATGCTCATACGGTTTCTTTTTCTTTGCTTCAATCCACCGATCATGCCGCCCCTCATGATAGGCGTCCACCTGCGAATGCCTGGAATGAGGCACAGCGCCCATCCAGGTAGCTTTACTACCCCGAAGATCAAAACGAAAGGGGGCGTACGTGTTACCCTTGGCGTCAGACTGAAACCAAATAGGGCGCTTGTTCGCCTGACGAATAAAGCGTGGATCATTAAAACCCCGCACACCGGCTAGCGTACCTAAAGCATGATCAAAAGATCGGTTTTCCTGCATTAAAATCACTATATGTTCCGCATCCATAAAGCTTGTTCCGGGTGCAGGGGCGATCGCTAAGGCGCGTTGAATAGCAGGAGGGATGGTCGTTGACAAACCGGTGCTGCCGGCAAATAGAAGCAATTTTTTTAGAAAATCCCGACGATTATCCATGTTGTATGATTTATAATAGTATCTGCCATTTAAGGTACAATAAATACAGCGGATTTTGCCATTATCTCATTTTTTTTACAACGAAGCGTGATAATTGAGCTTATTCTGCCAGAAATTTGTGTACACGCATGCGGTGGATTCGTACTAAGTTTGTATGGATATCCGGTGAGGATAGGTTGTCTACTAAACTTATTTTTTTACATCAAAATCAACCGCATGAAATTAAAATTTTTACTTTTCATCTGTACGTCGTTTTTATTAAGCTGCACAAAAGAAGGCTCTCATCTCGTACCTGTTGAAGTTTCCATTGTCAGTAAAAGCGGAATCTTGGAGATCCACTACACACCCGATAGGATTGATACCCTGACCAAAAAACAAGGTTCGACGACGCTGCAAATGTTGGACGGCGATTTAATTACAATTAAACGAATCTGTCCGGAAGCAGGCACTTTGGAATATAGCATAAAGACGCCGACGTCAAGCTATCTGTCTATTCTGATGAAATATGGAGATGAGAACAGGCATCTGATCCCTAGGCAATAAAGAAAAATTCCATGTCAAAGAAAAATTAAGCGTTTCCGAGCTTCAAACCGGAGCGGATGGTAGCTTTATGCGTAAAAAAAAGCTAGATTTATTTTTTAAATAGCTGATAATTTGTAACTTAGCAATAAATCGTTGTTTAACACAAATACCTGCATTATGATGAAAGCTTTACGTTTTAGATTAATACCCACCGCACGCAACCATTTGGCTGATTCCATCACCGTTGCTTGGGGACTGCTCTTTTTGTTCGGTGTATATAGTATCCTCCGCAGAGGCCTATCTTTCCCTATGATTGCTTTAATGAGCGGCGCCCTTTTGAATATTGTTTTTTTATTTCGCAGCAGGCGGGGTCGCCGTGTATTCCAAAATCCATATAAAAACGCAGAGGGTAAATACTTACCACCACCGGCCAAAGAAGGTTGGGAGGATTAATCATCCAATTCTTTGATAAGGTCTTTCTTTTGTAATAAAAATCTAGTAATCCTATATACTTTCGGTAATATCTAATATATTTGCCGCATCAAAACGCTAACGATGCATACTTATCCAGAAAGACGGAGGGAAAGGCCCGAAGAAGTCTTAGCAACCTGTAAACTCTTTTACAAGGTGCTTATTCCTTTCTGCTGTAAGCAGAGCTGATAAGTCGGACAATCATATCCATTCCGGACGATATGGTTCATTCGCACCACCATCCCGAAAAGGCATAGGTAGGTATTGCGATGCGTTGGGGAAAAATTACATATGAATAAAAAAAAACTACTTAACAACTATGCACCTTCTATTAGTTTCTTGCTAACCTTCCTGCTCTTTGTCGGGACTGTTTGGGGGCAAGAAACCATCACCGTACAAGGTACCGTGACCGATGCATTAAATCAAGAACCTATACCTGGTGTAAACATCAGCGTAATAGGAGGGACCCAATCAGCCCATACCGACGCCAATGGTGCTTATCGCATTCAGGTACCGGCCGGCGAAATTAAACTACGTTTTAGTTATGTAGGCTACGAGCCACAAGATCAGGCCGTCGCAGGCAATCAGCTTTCCATCGCCCTTCAACCAGCGAACAATGATTTAAATGAAGTTGTGGTTGTTGCCTATGGTACGGCCAAACGCTCCAGTTTCACCGGCTCAGTGGCTGCCATCTCTCAAGAAAAAATAGCCAACCGCCAAGTATCGAGTGTCAGCAAGGCCCTGCAAGGACAAGTTCCCGGTTTGCAGTCGGTATCTTCTTCCGGACAACCCGGCACAGATGCGGAAATCCGCATCCGCGGTATCGGATCCATCAACGCGTCCAGTGCACCGCTTTATGTAGTAGACGGCAATCCCTATAGTGGCGATATCAATGCGATCAATCCAAATGACATCAAGTCGGTCAGTGTACTCAAAGACGCAGCCGCCAGCGCCCTCTACGGATCACGCGGCGCGAATGGTGTGATTATCATTACAACGAAAGAAGGCCTGAAAGACGGAAAAACGACGATTAATTTTAATTTCACGCAAGGAATATCCGATCGGGCGGTAAAGGATTATGAGCAGGTTTCCACCAATCAATATTTCGAGTTGTATTGGGAAGCTTTACGGAATAAAAACCTATCAAACGGCTTGGCAGGTGAGCAGGCTGCACGGAATGCCAGCGATCAGCTGCTCACCGATCTGAACATCAATCCCTATGGAAGCAATTATCCGCAACCGGTCGGTTTAGATGGTAAAATCGTTTCAGGTGCTACGCCACTCTGGAATGACAATTGGGCCGATGTCCTGCAACGTACCGGCCGTCGCACACAGGCCGATTTAAGTTTTAGTGGAGGTAATGAAAAGTCGAGCTACTATTTTTCCGGTGGTTATCTCAACGACCAAGGTATCGCCATTGAATCGGGTTTTAAACGTTACAATGCACGTATTAATGTTACCACACAGGCAAAAAAATGGCTAAATGCGGGGTTAAATGTAGCCGTAAGCAGTAGCCTACAGAAATATCCGCAATCAGAAGACAGCAATACGGCCAACATCATTAACTTCACCCGTTTGGTTCCTTCATTCTATCCCTATTATGAACGTAATGCCGACGGTTCCTATCATTTGGACGAGCAGGGCAATAAGATCTACGATTTCGGTGAATATCGACCCAGTGCCGCCATTCCACGTAATAACCTGGCCGCTTCCCTTCCTTTGGATAAAAATGAAATCCGAAACGAAAACCTTTCCGGGCGGGCCTTTTTGGAAGCCGTTATTACACCCGAATTGAAATTCCGCACCACTTACAGCATCGACTACATTAACCGCAATACACATGATTACGTGAATCCCGTACTTGGAGATGGGGCGGAATACCAAGGGTCCGTTGCTAAGTCGAACCGTAGAAGAACTTCCTATACTTGGAATAATATCGTGACCTATGAAAAAACCTTCAACGACCATCATTTAAATGTATTGGCCGGACAGGAATTCTATAAATTTCAGAATACCGATATTGACGGTAGTCGCGAGCGCTTTGTATTACCTGGTTTCTATGAGCCCGATGCCGCCTCGCAACTCAATTCATTCAACGGCTTTTCGGTCGATTACAGCATGTTGAGCTTTTTAGGTAGAGTGGAGTACGATTATAAGAATCGCTATTTCCTTTCAGGATCCTTGCGTTCTGATGGTTCCTCTCGTTTTTCTCCCGATAACCGTTGGGGAACCTTCTGGTCGGTAGGTGCCTCTTGGAAAATCGCGGAGGAAGCGTTTTTACGCGATAACAGTTTAATCAATCAATTAACCGTGCGCGCAAGTTACGGAGCCCAAGGAAACGATAATTTATTATCGAGTGGAAATCCTATCTATTATGCCTACCAAGGTTTGTATGCCATTTCCAATAATCTTGGGCAAGGTGGAACCGTCACGCAGCGCTTACCAACACCGAATTTAAAATGGGAGAGCAACCTGAATTTCAATGCAGGCTTGGATATCGCGATCTTAGATCAACGCGTAGCCGCCAGTTTCGAATATTTTAATCGTAAAAGTAAAGATTTGCTGTATACCATGCCCAAAGCACCCTCTACCGGTTTCCCCGGATATGATGCCAATATAGGGGCATTGCAGAACAGTGGGTTCGAAATAACCTTGCAAACTGTACCCATTCGGAACGAAAACTTACGTTGGAACCTGGATCTGAATTTGGGCCATTACAAAAACAAAATTACGGAATTGCCAAATGGTGGTCGGCCCATTCCAAATGGCAACAAGCTCCTAGCCGTTGGCGGCTCCATCTATGATTTCTATTTACCAACCTGGGCAGGTGTTGACCCCGCTACGGGAAACCCACTTTGGTATAAGGCAGATGATCAGGGAAACCAAACATCAGAGACCACTTCAGAGTATGGCCAGGCAGGTTTATTTGTTCAAGATAACTCCCTTCCCGATCTTGTCGGTGGCTTTAGCAACACCTTGACGTACAAAGGTTTTGATTTATCCGCATTGCTTAGCTTTAGTTTAGGGGGTAAGGTATTGGATAATGACTATATCCAGCTTATGCACAATGGCAGTAGCCCGGGACGTGCCTGGAGTACCGAAATTCTGAATCGTTGGACACCGGAGCATACACAGACCGATGTTCCTCGCTTAACCACCGATAATTTAACCTGGACATCTGCTTCAACACGTTTTCTTTATTCGGCTACTTATGCCCGTTTAAAGAATGTGAGTGTTGGCTATAACTTTTCCAAACATTTAATAGAGCGTTTAGGAATTGCCAATCTGCGCGTGTTTTTACAAGGCGAAAACCTGTTAACTTTTTATGGGCATAAAGGAATGGATCCGGAGCAAACCGTTAATGGAGCTACTTATTTTAGGTATCCGGCAATGCGGACGGTATCCGCAGGATTGCAGCTCACTTTATAGTTGTGGCTTGCGAGTTGTCCGTTGTGAGCAGTTGTTGGTTTTGTGTTGGTTCAGTACGCAAAGCTTATAGCTTAAAAATCAAAAGAAATAAAATGATACGAAAAACAATATATATCCTGAGTGTTCTTAGTTTGCTGCTGACTGCTTGCAGCAAGGACTTAGATACTTCGCCTACCGATGCGGTAGCAGATACGGAAATTTATAAAAACGTTGATAATATAGAAACCGTTGTTAACGGAACCTGGCGTTATTTGAATGATACCTATTTTACCTATGCCAATCCGGGCTATACCGCATTTATGCGCACCGGTGATGCCATGGGGAGTGATGTGGCGGTAACTACCAAATATGGTTATCGCGATGCATATGCTTTTACAGAGTTATATAACGCAACGACCAATCGGGTTAAATCCTTTTGGACGCTGCTTTATAAAGTGATTGACAATTGCAACAATGTAATCGCGAAGGTGGACGCGGCAGAAGGCGATGATGCGAAAAAGGCACAGCTGAAAGGACAGGCGAAAGCACTTCGGGCTTTCTGTTATCTTAATTTGGCTACTTATTATCAGTTTTCCTACCTAAAAGATAAGACGGCATTAACGGTTCCCATTTATACCGAGCCTACCACCATCGAGACCGAAGGTAAACCAAAAGCCTCCCTGGAAGAGATCTACACGCTTATTAAAAGCGATTTACAGGAAGCCGTGACTTTATTGGCCGATTACAGTCGGCCAAGTACCGAAAAATATCGGATCGATCGATCCGTTGTTAATGGCTTATTGGCACGTACCTACCTGAATACAGGCGACTGGCTACAGGCAGCGCAAGCTGCAGCAGCAGCACGTGAAGGCTATACCCTGATGCCTGCGGCCAGTTATAGCGATGGTTTCAATGATATGCAGAACGTCGAATGGATCTGGGGACATGGGCAGACAACGGAACAAAATACCGCGAGCTATACCTTCCACTTTTTAGACGTATCGTCATCCGGTTCCTATTATTACAGTTACATGGCGGATCCTTACTTCAAAAACTTTTTTGACCAACAGGATATCCGCAACGGCTTGTTTGAGTGGGATGGCTTGCCTGGTAGAGAAGGATTCTTACGTTATAAAAAATTCAAATTCAAATCCAATCTCATTGGAGACATCGTATACATGCGTTCAGCGGAAATGTACCTGATTGAAGCCGAAGGTTACGCAAGAGCTGGTCAAACAGAGCAGGCGATTACCGCTTTGAATACCCTGCGTGCGGCCAGGCAAGCTGTTTTATTCACCGGTGGCTCGGCCGATGATCTGCTTCAAGCCATTCTGATCGAGCGTCGGAAAGAACTATGGGGCGAGGGCTTCTCTTTATCCGATATTCTACGGACGCAAGGTAAAGTCGAGCGCAAAGCCTATGTGGATGCCAATGGCGATCCGATCAAGGTGAATGTTACCACACCGGAAGGCACCAGTAAAACGGTCAATGCCCAAGGACATCGGATTGTTCGTTTTCCGGACGGGAGTGATTTTGTTGCTGATAGCCGTTACTATCTCTTTGCAATTCCATTGGAAGAAACCCAACAGAATCCAAATCTATAGCGATAAAACAAAAAAGAAAGGCGGGATTACCCGCCTTTTCTTCTATTGTAGGTTGATTCGAATACCAATTCGCTTATAGCGTTCACTGGCCTTTACTTGTTCATTGCCGGTTAACTCAAGAACAAGTTGCACCGTACCGCTTGCCGAAGCAAAATCGAGCACATTAATCTTTAACTGCGCAAAACTACTGTTTGCCGGTAAGGTAGCGATATTACCTTCAGGAAGACTGTAATGCGTACCCTCAACGGCCGTTGATTCCTCGCCTATTATACGGAAAGCCAGCGCCTGGTCTTCTCCGAGTTGTTCTCCCAGTAGATTGACCCGATAAGTCTTTTCTCCCGAACCATTATTTAAGGCCGTTAATAGCGGATAATCTTTACCGGCTACATTATTGTTCGTCGTGGCGTCTTCAAATTCAACGAGGGCCTCGCGAAACTGGAAGTCCTCCTTATGGTCTTTCATGCATCCTGTCCAAACCAATGGAAGTAAAAGTCCTATTAGATATATCAGTTTTTTCATGTTAATCATTTTTAATAACCTGGGTTTTGTTCTACCTGCGTATTGGGGCGTGCTTCTCTTACCGGAATGTTCGCTAAGATTCTAAAATCACCATGTTGAACATTACCTGACTCTTTTATAATATCCCTGCCCAAACGTTTAAGGTCGAAGAAGCGATGCCCTTCAAAAGCCAGCTCCAATCGGCGTTGCAGAATAATATCGTTAAAAAGAGCCTCTCCGCTATAAGTCGCCGCTCCAATACCGGCACGCTCCCTGATCTTGTTTAGTTCCGTACGTGCAGCAGACTCATTGTAAACCGCGCTACCCGGTGTTGCATAAGCTTCCGCCATATTCAGTATCACTTCAGGAAGGCGGATTACGGGTACATTGTCGATATTATTGATGCCGCTTCGGCTCACAAACTTGGTAATTTCCCACCGACTGCTATTACTTCCTAAACCAGGCATGATCAACGCTTTTCGCACATCATTTTCACTGTACTGACTATAAAGCTCTTCGCTCAGCACTACATTGCCATGACTTACCGTTGTGGTTGAGCTGGCCGTCATTCGAGTGGTGAAGGTAGCTCTTAACGATTCATTGGTTGTATTTGAATGATCCGCAGCCAATACAAAAGCAACTTCAAAAAAGGATTCCGGATTTTTATCCGTTCTCCAGGTATTGACAAATTGGTCAGTTGAGGCTAATGATAAGCCGCTGGTGTTGATGGCCAGTTCCCCTTCACTTATTACTTTAGCCATGTCTCCACGGTATAAGGCAACGCGCGAATACAACGCATGGGCGGCTGCCAAAGAAGCGAAAGTTTGATCCGCTATTTTATTGCTATTAGCAGGTAAGAGCGAAATCGCTTTATCCAATTCACTATAAATAAAATCATACACCTCAGCAATCGTAGGGCGTGCGGTAAAGTCGATTTGTGCCGTATTCAGCACACCCTGATTAATGATCGGAACCCCTCCTCGATCCGAGGGTTCCACAATGGCCGTAGGGTCGTAGGCATAAGCCTTCATTAAGGTATGATAAACCAGGGCGCGTAGAAAATGTAACTGGCCGGCAATGTTATTTTCATAAGCCTCATCGCCGTCATAGGTATCCAGGGCCTCTAAAATTAAGTTAGCCTGATTGTTTATGTAATAACAATACTGCCAGGTTTCAGTCTGTATATGCGAACCGGCCTGATTGATGCCCTGTCCTACCAGACGATTTCCTGCACCGGTATTGATCGCGTTATCCGCTAACAGTTCCGGAATGGCAATCAAGTCGCGCCCATAGAGTCCTACTTCCCGTAGACGAGCATAGGTGCCATTTACAGCTGCGTCTATTGCTTCCTGGCTGCCTAAGGCCGTATTGGAATCGATGGATTGTTTCGGATCAACTTCCAAAAGTTTATTGCAAGACAGGCTACCTAGCGTCATTCCTGTCAATATCACTATATTTATAAATTTCTTCATGATTCAATTTCTGTTAAAAACCTACTTGCAAACCAAAGGTGTAACTTCTTAAAGGTGGAATCGCTCCCTGATTAGAAGTAAACGTAGCATCTGCTGAAGGATCAATATAAAACTCGGGGTCATAGCCGGACCATTTCGTCCAGGTAATTAAGTTAACCCCTTGCGCATAAATACGAATCTGACGTGCTTTGATCTTGGCAGCTATGGCTGCCGGAAGCGCGTAAGCCAGTGTCAGCGTTTTTAAACGGATATACGAAGCATCTTCCAGGAAGCGACTGCTGCTGCGGTATTGGCTTGCCATATTCGATTCCGAACCCCCATCAATCGGACGCGGGCTATCCGTTATTTGCCCGGGGCCCGTCCATCGCTCCAAGAAATTACTTTCCAAACCGTTCCGCAACGTTGCCGCATTTCGCATCCAAAAAGTATTCTGCGAATTGTATAGATCGCGGCCATAATCGTACTGGAAAAAGGCCGATAACTCGATACCTTTATAACTAAACGTATTGGTAAAACCACCATACACATCACTCAGTTGGCTACCATAAACCTTCCAATCCGCCGGACTCACCGGGTTATAGGTAATATTACCGTTCCCATCATACCACATAGCTTTTCCGGTAGCCGCATTTACGCCGGCATATTGAGCAAGGAAATAAGAATAAAGCGGTGATCCCACCCGAATTGTCTGATCGCCCGGTAATACATCCAAGCCATCATATAATTTCGTTACCTTGTTATCGATGAGGGTAATGTTGAAGCTGGACGTCCAGTTAAAATTACCGCTTTTAACATTGTGCGTATTCAACGAAAACTCCAGTCCTTGATTCCTCAATTCACCGAGATTGCGGGCAATGTTTTCATATCCACTAGTATAAGGCAAAGGCTGCTCCAACAGGAGGTCTTTACTGGTTCTTCGGAAAGCTTCGGCGGTAAAAGCCACTCGACTATCAAAGAAAGCCATATCCAAGCCGATATTATACGTTACATTACGTTCCCATTTGAGGTCTTTGTTTTCCACGCTTGTCGGCCGGATACCAGGTAGTGCATTATAAGCCCGGTCGCCACTATACAAGCCACGCGAAGCAAAATTGTCCACTTGATCGTTACCCGTTTCGCCATAACTTACACGAAGTTTCAATTGATCGATCCAAGCGGTTCCTTTCAGGAAATCCTCCTGATCAATCGCCCAAGCACCCGAAATAGAAGGGAACCAGCCAAAACGGTTGTTAGCGCCAAATCGGGACGAGCCATCATAGCGAAGCACGGCACTTACAAAATACCTTTTGTCATAGTCGTAATTCGCCTGGCCGAAAAAGCCCAAACGTTTAAAACCCGTCCAATTGCCCGAAACATTAACGGGTGTAGCGGCGGATTGCATGGTCTGGAATTGAAAAGTCGGAAAGCCTTCACCCGAAGAAAAATTATAGTCGCGTGTTTCACTGCGGTATTCCGCACCCAACAGGGCAGAAAGTGAGTGCTTGTCGCCAATCGTTGTATTATAGTTGAAGGTTTGATTGGTCATGAAGTTAATATTTTCATAGGTATTTAACTGCAATAAACCCTTTCTGGCAAAACCATCAATTGTCCGCGGATCCGTATAATTGGCGGCGAAGACCGTCCGATAGTCAAGACCATAGAAAGACTTGAAGGATAAGTCTTTTGTGATCTTGGCGGTAAAAGCTGTATTGCCGACTAAAGATCGTGTACGGCTTTTAATTTCATTCACTTCCGTTGCGAAGATCGGATTATGCCGTAAATCGCCCGGTAATCCACTAGTTGGCGCATTAAAAGAGCCATCGGGATTATAGATCGGCACAAAAGGTAGCATCATCGGTGCCGCGTATTGCGGAGCCGCAAAATTACCTGTGCTTCCTCCGCTGCCTGAAATCCCGTTCTGTACCACCGATCCGAAGCTCGAGTTAAAATCAACCGTCAGCCAATCCGTTGCTTTATGACTGATATTGGCTTTCGCGGTCGCACGATTAAAATCCAATCCAATGACGGCCCCTTGCTGCTTATTGTAAGATCCCGATAAAAAGATGCTCGTTTTTTCATTGCCACCACTAAAAGAAAGCTCATAGTTCTGAGAAGAACCATTTCTAAAAGCAGCATCTTGCCAGTCGTAGGTTGGTAAAGCTGCCAGATCCGCGTCTGAAAGTGCAGGATCCAAGCCCAAGCCTGTTAGCACATTTCGACGGTTTACGGAGTCCGTTCGGTTTGGATATCGGTTGCTCACTGCTTCCATGCGTGCTTGCAAGAACTGTTGCGTAGACATCATATCTACGCTGGGCATGGGGGATGTAAAGCCAACATAGGTATTAAAATTGATTTGGCTTTGGCCCGCCTTTCCCTTCTTCGTGGTAATAACCACCACGCCATTACCCGCTTGTGCACCATAGATAGAAGCTGCAGCTGCATCTTTAAGCACGGTAATTGATTCAATATCATTATTATTCAAAAATGCGAGCGGATTGCTGGCTGTCGTAGTGGTTGTCGTGGTGCTATTCATTTGAACACCGTCAATAATGAACAAGGGTTGTGTTCCCGCCGTTATTGATCCTACCCCCCGAATATTCATTTGCACAGGTGCACCAGGTACACCGCTTGCCGCGTTAATTTGTACCCCTGCCGCTTGTCCTTGCATGGCGCGATCGAAAGACTGAACTGGAATGTTCTCTATTTCTTTCGGCCCTACGGTAGCTACTGCGCCGGTGACCTCCCGGCGACGCTGCGTACTATAACCCGTTACAATTACTTCATCCAGGTCAGCCACATCCGCTGTCAGGCTCACCGAGATCGACACTTTTTCACCTGGTTTTACTTCATAGCCGCTCAGTGTTTTCTTTTCAAAGCCGATATAGCTGAAAGTAAGGGTATAGGGGCCGTTGTCAGGTAGATTCTCGAAACTAAAAATACCGCTTCCGTTCGTCATGGTAGCTGCCGTATAACTATTCGCTCCTTTCAGTTGAACCGATACCCCGGGAATAATTTCGCCGTCAGCATCTGAGACGGCTCCGCTAATACCCCTGCCGCTTTGCGCAGCCGCGAATAGCTGGCTAAAAAGCAGGTTTATTAGCAAAATCACCGGTAATCGGCATTTTAAAAATGTAGGTGTTTTTTTCATGCTTGATTGGGTTAAATTGTTTATTTAATTAGTAATTGATGGTTCGTTGTATCGCGCTCCAGTAGCAGTTTGTTCATCAATACGATTTTCGATAATTCCTTTTCCAGTGGTCTGCTTTTGACGACATAGCCCGTGAAGAATTTCTTATAAACGGCCTTCTTATTAAAATCGATCGGTGCCTCAAATTCCTCGCTGAGTACGGTGAAGACATAACTTAAAGGTTGTTTGTTAAATAGCAAACTATCTCCTCTGCGGATAACATGGAGATTTGTATTTGCCTGTAAGGAGGATACCTTTTTAGGTTCTTTTTGTAAAAAGTTGCTTAAGTGCTCACCCTTGGCAGAGGAGATATATTGTTGACCTGGCAAAAGAATGGTTCTTTTTGGCTGATTTTTATTGCGAACGCTGATTTTTCCCGTCAGTAGCCTAACCGACACTTGATCCTGTTTTGGATAGGCTGTTATTTCGAATCGCGTACCCAGAACGGTTGTTTCTACGCCCTTTGCCCATACCGTAAAAGGATGTTCCGGATCATTCACCACATCGAATCTGGCCATTCCCGAGAGTGTAACCGTCCGATCAGCCTTAAAATCAAGTGGAAATTCGATCTTACTGTTCGGTTCCAGCTGGATATCACTGCCATCTTCCAATGTAAAGGAAAGCACTTTGTCGCCTCTGTTTTCCCGCATGTCCCTGTGGATTATCGTTGTGATTTCCTTGCTTTGGCTCAAGGTCTTCTTTCTTTCTTGCTGTCTTTCATGAAGCAAGACGATGATTCCCAGTGAAAGTAGTACAATAGCGGCTGCTTTATATATCCATGGCGCCGGGTGATAAGAGGGACGCCTACGTGCCTGGCCATGGGCATGCAATGTCTGTTCCCATTCTGCCTCCGGTAGCAGTTGCTCCAAGGCTTCCGGATGGGTTTTTAAGTAATCCGCTACGAATTCCGCTTCTTCCGCGGTGCATTTATTTTCAAGGAAGCGTTTTAGTAAATCGTTAGGAAGCATACCGTATCATTCTATAAAAACAATACGGTTAACACAGGAGGTAACCCCTGCTCGATAACAATTAAAATTGAGAAATTATTAAAAGAATTGGAAAAACAATGCTGGAACGCAATTTTTTAAGGGCTTTTGTCATATGGTCTTCAACCGTTTTTACCGAAATATGCATTTGAGTAGCAATTTCTTTATTCGAATAACCTTCCACCTTACTTAAGTAAAAGACCTTTTTTCTAATAGGCGGTAAATTATCCAGCTGTTTTATTAAATCAGCGTAAGCCAGCCTAGAAAGCGGGGGTAATTCACTATTTGTTTGATCGTTCACTTCATTGGATAAAGATGCTTTGATCGCGCGCTCATGTGCTTTTTCTCGCAGGAAGTCGATGAGACAGGTTCGAGTGATTCGAAATAGTTGTGTGGCCAATGAAATTTCCAGGGAGAGATGGCTGTTGTATCGCCAGAATTTAATGAAGGTAAGTTGCATAACCTCCTTTGCATTTTCTTCCGACTGCATTTTCTTCCGTAGATACGAAAAAACCGGTGCGTTATACTGGGTGTAGATCGCCTGAAAAGTTCGTGTACATCCTTCTTTCAAGCGTTTTATTTGGTTGATTTCGTCGATATGTACAGTCTTTGGTTGAGGCATCGCTGAGAAAACGATGTAAAACTAGTATTTTTTGTGTTTTAAGACGATCTTTTTTTGCTTTTTTGTCTTTTTTACCGAAAGGTGCCTCGTATCTGTGCTTTTTTTTATTTTATTTTAATTTTTTGATTTGAATATGGATGAATAGTTGTTTTTTTTGATGATTTGGTTTATTAAGCTTCTTTTATAGGCTGCTTCCGGTTTTTCAATTTAACCAAGGCATAGCTTAATTCGTCCATTTCCTTAATCTTCAGCAGCCGGGCAAGGCCGAAGAAGCTCACTATGGCTACGGCTATCGCAAATAGTAGCTGCATCAAAGGTTTGCTCACCAACAGCATACTACCATAACTGCAGGCAGCCATACCGATCGTGGCAATAATAATCTTGTAGCAATCGCGCAATTGTTTCCAAGGCCCATAATTAAATAAGCGGCCCGAAGGGTAGGCATTGATAAAATAGCTTAATGTATTCACGATAAAACTACCAATGACCACGGCTTTTGTACCAAGTGGAAGGGTAATGAACATGGTTGCGATGATGATCGGCAATTTCGATAGATCCGTTTTTAAAAAGAGATCCGAACGCCCTACGGCATTCAATAAATTCAAGTTTAAGGAGCTGACCGGGGTAAACATACGTGCCAGGCATAACCATTGGAGTAGGGGAGCAGCCGGCAGCCATTTTTCCGTTAAGAAAAGCAAGATGAAAGGTTTAGCCACTACGGCAAAGAGTGTCATGCTCGGAAAAATAATAAAGGCGGTCATCGCTACCATTCGACTATAAATGCTGATGAGCTTTTCCCGATCTTGCTGAATCGTTGAAAACAGCGGAAAAGTGACGTTCGTAACAATGAGGTTAATTGTTCCCGAAGAAATTTCGGCCAGCGAATTGGCACGGGCGTAAAAGCCTAAGGCCTTCGTTTGGTACCATTTACCGATCACAATGGTGTATACATTCGTCAGCACGGTCGAATACAAGCCCGCAATCAGGATCTTGGAACCGTAGCCGAACATTTCACGAAAAGCTTGCCAGGAGAAAACCCAACTGGGACGCCATTTCGCCTGCATCCACATCAGCAAGGAGGTAGCAAGCGTCAGCGCCAGGTTTTGACCAACCAGGGCCCATACACCGAAGCCGTTATAAGCCATGTACAGCCCCACAGCGCCGCTGATGAAGACGGCCATGATATTGATTTTGGCTTGCGTCTTAAAATCGATATCGATGAGCAGTTTTGCGCGCTGCACTACCATAAAGGAGGCGATGATGAATTGCAGTCCCATTACTCTTGTTAAAGAAATCAGTTCTTGCTGATGGTAAAAACGAGCAATAAAAGGAGCTGAAAAATAAAGAAGGATATAAATCAGGAGGCTAACGGCGATGTTAAAGTAGAAAACCGTACTGAAGTCGACTTGCGAACAATTTTTACGTTGTACCAAGGCCTTACTAAAGCCCCCTTCAATGAAAAGAGTTGATAAAGCTAAAAATATACTGAGCATGCCTACGAGGCCGTAAGCTTCAGGACTGACCACACGGGCAACCAGTATGCTGATGATAAAGCTTAGCCCTTTCACCAGTATACTTTCCAAGGAGTTCCATGCAAAACCCTTAAAAGCTTTTGTTTTAAGTGACATTTGTTGACGATTGCAGCTGTCAAAGCTCCTGCAAAAGATTCATTATTGCAAGAAGTGACCGGTTATTGTGCAATTTTGTATCATTTTTAGGACGTTAAGAAATGTTTAAAAAAAAATGAAATTATCTGTTGCAAATTTCGATGCAAACTATTAGGTTTGTTTTTACCTAACAAGATGTAATATAAACCATTGAGGGGCAAGCAAGCACAATCAGTTTTTTGCATGTTGTAAGGGATAAAGCGCGCCAAGGCATTTGGGGTGTTTTATAAATAGCTAACAGATTATTAAAACTTTTTCAAATCAAACAAAACCAATTGACATGATTTCATTTATTTTTTTTGCGATAGTCCTATTTGGCGCACTTTGGGCGTGGATTGCTTACGAATATCAAAATGCTATTATACTTTCAGTAGAAGAAGAAATAGAATTGGAGGAGCTGGGATCATCATACACCGAGGTGTGTGATACCGAGTCAAAAAAATAAAGTTAATTTTTGAAAGATCTATCAAACTCTTATCTATTCGGTAGGAGTTTTTTATTATTAATAAGTGCATTAGTAGCTGTTCCTCTAACAGCTACTAATGCACTTATTAATTCTTGCTTCTTTCTAAGTTTTCTAGCACTTCCTGTGTAAAACGTTTAGCGGCTTCCGATTCATGTGGTTCAGCTAAATATTCCTTTGCTGCCAGTATCCGTACTTCAGCCAAGCTTGAATCGATAGCCGTATTGTTTACTTTTTCCAGATTAGAAGCGAGGTTTTTATTGGCCTTTGAAGCGATAGATCGCGCTCGTTGAATAACCTGAATTCGGTTTACATTTTTCACTTCGTAGATCCAGAGCATCATGTTAAAAAACACCGTGGCTAAGAGAATAAGCATCATCAATTCAGCTGTTTGCACTTGGTTCTGAATAGAGAGCGCCAACGAAACAATCAGAACATTCGTTGTTAAAATGGTGCCTGAGGCCTGTAAGTGTGTTAATCCCAAATCTAACAACCGATGATGTAGATGGTTTCTATCAGCCATAAAAGGAGACTTTCCCCGTAGAATACGCAGTGTAAAAACCCTAAATGTATCAAATATCGGCATAATTAGCAGGGCGATAGCAACTGCTGGTGCGGTATGTATCCAAGGATGGGAATCTGTTATGGTATCAGATTTATAGATTTCAACAAATTGAATACTTAAAATAGCCACAATAAAACCGATTGAATAGGCTCCTGCATCGCCCATAAAGATGCGAGCACGCTTTCTCATGTTGTATTTCAAAAAACCTAAAACCGCTCCTGCCATGCTGAAACTAAGAACACTTAGGCCTTTTTCGTCTACAAAACAGAACAGTGCCCCATAAATTAAACACACAAAAAGGGAAATGGACCCCAATAACCCATTAATGCCGTCAATTAAATTAAAGGCATTAATGATAAACACAACCACAAAACTTGTGAAAGTATAACTAAGAATAGGTCCTATTTCGTAAATTCCCATCACACCATAAAAATTAGTGAAACGAATATCAGCAAAATAAACAACAATAAAAGCGGTGATAAATTGGGCAATAAACTTTTTATAAGGATCCAAAGCAACCAAATCATCCTTCAAGCCGATGGTGAAAATAATGATGCCTGAAGCAAAGATAAAATTTGCTTTTGGCAACATGTTATCATTGATGAAAAGGCAGCTGACCAAGGCAAACGCGCTGAATACAGCTACTCCCCCTAAATTCGGCACAGAATATTTATGTATCTTCCTCGATTCAAGTGATGGATCATCTACAAGCCGCTTCGAATAAGCGACCTTAATGATAGCGGGAATCGTAATTAACGCCGTCAGGAATGCAAGTATAAAAGGAAGTAATGATGTTAGCATACGAATTGTTTTAGTTAAACATTCACTACCAAAGGTAAGTGAATTTTATAAATTTCACCAAAGGTGCCAATCAATCCAATAGAATTTTATTAAATAAATTACTTAATATGCAATATGTTTTTCTCTATCCCGAAAATACAACCAAGTGTCGGTATAAAAAATTAAAGCCCCTTCTGTCTTTTTCCGCTGAATAAAAAAATATGAATTGGTGTTAAAAAACATTTGTCAAAATATATTCGAAAATAAAAGGTTTTTAAAAAACGGCCTTCTACAATGTTTCGCTACAACAATACTGCCAAATTAAATCAATTAAAATCATTTTTCCTGCAATTGCAACAAAAAATCTCCAAGTTAGTTTTAATCTATTAAAAATCTTGGTACCAGTTTCTGAATGAGGCTCTCAAGCCAACGTTTAGCACAGTGGTCTTATTTGTCCAGATTTCATTTTTCTCCTGCCTGAAAACTCCGCCTATTTCAAAGCGTAAATTATATTTAGGATTAATTAAGTAGGCAGCCCGAAGGTCCAAGTAAGTCAGATCGGTAGCAATACCTTGTCCGATTCTGTTGCCATACAATTGAACATAATTTTCGTATGACTTAAAAATATTCCCGCCATAGTTGGTGCCCGCGTCAGGATCAATACCATACCGAGCGAAATTCCCATGAAACGAAAAATCAAATTTTCTGTAAGAATAATTTAAGCGTCCTACAAATTCCCTAAAATTAGCGCCCAATATATGAGCCAGCGGTTGGTTATAATTGGTGTATGCCGTTATCGGAGTAAAATGCTGATAGGTGTAGGGTCTGGCACTATTGTATTCACCAAGATAATTTAAATTCTTGATACCAAAGGCATCAAATCCGCGGAATCCTAACTGAAAGGCATTTTTATTATTGATATATCCATTGCCGCTAAACAATTCTTTCGTATAGAGCTCTCCCAGCAGAAGTTGCCCATAGACCGCCATATTATCCAATACCTTATATTTAGCTGTGGCCCCGATATGTACCTTGTCGGGCGAATTGCTGTTGGCCGTTTCAATAGGGCGTAAAAAGATAATTGGATTAAGATAGTTAACGTCAAAGCCACGCTTGCCCGCAGCGTTCTTCGGCGCCCACAAGATAGACTGAAATAAACCGAGAGAAAGTCGGTTATTTACATTCCAACTTAAGTATTGAAAGGCTCCCCATTTCCCTAAGTCACCCATATTTTCGCGGTTATAAATATCCGTCACGGTGCTGCTATCTCTTGATGCAAAGGGGTCGAGCATATACGTCCACATGCTCATATATCGGACATTACCCAACGTACCGGTTAACTTAAGGAATGTATAAGGAGATGAGACGTCCGAAAGTAACATAGAACGATAGCCATCTCCTATAAAATTTTTATCGTAACCCAAAGTGATGTTGAGGTATTTTATCGGTGTATAAGAAACGTTGGCAGTCACATATGCCCAATCTTGACTACGACCTGTTCTCTGATCATAGAGTTTGCCGAACTGCCCTGGTATTACTTTGTTTTTTTCAATATAATCAGTCACATAATCCGGAAAAAGCGCCTGATTCTCATAAAAGCTTGTATAAAAAGAAAAATTATTACCGATGGTAACACCTGCTTGAAATCCCCGCGTATTAGTCCATGGATTCCGTTTTTCGTTGAATGATCGAGCAATCTGAAAGTCAGGCAAAAAATCCGCATAAAAAGTGTAGTCCTCTCCCTTTACATTAATCAGGTGTTCATTGAAGAGTTTACGTCCCAACCAAGTATTTCGGTCGCGAACGCCTAAATTCATAAGCGAGTCGTACGTGGGTTGCAAAAGCGAGTCAAGAATTAATGGTTTAATGCTTGTATGCAAACGTGTATCTTTGCTGTAGAGCGTTCGATCTAATTTTTGATAAAGCTGGTGAGAAAAAGGGATGTATTGCGCCTGTGCATGGACAATAACAGGAGAAAAATGCAGAGAAACAAAGGAGATTAAAAAAATAAATACGTATTTTCTCATGTTCAGAATAATAAATGTTCTTAGCAAGATGTATGCCGAGATGGCAAAGGTAGTTTTTTTACTACATTTCTCTAAAGACCAATTGTCAAAGCTTATTCAACAAAAAGCCTATGTTTCCATCTTTCTCTTATATTTGTCTTCATTATGGGTACCATAAAAAAGAATGCGCTATACAATGTCCTTCTATCTGTTAGCCAGATTCTGTTTCCCTTGATCACGTTTCCTTATGTTTCACGCATCTTGGGCCCTGTTGGCATAGGAAACGTAAGTTTTGTGGATAGTGTTACACAGTACTTCATATTAATAGCGGCCTTGGGTATTCCTATATATGGTGTTCGGGAGATTGCCAAACTAAAAGACCAACAGGAAAAACGATCAGAGGTGTTTAGCGAACTATTGCTTATACATCTATGCACTACGGGGTTGGCCTTGTTGCTTTATATTGGTATTTTTTTTACTGCGCCCTATTTTAAGCATTACCAACCGTTGTTTTTTCTTGGGGCAATGGTGTTGTTTTTCCAATTATTTGTTGTCGAATGGCTATTTCAGGGAATGGAAGAATTTCCCTATATCACGAAAAGAACGTTATTGATACGAATCGGCTCCGTTTTAGCTATTTTTTTATTGGTAAATGGATCTGGGGATGAGGCTTGGTACTACGGGATATCCTGTTTGGCAGTTTTAATCAACGCATTTTTCAATATGACATATGCAAGACGCTTTGTATATCTCCGGCCGGTTCAAAATATTTTTAAAAAACATAGCAAGGCTTTGCTTTATATTTTTTCCCTTGGCTTAGTCACCAGTGTATATACAGTATTGGATACGGCTCTTTTAGGATTTCTGTCCACACCGGAGCAAGTGGGTTATTATGCCACTTCAGCGCGTTTAATCAAGCTGGTTATCATGGTTTTCGTCGCTTTTTCAACGGTATTGATTCCTCCCTTATCAAAGGCCTTTCATGAGAACGATACGGAACATGCAATTATGTTGTTGGAAAAATCCTTCGGGTACACTATTTTACTGAGTGTGCCCGCAAGCATTGGTCTTTATATTGTGGCACCCCTCATCATTCCTCTGTATGCGGGATCGCAATTCTTGGAGGCTACAAGTTCCCTTAAAACAATAGCTCCTTCTATCGTTTTTGTAAGCCTAAGTAATGTTTTCGGTATGCAAATTCTTAATCCAACTAATAACGAACAACTTTTTTTTTGGGCCGCTATCGCTGGCATGTTTATCAGTTTGCTGATCAATTTTAGCCTTATTCCATTTTTTGGTCAATTAGGTGCGGCTTTATCATCCGTTATCACTGAGTTTTCGGTATTAATTTTATTAATATTTTTTGCCTTGAAGAAAATCCAATTTCGACCTGCCTGGAAGTTGCTTTGGCAAGCGCTAATATCGATATTGCCGACCGTGATTATTTATCGATTTATCACAATGTACACCCACACACTACTATTGCAGCTAGTGCTGGTAATGACCATTAGTGCATTTGTTTATGGAAGTATCCAATATTTTGTTTTTCGTAACCCCCATTTGTATGGGCTTCTGGGAATGCTCAGGAAAAAACTACACAACGCAAAAAATTCATTAAAACATTAATAATTGTATTTTTGGAGCAAGCAATGGCAGCAAGAATACTATATATAGCTTTACGTCTCGATGTCACCGGCGATGGTGCCTCCATGTATGCCATGAATAATATATTAGCATTTGCTTCTAAAGCACCTGTCGATGTCATTACCCTTCGAGGGCCACGTACTGATTTCGGTCGTTCGTTAATCAGCAAATTACCGTGTCATATTGAGGAAGTCTCGGAAGAATCTATCAATCCAAATCGTGAACGTCTTCGACTCTTGCAGAGAGGGCATAATATTTTTCACGAGTCTGCCAACTTAAAGCGTACCGTTCGTAAAAAATTGGTACAATTCAATTATACACTCGTTATACTTGAGCTCTATTCTGCCTATCTTATGCCAGGTATTAGAAGGCTTCTTCCAAAGGCTAAAATCGTGCTTAATCAACATAATTACGAATATGGGAATCATCTTGAATACGTGCAATTTCGTATCGAGAACCCTCTCAAAAGAAAATTTTATGGTTTGGCCAATTTTCGGTATCGTAACACGGAACGGCGGTTAGTTAAAGAGGCTGACGGCCTCATAGCCATTTCCGAAAGTGACCGGTGTTTATTTAATAAAATCCGGAATACGGATCGATATAGTTATCTCTTATCTCCTGCCCTACCCCTAGAACAGGTAAAAGATCATTATGAGCCGCAATGTCGACATATTCTTTTTATCGGCATGATGGATTGGTATCCAAATATTCAAGGGGTTTTACAATTTGTAAAAGAAGTGTTTGCCCCTTTACTTGCGCAGACTCCATCGTACCATTTTCATATTGTAGGTAAAAATCCGGTAGAAGAAATCAGCCAATTACAATCAACCAATGTTCATGTAACAGGAGCGGTTGACAATATTGACATCTATATTAAGCAATGTGACTTAATGGTGGTACCGGTTGCCCTAGGTGGCGGTGTAAAAATTAAAGTAATGGAAGCTATTCAGAAAGGTATACCCTTACTTGTACATCGAGCAAGTGCAAGGGGTTATGACGGAGTCGCTGATTACTTTATTGTAGATAACATGACGGAATTTAAGAGACGTATTATCGCCTATCCACGAGAAATAGCCGACCATATAAATGCACTTGGCGACGCACAAGAGGCACTTCGCAATCAAATGAAAAAAAATAGCGAGACAGTAGGGCAAATTCTGGAAGATTTCGCCTTTTTTAAACAAAACAGTAATAGGATCGACGGTTGATTTACATTATTCTATATATGATTCTTGGTGCTTTTGCACTCCTAGACCTGGTTAAAAATGCAGAGAAGATCAAGCATCTGATATTCTGGTTTTTCGTACTCGTACTCATTTTTATTAGTTCGATACGATGGAATGTCGGTACAGATTGGTATGCCTATACCGATTACTTCAGCAAAGTAGAAAATTATGTAGAAAAACCCGAGACCAACATGATGGAAAGAGGCTTTACCTATTTGAATTATGTGGTAAAGTTGTTTACAGATAATTATAGTGTATTACTGACGCTAATGGCTGTGCTCACCATTGGTTTGAAGGCGGGGTTTATCTACAAACATAAGAATATCCTATTGCTGAGCCTTTTCTTGTATTTCTGCTATTATATGGCAGATATCTTTGCTGTCAGACAATACCTGGCCATTTCTATTACACTATGGTCCATTTCGTATATTACTAAAAGACGATTCATTCCATTTATAGCCATCATCGTGTTTGCATCGCTCATTCATATCACAGCCATCTTTTTTATCTTTGCCTATTGGATTTATCCAATGCGTTTTTCACCAAAGCTGATCTATTGCTCTTTGCTGTTTGCACTCGTTTTAGGCTTTGTTGATATTGGGGGGCTTCTGGTACGTTTGGCTATGCATATTGCCGGTGTTGATTCGCGTGTAGGCGAAAAATTGCTATTTTACAATGAAGAAACATTGGATATGACAGGTAATCCTTATGTTGCTTTTGCAATCGGTGTTGCTAAACGGGCTATTTTTATTCCGGTTTTTATTGTATTTCAGCCCTATGTAGCTCAAATTGATCGACCGAAATATACGGGGTACCTTAATTTGCTTGTCTTCGGTAACCTGATATACTTTCTCTTTATGGTGAGCTTACCTGTTATGGCCCGCCTGTCAACTGGATTTTTACTGTTTGAAATTTTTGTATTAGCTTATCTCGTTTTCTATTTGAAAGATAAAAGTTTACGACTGGTCGCTTTTTTGGTACTCTTGTTATTCGGCGCTTTCCGGCTTTACAACTTGATTTCCGTATATTATAACTTGTATGTACCTTTTGAGACAATTTTTGCACCAACCGATATCATCCGTGAGTAAACAAGAGTTGTTTTATATAGAACCCTTTATGCGAGGCGTGCAACATGCACCCTTTAACGCAGCTATGCTCCAAGTGGTTCAACGGATTTACCCCAAAGCTACTATTCAACTCTGGTGCTCTAATGATCATTTTCTGGCAATAAAGGAGCAAAGTCCATTAAGCCTTCAAATTGTACACAGAACATTAAACATACCAGCACTTCTTCAAGCTAACAAAACACGTTGGGTTTATAAACATTTAATGGAATGTTGGTTATTGACAAAACTTCTGATACAGGCTAAAAGAAAGAAGGTAGATTTGGTGTATTTTTCTTTTTTATCTCCGCCTGCCCAATGGTTATTGAGTCGTTACCGTACTTTTTTCTTTAAGAAATTGAGCATTGTCGTACAGCTTCATGGCTTATCGTTGTTAAAAGCCACCAAACAAATGAAATCCACTGATCGTATCTATGCCAGACTGCTTCGCGGTGCCTTTCGGTGGAAGACAAGCTTTTTATATTATATTGTCTTGGAAAAAGGTGCCCAACGTTACCTTCAGCAACAGCAACTAATACCTACCTCCCATTTAATTTACATACCTCACCCCTACATTTTTAAAAAGCATGCCATTCGGCAAAAGAAAGAGGGTGTGCTTACGTTGGTTCATTTGGGCGTTGCGCGCTTATCGAAAGGATCCTCTCAATTTTTTGAGCTTGCGTACCGCTTTAAAGAAGAAATAAAGAGACATCAAGTTGTTTTCAAGGTAATTGGGCGCGTATTGCCCGAAATGGATAATTACCTCAATACCTATGTTGTCTATCCAAAAAATAAAGAGATGTTATCGGTAGCCGAATATCAAGAGGCACTGAATGGTGCTGATTATGCCCTATTTTGTTATGATTCGGATAACTACGAGCTGACCAGTAGCGGGTCCCTTATGGACGCCATTGCCGCTTATAAACCAATTCTCGCCTTACGTAATCCTTCTTTTTCGGAATTATTCTCAATCGTGCCACATCCACCGGGACAATTATTTGCGGATTTGACAGAGATGGAAGCATACATTCGTTCCATGCTGGATCTTCAACTGCGTACCAATGAGGCTACAGAAAGTGCGTTTATGGTCTTACAAACGCACTTTGGCATTGACAATGTAGCAAAAGAGCTAAACGAACACTTAAAGCGCATCGTATGCTAACGGACCAGAAAAAATTATATTCAAACGAGACTGTCAGCTTACCATTGATTAGCGTTGTCATCCCGATGTATCAGGCCGAGCAGAGTATCCGAAATGCACTGAGCTCCGTTGTCAATCAGCAGTATAAACCCTTAGAAGTTATCATCGTGAATGATGGTAGTAGGGACCAATCTGTTGAAAGGGCGGAGCAATTTATAGCCGAACAAGATAAGGGGGAGATCACTTTTTATTTAATCAATCAACCAAACAGAGGCGTTTCCTGTGCAAGGAATGTGGGTATGCGTAAAGCAAAAGGAATATATATTGCCTTATTAGATGCTGACGATGAGTGGCTGCCCCATAAATTAAAAAGACAAATGGAGGTTTTGCAGGCAAATCCTGAAATCGATTTCCTCGGCACTAATCGTAACGGCGAACACTGGAAGAGATGGTTGTTTAAGAAATTCCAGCATCTTACTCCAATTTCCGCACATCTCCTATTATATAAAACCTTTTTTGTGACACCAACCGTTCTTTTTAAACGGAAGGTACTCGAAACCACAGGTTTTTTTGATGAGCAGCAGCGTTATGCAGAAGAAGGGAACTTTTGGATTCGCATAAGCAATGAACATCATTGTGTGTTACTGAACGAAAGCTTAGTGATCACTGGCAATGGCAAGCCAAATTTTGGCTTTTCCGGTTTATCATCCAATTTAAAGGAAATGGAAAAAGGAGAACTTAAAAATATGTGGCTAGGCTACCAGCTTGGTGTAGTTGGCTTTTTAGAGTATGTATTTTTAGTGTTTTATTCGTTAATCAAGTATATTCGTCGACTGGCCATTGTCAAATTAAGAAGATAGCATGCTGAAGAAATACGGTTTTGGAGGCAGTATAAAACTGCTCATACATTGGATTCGTACAAAGGTCTTTTATCCGAAAGCCCGTATCATACGGTTTCCCTTTGAGATTCGTAATGCACGGTACATTCAACTAGGTGAAGGACTGACAACTGGAGTAGGATGTCGGTTGGAAGCGCTACCTATTAAAAGTGATGTACTCACTTGTATTGAGCTTGGTAAAAGCGTACAGTTGAATGATTATGTTCATATCGGTGCCATTGAGCAGGTTTGGATAGGAGACGAAGTGTTAATTGCCAGCAAAGTTTTTATTACCGATCATAACCACGGCTCGTTCGATGACTTGTGCGATGAAAAAGAAACAAAGGCTGCTCCCATTGATCGACCGCTACGCTCCAAGCCGGTACATATAGGCAATCGTTGCTGGTTAGGCGAAAACGTGATCGTTTTACCAGGCGTTACATTAGGCGAAGGTTGCGTTGTCGGGGCGGGCTCGGTCGTTACGAAATCCTTTCCATCCTATTCATTGCTTATTGGCAATCCGGCAAAGTTGCACAAAAGATTCAACTTGGATTCTGGCCATTGGGAACGAGCTTAGTGGAGCCTATTAAAAGATTACCATGACAATAACAGTATCCATCGCCCTCTATCATAATGATCCATTAGAAGTTCAAGAAGCAGTATGCAGCTGTCTATCTTCCTCCTTGGTGAAAAGGATATATCTCATTGATAACTCAGCAAACAATAATTTCCGAAGCTTTGCTGAAGATGAACGAATCGAATATCATCATTATCCCGAGAATATCGGTTTTGGTGCTGCACATAACCAAGCCATTCAACTTTGTGAAAATTCTGACTATCATGTAATTGTTAACCCGGACATAGCGTTTTGTGGCGATGTTGTTGAACAATTGACAAGCTTTATGGATCAACATCCCGACGTAGGACTGGCTATGCCTAAGGTTCTATATAAAGACCGGCGACTGCAGCGACTCTGCAAGTTATTACCCACGCCTTTTAATCTATTTGGCCGTCGTTTTGCCTCGACTAGCCGGTGGGCAGCGCGATTGAACGAGCAATATGAGTTAGCGTTCTTTGACTATGATCAATTAGCAGATATTCCTTGTCTTTCCGGTTGTTTTATGTTCGTCCGCAATACTGTATTGCAGGAATTAGGGGGCTTTGATCCCCGCTTTTTTCTCTACTTAGAAGACGTAGATCTGGTACGGCGTATAGGTCAGGTGTCTCGTACGGTCTTTTATCCTTTTGCATCCATTACACATGGTTATCAAAAAGAATCCTATCATAATCGCAAGGTTCTTCGCCTTCATATGAAATCAGCCATTCAATACTTTAACAAGTGGGGTTGGTTTTTTGATCGAGAGCGAAAAAGAATCAATAAAGACACTTTAAAGAAATTGATGAGAAAAATGTAAAAAGCTTTATCTTCGCAGAGAATGTCGGTTCAATCATGAGGGATTTTATTAGTCATCATTCGTTGTTAAGATATCTATTATGATGTAATAAATTGATGATTTAGATAGGAAACTTAATAGATAGATTTAGAATAAATGGATCAAGAACAAGCAAATCACCAGATCACACTAAATGAGTTAACAACTAGGGTTGGAGAGATTGCTTTTCAGCTAAGAAAAAACTATAAAATACTAATTTTGGCTTTTGTGATTGGTTGTTTAGCGGGGGTGTCGTATGCACTTCTAAAAGATAAAGAATACAAAGCTGAATTAAGTTTTGTTCTAGCAGATAATAGCGGTGGAGGTGGCGGACTAAGCGCGTATGCTGGTATTGCATCGCAGTTTGGTATCGATTTGGGAGGAGTCGGAGAAAGCAACGGTTTGTTTAAAGGAGACAACATTTTGGAATTTATTAGATCCCGCCGCATTATCAGCCAAGCTTTACTCAATGAAGTGATAATTGACGGAAAAAGTGAACTTTTGGCAAATCGTTACGCAAAGGCTGCTGGTTTTAAGCAAGATTGGAACAAAGAAGCGGAGACGAAAAACTTCATTTTTAATAAAGATCAGCACGGTTTGCAAGACAGTTTGATACAAGTTTTGTACCTTCATATTTTAAAGAAAACGCTTATAGTTTCTAAGCCAGACAAGAAACTGAACATTATTAAAGTAACAACCAGAAGTACCGATGAGTTATTTGCAAAGAAATTTACAGATGAGTTGATTAATAATGTGATGACTTTTTATGTTGATACAAAAACAAAGAAGGAGCAAGAGAATTTGGATATCCTTACCCATCAAGTTGACTCCGTACGGAGAAAGTTGTACGAAGCTTTGGGAGGGGCAGCAGAAGCTAACGATAACAACCCAAATCCTAATCAAGCACGACAAAAATTACAAGTGTTGTCTCAAAGAAAACGGGTTGATGCGCAGGTAAATGGAAAAATATTAGAAGAACTGGTAAAGAATCAGGAGCTGGCGCGTATAAGTCTTCGAAAGGAAATGCCTATTATTCAAATCATAGATGCTCCATTATTGCCTTTACAGAACAATTCAATAGGACCAATAAAAGCAGGTATATTAGGTGCCCTGGTTTTTAGTTTTCTTGTGGCGGCTTTCTTTATGTTAAAGGTTTTGTTGAAACCAATGAGTAATTAGTTATGGATAAACTGGCGCTTGTTACGGTACTGTACAAAAGTAACGAAGTTTTAACCGGCTTTTTTAAAACGCTTTCACAGCAAACGTTTACCCGATATCATTTATATCTAATCGATAATGCACCTAATAAAGAAACGGATCTGTTACTGCAAGCATTAAAAGCCAGTTATCCGATTTCGGCATGTACTCATGTTAAAAATCCAACCAATTACGGGGCAGCTAAAGGCAACAACCAAGGTATTTCATTGGCTTTGAAAAAAGACTATAGTCATATATTGTTATTAAACAATGATATCGAATTTATTTCAAATGACGCGCTCGAAATCCTTGTTCAGAAAGCTGAAACAGATAAAGAAACGATTATCATTCCTAAAATGCTTTACTATGATAGTCGAAAGATTTGCATGGCAGGTGGATATTTAAACTATGCCACGGCTGTTACCGAGCATATCGGTGCAGGGGAGGAAGACCAAGGACAATACGATCAAGCAGGCTATGTGAACTACGGCCCTACCACCTTTATGTTATTGGCAAGGGAAGTACTGGAGAAAGTGGGACCGATGGACGAACGATATTTCGCTTATTACGAAGATACGGATCTAATATTTCGAGCCACGCAATTAGGTTATAAAATCTATTACATGCCAAGCGTCGTAATTTTACATAAAGAGAGTTCACTAACAGGAGGACAACGCTCATCTTTTTTTGTGTATTATATTAACAGAAACCGCATTTTCTTTATTCGCAAACATATGAAAGGAATAGCTAAATTGAAAGCGATGCTCAAGGCGGCGGTCGATTTTTTACGTATGTTCAGGCACTATCAGTATACGCAGCGAAAAGTATTATTAAAGGCTATACGGGATGGCATGCTGTCAAAACGTTTCGGGATTCAAAATGCAACCAATATATAGTGAACTTGAATTGTAGCGAATTACGTTATTTTCATCGTTAGATTCGCATAGTAGAATTAGCATAATTTTTGCTGCGAGACAGCAGCTTCAAAAGCATAACAAAAATGCACTAAATGAGAACATTTCTATACAACATAACCTTCTCACTTCTTTTTTTAAGTAGTTTTTATCAGCAGGCACTGTCGCAGAGACTTTCCCTAGGTACCCCGGTACTAGACGATTATTATCGCCGTTTGCAATTGCTGGGGCAAGTAGATTCAACGATCTCGTTTAACATACGCCCTCTTAACGCTGGTGCTTTAGGTGTTCAAGATGTGTACAGGCCCGATAGTTTAAACGGCAGTTCCCGTAGTATTGTTTGGCAAAAAGATGGGCAAGGGATGGTTCAGATCCTTCCAATTATCTGGCAAAATCAATATACCAGCGGATTTCCAACGGGTTATAATGATGGCCCCATGATTCCCAATGTGGGTTATCAAACTCTTTTTAGTGCGGGGTTTTATGCACAGTATAAGTTTTTAAGCATTCAATTCAGGCCAGAGATAGTATATGCACAAAATAAATCTTACCCTATTTTTACGGGCGGTAGTGAAAATGCGATGCGCGTTTGGTATGATTTCTACAATAATATCGATATGCCCACCCGTTTTGGTGATGGTAATTATTTTCGTTTTCTCCCTGGACAAAGTAGCATACGAGCTACGTTTGATCCCGTGTCGGTGGGTTTCAGTACGGAAAATCTATGGTGGGGCCCCGGGATTCATAATTCCCTCTTGATGAGCAATACAGCTCCCGGTTTTCCACATATTACCGTTAATAGCAGTAAACCCATACGAAGTAATATTGGATCATTCGAAGGACAAGTGATTGCCGGTGGTCTTACGGCTTCAGGTTTTGCTCCCAGGCAGGTAGGCCAATCCACCGATTTTGACTACCTGTATGAACCCAAACCAAGTAGCTGGCGCTATATTGGCGGAGCTATTTTTTCTTATCAACCCAAGTGGGTTTCAGGGCTATCACTAGGTGTTTCACAAAGTTTCGTCGTATATCGCGATTCAATGGGAAATGGACTCAATGATTATCTGCCTTTTTTGGGACCATCCTCAAAAAACAGCACGGCCAATGGACCGACGAGTCGAGAAGAAAGACGTAACCGCGATCGCTATTCCTCCTTTTTCGTTCGTTGGGCCTTGCCGAAAGGTAAAGCGGAGTTTTATGCCGAATACGGGCGTAATGAACCCGCTTGGAATGGCCGCGATAAGATCGTGGAGATGGACCACTCAAGAGCCTATATACTAGGCTTCCGAAAATTAGTACCTATGAAAGGAGGAACAGAGCACCTTCAAGTTGGTTTTGAATTTACGCAGTTAGATAAAACCAGAACTTACCGAGTACGCCCTTATGAAAGTTGGTATAGTAATTCGATGGTGCGCCATGGCTACACCCATTTAGGTCAAATTTTAGGTGCCGGTATAGGTCCGGGCAGTAATGTGCAGTCATTAACACTTAGCTGGTTAAAAGGACTGAAGCAGCTGGGAATATTGTTTGAGCGGCAGGAACAACAAACTGACCTATTTTATGGCTTACTTTCCTACAGTGGAGATTATCGACGTAATTGGGTGAATTTATCAGCTACCTTGAATGGCGAATGGGATTATAAGAATTTTCTTTTTATAGCGCGGATGAAATTCATGAACGGATTGAACTTCAATTATGACATCAAGTTAAAACCCGGTGGAACTTTTTGGGATTTTATTCCCCAAGATAAGTTTAATTTCCAGGGACAGCTGGGTATGATGTATCGATTTTAGCCGATGGCTGGTAATATTTCTGAAGAAGTAAAGAATACACATGAAGAAACAAAATATACTTTTAGTCTATTTTTTAATAGCGACTTTGAGTTTAAAGGCGCAGGTACTTCCAGTTGGAACACCGGTATTAGAAGATTATTACCGTCGTTTGCAATTATTAGGTAAGCTTGACTCCACCATTTCTTTCAATGTAAGACCTTTAAGCAATGAAGCCTTAAAGCAAGCGAATATTTACGATCCTGAGGGGTCACAGGAGCATAGCAATAGCATTTATCGATCGCGAGATGGAAAGGGGATGATACAGTTAATGCCCCTAGTGTGGCAAAACCAGATTAACAGCAATTTCCCTTACGGCTGGAATGATGCAGGGATGATTCCGGCAGCAGGTTATCAAACCATGGTCGCAGCAGGAGTGTATGCACAGTATAAATTTTTGAGTATCCAATTACGGCCAGAGTTTGTATTTGCACAAAATAGTAACTTTCAGGGCTTCGAAGGACTCGATAGGAATTGGTGGGCCAAATGGTACCGCTATATGAACGGAATTGATGCGCCGGAGCGCTTCGGGACAGGGACTTACTCGCGCTTCTTTCCTGGCCAGAGCAGCGTACGTTTAAATTTTCACCCTGTTTCAATAGGGGTTTCAACAGAGAGTCTATGGTGGGGCCCCGGTCTGCGCAATAGCTTATTAATGAGTAACAATGCACCGGGGTTTTTACATGCTACCATTAACACAACACGGCCGATCCGCACATCTATTGGTTCCTTCGAAGGTCAATTAGTGGCCGGTAGGCTGGAAGACTCCGGTTATCCCCCTACACCTTTGGGGAATCCCACCCATTACGATGAACTGTATCAGCCCAAACCGGATGACTGGCGTTATTTCTCCGGTTTGACTTTGTCCTATCAGCCAAAATGGCTTCCTGGATTTAGCTTAGGTTTTAATACCGTATTTACTGTTAACCACAAAGACATGGGAAATAAATTAGGAGATTATTTACCCTTTTTCCCTTCGAATTCAATGAATGAGAATTTTGATCCGGACGATATCAATAATGTGGCCGATCAAGCCGCACAGGATGTGAATGCGTCAGTGTTTTTTCGATGGCTTATACCCGAAGCCCAATTCGAAATTTACGGAGAGTATGCGCGAAATGATCGTTCATATGATTTACGCGACTTAGCAGTTCAGCTAAATCATTCTCGGTCCTATATGTTTGGGCTACGAAAGATGTTTCCTGTCCGTATAATTGACCAGCAAGACCTGTTTGAGGTTGCGTTTGAAATGACTCAATTAGAACAATCAAAAAATGCCGATATTCGTCCTACAGAACCGATGTACTACCACTATATCGTCAGAAGTGGTTATACAAATCTAGGTCAAATCCTTGGGGCTGGCGTAGGTTATGGCAATAACGTACAGTCTCTGCACATAAGTTGGTTAAACAAGTTGAAAAGACTGGGCGTTCAGGTAGAGCGCTTAGTACATAATAATGCCCTTTTCTATGACTTGATTGGGGATCGACGACGTAACTGGATCGACCTAAATATCGGAGCCTTTGGAGAATACGACTTTAAAAGATTTATTTTTCAAAGTAAATTAATTTTTACAAAGGCTTATAATTATCAATATCAAATTGGTGAAAGTACCAATTTGTGGAGTTTCAGAAAAAAGGATAGTGGCAACATTCATTTTCAGGCCGGTATGCTGTACCGTTTTTAGTCACTTGTTAAAGTATCGATCTATGATTACTTAAATAACCGCTACCTATTTTACAAAAAAAAGTGTTTCTTTGCAAATTATATTAAAACTATTACACTCTATGCAATTAAGATCTCGGATTAAGTGTTTCTTGGTGTTTTTGGGCTTCCTTTGGATTGGTACAACTGTTTTAGCACAAAATATCAATACACAAGATCTCAGTACATTGAACGTAGACGACCTAAGTGACGATCAGATTCGGGAAATGATGCAGCAAGCACAATCGGCCGGACTAAGCGAATCTCAAATGATCCAAATGGCTCAGCAAAGGGGCATGAGTCAAAGCGAAATAGAGAAATTAAGACAACGCGTTCAGCAACTTGGCGGTCAAAGTCCGATAAGCACGACCGACACGAGTACGCAACAAAGTAGTGCCCGAAGCTATGTCACTACAGATAGCATAAGGTTCCTCAATGGTGATATTTCAACGAAGACACCGCAACAATTGAGAGAAGATTCTTTACGTGCGCGTATTTATGGCGCTAGCTTATTTTTAAACGTTAATCCGGTTTTCGAACCTAATCTTAATATTGCTACGCCCGAAAGTTATGTGATTGGCACAGGAGACGAGTTACAAGTTGATATTTACGGTAACTCAGAGGCAAGTTATACGCTTAAAGTGAGTCCTGATGGGAACATTAACATTCCTTATGTAGGAATCGTTAAAGTGGGAGGTGCCAGTATACAGCAAGCTACTACGCGAATTAAAGCGAAAATGGCGCAGATTTATTCCGCTATGTCAAGCGGAGCAACCAAGGTAAATATTAGTTTGGGAAATATTCGAAGTATTAAAATCATTATTACAGGCGAAGTATTAAAGCCCGGAACCTATACCCTGCCATCCGTTGCCTCTGTTTTTAATGCCTTATATAGCGCAGGTGGGCCAACTTCAAATGGTTCGCTCCGCAGTATAAAAGTAGTTCGAGGAGGGGAAGTAGTAGCCGATGTTGATCTGTACGATTTCCTGCAGACTGGAATCATGGAAGGCAATGTGAATTTACATGATCAAGATGTAATTCAGGTGTCGCCGTATATCTCGAGGGTGGAGATGATCGGTGCCGTTAAAAGACCATTGTTATTTGAAACCAAACCTGGAGAAAGCTTTAGCGACCTACTCGGGTATGCTGGAGGTTTTACTGAAGACGCCTATAAATCTCGTCTGAGTGTAATTCGTAATACCGGTAAGGAGTATCGTATTGAAGATGTTTTGGAAAGTCAATTCAATCAGTTCGAAGTAAAGACTGGAGACAAATATACAATAGAAAAGACTTTGAACCGTTTTGCAAATAGAGTATTGCTGAATGGGGCAGTGTTTCGTCCAGGAGCCTATGAATTAAGTCCAGGCCTCACGCTTTCGATGCTTATTAAGAAAGCTGATGGCTTAAAAGAAGATGCGTATTTGAAGCGCGGATATATTGTACGATTAAAAGAGGACTATCAAAGGGAACAGGTGAGTTTCAATGTTGCTGAAATATTAGCTGGTACGCAAGCAGACATTGAGCTGAGAAGAGAAGATGTGATTTTTATACCATCACTATTCGACTTGCGTGAAGAATATATGGTTGAGATCAACGGCGAAGTTAGGAAGCCTGGCAAATATCGATATTCAGAAGGTATGTCATTGCAAGAATTAATTTTACAGGCAGGAGGCTTCACCGAAGCAGGAAGTGCGGAACGGATTGAAGTTGCAAGACGGGTGCACAATAAAGATAAAGAAGCTGTCAATACCGCTGCGCGAACAGCAGAAGTTTTTAATGTGGATGTAGATCGCGACTTAAATACGGATGCCAGCTCTTTTGAACTACAACCATTTGACTTGATCAACGTGCGTTCTTCCGCCGGTTACGAGCGTCAACGCACGGTCCGTATAGAAGGAGAGGTATTGTATCCGGGAAATTATACATTGAGTCGAAAAGATGAACGCGTCTCTGACCTTATTAAACGCGCGGGTGGTTTTACCGCGTATGCCTATGTTGAAGGGGGTTCTCTAAAACGCCATCCACTACAACAGGTGGTAAGTGATAGTACCAGTAAAGCTGACAAGGCCGAACAAGCGTCTCTTAAAACATTAGAGGCAGAGCGAATTGCGCGTCTCCAAAATTTACAAGCGACCACCGTTAATCCAAATACGAATAGGGCAATTCAATCACAACAGGATAATTACGTTGGTATCAACTTGGAGGTAATTATACAGAACCCTGGGAAAGATAATGATCTCTTGTTAGAGGGGGGTGACGTGATCCGAGTACCTAAGCAATTGCAGACAGTGAAAGTGAGTGGCGAGGTGCTGTCACCAGTTACTGCTTTATTCGATCAAAATAAGAGTTTCAAAAGTTATATCTCCGAAGCAGGTGGCTTTAGCCAGAAAGCGTTAAGAAAACGTAGTTTTGTTGTTTATGCCAATGGATCAGCGCGTAGTACAAAGAAATTCCTGTTTTTTAATAATTACCCGCGAGTTAAACCCGGAGCGGAGATATTCGTGCCGCAGCGTTTACCGCGTGAGCGCCTTGGCGCAGCGCAGGTTGTTGGATTAGGAACCGGTTTAGCGTCGTTAGCAGCTATTATTGTTTCCTTGTTACGCTAAGAAAAGGTAAGTGAAATAATGACAGAAAAAAGTCGAGACTTTATGCAACGAACTAAGGTCGATGATGAAATCGGATTAAAGGAATTGATTGTCAAATTACAGAATTGGTGGCGTTATTTACTTTCCAAATGGTCAATTATTTTAATTGCAGCAGTAGCTGGCGCCGTTTTTGGCTTGTCGTACAGCCTGTGGAAAAAGACCCTTTATAAAGCGTCTCTTTCTTTTGTTTTAGAAGACCAAAAAGGGGGCGAAAACCTAAGCTCCATGGCTAATTTAGCGTCTTTAATCGGTATTAGTCTAGGCGGGATGGAAGGTGCAAGCTTATTTACTGGTGATAATATTTTGGAGTTTATTAAGTCCAAAAGGATGATTGAGAAGACCTTACTCACAAAAGTGGTGTTGGAAGGAGAAGAACAGTTGTTGGTTGAACGTTACGTCACAGTAAATAAACTTGCTGAAGGGTGGTCAAAAAATGCTAAATTGACCAACTTTAAATTTATCCCTGATTCGGTGGATTATTTTCTCCAGGATTCATTATTAGCTAAGTATCACAAGGCTATTGTTGAGAATGACTTGGTAATTGAGAAGCCAGATAATAAGCTATCTATCATTCAACTAGACATTACGAGTCCAGATGAATTGTTTGCGAAAGCATTTTGTGAAACGTTAATTGAAAATGTAACCAATTTTTATGTAGAAACACGGACGAAAAAATCCGCGGAAAATTTGGAGATATTAACCAAGCAAGTTGATTCTGTTAGAAGGGAGTTAAATGACGCTATCGGAGGGGTAGCATTAGCTGGCGAGGCGAATCCCAATGCCAATGCCGCTTTTCAACGTTTGCGCGTACCTTCGCAAAAAAGACAGATCGATGTACAGGCGAATACAGCGATTCTAAGTGAGCTAGTAAAGCAACAGGAAATTGCAAAACTGAATCTAAGGAATGATAAGCCTCTTGTACAGGCCTTGGACAAGCCTAAATTGCCTTTGGAAAAGGAAGTAATGAGCAAAATAAAAGGCGTTCTTTTAGGAGGATTTGCTTTTAGTTTTCTAACTATAATTGGCTTAATAGTTAAACGACTTTATAGAGAGATCATGGACGAACATTTTGAATAGTTTTAATCGAGGTAGACCGCTTTTCTTATTATCATCGAACGGTAGCTTCGGTGGATAGCACAATATACAGAAACGAATAGTTATGCAAGCATCCAGTAGAGTCGCAGTTAATACGGGCATCTTGTATGTTCGAATGATGGTGACGGTAGGTATTTCTTTGTATTCCACGCGTTTGATATTAAGTGCGCTTGGCGTTGTTGACTTCGGGATTTTCAATTTGATTGCTGGAATAATTGCATTATTGGCATTTGTAAACAATGCCATGTCAACATCTACTCAGCGATATCTTTCTTTTTATCAAGGCGCGGAGAATAAGCGTTTAATAGTAAATGTCTTTCGGCATAGCTATCTTTTGCACTTGATAATCGGAATTAGTATGGTTGTAATCTTGGGCGGTTTAAAATTTATATTATTTGGGGGCTTTTTAAATATACCAGTTAGTCGTCTTGGCGCGGCCGTATACGTTTATTACTTCATGATAATAACCGTCTTTTTTAATGTTATTTCAGTGCCTTTCGTAGCATCGCTTACAGCTCACGAAAATATGCTATGGGTAGCCGTCGTTGCTTGTGCAGAAGTTTTATCCCGTTTAGCTATAGCATTATTGCTTTTAAATATCTCTGAAGGGAGGTTAGAGATATTTGCTGCTCTTACTGCCTTAACTGCCCTGATCAGTTTCCTTATGTATGCCATTTTCTGTATACGGCGATACTATGAATGTTCGTTGCATTTACCTGTTACTATTGAGGTTAAATTAATGAAAGAGTTGAGTACATACGCGGGATGGAATTTGTTTGGCACACTATGTTTTCTAGGCAGAACACAAGGGTTAGCTGTTCTATTAAATCTTTTTTTGGGGTCGGTGGTGAATGCAGCTTATGCAATAGCCAATCAAGTTACTGCCCAGTTGAGTTTTTTTTCTACAACTATGCTCCGCTCTCTCAATCCACAAATTATGAAGAGTGAAGGCGCAGGTGATCGAGAACGGATGCTCAGACTAGCTTTAATGGCCTGTAAATTTGGTTTTCTTCTATTAGCGATGATAGCTATTCCGGCTCTTTTTGAAATGGCAGCCATAATGCGGTTTTGGCTTAAGAATGTGCCGCCTTATACGGTAGTGTTCTGTCAATTGGTGATTATCGCAACCTTAATAAATCAGTTAACGGTAGGTTTACAATCGGCTATACAAGCCACAGGCAATATTAAAGCATACCAAAGTTTAGTAGGTACGCTCATTTTATTGAATTTGCCACTAGCGTACATCTTATTACTTCTTGGTTTTTCGGCAGAATCAGTTTTGAAGAGTTATTGTTTGGTAGAGCTTATAGCCTGTGGTTTACGTCTAAATTTCGCGAGGAAGCTTGCCGGGCTGTCAGAGCGGAGATATCTTAATGAGATGCTATCTAAACTTCTTGTTCCTATTATTGGTGCAGTGACGATGAGTTATTTTTGTACAAGTCGGCTACACGAGTTTCCTTATCGCTTCGTTTTAAACTTTAGCATTATTGTTCCTTTTTTTTGTGTTTTAGTTTATTTTTTTAGTTTAGACAGCTCCGAAAAGAAATTAGTAAATGGCATAGTAATGAAAATCTTTTATTTTATTAAAATAAAGTGGGATACAGCAAGAAATAGATAATGGATATACAGAACAAAACATCGAGCATCACGCAGCTCTTTGACACAGTCGTAAGTGGCGGGTATTGCATCGGTTGTGGCGCCTGTGCCGCTTTGGAGGGATCTCCAATTAATATCGGCCTTGATTCATTTGGGAGATTAGTTGCCCAAAAGAACGTGAGTGATGGAGACGAAGCACTTAGTTCTCTTCCGGTGGCCGATGTTTGCCCTTTTTCCAATTATAGCAAAAATGAAGACGAGCTGGGAAAATCATTATTTGGACAAAACGCCCAGTATAGAGATAAGCTTGGCTATCATATTTCTACCTATGCCGGATATGTGAAGGAAAGCGGTTTTCGATCCCAGGGTAGTTCAGGAGGGATGGGTTCATGGATTGCGTGTACTATGTTGGCTAAGGGTATGATAGATGGCGTTATCCATGTTAAACAAAAACGTCCAACGGAAGATGACCCCCGATTGTTTTATTATAATATTTCTACAACAGCAGAAGAAGTTGGAGAAGGGGCCAAATCAAAATATTATCCGGTTGAGTTGTCTGAGGTCATTCATTTTGTTCGAAATAACAAGAGGAAATATTTACTCGTAGGGGTTCCGTGCTTTATAAAGGCTGTACGGCTCCTCAGTAATCAAGATCCGATCATAAAAGAGAGGGTTGCGTACTGTGTCGGGTTGGTTTGCGGTCATTTAAAGAGTAGTAAATTCGCTGAAATGTTTTCTTGGCAATGTGGTATTGCTCCGCGGAACCTTTTATCTATTGATTTCCGAACCAAGTTGGAAGGATTTGGCGCTAATCAATATGGCGTAACAGTAACGGGTTATAAAGGTGGTCAGCAAGTACGTCGAGTAAGCCCGCCCGTTAATACGATGTATGGTACCAATTGGGGACTTGGATTCTTTAAGTATCAAGCATGTGATTACTGTGACGACGTGGTAGCTGAAACAGCCGACATTACAATCGGAGATGCTTGGCTACCGCAGTACGTTGGTGACGGTCTTGGAACCAATATTATCATAGTTAGGAATCCGCTTATTCAGTCGCTTGTCGAAGATGCGGAACGTTCCGGTAAAATAAATCTTGACCTCCTAAGCCCAGACGACGTTATCGAATCGCAGCGAGCCGGTTTCTACCATCGTCGAGAGGGATTAGCATATAGACTGTTGCTTAAGGATAAGCAATCTCAGTGGCGTCCCCGTAAGCGAGTTAGTGCCAATAGCCAAAAGCTTTCCCGCAAAATCAGAAGACGATTTAGGCTTCGCGAAATAATGGCGGAGGAAAGCCATATTGGGTTTAAGAAGGCCGTTGAAGCGAATAATTTTAGTGTTTTTGAAGCGTATATGGCACCGATCGTGACCGATTACTACAGACAATATGCTGCGCCGCTATGGAGGCGGATTGGAAGTGATTTAAAAAAACATATTAAGAAAATTTTCAGAATAAATATAGTGTAAGACAGATGAGAATAGGAATAATGACATTTTGGGAGAGTCAAGATAATTACGGACAACAATTACAAGCGTTTGCTCTCCAGACATTTCTTCGCCAACTGGGACATGATGCATTTTTAATTAAGTATCATCGGCACGGGTCAGTTCCTCCTAGAAAAACACTTTTACAACGCATAGTCCAATTTAATCCTATTAAATCTGCCAAGGCACGAATAGCTCATTCCAAGCTGCGAAAATTTAGTGCGTTCGAACAGGCGCACCCACGGCATTTTAATTCTTTCAAGGATAATCGTTTAGTTTTTGGTGATCGACTATATACTTCGTTGGATGAGCTTATGACTTTTCCGCCAAAAGCTGACGCCTATATTTGTGGAAGTGATCAGATTTGGAATAATACCTTTTCGGTTTCTTGCGAACCTTATCTGCTAGGATTTGGGGACCTTAAAACGAAGCGTATAGCCTATGCCGCCAGTTTTGGACAAAAAGTGCTTTCAGCTGATACCCTTCGTTTGTTTAGACGATATTTACCTAAATTCGATGCTGTTAGTGTACGGGAGAAAAGTGGGCTAACGCTTTGTAAGAAGATTGGTTATACAAATGCTATTTGGGTGCCTGATCCTACGTTGCTTTTTGATAAGTCACATTGGACATCGCTTTTAAAGAACGATAAAGAATTTGATAGAAAAAAAAATACGCAGTTATTTTTGTATACACTAGGAAACAGCAAAATCAATCACAGGGAACAAATCATACATTATCTAAAAAATAAAGAGGCAGTAGATACTCTTCATGTATCCGCTAATCGTGACATGAGCGGTGATTATTTTCCAAGGGTTGAAGAGTGGGTACACGCAATTTCACAATCGGATTATTTGGTGACAAATTCGTTTCATGGGGCAGTTTTTAGCATTCTTTTCAATAAAAATTTCATTGTGCTGCCTAATACGGGCGTAGCTACAGGAATGAATGAACGTGTACTTAGCCTTTTAGAAAAATTGAACCTGACTGAGCATTTATTATGGCAGTTCGATCCGCAGCGAATTGATTTTCTGTTACAAAAAAAAATTCCATGGGCCAAGATTAATGCCGATATTGCCTCTTGGCGAGAAGATGCAAGGCAATTTTTAAAGAGCGCTTTAGGTGAATGAGCTTAGTGGGACGGTAATCTTATTAGGAAGTTACTTTGTCAAGTAGTTTGATGTAGAGTGTGCTCAGCCATGGAGAAAAGTTTTCGAGCGGGATCAATATTCTATTGTGAATTGGAAACTGTTTTCGTAATTTAATGGGACATGGTTTGTAAAATATCCGATATAAAAAATCGAAATAATTTTTATCAAACTTTGATCCCCTTCGTTGTTTGATGGCTGCTATAATCTTTGAAATGGCGTGTAAACAAAGTTGGTTGTAGACAAGATTGTGCGTTAGTAGACCTTGATTATACAAATAGTTGTACATCCAGTGTTCAGCCTTTAAAACGTTTAATGCGTTATCAAATGATAGATTACTAGTAATACTACTTGCCGTCCTTTTGTATCCATAAATGACGGTATCAACAGAAGTAACTCGAAAAGATGATTGTGCAAAGATCTGCGTATTAAGAATGAGATCCTCACCGTGATAAATATTATCGGGGACGGCGAGTCCATTAAAGAGGTTTTTCCGATAAAGTTTTGCCCATAAAGTACGAAAAGAATGGGTGAAGAAAAAAACGAGTTTGTCAACGGGGTCGGTTGTATCGATCATCGGAGGAATGACCCTATTAATCTGGATATCATCTATAATTTCGTATCCGCCTATTATCACATCCCCATTTGTTTTTATCTGCTGTTGGCATAATATATTGATTGCGCTTTGCGAGGGGATGTAGTCATCGGCATCCAAGAAAAACAAGAAATCCCCAGTTGCTTTTTTGATTCCTAAGGGTCTCGACTGTTGGGGCCCCAGATTCATCCGATTATGGATAACATGAAACTGAAAGTTTTCGTTAGCATAGTGATTACAAATAGCTGCAGAACCGTCTGAGCTACAGTCGTTGATTGCGATAATTTCTAGATCATCCCATTTTTGATTTAAACAGCTATTAAAACATTTCTCTAGGGTTTTTTCTGCATTATAAATAGGAATAATAATCGAGACGCGCATGTTCTTCATTTCTGTTTTCTTGTTATACTAGCGATGGTTACCTCAAAATCACCGCCACCGGATTAAAAAAGATTTCTTTTTCGGCGTAAATATAAGGTTTTCTAGGCGGGTTGGTTTTACTTTACTTAAGCTGAGGCTCAATAAATTTTCCTCAACATCTGTATACTTTGTAATGTTATTCTTACATTTGCCGTTTAGCAAATAAAGAACCTTACAGATACGACGGCAACTGATAGATCCACTTTAATGAACAAGAAAATAATTTACGCCATCATACCTGCTAGATCAGGGTCAAAAGGATTACCGAACAAGAACATCAAACTACTGAATGGTATACCGCTTATAGCCTATTCTATTAAATTTGCACAAGCACTTGGCTGTGATAAAGTAATCTGTTCTACTGATTCGGAAGAATATGCTGCTATTGCTATTAAATATGGAGCAGAAGTTCCATTTTTGCGTTCGGATTATGCTGCAAATGACACAGCAATGGAGGAGGATATTTTGCGGGATCTAGCTTTAAAATTTGAAGAATATAAACTGCTTATACCAGACGTTTTGGTTTGGCTAAGACCGACTTTTGTTTTTAGAGATCTTGAGGTTATTCGGCGCGGGATCGATTTACTCGTGGAAAACAATGATTTTACCGCAGCAAGGACGGTTTGTGAATCAGAATCTAGATTATACAGCCTTAAGCATGGTGTTTTAAAGCCTGCTTTTGACGATCGAGGAAAATCCATGATACGCAGACAGGATATCGGAAGATTTTATAAAGTATTCAGTACGGATATTATCCGTTTTAACGCGAAGTCAATTAACGACGATTTTTTAGGAAGGCATGTTTTAGGCTTGGAGATCAATAAGCTTTGCGGTCTTGATATAGATGACGCAGAGGATTTTCAAATTATTGAATCAATAATTCAAAACAATAGGATGTTGGTAGAAAAGTATTTATTTGTATAACCCGCTTATATATTGAACTGATGAATATTTGTGGAGAGATAAAGACACTTATTACGAATAATATAAAGCAAGTTTGTTCCTTAAGAAATATCAAAAGGAAAAAAGAAGACGATAGCTACGTGTCGGAGGGAGATTTACTCTTTGAATCATTGATAAAAACATATTTAGCGGTTCATTATCCTGACTTTTTTCTTGTATCGGAAGAATCTCCGGAACTCAATACACTTCATGTCAAAAAAGCTAATGTAATCATATTGGATCCTATAGATGGTACAGAAAATTTTGTGTCTGGGTTGAAAGAATGGGGCGTTGCTGTTTGTGTGTATAAAGAAGGAAAACATCAGCAATCCATGTTAGCGTTACCAGAACTGGGATGCTATTTAGTTACAGGAGAAAAAATAGAAAGATATGAGTCCCGAATAGCCGGGATATCTTCTAGTTTGACTAGAGAAGATTTGCTTAAATTAGAACCTGGATTTGAATACCGTATAATAGGTTGTTGTGTGTACAATATGTATAACGTTATTACGGGTTCTTATTTTTCATTTGAAAATCCGAAAGGAGCAAAGATCTGGGACATTATTCCAGGCTTAAATTTAGCAATCGAGCACGGATTAAACGTTATAGTAAATGATAAACCATACCATGGAGAACTACTTGACCCAAATCAGCGATATTGTTTTAAGATCTGGCAAAACTAAGCTAGCGATAATAGGAAAAGGAAATTCGATAAATGATGTCAAAGTTGCTAAACTGAAAGATTTTTTCATAATTAACCTGAATGATTCCGAAAAAATTATAGCAGGAGATGTGGCTCTGTTCTATCGTACAGATGTCTATGAACCTTTAAGAAACCTCGGTTTCCGAGCCAAGAAATACATTGCACCTGCTTATTTAAAGATTCCATCAGAAAAGCACATAGAAGTCGCTCATCATACATCAGGGCAAGATAGCTTTGAATATACTTATGATTATTTTCAGGAAGAACAGTTCTATCTAGTAGATTTCATTATCTTATCAGCTATTAAGCTAGCCATACATTACCAGCAAATCCTTCAAAAGAAAATCGAAGTTTATTTTATCGGATTCGATTTTTTTGCAAGTAGTATCAAGCCAGATGAAAATCAAATGCATGATTTAGACTATGTGAATGTCTTGCTTAAAACACAAGGTTCCTTTTTTTCTTCTATCTTAGAAACTTTTCATGAGGCGTATCCTGAAATTTCGCTGTATCATGTAGGAGATAAGAAGTATAGCAATTTATCTATTCAAGGCTTTAATAATCTATTAAGCGAATTGTCGCAACATCAAAAGCTTGGAGGAAAAATATTAAGTAATAGCGAATTATATAAGGCGCTATTAGAAGAAGTAAAGGAAGAAGACAAGGTGATTGTTGTGGCAGAATTCACCAATAACCATATTGCTGATCCGAAACGTCTACGTAAAATGATCGAATTGGCAAAGGAGAGTGGAGCAGATATTATTAAATTACAGAAAAGAGATGTGGACGCTTTTTATACGCCAGAAGAACTCGCAAAGCCTTACCAGTCGCCTTTTGGCAAAACGTTGGGCGACTACCGACGGGGTGTAGAGTTGAATAAAGAATTAATGAAATTGGTGGTGGAAGAATGTGAACGGCATGCCATACCTTGGTTTGTTTCAGTTTTGGACTGGAATTCTTACCTGTTCATGCAGGAGTTTGATACGCCGTTGTTAAAATTACCTTCTACCATATCCAATCACAAAAATTATTTGTTGAAGGTAGGTGAGAATTACGGAGGAGATTTAGTTATCTCTACGGGATTTACAGACGCTAGCTATGAGGATTTTGTTCTTGAGCATTTTTCCGACGGTCGGAATTTGTTTTTGTTGCAATGTACTTCTTCTTATCCCACCCCACCTGAAGCCTGTCAAATTTCGGTTGTTCGCCATTACGGAGAATTGAAAGAGAATAAGTATTCCACTCTTTTTCCCGGTTATTCAAGTCATGATGTTGGCAGTCTTGGCTGTATGTTAGCTGTGGCGGCAGGTGCGCAGATGATTGAAAAGCATGTGAAATTGGGAGATTTAGATTGGATTCATTTCGATGGAGTCGCTATTGATCTTTATAATAACAAATTTCGGGATTTTGTACATGATGTTAGGAAAGCGCAAACAATGTGTGGTAGCAAAAATAAGCAGATTCATGAGCAGGAACACCATAAATATTCGCCTAATTCCTTGAGCAACTAAATAATACCGTATGTCGCATCAGTCTGCAATGTTTGAACGATATAAACAAGTTAAATCGTGCTTAAGGTTTACATATAAGGGGTACGACGCCTCTAATATCATCGCTGTAGACCTCATTTCAATTATATATGGAGTACTGCCATTTAAAAGAAAAACACTGTTCAAGATGTTTTTTTCGATCGATTTTAGTCGATTAAAAAAATCATTCAGCCGGTCGGAGGCGCGTATACTTGTTACATCTGGAGATTTTAATGGGAGAAAAGATTACTACGAAATCATTTCTCATTTCCGAAAGAACAATGAAGAAACTGCTTTTTATGACATGGTTGCACCTAGCTATAGACTTAGTGTTTCCCTGTTTCTTATTGTTCGGGTTTTGGTCGCCGTGGTTTTTAACAAGCAGTTGTTGTTGTCGCTGCGTCAGCGAATACAATTGGCTTGTATGCTTTCCTTTCGTCTGAATTGTGCGAGAGCTTTGGAACGAATCGATTTATCCAAGTTCGAAAAATATGTCGCTTTTAGCTCTGTTCATCCGGAGGAGGCTACTTTTACACGCTATTTTCAAAAGCGGGGCATTCCTACGTATTCACTCCAGCACGGGATTTATCACATTTTTAAAGAGGACAAACCAATGGATGTCATATCTTACGAAAATTTTAATACCGATCATCACTTTTGTTGGGGAGCTTATACTCGGGACGAATTTATGGCATATGGTATCCCAGCGAACCGTTTATTGGTAGGCGGTTATCCGCGCCATGTGAAACGATTCAACCATAAAAAGGAAGTGGGAGGAGCAGAGCGTTTACTCGTTATGTTAGCTCGTGTTCAGTTTGCTGAAAGCAACGATTCCTTGATTCTTTTGATCAGGGATTTTGCGAAACAGAAGCCGAATTTAACGATTGACTTTAAATTACATCCGTCTTTAGATGCTCGAGTTGTAAAAAAAGCGTTAGGAGGAATTAAGGGAGAAGTTATTGACCCGGAAGTTACTGTTACACAGATGTTAAGTAGCGGAAACTATGGGGCGGCGATTGCCAATAATACCTCTGCCTATTACGAATCATATATGTACCACACACCCTGCTTACGATATGTACATAGCTCTTTTACCAATAGCATAGGAGTCTTGGATGACGAATTCGACGGGCTTTCCGCGCTTATAAGTAAATACGCGATGATTAAAGAACAGGCAGACTATGCCAAAATAGAAGAGAGATTGCGATATATTTGTGGTTTTGGAGAGAATAACTATAATCTTCAGCCTTAAAGGACGGTATAACACTTGTGGTACAAAAGTTGCCCAATTTTCACTATTAGTAAATGGTGTCAAGAGATTGTTAACTTAATATCTTTGCTTGAGTACTTGCAGATATGGAAAATAGATTACTATGAGAAAAACTAAGAGCTTTTTATTTGCATTATTGTTTTTAATGTCATTTTCAGCCTGTTCAAATAAAACGACTGGACAGACTGTTACGCTTACTGAAAGCGGGCAAAGTGATTATTCCATTCTCATTGCTGGCAAACAGAATCAATACGAACAGAAAGCAGCAGTTGAGTTGCAGAAATATATTAAACTTATTTCCGGCGTAGAGATTCCTATTAGCCAGAATAGCGAGATAAAAGGAAATAAAATTATCCTTAGTAGTGATAGACAGCTAATTGAGCGGTTTTCAGAGAAAAGCGTTGCTATAGAGCAACTAGGAATAGACGGCTATCATATCAAAACGGTAGGACAGAATTTGGTGCTTGCCGGAGGGACTGGTAAAGGTGTTCTTTATGTTGTATACAGCTTCCTTGAAGATTATTTGGGCTGCCGTTACTATAATCCTGATGTTTTCGTGATACCTGAAAGCAAGCAAATCCGCTTAACGAAAATTGACAAACGCTTTATACCAATATTAACTAACAGGATTGCTCTATTTAAACAATCATTAAATGAGCAATATCGAAACTGGCATAAGCTGGATCTTTATCGAGATACCGAAGATGGGTTATGGGGTAGTTGGGCCCATTCCTTTATGGAACTAGTTCCTCCGACCCAGTACTTGAAAAGCCACCCTGAATATTATGCATTAACTGAGGGTAAACGCCAGGCCACTCAACTTTGTCTATCCAACCCTGAAGTAGTAAAAATTGCCACAGAGAATTTAGCGAAGAAAATACAGCAAAATCCAAAAGCTAAATATTGGTCAGTAGCGCAAGAAGATAATAATAAGAAATGCGAGTGCGACCAATGCAAGGCGCTTGATCTACGGGAGGGAAGCCCCTCAGGTTCGATTATTAACTTTGTTAATAAAATTGCAGCGAAATTCCCTGATAAAGTAATCACAACCTTAGCTTATACCTATAGTCAAAAGCCTCCGAAAACAATTAAGCCGGCATCGAATGTGCTAGTCATCTTCTGTACAACAGGTAACTTCGATCGAGGTAAACGATATACAGGACAGCAAGGGGCAAGCAGTTATACACAGCATTTGGCTGCTTGGGGCAACATATCTAAACAATTAATGGTTTGGGACTATGTAGTAGATTATAAACACTTTTTGTTACCGGTACCCAATCTTCAAGCGGTTTCTACTAATTTAAATGATTTTGTTAAAAATCATGCAACGGGAATTTTTTGGCAGGGTAACATCTATGGTGGAGGCGCTTTTGATGAGCTAAAGAGTTATTTGTTGGCGAAACTCAGTTGGGACCCGACATTGAATTCGAACGACGTGATTGAAGATTTTCTCAAAGGTTATTATGGAAACGCTGCGTCGAAAGTTAGTACGCTGTTGAAAGAAATGACTAATGCTTATGCTGCTTCTGGCAAGGAGTTGGGATTATTCGACAATCCATCAGATCATATCCAAGGATATCTAAGTCTTGTCAATTTAGATAAATACTTTACTTTGCTAAATGAAGCAGCTAAAGCGGTAGAAGGACAGCCTATATTGGTAGATCGTGTAAATAGTTTGCGTGCAGGTTTTGACTATGCTTATCTCGAAAATTCCTTTTTTGATCTTCCCGGCTTGAAAAATGAAATAGCTACAAAAGTGGGTCTGGTTAATAAAGTAAAAGTGTCAAGTGGATCAGCAGTCGTAAACAAGTTGGCTAATGTTGGTAAATCCGTGTTAAGAAGTGGTGTGATGAGTAGCGGCGGCAGAAGTAAAGATCTTTCACAATTAAACAATATTATGCGCGCTCTCCAGAGTCAAAAAATAGCTTATATGAACGAGGCCGGTTTAACACCTCAGCAATATGATGATCGGATGCGACCAGTCTTAAACGACCCGAATACTATTTTGGCAACCGACAATCTGGCAATTGGAAAGAAAATAACTTTGTTGAACAAGCCGACCGACGTTCACGCTAAATACGCTGGAAATGATGCATTGATAGATGGTATACGAGGGTCGATTAGGCTCGAACTGGATACGTGGCAGGGGTTTTATGGAGGGAGTTTTGGTGCTATTGTTGATCTCGGAGCTTCTACGGATGTAAGATCTATAGTAGTAGGCTTTTTAAAACGGCCGCATGTAGGCATTGAATATCCGACTAACTTTCAAGTATCATATTCAAATGATGGAACAAATTTCAAAGAATTGGGTGCGAGTCGAGCCGAGGTGGTAGACACGTTGCCGAAATCAGCTAAACAAGACTATTCCGTTTCTTCGAACGTGAAGTGTCGATATATCAAAGTTACTGCCAAACAATCGGCCAAGGCCGCTATGTTTCTAGACGAAATTATCATAAAATAGCTGCATGCATGTATAGAATAAGGAAATTGATTACGCTATTTTGGTATAAACTTTTTACAAAAAAACTCGGAAGCCGCGCGGTTATCTATCGACCATTCAAATTTTCGTTTAAGTATATAGAAGTCGGAAATAATTTTTACTTGGGACCGCATGCACGTTTGGAGGCTATAACTCGCTATAACGCAGCGGTATTTCGTCCATGTGTCCTGATCGGCGACCAGGTCAGCATTGAACAAGGCTTACATTTAACTTGCGCGGGTTCGATAGAAATCGGTAGCGGTTCAGCGCTCGCTGCTTACGTTTCGATTACGGATATTGCCCATGGACACGAAGACATTTCGCTTCCGCCTGAAAAGCAAGATATTCAGGTTTCGCCGGTTAGGATTGGACAGAATTGCAAGATTTATAACAATGTAGTGATTCTTCCAGGCGTTATGTTGGGAAAGCATACAATTGTAGGATCTAATTCAGTAGTCCGTAAGGGAACTTACCCAGATTATTGTATACTCGTAGGCTCGCCAGCTTATATCGTAAAGCGCTATTGTTTCGAACGAAAAGGGTGGTTTAAAACAAATAAAAAAGGAGAGTTTTTAAGTACATAAATATGAAAAATATATTGATTACTGGTGGGGCCGGTTTTATAGGTTCTTCCCTCACCTGTGCACTTTATGAACGGGGATATCATGTAACGGTGTTAGACTCCCTATCACCGCAAGTTCATGGAGAGCATTCAGCAAGTTCTTATTTATTTAAAAGGATTCAGCATAAAGCCGAGATATATCAAGGATCGGTAACAAGCCGCGAGGACTGGCTTCGAGTTTTAGAAGGGCAAGATGCAGTTATCCATTTGGCCGCCGAAACCGGAACTGGGCAATCTATGTACCAAATTGCAAATTATGTTGATGTCAATATCGGAGGTACGGCCTTGCTATTGGATATTCTAGCCAATTCGAAAGCGCATCGGGTACAAAAGGTGGTAATTGCGTCATCCCGTTCCATATATGGTGAAGGGAAGTACTTGAACGCGCAGGGGGAAGCTGTTTATCCCGGCCACCGTTTGGCGGAAGACATGGACCGGGGCGATTTTGAAGTGAAATATCTTGGATTGGATGGTTTAGAATTGGTCGCCACTGATGAATCTTCTAAAATTCATCCCTCATCAGTTTATGGAATTACCAAGCAGAATCAAGAGCAGTTGGTGATGACAGTATGTCCAACGATAGGTATTGCATCGGTTGCGTTTAGGTATCAAAATGTTTATGGTCCAGGGCAATCGTTAACTAACCCATACACAGGTATACTTTCAATCTTTTCTACTTTAATCAGGAATAGCAAAGCTATCAATATTTTTGAAGACGGGAAAGAGAGCCGGGATTTTGTGTATATTGACGACGTGGTGAACGCGACGATTCTAGGCTTGACAAAAGACGAGGCAAATGGAGAGGTCTTTAACGTGGGCACGGGAGTGCCTATTGATGTACTAAGCGTTGCGCGTACGTTAGTGAACGCTTATGGAATAGAGGTCCCATTGGAGATAACCGGTAACTACAGGCTAGGAGATATCCGACATAACTATGCAGATATAAGTAAGCTGCAGCACTTGCTTGGTTTTCAGCCGTCCTACGATTTTCAGCGTGGCATCGAATCGTTTGTGAAATGGGTGAACGAACAGCCGACAGTAACGAGCAAGTTTGATTCGTCCATTGCTGAAATGAGGAGTAAAGGGCTATTAAAATAAGGGTACATGGCAGTTAGCTTAAAGCAGAAAACCGTTCTTTTTATCGCTCCGAAGTTTTACGATTATCATAAGAAGATTATTGATGCTCTAGAGGAATTAAGCTTTGAGGTGTTCTTTTTTGAGAATAAATTTTTTCGGGAAGATCCTATGTTGAATGATAATGACTTTATCAGTTGGGTTAAAAGAAGGAAGCACCCGAACTATAAAACCGATTATCAAAAGCAGATTTTAACAAAGATAAAAGACCGGACAATCGATCTATTTTTATGTATTGGTGGATTTTCCATTACATCTGGTTTTGTTGATGAACTTAAAAGTATGTATCCACAGATGCGGTGCATAGCTTATTTTTGGGATTCTTTTCGTATTTGGGATTACCGAAATCTAATATCCAGTTTTAATCGTGTTTATACTTTCGATCGTTCGGACGCTAGAAAATATCAGTTGGAGTATCTGCCCCTTTTTTATTATTTTGGTAATACAGAACATATTCCTTATCAAGATCGAACTATCGATTTTCTCTTTGTGGGCTCGGTAGGTTACTATTCTCTTAATAGGCTCAGCATTCTAAAATATTTCGAGCAGTTATCTTCGAAGCAGAAACTCAACAGCTTACTTTGGCTCTATTTTCCAAAGGCTTCCGGTTCCATTGTGAAGAGGGGGGTGAATTGGTTGCGTAGGAGGTCGCCCGGACGATATCGTGGATTACTGAAACTCGTAGGAGATTACGAGAAAACGTGTTCATTTATAAAGCATGAAGTGATAGATAGCGATACGCTGCCTCAATTAATCCGGCAGGCGAAATGTATAATTGATATACCTGTTCCAGGACAGATAGGTCTTACCATGCGTACGATAGAGACGTTGGCGAGTGGGGCTAAGTTGATCACAACTAACCAATCTATCGTAGAAGAACCATTTTACACACCGGAATTTATTCGCTTAATAGATGAGAAGCAACCCGCCGTTGACATCAATTTTTTACAAAGCGATGTCAATACGAAGATAGACATAGAGTATCTCCAATTAAGGCGTTGGCTTACGAAGCTACTGGATATTTAGAATCTTAATTGCCCAATACAATGAAAAGGCTGCAGAGTTTAAGTTATGTTTTTGTTAACTTCATCCTTACGAGGATGGTACCGCTCAGCGTTCTGTCGCCACTAATGAATCTGCTTACATTGATCATGCTTGGAAGCGGCTTGATTAATAAAAGACATTCAGGCAGTAAGATAACCATTTTTGCGATCAATGTTACTTTCTTAACCATAGCTCTTTTGTTCTCTATTGGCTTTGAACGTAACCAGCCTGTCAATGCCATCCGTTCTTATTTATTGTTGGTTATTGTATTGTTTGCCTATTTTATAACCGTAAGTCGCACTGCCTTAAAGTGGTTTGTGTATTTCAATGTTTTTCAAGCTTGTGCCATCCTTATTGCCAGTTTGAGTATGACTTATCTTTTTAATCTAGAGACATACCTTCCGGTTAGGTTCTTTGTACAGGGACGAGAATGGGGCGATGTATACACGTATAATGGCTATTTTTTTATTATTCAAATTAAAGGAAATGCGTTGCTGCTATTCACACTTATGATAATGATTAGTCCTTTTGGTAGGCAATTTTATTTTAAGTATTATAAATTGATGGTGGTTCTGCTGTTTGCTGGTGTTTTTGTAGCAGGAAATTTCGCTTACCTTATCGTATTATTCCTCTATTTGTTGTTATGGTATATACGTAAGCTCCCTGTTCGTCTAAATATCAAGCTTGTTGGTCTGCTTCTACTATTGCTGATAAGTGCTTACCCTATTGTGAGGTATGTGGGGAATACAGTAGAAGCAAAGAAAAGCTCACTGGGAACCCGCGGTGATCAATTGCAAGTATTGTCGCGAGATTTAAATGAAAACGTCTTTACGTTGCTTCTTGGTAAGGGGTTGGGAAATACCGTGAGTGTTGTAACGAAGATGCGAGATTATACTGACCAAGTTTATTACGAGTTACAAGCGTTTTATATGTTGAACCAACTAGGCTTCATTATGTTTAGTTTATACATTATGTCACACGTTCTGCTGGCGTACCTTAATTTTAGGGGTAGTTTATGGATAATAATCATCTATTTGGGATACATCGTTTATGCCTCTACTAATCCTTATATATTAGATACCAATCAGTTTATTGTGATCATTACATTAAACTCACTAGTAAGCCTCCCTCTGCTAGAAAAAGAGAAATCTTTGAGGAAATTAGTAGGAAAAGAAAATGAGAAATAGATGGATACTTGTGCAATATTAGTTCTATACAATCCTGCATGGGAACTTTTATCTGAGGTGCTGAACGGAATAAGGGTGCAGTGTAGTTATTTACTGGTGATTGATAATAGCGATCAGGATCACCAACATCGATTATCTTCCATGATGGAAGATGCGGGCATACCCTATGAATATGTAGCACTTCTTCAGAATAAGGGAATAGCAGCAGCACAGAATATAGGTATAAATATGGCACGCAGACTCAGCGCAGATTTTGTTGTTTTTTTTGATCAGGACAGCGTTCCAGCACCCAAGATGGTGCAATATCTACTCGAAGCGCATCGCACAATTACAGTTGGGGGTATACAGGTTGGAGGTCTTGGTCCTCGATCAGTTAGTAGGGAAACAGGAAAGAAATATGAAGCGAAGTTTGATAAAGGAAATATATTAGCTGGGCAGGATTATACTGTAATAAGACAGCTTATCAGTTCTGGCTCCATGGTTTCGCTTAAAACTTTTGATCGGGTTGGCCTATTTTTAGAGGAAATGTTTATTGATTTAGTGGATTTCGAATGGTGTTGGCGTGCGAATAAGATAGGATACAGGCATTTTATCATTGAGCAAGCCTTGATGCAACATATGTTTGGAGCAAGCGAAAAGCGTGTGATGGGCTTCCGTATTAGTGTTCCTTCAGCTTTTCGAATCTATTTCCAGTTTAGAAACTACCTCTGGTTAGTGACAAAAGAATATGTTCCTGTCTACTGGAAGGTATCGGCGGGCATCAAGCTTGTTATAAAATTTGTACTTTTGCCATTAGTCGGTGCACAGCCTTTGGCATATTTTAAACGTTCTATTAAAGGGATAGCTGATGGATTATTTAAGAGAAGAATCTGAGCTTAGTCACATGACTCTATTCGATGTCTGTGGTACTTTATTTTATTCCAACACCACCTTTGATTTCTTAGCATTTTATTATCGGCGTTCTAGCGGATATCAACGTAAAATTAAATGGTTAACATCTTTGCCCGCCAAGATTTTTTTTAAGGTATTCTACAGACTAACTCACTTTGATTTATTAAGATACCTTGCTGTTTACAGCTTACGGGGAGAGAAAGAAGTAGATATTCGTCAAGAAGTTAAAAGCTTTGTCGACATCCTATTTCAGAGACATGCTGTTCAACCTATCATTGGTGTATTACAGCAAACGCAGGAACAGCGTCTTCACGTTGGACTGATTTCGGCTTCTTTGGATATTATTATTGAAGAGATTGCTAAGCGTTTCAATATTAAGTATTGGCACGCTTCACAACTAGGTTTTGATAAGGGGATTTGCACGGGTAAGATCGAAGTGGATCTGTACGGCCGGAAAGATAAATTGGTTCGTCGTTATGCAGCTGAATTTGCTGATATGGTGTTTATCACAGACAATTTCAATGATCTCGCTATTCGCAACCTCGTAAATGATTTTCGTGCAGTAAGTTTTCCTAAAGACAGGCATTTTTGGGAGAAAAGACTATCTAATAATGTGATTTATGAGAAATGACACCTGGTTTTATTTGCCGTGGGCATATTTTTTAAAGACAAGGATATCCTCTACTTTCAAGCTGGTTTCGTGGGGATTTATTTATGTAATACCTACCTTTGTCATTTCGCTTTCGCTATGGGTAGACTTCAGTCTGGCCTATATCCTGTCCTATCTGATCCAATTTGCTGTCATTTATAATTTTTATGAAGTTGGGTACATCGAAAATGATAATGAGACAACAAAAAAAGAAAAGAATCCTACTGAGCGGTTGGGACCAAAAGAAAAGCTATACTACGAGAATAAAAAAAATAACATTTATATCTTTCGTATTATAATAGGATTTTCATTGCTATGTATATTAGGATATATAGAGTCTTACTCGTGCGGATTTATTTACTTTGCGGGGGCATCCTTACTCATATTGCTGATCTACTTGATTTATAATCGTATTCGAAGTTTTCTTACGTTACCATTGCATTTTCTTTTGGTCTGTCTGCGTTTTCTCTCTTATATTTTTCTCGGGACGCTTTATCTCTCTGCAACTAATCTACTTTTTTTAGTATGCATGTATCCACTTATCAATATTATCGAGCGAGCAAGTAATCCAAAGTTTAGACTCACTTTGTTGGCGCCGCTTTATTATTCGGAACGCAAATTAGCTTGGTTTAGGGCGGCTTATTATATCATTGTATCGCTTTTACTATTATGGTTACAAACGTTGAGTGTTGTTATAATGCCATGGATACTTTCTTTATATATGTTCTTTTCGATCTACCGCTTTTTCGGCTTACTATACATATTAAGAGATAGAAAAAGCGTATGAATTTCTCCGTTTTAATGTCCGTATACAATAGAGATAAGGCAAGTTATCTAAACCTAGCACTTGAAAGCTTATTAAACCAAAGTGTACGGCCTAGCGAGATCGTTTTGATCAAAGACGGCCCACTGACATCCTCTTTGGAGCAATGCTTGAGGATGTACCAACAACGGTGTCCCGGGCTTTTTAAAATAGTGAGCTTGGAGATCAATAAGGGCCTCGGAGCAGCTTTACATAAAGGGTTACAGTATTGTTCCAACTCGCTGATAGCTCGTATGGATGCCGACGACCAGTGCTATTTTCATCGGTTTGAAAAGCAATTGGCGGTCATGAGAGCAGATCCTGCCGTCGCGGTGTTAGGTACCAGTATTGAAGAGTTTCGACAACATCCTGGAGATTTGAAACAATACAGACGGCTTCCACAGAATAGTGAGGACATCCGGCAATATGCAAGATATCGTAATCCAATGAATCATCCCAGCGTTATGTTTAGGAAAGAGGCGGTATTAGCTGTGGGGTCATATCAAGATATGCCATTGTTCGAAGATTATTATCTTTGGGTTCGGCTGTTATTAGCAGGTTATAAATTTCAAAACTTACCGGATACACTTTTATACTTCCGTATTGGGAATGATATGATTGGCAGAAGAAGTGGAATACAATATGTGAAAAAAGAATATCACTTTCTTAAAAGCATTAAACAACTAGGTTTCATAAACCAGAAGGAGTATTTTATTTCACTGTTTACCAAGCAGCCTTTACGTCTTTTGCCAAAACGAATATTGGTTTATTTATATAAATTTTTACTCAGAAAACGCAAAGGTTACTGATTAAAGTAAGAGCTATTGACGATGAATATATTATTGACAGGAGGAACAGGCTTTTTAGGTAGCATGGTTGCCCAAGCTCTCAACGAAAAAGGCCATTTAATAAAAAAAGCCGGTCGGACGCAGCCTTTCAAGATGATATTACCCTATGATGTTGCTTCGTTAGAAGACATAACCTGTGATATTGTCGTTCATGCTGCTGGTAAGGCACATAGTGTGCCGCATACTAAGCAAGAGGAACAGGCTTTTTGGGATATTAATTTTTTAGGTACGAAGAACTTATGCAAAGCGATCGAAAAGAATTGTAAGTTGCCCAAAGCGTTCATCTTTATAAGTACTGTGGCCGTTTACGGAATTGAAGAGGGAGAATGTATTACCGAGATTTGTCCTCTGAACGGCCGTACTTCTTATGCAAAAAGTAAAATACAGGCAGAACATCTATTGCAGGAGTGGTGTGATCTTCATAACGTTAAACTTGGAATATTAAGACTTCCACTGGTTGCCGGCCCGAACCCGCCTGGCAATTTGGGTGCTATGATCACAGGTATGCGTAGCGGTAGATACCTAAGTATCGGAAAGGCAGACGCAAAAAAAAGTGTCGTTTGGGCGGAAGACATTGCTCGCATTATTCCTAAACTTGCAGAAGTTGGCGGGATATATAATTTGACGGACGGCGTCCATCCGTCCTTCGGTGACTTGGAAAGTGCTGTCTCCGCTGCTTTGGGAAGGAGAAATCCACCGAAAGTGCCCCTATGGGTTGCACAAAGTCTAGCGTTGGTGGGAGATGTATTAGGACATAGTTTTCCCATTAATACCGACAAACTTAGTAAAATTATCTCAACCCTTACTTTTGATGACACTAAGGCTAGACAACAATTGGGATGGGAACCAACACCCGTGTTAAGTAAGATACCAGAAATTATATGATTTATCTGTTCCTATTTGTTATTCTGCTGGCGCTGATTTTAGTTTACTTTAAAATTGCCGATTATTTTAATATCATTGATAAACCGAATGAAAGGAGTTCTCACACAGCCCTTACCATCCGTGGAGGAGGGATTGTATTTTACTTTGGCGCTCTTTTTTACTTCTTTTGGTCCGGCTTTCAATATCCCTATTTTTTTTTAGGACTCACCTTGGTTTGTCTGATCAGTTTTTTGGATGATCTTTTTACCCTCTCCAGTAAATTAAGGATTGCTGTTCACCTTGCTGCCGTTAGTCTGTTGTGTTATCAATTAGAGCTAGGCGCGTTTCCTTGGTGGATGATACCCATCATTTTAGTGGCCGTTATTGGCATTTTGAACGCATACAACTTTATGGATGGCATAAACGGCATTACAGCAATGTATAGTTTTGCTGTACTCTTTTTACTCTGGTATATAAATCGAAGTGTTATTTATATAGATATGCGATTATTGTATTGCATCGGGTTGGGAAATCTGGTATTTACCTATTTTAACTTCCGAACTAAAGCAAAGTGTTTCGCGGGGGATGTGGGTAGCGTAGGGATGTCGTTTATACTGATTTTTATTTTATGGTGTCTTATTTTATATACACAAAATTTCATGTACATATTATTTTTAGCTGTATATGGAGTAGATAGTGTCTTAACAATAGTACACAGATTGTTGAAAAAGGAAAATATTTTTGAACCTCATAGGACTCATTTATATCAATATTTGAGTAACGAAGCGAAGGGGAACAGATTGTTAGTCGCTTTTTCTTATGGCGCTTTGCAACTTTTTATTGGCTTGCTTGTTATACAAGTTGCAGATAAGGGAGTTTGGACCCAAATCGTTTTTTCTTTTACAATATTGGCAGTATTGATTGCTGCTTATATCGCGATAAAGGGCTATGTGCTCAAAAGAGCTGCCGGCAACAGCGTGTGATGGGCGATGAAATAGGCAAATGAAAACGGTTGAGTAGCTTAATGAATTGAATTTGTTTTGGAAGTTCTTCTTATTAAACGTTGATTGGAAAGTGAATGATTTTGTTTAATTTTGTATTTTAGCGAATTAAGCTTTTATAATCACATTAATGGCATAGAAATTTCTAGGAACAGGTAGGTCTTAACCTTCTATGTAGAATAAACAATATATCGAATGAGGAAAATTTTAACCGATGACAAAGTGCTTCCGAGGTGGGTCATCTTTCTCGCCGACCTTATTTTGGCAAGTTGGTCGTTTGTATTAGCCTATTTTATATCGGAGGAATTTAGATTTCCTGAAATACTACGAGGTCATTTTTTTATCTATACCAACTCATTTGTCTTTGCTTGCATACCTGTTTTTTATTTGTTGAAAACACATACCGGATTAATCCGATATTCCAACATGTCTGATATACTCCGTATATTTTTGGCGATGTTATTCACGAGTGTATTCTATTATTTATTATTGATTGTAGCTATACAGCCATATTTTAATATACATTCGTTAAAAATTAAGCAAGTCTTACTGGTTAACTTCTTTATAGGATCGTCTCTATTAATTTTTTTACGTATGGCGGCGAAAGGCACCTTTCGATACTTGAGTGATCGTGTTGAGAAGAAGGATAAAATTAATGTGTTGGTATACGGTTCGGATGATAAAGCTGTATTAGTTAAACAGGCTTTGGAACGCAGTGTAACCTCAAGATACAAAGTTGTCGGTTTTATTGATATCGCCAGGGCAAGGTTGAACAACTCCTTGGAACAGAAAAGGGTTTATCACATTAAAGATTTAGCCCATCTCAAGCGAGCGAAGAATGTAGATAAGCTTCTTTTATTGAATGACCGGCTGAATGAGCGGGATAAACAAGTAGTAATCGAACGTTGTTTACGCTCGGAAATACAAGTAGTAACCGCACCAACACCGGACAAATGGTTATCAGGCTCAATAATTGAGTCACAGATTAAAGATCTCCGCATAGAAGACTTACTGCAACGAGAACCGATAAAGATTGACAATGCTCGGGTTAAAGCGGATTTATTCAATAAGCGAGTTTTAGTTACTGGCGCCGCAGGATCCATTGGTTCTGAAATTGTACGACAAGTGCTAGCCTATCGACCAAAGCTTTTAATACTTTGTGATCAGGCTGAATCACCTTTGCACGAAATGCAATTGGAAGTTGAAGAGTTGTTTCCGACCGTAAATTGTGCCATTGTAATTGCAGATGTTCGTAATTATCGGCGTATGGAAGAACTTTTTCAGCAATTACGTCCTCAAGTTGTGTACCATGCGGCAGCCTATAAGCATGTTCCCTTAATGGAAAATAATCCGTGTGAGGCTATTACAACAAACGTTGGAGGAACCAAAATTGTAGCTGACCTGGCTGTACAATATGGTACAGAAAAGTTTGTCATGATATCAACCGATAAAGCGGTCAATCCTACCAATGTAATGGGCTCATCAAAGCGTATTGCTGAAATCTATGCGCAGAGCTTAAACAATGCTCATTTTAATAAAAACACGAGATTTATAACTACACGCTTCGGCAACGTATTAGGCTCTAATGGATCAGTTATACCGCGTTTCCGAGCGCAAATTGAAAAGGGAGGTCCAATCACTGTTACTCATCCGGAAATAACAAGGTACTTTATGACCATTCCGGAAGCGGTGCAGTTAGTGTTAGAAGCTGGTACAATGGGAAATGGTGGCGAGATATTTGTCTTTGACATGGGGCAACCGGTTAAGATTGTTAACCTTGCGAAAAAAATGATAAAACTTGCCGGGTTACATCCGGGAATTGATATCGATATTATCTATACAGGCTTAAGGCCAGGTGAGAAACTATACGAAGAGTTACTTAACTCTGATGAATTGACGTTGCCAACTCATCACGAAAAAATCGGTATTGCGAAGGTTATCAATTTTGATTATGTCGATGCGTGTATGACAATTGATTCCTTATTAGAACTGGCCAAAAAGCTCGACAATATGGCCGTTGTGAAGCAAATGAAGGTTATTGTTCCTGAATTTGTAAGCAAAAATTCGCCTTTTGAGGAGTTAGATGAGGAAAGTGAAGTATTGTAAATGATACAGAACCTCCAAGAAGCTTCAAAAATTGCTGTAATAGGGCTGGGATATGTCGGATTACCCCTAGCCTTAGCTTTTTCGAAAAAGTTTAATGTTCTAGGATTCGATATCGACCAATCGCGCGTGGAAGAGTTGCGAAATGGCTATGACAGGACAGGGGAAGCGAATGCAACAGATTTAAAAGCGAACAATCAACTATTTTTTAGCTCAGAGACGGTTTGTTTGGCTGATTGTAACGTCTATATTGTTACCGTTCCTACTCCCATCGACACGTTTAGAAAACCCGATCTTAACCCCCTTTTAGCTGCAACAAAAATGCTAAGCTTATGGCTTAAAAAGGGAGATCTGGTAATTTATGAGTCAACCGTTTACCCTGGCTGTACAGAAGAGGACTGCGTGCCGATTCTAGAACACCATTCTGGTCTTGTCTATAACAAAGACTTTTTTGTTGGCTATTCACCAGAACGAATTAACCCCGGAGATCGCATTAATACCTTAACCAAGATCAAAAAAGTGGTAAGCGGCTCTATGCCGCAAATAGCCATCATTGTTGATAGTTTATACCGCTCAATTATAGAAGCAGGTACTCACATTGCTCCTTCAATTAAAGTCGCTGAAGCTGCCAAAGCTATCGAAAATGCGCAAAGAGATGTTAACATCTCTTTCATGAATGAACTTTCGTTGATTTTTGATCGCTTGGGCATTGATACAAATGATGTGATTGAAGCCGCTGCAACCAAATGGAATTTTTTGAAGTTTAAACCGGGATTAGTTGGCGGTCATTGTATAGGCGTTGATCCATACTATCTGTCTTATAAGGCAGAACAAGTCGGTTATAGCCCACAGGTGATTCTTTCCGGCAGGCGAGTGAATGATCAAATGGGAGTCTTTGTTGCCAATAAGGTTGTAAAACTCATGATTGCAAAGGATCGCCCAATCAAGCAAGCGAAAGCATTAGTTTTAGGCCTTACATTTAAGGAGAATTGTTCCGATATCCGAAATACCCGTGTTATTGATACTTATGTAGAACTGAAGCAATTCGGTTTTCATGTCGATATTTACGATCCCTGGGCTGACAAAAGATTGGCATTATCTCAGTATGGGGTAGAATTAAAACCTGATCTTGAAGAGGGATTCTATTATGACGTCGTTATTCTAGCAGTTGCTCATAAAGAGTTTCTTTCACTTGACTACACAAAGTTTAAGAGGGAAGGTGGTATTATTTTTGATTGTAAAGGTGTCTTAGACCGCACGGTCGTAGATGGGCGGTTATAACAGTCGATTTATAAGACTAAAATGGATAAAAGCATTGGCAAAATCCCTATTTTTGTTAAGGCTGAAAAAACTTACACTAAATAAGGCATATGTTCTCAATTTTTAAGTCTTCTTTTGTAAAATTTCCAATCGGTCAATTGTTAAAAATAGATATGCATTCGCATATTTTACCTGGAATTGATGATGGAGCTAAGGATATCGACACTTCTTTACGCTTGATTAGAGGATTAAAATCTTTAGGGTATGAACGATTAATCGCTACTCCACATGTATACGCTGAATTGCATCCCAATACTCCCGAAACGATAGAGCTGGCCGCTAGCCAGTTGCAAACTGCTTTATTAGAACAAGATATACCTATCGATTTGCATTATGCCGCTGAGTATATGATCGATGAGAGTTTTGATCTTATGTTAGAAGCAAAGACTCTTCTACAATTATCTAAGCCATTTGTATTAGTGGAAACGATGTTCCTTTCCGAACTTCCGAATTTCGTTGAAACATTGTTTCGTCTACAGGCGGCTGGATACTCACCGATTATCGCACATCCTGAAAGATACCATTTTATGTTCGGTAATCTTACGAAGGCAGAGGATTTGAAAAGCAGAGGGGCTTTACTGCAAGTCAACGCATTGTCTCTTATTGGGTATTACGGTAAACACGAAAAGCATACAGCTGTTCAGTTGTTAGAAGCGGGTTTAATAGATTTTATTGGTACTGACTTGCATCACGAAAGGCATTTAGATCGATTAGTGAATTATCACATCGAGCGGAAAATACAACGTTTGTTTGAAAAAGCTAATTTTCGAAATAGTGAGCTTTCACCTTAGGTACAAAATAAAATATCTATTAACGATCCTGTTTATTAGACTGGCCTCTTTATCGGTCGTGTATGGCCAATCGATTAAAGGGGGTGCCCTGCGTGTATTAGCTATTCGTAACAGTTTTTCTGAAGACGAGTAGAACAATACTTGCATGAATTGGCGAATGCCCGCTGGAAAAAAGATCGTTGTCGGAACTTATATATCGGGGGAGCACTGCTATCGCTTCATTGGAAAAATATACAGGAGGGCAACGATGCTTATCGCTATCGGAAAACTACTGACCTTCTACTTACTGAACTTTGTTTCGTTGATTAATTATATCTTTTCATAAGTAATTGTCGTGCCGTCTGAAGCGATTGGTCCCAGGCATATTAGCAGCTGATTACCCGATATCTTAATGAACACCTTCTGGTCTGAGTCATCAAAAACAATTTTGTGCTCATATTGAGTACCATCGATTTCAGCCGATTCTTCGACAATTGCATAAGTCCCTTTGGAAACTAACGTTCCATTTTCAATTCGCTGGTATTCGTTTGCAGAAAATTCAATAACATTTCCGTTTCCTTTTTCGAAATCAGATGGAGCGTCCTTGATCTGTACTCCTAGAATATGGCGTAATTCCCATTTTCCCCCAAGGGATTCCGGCCGGTTTTTATCCTTTCCACAACTAAAAAATAATGCAAAAAATATTAAAGTTAATAAATGTAGATTTTTCATACATACAAGGGTTTAAATTGTTTGTTAAAGAGAACGGACCAAGCCGGTTAAACGCTACAGCTAATATATAAATAACTATCCTTATTTCATCAAGTTAACCACATCGTACGCTTTATGTACATAGACGGGATAGCTATTCTTATTTGATTTCAATAGTGGGTGCAGCCCATCGGTTAGTCTACCTTCTTCCAATTATTCGTGAGACCCAAAGCCAACAAAAACGGAGTCGATGGGTGAAAGGAATCTCGCGTCTCACCCGGAGGGTGTTGAACACGACGATGTGACCCCCAAAGGTTGGACGCACCGGTATGGCAGAGGACGAGCTCGCTGAATTCCATAGTGGATTGCTCATAGAATGCTGAAATTACATGGTCAGCAGCGGTGGAACTTCTACTTTGTTACAATCCATCATTTGCAAGAATAAGTCGAATCGGCCCTGATTAACTTTTTCTGTCAATTTTAAACAATCAAATTGTTGATAATTAAAATAAATTTTCTAATATCAAAACTGTTGAATATTTTTACATCAAACAACTAAACCTGTTTGCTATGCGGAATACAACTTGAACTTTGATTTCAATCTATTTTTTGGTTTTTGCGGCTGGCACATAAAATAAGGTGCTTTTTGCAGCCTCTTTTGGTTGTGTTAATACCTAAGCCTAGTCTATGGTTATTAGAAAAAGATGCTGAACAAAAGATAAATAGTGTATTTACTTAATAAGTAAATAATCTTAATAAATAGTTGAAAATATGAAAATGAAATTCTTTGCACTCATCTTTATGATGGGCGTGTACATGGCGTCCTATGCGCAAAATACTTTCCCTACTACGGGCAATGTAGGGATCGGAACCAGCAGTCCTACCAATAGACTGGATATCCGGGGTACCATTACCATGGATAACGGCACCAATGCTTCCATTTTTACCGGAATAGGAACCACAGAACTGAATCGATATCTAATCTTGTTGAATTCGGCCGGTTTAAGCTCAGCTTCGGGTCTTAAAGCGGGAGGTATACTCGTTGCGGATACCTATGCATATGCAAATCCCGGTAAGAATGATCTGGTGGTAAAAGGTCGCGTAGGAATAGGTGTTCAACAGCCCGACTTGCCACTTATGGTTTTTAACGACTATGGTACAGGTAATTCCGGATACCTGGCCAAATTCGGGGCGAAACGAAATTGGACGATCAATGATTGGGAAGGAATACAGCTGGGTTTCAGTCACATTCATTCGATCTACGAAGGTAATAGCCTATGGGGATTACGTCTCTCCACAGGTAGTTCGACTGACGTGGCGGGAAAGGAAGCGATTCGTATATCCGGGAGTGGTAATGTGGGCATCGGTACGACGAACCCCCAAGCCAAACTAGCCGTCAACGGTAATATTCTAGCCAAAGAAATCAAAGTAAAAACCGATATCTCCGTTCCCGATTATGTGTTTGAATCGGATTACAACCTACAGCCACTTACCGAAATCGAAGATTTCGTGAAAGAGCATAAACATCTACCCGAAGTTCCATCGGCGAAAACAATCGGCGAAGAAGGCCTGGATCTGGCGCAAATGAATTTGCTTTTGCTAAAGAAAGTAGAGGAGCTGACTTTGCATCAAATTGAGCTTTTGAAAGAACTGAAGCAACTAAAAAGTGAGCTGAACAATCACATAAACGAAAATCATACAAAATAATATGAAGCATCTCCGTTTTTTGGGACTAATTATCATAGCGAGCCAAAGCTTAACCGCTGTAGCGCAGACCGGAACGAATCCAAGCGTTAGTAACCCATTGATGCCCAGTCTAGACAATGTTTCACCGCCATCACCTAATGTAAGTGCGTTGAACAAATTCGGCGATATACCGGTCGGCCCGTCAACGGGGATACCTCAGGTAACGGTGCCGATCTACACCTGGAGCAACAAAAATTTTGGAAAAGATATAAATATATCGCTTGATTACCATGCGGGCGGTATTAAAGTAGATGAAACGGCCTCTGATGTAGGCCTTGGTTGGGCACTGAATGCTGGTGGTGTGGTATCCAGAACTGTAAGGGGTATTTACGATGAGTACCCAATAGACGGTTTTTTGTATAAGGCAATGCCTGTTGATATCATTCAAGGTAACGCTGGTGGAATGGTCAATGATAGAATCTTCAATAAAATAAATGCTGGTTTGATGGATAGCCAAAACGATCTGTTCAACTACAATTTTAACGGTCGAAACGGTCGTTTTCTATTAGGGAAGAACAATGATGTTTTGTTGATTGAGCAGGCAAAACTCAAAATTTCCTATACGATTAGCAACGATATTTACGGTAAACCACTAATCACGAAAATCACAATTTTAGATGAAGAAGGTTACACTTTTGTTTTTAATGATTGTGAAACAATAGAAAATAATCTGCTTTTACCTACTAAAAAACAATATACTTCGTCTTGGTATTTATCAGAAATTGTCCATCCCGCAGGAAAAGATAAAATTACCTTCCAGTATGAAGCGTATAATTTCGATGATAAACAACCGGGTTCAGCTACGCATGCTATTTCGCTTACGCATGAAGGTAAATCAGTTACGTATGGCGTCGGGGAAGACCGACGTGTTGTAGGTAAGCGAATCAAGCTGATTACTTTTCCAGATGGAAATCAAGTGGATTTCACCTATAAAACAGCCAGTCGACTGGATTTGATTTCATCTCCAACAGCGAAACTATTGGATAAGATTACAATTCGTAAGGGTATTGTAATAAAGGGTTACAAGCTTCATCAGGACTATTCCTTAAGTGGAAGGGCAACATTGCTTTCGGTTACGGAATTTGGGGGTCCCAATGAAACAGCATTAAAACCTTATTCCTTTTCCTATTTTCAGCGAGAGGTATTACCCGCGCGGTTCAGTGGAGCACAAGATCATTGGGGTTATGCCAATTATAATAATAACGGAGAACGGATACCGCGAGAATTTTTCCGTGCCCCAGGGGGGCAATACCCTCCATATAGGGAACTTTTAGGAGGAAATAGGGATACTGATCAAAATAGGGTAAAAGCAGGTAGTCTGGAAAAAATAGCCTATCCTACAGGGGGGCATACTATTTTTGAGATGGAGGCAAATAAGGCAAAGGACAACTGGTTGGAACAGAACCTTCCGGTTACAGTACAGCTACCGCCCTACACCGATCGGAGTATAAACGAGTCATTAAACAGTGATCAATCACCTTCGCAATTTCCTTTTGCTTTTAAAGGAGAGAATAATACAACCACTCAATTTAAGTTGACGGTGTATCCAGATGGAAGTGGAAGCAGTTCAGCTATCAAGTATGAGCTGTATAATAACTCGAATCAATTGCTGAATACCCAACAGGTGAATTTTTCTGCCAGTAATGTAAATCCCATTGAACGAAGTTTTAGTGTCAATAATTTGATTAAGAATGCCAATTACTATTTCAAGGTGTATACGATCAATCTATCGCAGTATTATAACTATACGGAGATTGGCTGGCGCGAAATCAACCCAGGAGGTAGTTATGATACGGTACTCCGGCATGTGCAGCCATTTGTTGGTGGAATCCGAGTGAAACGGATATCGGATTACAGTGAAAACAGTGGCTCTCCTGTTAAGGTGCGTGAATACGAGTATACGATGGAAGACGGAGTGACTTCCTCTGGAGCCCTAGGGATTAGGCCCGTTTATAGTTACTTGGCTTCCTATGATTTTGAAGAGTCTCCAAGTACACCTGGAGAACCGGTGTATAGAGGAAATCCTACTAATCCTAATTATATCGTACGCACTTCGGGAGGCGTAAATCCTGCCATTTTTGTGAATGGCAGTCCGGTGACTTATAAGCGAGTGGTAGAAAAGATTGGGCAGGGTGGGAATTATTTAGGGAAGACGGTTAGGTATTTTACTAATTTTAATGAATCGCCTCCTTATATTTCTGAAGACTTCCCTTTTGTGCCTCCGCAATATGCTTCTTGGTATTATGGGAAATTGAAAAGAGAGGAAATTTATAATAGCAGTAATCAGATTATCCGTACTATAGAGAATACCTATGGTTCCATAACGGATAGCTATGCAGCCAATCCTACGCGCGTGGAAAATTTCCGTTCGGTAATCATTTCTCCAGTACAGTTTGCAAAGGAATCTGCTTTTTGGATAAATCCCCTAGCCTATCCCCATTATTTTTTAATGGCAACAGTAAATCCAATGGAAGGGCGTACCGAACTACGGCAGACCAAAGTAACAGAAAGCGAGCCCGGTCAAACACCGGTGATCACCACTACCAACTATACTTATGATGCGGCCAATTACTACCTGAAGCAGACAAGCTTAATCGACAGCCGTAACCGGGAAGTGAAGACAGTGCTAAACTACCCCAGGGATATGGTGACCGCTAATATCGATGCTTCGATCTATCAGGGAATGATCGACAAAAATATCATCAGCCCGGTGATTGAGGAGAAGGTTTCTGTTGGCGGTATTCAGCAGACAGCCAGAACAACGAAGTATGCTAAATGGAACAACAATTTTTACGCGCCTGAGCGTGTAAAAACCAAGAAAATGGCGTTGGCGGAAGAAGACAGGATCATTTATCTCCAATATGATTCGCATGCAGCCCCCCTGTCGGTTCAACAAGCCACCGGCCCTAAGGTCTCTTATATCTGGGGTTACGGAGGTATGCATCTGCTTGCACAGATTGCCAACATGGAATATAGTCAAATCCAAACCTTATTGGGAGGCGCTACAGCCATCGAAACTTTTCGCAACAAAACGGCGCCAACGGATGCGGAGATTGACGCTTTTCTGGCACCGCTGGTGAACGGGTTACCGGCAGAGGCATCCATTGTAAGATTTAAACATGATACGCTGCGCGGGCTTACCGGTCAGCTGGATGAAGCGGGAAGGAAAACCTCCTACGAATATGATGAGTTTAACCGCCTGAAAGCCGTGCGTGACCAGCAGGGGAATCTGCTAGAGGAGTATAAATATAATTACCGTAACCAATAGGAGGCCATGATCATGAAAAAAATAAGGAAAAACTATTATCATCTTGGTCTTTTGCTGGTGGGGTTATTTTGCGGGACGGGCTCACTGCTCGCCCAACCACAGCCGAACCCGGTCTATACAACTTACAGTGGCCAGTCTACCATTTCGGCCACGCAGAGTGTAACACTGAAAAGCGGCTTTACAGTCCCCGCCGGCAGCAACCTGCGCATCTTTATTGAGGGGGCGTGGGCACCCTTAGGTACCAGCGCAACGGCGACACAGAATTACGTGCTAACGACTACTTACCTTAAGCCGTTTACGGGTGCGCCGTCAGCACCGACTACAAATGATGCAATGCAGAACATTCAGTACCTGGATGGCCTGGGGCGTCCACTACAGCAGATAGGAATAAAGGAAGCACCTGATTTTACAGATGTGGTGACACCGGTGGCATATGATGCCTTTGGTCGGGAGGAACGTAAATACCTGCCATATGTGACGTCTACCGGGGCAGGCGGTGCGTTCAAGGGCAACGCCGTGGGCGCTCAGGCTACCTATTACAATAATACGCCGCCTGCCGGGCAACCGGCTACGGCAGCACCTTTTGCACGTACGGTATTTGAGGTGTCGCCGCTGAGCCGTGTAAAAGAGGAAGGCTTTCCCGGAGGGGTATGGCAGCCGGGAAGCCGAACGGCGAGTTCCGGTAGAACGATAATAACGGAATATGCCGGCAATAACGAAGATGCTTTTACCACCTTAGCCACCACCCGACGGGTTGCGCGTTACGGAGTAAGCCTATCGGCAGCGGGGGTGCCTACTTTAACCATTGACGGAGCGTATGCTGCGGGGATGTTGTCGGTAAAGATTAGCAGAGATGAAAACTGGACGAGTGCCACCGGGTTTAACGGACGGCTGAACACCGTGGAAGAATATCGGGATAAGCTGGGCAGGGTGGTGTTAACGCGGACTTTTAACCTGAATGGCAGCACACAGGAGATGCTGAGCACCTATTATGTATACGATGACCTGGGCAACCTGACCTATGTACTGCCGCCGGGCAGGGGTACGGATTTCAATCCGGACGGTACGGCGGTGCCAAATGCTACGCAGCTGGCGGCCTTTGCCTATCAGTACCGCTATGATGAGCGCAACCGGATGATCGAAAAGCAGCTGCCGGGAAAAGGAAAGGAATACATAGTCTACAATAAACTGGATCAGGCCGTTGCTGCACAGGATGCAAGCCAGCGTGCACGGAACGAATGGACGGTGATGAAATACGATGGTCTGGGCAGGGAGATTTTACGGGGACTCTGGGTAAATACGTCCGCGGTGGATGCCGTAAGAACAGCTGTCAATGCCCAGACAACAGGAAATCTATGGGAAGAGCGTACCACAACAGGCAATGGTTATACCAATAAAGCCTGGCCCACCACTGCGATAGGCACAACACTGGTGCTGAATTATTACGATCGTTATACGGGTATACCGGGGCTGCCGAACAATGAGTCTGCCAATTACACGTCCAAGCTGAAAGGGTTGCTGGTGGCGAGCAGGGTGAATGTACTGGGCAGCAACCCGGCTTCGAACCTATGGACGGTAAACTATTACGATGACGAAGGACAGGTGGTGAAGTCTTATGCGCAGAACCACTTGGGCGGCACCGACGTGAGCACTTTTACTTACCGTTTCACGGGAGAACAGGAAACATCGGAGCGGGTAAACACAGTGGCCGGAACGGCGACGAGGATAAAACAAAGGCAGGAATATGACCACCGTCTGCGGCCGACCGGTACATTCATGTCGGTCAATAACGGGACGGAGGTGCGCATTAGCGAGAGCCAGTATAATAGCGTGGGACAGATACTGAACAGGAAGCTGCACAATGGGCTGCAAGCATCGGCTTATAGCTATAACGAGCGGGGCTGGACAACAAAGATCACTTCGCCGCAGTTCAGTGAAACGCTGACCTATAATGGGGGCGCTAATCCGCAGTACAATGGCAATATAGCTGAGCAGTCCTGGGGCGCAGGTACTTCGCTGCCCAATAAGTTTGTGTACAGCTATGACCGGCTGAACCGCTTACTGAGCGGAACGAGCACAGGCGTGGTCATGAGTGAGGTATTGACTTACCACAAGGATGGGAATATCCGAACGCTGGCACGCGATGGAGGGGTTGCCGGTACCTATCAGTACAACGGTAACCGTTTGACCGGCATCAGCGGCGGCCCGCTGGCAACAGCCGCCTACGGTTACGATGCCAATGGTAATGTGACGGTAGATGGACGGAACGGGGTGAGCTTAACGTACAATTACTTAAATCTGCCACAGACGGCCACCAAGACAGGGCTGAACATAACATATCTCTATGATGCCACGGGCAGAAAGCTAAGAAGGGTATCAGCTACGGAAACGCGAAACTACATCGATGGTATCGAGTATATCGGTACCGCCATTGACCTGATCCATACATCTGCTGGGGTAATAAAGAAGAATGGCAGTAACTACAGTTATGAATATACACTGGCAGACCATTTGGGCAACAGCCGTTACCGCTTTGACATCAACAGCAATGCGGTAAGGCGCATACAGGAGGATGATTATTATCCTTTTGGGATGAACCGGAACAAATATACGAGCGGTTATAAAAATAATTACCTTTACAACGGTAAAGAGCTACAGGATGGCCTGGGTTCCTATGACTATGGAGCGCGGCATTATGATCCGGTGATAGGAAGATGGGGAACGATGGACCCTTTGGCGGAGCAGATGAGGCGGTATTCGCCGTATAATTATGCCTTTGATAATCCGGTACGGTTCATAGACCCGGATGGGATGGCTCCTAAGTGGAATGGCAAGCATGGTAATGATGCTGCTTATTATGACAGCGAAACGGGTTTGACAGTTGAGTGGGAAGAAGTGCTGAATTACCTCGATATAGATGGTAATAATAGTGAGCAACAGGACGACGGAGGAAAAAAGAAGAAAACGGCTCAGCAAAAGGAAGAACGTTATTACGGCCCTGGTCCGGCAGAGGCAAATATGACGGGTGAAGAGCGCGCTACATATTTTAAGGAATCAGCAGAGGGGGTAGCTTGGCTAATGGGGGGAGAAGCAATAGCAGCTTTAAATTTAGGGAAATATATACCCAAAACGTGGTTTATTAGGCTTCTTCCCAAAAATTTGTTTGGAAATGCCGCTAAGGGAGGAACAACGGTATTAGGTAAATACCCTGACTATATAAACTTAGCCTCTCAGCTCAATGCAAGAAGATTTAGTATTCCTTCCAGCGTATGGAATAAAATGTCTCCGGCTGAGCAATGGGCAGCTAATGTGAAGTTTTTAGATCGAACAATTGCAAGAGGTGACAAAATTATATTGTCAAACCCTGTAAAGGATATTAATAAGGTGGGTGGATATTTACGAAAGGAGCTTGATTATCTTATGAATAAGGGATACAAACTGAATAGTAGTGGAACACAATTAATAAAATGATGGATACGGACATAAAACACATAATTAAAAAAATATTATTTCTTCCATTCGAGTTTGCTAAGGGTGATAATAATCAGTCTATTTATTCGCTGTTACAAAATACAGGTTACTTCAATGCTTATAGTAAAATAGCCGAAAGTATTATTTTACAAGAATTGACTAACCATTCAAATTGTATTGAGCATTGGCTTTCTTGGTCCAGCAATAAAAGAAGTACTGATGGTTGGTATTTTATTAAGAAAGACAATGGTAAGTACGTAGTTGGTAATATTAATTCAGATGGACAAAGGAGTGAATGTTTTGAATTCGATTCTGCTGCCAAAGCTTGCTCTGTTTTTATCAAAAGAGAAATAGAAAGTATAAGAACTAGTTGATGCCGCTAAGGGGGAGTTCAATATACCAAGTCCAGTCTGAAGCTCGGACAGGAAATGCACAACGCTTATAAAGCAGGATTATACAACCCTGCACAACAAATGTTCAAAGAATATGTCTTGCTGAGTGGTAGAAGGATAGATTCCTTAGACGCATCTAAAGGTATCATCTATGAATTGAAACCGTTTAACCCAAAAGCAATGCAGCAGGTATAAAGACAGCCTCAAATGTATATGAAAGAATTGTAGACAATGCCAATGATGGGTAAACAAATCGTATGGTAAAGGGGGGCGGTGGGCGAACTTTGTGACGACTGGAGGGGCCTATTATTGGTTGGCAGTTAATGAACAAGAAGGAATAAAGGTCTTGGAGGAAATTGTAAAGGGTTCAGGTATAGATTCGCTAACGGCAGAAACGACTTTAAGCGAATGGAAAAAAGGAAACTTGAAGTTCTAAGTGATTCAAAGTTTGACGAAAGTCTTGGCTTAGTAGAAAAATCAAGATGGAAGTAATTATCATATTTCTTAAGTCTGATAAACCCGAGGAGAAAATATTGGCAAGATATTCACCACTTGTCTATTTTAGAGGTGTTCATGAGCTTGCTTCGCTGCGGTTTGGCTAACTTTGTAAATGATAGTCCATTAGAGGCTGTCTTAACAATTCTAAAGGAAATAAAATCGGTTTCCGATGGAGATCTGTCGGAAAGTAGGTATTTTAATCAATTGCGGGTATTGGTGCAATTGCGTAAATTAGAGAATCAATTGGATATAGCTATGGAAGCGATAACAAAATTTTTTAAGGAAGAACGGGATCCGCTTTTCCGTAGAGGTGAAGTAAAAGGTGAGACCAAAAAAAGCCAAGAATTTGTAGCGAATCTGTTAACTAAATTTGGATTCAGTGTAGAAGCGGCAGCCGAGGCGGCTAATGTTTCTACTGACTTCGTCCAAAAAGTTCGCGCTGATCTAGCTAAAAAGAAAAAATAAAGATTTAATACAGACGTTTAAAGCCGTTTCTTTTTAGGAACGGTTTTTTATAATGTGATTGCTCTTTCCGGACTGAAACGACTTATTTGCTTTTTTTTTAGTTTTTCTTTAAGGATGTTATTCTCCTGGTATTGTTTTGTGTATTCTTCTTTTTAAAAGTCTCTATCCTTTTTCATTCCTTCAACAGTATTAAGGAGCCTTGTCGAAAGAAAACTCGTTGAGTCTTTTTCCGAAAAGCTAAGACTAAACCGCAAGGGAAATTATCCCTTTGTTACAATCCATCATTTGCAAGAATAAGTCGAATCGGCCCTGATTAACTTTTTTTGTCAATTTTAAACAATCAAATTGTTAATAATTAAAATAAATTTTCTAATATCAAAACTGTTGAATATTTTTACATCAAACAACTAAACCTGTTTGCTATGCGGAATACAACTTGAACTTTAATTTCCATCTATTTTTGTTTTTTTTATGCTGAAACGTAGAGGAGGTGCTTTTTTGTAGCCCTTTTGCTGTGCTAATACCTAAGCCTTGTCTGTGGTTATTAGAAAAAACGCTAAGCGAAAGATAATTAACGGATTTGCTTATTAGTAAATAATAGTAATAAATAATTGAAAATATGAGAATGAAATTTCTTGTACTCATTTTATTAATGGGCACCGGGGGGATATGTTATGCCCAAAATACCTTTCCTGCTACGGGAAATGTCGGCATCGGCATAACTTCTCCCCTCGAAAAGCTAGAGGTTATGGGTACGACAAAAACGAACCTCTTAAAAGTTGCTAACGCAGGTGTTGTAATGCAATTAAGTCCTACCGAGCTGCAAGCAGGTCTGGGATCAATGGATCTGACACAACGGACGCTTCATTATGAAATATCGTCTAAATGGGATGCTTCCCAAATACAGTTAAGAGCAGGCTCATCCGCCAATGTAATGTCTACAATACGTTTACAGGCAAATTGGAATGGAACGGTGAAAGACAACAGAGGGGGAATTTATTTTGGGCCGAACGGAAACGATCAACACGTTATGTTGAATAATGGCAACGTAGGTATCGGTACCATAAATCCACAAGCGAAGCTGGCAGTGGAAGGAAACATTGTTGCTAAGGAAATCAAAGTAAAAACCGATATATCCGTTCCCGATTATGTTTTCGAACCCGATTACAAAATACAACCACTTGCAGAAATCGAAGATTATGTAAAAGAGCATAAGCATCTCCCGGAAATTCCCTCAGCGAAGGAAATAGGAGAGGAGGGACTAGATTTGGCAGAGATGAACTTGTTGCTTCTTAAAAAAGTAGAGGAGTTGACTTTGCATTTAATTGAAAAGGAAAAAGAAAATAGCCGTATGAATAGAAGACTTGAGCAACTGGCTTCTGAAATGAAGAGGCTTCAAGATAAAATCCACTAGAGTAACACATAAAAATATGATGATGAAGAAGCTTCTATTGTCCATCCTTTTAATAGGTTTTGCGAAAGTTTACGGGCAAACCAAACTTACCATTTCGGACACACGGGATGCGGTAACACTACCCACTTCTTATGCCCAGGCTTTTGAGGTCCATTTTAAGCGGAATACATCTATCAATCTTTCATTTCCGAGTATGTATTCAACGGTAGTCGGTTTGCGTGGTTGGAGAGATGACTCCGGTGGTAAGGCACATGAACTGGCTTTTACCAATGGGGATATCTATGTAAGATCCGGATTGAACGCCGGTTGGGAGGCCTGGAGGAAAATGCTGGTTGAAGATCTGAATGGCAGAGTGGGAATAGGAACTACTTCACCAACAGATTTATTGGAAATTAATCATGGTGCAGAGCGTAAAGGGATCACCCTCATTGGCGAAGGGAACGCAAGTGCCTACACCGATATCGGTTTCAAAAAAGAGAGTATATCGGCATTACCGGATGGAACGGTTTGGGCATGGTATATTAGTCATAGAAAAGATGGGTATTTTTCAGATAGCGCGTCACCAGGCACCTCGCTCGAGTTCTATGGAATAAGGAAAAATACAGGTTATTATGCACCTCTTAGCTTTAAATCTAACGGTGATGTCATTCTGGCTTCTGCTAAGGGGGCAACAAGCGGTAATGTTGGCATAGGCACAACAAATCCCCAAGCCAAACTAGCCGTCAACGGCAATATCCTCGCCAAAGAAATCAAAATAAAAACAGACATATCCGTTCCTGATTATGTGTTTGAACCGGATTACAACCTGCAGTCACTTACCGAAATCGAAGATTTTGTGAAAGAGCATAAACATTTACCCGAAGTTCCATCGGCGAAAGAAATCAATGACAAAGGTTTGGATTTAGCGGAGATGAATCTGCTGTTACTGAAGAAAGTGGAGGAGTTGACTTTGCATTTAATCGATAAAAATAGGGTGATCGATCAACAGCAAAATATACTTACAGACGTGCTGGCGAGGCTAAAGCGGTTAGAAAATAAATAACACATTAAGAACTACATGATATATTAAAGGTTTGGGTAGAGATGAAACACATGAAACAAAAACAATATTTCTTATTTAGTTTACTGATGCTTCTGTGGCTTGGTACATTAGGGCAGACTGAGCCAAAATATATCGGCATCAAAACACCGGAAAGCTATGCTTTTGGCAAAAATATCGAAACACCGGTTTCCCACTATTCCGGTCGACCGTCCATTTCAATTCCTATTTACGAGATCCAGGTCGGCAACGAGATCATCCCTATCAGCGTCAGCTATAATGCCGGCGGTATCAGAGTCAATGAACGAGCCACAATAGTAGGTTTGGGATGGAACCTGGATCTGGGTGGCCAGATATCGAGAAAAAGGCGGGGAGGTGCAGATGAGAGGGGATTCTATACAAGCAATTCCATTGTGAATTTCAAGAATTTAAAGAACCACGTGGCTGATCCATACCTCACGGATCGGGCAAGCTACGTGTGGAATGCGAAATATAATCTCAATAATGTAGACTTTATGCCTGATGAATTTTATTTTTCAGCTCTGAGTTATTCCGGTAGGTATATGTTCAGTCAAAGAGCGAACAAGTATATCCTATTCCCAAAAGACGATATAGATGTCGTGCGGAATGCAGATGGTTGGGAATTGAGACTGCCCAACGGAAACCGTGCAATTTTTACCGGTAATGGAGCGGTTTCTGAAAACATTACGGGTATGACAGAGCCTGGCTCCAATTCATGGAATATCAATCACCTTGTCACGCCGAAGAATGATAGTGTTACCTTTAATTATGAATCTTTCAGCTATTTCCTAACGGAGATAGGCCGGGAAGTCCGAATGGTTGGCGTTGGTTCAAGTTACGATCTGAGTTATAGTGAGAACAGGTTTTCAGATAAAAGGATTGAAAGCATCAAATTTCCATCGGGACGGATGACCTTTAGCTATATAGCCCGGGAGGATCTACCTACCAAAGCATTGGATAAAATCAGGGTAACGAATAACAAGGGTGAGTTGATCAAAGAGGTGAATTTTCATTATAGTTATTTCCAATGCGCTAATCATTATACTACAACTAACGTAAGTTTTGCTACTTACGCTGTGAAACGTCTAAAGCTCGATTCCGTTTCGGTAAAATCATCAATTACAACTGATCTACCGCAGAAATATCGTTTTACCTATTATGAGGAAACAAATATGCCTTCCCGTTTCGCGTATAGCAGTGATTACTGGGGCTATCATAACGGGATTAATAATCCTTCACTTGTGCCGAACATCGAACCGGACATGTTTGTGGGCGGTAACAAAAAAGTTGTGGGGGAGCGCGCTAAAGTTTTCTCTTTAAAAACCATGCAATTTCCCGAGGGCGTAACTCGCGAATTCATTTATGAAGGTCATACTGCATTATCGAATAATGTTCCCGCAGAAATGCTTTTAACTTATCAGGATGATAATTTTGTTGAAAAGAGTGAGCAGATTTATTTCAGCGGTTATGACAGGACCTATTTTGTGCCGGGGCCAGATTCGGTTTCATCCCTGAACGAAAGAATTTGGAAGAAAACCTTCGATGTGCCGCAAAACGCGTTTCCCTATCTTGGAAAAGGCTTGGAGATAACTACAGATTTTGGGCAAAGCCAGTTGGATAAGATGCTCAATTGTCAAGCTTGCCGTGCAGATTTTGCCTTATATCGAGTAAATGCGGGACAACGAACGCTTATTGCGTCATTCAGCGCTGTTGATTGTAATAGCAATACACGCGCAGGCTCTTATTCAAAAGCTGTCCGTATGTATCCAGGCAAGTACCAAATGGAAGTGAAAATTTTGTATCGAACAAGCAGTACCGATCATATAAACCAGCGGCATAGTACCAATTTTGTAGTTAAATGGCGGGAGCTGGATTTTATCGAACAATATGTTAATGTGGGGGGCCTACGTATAAAGGAAATAAAGGATTATGATAAAAGTGTTCTGATCAGACATAAAAGGTATACTTACGAAAATGGACGAGTAATAAGCTTTCCTATACATCATAAGCTTCTTATAGACATAAAAAATCCTCTCGGTGGTTATGGAAGTGGTTATTATTCAAATTCTGTTATACCGTTGGAAACGACCGCAGGAGCTTATACCGGATATGAATATGTTACAGAAGAACAGCTAGGTATAGGTACGACCCAAACTTTGAAAACGAAGTATAGATTTTCCTATAAGGATCCGTTATTCAGTGAATATTACGGTAACCGCTCAATGGCCATGTTAGAGCCGAAAGAATGGGAAAGAGGTAATTTGTTGCGCAAAGAAGTGTATAGAGGTAATGATATCATTTATGCCGAGAATAATGAGTATTATTTTTATTCACCTCATTTGGGAGGTAACAGTTACGAAGAAACGGTAGAAGAAATCAACACGGATTTTATCAGTTATGCGAATCTTTCAGGTTTCAATGCCCAAATCGCCCCCATAGATTTCAGAGATGCTGTAGGTATTGACTATAACGGGTTTTATTACGGTCTTGATGATTATTTTGTGCAGGGTACTGGCTACCCAGGTACTGACGTGGGCTATCCCGTGAGGTTGCCCTATTTTGAACGTTATACCGGTTTCGGAAAATTGAAGTCACGTACGGTTACACGATATGACGGTGGGACAAGTTCGAGTACCACAATCAACTATTACGATAATACAAGTAAACACTATCAGCCGACTCGCATTGCTGTAACAAAAAGTGACGGCAGTACGGAAGTAAGGGCAAATGTGTATCCCGAAGATTACGCGAACGGTACGACCTTCATCGATAATATGAAGCGAACAGGCAGGCACCTCATGGCCTACCCAGTAGAGCAGGTAAGATACCGGGAGGTGGGTACGGCGAGGACCATCCTTTCGGGCACAATTACTAAATACCTGACGGGAGGTAAAGGATTGGTGGACCAGGTGCTGGAGCTTGAAACGGCCAGTCCCATCACCCAATCTACGTTCAAGTTCAGCAACACATTCGCAGGGCAGCTGCCCATTGGGACGGGGACGGGGCCTTTCGCACCTGATCCAAGCTATGCCGTTAGATTGACTTATGGTAATACATATGACGCTTTCGGCAATCCGCAACAGGTACTGCCGGCAGCAGGCATCCCTGTAACCTACATTTGGAGTTATAAAGGGCAATACCCCGTAGCTGAGATCCGTAATGCAACATTTACCCAAGTGCAGACTGCATTTGGAGGAAGTGCTGCATTAACATCCTTTATAGCTTCCGATCTCACAGATGCTCTAGTGAAAAGCAAGCTCGATCCGCTCAGGGCCGCGCTGCCCAATGCCGCAGTCAGCTGGTATACCTATAAACCGTTGGTGGGTATGAGCAGCAGTACGGATCCTTCGGGCAGGACCACCTATTACAACTACGATGGCTTTGGAAGGTTGAAGGAAACAAAGGATACCCAGAGCAAAACCACCGGAACCTATGAATACCATTACAGGCAATAGAGTCATGAAAACAGGAAATAAACATACGCTATTTATTGACCTTAAACGTATCAATATGAAAGCAATCAAAAAGCTTTTCATCGGAGCGATGGCCGCGCTGACCCTGCCGTTGGCTGCATCGGCACAGTTGGTGCTGAGCACGCCCACAACAGGTGTAAAGACGGACCCGGTGAGCATTACACTGAAACCGGGTTTCAGCACGACGAGCTTCCATGCCTATATCACGAGCATATTACCGCCCATGGCGCTGGGCAGCAGCCCCAGTGCAGACCGGAACTACATCCGGACGCGGACGTACCTGAGCCCCACTGTCTCGGCCACACCGCAGACCAATGAGATCATGGAGGATATCAGCTACTATGACGGGCTGGGGCGGCCTGTTCTGACAATCGGCACCAAGGCAAGCCCGAGCTATAAGGATATCATCAGTGCCCAGAGTTACGATGCCTTCGGGCGGGAAGACCGGAGCTACCTGCCCTATGCCACGGCGGCAACGGGCAACGGCGCCTACCGAGCGGCCGCGGTAACGGAGCAGGCCGCTTTCTACAATGCACCGCCGACAGGGGTGGTAACCATCGCCAAACCGGCAAGCGGCGCCACCCCTTCATTCAGCAGGCCTGTATACGAGGCCAGTCCGTTGAACCGGGTACTGGAGGAGGGCTTTGCCGGCGCGGCCTGGCAACCGGGCACAAGGGGCACCAATACAGGCCGTACCGTGGTAACGGAATACACCACCAACAACACAACAGCGATCAGCGACCTAGCTAATACACGGCTGGCCAAACTGTATACTGTCACTTATGCAGCTGGCGTTCCCAAGCTGTCACTGACCGGTAATTACGGAGCGAACCAGCTATATGTAACGGTGACGAAGGACGAGAACTGGGCAGGTGGCAGCGGCACCTTTGCCTCCCGGCTGAACACCACGGAGGAATATACGGATAAACAGGGCAGATTGGTGCTGAAACGGACCTTCAATACCTATAAGAGCGGGACGACGGATGTGAACGAGATCCTCAGCACCTACTACGTGTACGATGATTTCGGCAACCTGTGCTTCGTGCTGACACCGATGGCGAACGCGGATGCGGCACTTCCCGCACAGAGCGTACTGGATGCACACTGTTACCAGTACCGTTACGACAGGCGGAACCGGATGACACATAAAAAGGTTCCCGCCAAGGGGATGGAATACTTCAACTACAACCCGCTGGACCAACTGGTGTTCCACATGACGGCGCGGGACTCGACGGAGGCCTACAGCACATTCCCTAACGAGAGCGGCAAAAAATACCACCGCTTTTACAAGTACGACGGGCTGGGGCGGATGATCATCACGGGCTGGGAAAAGGGCCGATCGGGTACGCAGTCGCAGATAGACCAGTGGTTATCGGCCCATACGGCCCATTGGGAGCAGCGCAGCAGCGCCACGGGTAACCTGCACGGTTATACCAACAATGCCATGCCGCAGGACGCCTCGTTCTTCGATATACTGGAGGTGAACTACTACGACCGCTACGACGGCATCGGCCTGCCGGCCAACCTCAATAAGACCACGGCCGCGGGCATCTCGGCAAAGACGCAGGGTTTATTGGTTGCCAAAAAGACGAAAGTGATCGGCTCGAACAACGTTTACCTGTGGACGGTGTACTACTATGACGAGCGGGGCGACAACATCCGCACCCTGAGCCAGCACTATAAGGGCGGGGCCTATAACCTGAACAACTATGATGATATCATCAACGAATATACCTTTACGCACAAGCTGAAGAAGAGCACCCGCAACCACTATGCGGGCACTACCACGGTTGCGTTGACGGTGACCACGGAATATACCTATGACCACCGCGACCGCCCGATCGACACCTGGAAGACGGTAACGGGGGGTACCAGGACGCTTGTGGCGAGGAACGAGTACAATGACGTGGGGCAGCTGCGGGCAAAACAGCTGCACAGCGAGAACGGGGGCGGCAGCTTCGGGCAGCGGATAGGCTACTCCTACAACGAACGGGGCTGGCTGCGCTATGCCAATTCGGAGCTGCTGCAGCTGCAGCTGCAGTACAATACGGCTACGAACAAATATTACAACGGCAACATCGCCTACCAGGTATTCTCGCGGAAGCATACGGACGGGACTACCGCCGGCGGTACCTACGGTTATACCTATGATGCAATAAACCGGCTGCGCGAAGGGATCATGGCGGGAGGAAAGGGACGCGAGGGGATCGCCTATGACAAACTGGGCAACATCACGGCACTGAACCGCAGGGCGAGCGACGGGAAAACGGCCGACAGTCTCGCTTACAGTTACAGCGGGGGAAGACTGGCCTCGGTGAACGACCGGAGCACCAATACCGGGGCTGCCTATATGCTGCCGGGGACGACGGCCTACACCTACGATGCCAACGGCAACATGAAGACACGGGTGAACCCGGCCAATACCGCGAACAACATCACGGCCACCACCTACAACTACCTCGACCTGCCGCAGACGGTAACGGCAAACGGTACCGCGGTAAGCTTCGTTTACGATGGCAGCGGTAAAAAACTGCGGAGCGTGAATGCGGTGAACGGACAGACGCGGGATTACATTGATGGGATCGAGTACAGCGGCACGGCACTGGAGCTGATCCATATGGAAGAGGGCCGGATACTGAAGGGAACCAGTGGATACACCTACGAATACGTATTGAAGGACCATCTGGGCAATAGCCGCTCGGGCTTCAGGGGAACCAACGCCGTGGCGACCACGGCCAACTTCGGTTCGGACTATTATCCCTTCGGGCTGCAATATCAATTGAAAATAGGGCAACCGAGTCCGAAAAATAACTATCTTTACAACGGGAAGGAATTGCAGGACAAGCTGAAGGCTTATGATTTTGGATTCCGTTTCTACGATCCTGTTATAGGAAGGTGGGGAGGGGTAGATCCACTTGCAGAGAACCATCACGAATTTACGCCGTACAACTACGTGCTGGGGAACCCAGTAAAGTATGCTGACTTTATGGGACTGGACACGATCGGTGTGAACAACCTTGATATGGGAACCTACAAGGAGGGTGTGGATGTTGTACAGTTGGGGGAAGCGCAGGTGAACTCGTCTGTTTCAATGACATCAGGCGAACGGATGGAGTGGAGAAGCTCACGAGGAATGGATCCTTTTACGAATTTGAACGGAACGCCGGATTACGGGGCAAAGTATGACCATGATCGGTATATTGACTATCGTCAGAAGATGGCTTCGGTTTGGGATCCACAGAAAGCCATTTATGAGGGAGTAATGTTCTGGGCCACGGGGGAAGTTGGCGGTGTGGTTGGAAGCTATGCGCTTAAAGGTATCAGGGCAGCAATCGGTGGATTGGCGGCAAAGGGTGGAGTACAAACAGCAGAATATACTTTTACAAAATCGGCGGGTAAACATTTAACGGAAGTAGTGACTAAAGGTGCAAATAAGGGGCAATTAGCAAGACCTTATATGAATTCGCCATTAACTATTCAAGAGATTATGTCAACAGGTAAAGGTGCGGCTGATGCAACTTTCAAGGGAGGGATGAATTGGAAAGTACCGGGTACATTTAGAGGCTCGCAAGGAATTTGGGAGTTGGGCATTAATCCTGAGACAAATGTTATTTATCACTTCAACTTTGTTCATTGATTATGAAATTCCAAATAGAATATACTGGTACAGCAGAACAGAAAACTTTGATATATGATATTGAAGAATGTTCTTTTGATACGGAACCGACTGTTCGGGAAATTGCTTTTGATGTTGTTTTAAACAAACTGAATCTTACAGTAATTGATGATGATAATAAAATTGTTCAAATATGGGGATTTAGTGGTTACAACGAATGGATTAAATCTAATTATGAGGTTCCTGAGAGCAAAAAAGGTACATTAAAAGTGTTAGGTGACTTAACGTCAGGCATAGGTTCCTATTTAATAAACAAAAAAGATTTGCCCATTTATGTCAATACTCAATCGGGCTGGGTATGTGTAGGCGATCCTGAAGGAAAAGGTAATGCAGTTGAGTTTATTAATAACTGTGTAGCTGTGATAGATGATGATAAAGAATTTGTATCGCTTTGGTTGAAACCTCAATCAATACCTATTATTTAAAACAATAAGAATGTGAAGCTATTTATTAAAATATCGCTATTTGTTTCACTTGCTGCTAATATTGAGTATATTCCTTCGATGCAATCAATGAGAAGCTATTACGCTACCCGTTGAAATTGTTGCTTATCTGTTTTGGTTGAGCCTAGGGGTTTATTTAGGCTTTCAGTTATGTAAGTATCTTGTATTTAAAAAGAAAAGGAATAGTAGATTGCCTAAATAAAGGGCCATTTGTAAAATCAATGGGCCTTTTTATTGGGCACAGGCCTGCCATTCTTTTGTGCCCCTTTATACGACATCAATCAGGAAAAACAGCTTTTCCTTGCTACGTTCTTAGTATTAAATACTTCATCTGGTTTCATTATCACATTTGAGATATACGCGCTAGTCAGTTTTATTGCGCAGTATTGTCCCATACGTTACACCTTGCTCTCTCAATAACTGTTTTTCTCGTTCAATTTCCGCCACGAGTTCCTCCTCGGTGGGAAGGTAGGGTAAATATTTGCTAGCAAACAATTGTTTGCTTTCATTCAGTACTGAATATTTTGCTATAGTTCGGTCAGTTTCGATACAGAGTAGGATGCCGATAGTCGGATTATCACCTTCTTTTCTTTCCAGATCGTCAAACATACGGACATACATATCCAATTGGCCAATATCCTGATGGGTGATCTTATCTGTTTTCAGCTCTATGATAACGAAACATTTCAAGATATAATTGTAGAAAACCAGATCAATAAAGAAATCGGAAGTTTCTGTACGGATATGCTTTTGGCGCGCTACGAAAGCGAAGCCCTTGCCCAGTTCCAATAAGAAATGTTGTAGATTATTGATCAGTGACTGCTCAAGCTGTTTTTCTGTGTACCCATAATTTGTAGGGATATTCAGAAATTCCAATACAGTTGGGTTCCGAATAAAGTCGTGGTTGTCATGCTGAAATTCTTTCGTGTTTTCCAGCATTTCATCTTTTATTGGCCGCTGATGTTGGGAAGATATAAGACGTTGATAATATAGCGTGTTGATGTTACGTTCCAATTGCCTTACACCCCAATTCTGTTCTGCTGCTTCTTTAAGATAATAATTGCGAGCATTTTTGTCGTTTACTCTCATAAGTAATTGAAAATGAGACCATGTCAATTTAGCAGACAGTGTCTGCTGAATTTGATAGATAGCTGGAAAGGTGAGATAAAACAGTCTAAAATTACGGATATTGGTTTCAGAGAAGCCTCGGCCAAATACAGTAGAGAGCTCAATAGAAAGTGTTTTGATTATTTCTGCACCATACTGGGCTCTTTCAGCTCCATGCTGCTCTTCTTCAATAATCCGTTTGCCTACTGACCAATAGGCTTCGACCATTGCTGTGTTGGTTGCTTTATAGGCTTTTTCCCTCGCTTGGTTTAATAACTGTTTGATTTCTTGGACAAATTCTTTCATTAGGCTGATTTGTTAATCTTAGTTGAAATATCCCCAAAGATAAAAAACCGATCATCTTTTTGCTAAAAAAATTAGATTTTATATATTTGCTATAACCTGAGCCTGAATCGAAATGAGCCAAAGTAAACAGCAAGCGAATCAGTATGACAAGATCTTCCGTGAGAACATGGAGCTGGTGTTGCTCAGTATGATTGATTTATATGGTAATCTGTAATTCGTTAGAAAAATAAACTAAAATGCCTAAAAAGAAGCCTATTGCCAAAAGCATTGATGATCCGAGACTGAAACAACCTATTTATCAGTTTTTCTTAGTTTTTCAAGTTCCTCTTTAAGGGTTTTGTTCTCTTGGTATTGTTTTGTGTATTCTTCTTTCCAAAAGTCTCTATCCTTTTTCATCCCTTCGAAAGTATTAATCGGAGCGTTACCTAAAGGGAACTCACTTAGCATCTCGGGAAAATTAATGCTGAAATCGTAAGGAATGTGTTTGCCATAGGCGTTTAATATAGCAAAGTCTAAATCGGGTTGTTTTATATGGTAGTAATAGGTAGTCCTGTCGTAGCCCGCTTTCTCCGCCAGCTTCGTTTTATTAACATTATTTCTTCGAACAATTACATCTAAAAACTCACCTCTATGCACCTTATTGTATATTTTATTTAGTATAGTGTAAGTTAAGATGAAATTTTCTACAATACATGTTGTATTTTTCTACAAAATTGTTTGTTATATTCAACATAAATGTTGATATTTGTTGAATTGATAAGAATTAAGAATCATAATTGATCGAATGACGTGATTTTTTAGATCTATTTTAAGATCATGGTTACTGAAATTCTCGTTCCTCCCAGGCAAATAAGAGTGACGCGAGAAGAGAGTGTAGCCCCGTATCGTTTGATTTATGTTGGAATATGCATAAATTTGATGCGGGTGCTCACTCGCTATGTCCAAACATGCCTGGGAGGAATAGCGAGCAGAGGCCCGTATCTGATTTACTCCCTCTGTTTGCTGTTAGGTATAAATTACTAAATCTAATGGACAAATATGAACAACCAAACCAATTTCAATCGAATCCATGAGTATGTTCTAAAGAAGAATGCCGTTTTTTCATTAATAGGAAAGAAGTCATCTATTGATATCCTTTTTGCGCGTAAGCCTAAAAATCCCATTTAGACAGGTTTAGACTCCGTTTCACTCGAAATGACATACGGACTAATGAATTAAAATCTTAACCTATTCAAAAAAAATGAACGATTTATACGTAAGGGGATTACTATGCCCTTTCTGGAAGTTAAAAAGTAATAATAATTGTAGTAGTAGAGTAGGGCGTTTGATGGCCTTCGCTCGGAGATCTCTCCGCAAGGTCGAAATGACGAGGGGGAATGCCCTGCGCGCCCTTAAGCCCTATGCCATATACCTTATAACCTTAAAGATCTTGTTCTGTGTTTGTTTGGCACACGCCCGGCAGTCCTCCTCCCCGGAGGCTGCCTACGGCGTGGCTTTATCCGCAGATTCCATTAAACCGCTACAAATTGGAGACACCATTCCCGAAGCGTTATGGCACATGCCTCTGCAAACGGTAAAAGCAGGGCGGGCGGGAAGCACTACTATAACACTCAATGATTATAGAGGTAAGCTGATTATACTGGATTTTTGGGCTACGTGGTGTGTTCCTTGTGTTAAATCTCTAAAGAAACTTGATAGTTTAAAAACTATGCTTGGACAAGACGTAATTGTCATACCTACGGGTTATGAATCAGAGGCTAAAGTTTCCAATCTTCTTCAACGGCAACATATTGAATTGCCGTCGGTATACGGAGACACGGTGTTGAAGCGATATTTTCCACATCAAATTGTTCCGCATCAGGTGTGGATAAAAGATAATACACTCCGTGTTATTTCCGATGCAGATTTTACGAATCTGGCGAATATAAAAAAAGTATTAAGAGGCGATTCCATAGAAGGAGATGTAAAGAATGATTTTCTGTATCAGCAAGCTTTCCTGCAGCTTAACAACGCCTATGGTAAAAGATTAGGCAATGCTGTTTATTACACTGCGCTCACGGGATATGTACCTCAAATGAATGCTGTTTCCAATATTGTAACGGACACGATCAATAAAACCCGAAGGATAACGTTTATCAACCATTCGTTTTATACACTCTGTAAGAATGCGCTTTCGCTGGATTGGTTATTGCCCAATCGCATGCTTTTCATCGGTGTAGATAAGAAATCTGTCTTTTATGATGAAAGTTGGGGTTTAACTATTGACGAATGGCGTAGGGAGTATGCAGTAAGCTATGAAGGTGCCCTGATTCAAGGCATGGGAGCGAATGAATTGAAAGAGCGCCTGTTTGAAGATTTGCACACCTTTAAGGGAATTGCTGTGAGGATAGAGGAGCGCCGAGAGAATTGTTATCTATTGCAAAGATCAAAACCTTTCAACAAAACAAATATTGAAAAAGGAGCTTTCATGACGCAAAAGCGATTGCTCAACCTATTAAATCGACAAAGCACAATACCCATACTGGATGCAACGGAATTAGAGGACGATGCACTCTTCCCTAAGATCAGTGTTAGCGACGTTAAAAGTTTGGAAGATTTTAATAATGTATTGGCACCCATTGGGCTACGCTTAAAACCAACTAAAAGGAAACTAAGCTTTCTGATTGTGGAAAAAATCTAATCATACACCTAAACCAAATGAAATTCATCTCAACAACTAACCTATGCGCTTTACTCTTGTTTTTTAGTGCCGTTGCGAATGCACAGACACTTATCGAAGGTAATGTCGTGTCAGCTACAGAAAGTGGGCCTCTAATCGGAGCAACCATAAAAGTGAACGGAAAAGCTGTCGCCGAGACGAAAAACAGCGATGCTTCCTTTTCTTTTATGAGTGATAGTTCGGAAGTTTGGGTCGAAATTTCCTATCTGGGCTATGAGACTAAACGATTAAGTCTTTATGCAAATCAACCTAATTTTGTCAAACTTGATCCTATCACAGGAACTTTGGAGGAAGTAACCGTATCCACCGGTTATCAACAAGTACCGAAGGAAAGGGCTACCGGCTCTTTTGAAAAATTAAACAATGATCTCCTTAACCGATCTGTCAGCACAAATGTGCTTGACAGGCTTGAAGGAGTAAGCAATGGCTTGGCATTTGATAACCGAAATTATAATGTGAATCAGTCCGGTGGCAATCCCGCCATACGGATTCGCGGTGTAAGCACCTTGTTTTCTTCTTTAGATCCGTTAATAATTTTGGATAACTTTCCTTATGAAGGTAATATAAGCAATATTAACCCCAATGATGTTGCGTCTATTACCGTGTTAAAGGATGCTGCCGCGAGTTCCATCTGGGGAGCTCGCGCAGGTAATGGCGTTATTGTAATCACAACCAAGAAATCTTCCGCTGATCAGCCTTTGCAGGTAAACTTCAATTCAAATGTGACCATTCAGAACAAACCCGATCTTCGTCGATTGCCGCTTATGTCATCTTCGGATTACATCGATGTTGAACAGATGCTGTTTGAAAATGGGTACTATAACAACAGTGAACAGAGCCTCTCGAGGCCAGCGTTCACACCTGTAATCGAATATCTGATTGCGAAGCGTGATGGAATTTACACGGAGGAAGAAGCAAAGGGTTTAATTGACGATTTGCGGTCAAAGGATGTAAGGGAGGATTTTTTGAAATATGTTTATAGAAATCAGGTAAATCAACAGTATGCACTGAATGTGAGTGGCGGCAGCGCAAGCTATGCCTATATGTTTTCAGCCGGTTACGACCGTAATATCGGGAACCGGTATGGCTTAACCGATACAAGAAGAACATTGCGTTTGGTAAATTCGATCAAGCCGATGAAAGGGTTGGAAATCCAAACATCGTTACAGTGGACTTTACTCGACAACGACAATACCAGTGCATCGGGTTACGGACAGATTCGGGCAGCGGGCAAAGATCTATATCCGTATGCCAGGTTGGCGGATGGTTTTGGAAGCCCTTTAACTATTGCTAAAGATTATCGGAAAGGTTATACAGATACCGCCGGGATGAATAGGCTGCTCGATTGGAATTACTTCCCGCTGCTAGAAAAAGGTAGGTCAGAAACTAAAGAGCAGGATTTACTCTTTAATGTAGGGGTGAATTATCAGTTTAATGATGGCTTCAACGCTGAACTTAAGTACCAAATGGAGCGGAGCACAAACCGGATAGAGTACTTCCGCGGGCTCGATACCTACTATACGCGTGACCTGATCAATCGCTTTACGCAGGTAGACAATGGAATTATCAGTTATCCGGTGCCGATGGGTGGCATTTTGGAGAATACGCAAAGTGGCTTGCAAGCGCATTATGCTCGTATGCAACTGAATTACAAAAAGAGCTTTGGCAGTTTACATGAATTGATGGCTTTGGGGGGCGCTGAGTTGAGGGAGACAAATTCAAGTAGTATGCGAAGTACCATTTATGGCTATAATGATCGTTTGCTTACTTATGCGCGTGTAGATCAGGTAACGAGATTTCCAATCTATGATAACTTAGGCGGTCTCAGTACAATTCCCGGAGAACCCTTTCAGTTCAGCGATAACACCTATCGTTTTGTTTCGGCTTTCTTAAATGCGTCTTATTCCTACAAGGCACGGTATATAATTTCAGCTAGTGCTAGAAGGGATGCTTCGAATTTATTTGGAGTAAAGAGTAATCAGAAGGGAGTGCCTTTATGGTCGGTCGGAATGGCCTGGAACATTGCTGACGAACCGTTCTGGCGCGTGAAATGGGTAGATGGCCTGAAGCTCCGAACAACCTTCGGATACAGTGGAAATGTAGACAATTCTAAGTCGGCACTCACTACCATTAGCTACGCTCCTTCCAACCCATATAACAACTTGCCTTATGCCAATGTAGTTAACCCGTCTGACCCATCTTTACGTTGGGAGCAAGTCGGTACGTTTAATGCCGGTTTGGATTACTCCTTATTGGGAGGTAGGTTAAACGGGAGTTTTGAGTATTACGTGAAAAATACCAAGGACCTCTTTGCATCTACACCGATAGACCAAACCACTGGTTTTCTCAACTTCGTTCGGAACAGTGCAACAACAAGTGGTAAAGGCTTTGATGCCCAAATAAATGGATACGGAAATATAGGTGCAATTAAGGTAGCGGCTAACTTGTTATTAAGCTATAACCGGACAAAGGTACTCGAGTATTTTTCGGAAAGTGCCCGTGCGAGCTCTTATATTAATAATGGGATCTTTATTTCGCCTAAGAAAAATGAACCTATCTATATGCTATACAGTTACCGATGGGGAGGTTTGGATAGCGATGGCAATCCGCAAGGCTATGTGGGTGATGAATTAACAACAGATTATCGCAGGATCAGCAGGGAAACTACTTTCGAGGATCTTGTCACAAACGGTTCATCGGTGCCTCTCTATTTTGGTTCTTTCCGACCTAGCATTTCTTGGAAGGGAACTACCTTGTCGGCAAATATTTTATTCAGATGGTCTTATTACTTTCGGAGACAATCGATCAATTACAGTGAGCTCTTTGCCAACGGAAAGACGCATGCTGATTACAGTTTACGGTGGCAACATCCGGGCGATGAGCAGCACACGAATGTGCCCGGCCTGCCTTATCCCGCCAATTCGGCACGCGATGATTTCTACGCCAAATCGGAAATCCTGGTTGATAAAGCCGATCATATCCGTTTAAGGGATATTAGGTTGTCGCAAGACTTTGGCAATCTCCGAAAATGGCATATCCGGAATATTCAGGTTTTTATCTACGCAAATAATCTTGGGATTATTTGGAAAGCTACCAAATCGGCGGAAGATCCTGAATATGGTACGGCTCTTGGGCCGCCCAAAAGTCTTGCGTTCGGTATTAACGTCTCTTTGTAAACTTAACGACTATGATAAAAATCAAGCTATTACTCCTTGTTGCTTCTTTTTCAATTTGTGCCTGCAATCAATATCTTGAACTGAAGCCTGATAAAACGATGGTATTGCCTGAGACAGAACAGGATATGCAGGCATTACTCGATAATGTCAATTTTATGAATGCCGCTGAAAGCTCGTTGGGCGAAATGGCTGCTGATAACTACTACTTGACGGATAATGATTGGCAATCGCTCGATATTAATGACAGGGAACTGTATATATGGGGCAAAGATGTTTTTGGAACGGGATGGGGAAGCAACTATCGGACTATTATGTATGCCAATACGGTACTGGAAACATTGGAAAAGAATCCGTCAATAGATATTACAGCAAGGAATCGGTTAAGAGGTGGTGCGCTGTTTTTTCGCGGTAACACCTTGTTTCAGTTGGCGCAATTATATATGTTACCTTATGATAAGGACATCGCTGCTACAGCACCGGGGCTACCGCTTAAGTTCACTGCGGCAATTGATGATCCTTCGGTTAGATCGAGTATGGAAAAAACCTATTCGCAAATCGAAATGGATTTGAGGGAGGCCGCTGTCTTGTTGCCTGAGGAGAAGCCACTTTTTCCAACCCGTCCAAACAAAGCCGCTGCATTTGCCGGGCTTGCCCGTCTCCATCTTGTTATGGCCGATTTTGAGCAGGCAGAGCGCTTTGCTGATTCTAGCTTGATGCTTCAGGCAACGTTGATCGATTACAATCAGGTCATCAATTCGGAAACTCCTTTCGCTCCCTTTAATGAGGAAACGATTTTCTATTCACGGTTTTCGGGCGGTGGTACATTGAGCCAATCTTATCGCAAAGTAGATACAACCCTATATACCATGTATGCAGATGATGATTTGCGCAGGACTTTGTTTTTTCGTGAACAGGATGGCCATGTCTACTTCAAGGGTAATTACGATGGACAAAACACCTCCGCACTTTTTAATGGTATCACTTCTGCTGAAATGCTATTGACGAAAGCAGAGTGTTTGGCTCGGAAGGGTAAATCCTCAGAAGCATGGAATGTGTTATCAGAACTCCTTCGTTCTCGCTATTCAAATAATAATTTTAACAAAGTGATGCCGATTGGAGCCACCAATGTATTAAACTTTGTTTTGAATGAGCGAAGAAAAGAGCTGTTGTTTCGGGGGATTAGGTGGATTGATCTGCGGCGGCTAAATAAGGAAGAAAATTTAGCAACTGTATTGACCCGGAACGTTCTTGGCAAAGAATATATATTGTTACCAAACAGTAGCAGATATGTTTTCCTTATACCGGACGATGTAATCCAGCAAAGCGGAATGGAGCAAAACGTACGGTAAGGTTATGCCGGGAAATTTTTCCCGGCATTGATCGCTACTCACGTAATGATACATGAGAAGTTTCCTGTTTGGTTTGGATCGCCTCGTCGATTTCATCCAGTAAAGTGGATGTGATGTCGGGCTGTTTTTGATTGTCCGGAGCACTTGGATTACTGACGTCTGCCTGAACTGCACAAAGGTTGTTTTGGCCCGGGCAATTTGGCGCGGATGAACCGACATAAGAATAATTCGTTGGATCATCCATATCCCCACCATTGAAGGAAAACCAAGCGGTTACACGAACTTTCTTTTCCGCTGTCGGTTTTTCCTTTGCATTTAAACTTAAATATAATAACAATGCTAGAATAGTTCCGAAGAATGCGACGACAAGTAGTCGCGCGTTAAATATACGTGCCATATGCATACATGCATTTAAGGGAAATGCTACCTTTATGTTATATTATATTTGTTTTAAAATCGGGGCATCTTCAGGTCAGCCAAACCTTTCCAGTCCGTTTGCTGCAAACAAGGACCGAAATATCGTGGACAGTACCGGCCTACCCGGAAATACCATAAATCTGCGTCGGTGTTGATTGGAAAATGATTTCATAACTGTTTGTTTTTGTATAAGGCTAATTTATTAGGTGCAGAGAGGAAAAAAGCTCTCAAGCTTGGGAAAAAATAACCTACATGTTCCGTTGGTTTAGGTAGCGTTTCTTCACCCTATAGAAAGTGCCGCGCGATAGATGGGCATACTCTTGTTGGATACCTATATCGCAATGCTGGACGATATCGGGCATTTCTTCGATCAATATACGGTAGCGTTCGTAATAATCTGTTGTTTGCAGCAGCAATACATGGTTGCGCAAACGGGTCAATTGGTGCTGCTTGAGAATATGAAAAAATTCCGATACAGCTGTATAACGCCGTTGTGCGGTGGAGGCGGCATCTGCGCGCAATTGAAAAACAGTGCTATCTTTTAGAAAAGTGGTATAAACACTGCCGGCCCTCCGGGTAAAGACGTGCTCCGTTCCCGTGAAATAGCTGTTCGGTATAGAAAGCCATCGGAAGCTGCTTTTTTTGCCATCTTTTGCATAATGCAATCCGGCCACTAAACCTTCCAAGGTAAAACACCAGTAGTATTTTGGTTCGTCCGGCGAGCTGAAAATGGTACTTTTTCGATATTGCTTAATCTGCCCGTGGTTTTCCAAAAACAGACGGGCATCATCCGGGATACGCATATAACGCTCCCAAAAGTCGAATAATCTGTGCATGCGTTTGTTTGTAAAGGTTAACTAATTGGGCTAACATTAGGTTAGGTGCCTTATTTATGTAAATCCGCTCATGTAAGACATAGCGTTCCTCCTTTCTTTTTTAGATAGGGTTTGTTGGGGGCTCACTCCCGGCAAACCTTGGGTGATTGATAATTGGGGTTCATTTGTTTTCTTGTTTGATGGAACCAGGCGCAGTAATTGAGCAAAATCATAGCAAGCGAAAAAAGACTAAGACCTAAAAAAATACTGATCAGCAGGTGCAATATGATAATGCCACCAATAAATGGCCCCTGTAAGTGGCGAAACAAAAGATTGAGTGGATAGGCAATCTCCAGGAGAAGCACCAAAATTCCGCCCGCGCTTAAAAGCCAATGAGGTAAAAAGCCGACATCCCATTGGCTAATATTAAAGTAGGGAAGGTGAAGCGCCTTCCAAAGGGCCCGGCCATTCCACCAGCTGCTACCGAACGCTTTGTTGAGTCCGTTGAAAAAGTAAACGATGGACAGATGTATCTGTAAGATGCGCTGGCAGCGGTAAAGTGTAAGGGTGCTTGCCGGTATTAATTTCCATAGGTATTTATCTACACTATCGCTACGGTAAGTAGGGAAAAGAAGGCAGTAAAAGAGACCGATCTGGCAAAAATAGTCAAAACCATAGCTGAACGACGGAACGGCCGTAAATATACAGGCATGTAATAATAACAAAATGCATGCAACCAATGGCGTGGCAAAGCCGATTGCTAACAGGCCTGCCAAGCTATAATAAGTAAGGCTTAATCCTTGATAAAAGTGCTTGCTATCAATGGCTTTTTCAATCGTCTGAATGCCGGGTAGCAGCGTGTCTTTTTTGATATCGAGCAGCATATAATCAACTGGCCCATCAAGCGTGTAAAGCAGCTTGAAATCATCTCCCAGCGCATAGTAAGCTAAACAGGCTAAACCAGCGGTACCTATGCGTAAAGGAAATAGAAAGTCTGGCTGCCGGAAAGGGAGCTTTTTGAAAGACGAAAAAATCATATCTTCTATAGGTTAATCGTATGCTGAAAAATCAAAAAGTAAGTACCCTGCACTAGGCTGTCATGCTCCTGATAGAGATAGATCGATACCTCCACTTTGCTGATGGCCGGATCGCTTTTACCAAGATACAGGGCCATACTACCTGCGACGGCGCGACCGTATGCCTGCTCTAAGCTTGTATGTTTATCAGGTCTGTGGGCTTCTTTTAGCAAAGACTCAAATAAGCGCGTAAAGCTTGAATAGCGGTTTAAGCTTTCGCGATTTTTTAGCTTTGGATTGCTAAGTGTAAGACGCATGCTATCTCGGGTGTCATAAAGGCGAAACTCGGTGATGTATTGGCTTCCAATATTCGGTGCGAAAAATCCGTAAGGCATGTCATTTCCACTTATTTTTGCATAAAGCCGGAAAATGGAATGATGAAAAACGTGCTGGCCGATTTGCACGATTTCCGTAAGCGCATCTGGCGCTTCCTGCCTGGTTCTGTAGTATGCATAATAGCTATGCTGAAAATTATTCCACAGGATTATACCGAAATGCAGGCTCACGCCCAATAGGAATATAATCGGCTTCATGAGACTTTTTCCGAAGCTTTTTTATTGATAGGATAAAATCAAAGCAATCTGCTCCGTAGTATATTGATCGTTTGTAGGCTCCACCGGCTTATCCGGAAAAACAATTCCCTGAACAAAGATACCGGCAGCGATATACTGGCCGGCATCCAACGCCATCGGCATTGCAATCTGCTCGGCTTTTGGAAGATGAACGGTTATCGTTTTTTGCTGGAAGGAGTGGCTTAACAAAGCAGCGAAAGCAAACAGGCTTAGGCCGCTAAAGATATTATGCTTTGTCATGATGTTTGTTTTTTAGTATCGGAATAAAGATCATTATCTCCTGATTTTCTAGGTTTGAAATGGCGCGAACGGTAAGGATTATGTCACCAATGGCTAGTTATTTGACATGCACGGTAGTTTTTGTTATTTTTCCTGCTGCTGATTCACAAACCAAACTTATTATGATCAACACTATACTTATTGATGATGATTATCCAGTTTTGAAATCGATAGAGAAACGGCTTCAACAGATCGATGGATTGAACGTATTACAGACTTTTACGGATATCGCTGCAGCGCTCGCTTTTCTGAGGTCTTATGGTAAAATTGATTTAATATTCTGCGATATTGAAATGCCCGATTTAAATGGTGTAGAGGCGGCTCCTTTGTTAACGCCTTATTGCCAACGTTTTGTTTTTTTAACCGGTCACAGAGAATATGCTCTGGAGGCTTTTGGTGTACGTGCAGATGGTTATTTGCTAAAGCCTGTGGATAAAAAGGACGTATTAAAAGAGATGGCCGAGCTTGAACGGGAGCCGAATAGCGTAGCGACTGATGCATTGATGAGCCATTGTTTGGTGATAAAAAATAAGGGCAATAAAGAGCAACAGCTTATTGCCATAGCAGATATTATTTGTATCAAAGCCTATGGGCATTATGTCAACCTTTTTTGTAGGGGAAACCGAGAACCTATTTTGCATCGGGATACGCTGGATAATATGGAATTGTTCCTGAAGCGCTTTGGCGGTTTTTTGCGTACGCACCGATCTTATATTGTTGCGGTCAACGCCATTATAAAGATAGAGGAGATGTCGGTGGTTTATTTAACCGATGGCGTAAAGGCGAATATCAGTCGTAGATACAGCGCACAGGTAAAGGAATGGCTGCATAATCTGCAAACTAAGTAATGTTGGAAATAAGGATACGCTTTTTAAGATTGCTGCAAAAAATAAACGGACGCTTGGCCGGAGGGCTGCTGATACATGTATTGGTATGGCTCTGTTTTATGGTAGTGAGTGCCCAACTGCTTGGTTTCGACAGGGGTTACAGTAAAAATTTATGGAATACTGTACTCTTTTTTATCATACAGATCTTTTTCTTTTATGCTAATAGTTACTATTGGTTGCCCAAGGTGTTTAGCGCCGAAAAGGGAAGGGTACGGTGTTTTATTTGGTTATTGGTGGCTCAAATTTTTTGTTTGGTGGTGTTTCTCGTGGTAATAAGCATGCTTTTTGGAAACCTGCGGATTTCTTTTGCCGGTTCTTTTAACGATTGGTTATTAATACCCTATAATTTATCTGCTTTTGTGTTGCCTTTTATGGCCTATTGGCCATTCAGCACAGGGTACTATTATTTGGTACAGAGCAAAGCGGTAAGTGTCGAAAACAGGCGCTTAAGGCATGAGACTATGCTGTTATCGCAACGTTGGTTAAAAGCCGAATTGAACCCGCATTTTATGAATAACTGCTATCATTTTTTGGATGGCCTACTGCTCATTGATGTGAAAAAGGCCGAGGAGGGGCTCGTTCTGATACAGAATATGATGCAGTATTATTTACTGGTGCCTAAGGATGGTTTTATAGAAGTTAAAGATGAACTGGATCAGTGTAAACGTTTGATGAAGCTGTATAGGCTTCGTTATGGTGACATATTCGTTTCGGTACAGATGGAAAAAGAGGTAGCGCACCTACCTTGCCTGCCGATGTGTTTAGTGCTATTGATGGAAAATCTGTTAAAATATGGCGTTGTGAATCAAAGGGAGGAAGCTGCTGAACTTAAGTTGACTTATAAGGATGGCATTCTGGAGATTACGACTTTTAATAAGATTCGCCATTCAGGACAAATTCCGATTGCAGGTACGGGTAGGGGCTTGGCTAATTTAGAAAGCCAGTTGCAACATTTTTATCCAAATGCTTTTGTCTTAAGCAGAAAAGAGGAGAATGGGGTTTATCAGTTGCAGCTACGGATTTGGGTGGAGAATTCATTGGGTAGCGGAATAGTAAAAGATCACCCAATGTGATAATTAGCTATAATTGAAACATTGAGTAGGCTTCTTGCCAAGTACGGATTTATTCCTTAAAATTATTGCTAATAAAATAGAGTGTTAATTCATAAACCTAAAGGACCGTCTTTTTGGGGTAGATGGTTTGGCTCACCCTGTGTGGTTTAGCAAAATCCGCAGAACAACATGAAGCAATTAAACCTAATTTATCAATCCTTAAAAACAATTGAACGCTTATTGGAAGAAACCTTAGCCAAGCATGAACCACAGGAGCTAGATAATCTGAAGGATTATTTGGATAAGGAACAGGTATTAAAGTATTTTAAAATTACCGATAGTACCTACTATCGTTGGATAGCGATGGGCCGATTGAAACCATATGGACCGAGTGGGGCGCTGCGATTCAAGAAAGAAGATCTGCTAAAGCTTATGGAGCGGCGAAGATATCGCGAACGAATATGATTTCGCTGATTGCCCGTTACTAGCGGTTTCAGTGCGGTTCGGCACATATGGATACCAGGCAATGGTTTGGACAATGAATTCTCCAATCGTTGTTCGACGGTTCTCCCACTGTTCTTCGAGAAGCCTTCGACAGCAAGTGGACGCTTGTCGAAGCGCTGTCGAACAGTTGTCGAAGCCTTGTCGGAAAAATCTCGGAACAGTGTGGGAGATGGTGTTCTGTTGGGTTGAAATGCTGTTGGGGGGATGTGAGATTTTTCCACTACGGTAGATTTCTCTGCTGCACTTCGTTCCGGTCGAAATGACATTAACGATTGTCATATCATCCCAATTAAACCCATTTTCCCCCATTTTATCCCATTAATACTTCTGTTTAACACACGATATTATGTTTGCTGCATGGATACGAAAATACCGGTATAAGAAGCGTATTCGATAACAGGATGGTTAAACTTTAAAATTAAAATTATGGCAACGTATAAACAGGGTGTCAATGGCATGTTCTCCGGCAAAGCAGGTAGTGTAATCGGTAGCAACTGGCGTAGCATAGGCTACCTGCGCGGTCTGGCGCGCTTCAAATCTAAATCCAATTCTCCCAAACAGGCGGCGCAGCGCGCTCGTTTTGGGATGGCCGTTTCTTTCTTGAGGCCTATGAAAACCATATTGAATATTGGTTTTAACGATAAGGGCAATAACAGAAGCACCGGCTATAACCAGGCGATGCGCAGTTTTATGGCCAATGCAGTTGCCGGAGAGTACCCGGATTTTGCAATTGATTTTTCAAAAATTGAGATCAGCAAAGGGGCTTTGGAAAAATTGATTGGTATGCAGGCTGTTTCCAGTACGGCTAACACCTTCAACTTTAGCTGGGTAGATACAAGTGCCGTTTCTGAAATGGGCTATGTAGACGATCAGGTTTTTATCTTACTCTATAATCAAACGGAAGACACTTTCACCACTTTCCGCAATGCGCTACGGCAAGAGCAGGAAGTAACGTTGGAACTACCTGCAGTGTTTTCGGGCAATACCTTTCATATCTATGCTTTCGCGTTGGATAGAGACGGAAAAGAAGCTTCTAACAGTCAATACCTCGGTCAGCTCGAATTGACCTAAGCATGATTCAAGGAAGAGCAGCCTTGTGCTGCCTTCTTTTAAATATGCGTGTAGTTGGGTCGACGGTTAGTTAAGTAGTTAAGTTGTTGAATAGTTAAGTTGTAAAATAATAGCAGGGGCAGTTGCGGTGGCAAGTGCGAGCCTACACCTTAAAGCTTACAGCTATCCTCTAACCCCTAAAAACTAAAAACATGATTAAATTAATAAGAATAGCCGAAGGCATCAATACGACCCTCGGCCAGTTATATATCAATGATCTCTTCCAGTGCTATATTCTGGAAGATAAGATACGGGACGAGAAAATCCCGGGAGAAACAGCTATTCCCGCAGGTACCTATCAACTGGGCTTGAATAAGCTTGCGGGTATGAATGCTAAATATCAGAGCCGATACAGTTCCATGCATAAGGGAATGGTGGAAATCAGAGGGATACCCAATTTCAGTCTGGTGTTCTTCCATATCGGCAATTACCACACCGATACCCGTGGTTGCCCCTTAACCGGAAGCTATTATCAATTGGTTAATGGCGATTATCGGGTACTGCATTCAGCGGATGCGTATAAAAGGGTGTATCCTTTATTAGCAAAGGCCGCTGCCGCGGGGCAATCATTGTTTATTATTGACTATTTTACCTTTTTTTCATGAAGTGTCTTTTTCTTATTGGCATTCAAGCTTCTCGCCGATTGGCTCGAGGTTTCCGCAAAAAGGTAACCAAAAACTCTCGGCTGAAAATCTTCCTTCGAGCGTTCGTACTGTTACTTAGCCTGTGGTTGCCGGAATATTTGAGGCCGATTTATAGAATATGATTAGATCTCCCTTCGAAATTACATGCTTCGGAACGGCTATGCAACGGGACTCTCGCGCATAGGACAAAAGAACAATAAAATTTTTAATTAAAAAAAATAACAATGAAATCATTAGAACTAATAACCTTATTAGGAGCGATCATCAGTATTTTATTATCAATTATAGCCTATTTCTTAAAGCAATTACATGGTAATTTCCGAAAAATGGAGCAGGATGTGTCCGTCATGAAAGCGAGCATACAATTGCTGAAAGCGGATTTAAAAGCGAATTATAATTTACTGCGACAGCGGATGGAGTTTTTGGAGAATCGCTATAGGCCATAGGCTGTAAGCCAATAACCAACAACTAATAACCAATAATAAATAACGAAAAACATGAAAACAGAAATAACGGAAAGAATCAAATCGCCCACACCGAAGTTCTTTAAAAGAATAAGAACCATCGGTTTAACCTTGGGTGCGGTAGGCGGGGCTTTATTAGCTGCACCTATAACTTTACCGGCAACGGTCGTTACCATTGCGGGTTACCTCGCAACAGCAGGTATTGTGGCTTCGGCGGTATCAACGATTACCAAGGAGGATAAGTTTTAGACCTGAAACGCCCGACGACATCCCAGTCGGGCGTTCAGCTGACGACTATCGCACCGCATCATTAGCAAAGGGCTATTATTTCATCAAATTCACCGCGTCATACACCTTATGAACATAAATCGGATAGCTATTCTTATTCGATTTCAATTGCAGGCGCAATTCATCGATCAGTCCGTTTTCTTCTATTTGTTCTCGAGACTCAAAGCCGACAAAAGCGGAGTCTAGGGCGAAGTGAAAGGAATCTCGCGTTTCGTCCGGGCCGTGACGAACAATGGCACTATCCAACAGTTCATAATGAATGGTGTTTACAGGCGATCGGAAGATTAAGTGCCCTTCCTGTTGGGTAATGCGGTCAGCTGCTTCGAAATCTTGCTGCAATGCGTGCTGAAGTAACCGATGTTCATTGTCGATGCCAAAACGTTGTTGCAGGCCTCCCAATTGCTTGCTTGTTAATGCGAGTGCCGCATAGGCAACGGCCACTACAATGGTCATCAGCAACAAGGCCACCACCAATTCAATGATCGTAAAGGCCGGTAACTTAGGGGGTTTCATCGCTTTTCTTTTGAATGATTTTTCGATAGACGGCGAGCGATTGCTCTTGTTTATTGAAGGCTTCTAATTCGATCAGCAGTAATTGATTACTTTCTTCATACTGAGTTACTCTTTGTTGTATTTCTATATCGTTTTCGAGCTGGTATGTCTGATCCTGCGGATCATTGAACCCACTGTTTGCCTCGCCGGCCAATACCATTAATTGCTGTTGCAAACGTAATTTCGGGTTGCTGGAACTGTTGACAATACGGACATAGGTCATGGTAGCAATGCCAAACACAAGCATAATGATCACCAGGGCAACAATGACCTCTACCACGGTAGCTCCCTCTAGTTTGATGACCTGCTTTCTCATTAATAGAGCCATTGAACAATTCCTCCTTTTCCGGTTGTTTGTAAAAGCGCACTCTCCAGGTAATAGCGCGAACGTTTGGTATAATCGATACGCGCATCGAGTAGAAAATTATCATACAGGGATGAGGGTGTTTGCAATACAAAACGTTGGCAGGCAGCGCTGCCAAAGACAGATCCCTTTAACTCTAGCATGCCGTCTGCATAAAGCTCACCGTGCACCTCGCTACCCGGTTCCATTCGGATACGGTTCATAAAATCACTGCCAGAAGCAGCTGCCACGCTGAACACCACGCCATGAATTTTGGCATTTTTGTCAATTACAATTTCCGGAGTAAATTCTTGTACGGTATTTTCATCGCGTTTTTCGATCAGACCAAGAGCAGAAGGATAGTGGAGTTCGACATTTTCTTCAACGTGTATCGAATCCTGAGCGAAAGCCTGTAACATACCCTTAAAATCTTTTGCGATCTTAATCTTAGGGGCTATAAAGATAACCTGTTCCACTTGGGCGGTGCTTGGCAAATAAATTGCTTGCTCGGAGATCACAATCAATGCTCCTTTCAAATTGAGATTCTCCAGCGAGATCGAGTCTTTGCTGGAAAGAATAAGTGGTTTTTGGTAAAAGCTTCGGATCAAGGAATCTTTTATGTTGTGGAAAGATGCGATCGAATCGCTTTGATTTTCCAAGCTATCGTAGGTCAATTGTTTGATCTGCTCGATAAGCGCGGTATTAAGTGTTGGTAATTTCTTTTCACTGTTTCTCATCTCACCATAAACCGTTGAATCACCTTCATAGGCTTTGTCTTCGATATACGCCTTTCGGATTCCTGCCGGTGGTAAATAGGCGGTACCGCGAATAAGGGTCTTACCGGAAATAGATAAAGGCCGGTCATCATCTTTTAAGTAAAGTGCATAGGCTTTGTCGCTTTGGAGCGTATTGCCTTTTAAGAATACCTTCTGCAGCGTATCCCGGCCTTCAAAAGATTTAATTATAGCAATCTCATAGAGGCCCCACGGATAGTGTTGTAAACTTATACTGTCTGTCTCTTCCTTGAATAAATCCATAAATACCTCTTCACTTGATTTTTCAGAATAAGCTTCGCTCAGGAGTAGAGCCATACCTGATTCCAGGTTCCGTTCCAATTTTAACCGATGAAGTAGCTGTGAAGTATCATTACGGTTATAAAGTAGTAAAAGAAGCATCAGACCCAGTAAAAGGGCGATAATGGTGGCAATACCCACTACACTTAATAAAGCGCCGGCTTTTAGTTTATGAGGTTGATGCATGTACAAACTTAGATAAATTCTACTTGATATAAAATATAGAAGAACTCACATCCAAAACGTTAAATAATAATTAGGAAATATGGGAGCTCCGTCGGTCGGTTTTAGTTAAAAAATAGAACGATTATTTTACCTTCTTTCTTTCTTTTCATTAAGTTTTCGTTTTTTAAGGCATTCAAGCTTTCCCTAAGGGGAAGGTCCGCGAAATAAAGAAGCAAAGAGCCGACCGTAGGGAGTCCATGAACACCTTTGAAAATAATGAAGTAGTGAATAAAATCGCCGCTTCAAAATTTACAGGAACGGATCGTGCCTCCTGGTGCTACTTGTAAATTTTGGAGGCGGCACTTTTTAGAACGTAGGGCTTTTACTTTTAACCGGACGTATTATTATCTTCAGCCCTAATATAGCCCTGCGCGTGGGTAAAACGGCCTTGGAGGATACCGAAGCAACGAGCAGTAAAGCATTTGCACGTCTGTTCATATGGCAATATGCAAGCGGATTGAGGAAGTGAAACGGCTCCGATACGTGCCATGAATGCTTTGCCATCAGATGCAAGGTAGCCTACACAGCCTTGATCTTTGCGTCGGTTTGGATGACTAAAATAAAACTTCCTTTAATATAAACAATTCATCTATGTGTTAAATCGATCCCTGTTTTAGGTCAGAAAGCCGATATACTCATATTAAATTTATACCAACATCCAGGGATTCTTTTGCTTTCCTGAATAAAATAGCGTCTCTTATAGCAGAGAAAATACACTTTTTTGTTCAAAAATTTTATTTTGGACAGCTCTGAGAAGAACTGATGTTACATATGATTAGCTAACAGGAGAAACTTAATCAGTTGAAAAATGGAGTAGCAGCTATTAAAAATACAATAAAGCGATAATCAAGAAATTAATTTATTCACATTTTTTGCGAGAGTTATTTTTCTACTCTATATTTAGCCCCGAATAATGGATACCGTCTCCTTAAAATAACCTATGCTTAGTGAAAATTTGGAGACGGTTGTGTTAAAATCAACGGAGAAACCTATGCGGAAGCGATTAACCTTTAAGTTTAAGCGTAAACTAAAAGCTTTTTCTTTAACGGAAGTACTGGTGGTTTTGGTTATCATCGGTATCTTGGTGTTATTGGCCTTACCTAATCTAATGCCATTGATCACCCGTGCGAAAAGTACGGAAGCAAAAGTACAGCTGGAGCACGTATACACGTTGGAAAAAAATCATTTTTTTGAACGATCAAAATACAGTACCGACTTAACGGATATTGGTTTTGAACAGGAAAAACTAACAACCGATGGCGGCCAGGCCAACTATCGGATCGAAATTGTGGATGCAGAGACCACCACTTTTTTGGCCAGAGCTACGGCTGTTGTGGATTTCAATGGCAACGGAACCTTTAATGTCTGGGAGATCGATCAGGATAAGAACCTAAAGGAAGTGGTGAAAGATTAAATTGTAATAAATTATGCATCCCCTTTTAGTGATATTGATTCTATTGGCCTTATCTTATATGGCTTGGCAGGACTTTCGCGATCGGGCAATCGATTGGTTTTTGTTTCCTGTGCTGCTGGCTTTATTGTTAAGCAACAGTATCTTGATGCAGACATTTACCTGGAGTCACTTACTGGTCAATATCGGACTGCTGGGCGCGCAGCTTGCATTGGTAGCCCTATATTTTAAGATAAGTCGAGGACAGAACCTGTTTACCGGGCAACAGCTATTGGGTTGGGGTGATATTCTTTTTTTTCTTATTCTTACGGTCGCTTTTTCGCCACTTAATTTTATTGTGTTCTACCTGATGAGTCTATTGCTGACCTTACTTTTCTTTCTGATCCTGAGAACAGTTGGTCGACAAGTAAAAAACATTCCCTTGGCAGGTTCGCAAGCTGTTATTCTGATGCTTGTCTTTCTAATTGATATAAAGCAATGGGGGCTTTATTTATATAATGATACTTTTCTATTCAACTTCCTAAGNTTGGCAGGTTCGCAAGCTGTTATTCTGATGCTTGTCTTTCTAATTGATATAAAGCAATGGGGGCTTTATTTATATAATGATACTTTTCTATTCAACTTCCTAAGCCATGCCAACGTCTACCATCCCTGATACCTTGTTACTCCTGCCGAAGGATATCCAGCTGTTAAGCGTGGAACAGGCTTGGTATTACCGGGCTATTCCCAAGGGACAGGAAGGCTATATACTTTATTATTCCGATCAATTATCGGATGAACCAACCATGCTGGAAGAACTGGAAATGCTGTTGGGGCTGCCTGCAAAAGTTGAAGTAATAGAAACCGCACAGTTGAATCACTACCTTCATAAATATTACTTCCGTGAGGAACAGGTTCTATCGGTGCAGGAAGGACAAAAAGAGGAAACCTATGTTGGGAGTTCAGACGATTTTTTGGTGGATCTGATTGCCGAAGCAAGAAAGCTGAAAAGCAGCGACATTCACCTGGAGATATACGAAGAGCGTTGCCGTGTTCGGATTCGGATCGATGGGCAGATGATTGAGCGTTATAGCTTAGATAAAACGGAGTATCCTGCCGTGGTCAATAAAATAAAAATCCTATCCGGATTGGATATTGCCGAAAAGCGTTTACCGCAAGATGGCCGGATCAACTTTGCCCATGGCGAGCTAAAATTTGATATCCGTGTATCCATTTTACCCACCCTACACGGTGAAAAAGTGGTAATGCGTTTGCTGAGTAACGATGCTACCAATATCGACTTGCAAAGTTTGGGCTTTTCCGAATTTGATTTGCGCAACTACCTGGAAGGTGTGAAACGCCCGAATGGCATTGTGTTGATCAGTGGGCCTACCGGCTCGGGGAAAACAACAACTCTTTATGCTACCCTGAAATTACTGAACCTCGATACACGGAATATTCTGACCATTGAAGATCCAATCGAATATACGTTGGAGGGGATCAATCAAGTACAGTTAAAAGAAAGCATCGGGCTCACATTTGGTGCCGCCTTGCGCACCTTTTTACGGCAAGATCCGGACATTATTATGGTGGGTGAGATTCGGGATACCGATACGGCCACCATGGCTATTCGCTTGGCCTTGACGGGGCACTTGGTACTGTCTACCATTCATACCAACTCAGCATGGGGTACGATTTCCCGTTTAATTGATATGGGAGTTCCGGCATTCTTATTGGCCAATACGTTGAACACTTCGGTCGCGCAGCGTCTTTTACGGATTCTTTGTCCGCATTGCAAAACAACGCAGGCTTTTGATACCCGTCTTTATCCACAGCAATTTAAACCCTTTTATGCTATAAAAACACATTGTGTAGCAAAAGGTTGTAATCATTGTTTTCATACCGGCTATAAGGGGCGGAAAGCGGTGTATGAGATTATTCCGATCGATCGGAACTTATCGGAAAAGATTAAAAACAATGTGTACGATGTGAGCGAAGAGCTACGCGAGCGAAAACTGAAGTCACTGGCTGAAAATGCCTTTGAATTGTTTGCCGCCGGTGAAACAACGATCGAAGAGATTTATCCTTTACTTTTTAATTTTTGAGCATTTGGGAAAGAAATATTTACACAAAAAAAGAAAAGGCTTGATGGCGTATGTTTTGGGCTTGGGGCTTTTGCTCCTGCTGCTCCAAGCATGGCCGGGTTACCTATATGCACAGCAAACGGATCGCTTGGTGCGTTATGAACAGCGACTGCATGAACTGGCCGTTTTATCTCCGGGTTTGGCTGAAAAAGTTACCCTATCGGTAGCCGGCGCTAGTTTGCAGGAGTTTTTGAGAGCATTGGCTGAAACTTCCAATACCAATATCAATGTAGATCCCAATCTGCAATTGCGGGTCTATAATAATTTTCAGGGAGAAACGCCCATTAATATTTTGTTGTTTATTGCCAAGGAGTACAACCTGGATTTAGGGTTTACCGGAAGCATTATTTCCGTTACCGCTTTGGACCCTGCAAAGGTGCGCCAACCGGCACGTCCCGTGCAGGCAAGCTACGATTCGGCGAATAAACTAATCAGCCTATCGCTCGAAAATGACAGTCTTCTGGTCGTTGCCCGTACAATTACCCAATTGACGGGAACCAACGTGATTGTAACCAATGATCTACAAGGCAAACAGGTCAGTTTATTTGTGCAAGGGATGGAGCTGGGGACGGCATTACGTCAGCTGGCATTTAGCAACCAGGTGAAGTTAGCCGAAACAGCCAGTGGTTCTTTTGTCTATTTGCCATTAGGGCCGAATGAAGAAAATTTTATCAATGGTCAATCCGAATTGAGTACGCGCCGACTACCCATTCAACAAGCCCCTGCCGATGGCAATCCACAATTTTTTCTGGATGCTTCCGATAATGGATCGGGGGCGAAATTGCTGAGTATCGAGGCACAGAATACACCTATCGATCAGATTATAAAAAATGCAGCGGCACAGGTGGAAGCAAACTACTTCCTTTTCAGTGGTTTGCAGGGCAATGCCACTGCCAAATTAACGAATGTAGGTTTCGATCAGTTGCTAACCTCGCTTTTAAGGGGGACTCCTTATACCTTTAAAAACGATCATGGCATTTACTTGATCGGAGAAAGACGCTTGGAGGGGCTGCGGGAAATCAAAGCCGTGCACCTACAACATCGATCGATCGATACCGTGCAAGCGATGATTCCGGCCGAATGGAAACAAGGTGTTGAGATTAAGGAATTCCGGGAGCAGAATACCTTGCTCTTAGCAGGATCGGCACCGCAGGTTAATGAAATAACTGACTTGGTCAAACAATTAGATGTGTTGGTACCAATGATTTTAATTGAAGTCAATATGCTGGATGTACGAAAAGGACATACCATCAGCACGGGTATTACCATGGGTGTGTCGGATTCTGTTCGTACGGGAGGTAACTTATTGTCTTCCGAAGGAACTGATTTTACCTTTGGGGCACGATCGATCAATGATTTTCTATCAAGGATCGGTACCGGATCATTTAATCTCGGAAGAGTCTCTCCTAATTTCTATGTACGTCTGCGCGCATTGGAAAACAATAGCAATGTGGAGATGCGTTCCGTACCTAAATTGTCGACACTCAACGGGCATTCGGCAACCCTGAGTATAGGAAATAAACGTTACTATAGTATTTCGACCCAGAGTCAGTTGGGAACCTTAACTCCCCAAAATATTATTACCCAACAGTTCAATGATGTTGAGGCGAATACCACTATTAAAATCAAGCCGATTGTGTCCGGGGATGAACAAGTGACCTTAAATATTACGGTGGATATTTCTGATTTTACACAGGATACGCCGTTAAATCAGCCACCGCCAACCTCCACCAGTAAATTTGAGTCCATTATTCGGATACGAAACGAGGAGACGGTGGTGTTGGGTGGCATCGAACGTTATGAAAATGCCGAAACGGGAGGCGGTGTACCGCTCCTTTCGCGTATACCGGTATTAAAATGGATTTTTAGCAGTAAAACAAAATCAAAGAATAAAGTGGTATCGGTGGTGTTTATTAAACCGACTATTATTTATCAGTAATTAAAAATTAAAAATTCAAAATTAAAAAGCTCGCCTCCCGTAGGGAGTGTAAAAAAATGTTAAGGAACATCCGATAGCTTAATACAAAATAATAACATGTTTAAAGAACAGATCCTTTCGTATGCACGACATATTCCGCTCTTAGCAGCGGTAGAGGCTACTTTTACGGAAAAGGGGCTGTTTATGCAGTTGGTGTTATTGAAGCGAAAAGCGAATGCGATTGAAGTTGTGCGGAGAGAAGGTGCAATTTCGAGTATAGAGAAGTTAATAAGTTTCTTACCAAAGGAAGTACCTCTTTCGCTTACCTTAAATGGGAAAGGGATTATTCATCGTTTTGTGCGGCGTGCTGATCTTAAAGAAGATACAGACTTGTTGCGATTGGTATTGCCGAATGCCAAGAAGCAGGATTTTTATATACAACGGTGTTCACAGAGCAACATAGATGTGCTCTCTATTATTCGTCGAGACCGCCTGGATGAACTGTTACAGTATTTTACCAACATCCGGGATCGCTTGCTTTCCGTTAGTTTAGGCCCTTTTCACGTGACGAATCTATTATCCGCACTTAGCAAAGAGGAAAGTGCGTCTCTACAATTGGCCCAACATCATTTCAAACTAAAGGCATACGAAATTGAAGCTTATCATTGGGAAGAAAATGAACAGGCAGATCATGTTATTCGTATTGGTGACGAGGAGATGAACGAACGCTTTGTAGTTGCTTTTGCGCTCGGTTTTCTCGTGCTCAGCGAAATGTCGATTGCTACTTTAGCCTTAGACAGTTTAACGGGGAAAATTGAAAGTAAACACCAGGAATGGCTTTTTAAGCGATCAGCGGTTTTGGTAGGGGCCTTTTTCCTTTTGGTTCTCCTGCTCAATACCTTTTATTTTTTGCACTATAATGGGAAAATGGCTGATGTAAGCGTGAGCGACGCATCGTTGCTCGATAAGGAGATCAAACAGTTGAAAGAAGTGCTAAAAGGACAGGAACAGTTGGTAGAGGTGATCAATTATACGGAGCGCGGTGATAAGGAACCCCTGAGTTATATTGCTGATCAGCTCGGTGCTTCCGTACCAAAAGACATCAGTTTGGATGAGTTGAATTTTTTTCCGCAGGATGAAGCTGCCAGTCGGAAGGAACGCCGACCGCAATATCAGTCGGGCCTGATCCGCATTACAGGTACAACGGCTACTGTGGGCGCTTTAAATCATTGGGTAAAGGTAATCAGTATGATGCCTTTTAGTAAAGAAGTGGCCTTGGTGGATTATAAATATGACGAAAAGCAGCAGCGCGCAGTGTTTAACCTAAAATTGAACTTGCGATGAAAGGATTTTGGGAAAAATACAGCTGGCAGCAAAAAAATAAATGGCTCGGTTGGGGCGCTTTGATCTTTTTGTTCATGGTGTATCAGTTAAGCATCAAAGAAACCTTGGAGTTGCGGTCTGCTTATCAAGCGGCAACAGCCGAGAAGCTGAGTACACAGCAGAAGGAGACCGAATTATCGCAGCTTAAGGCACGTATGCAACAGATCGGCAATGCTAGTTTGATAGGAGAAGGAAATAGCGGGAACCTAAAAGTCAATATGCTAAATAGCGTAGCCTCGGCAGCGGAAAATAATGGATTGGTGATTAAGGATGTTCCGCCGACGAAGGCCGTTACCGCTGACGGCCTGACCGTGAACTATGACGAATATTGCTTGGTAGGCAGTTATAATGATCTTTTACAATGCTGGTATGAGATTGAAAAAGGCAAGGAATTGAATTTGGTGAATGTAGCCTTTCGGAAAGAAGCAAATACCTTGACGAAAGCATCGGAATTGAAAATGTACTTGACAACGGCTTATGTGGCGAGGAATTAGTTGCTTGTTATTCGTTGTTGGTTATTCGGTTAACGCTAAAAAAATTAAGATAATGAACGGTAAAATCAATATATACATCCTTTTTGCAGGATTACTTTTTACGGCCCTTGGTTGTAAAGAGTTTTTGGAAGAAGATATCAAAGATCGGCAAGTTGCTTTATTGTCGCCTGGTAATCAGGCGCAGATTCCTACCTATACCATCACCTTTTTATGGGAGCAGGTGGACGATGCCTTGGAATACCGCTTGCAGGTTGTTTCTCCCGATTTTGATTCGGTGTCTCTGTATCATGCCGATACCTTAGTGACGGCTCCCAAGTTTACCCTGAGTTTGGAGCCGGGTAGTTATCAATGGCGAGTGAAAGCCCGTAATGGAAGTAGTGAAACGGTCTATACCACGCGTTCCTTTGTGATCTATGAGTCCGATCTAAGTAAGCAGGTGGTGGTACAAACAGCTCCTGCAGATCAACTTCTTACCGCAAGTACTGCCTTGCGTTTTGGCTGGCAAACTTTATTTGGTGCAACGGGTTATCGCTTGCAGATTGACACCAATAATTTTGCCGATCCTGAAAACCTGTTATACGATTCGGTATTGGAAAGTACGGGATATAATTACACCATACCAAAAGAGCAGTTATATCAATGGCGTGTACGGGCGGAGTCGGACACCTCACAATCCCTATGGTCCACTGTTCGTCAATTTACCTACGATAAAACACCACCGGCAGTGCCTACCATGGTAGCACCTGGAAACAATGCTTCCGTGCCGAGCCCGGTAACTTTGCGTTGGGAGCCTGTAAGCGATGCGGCCAAGTATGAACTTTATGTATATAAGAGCGATTCCACCACCCTGTATAACGCTACCTATCCGTTAACATTAGAAGGAACCAATCATAATTTTACCAGTAGCAGTATCGGCGAGCGTGTACTATGGCGCTTGCGCGCGACGGATAAAGCAGGAAATACCAGCGGCTATTCGGGCTATCGAAGCTTTGTGGTTAATTAATGATAAAGGCGGGATAAACGTGAAGAAAAAACTTACAATACCACTTTTAATATTAGTACTCTTGATATGGGGTTGGATCTTCTATAAAATTATCGCGGCCACGGAAGATCCCGTACTTCCCATGCCTGCAGTGGCAGCCGAAAAAAAGCCGATCACCAAAACGAATTTGGTGGACACCGCCACCAGCTTTAAGCCAACGGGCGGTTATCGCGATCCTTTTTTGGCTGCCGAGAAGAATGTTGAACCAGCGAATACAGAAAGCGAGGAAGTGGTCGAAAATTATGAACAGGCACCCCAAGAGGCTTATATTGATTGGGGAATGATTAAGTATTTGGGTGAAGTGACCAATGCCAAATCCAAGAAAAGCGTCATTTTGATGGGTGTGAATGAGAAGGATTTTATGATTAAGGTAGGGGAGACAAGAGAGGGGGTGACGTTGTTGCAGAATACAGCCAACTATATTAAGATAAAGTATCAAGGGCAGGAGAATGTGATGACGAAGTAATGAGCCAATTAGCTAGTGAGCCAATATGATAATGTAAGTTCCGGGTAATAAGTGATAACTTGACTTCGGCTCGAATTGTCTTGATTCTTAAGATAAATACAAACGAACTAATTATTTACAGATGAAACTAAACTTTACGTTAATTATTGGAATCTATCTGCTATCCTTCTCCTTGCCTTCTTATGGGCAAAAGGAGTTATTGGAGGCTCTTCCGTATAAAAATAAAGTAACGGTCCGTCATGCTGACGGGACCTTTCAGGTGGCGGAGTTAATGATAAAGGAGAAAGTTGAACAGGCTGATCCGATGCGTACTTATGCTTGGTATGAACGGGATAGTATTCGGTATACGCAAGGTGCTTTTAAAGGCCGGTTATTGCATGGCACCTATCAAGAATTATATGCTGATAAAAGCTTGAAGGTATTAGGAGCCTATTATAAAGGATTGAAAGCAGGCGAATGGCGATACATGGACCCCAATGGTACGCTCCGACGGTTATCTATCTGGTATCTGGGGGAAGAGAACGGCAAATATGCCCTCTATGATGAACACGGGCAATTGAAGGAAAAGGGACGCTTATTCAAAGGATTGAAGGAGGGTGTTATTACACGTTATCAAACGCAGGATAGCGTGCAGAAAAGATATACCAACTTCAGGCATAATGTCGCGCAAGAAAAAGAAGTAAATTGGTTTGATAAAGTAAAGTTGTTTTTTGGCTTTTAAAACCTATTTAAAAGCCAAAAAGAACTGAATAAAACAGTAAAAACTATGTCTATCTGAATTTATCTAAAAGAGTTTGCTTGGCATAATGCCTGATAGTCATATAAAAATTAATATTTATTTTTTTATTGTACTATTTGTTTATTATCTTATTTTTACATTAAAATTAACTTAAACACTATTCGTATACGCTTAAAACTAAATCTATGCTTAAAGGGCCTGTATGAGGTTTATAGTAGACCCTATATCAACTGCAATATAGATTGTGGTAATTCGTTTAGATACAACCTTAATCAACTCATGAAAAGATTCTTTTTATTGGCTGCTGCGATTGCGTGGCAATTTTCATCGTATGCACAAACAAATAAACTTCAAAGTACAGGCAATGCTGGTATTGGCACGGTTAATCCAGAAATGCCGTTGCACATTCTAAATGGTACCGCTACTACTACTTATCCGTCTGTCACGAGCCGAGGTGATGGAGCTATACTGGTTGAGTCGTCTAATAATGCTTTGGAATTTGGTACGGCAAGAAGCATAAATGCAAGGCGCTCTTGGATATTAGCAAGACATTCGGATTTAACGGGTGTATATGGAATGTATTATAGCGATCTACATCTTCAGCCCGATATTGGAAATAAGACCTATTATAAAGGAGTATCAATAGGTTATAGCACACAAACAGCGGTGTCTTACGGTACTTATCTTGCCGTTAACGGAAAAGTAGGTATCGGAACCACTGCTCCCTCGGAAATGCTGACTGTCAACGGCACCATCCGTGCAAAAGAGATCAAAGTTGAAAGTGGCTGGGCTGATTATGTTTTCGACGAAAATTATAAACTCATGTCTTTAGCCGAAACAGAACAATTCATTAAAGATAATAAACACCTGCCTGGTATCCCAAGCGAAAAAGAAGTCAAGGAAGAAGGGGTCAGTTTAGGAGAAATGAATAGAAAGCTGTTGGAGAAGATCGAGGAGCTGACACTTCACATGATTCAACAGCAGGAAAAAATAGAACAGCTTGAAGCTAAATTAAAGGGTTTAAAATAACTGTAAATGATATGTTTGATATTAAATCGATTGCCAGTTCATTATTGCTTTTTGGGATACTTTCTTATTCATATGCTCAAAATAAGTTAACTGTTCCAGATACCAGAGCAGTTGTAACTACACCGACTTCTTATGCGCAAAGCTTTGAAGTTCATTTCAAACAAAATACCACTATTGGAATTCCTGTTAGCAATTTTTCAACAGTCTTGGGGCTCAGAGGTTGGTACAATGATTCCGGAGGGAAGGCACATGAGTTAGCTTTTTCCAATAGCGACCTTTATTACCGTTCCGGTTTTAATAGCGGTTGGGAAGTTTGGAGAAAAATCTTAGCAGAAGATATCAATGGAAACATAGGAATAGGTACGACGAGTCCTGTCTCCAAACTGGATGTACGGGGAAGCATCAATGCGTCTGACTATATCCGTTCTCAAAACCCAGACAACAACGAAGCGGTTGTTTTTTTGGGATGGCTGAATAACGTTCCTAGACTCCGCATAGGTGGCACAGGTGTAGGCTCTGCTAACGGATTCGATATTCAACTCTCAGGAGATGTCAGTGTGATGCGCTTACTTGCGAATGGAAATGTTGGTATCGGAACTACTACTCCCGGTACCAAGTTGGCAGTCAATGGCACCATCCGTGCAAAAGAGGTCAAAGTAGAAAGTGGCTGGGCTGACTATGTATTTGATGAGGATTACAAACTGTTGTCCTTAACAGAAACGGAGCTCTTTATCAAAAAGAACAAACATTTACCGGGTATTCCGAGCGAAGAAGAGGTGCAGGAAGAAGGACTCAGTTTAGGTGAAATGAATAAAAAGCTGTTGGAGAAGATCGAGGAGCTGACCTTGCATGTGATCACACTTAACAAGGAATTAAGCGAAGTTAAGCAACAGCTTAAGAAGCGAGAAGAATAAGTGTATCGGGCAACTCTTTTCTACCCAAAACTTCCGCCCATTTGGAAGAGCGGCAGATACATGGCAATTAAAATAACGCCCACTACAAGGCCTAAAAAGATAATAATAAAAGGTTCCAGCATGGAGGAAATCAAAGCGGACTGGTGTTCAATATCGTCGCTGTATTGCAAGGCGATTTTACCGAAGAAGTCGGTCAGTTGATTGACTTCTTCGCCTACCTTAATCAAGGAAACAAGTTTGATGTCATAGATAGGGAAATTACGTAAACTTTGATGTAAGCTTTTTCCTTGCAGAATATCCTGTTCTATTATCGCCAACGAAACTTCAATGGGGTAAAAACCAACCATCTGTCGACTTAGCTGGATGGCCCGAATAAGCGGAACCTTGGAGCCGGTAAGTAAAGACATGGAATTACAAAAGCGTGCCAGGTAGATTTTCCGGATCATGTTACCAAAAATAGGCAGCTTTAATAAGAGAGAGGCTGTCGCTTTACGTAACCATTCCTTTTTCCGCTGCATATAGAACCAACCGATTGCACCTATCGTAATCAATAAAAACAATAAGGCATATTTTCGGGTAAAATTGGATACATCGACAATCAGCTGGGTAATTGCCGGTAAATCGCTACCTGAACGTTTGAAGATATCACCGAACATGGGCACAATAAAATTCATCATGAAAAAAATAGCGCCAATGGAAGTAAGCGTAACGATTGCCGGATACATCAGCGCGCCCGTTATCTGGCGTTTCTGTTTTAAGCGTTTACGATAAAACAAGGCCAGCTCTTCTAATACTTCACTTAATTTACCCGTCTCCTCTCCAATTTGAATACTAAAATACTCATAGGGTGTAAAATCCTTGTGTTGTTGCAAAGCCCCTGAAAGTGAACCGCCTTCAACAATATTTTTTTTCACCTGCTCTAATAGTTGAGCTTCTTTTGGCTTCTGCAGTTGCAGAATCAATAACTCCAGCGCTGATTTTAGATCAACACCTGCTTTAAGTAAAATAGCTAATTCGTGGTAGAGCGACTCTTTCTGCTTATCGCCCATGGTGGGGAAAAGACTGATGTCTTTATTCAGGAATTCAAATAAACCAGCGGAAGTTTCTTCCGCAGCATTTTTACCAGGCGTTTGCTTGAATTGGTTGATATTGATTCCGGCCATGACTTTTCTGTATACAAACATATTCATATTCGGTAGGAAAACAAAGTGAATTTTGCTGCTTTGCATGTTGAGAAAATTAATCTATAATTTATTTTAAATACTGATTTTATTGTTATTTTTATCCTAAATTATTCCTAAACCGAATAATCTAAACTGTTTCATTTTTAAGTCGAATGCAATGCTTGATAATTAGTTAATATGAAAGATTTTACAAAAAAAATCGTCGTACTGGCATGTATGCTAGTAGGATTTCGTTATGCCACGGTGGCGCAGACGTTAGGTTCCACACAAGGAAATTTTGTCGAAATCAACTCCGTATCCGGGAGTTCCTCGAATACCTTTTACAACAAACGATGGCTGGTACGTGATGCTGCCGGTGCAGATTGGCTTACCGCGAGATTGCATGACGGAATAGGGATCGATATTTCTTTTTTAACTCCGATGTCCAATACCCGTACTTGGTGGGAGCGCGATCCTTATCACAATATTCAATCATGGGGCCATGGTGCAGAAACCTATCTGACCTTGAAAAATGGTCATTTCGGTATCGGAACAATCGATCCGGAATCCAAGCTTTCTGTTTCCAGTATTACCAATGGTTGGCTGATATCCAGTAAGGCAATGGCCGTAGAGGCAGGTCAAATAAACGGAATAAAGTTACTGAATGGCTATCCCAATGATACCAATAAATGGGCCGGGGTTGCAGCGATAGCAGAGGACACGCACAGCAACTACACTGGTTTGGCAATTTACTCCAGCGCAGCAGAACGAATTCGGATTGCCGGAAATGGCAATGTGGGGATTGGTACGAGCTCACCCAAAGCAAAATTAGCGGTTGAAGGGAACATTATTGCCAAGGAGATTAAGGTGACCACTAATATTGCTGCACCTGACTATGTGTTTGAACCGGATTATAAGATGCAATCCCTGCTGGAAATTGAAAAATTTGTTAAAGAAAACAAGCATTTACCGGAAATTCCATCTGCTAAACAGATCGGTGAAGAAGGTTTGGATTTGGCCGCGATGAACCTGGCGCTTTTAAAGAAAGTGGAAGAGTTAACCCTTCATTTGATTGAGAAAGATAAAGTGCTGGGAGAGGTACTTCAAAGATTGGAGAGATTAGAGGACAATAAATAATCAATTGAGCGGATTTCGTAAACCTAATTATAATTTTATCAACATTTTTTTGATATCTCATTTTTGTTACATATTTTTATACTGATTAACAATAACTTAAATCTAATCGATATGGTAAAATAAACCGAACCTATGTCTTGGCTTAGCACCATTTGACGCCAATTAGATAAAAAAAGTGCGTTTTCAGTGCAAATAGGCGACTTTAAGTAAAAAAATTCACACTTAATATATAGCGATTTTAATCGTCAGTAAATCTTATTGACTTTAATTTAGCTATTATGATTGAATTTTTTTAAATAAAACCAGCTCTTTATCGTGGGCTAGGTGAACCTAAGCAGTATTGAAGAGTGATAATTTATTTATCAGCTTTAATGAAATTGACCTAAGATTATTAATACAACTGAAATAGATAAAATAAACCAAAAAATGAAATATTTCCTGCTACTTGCCCTGTGCCTGCTCGGTATGAGCACCTATGCACAAAATACCTTTCCTTCCAGCGGTAATGTGGCCATTGGCACGGCACCTGCGAGTGATGTTCCTTTGTTGGTAAATGGCCTGATCAGGGGGATCAGCGGAGGCCTTCAGATCCAGAATCCCGGCAGTGCGCCTAATGGTTCCTGGATTACCTTAACCAGTCCGCGTTCGGCACCTGGTCTTGCATTAGCGGAAGGAGATGGTAATGGAAACATCGCTCGTAGATGGGACACCTATGTCAAAGGAGGGGCTTATCATATTGCCGATAATAATTTCAGCACCACACAATCGAGGCTAACCATTACCACCGCAGGAAATGTAGGTATCGGGATAGCGACCCCCTCCAACCTATTGGAAGTGAATGGAGTTATACGATCAAAGGAGATATTGGTGGAAAGTGCCAATTGGCCCGATTACGTCTTTGAGAAAGATTATAAAATGAAATCGCTTGCAGAAATCGAAGCTTTTATTAAGGAAAATAAGCACCTACCCGGCATACCTAACAAAACGGAAGTAGCGGAAAACGGTGTGCATTTGGGTGAGATGAATCGAAAGTTACTCGAGAAGGTGGAGGAGTTGACCTTGCACTTGATTGAGAAAGATAAAGTGATAAGCGAACAGAAACGTTTACTTACTGAAGTGTGTCAACGGTTATTAAAACTTGAAAATAAATAATAAGATGTCTCAGCATGTAATACTTATATGTCAGCTCACAGCTAAATCAGAATAGCATGAACAGATTTTTCATTTACTTTATTTTGCTTTGTCATGTGCCATGTTATGCGCAGGAAGCAAAAGACTTTATGCCGGAAAGAGCAATCAATTACGTTCCTAGTTCTCCGGATGTTGGTAACCTACTTCGATCAGGAAATATACCTGTTAATATGTTTACCGGTGCAGCTCAATTATCGATACCCATATATTCCCTAAAAGTCAAAGATTTTGAAATGCCAATTTCATTGTCTTATCAAGGATCTGGAATAAAGATAGAGGAGATCGCACCATCAACTGGGATGGGATGGACATTAAATGTAGGCGGTGTTATAAGTAAAAATATCAGAGGAACGGATGATGATTTTACTGATGGTTATCCAAACGGTTCCTCTGGGGTTAAAGTTAATAAATATATCCAAGGTCAGCTCACTGCAGCTGAAAAGGCTGTCGTGAATTATAGTATGGCAACGGGAGCTATGGATGGTGAACCAGATATTTTTTCTTATAAATTTGGAGAATATCACGGTAAATTTATTTTTAGTCCGAATGGAGAAATTATCCAGCTAGATGGTGAAAAGCTTGATATAAGTCGTCAGAATGGCAATTTTGTTATTATTGATCCGAAGGGTAATAAATTCTATTTTAATGACAGAGAAGAAACGCAAAATATTGCACAGTATAGCGCTAATGGCAGTCAGAGCTATCTGGATACGTATACCTTAATTTCATCCTGGTACCTTTCTAAAGTTGTATTAAAAAACGGGCAATCTATTGCTTTCCAGTATATCGTTTCAAATATATCACCGTCCTACGAAGCGGGACTTTCTTTGTATATATTGCAGAGCGTCAGCCCTGCTTTAGATTGTACAGGGAACCCCCCTGCTCCTAATTATTTATCGAGTTCTACCAAAAATATTACTAATATTACTCAAAAGAAGATGAGTAAAATTATTCTTCCAACGGGAACTATCGAAATGTTTTATCAGACCAATGACCGCACGGATCTGGCTGGTGACAAAGCATTGGACAAAATTGCAATTTTCGGTGCCGGCAGTTCCTACAATGAGGAGTATTCATTTGCCTATAAATATTATAGCGGCAGATTGTTTCTAGATAAACTTTTTGTAAAAAGCATGACAGCTCCCTATCAATTCATTTATGACGAGAGCGGAACGATACCTCCGAGAAACTCTAAGGCTCAGGATTATTGGGGATTTAATAATGGGAAGACTCAAAACCAATCATTGATACCGAAAAGCAAGGATCCAAAGGATCTTTCCTCGGGAAACTATTTCTATGATTCAGGTGGAGACCGTGAACCTGTATTCAACTCGATGAAATTAGGCTTACTTACTGGGGTCAATTATCCGACAGGAGGAGAAACCAAGTTTATTTACGAAAGTCACGATTACGGAAATGTATCAGGACAACAAAATGTCTTAGATACAATTAGGCAATACCAATCTGCCTCTGCTTATGTCAATGGCCAACCTACAGGATCTTGGAGCGAAGTCTCTTTCCGTGTCGATTTTACTCATGAGGTAGTAATTTCATCAAGGGTTACGGGTCCAAATACTAGAACTCGTGTAATGAAAAGCAGTGGAGAAGTTCTATATACGCAGACTTCGAGTACCAATGGTGGAACGGTAACGGATACCCATAAAATGTACTTAGGACCAGGAGACTATAAGCTCATGGCATTCAATTATGAAAGTGAATTCATAGTCGACATATCGCTTTCCTACCAGAAACAGACTTCTTATACATTATCCCATAAACGGGCCGGTGGCGGTGCGCGCATAAGAGAAGTTGTCGACTATTCTTCCCCTGGAAATATAGCCTCAAGAAGAAGCTATCAATACACACTTAACGGAGATACTTCTCGCTCAAGTGGGATATTGATAACGACGGGGATTTTTGAATTTATGGAGAAAAGAAGTGGTGTAGTTGGAAGCTGTGGTATCGGATTCACATATGATGCTATATACAGGGTCCGGTCATCTACACCCGCTGTACCACTTTATTCCACCAGCGGCAGTCATGTGGAGTATCAGGAAGTTACTGAAACCTATGCCAACGGAACGGGAAATGGGAGGACACTGAATACATATGTTTCGAGTATGAATCCCGAAAATAGAGATATTAATATCTACTCCTACCCTTTTATGCCCTCTATAAGTAGAGAGTATAAGAGAGGAATGCTGCTCGTTTCGAAGGTATATAAAGAAGGCAGTGCTAATCCTATAAAAGAAACTATCAATGAATATCAATCTATCCCGTCGACTGATGCAATATATGGATTATCCATACGCTTTGATAAAGAAAATCCGCAGATACCCGACTATAGTACATACAATTTTAACAGTTATTTTGTATACAGGGATTTTTATGCGTTGAAAAATACGACAACAAAGTCATATGAAAGTGGGGTGATTCATGAAATAAAAATGTCTTATGAATACGAAAATCCTAAGCATTATCAACAGACAAAAATAACTGAGACAACGAGTGACGGCAATAAAGAAGTTATCACATTGCTCTATCCTCAGGATTACGCAACAGGTACGGCCTTCATCGACAATATGAAAAGTAACCACCTGATCGCCTATCCCATAGAACAGGTGAGATATAAGGAAGTAGGCACTACAAGGACGATCCTGTCAGGTACGATCACCAAATACTTGGAGGGAGGACAAGGACATATCGATCAAATTATGGAGCTCGAGAGCTCTGCCCCGATCGCGCTGTCATCCTTCAAGTTCAGCAACCGTTTGGCGGGACAGCTGCCTTCCGGAAGCATAGGGGCTACCGCTTTTTCGCCTTTCAGCGGCTACAGGACCCGGCTTACCTATTCCAATTACGATGCCTACGGCAATCCGAGGCAGGTACAACCGGTCGGCGGACCTCCCGTAACCTATATCTGGAGTTATAAGGGGCAATACCCGGTAGCAGAGATCAGGAATGGCGGTTTTGCAACCGTACAGACAGCCCTCGGAGGTGATCAGGCCGTGAAGACATTTACCGACTCCCATCCTTCGGATACGGACCTGCGTGCCAGGTTCAACGGTATTCGGGCTTCGCTCCCGAATTCAATGCTCTCTTATTATACCTACGACATCCTGAGTGGTATGACGAGTGCCACGGATCCGTCGGGCAGAACGGTGTATTACAACTACGACGGCTTTGGAAGGTTGAAGGAGGTGAAGGACACCCAGAGCAAGACGACGGATACCTACGAATACCATTACCGCAACC